>JACTNA010000008.1 GCA_014584315.1 Planctomycetota bacterium | reverse complement strand
AGCGACGGGCGGTCGGTGTTGTCCGCGGCGGCGAGGCGGGCGCGGAGCGTGTCGGCACTCGCGCGCAAGTAGACGATGACCCCCAGGCCGCGGGCGCGGGCGTTGCGGAGGAAGTCGGCGGCCCCGGGCGCGGTCGGCGTCCCCCCCCCGAGGGCGACGACCGGACCGGGGTTGGTGCGCGGGAAGGCCTGGTTGACGAGGGCGCGGTACTCGGCCTGGCGGAAGCGGGCCTCGCCGTGCCGGTCCCAGAGTTCGCGCAGCGTGCCCTCGCCGAGATACGCGACGGTGACCGCATCGAGGTCGATGAACGGCCGGCCCAGGCGTTCGGCGAGGCGGGGGCCGAGCGCGCTCTTGCCCGAGCCGCGAAGCCCGATGAGCACGATGCTGGCCCGTGGGTCGCTCATGGTGGGCGTTCGATTCCTCAGCCGATGCCGAGCGGAGCCACGGTAACGCGAGGCTCCTCGACCGTTCCGCGGACAAGATACTTCATCAAGCGGTCGGTGACGCTCCCGATCGCCTCCCCGACCCGCCCGAGCAGCGACTGCACGCGCTCCAGCGGCCCGGCGTTGACGGCCAGGTCCAGCGCGCCGTCGTAGCCCACCGTCCCCGTCCCCCGCGCCGCCATGAAGTTCGTCACGACCTCCGAGGCGGTCACGTTGATGCCCGAGGGCGTGAGGTCGAACTCGGCCGAGGCGCGGTGGTTCGACTCGCGGCTCTCGCGCGCGCCGCGGGCAACGTTCATCGCGTCCGCCAGTTGCGTGATGCCCGGCACGAGCAGCAGCCGGCCGTTCTCGACGTTGATCGACCCGGCGCCGCCGATCGAGTCGGCCATGGCGTCGAGCGAGAGCGTCACGGTGCCCTCGCCCCTCAGCCGACCGGCGAGGCGCGCGTCCGCCCGGTCCTCCTGCGAGCGCAGCAGCGCGTTCAGGTCCAGCCCATCCGCCGTCCAGTGCAGCGCGGCGGGCGCGCCCGGCTCGTGCAGGCGCGCCGTGCCTTTCGCGCCCACCCGCCCGTCCAGGAGCATCGCTTCGAACGCGGCCAGCGTGCCCACGCCCCCGCTCACGCTCGCCTCCGCCCGCGCCTCGTCGATCGGAAGCCGCATCCGTCCCGCGGCGATGTTGAACTCGCGCAGCGACACCTGCGCCGTGAGCGGGCCGGCGAAGGGGTCGTTCAGGTCCGCGCGCCCCCACGCGAGCACCTCGAGCGTGCCCCGTGCGTCGCGCTCCGCCAGCAGCGACTGCACCTGGGGCGGGAGCGCCTCCATCGTGTCCGGCGCGACCGCCGCCGTCAGCAACAGCCGTTCCACCTCGACCATCAGCGAATCGAGGCTCACCTCGCCGCGCAGCTCAACCTCGGCCGCCGGGCCGATGCGCGTGTCGGCGGACACGGCGTACCACCCGCTCTCGCCGCGACGCTCGTCGGGCACGAGATCGAGCGAGGCTTCGATCCCGCGCAGCGTCATCGGCGGCGTGCCGTCGCCCTCGTCATAGTGCACCGAAGCGTCGCGCACCTCGACGCGACGCAGCCGAAGCACGTTCGAGAGTCGGAACTCCGGTTCCACCGCCTCGTCGCGCCCCGGCACGGCCTTCACCATCGGGTCCAGCCCGAGCCACCCCCGATCGCCCTCCGCGCCCAACGGGCCGCGCACCAGCCGCACCGTCGGCGACTCCACATCCACGCGCTCGACGAGGATCGGCCTCCCGATCCTGGGCACCTCGGCCAGCGTCAGCGTCATTCGTTCGAGTTCGAGCACGCGCGTCCCGTCGGGCGCGGTGAGCGTGACGCCCGCGAGCACGAGCGTCCCCGGCGCGTCGTAGCGCACGGTCGAGAACCCGAGTTGCGGGTGCAGGTAGGCGTTGACGATGCCGACCACCTGCCGGCCCAGGTAGTCCTGCATGCTCTCGCCCAGCGCGGCGATCGTGCCGCGCTGCTTCAGCGTCCACACCACGCCGGCCGCGCACGCGGCCAGAACGACGCACAGCAGCGCGCCCAGCGCGACGGTCCTCCGCTTCGCCATCGCTCCCTCCCCCGGGCGCGAAAGGCCGGCTCAGGCTCGCGACTGGTACGAGCCGTCGGCCGTGCTGACCCGGATCTTCTCCCCCACGGAGATGAACGGGGGCACCTTGGTCTTCAGGCCGGTCTCGCAGGTCGCTTCCTTGGTCTGGTTGGTCGCGGTCGCGCCCTTGATGCCCGGCGGCGTGTCCGTCACGGTGAGTTCGACGCTGGACGGCAGTTCCATCGTGACCGGGTTCCCCTCGTGGCACAGCACCACGATCTGCACGTTCGGCGTCAGGTACTGCATCGCGTTCCCAAGCACGTCCTCGGGGATCACGATCTGGTCGAAGGTCTCGGTGTCCATGAACGTCGCGCCGCTCGAGTCGGAGTAGAGGTACTCCATCGGCCTCCGGTCCAGGTCGATCGTCTCCACGTCGTCCGTGCTGCTCAGGCGCTTCTCGATGCTCTTGCCCGACAGCACGTCGCGGATCTTGATCTGGATGAACGCGCGGAGATTCCCCGGCGTGCGGTGCTCGAACTCCGTCACCACGAACAACTTGCCGTCCATCTTCACGCCCAGCCCGGGCCGCAGGTCATTCGCCTTCATCGCGTCGTCCCCGATCGTTAGGGTTCTCTCCGGGCCGGTCGCCGCGGGGAGGGGGCCAATGGTAGCCTGATAGAATGCCCGGACGCGCCGGGCACGGAGGGTTCACGATGCCCTGGACACGCAGACGGTTCCTGGCGGCAACCGCGGCGGCCTCGCTCGCGCCGATCGCGCTCCCGCGGCAGGCCTGGGCGCGCGCCCGGGCCGATCGCTTCTTCACCTGGGAGCGCCTGCGCGACAGCGCGTGGGCCGCCACGGGCGACGGCGGGAACGCGCTGGTCGTCCGCGCCGGCGGCGGCGCGCTCCTGGTCGACACAAAGTACCCCGGCATCGCGCGCGCCCTTCGCCGCGAGGCGGAGTCCCACGGCGACCCGGTCGCGATGGTGGTGAACACCCACCATCACGCCGACCACACCGGCGGCAACGTGGCCTTCACCGGCGACGTGCCCGTGCTGGCGCACGACGCGGCGGGCGAGCGCGTCGCCGCCCAGATCGACCGCTACAAACAGATGGCTCGCAGCGGCCCGGCGCAGTTGGGACGCGACCGCGGGGACATCGAGCGCGTGGCGCGCGAGGCGGCGGAACTCGCCGAGCGGGCCGACTCGCTCGAGGCCGAGGCGTTCGCGCCCACGCGACGCATCGACGAGTTTCCCAACGAGGTGCGCATCGGCGATCTCGCCGTCGAGTTGCACCACTTCGGCCCGGGGCACACGGACAACGACGTGGTCGTGCGCGTGCCCTCCCTCGACCTGCTGCACGCCGGCGACCTGCTCTTCAACAACCTGCACCCGTTCTTCGACCCGACCGGCGGCGTGACCTGCCGCGGGTGGATCGAGAGCGTGAAGCGGACGGCCGCGCTGTGCGACGAGCGGACGATGGTCGTGCCGGGGCACGGGGCGCTGACGGACGCCGGGGGCCTTCGGCGTCAGGCGGAGTACCTGGAGCGGCTGTGGGACGAAGTCTCGAAGGCGGTGCGCGAAGGCCGCGAGCGCGCCGAGGTCGAGGCCATGCGGTGGGAGTTCATGGAGGGGTACGGGTACGAGCAGGTGCGCGCACGCGCCATCGGCGCGGTGTACGAGGAGGTGCGCGCGGCGGGCGGATGAGTCGGCGAACGCGGCCGGGAGGTCGGCGATGAAAGGCTCTCCCGAGTTGGAACCGTGGAACGTCTCCGCGTCCGCCTTCCCGGGCCACGACGCCCCAGTCGCCGAGCGGCTCCGTTTCCTGCTCGGCTACGCCGTGCTCGCGCCTTCGGGGCACAACACGCAGCCCTGGATCTTCCGGCTGAGGGGCGGGCGGGTCGAGGTCTACGCGGACCGGTCGCGCGCCCTGCCGGTCGTCGATCCGGACGACCGCAAGATGACGATGTCCTGCGGGTGTGCGCTGTTCAACCTCCGCGTCGCGGCCGAGCACTTCGGCTACCAACCGCTGATCGAACTCCAGCCCGATCCGGGCGAACGCGACCTGCTCGCCGCGTTCGCGCTCGGCCCGCGCGAGGAGGTTCCGCACGAGATGCACGTGCTCTTCGGCGCGATCCCCCGCCGCCACACCAACCGCGCGCCCTACGAGCAGCGTGCCGTCGAGGACGCGCTCCAGGCTCGGCTCACGGCCGCCGCCGAGGCGGAGCGCGCATGGCTCGCGTGCTTCACGCGAAAGCGAGACCGGCACACGATCGCGGGGCTGGTCGCGGAGGGCGACCGCATCCAGTTCGCCGACAAGCGCTTCCGGCGCGAACTGGCGGCGTGGATTCACTCGAACCGAAGCCACAGCCGCGACGGGATGCCCGGCTACGCCCACGGCTACAGCGACCTCGTCTCCATCGCCGAGCCGTTCGTCATCCGCACGCTCGACCTCGGCAAGGGCGTCGCAGCCAGGGACATGGACCTCGCCGAGCACTCGCCCCTGCTGGCCGTGCTCGGCACGCCGGGCGACACGACGGTCGAGTGGCTCCGCGCCGGCCAGGCCCTGCAGCACGTGCTGCTGCTGGCGACCGCGGTCGGGCTTTCCGCGTCGTTCCTGAACCAGCCGATCGAGGTCGAGACGCTCCGGCCCCGGCTGGCGTCGATCGCCGAACGACCGGGCGTGCCGCAGTGCCTGCTGCGGATCGGGTACGCGCCCGAAGCGAAGCCGACGCCGAGACGCGCGGTGGAGGAAGTCGTGCGGGGGTGAACGCGTGCCACGACGGCCGTCTCTCGGGGTGGGCATATCCTCGAACCCCATGCATCCTCGGTTCGCACGCTTCCCCAAGGCCCTCGCCGATCAGGCCCGGCACGCGCGGCTCGGGGCTGCGGGTGTTCCCGCGCTGCTCGCGCACCCGGACTGGGCGCGCCCCGCGCCGACGCTCGTCTGGCTGCACGGGCGCACCGTGAGCAAGGAACTCGACCCCGGGCGCTACCTGCGCCTGATCCGCGCGGGCATCGCCGTGTGCGCGATCGACCTGCCCGGGCACGGCGAGCGAGACGGGCCGCGCATGCACGACCCGAGGCACACGCTCGACGTTGTCGAGCAGGCCGTCGGCGAGATCGACGCGGTCGTGCGCGCGCTCCGGGCGGTCGAGGACGGCGGCGTCTTCGACCCGGCGCGGTTCGCCATCGGCGGGATGTCGGCCGGAGGCATGATCACGCTGCGCCGACTCTGCGAGCCGCACCCGTTCTCGGCGGCGTTCGTGGAGGCGACCAGCGGGCGGTTGACCGACCTCTACTTCCCGCCGGCGGGATCGGGGCGCAAGGCGTGGCCGATCGACCATCCACGGGAACGGGTCGAGCGTCTCGATCCGTCGCGGCACCTGGCGGGCTGGAGGCCCATTCCTTTCCTTGCGATCCACGCGACGACGGACCGAGTGGTCGCGTTCGAGACCCAACGGGCGTTCATCGACGACCTGCGCGCGCACTACGCCGCCCGCGGGTCGGACCCGGAGCAGGTGCGGCTGGTGACCTTCACCGAGACGGGCGCGCCGGAAGAACACGCCGGGTTCGGCCGGCACTCGAACGACGCCAAGATCGCGATGGTGGAGTTCCTGACGACCGCCCTCGGGACTACCCCGGGCTGATCTCGTCGAGGAGGGCGTCGAGGGCGGCGTCGAGGCGTTCAGCCGTCGGATAAGCCCCGGACTCGATCTCGTGCCGCAGGCGATCCACGAGGTCATGGCGGATGTCCGGCATGTCGCGGAGCCGGCTCATCAGCACGGACAGACGCGAGACCTCGACACGGTCACCCGGGCGAACGGGGGCGGGGACCTCGACCGGCGCGCGTGCCCGGTCTTCGGCCGTAGAGGCCACCCCCTCGGCCGACCGGCCCGCCTGTGTGCCTCCCACCGGAGCAAGGTTGAACATCGAACGGGCCTCCCACCGACGCCGCCCGGGTCTCGGAGCCGGGCCTCCAGTTCGGCCGACGCCCCGGCGGGGCACCCGACCGACTTGGCCAGAGTATCGACGCGCGGCGTCGCGGGCCTTCAATACTCCCGGTTTCGTCCCTATTGACCGCAACCTGTTGGCGGACACAAACTTACCGAACATGGCCCGACGCCGCGCCGGCGGGTAGGCTGGAGGTGGGGCAGGAGCATCCACCATGGCATTCGGGACCACGGGAACGGGCGGCGGGGGTCTGCGCTGGGTGGTCGCGGCGTGCGTTGCCCTCGCGTGCGCACAGCTCGTCGCTCAGGGGGGGGGAATCGAGCAGCCGGAGCGTCGGCGCAACCAGCCCTCGCCCGGCGCGCAGCCGAGCGCGGCCCCCATGGCCGACGACTGGACGATCGTGATCGCGGCGTTCATCGGTTCGGACAAGGCGGACCGGGCCGCGCAGTCGCTCTGGAAGGCGAAGACCATGGCCGGGCTGGAGAGCGCGTACGTCGAGGAGCGGGGCCGCGCCGTCGTCCTCGCGTTCGGGAAGTATGCCGGCCCGGATGACCCGCGTGCCGCCACCGACCTGCGCCGGGTGCAGACGCTCGTGGTCGATGGGCAGCGCCCGTTCGCCGACGCCCTGCTCAGCCCGCCCAGCCCGGACCGGCTGGCCGGCAGCATCCCGCAGTTCGACCTGCGCAACGCCAGGAAGTACTACGGCTCGTCCGCCCTCTACACGCTCCAGGTCGGCATCTACGGCCCGGCGGACGACAAGCGGCCCACCGCGCAGGAACTCGCGGAGTGCCGGAAGACCGCGGAGCAGGCCGCCGCCCAGCTGCGACGCGAGGGCGAACTCGCTTTCTACTACCACGGCCCGGAACGCAGCACCGTGACGGTCGGCATCTTCGGCACCGCCGACTACGACCCCGTCAACTCGCCCGGCTTCGAGAGCCTGCCCCTGCGCGAGGCCCGCAAACGCCACCCTCTGAACCTGCTCAATGGCAAGGGCATCCGCGAGCGCGTCCGGGGCGTGCCAGCCAACGACCCGAAGGCCTGGCGGATGCAGCCCAGTTCGCTGGTCGCGGTGCCGGAAGAGCGGCAGTAGGGAAAGCGATAAAGCGATAAAGCGATAGAACGATAAAGCGAAAAGCGAAAAACGAAAAGCGAAGATCCGGAGCGCCGGACGTTGATCCGCGCGAAGTCCCGCTCTCATTTTCGCTTTATCGCTTTTCGCTTTTCGCGTTTCGATCTCACCGCCCGGTCAGGTCGCCGTAGCCCTGAAGCCAGAGCGGTTCGATGCGCAGGGCGCGCCAAGTGCCGTCGGGGTCTTTGCGCCACGTGATCAGGCAGACGAACGCGTGCGGGCGGCCGGTGATGTCGGGAGTCACTCGGACCGCGGGTCGGGTGCGCGCCAGCCCGCGCTGGGGGCCGACCTGGGCCTGCACGCCGGTAACCTCGTGCTGAGCGACCGTATACCGCCCGCGCAGGTTGTCGCTGATCCAGTCCACGGTCTCCGGTTTCTCCCAACCATTGGGGGCGCGGTCGAACGTGACGAGGCAGTCGGGCGCGAGCAGGTCTTCGAGGGTGTTGGCGTCGGCGCGGGCCACGGCGTCCACCAGCAGGCGGGTGCGGGCGATGACGCGCTCACGCGGCGTCTCGACGAGCGAGGCGAGGGCCAGCAGCACGCCCGAGACGAGTACGGATGCGCCCGCCGCCAGGCCGGCGTGCTTCGTCCGCGCGCGACGATGGAACGCGATCGCGGCGATACATCCCGCGGCGAGAACGGCGAACACGAGCGGCAGCGGCGACTCGAAGAGCAGGTGCGGGACGATCGGCGGGCGCGGGAGCGACGGGAGCGAGGGCGGCGGCGTGAGGATCGCGAGGGCGGGTGCGGCGGCGAGGCAGAGCGAGAGGGCACAGGCGGGACACCCGTGACGCCGGGCGTGTGCGGGGGGTGGTTGATAGGCTCTGGCGTCGAGCATCTTTGCAGCCGCGTCGTCGGGCGGGTCGATCCAAGGCGGGCGAACGGATCGGAGAGCGAATGACGGTAGGGCACGCGGGGCAGCAGGGGCTTGCGCCGAGCGCGGAGGTGTTCCAGCGGAATCTGCGCGCGCTGGCGGTACGCTCGGCGTCGGCGGCCGAGGCCGTGCGACTGGCTCCGCCGCGCCCCGACCTGTCGTTCGCGATCGCGGACGACGGCGCGATCACGGCGAGCGAGGGCGAAGGCCCGGCGGCGCGCTGGCTGGCGAGCCGGCGACGACCCCTGGAGGAGGCCGAGCGTCTGGCGGCGACGGTGGACCCGCGCGCCTCGGGCGCGGTGGCGGTGCTGGGGTTCGGCGTGGGGCACCACGTCGGCGCGCTGGCGCGCCGCATGGGCGAGGCCGGCTTCGTCGTCTGCTTCGAGCCGGACGCGGGGCTGCTCCGGGCCGTGCTCGAGCGCGTGGACTGCTCGGCCTGGCTCGGGGGGGGGACGGTGGCGGTGCTCGTGGAGTGCGATCCGGCCTCGCTCTCTCGGGGCATCGCCGGGGCGGAGGGCATCCTGTCCCTGGGGGTGAAGATCGTCGAGCACCCGGCGAGCAAGGCCCGGCTGGGCGCGCTGGCGCCGCGCTTCGGCGAGGAACTGACCCGCGTCGTGCGCGCCCTGCGCACCACCGTCGTCACCACGCTCGTGCAGATGGAGACCACCCTCCGAAACCTCCTGATGAACCTCGACCACTACGCGGGCTGCCCGGGCGTCGGCGACCTCGCCGGCGCGTGCGCCGGCCGACCGGCGGTGGTCGTGAGCGCGGGGCCGAGCCTGCGCCGCAACATCGACCTGCTGGCGCGACCCGGCGTGCGCGACCGCGTCGTCATTGTCGCCGTGCAGACCGTGCTCAAGCAGTTGCTCGAGCGCGGCATCCGCCCGCACTTCGTCACCGCGCTGGACTGGCACGAGATCTCGCGCCGGTTCTACGAAGGGTTGACGCCGGAGGACGTGCGGGGCGTCACGCTCGTCGCCGACGCGAAGGCGAACCCGGCGATCCTCGCGGCGTTCCCGGGCGCGATCCGCTGCCCCGCCGACCCGGTGCTCGACGCCGTGCTCGGGAGCGAGCGCCGACCCGATCGCGCGACGCTGCCCGCGGGCGCGACGGTGGCGCACCTCGCGTACTACCTTGCGCGCCACCTCGGGTGCGACCCGGTGATGCTCATCGGGCAGGACCTGGCCTTTACGGACGGGCAGTACTACGGCCCCGGCGCGGCGATCCATGCGGTCTGGGCGGGCGAGATCAACGAGTTCAACACGCTCGAAATGCTCGAATGGCAGCGGATCGTGCGCCACCGTCGCCTGCTGCACCGCGTCGAGGACGCGGACGGCCGCCCCGTCTACACCGACGACCAGATGGCGTCGTACCTCGTGCAGTTCGAGCGTGCGTTCGAGGAAGACGCGCGGCGCGGGCTGACGACGATCGACGCCACCGAGGGCGGCGCCCGAAAGCGGCACGCCACGCCGATGACGCTCGCGGTTGCGCTGGAGCGCTGCGCGCCCGCCGGCTCGCCGCGGGTCGCGCTGCCCCAGGCGACGCGCGACGAGGCCGCGCTCCGGCGCGGCGCGCGCATCGCCGCCGAACGGGCGCGGGCGTTGCGCGGCGGCGTGCGGCGCGTGGGCGAGATCAGCCGCGAGACGGCCGGACTGCTCGCGGAGATGCGCGACCACCACGCGGATCAGGCCAGGGTCAACCGCCTCATCGGGCGCGTGCAGGGGCTGGCCCGCGAGGTCGCGTCGCTCGGCGCGGCGTACGAACTGGTGCAGCGCCTGAACCAGACGGGCACCCTCCGCCGCTTCCGCCGCGACCGCGAGATCGCCCTCGACGAGGGCCTCTCGCCGCTCGAGCGCCAGCGCAAGCAGATCGAGCGCGACCTCGAGAACGTGACCTGGCTGGCCGACGCGGCCGACGCGATGGGCCGGATGCTCGACGACACCGCGGCCGCCATGGAGGGGGGGGCGAAGGCGACCCGCTCCCCCGCGCCGGCGCCCGACGGCGTGCGGATCACGCGCGAGGCACTGCGCGTCGCGGCGGTGATCGCCGCCGACCCCGACCGCGGCGGGCTGGGCACGCCGCGACGCCTCGAAGACCGGTTCCTCAGCGGGCTGAACCCGCTGGCGATGCTGCTCCGGCGGCTCGCGCGGACCACGCGCGTGCGCCGCGTCGTGCTGCTGGCGCAGGACGAGCAGCGCGTGCGCGCGATCGTCGGCGACGTTCCCGCGGGGCTGGAGGTCGCGGTGCGGCGGGTCGATCGCCACCCGCTGGGCGAGCGTCGGCACGCCGTGGCGCGGGCGCGGCTCTGGGCGCGCTCGTGCTGGCGGGGCGGGCTGGCGAACCAGACCTGCTACGACGAGGCCTTCGACGCCGAGACGCTCGCGGGCGTGATGCGCGACGAGGGAATCGACGCCGCGGTCGTCTGCGGCGCGGACTGGGCGCTGCTCGATCCCGCGCTGACGGACGCCGTCGTCGAGCGGTGCCTCGAACGCCCGAGCGAGCACCGGTTCACGTTCACGCAGGCGCCCCCGGGCCTCGCGCCGTGCGTGATCGAGCGGACGCTCGCGGAGGAGATGGCGTCGCAGGCGTCGGGCGCGGGGCCGATCGCGTCGATGGGCGGGCTGCTCGGCTACGTGCCCGTCGCGCCGGTGCTGGACCCGATCGCCAAGGACGTGTGCGTGCACGTGGACCCGCTGGTGCGCGACGCGGGGGTGCGGTTCATCCCGGACGAGCCTTCGCGCGCGCTCGCGCTCTCGCGCCTGGCGGCGTCGTGCGGCGCGCCGGCGGACGAGGCGGACGCGGCCGCGCTCTGCCGCGCGGCCGAGGCGTCCCCGCTCTCGCTCGCCGGCCCCGCCCCGCAGGTGCTCACGCTCGAACTCTGCACCGGGCGTCGCACGGGCGGGCTGCGGGCGCGCACGCTGTGGGGCTCCGGCGAGGCGCCGGAGCGCAGGCCCATCTCCGTCGAGGCCGCCAGGCGCGTGCTCGCGCAGTTCGGGCGGCTCCGGCGCGACGGCGCGGTCACCCTCGCCGGCGCGGGCGACCCGCTGATGCACCCGGCCTGGGCGGAGATCGTCGCGACCGCGCGCGAGTGCGGCGTCGCGGGCATCCACCTGCGCACGAACCTGCTCTGCGAGCCGTCCGCCGTCGATGCCCTCGCCCGGTCCGGCGTCGACGCCGTGAGCGTGGACCTGCTGGCGACCGACGCCGAGGCGTACCGGCACATGGCGGGGGCGAACCTCTTCGAGGGCGCGGTCGAGAACGTGCGCCGGCTCGTCTCGCTCGCGGGCGAGGGGGGGGCGTGGGGCGGCCCGTGGGTCGTCCCGCGCATCACCAGGTGCGACGCGGTCTACGGCCAGGTCGAGGGCTTCTACGACCACTGGCTGATGCACGCGTGGGCGTGCGTGATCGACCCGCTCACCAGACCGATCGCGGGCGACCGGATCGCGCCGCTGCCGCTGCCCGTGGCGGCCCGCGACCGCCTGGACCGCACGACCATGACCGCGCTGTGCGACGGGCGCGTGCCGATGAGCGGGTCCGACCTGCACGCGCGCCAGCGGGCCGGCGACCTGTCGCGCCAGCCGTTCGAGGAAGTGTGGCGCACGCTGGCGCGGGCGCGTCGGCTGCGATCGCCGCGCCGCGCGGTGGCGTAGCGTTGCGGGGGGGAGGCATCGCGGATGGGCGGAACGCAGGCCTGCCGCACGATCGCCGCGGTGCTCGCCCGGGCCGGCAGCAAGGGCCTGCCGGGCAAGAACGTCGCGCCCGTCGCGGGCAGGCCGTGCGTGGCGTGGACGATCGAGGCCGCGCTGGCGGCGGCGACGGTGGACGCGGTCCTGGTGTCGAGCGACTCGCCGCGGGTGCTGGCGATCGCCCGCGACATGGGCGCGACGCCCGTCGAGCGCGAGCCGGAGCACGCGACCGACACGGCGACGGTGGACGACGCGGTGCGGGCGTGCCTGCGCCGGGCCGCGGGGCTGGATGCGCCCGTCACGCTCGACGAGCGCGATCCGTCGGCGTGCGTCGTCGTCCTCTACGGCAACGTGCCCGTGCGGCCCGCCGGACTGATCGACCGCGCGGTCGATCTGCTGCGGCGCACCGGCTGCTCGTCGGTGCAGAGTTACGCGCCGGTCGGCAAGTTCCACCCGTGGTGGCAGGCGCGGCTGGGCGAGGACGGCCGCGTGACGCCTTGGGAGGGCGATCGGCTGTTCAACGGCGTCCACCGCCGCCAGTCGTTGCCTCCGTCGTTCGTGCCGGACGGGGGCGTGCTGGTGGTGTCGCGTCGCGCGTTGCTGCTCGAGGAGGGCGTCGCGCCCGGCCCGCACGCGTTCCTGGGGCGCGACCACCGGGGCGTGAGGACCGAGGCGGGCGAGGTGGTGGACATCGACGACGCGGTGGACCTTGCGGTGGCGGCGGCGCGGCTGGGCGGCGTGCGATGAGGATCGGCGGCCGACAGATCGTCCCCGGGCAGCCGCCCTACGTCATCGCCGAGATCGGCGTGAACCATGACGGCTCGGCCGAGCGGGCGGTCGCGCTCGTCGAGTCGGCGGCGAACGCCGGCGCGGACGCCGTCAAACTCCAGTTCTTCCGCGCCGACCTGCTGATGAGCCGCGCGGCCGGACTCGCGGCGTATCAGCGCGCGGCGGGCGAGTCGGACCCGGTCTCCATGCTGCGCCGGCTGGAACTCGGCATCGACGCGATGGCGGCGGTGGTCGAGCGGGCGCACGCGCTGGGCCTGCACGCCATCGTCACCGTCTTCAGCGTCGATCTCGTCGCCGAGGCGGAGCGGCTGGCGTGGGACGCCTACAAGAGCGCCAGCCCCGACGCGGTGAACCGCCCGCTGCTGGAGGCGATGGCGGCGACAGGGAGGCCGCTGATCGTGAGCACGGGGGCCTGCCGGGCAGGGGAGGTCGAGCGAGCCGTTGAGTGGCTGGCCGGTGTGCGCGATCGGCTCGCGCTGTTGCAGTGCGTCAGTTGCTACCCGACCGCGCCGGGCGACGCGGCGATCGGAGCGATCGCCGCGCTGCGACGGCTGTTCGACGGCCCCGTCGGCTACAGCGACCACACAACTGGCGAGGACACGGGCGCACTGGCCGCGGCCCACGGGGCGTCCATCCTCGAAAAGCACCTGACCTACGACCGCGCCGCCATCGGGCCGGACCACGCGGCGTCGCTCGACCCGGCGGGGTTCGCGCGGTACGCCGAGTCGGCGCGGTCGCACGGGTCGATGAAGTTCGCGCCCGACGACCTACGCATCGGCCCACCGGAGAAGCGCGTGCTGGCGTGCGAGCAGGACGTCCGGCTGGTGTCGCGGCAGTCGATCACCACGCGGCGCGCGCTCGACGCCGGGCGCGTCCTCTCGCCGGACGACCTGACGATCAAGCGGCCGGGAACTGGGATCGGGGCGTGGCGGTGGCGGGAGGTGGTCGGGCGTCGGCTGGGGCGGGGTGTGGAGGGGGACGTGCCGCTGACGGAGGAAGACCTCGCGCCGCCGCCGCGCGAGTAGACTTCGCGGATGGGGCGCTTCGCTTCGTTGCTGACCGTGTGCTGCGCGCTGCTCGCGTGCGGGTGCGGCAGCCCCGAGCGAGAGCCTGCACCGGCGGGCCGGGCCGACCCTGCCGACTTCAAGGTGCTGACCTACAACATCCGGCACGGCGAGGGGATGGACGGCATCATCGACCTGGAGCGGATCGCAGCGGTAATCCGCGATGCCGCGCCGGACGTTGTCGCGTTGCAGGAGGTCGACAGCGGGGTCGCGCGCTCCGGCGGCGTCGACCAGGCGGAGACGCTCGGCGAGTTGACCGGCATGGCGCACGCCTTCGCGCCGTTCATGGAGTATCAGGGCGGCGAGTACGGGCTGGCAGTCCTGTCGGCCCACCCGATCGTCTCGACGCGAGCTATCCAGCTGCCGCCGGGCAGGCACGAGCCGCGTGCCGCGCTGGCGGTAGGAATCGCGCTCCCGGAGGGTCCACCGCTGACGATCGTGTGCCTGCACCTGGACTGGCTGGAGGACGACTCGGAGCGGTTCGCGCAGGCGGAGGCGCTGATCGGCGCGCTGGAGGGACCGAGCGCGGCCATCCTCGCGGGGGATTTCAACGACACGCCCGGCTCGCGGACGATCGGCGCCTTCGAGGCGGCCGGGTTCCTCGCGGCCGAGCCGCAGAGGTCGGGGGCTGAGACCTTCCCGGCGGACCTGCCGCGCACGAGGATCGACTACATCATGCACCGACCGTCGTTCGCGTTCGTCGCGGAGGCGGAGACGCTGGGCGAGTCGGTCGCGTCGGACCATCGGCCCGTGCTCGGGCGGTTCTGGTGGGGGCGTCCGCCGTCGAGGTGACCGTGGCGGCGTCGATCAGCGGTCCGGACGCACGCGGAGCCTTCGGCGTTTCGCTACAGTCCCCGCATGATCGGCGACGGGTGGGACGGCGAGCCTTCGTTGCGCCCGGGCGAGTTCGAGGACTCGCCGTCGGGCGCGCGCCGGCGCGTGATGGTCGTCACGGGCACACGGGCGGAGTTCGGCCTGCTCAAACCCGTCATGGAGGCGGTGCGGCAGCGCCCGGAACTCGACCTGCTCGTGGTCGCGGCGGGGGCGCACCTGATCCCGCCCGCGGAGTCCTTCCGCGAGGTGAAGGCGGCGTTCGCGGTCGCGGACTGCGTGCCGATGCAGAAGCCGAGCGATACGACCCGCCTCGACGACGCCGAGGCCCTGGGGCGCGGCGTGGCGCGGTTCGCCCGTTCGATCGCCGGGCTTCGCCCGCACTGGGTCGTCGTGCTGGGCGACCGCATCGAGGCGTTCGCGGCGGCGTGCGCGGCGTCCGTCGGCGGGGTGGGCGTAGCGCACCTGCACGGCGGCGACAGGGCCGAGGGCGTCGCCGACGAGGCCATGCGACACGCGATCACCAAACTCGCCCACCTGCACCTCGCGGCGACCGAGCAGTCCGCGGACCGCATCCGGCGCATGGGCGAGCGGGCCGAGTTCGTCCACGTCGTCGGGTCGCCGGCGATCGACGGACTGGACCGGATCGCGCCGATGAGCGATGCGGAGACCGGTGAACTGTGCGGCAGCGTGCCGGAGGCCGTCTTCCTGATGCACCCGATCGGCCGGCACGCTGAGGAAGAGGAGGCGGCCGCGTCCGACGTGCTGGCGGCGCTGGAGGGGATGCGAGTCGCGGCGTTCGACCCGAACCACGATCCGGGAAGGGGGGGGGTGGTGCGCGCCATCGAGGCCGCGGCCTCGCGCGGCGCGGTGCGGCGCGTCGGCCACCTGCCCCGCGAGCGGTTCATCGGCCTGCTCAAGCGCGTGGCGGCGTCGGGCGGCGTGCTCGTCGGGAACAGTTCGGCGGGTCTGATCGAGGCCGCCGCGCTGCGCCTCCCCGCCGTCGACGCCGGGCCACGCCAGGGCGGGCGCGAGCGGCCCCCCAACGTGATCTCGTGCGAGGGCGAGAGCGCGCTGGCCGTGCGCCGAGCGGTCGAGCGGGCGCGGGGACTGGACAGGTCCGCCCTGACGCACCCCTACGGCGACGGGCGGGCGGGAGAGCGGACGGCCGCGCTGCTGGCCTCGACCGACCCGGGATCGGCGATGCTGCTGCGCAAACGCTGCACCTACTGAAGTTGCTCTGTGCGGAGCGTGCCGACTGCGCGGGCGGTCCCGTTGGTGTTATCACGCGGTTCGGGCGGCCGCGCGAAGTCGGTGCGCCGGTGCGCCGATGAACGGCCGTGATGCGCCGGGGCGAGTGCAGAAGGGGATACCAAGCATGAGCGTTGCAACGCAGAGCCGGGACGAGGCGGTGGCGTCGGCGATCCGCGAAGTCAGCCACATCGCCACGCTGCCAGAGGTCACGCTGAGAATCGTGCAGCTGGTCGAGGACAAGAACTCGACGGCCCAGGACCTCAACCGCGTGATCTCGACCGATCCCGCGCTGTGCAGCCGCATCCTCAAGGTCGTGAACTCGTCGTTCTACGGGCTGCCGGGGCAGATCGCCTCGATCAACCGCGCCATCGTGCTGCTCGGCCTGAACGCCGTGAAGAACATCGCGATCGCGGCGAGCCTCGCCAAACTCTTCCGCGGCGGCGAACTGACGACCTCCCTCTCCGCCCGCAACCTCTGGGACCACTCGAACGCGACGGCCGTCGCGAGCAAGATGATCGCCGACGCCCTCAAACTCGGTCTGGCGGACGAGGCGTTCCTCGCGGGCCTGATGCACGACATCGGCATCATCGTCGAGATGCAGTCCGACCGCGGGCGCCTGATCGAGGTGGTCGAGAGCATCCCGCGCGACGCGGACGGTGTGCCGGGCGCGGACATGCCGGAGGTCGAGGAACGCATCTTCGGCGCGAACCACCAGCACTTCGGGGCCGCGCTCTGCGAGAAGTGGAAGTTCCCGGCCTCGTTCGTGCGCGTCACGGGCTACCACCACAGGCCCTTCGAACTCCCGTTCGAGCAGCGGACGCTGCCGCTCATCGTGTACGTCGCCGACCGCCTGGCGGGCGAACTCGACGGCGGATTCCGGCTCGACCTGCCCTCGCTGGAGATCGACCCGCGCGCGATGTCGGACCTCAAACTCACGAACGAGATGCTGGACACCATCCGCGCCGCGCTCCCCGAGGCGTGCGCGTCGCCGATCCTCGCGCTCGAAGCCTGACGAACCGGCGCACCCGCGCCGACGCAACGGACTCTCTTTCTCCCTCCGGGCGGCTGTATGGCAACATGCAGCCGCCTTTTCGCGCCCTCACTCCGGGGTCGTGGATCCGGCGATGCGACGCGCCACCGCTTCCGCGATGCGCGCCTCGAGCCGCTCGTCGCGCGTGATCGGGACGAAGTAGCGCGAACCCTGCGACCGCCCCAGTTCGGGGTCGAACGCCCGGCGGCTCCGCCCGACCGACTCGCTCTCCAACCGCCACCCCTGGCGGTGCAGCCGGTACACCGTCACCTCGACGCGCCCCACGAGCGGGGCGTCGAGCGAGCGGAGATCGTCCTCGCTCGTACCCTCGGCCGGCGCGAAGGTCACGCGGACGCGCCGCTGCTGGCGGTTCATCGCGTCGTCCCACTCCTGAGCGATGGACGACTGCTCGGCGTCCCAGGGCGTGGCGAGACCGCTGGACCACTTGCCGGCCGTGGTGACGACGCCCGCGGCCGCATCGACGCGGTCGAGGTCGAACCGGTAGTCGCGCAGGGCGTCGCGCGTCGCGTCGATCGCGGCGGGGTATGCGCCGGTGGGAACGCTGAATGTGCCGTCGCTCTTCGGCTGTGCGCACCCGCAGAGCACGAAAAGGCTCACCACAGAGGCACAGAAGGCACGGAGGGGGGCAAAGGAACGAGCGTCCGGCCGGCGGCATCGAAAAACCGGGTTCGTGAAGCCCATACCTGACACTCTCCGCGATCCGCGCTGTCCGCGGTGAACACCATCAGGGTAGCGAGATCCCGTCCGCCGTGGACTGGATCAGCCTCCACGCCTCCCGCACGTGGCGTTCCTCGGTCGCGGCGGCCCCGATGGCCATGCGGGCCAGCAGGCGCGGCGGCGAGCCGGGAGCGGCGAAGGTCGTGTGCGTCAGGAAGGCCCGCCCCGTGGCGTTCACGCGGTCCAGCAGGTCGCGCGTCGCGCGGTCCTCGCCGCGCAGGCGGAAACAGACGAGCGAGAGCGAGCGCGGCACGGGCATCTCGAACCGCGAATCGCGCCCGACCCACCGCTCGAAGAGCGACGCGAGGCGGCAGTGCTCCCGGACGTGCGCACGAAGCCCCTCCGCCCCGTAGTGCCGGATGACGAACCAGAGTTTCAGGGCCCGGAACCGACGCCCCAGCGGCACCTGCCAGTCGCGGTAGTCGATCACGCCGCCGGACTCGGACGCCGCGTTGCGCAGGTACTCGGGCGTCACGCTCATGGCGTCGGTCAGGTCGCGCCGGGCGCGGGTCCAGAAGAGGTTGCAGTCGAAGTTCGTGAGCAGCCACTTGTGCGGGTTGATCGCGATCGAGTCGGCCCGCTCGACGCCGTCGATCATCGCGCGGCGCTCGGGGCAGACGAGCGCGCTCCCCGCCCACGCCGCGTCCACGTGCAGCCAGGCGTCGAACGGCCGCCCCAGCGCGGCGAGCCAGGCGTCGTCCAAGGTGCGCACCAGCCCCGCGATCGGATCGACGGCCCCGACCCCCGTCGTGCCCACGGTCGCGACCACCGCGAGCGGCGTGGGCGCGCCGGGCTGCCCGAGGCGCTCGTCGAGCAATGAGCGCAGCGCGCCGAGGTCCATCGCGCCGCGGGCGTCGGTCGGCACGCTCCACAGCCGGTCGTCGTCCTCGGGGCCGTCCGCAACGCCCGCGATCATCGCCGCCTTGGCGATCGACGAGTGCGCCGCCTCGGACGCGATGACGGCGAAGGGCCTCTCGATCGCGGATTCGGCCAGGCCGATCTCGGCGTCCGTGCCCGCGGGCGTGCGCTGGGCGCGCAGGTGCCGCCACTTCTGCCGCGCCGCGACGAGGGCGACGAGCGCGGCCTCGCTCGCCGTGCCCTGGATCACGCCCCCGCCGCCCTGCCCGGCGTTGTCGGCCGACGAGCGGAAGCAGTCCGGCAGCCCGAAGAGCTCGGCGCACCAGTCGAGCATCCGGGTTTCGAGTTCGGTGCAGGCGGGGCTTGTCTGCCAGAGCATGCCCTGCACGCCGAGGCCCGCGCTGAGCAGTTCGCCGAGGATGCCCGGGCCGCTGGCGTTGCAGGGGAAGTAGCCGAAGAACGACGGGTGCTGCCAGTGCGTGACGCCGGGCATGATCGCGGCCTGCACGTCGCGGAACACTTCGTCCCACGCCCCGGCGTCGAGGCCGCGCTCGGGCGGATGCTCGGGCAGTCGTGCCAACACGTCGCCGGGCGCGTCCTTCGAGAGGACAGGCAGGCGTTCGACCGTCCGCATGTAGTCGGCGACGAGGTCCACCATGCGGTGGCCGAGCGCACGGAACTCGTCCGGCGTCATGTGCGGCGGTCGCGGGGTCGCCGACTCGTCCATGGCGAGCAGGATAGCCCGAGTGCCATCGGGCGCGCACGGCGACGGCCGCCCTCCGTGGGCGGCCGCGCGTGTGGGGCGGTGGAGGAGCCGGGAGCGATCAGTCGCAGCCGGCGGTGTAGGCGTTGAGGAAGGCGAGCACGTCGAGCGTGTTGATGACGCCGTCGCCGTTGATGTCCGCGCCGGCGTCGCCCGCGGCGTAGGCGTTGAGGAAGGCGAGCACGTCGAGGGTGTTGACGACGCCGTCGCGGTTGAAGTCGGCGATGCACCACCACGGCATCCACGGGCGGATGATGAGGTGGAACGCGCTGTCCTCGGTCAGGATCGGCGCGGGGAAGATGATGAAGAGTTCCGCCTGCTCGCCGGGCACGAGCGGCGTTTCGAACGCGATGTTCATCGCGAAGCCGTCGAACCAGACCTCGGCGGGGCGATCGACCGAGACCTCCGGGGGCATATAGGGGTCGAAGTACGGCTCGATCCAGAAGCCGAGTCCGGTGATCTCGTCCTTGCTCGCGTTGAGGACGCCCGAGGCGACCTGGGCCGCGCCGACCGAGACCACCGCCTTGCCGCCGTCCGGGCCGAAGATGACCGGGACGGAGAGCATGTCGTAGTGCACGCCGTCGCGCTCGGTGGAGAACTTGATGCGCAGTTGCGCACCCTCGGGGGTCTTGCCGGTGAAGACGACCTTGATCTCGATGATCTCGCCGTCGGCGACGGAGCCGGGGCTTTTGAAGATGCACTTGGCGACGGTGGAAGCGGGATCGACGACGGTGTCGTTCTCGCCGTCCTGGAGCACGCCGTCGCCGTTGTCGTCCACGCGGTCGTCGCTGCGGTCGAGGACGTCGGCCTCCTTGATGAGCGTGCCCGTCTTACCGACGCCCTCGAGGCCGATCGTGACATCCTCGGCCTTCTGCCCGGTGGTGTTGCGGACCTTGACGATGGTCTGCGAACTCCCCGCCCCGACCTTGACCTCCGCCCCGCCGCGCGGCACGTCGGTCTGGGCGTGGGCGGCGAGCGAAGCCGCGGCGAGGGCGAGGGCGGCGAGCACGCGGCGTGTCGTGCTGTGTGCGGGCTTGGCGTACATGGATGGCTCCTTCTTCACGGGGTGCGTTGTCGTGCCGGGCCGGATCCCGGACGCACGTGGACAGCGATCCAACCGGACGGCACTCACGCGAATCGCGAAAAAAAAACGGCGGCCGCCCGTGGGGGCGACCGCCGCGGTTTCGCGTGCGTCGGCGCGGGGTTCACTCGCAGCCGGAGTTGTAGGCGTTCAGGAACGCGAGCACGTCCAGGGTGTTGATGACGGTGTCGCCGTTGAAGTCGGCCGCGGGGTCGCCCGCGTTGTAGGCGTTCAGGAACGCGAGCACGTCGAGGGTGTTGACCACCGTGTCGCCGTTGAAATCGGCCGGGCAGGGCACGATGAGCGGCATCAGGTTGAAGAGGCCCGTGTCGTTGTCCAGCCAGCCCGAGTGGTTCTCCGGGACGTAGGCGTTGCCGCCCAGGACGACCGTGCTCTGGTCCGGCAGGAACGAGGGCGGCAGGATGAAGAAGGCGACAGGCTGGTTGTGGATGGGCGGGCCGAAGACCGTCGTGATCTCCACGAAGGCGTGCCCGTAGTTGCACACGACCGGCTGGTTCGCGTCCGGCACGATGTCCGTCAGCCCGCCGGTGAACAGCGCGGAGTGGTTGGCGAAGTCCATCTCGGCCTGTCCGACCGGCACGATGCCCATCGCCATCGCCAACTGCTGCGAGATGCAGGAGACCGGCGAGGCGATCATGCGGGCCTGGACCGGGTGCCCGTTCAGGTGGGCCGGCAGGGCGAAACTCGTCTCCTCGATGATCTCGTCCTCGTAGTTGTCGTCCTGCTGCACGGGCGCCTGCTGCTGCGCCTGCTGCTGGACCTTGATCCAGCCCGTGCTGCGTTCGTTCTTCTTGGGGTCCGCGGTCTCCTTGTCGTTCACGACGAGCTTGTGCCCGTCGATGGTCGCGCCGGCGACGTTCGCGCCGACCTTGGTGACGACGGAGTTGGTCTTGCGGGCCTTGGCGGCGTCGTCCGCGCCGTCCTGCTCGGAGGGCTTCTTCGGGACGTACACCTTCACCTCGATCTCGCGTGCCGGGCCGTTGTTGGTGCCGTCCGCGTTCTTGGGCTGCACCTTGATCTTCACCTTGTTGAAGACGTGGCACTTGACGGAGCCGCCGCCCGTGCCCCCGAGGTTGACCGAGCCGTCGGGCTTGCGGGTGGGATTGCCGTCGTCGTCGATCAGGCCCAGCACCCAGGCGTGCGAGAAGGAGAGCGTGGTTGTTCCGCCGCTGTCCACGATGCCCCCGTCGACCACCTTGTCGCCGATTCCGACGCCGACCGGGTACTTCGTGCCCTGATCCTCCGGGCCGGCGGCGGCCGAGAACGCGATCCCGGCGACGGCGACGAGCATCGCGGCGGCGCGGGCAAAACGGCGGGTGCGGACGGTTCGGTTGGTGCGCTGCGTGGTCATTGGCGAGTTCCTTTCGAATGCCCGATCGGAGCGGCGCGCGACCCGCCCGCGGTACGCCCGCAGGCCCGGACGGCCCGTCGCTCGTCTCGGCGGCCCGCGGCTGTGCTGCGTTCGGGCCGGGTGTTCAGCGACGCGGCCGGCCGACACTCACGCCGATCCGGGATTCGTCGTGGTGGTGCGCCCCCGCCCCATCCCAACCAAGACGTGAAAAGGAGAGCGGGGCCTGGAAAGGCCCCGCCCCGGAAACGAACCGCGCTCAGAGGGGCCGGATCAGTCGCAGCCCTGGGTGTAGGCGTTCAGGAACTCCAGCACGTCCAGGGAGTTGATGACCGTGTCGCCGTTGAAGTCGGCGCGGGGGTCGCGGGCGTTGTAGGCGTTCAGGAACGCCAGCACGTCGAGGGTGTTCACCACCGTGTCGCCGTTGAAGTCGGCGCGGCACGGGTTCTGCCACGGGCCGAACGCGAAGGTGCCGTCCTCGAACCAGTGGATCGCCTGTCCGGGGAAGACGGGGATCAACTGGTCGAGGAACGGGCCGTAGAGCGGCGTCGAGAAGACCGGGATCGGGCTCCACGGCGCGTTGGCGAAGGTGGTGACGATGCCCTCTGGCGTCTGCTCCCACGACCCGACGAAGTGCGTCTCCATGCCCTGCGGCGTGAAGTCCATCGGCGCGGCGACGGCCACCTCCGAACTGATGCCGCAGTGCTGCTCGCCCTGGCAGGTGCCCGACTCGGTGATCTCGGCCGAGCCGGCGTCCTGCCCGCCGTCGTTGACCATGTGGAAGTAGCCGGCGGGGGGGGCGGCGGAGCGGATGTCCTTGCCGACCTCGAGGTCCTTGACCTTCGAGAGTCCGGTGCCGGCCTCGCCCTCGTTGCCGCATCCGCCGGCGTCGGTGCGCTTCCACTTGATCCACGTGTAACTGCCGGGCAGGCGGACGACGTCGCCCTCGCCGAGGGTGTCGCCCTCATTGACGTCGGTCCACTCGTCCGAGCCGGCCTTCTTGACCTGCACCCCGCCGCTGACGCCGGTGATCTTCACCTCGACGCCCGCGAGGGCGCACGGCGCACAAACGCCGAGGGCGAGCGCGGCCGCGAGCGCGAGGCGCGCGGCGGGGCGGAACGAACGCGAACGAACGCTGAGACGTGCCATGATCTGGCTCCTGTTGGCTGCGTAGGTGCGTGTGGCGGCCGGGACGCCCCCGACCGAGGTGGGAGCGACGGCGCGGCGCGCGACTCACGCCGATGTGCCGCCCGGGGGCGGCGTCACTCGGGCAACGTCTCGAGTTCCGCCTCGACGCGCTCGACGATGCGCTTCACCGTCTCAGGCCCGAAGTCGAATCGCAGCCCGGCGGCCCGGAAGAGCTCCGGCAGCGGGCGCGAGCCGCCGAGGCTCAGGGCGCGGGTGTAGGCGTCGATGGCGGCCCGCTCGCCCCGCTCGACGGACGTGAGCCACAACTGCAGCGCGCCCAGTTGCGCGATCCCGTACTCGATGTAGTAGAAGGCGTGCCCGAACAGGTGCGGCTGGCGCTGCCACGTCCAGCGCCGCGCGTCCTCCAGCCCGTCCCACGAGACCGCAGGCCCGAAACGCTCGTCGAGTTCCAGCCAGTGCGCGAGCCGCTGCTCGCGGCTGTGCGTCGGGTGCCGGTAGACCCAGTGCTGGAAGGCGTCGATCGTGGCGATCCACGGCAGCAGCACGACCGAGCCTTCCAACTGCTGGCGGCGCGCCCGCGCGGCGTCCTCGTCGTCGGGGTAGAACGCGCGATCCTCGCCGCCCCAGTAGGGCATCGTCAGCAGTTCCATCGACATGCTCGCCACCTCGGCGAACTCGATCGGCGAGTGCCGGTAGTGCAGCAGCGGCTCGTCCCGCGTCAGCATCGAGTGGAAGGCGTGCCCCGCCTCGTGCACCATCGTCTCAACGTCGCGGTGCAGGCCCGCCGCGTTCATGAAGATGAACGGCACCCGCGAGCGGTCCCGCATGTACTGGTACCCGCCCGGCGCCTTCCCGCGCCGGCTGTCCAGGTCCAGGCACGCGCCGCCGGCCGCCCCGCGCGTGTTCGAGCCGTCGCCCAGTTCGCCGAGCATGGCGGCCAGGCGCGGGTCGAGCCGCTCGAACGTGCGCACGGACTTGGCCATCAGGTCGCGCCCGCCCTCGAACGGACGGAGGGGGGGGCGGCCCTTGATGTCCACGCCCAGGTCCCACGGGCGGAGCCGGTCCACCCCGAGCGACGCCCGACGCTCCGCGTTCAGCCGACGCGCGAACGGCACCACGATCGCCTCGCACGCCCGGTGGAACGCGAAACAATCCTCCGGCGTGTAGTCGAAGCGACGCATCGAGCGGAACGCGTACTCGACGAACGACGGGCAGCCCGCGTTCCGCGCCATCCGGTCGCGCAGCGAGATCATCGCGTCGTACGTCTCGTCGATCGCGTCGCGGTCGCGCAGGCGACGCTCCGCCACCGCGCGCCACGCCGACTCGCGCACCGACCGGTCCGTCGACTCCTGGTACCGCCCCATCTGCGGCAGCGTGCGCTCCTCGCCCTCGAACACCACCGTCATCGCCCCGGTGATCTGCTGGTACCGCTGGCTCAGTTTCTCCAGTTCCGTCTGGATCGGCACGTTCTCCTCGCGGAACAACTCCACCTCCGCGCGCACGTCCCGCTCGATCACCGCGTAGCGATCGGCGGGCAGCGGGAAGCGGGCGAACAGATCGACCTGCCGCTTGTCCAGTTCGAACGCGGCCGGCTTCAACTTCGGCGGCACGGTCTCGATGTACCGCGTGAACGCCTCCGACGCCTCGCGGTTCTCGGTGTCGCACGTCATCGTGACGTACAGATTCGCCTCCGCCTCGCGGCACGCCGCCTCCAGTTCGCCGCGGTCGACCAGCCAACGCTCCAGGTCCGACGCCGACTCGACCGGACGCTCCATCAGCGAGCGAAAGTACGGCTCAACGTTCTCCCAGCGGGTCGCGTTCAGGTCGGCGGGCACGAAATCGGAGCGAACAGCGGTCTGCATCGGCGTCTGTCTCCGTGTCGGTCGTGGTGGGGGGGCATGATAGCGGGGCGCACAAGAAAGGCCCCGGACCGGCGTCCGGGGCCTCCCCCTCGTCTGGTTCCGAGGTACGTCGGCGCGAATCAGCGGCGGCGCAACCGGCGGAGCAGTTCCTTCTGGTCCTCGAACCACTGCTCGTCGATGCCGGTGAACAGCCCCAGGATCGGGTGCTTCTTGAACGCGGCCTCCATGATCGCCAGCTCACGGGCCGCCTTGCCCACGAACGCCCCGCGCTCGCGGTCGTCCTGGGCCGCCTGGGCGTTGGCGATCGAGATCTGGTACTTCGCGAAGTTCGACTGGAGGTTGCTCTCCGCCTCGCCCATGCTCTTGCGCCACTCGCGCTGATGCTTCTCGGCCTTCGAGACCGGGAACGGCACGCCGGGCACCGTCTCGCCCACCCACTCCAGTTCCGCGTAGCCCAGTTGCCTGCCCAGTTCCTCGATCGTGGCGGCCTGGCCCTTGGCGAACTTGAATCGGATCGCCTGGCCCGCGTCGAAGGTCAGGATGCGGCCGGCCGGGTTCACCAGGAAGTCGCCCTCCTCGGTGTTGTACCACTCGACGTCGCCGTTGGGCTTGATCGTGCACGAGAGCGGGTCGTCGATCTGCATCGAACGCATGATCGCCGGGTGGTGCTGCCCCTTCGCGGAGACCTTCTCCATCATGTACAGCACCTCTTCAAGCCCGCGATCCTTCATGGCCACCAGCGCGCCGGAGTATCCCGTGCACGCGCCGTAGTTGCCCTGCGGCATGAAGTAGATCTCCTCGATGACGTGCGCCGTCATCGCCGCCGCAGAGATCGCGGACTCGATCCACGCCACCACGTGGAACTTCGGCTTGTACTCGTCGTGGATCACGTCCTGCAGGAACGAGAGTTCGTAGAGCAACCCGCCGCCGGAGTTGATCTTGAAGACCACCACGTCGACCCCCTCCTCCTCGAGCATGGGGATCGCTTCCTTCAGCGGCTTGTGCGAAAACTGCGTCCCGACCATGCCCTCCAGCGTCAGCACCGCGGCCCGCTTGACCCCGGGCGTGCGCGGGCTGGACTTCGCCGGGGCGTCGGGCGCGCGGGCCGCCTCGGTCGAGGCGACGGCCGGCGCGTCGGGCGAGCGCTCCACGCTCGCGATGTCCGCCGGGCCGAAGAACTCCGTCCGCTCGATGCCCGAGACCGTGACCTTGATCCAGACCGCGCCGGCGGCCTCGCGGACGATCTCGCCCTCGAACACGCGCCCGTCCTTGAGGACGACGCGGTCGGCGGCGTCGGCGGCCTGGAGCGGCCCGAAGCCCAGCCACGCCCCCGCGAGCAGAGCGACAGCGGCGAGCCTGGCCACGAACGACGTGCGGATGCGATGCATGGTGTTCCTCTTCTCAAGGGCCGACCCGGCGCGGGGTCAGCGCTTGTCCTTCATCTGTTCCTGACGGATCTGCTCGATGATGACGTCGATCTCCTGCGGCGAGGGAACGCCCTCGAGTTCCATCAGCCCGAGCGAGGCGACCTCCTCGAAGCGCTTGAGGATCTGCTGGATGCGCTGGAGCGTGCGGATCTGCTGCGCCCGGGCCGCCGAACGCTGGTTGTAGTCGCCCTGCACCTGGATGCGCCCGAACTCCTGCATCAGCCTGCGGATCTCGCGATCACCCTCGGTGATGTCCTTGCCCCACCGCTCCCAGATCTGCTTGGCCCGCCCCTCGATCAGGTTGTGCCGGCGGTGCAACTGCAACTCGAAGAGCAGTTCATCCAGATTGCTCACCGTGCCCTTCGAAACCCCCAGGTCGCGCGCGACCTTCGCGTTCAGCGTGAGCGTGTTCTTGCCCTCGCCCCGCGCCAGCGCCTGGATCGTGTCCTTGAACTCGTCCTTCGTGCCGTCGTTCGTCAGCAGGAACTCGTTGGGGCCTTCAGGGAGGCGCTCGAGCAGCTCGGCGCGCCCGCCGACCATACGGTACGAGAGGACATAGTCCGTCCGGGCCATGGCGGTGACGATGCGCGGGTCGTACCCGCCGTGGTTCGCCATGCCGCGGGCGTGGCCCATGCCCGCGGAGAACAGCTTCTCGCGGACCATCTCGTCGCCGGTGTTGCCGTACTGGAAAATGAGGTTGCCGATGCCGCCCATCTTGCCGTCGGGGTGGAAGTAGATCTCGGGGAAGTTGAACGGGATGAAGCACGCGCCGCCCATCGCCTTCTTTACCCAGATGATGATGCGAGGCGAGTAGCCCCACTTCTGGGGGATCTCCTGCGTGAAGATCGGCTCGATGTCCTCCGCGATGAAGATCTGGCCGAACGAGGCGGCGTCGTCCGGGGCGTCGCGCCCGTCGCCGAACTGCCACGCGTTGTCGATGACGACGATCAGCACGTCCGGCTTGTGCTGGCGGGCGTCCTCGAGCACGTTGCGGATCGGCGTGACCGAGATGTCGCGCCCGATGCGCCCCGTCATCTCCATCACGTAGATGCCGGGCGCGCCGGGATCGCCCGTCACTCTCGGGCTGGCGTCGCGCCGCTCGTCGCGAACGCCCGGCGCGGGCGAAGCGGGAGCGTCCGTCGCCGCGCCGCGCTGCACTTCCAGGATGTCCGCCTTGCGGTACACCGTCGGGGCGGCGATCGTGCCGACCTTCACCTCGAAGCGGATCTCGGTCGCCGTCTCTTCGAGCACTCGACCCTCGACGATCCGACCGTCCTTGAAGATCAGCACGTCCTTCCCGCGGGTCGCCGTGCCGTCCTGCACCATGCCCGCGGACGCCTCTCCCGCCGGAATCGGCGACAGGATCGCCGCGGCCGCGACCACGGCGCTCAGCACCGACACGACCCATCCACGCGCGCGCGCACTGCCCATGTCTGTCCGCCCTTTCAGCCCGTTCGTTCGGAGTCGGGCCCGTTGCACACCGCTCGGACACCCCCTGAGATACGACCCCGTACAGATATTAGACCCTCAACCCGGCCGCAAGTTCCCTCGCAAGCGCCAAACCCTCCGTCTTCGTTCGGATTCTGTCCTCCAACTGGGCGTCGTAGACCGCCGAGAGCAGCGTCGCAAAGGCAGGCCCGGGGGTCAAGCCCGCCGCCACCAGATCGTCCCCATTCACGATCGGATCCGGCGCAAGCCCCGAAGGCGTCGCGGCGAGGTCCTGGACACATCTGGCCACTCCCGCCCCGTCATCGGGCTTGTACGCCGTCAGCAGGGCGAGAGTCTGGGCAAAGTGACGGGAGGCGGCCAGCCGCTTCCGGGCCGCGACCCCAAGCCCCCCCCATCGTGCGGGCAGCCCGATCGCCCCGCCGAGCACATCGCGGAGTTCATCGCGCTCCTCGTTGCTCAGGCAAAGGGCCTGCCGTCGGGATCGGAGCAGGGCCGGCAGTTGGGCCTCGCTCGCGATCTCCCCCCGGTCGATCGTCCACGCCCCGAGGCAGGCGGCCAGCCCCGCCGCAGGCCCGAGGCGGGCGAGCACCGTCGGCTCGGCGTCGCGGTGGGGGGCGTCCAGCACCGGCGCATCGAGCGTGAGCGACTGGAGCAGGCGCACGGCGAGCGCGCGCGACGGCCGATCCATCATGCTCCGCACCTCGTCCCCGATCCGCTCCCGGCTCACCCCCCCGAGCTCCGAGGCGTGCTCGCGGATGGCGCGGGCCGTGCCCGCCTCGACCTCGAACCCGAGCCGCGCGGCGAAGCGGACGGCCCGCAAGGCCCGCAGGTGGTCCTCGGTCAGCCGCTGCTCGGGGTCGCCGACGGCGCGGATGATGCAGCGCTGCAGGTCCGCGACCCCCCCCACGAGGTCGATGACGCGCCCGCGCACGCCGGGTGTCGTGGCATCGGCGAACGGGTCGAGGAAGAGGGCGTTGATGGTGAAGTCGCGTCGGCGTGCGTCGGCCGCGGCGTCGGCGAACTCGACGTGGTCCGGGCGGCGCCGGTCGGAGTACGGGCCGTCGGCGCGGAACGTGGCGACCTCGACCGCGACGTTCCGCTCCTTCACCAGCACCACGCCGAAACTCGCGCCGACCTCGTTCGTGCGCCTGAAGAGGGCGCGGATGCGCTCCGGGCGCGCGTCGGTCGCCACGTCGTAGTCGGTCGGCTCGAGGCCCAGGAGTTCGTCGCGCACGCACCCGCCGGCCAGATAGGCCTCGTGCCCCGCATCGCGCAAGGCGCGGACGATGCCGATCGCCGCGTCGCGGGCCTGTGCGCTCGTCCATGGTCGCCGCGCGGGGGGCACGCCCAGAGTGTAGTGGCGGTCCGCCAGACCCGAGCACGCCGGCGCACCTCAGTGGGCCGCCCTGATCACGGCGGCGGACTCCCTTCGCCCAGCGCTCGGTCGAGCCGACCCGCGCCCTCCGCCAGCCGTCGCTCGGCGGTGTCGCGCGCCAGCCCGAGGCGGTGCATCACGACCGCCGTCTTGACCGATCCGCCCGCGCGGTCGAGGAGCGCGAGCGAGCCGTCGCGTCCGAGGCCGGTGAGCGTGGCGACGATCCGCGCCGCGCGGTCGCGGAGTTTGTCGTTCGTCGCGCGCAGATCGACCATCAGGTTCTCGTAGACGCGCCCGGCCCGCACCATGAGCGTGGTGGAGATGGTGTTCAGGGCGAGCTTCGTCGCCGTCCCCGCCTTCATCCGCGTCGAGCCGGTGAGCGCCTCCGGGCCGGTGCGAAGCACGACGAGATGATCCACGCCATCGGGGGGGGGGATGTCGGCGCACACGATGAGGGCGGTGAGCGGTCGGGCGCGCCGGGACGCGGCGTGCTCGAGCGCGCCCAGCACGAACGGCGTCGTTCCCCCCGCCGCGATGCCGATCACCGTGTCGCGCGCCGTCAGCGAGAGCGCGTCGAGGTCGGCGTGCGCGCCGCCCCGCTCGTCCTCCTTCGACTCGCTCGAGCGCGTCAGCGCGGCGGCGCCGCCCGCGATGATGCCCACGACGCGCCCAGGCTCGACCTGGAAGGTCGGCGGCGCCTCCGCCGCGTCCAGCACGCCCAGCCGCCCGGACGTCCCCGCCCCGACGTACACCAGCCGCCCGCCCGCGACGAACCCCGGCTCGGCCGCCTCGATGAGGGCCGTGAGCGCCGGCGCGGCCTCGCGCAGCGCGTCGATCACGCGGGCGTCCTCCCCGTTGATCAGCCGCACGCACTCGGCGACGCTCATGCGGTGCAGCCCCACGCTGCGCGGGTTGCGCTGCTCGGTCAGCAGGTGCGAGCGATCGGGGGGGGGTGTCGTCATGGCCTCGCCCAGCAGCCGGCGACCGGCGCGGGCCGCGCGCAGCCGGTGACGCGCGGCAGCGTGATCGGCACGCCGTCCTCGCACAGCGCGCCCAGGACCGCCATCGCCGCGGCCTCGCGGTCGCCGACGCCCACGCCGTGCGACGCCGTCGTCTCGACCGGCACGCCAACACGCGAGGCGATCGCACCGACCAGGACGCGGTTGCGCGCCCCGCCGCCCGCGAGCAGCACGCGGTCGCACGCCCCGATCGCCGACGCGACCACGCCCGCGACCGCTTCGCAGACCGACCGGCACAGGTCGTCGGGCGCGACGCCCGCGCCGTGCTCCGCGATCAGCGAGGCGCACTCGTCGCCCGTGCCGAGCGACCGCCCCGAGGCACGCTGCGACTCCAGGCGATCGGCCAACGCCGCGACCACTCGGGGCACGGGCCGACCGCGCGATGCGGCCGCGCCGTCGGCGTCCAACGGCGCGCCCAGCGCCGCCCGGGCCGCGGCGTCGAGCAGGTGGTTGCACGCGCACACGTCCGCCGCCTCGATCGCCCAGAGCGCATCGGACACCGACTCCACGCGCGGCAGGCGCGTCACGTTGCAGAACCCGCCGAGGTTCACCACCGATCGCCGCTCGCCGGGGTCGCCGAAGAGAATCGCGTCGGCGATCGGCGTGATCGGCGCGCCCTGCCCCCCCGCGGCCAGGTCCGCCGCCCGAAGGTCGAACACGACCGGCGCCCGCACCGCGTGGGCCAGCACGGCGGCGTTCAACACCTGCCAACTCAGGGGCGGGGCGTGGAAGACCGTCTGCCCGTGCGCGGCCACGAGGTCGATCGGCGCGCCGCCCGCGGCCTCGCGCACGGCGTCCGCGTGCAGCAGCGCCAGGTCGCGCGACATCGCGGCGATCTCGCGCGCCGTGTGCGGGCCGCCCGACGCCAGCGAACGCAGCCGCACGCCCAGTTCGCCCAGCGGCCTGCTCGCCGTCCGCGCGACGCGCGCGCGCAGCCCAAGCCCGCGCCCCTCGACGCGCACCAGCGCGGCGTCCAGCCCGTCCAGGCTGGTCCCGGTCATGCACCCGACGATGGCACGGCACGGCGTCACGGCATGAGCGTACACAGGGTCGTCCCCCGACGGGCCGCGACCGTCCCCCATCGAACCGCGCCCGTCAGGGAGCGGGCGTCTTCGGCGCGCCCACAAGACAGACGAGCAGCGCCGCGGCAAACCCAACCGTCAGTTGCCAAGGGAACGCCAGCGACACGCCCGCGAGCGGAGTCGCCATTGGCGTCCACGCCGTCCATGCCGCCATCACGTTCGGCTGCACGAGCGCGACCACGACGAAGCCGATCGCCAGCGCTGCGATCACGCTCGCAGTGCTTCCCCGGCGCGTGAAGAGCGTGGTCACGAACACGGCCGCCATGCCCGCGTAGGCGAAGACCATCACGCTCAGCGCGAAGCCGAGCAGCCCACCCCCGCCCGCGTCGTCGTGCGCGCGCTGCCAGAAGACGCAGAACGACGCGAACGCGCACAGCACCGCGCCGGTGACGACCACCCCGACGCGGCCGGCCCTCAGATAGTGCCGCTCGTCGCGCCCGCGGACCATGCGCCGGTACATGTCGTTGATGAACGTGCCGCTCATCGCGTTGATGGTCGAGTTGAGGCTGCTGAGCGCGGCGGCGAACAGCCCCGCCATCATCACCCCGGTCACGCCGGGCGGCATCCTGTCGATGATGTAGCGCAGGAAGACCTGGCGCGAGTCGTCGGGCGCGGCGGGGGGGGCGTGCTCGCCCATGAGGTCGGGGCGCGCGTAGTACACCCACAGCAGCAGGCCCACCAGCAGAAACAGCGCGATCGACGGGATGCCGAGCAGGATGCCCGAGATCACGGACCACGAGCCGCGTTTGGCGTCCTTGCACGTCAGCATCCGCTGCACCAGGTCCTGGTCCGCCCCGTACGACGCCAGCCCGAGCAGCGTGAACCCGACCAGCGACGCGAGCAGCGTGAACTGTTTCGAGAGGTCCGTCGAGAGGTCGAAGAGCCGGAGTTTCGACCCCCCGTCCGGCGCGCCCGTGCTCCACGCCGCGACGATCTCGGCGTTCGAGGCGGGGATCTCGGCGCGGATCAGCACGACGGCCAGCATGCACGCGCCGACGAAGACGATCATCTGGATCGCGTCGGTCCAGATCACGCTCGCCACGCCCCCGACGAAGGTGTACGCCACCCCGACGGCGCACACGACGCCGATCGCCCCGAGCAGGTGGTGCGCCTGCGCGTCCCCGAAGAGGACGAGCGAGGCGGGGATCGCGCCGATGTAGACGCGGGCGCCGCTGGCCATCACCCGCCCGACGAGGTAGGCCGCGCTGGCGGCGACGACGGCCGGCTCCCCGAAACGCCGCCCGAGCAGCTCGTAGACGGTCTGCACCCGATGCCGGTAGAACGCGGGAATGAAGAAGACCGCGATGATCACCGCGGCGATCACCAGGCCCAGGTTGGTCGTCAGGTAGGTGAGGTCCGACCGGAACCCGGCCTCGGGCACGCCGATGAACGACGCGGCCGACAGGCTCGTCGCCACGATCGAGACCGCGACCGCCCACGCGGGCATCCGCCGCCCGCCCAGGAAGTAGTCCTCGGTCGTGCGCTGCCCGCGCCGCGCGAACCACACGCCGCTCGCCAGGAGCAGCGCGAAGTACGCCCCGAGCGCGATCCAGTCGAGCGTCGCGAAGCCGTTGCTGTTCACGCGCCGCCGAGCATACCGGCCCGTGGCTCACCCGCGCGAGCGGCCCGTCTCCGCGGCCGGGGCGGCCGGCGTCTCGGCGCCCGGGGCACGCCGCTGGCGACCTTCGGGACCCTCGCCCTGCGGCCTGCGTCCCTCCGCGGCATCGGTCGTGGCCTGGCCCTCGGGTCGCGCTGCGCCTTCGGCGCCGCGTGCCGGTCCGCCGCCCTGCGAGGGCATCGCCGTCCGCATCGGCTGCCCGTTGCCCGGCTGCGCGTTCGGCGCGACGGGGCGACCGGACTCGTCCAGCGCAAGCCCAACGGCCTTCAATCGCTCGGCGTCCCACGGGCGGTCCAGAATCTCGCCGGGCGAAGGCTCACGCAGCAGGACCGCCTGGCCCTCGGTCAGTCCGGCCGAAATCTCCGCGAGCGTGTCCGACACGCGCCCGACGCGCACCGGCACGCGCTCGTAGCGCGAACCGCGTGGCACATAGACGAACCGCACCGGCCCGTCGCTGAAGACGGCCTGCACGGGGACCGCGATCGCGTTCTCGACCCGGCCCAGCGTGAGTTCCGACTCGGCCCGCATCGAGGGTTTCAGTTCGCCCGCGGCGTTGTCCACGTCCAGCCCGACCCGCACCGAGTACTCGCGTCGGTTCGGGTCGCGCCAGCCGCCCGTCTCGGCGAGCACGCCGATGGACTCGACGCGGCCTTCGAACGTCTGGCCGCCGGCCGCGCTCACCTTGACGCGTGCGGCCTGCCCCGGGCGGATGCGCCCGGCAAGCGCCTCGTGCACGCGCACCGTCGCCACCATCTGGGTCGTGTCGGGGAGGATGATGAGCAGTTCGTTGGGGCGGACCTGCCTGCCGATCTGGAGCGGGCCTTCGCCGCCCCCGCCCCACATGCGCTGGTTGCGCTCGAGGCTGGTGGCATAGACGACCAGGCCGTCCGTGGGGGCGTAGATGGTCGCGGCATCGAACTGCTCGCGCAGGCGGGTCAGCCGCGACTCCCGGTTGCGGAACTGCCGCATCGCGCTGTCGAGGTTCGCCTGCTTGGCGGCGAGGTTGATGGCGTTCACCGCCTCGATGCGCTCCAGTTCCGCCCGCGCCTCCTCGAGGTCGGACTCGCGCGTCTTCTGGTCGCGCGGGTACTGGTACGTCAGGTAGACGTCCTCGTCGAGCTTGGCGTTCGCGAGCCGGGCCTCGGCGTCGATCTTGTCGATCTCGTCCCGGTCGCGCTCGTCCTGGCTGATGAACCCGCGCGCCAGCAGTTCCTCCGACTTCTCGAACTTATCGCGCAGACGGTTCACCTGCCGCTGGGCCTGCGCGATGTCGAGCGTCAACTGCTGCTTCTTGCGGATCACCTCGCCCTCACGCCACTGGTCCAGCGCGAGTTGGGCGAGTTCGATCTTCAGTTTCCCCGCGCGCGTCCGCGAGTCGTTCTCGTTGATCTGAATCTTGAGCGCGTTCTCGGCCGCGATCAGGTCGGCTTTGGCTCGCTCGACGCGGTCCTCCTCTTCCGTGATCTGGTTGAGCAGCGCCTCGGCGTTCAGCCGCACCAGCAGGTCGCCCTTGCGCACCTGCCTGCCCTCGGGCACGATCTCCATGATCGTCGTCTGCGTCTCCAGCCCCGAGCGCACCTCGATCTGGTTGCGGGCCTCCAGTTCGCCCGTCGCGGTCGTGATGATCTCGAAACTCATCGTCTGGGCACGCGCCACATCCGCCGCCGAGACCGTCCGGGCTTCGCCCCCGCCCGGCCGGGCCACCGCCCACACCGCCACGAACGCGAGCAGGAGGAGCGCGGACCCCCCGACCAGAATCTTGACAATGCTCATGCCCCGCCGGCTCGCCGCGGAACCCTGCTGCTGAACTGCCATGCCGACCGCTCCTTTGTGGTGCGCGAACCGCGACCGCACGGGCGATGAACCCTCGTAAAGACCTACCGCCGAGTCGAACGGAAGTTCCGGCCCCATCCTAGGCCCCGGTCGTCGGCCGTTCGTGCCCACGGGCCTCGTACCATCGGGCCGTGGGCGACGGGCTGCTGCATATCGGGCCGGAGCGCAGAGTGCTCCTCATCGTGGCCGCTCCCGCGGAGGCTCGGGCTGTCCTCGCCGGCCTGGGACGATCCGGGGAATCTCCCCCGGCGTGGACCCCTACACCGATCAACGATCGCTTCGACCTCGTGCTGACCGGCGTGGGCAAGGCGAACGCTGCCGGTGCGTCCGCCCGCACGCTCGACCCGTCGCGTCATGCGGCCGCGATCAACCTCGGCGTCGCCGGCGCGCTGCCCGGCCCTTCCGCGCCCCCGATCGGGGGGCTGCTGCTCGCCACCGCATCCGTCTTCGCCGACGACGGCCTCGCGACACCCGAAGGCTTCGTCACGCAGGCGGACATGGGATTCCCCCCCGCCGACCTGCCGGGCGTCGAACTCCCGGGCGACCCGGCCATGCTCCTCGCGCTCGCCGCGCTCGAAGCCGTTTCGGCGCGGATCGCCACGGTCTCGACCTGCTCCGGCACGGACGCCCTCGCCGCCGAGATCGCGCGGCGAACCGGCGCGGCCGCCGAAGCAATGGAAGGCGCGGCCGCCGCCCTCGTCGCCCGACGCCTCGGCGTCCCCTTCGCCGAGGTCCGCGCGATCAGCAACACAACGGGCGATCGACCCTCTCAGCGCTGGGACCTGCACGCCGCGCTGGACGCGCTGCGCACGCTCGCGGCCCGACTGTGAGCCGTGCGCCCGCTCGCGAGGCCCTACACTGGCCTCTATGCGCGACCTGCCCCGCGCCCATCCCTGGCACTACGTGCTGCTCGCGGGGCTGCTCGTCGTCCTCGGCGCGTTCCTCGTCCATCCGATCCTGCTGACGGTCCGCGGCGGCTTCGCGGCCGACCCGGCCACCGGGCGCGGCTTCACCCTCGACCATCTGCGCCTCGTCTTTCTCGACCCCACGCTCCTCGCGGGGCTTGGCAACTCCTTCATGGTGGCGGTCTGCACGACGCTGCTCTGCGTGGTCATCGCCCTGCCGCTCGCCGTCGCCGGCGCGAACTACCGCTTCCCCTGCAAGTCCGCCCTGAACGCCATGATTCTCGTGCCGCTGATCCTGCCCCCCTTCGTCGGGGCGATCGGGCTGCGGGCGTTGCTGGGGCGCGAGGGCGCGATCAACGCCTTGCTCGGCACGGAGTGGGACGTGCTGGGCGAGGGGCGATTCTGGGGCGTCGTCATCGCCGAGGCGCTGCACCTCTATCCCATCATCTATCTCAACGCCGCGGCCGCCCTCGCCAACCTCGACCCCGCCCTCGACGAGGCCGCCGAGAACCTCGGCGCGGGACCGTGGCGACGGTTCTTCCGCGTCACGCTCCCGCTCATCCGGCCCGGCCTCTTCGCCGGCGGCACGATCGTCTTCATCTGGTCGTTCACCGAACTCGGCACGCCGCTCATGTTCGACTACTACACCGTCACGCCCGTGCAGGTCTTCTTCGGGCTGAAGGAAGTCGAGAACTCCGCCCAACCCTACGCGCTGACCGTCGTCCTGCTCGCGTCGTCGGTGCTGCTCTATGTGCTGGGCCGGGTGGCCTTCGGGCGACGCGGGCACGCCATGTATTCAAAGGCCTCGCGCGCCGGCGGCGAGACCGTGCTGCGCGGACCGGTCGGCTGGGCCGTCACGCTCGGTTTCGCGGCCGTCACGCTCGTCGCCGTCCTGCCGCACCTCGGCGTCATCTTCACCAGCCTCAGCGTGCCAGGGCGCTGGTACGGCACGATCCTGCCGACGGAGTTCACCCTCGACCACTTCGGCGCAGCCCTGGGCGACGAGGCCGCCTCCACCAGCATCCGCAACAGCCTCGTCCTCTCGCTCGCCGCGATGGGCCTGGACCTCCTGCTCGGCCTGGTCGTCGCGTACCTCGTCGTGCGCACCGGCGTGCGCGGACGCAACGTGCTCGACGCCCTCTGCATGTTGCCCCTCGCCGTGCCGGGGCTGGTCATGGCGTTCGGCTACGTGGCGATGACGCTCGCCTGGCCCTTCGGCCGCCCGCTCTCGATCCCCTGGCTCGGCGTCGAGGTGCCGCCGCTGCTCGCCGGCACGCTCGACGTGCTCGGCCCCGACCCCAACCCCTTCCCGCTGCTGGTCATCGCCTACGCCGTGCGCCGGCTGCCGTACATCGTCCGCGCCACCGTCGCCGGGCTGGAGCAGACCTCCGGCGAACTGGAGGACGCGGCTGTCAACCTCGGCGCCTCGCGCCTCACCGCCGTGCGCAAGGTCATCGTGCCGCTCATCATGGCGAACCTGATCGCGGGCGGGCTGCTGGTCTTCAGCTTCTCGATGCTCGAAGTCAGCGACTCGCTCATCCTCGCCCAGAAGGCCGAGCACTACCCGATCACCAAGCAGATCTTCGCGTTCACGGAGACGCTCGGCACGGGCCAGTACGTCGCCAGCGCGATGGGCGTCTGGGGCATGGCCCTGCTCACCGTCACGCTCGTCGGCGCCTCCGCGCTGCTCGGCAGGAAACTCGGGTCGATCTTCAGGGTGTGACGGACGAGGCGGGAGGGATTGGGCGTTACTCGCCTTAAACGGATTGGAGGAAGTCATTGCGCCTCATATACTCCGCCTTCCTGCGGCCGCTGATTACAGCCTATCCCGGAACCTCTTCCATTGCAGCGCGTATGAGGTTGCATGGCGATGCGACTCACGGACGAGCAGCTTGACTGGATCTGCGATCGGGTC
>JACTNA010000019.1 GCA_014584315.1 Planctomycetota bacterium | reverse complement strand
GGGCTTGGCTTTCTGGGCGACCGATGTCCACGGGTTCCACTCCGCCGCTGGCGCGGCGTCGTTCCACCCGTGGCTACAGGCCTACGCCCCTTCGGGGCTAGGAGGAAAGGAGGAACCGTGTCCACGGGTTCCACTCCGCCGCTGGCGCGGCGTCGTTCCACCCGTGGCTACAGGCCTACGCCCCTCCGGGGCGTCCGGACGCGCGCTCCGGTCGGATCGTTCCCCAGGTTTGAGCAACAGGCCTTTCTCTTCAACTGGCCCCAGCCCTGCTGTAGACTGGCCGCGGGGCTGCTGTGGCTGTCTTTGGAAGGCTCTTGCATGTCTGGACGCCAAACCTCTGGTCTCGTTCGACGCTTGGGCGCGGGTTTGGGGCGTTTTTCGCTTCTGGTTGGCTCCTTCGCGCTGGTGGCCGCGGTTGCGGGGGTGGTGGGGTTCGGCTTGGTCCTGGCGCCTGGGGGTCAGGGTGGGGGTGAGGGTGGGGCGGGCGTCCGGGCGGTTGTGCTTGTGCCTTCGGGCGGGCGGGCGGCCTTCGACCGTGATCTGGCGGCGGTCGACTTCAATCGGGATGTGCGGCCGATTTTGTCGGATGCGTGCTTCAAGTGTCACGGGCCGGATGAGTCGGCTCGGGAGGCGGGGCTGCGGCTGGATACCCGGGAGGGGGCGACGGCGGCTCGGGAGCGGGGGGCGGCTGTTGTGCCGGGGGATGCGGGGGCGAGTCTGCTGGTGCGGATGGTGACGGCGTCGGACCCGGCCGAGCGGATGCCGCCGGCGGACTCGGGCAAGACGCTGACGCCGGGGCAGATCGAGACGCTGCGGGCGTGGGTGGAGCAGGGGGCGGAGTACTCGCGGCACTGGGCGTTTGTCGCGCCGGTGCGGCCGGCCGTGCCGCGGGCGGATGGGGGGGCGTTCGAGGGGTGGGTTCGGACGCCGATCGACGGTTTCATCGCGGCGCGGCTGTCGGAAGCGGGGCTTTCACCGTCGCCGGAGGCGGATCGTCGGACGCTGATCCGGCGTGCGTCGCTGGACGTGACGGGTTTGCCGCCGACGCCGGAGGAGGTCGAGGCGTTCGTGGCGGACGACCGCTCGGACGCGTGGGAGCGGGTGGTGGATCGGCTGCTGGCGTCGCCGCGGTACGGTGAGCGGATGGCGCTGGAGTGGCTGGACGGGGCGCGGTACGCGGACAGCAACGGGTACCACATCGACAACGAGCGGCACATGTGGCGTTGGCGGGAGTGGGTGATCGGGGCGTTCAACCGGAACGTGCCGTTCGACCGGTTCACGGTGGAGCAGATCGCTGGGGACCTGCTGCCGGGGGCGACGACGGAGCAGCGGATCGCGAGCGGGTTCAACCGGAACCACATGATCAACTTCGAGGGGGGGGCGATCGCGGAGGAGTACCTGAACGAGTACGTGGTGGACCGGGTGAACACGACGGCGACGGTGTGGCTGGGGCTGACGATGGCGTGCGCCCAGTGCCACGACCACAAGTACGACCCGATCACGCAGCGGGACTTCTACCGGTTCTACGCATTCTTCAACACGGTGGCGGAGCAGGGCATCGACGGGCGCGAGGGGAACGCCGCGCCGACGATCATGGCACCGGACCCGGGGCAAGAGGCCGCGCTGGCGACGGTGCGTGCGAGCATCGAGCGGCAGGCGGCGCGGGTCGAGGGTCCGCTGCCGGAGGTGGACGCGGCGCAGGCCGAGTGGGAGCGGTCGCTGGCGGGTGAGTTGGCGGGTCGGTGGCGGCGGCTGACGCCGGAGCGGGCGGAGTCGTCGGGTGGATCGACGCTGGGTGTGCTGGAGGACGGCTCGGTGCTGGCGTCGGGCGTGAACCCGGATGTGGACGTGTACGAGGTCGAGGCGGTGGTGGGGGCGGGGCGCGTGGCGGCGGTGCGGCTGGATGCGTTGACGCACGAGTCGCTGCCGCACGAGGGGGCGGGGCGGGCGTACAACGCGAACTTCGTGCTGACGGGGTTTGAGGTGGAGGCCGCGCCCGTGAGCGGGGGCGCGTTCGAGGCGGTGGCGATCACCAGAGCGCGGGCGGACCACGAGCAGGCGACGTTCCCGGTGCGGAACGCGATCGACGGGGATGCGGCGACCGGATGGGCGGTGACGGGGTACGAACGGCGCGAGGATCGGACGGCGGAGTTCGTGCTGTCGGAGCCGGTGGGGTTCGAGGGCGGCACGCGGGTGCGCGTGCGGCTGCGGTTCGAGTCGCAGTTCACGCAGCACGCGATCGGGCGGTTCCGGCTGGCGGTGTCGGGGGATGAGCGGTACGCGGCGGCGGTGAGGCCGGCGGCGATGGGGGCGTGGTCGGCGGCGGGGCCGTACGCGGCGGACACGGGGCCGGCGGCGTACGAAACGGCGTTCGGGCCTGAAGCGGGCGAGGGCGTCGAATGGGTCGAGCGCCCGGAGTTTGCGGACGGCGCGATCCACGAACTGTCGGGGATGAACGCGGCGATGTACCTGCGCCGGACGATCGTCGCTCCGACGCAGCGGCGGTTGCGGGTGTCGCTCGGGTCGGATGACGCGATCAAGGTGTGGCTGAACGGGGAGCAGGTGCACGCGAGCCCGGCGGCGCGGAGCGTCGCGGCGGACCAGGACTTCGTGGACCTGCCGCTGCGCGAGGGCGAGAACGAGGTGCTGCTGAAGGTCGTGAACTACGCGGGGGGGTACGCGTTCTATTTCGACCCGCGGGAGCAGGATGTGGGCGCGGTCCCGTTGCCGGTGCTGCTGGCGGCGGAAAAGGCGGAGGGGGAGCGGTCGGATGCGCAGCGCGCGTTGCTTCGGGACCACTTCCGGGCGACGGGGTCGCCCGAGTGGCTGGCGATGAAGGCGACGCTGGAGGACATGCGGGCGGAGGAGCGGGCGCTGCTCGCGGCGATCCCGACGGTGATGGTGATGCAGGAGATGGAGACGCCGCGTGAGACGCGGGTGCTCGCGCGGGGGCACTACGAGCATCCGGTGGGGGACGCGCTGACGCCGGGCGTGCCGGAGTTTCTGGGGCGACTGCCGGACGGGGCGGCGGCGGATCGGCTGGCGCTGGCGGAGTGGCTGGTGGGGCCGGAGAACCCGCTGACGGCGCGGGTGTTCGTGAACCGGGTGTGGCAGATGCTGTTCGGGGCGGGGCTGGTTCGGACGAGCGAGGATTTCGGGGCGCAGAGCGAGTGGCCGTCGCACCCGGAGTTGCTGGACTGGCTGGCGGTGGAGTTCGTGGAGTCGGGGTGGGACGTGAAGGGGCTGATGCGGTTGATCCTGGTGTCGTCGGTGTATCGGCAGTCGTCGCGGGCGGCGGCGGATCGGCTGGAGGCGGACGCGGAGAACCGGCTGCTGTCGCGCGGGCCGCGGTTCAGGTTGGGGGCCGAGGCGGTGCGCGACACGGCGTTGGCGGCGTCGGGGCTGCTGGTGGAGCGGATCGGCGGGCCGGGGGTGTTTCCGTACCAGCCTGCGGACGTGTGGAAGGACGTGGCGTACGACCCGTTCGGGCAGGAGTTCAAGGGGCAGGTCTACGTGCAGAGCACGGGCGAGGACCTGTATCGGCGGAGCATGTACTCGTATCGGAAGCGCACCGCGCCGCACCCGGCGATGGCGGTGTTCGACGCGCCGAACTTCGAGACGTGCGTGGTGCGGCGCGGGCGGACGAACACGCCGCTGCAGGCGCTGAACCTGATGAACGACCCGACGTACGTGGAGGCGGCGCGGTCGCTGGCGGAGCGGGCGATGCGGGCGGATGGGGATGAGGCGGGCCGGCTCGGGTTTGTCTTCGCCCGGACGCTCGGTCGCGCGCCGACAGCGGCGGAGTCGGCGATTCTGCTCGGCGTGCTGCGCGAGGAGGTCGGCTCGTTCCGGGCCGATCCGGCGTCGGCGGAGGCGCTGCTCGGCGTGGGCGCGTCGGCGCGCGACACCATGCTTGATGCGGCCGAGCACGCGGCGTGGACGATGGTGTGTACGACGGTGATGAACCTGGACGAGTTCGTGACGAAGAACTGAGGGAGAACGCGGAGGTCGCGTTCCTCTGCTGAGAAAGGCCCGGCGATGGACCCCGCGCGTGAGTATCGGTTGTTGATGACGCGTCGGCAGTTGCTGGGGCGCATGGCGACGGGCATCGGTACGGCCGCGCTGGCTTCGCTGCTGAACCCGCGGCTGTTCGCGGCGACGGGGGACCCCGGCGCCGGGCTGCTCCGCTCGCCGCACTTCGCGCCGCGGGCGAAGCGTGTGATTTCCATGTTCATGTCGGGCGGGCCGTCGCACCTGGACTTGTTCCAGCCCAAGCCGCGGCTGCGGGAGATGCACGACACGGACCTGCCGGACTCGGTGCGGATGGGCCAGCGGATCACGGGGATGACGAGCGGGCAGGACCGGCTTCCGATCGCGGCGTCGCTGTTCGATTTCCGGCAGCACGGTCGCTGCGGGGCGTGGGTATCGGAGTTGCTGCCGCACACGGCGTCGATCGTGGACGACCTGACGTTCGTGCACTCGGTGAACACGGAGGCGATCAACCACGACCCGGCGATCACGTACATCCAGACGGGTGCGCAGCAGCCGGGCCGGCCGAGCATGGGCGCGTGGCTGTCGTACGGGTTGGGGAGCGAGACGTCGGTGTTGCCCGCGTTCGTGGTGATGATCTCGAACAGCGTGCCGAGGCCGACGCAGGCGTTGTTCGATCGGCTGTGGGGGGCGGGATTCCTGCCGGCGGCGCACCAGGGGGTGAAGTTCCGCGGTGCGGGCGACCCGGTGCTCTACCTGTCCGACCCGCCGGGGATCGACCGGGATCGTCGTCGGCGGATGATCGAGGCGGCGAGCAGGCTGAACTCGATCGCGCACGAGGCGTTCGGTGACCCGGAGATCAACGCGCGCATCCAGCAGTACGAGATGGCGTACTCGATGCAGGAGTCGGTGCCGGAACTGGCGGACCTGGCGGATGAACCGGCATCGACATTCGAGTTGTACGGCCCGGATTCGCGCACGCCGGGGACGTTCGCGGCGAACTGCCTGCTGGCGCGTCGGCTGTGCGAGCGCGGGGTTCGGTTCGTGCAGTTGTTCCACCGCGACTGGGACCACCACGGGAACCTGCCGAACGACATCCGGGCGGTGTCGCGGGTGGTGGATCAGCCGGCGGCCGCGCTGGTGAATGACCTGAAGCAGCGCGGGATGCTGGACGACACGCTCGTCGTCTGGGGCGGGGAGTTCGGGCGGACGGTCTACTGCCAGGGGCCGCTGTCGGCGGACAACTACGGGCGCGACCACCACGGGCGGTGCTTCACGGTGTGGATGGCGGGGGCGGGGCTGAAGCCGGGATTCTCGTACGGGGCGACGGACGACTTCGGGTACAACATCGTCGAGAACCCCGTCCACATCCACGACCTGAACGCGACGATCCTGCACCTGCTGGGGATCGACCACGAGCGGCTGACGTTCAAGTACCAGGGGCGGGACTTCCGGCTGACGGACGTGCACGGGCACGTGGTGAAGGATCTGCTGGCGTGACCGGCGGAGCATGAACGCGACGGACGCGAAGCAGCGCGAAGGGAAGCGCACTCGATCGCGCCTCGGCTCGCACGACCAAGCCCGTCGATTCTGATTCCGGTTTCCTCGATCGAAGAGCGATTATGGACCTGTTGCTTCGATTTCTCGGTCGGCTGCACCCGCTGGTGGTTCACTTTCCGATCGCGCTGCTGATCAGCGCGCTGCTGATCGAGATGGCGGCGGCGTCGTGGCGCGGGGTGTGGCGTGGCGCGTCAGACCCGCGCGATCCGGACGAGCAGTCGCCGGACGTGGCGCGGGACGCGGCGTCGCGGCCGCCGGTGCGGGCGGCGGTGGCGTGTCTGCTGATCGGGGCGGTGAGCGCGGCGGCGGCGGCGTGGTTCGGGTGGATCAACGCGGCGATGGAGCCGCACGGGGCGTCGGCGGCGGAGACGATCGAGATTCATCGGTGGACGGGCGTGGCCACGGCCGGGGTCGCGGCGGTCGCGTTGGTGGCCGCGCTCGCGGCATCGGCGACGCGCGTGGGTCTGTTCGCGCGGGCGTACCGATTCGTGCTGCTGGTGGGCGCGTTGCTGGTGGGGGTGACGGGGCACTTCGGGGCGTCGCTTGTGTACGGGCCGACGTACCTGACGGAGATCTTCCAGCGTGAAGCAGGCGGCGCGGAGGCGCTGGTCGACGGGCCGCTGCCGCCCGGGGTGACGGTGGACTTTGCGTCGCGGATCCGGCCCATCTTCGAGGCGCGGTGCGTGGAGTGCCACGGGCCGACGCGGGCGCGGGGTCGGCTGAGGCTGGACGTGCGGGAGCGTGTGTTCGGGCCGGACGAATCGCGGTGGGTGGTGCGTCCGGGCGATCCGGAGGGGAGCGAGTTGATGCGGCGCATCACGCTCGCGCCGAGCGACGAGGAGTTCATGCCGAAGGAGCGCGAGCCGCTGTCGGCGGAGGAGATCGCGCTGATCCGGCTGTGGATCGAGGAGGGGGCGCACTGGCCGGGGGTGGGCGTGCCGACCGAGCCGACCGTGCGCGCACCGGGGGCGGCGCCGCCGGCCGGCGCAGCGGAGATGGCGGCGATGGACGCGGCGTTGGCGCGGCTGCGTGAGCGCGGCGCGCACGCGGCGCGCATCGCGGCGGATTCGGCCGAGGTCGAGGTGAGTTTCGCGCAGGTGGGCAGGGGGTCGACGGACGACGACCTTGCGCTGCTGCGGGGGCTGGAGGGGTCGCTGGTATGGCTGAACCTGGCGGGCGCATCGGTGACGGATGAGGGCATGGCACGCCTTGCGGGGTTCACACGGCTCGGTCGGCTCCAGTTGCAGCGCACGGGGGTCGGCGACGGGGCGTTGGAGCGTCTGGCGCGGCTGCCCCGGCTCGAGACGCTCAACCTGTATGGGACGCGCGTGACGGACGCGGGTCTGGCGCGGCTGGGCACGTTCCCGGCCTTGCGTCGGGTGTACCTGTGGGACACGCGGGTGACGCCGGAGGGGGCGCGGGGGTTCGCGGCGGCAAACCCGACGGTCGAGGTGGTGCTGGGCGCGGAGGTGGCGGCGGTCGAGGCTGAGCCGTCGGGCGAGGCGCCGGCGGAGGTCGTGCGCGTGCCGGGGTGCTGCGCCGCGGCGACGGCGGCCGGGCGCGAGTGCGATCACCCGTGCTGCGTCGCGGCGCGGGCGGAAGGGAAGGTGTGCGAGTCATGCCTCGGCGGTTGAGCACATCCGCGACGTTCGAGGTCGTTCGGTCCGGTGGTGCGGGCGTGGCGCTCGCGGCCGCGTTGGTTGTGTGCGTGCCGGCGCTCGCGCTGCTCGTCGGCGGCTCGGGCGCGTCGCCGCCAGTGCGGGCGGTCGTGTTTCGGGGTGGGGAGGAGCCTGATCCGTCTGGCGTGTCGTTCACGCGGGATGTCCGGCCGATTCTCGCGAACCGGTGCTTCAAGTGCCACGGGCCGGACGAGGCGGCGCGCGAGGGCGGGCTTCGGCTGGACACGTTCGAGGGGGCGACGGGGCCGCTTCGGCACGGGGGGCGCGCGGTCGCGCCGGGCGAGCCGGACGGGAGCGAGATGCTGCGGCGCGTGGCGAGCGGGGATGCGGAGGAGCGGATGCCGCCGCCGGACGCGGGCGCGCCGCTCACGGCCCGGGAGGTGGAGACGCTCCGTCGGTGGGTCGAGGCGGGCGCGCGGTACGAGCCGCACTGGTCGTTTGTGCCGCCGCGCCGGGCGGAGCCGCCGCCCGTGGGTGATGAGGCGTGGGTTCGGAACGAGATCGATCGGTTCGTGCTGGCGCGGCTGGAGCGTGAGGGGCTTGGCCCTTCGCCGGAGGCGGATCGGGCGACGCTGATCCGTCGTGTGTCGCTGGACCTGACGGGGCTGCCGCCGACGCCGGAGGAGGTGGATGCGTTCGTGGGGGACGATCGGCCCGGCGCGTGGGAGCGGGTGGTTGATCGGCTGCTGGCGTCGCCTGCGTACGGGGAGCGGATGGCGGGGCTGTGGCTGGACCAGGCGCGGTACGCGGACACGAAGGGGTACGAGGCGGACCGCAGGCGGACGATGTGGCCGTGGCGGGACTGGGTGATCCGTGCGTTCAACGCCGACATGCCCTACGACCGGTTCATCGCGGAGCAGGTGGCGGGGGACCTGATCGCGGACGGGGGGCGGGAAGCGCTGATCGCGACGGCGTTCCACCGCAACACGATGACGAACGACGAGGGCGGGACGGACGACGAGGAGTTCCGTGTGGCGGCGGTGGTGGACCGGGTGAACACGACCATGCAGGTGTTCATGGGCCTGACGATGTCGTGCGCGCAGTGCCACACGCACAAGTACGATCCGATCACGCACACGGACTACTACCGTGTGTTCGCCGTCTTCAACACGACGCAGGACGCGGACCGTATGGACGAGGCGCCCACGCTGCCGATCCCGACGCCGGAGCGAGCGGCGGACCTGGCGCGGGCGCGGGCGACGGTCGAGCACGCGGAGCGGCTGCCGGAGCGCGTTGCGGAGATGCTGGCGCGGGTGGGGACGGGCGATTCGGGCGGTCGCGCTTCGCAACAGTCCGGCCGGCCGTGGTCGCCGTTCGACGAGTGGACGGAGTTGTTCGCGTTCCTCGATGAGGGGATCGCGCGGGCGAGGGCGGACCTGGCGGCGGTGGAGGCGACGCTGCCGCAGTTGCCCGTCATGCGCGAGCAGGCGGCGGAGGACCGGCGGACGACGCGGCGGATGGAGCGGGGGTCGTTTCTTTCGCCGGCGGAGGAGGTGGAGGCGGGCGCGCCGTCGGCGTTCCATGCGTGGCCGGAGGGCGCGCCGCTCGACCGGCTCGGGTTCGCGCGGTGGCTGACGGATGATCGGAACCCGCTGACGGCGCGCGTCGCGGTGAATCGGGCGTGGGAGCAGGTGTTCGGCGCGGGGCTGGTGGAGACGCCCGAGGATTTCGGCGTGCAGGGCGCGTTGCCGTCGCACCCCGAGTTGCTGGACTGGCTGGCGACGGAGTTCGTGCGCGAGGGTTGGAGCGTGAAGCGGCTGATGCGGACGATCGTGACGAGCGCGACGTACCGGCAGTCCTCGCGCGCGACGGCGGAAGCGCTGGAGCGTGATCCGGGGAATCGGCTGCTGGGGCGGGGGTCGCGGTTCCGGCTGGACGCGGAGACGATCCGGGACAGGTCGCTGGCGGTGTCGGGGCTGCTGTCGCGGAAGATGTACGGGCCGCCGGTGTTCCCGCCGCAGCCCGAGGGGGTGTGGTCGATCGTGTACAACGCGGACCGGTGGGAGACGAGCGCCGGCGAGGATCGGTACCGGCGGGCGGTGTACACGTTCTGGCGGCGGACCAGCCCGCACCCTGCGATGACGACGTTCGACGCGCCGAGCAGGGAGTTCTGCGTGCCGCGGCGGGTCCGGACGAACACGCCGTTGCAGGCGCTGGCGACGCTGAACGACCCGGCGCTGGTCGAGGCGGCGCAGGCGTTGGCGCGGCGGGTGATGGCGGAGGGGGGGGCGGACGCGGCGTCGCGGGCGGCGTACGCGGTGCGGCTGTGCCTGGGGCGCGCGGCGACGGAGGCGGAGGTCGGGCGGCTGGTCGCGTTGTTCGAGAGCGAGTCGGCGCACTACCGGGCGCGGCCGGATGACGCGGTCGCGTTGGCGACTGACCCGTTGGGGCCGCTGCCGGATGGGGTGGACGCGGCGGAGGCCGCGGCGTGGACGGCGGTGGCGAACGTGCTGCTGAATCTGGACGAGTTCCTGACGAGAGCGTGAGCATGAACGAACGTGCGCCGGACATCGCCCGCTGCTCGATGGTGACGCGGAGGCACTTCCTGGGCCGCTCGGGCGCGGGGCTTGGTGCGGTTGCGCTGGCGATGCTGATGGGCGATGAGTTGCGGGCCGGGCCTGTCCGGGCCGGGGACCCGTTGCGGCCTCGGCCGGCGCACTTCGCGCCGCGTGCGAAGCGGGTGATCTACCTGCACATGGCAGGCTCGCCGCCGCAGCAGGACCTGTTCGATTACAAGCCGATCCTGAACGAGTTGGACGGCAAGCCGTGCCCGGCGGAGTTGCTGTCGGGCGAGCGGTTCGCGTTCATCAAGGGACACCCGAAGGTGTTGGGGACGCCGTACCGTTTCGCGCGGCACGGGCAGGGCGGGATGTGGGTGTCGGAGTTGCTGCCGCACCTGTCGCGGATCACGGACGAGTTGTGCTTCGTGCGTTCGATGCACACGGAGCAGTTCAACCATGCGCCGGCGCAGTTGTTCCTGTACACGGGTTCGCCGATCCTGGGGCGACCGTCGATGGGGTCGTGGGTGGCGTACGGGCTTGGGAGCGAGACGCGGGACCTGCCGGCGTTCGTGGTGCTGGTGTCGGGCGGGAACACGCCGAGCGCGGGCAAGAGCGTGTGGGGGAGCGGGTTCCTGCCGAGCGTGTACCAGGGGGTGCAGTGCCGTTCGTCGGGGGATCCGGTGCTGTACGTGAACGATCCGGCGGGGATGTCGCGGGACTCACGGCGCCGGACGCTGGATGCGCTGGCGGACCTGAACCGTGCGCAGCACGAGGCGGCGGGCGATCCGGAGACGCTGACGCGGATCGAGCAGTACGAGTTGGCGTTCCGGATGCAGGCGTCGGTGCCGGAGGTGATGGACATCTCGCGCGAGCCGCGCGAGACGCTGGAGATGTACGGGGCGGAGCCGGGGGGGCCTTCGTTCGCGAACAACTGCCTGTTGGCGCGTCGGCTGTGCGAGCGCGGGGTTCGGTTCGTGCAGTTGTTCGACTGGGGGTGGGACACGCACGGGACCGGGCCGCACGACGACATCGTGACGCAGTTGCCGCTCAAGTGCCGGCAGACGGACCGGCCGGTCGCGGCGTTGATCTCGGACCTGAAGCGGCGCGGGATGCTGGACGACACGCTGGTGGTGTGGTCGGGAGAGTTCGGTCGGACGTGCATGAACGAGGAGCGGGACGGGTCGAAGTTCCTCGGGCGGGACCACCATCCGCACGCGTTCACGATGTGGATGGCGGGGGGGGGCGTCCGTCCGGGGCTGGTGTACGGGGCGACGGACGACCTCGGGTATCGCGTGACGGAGAACCCGGTGCACGTGCACGACCTGCAGGCGACGATCCTGCACCTGCTGGGGCTGGACCACGAGCGGCTGACGTTCCGGTTCCAGGGGCGGGACTTCCGGCTGACCGACGTGCACGGGCGCGTGGTGCCGGACCTGTTGGCGTGAGGCGCGGTCAGAGTTTGGACGCGGTGAACGTGTTCTCGACGAGTTCGCGTTGCCAGGTGTGGGCGGGGCCGCGCTTGCGCTCGTAGAAGCGCCAGAGTTCGAACCAGTAACTGCGGAACTTGTGCTCGCCGAACGGCTCGTAGTGGGCGTTGAGGCGGCGCAGGACCTGAGCGTCGGTGCCGTCGTACCCGAGGACGGCGCGGCCGTGGCGGACGCTCTCGGTGTCGAGGGCGAGGCGTGAGTATCGGCCGAGGAGTTGCATGACGTTGCCGGCGGCGTAGGGGCCGATGCCGGGGAGGGTGATGAGGAAGTCGAAGGCGTCGTCGTCGGAGGTGGCCGGGTCTTCGAGCCAGGCCTCGTCGATTTCGCCGCGGGCGAAGAGGCGGGCGAGTTCAACGAGCCGCACGTCGCGGTAGCCGACGCGGCAGCGGGCGCGGAGGGTGCCGGGCCGCGTGCGGGCCATGCGTTCGGGTGTGGGGAACGCGCCGCCGCGGCCGAGGACCTCGCAGAGGCGTCGGTTCATGGTGACGGTGCTGGGCCAGGCGACGTTGCAACTGGTGACGGTTTTGACGACGTCCTCGAACAGGGTGGGCGAGCGGAAGAGGCGGGCGCGGCCTGAGCGTTTCCAGCGGCGATCGAGGCGGTGGAAGGCGGCGACGTGCGACTCGTCCTCGTCGAGACGCAACATGCGCGCGATCTGCCGACGGGCATCGGCGCGCTCCGCGGGGGAGAGCGTGCGATCCGCGTCGACGCGGAGCGGGTCGCCGGCGCGGCCAGCTTCGCCCTGCGAGATGACGACGGCGGTCGGGCCGGCGGAGAGGTCGAGGGCGCGGCGGAGCGTGCGCGTGCCCGCGTCCCAGTGGTTCGGGGCGAGGAGGAAGTAGCCGTAAGAGCAGACGTCCCGCGAGAGGACGTAGTCGGCCGGGACGCGCAGGGTGAGGCGGGTTCCCATGCTCAGACCGCGAGAAGACGAGCGGCCGGGAAGCAGTAGGTGGCGAGGTTGACGGCGAGGCGGTCGCTGATGAGGGCGTAGCGCTCGTAATGGAGCGAGGCCTGGCGGTCGATCTCCTCGGGGGAGAGGCCGAGGGCGGCGAGGTCGTCGCGGCATCGCTCGGCGAGTCGGGCGATCATGACGCGGTCGCACTCGAAGTGGAACTGGAAGCCGAAGGTGCGGAGTCCGGCGCGGTAGGCCTGGACCTTGCACGCCTGCGAAGCGGCGAGGATGGTCGCACCGTCGGGCGCGCGGGTCACTTCGTGGCCGTGGGCGTGGAACTGGTGGTGCCGCCAGGGGATGCCGGTGAGCATGGTCTCGGTCTGGCCGGGGATGGTGATGTCGATGGGGGCGAAGCCGTACTCGGCGCGGTCCATGGGGGCGACATCGCCGCCGAGTGCGGCCGCGATGAGTTGGCAGCCGAGGCAGACGCCGATGACGGGGAGTTCGGCGTCGTGGGCGGCCTTGAGGAAGGCGAGTTCGGGGTCCATCCAGTCGTGAGGCTCGCCGACGTTCTGCGGACCGCCGAGCGAGAGGACGCCGGCGACATCGTCGAGGTCGGTGGGGACGGCCGGCGCGCCGAGCAGGTCGAGTCGGCGGACGTCGAGGCGGAGGCCGTGGTCGCGGAGGGTGACGCCGAGGCGTCCGGGGACGCCCTCGGGGCTGTGCTGGAGGACGATGATTCGTGCCATGGGGCGGGATGATACGCGGGGGCGTCGGTCGGTCCGGGTGGGGAGGGGGAGCGCGGGCTAAAGCCCGCGGCTCGGAAGTAAAAGGGAACGCGGGCTGAAGCCCACGGCTGAGGGGCGTGACGTGACTTGGCGGGGTGGTAATCAGAGCAACTTCGCGAACTCTTCCACGCTCAAACCTGCATCCCGTAGGATCGCGCGGAGCGTTCCCGATTTCAACTCCCGATGGTCCGGGATGGTCACGGGCTTGCGACCTGGTTCGCTCGGATGCCTCAATCGAACGTGGCTTCCACGTTGACGCACCGCGACATAGCCGACAGCCTGGAGAGCCACGACCGTCTGGCGTCCGGAGACCACCGGCAGGCGGCTCATCCCGCGACTCGAACCTGCGCGAAGATGGTCTTGGACGGTTCTGGGATCGACTCGCCTCGAGAGGTCATGTCCTCAAGTGCGAGGGAGATAGCCTCTCCGATATTCGCCAAGGCATCATCGATCGTCTCGCCCTGGCTGTAGCACCCCGGCAGCGACGGGCAGTCGACGAAGTACCCCCCTTCTGGTTGGGGGATGAGCACCACCGGGAAAGATCGCTCCATGCCTCAAGTGTAGCTGGATGTCTCCGCCCGTGCCAACGAACCGCGCGTGCGTGGAACCTCCGGAAGACCGGGGTGGCTGACGCGCCGGGAGGGTCTCAATCCGCACGTTTCTCGGCCCCTCGATACCATATCTGCTTTCCGGGCCTGTGGCGGAACCGGCAGACGCGGCGGATTTAAAATCCGCTTCCGGGAGACCGGAGTGAGGGTTCGAGTCCCTCCGGGCCCATTCCAAATGCCTCCAAGACAAGGCATTTCTGCCGGCATTGACCTTGTCGCCATGCATGTAGCCAAACCGCCTTAGCCAAAAGCAGTAGCCAGTTCCCGTGGCCGGTCGACAGCCCGAGGGGTAGCGTGTGGCCATGCCAAGGGCCATGTCGACAGGCTGCGCTACTACCCCAGCCACCGGTGAGAACGCCGTCCGCATCGGTCCAGTCATACCAACAAGGAGTCCGCAGCATGTCGAGTGAGTCCAGAGACCTTGCGCTACCAAGCGCTACGTTCGTACTTGGGGTCATTGCGGCGATCTTTGGTCTGCCAAGTGCATCGGCGGCCTCCGAGGCTACGGCGTTCGCCGATCGATATCGATCTCGCCGAGATCAGCGACGAGTTGATAGGGTCGAGAAGCTTCTTCACGATGTCGAGCGTCGAGTAGCTGATTTCGAAGCTGCTGCCTCCGACGAGCAAGTGGACCTTTTTATCGAGGTCACAGGGAAGGCGATGCTGGATGATGAAGCAGCGAAAGAGGTCTACTACGGCGCAATCATCGAGTGGATTCTTCGCGACAACCCAACTCGTTCTCAAGTCCGAGTTCTGTCTGACGGAGTCCAGCAGCTATCGGCAGTAGAACTGGCGTATCAGGTAAACGAGATGCATGGCAGGCAGGCTCGGAAACTGATCGAGAAGGAGCTTCCCGAGACGACGGCAATCGCACGACTGGAGGCTGCCGGGATTGCGACTGGAGGAGTTCGGATGGAGGGCAATCCGACGACACTCGGACAGGCGTTGAAGAAGTACGTCCCGCTTGAGTCCATCCCCGAGCCGCCCCGGCGGTAGGTCACCGAAGAAGAGGTACAATGCAAGCATGATCGACTGGGAGTCGCTTACCGCCGCCGACTGGATTGCGCGGATCATCTGGCTGCTGTCTGCCCTTGCCGCATGGGGAGCCCTCTGGCTGTCCTGGCACAACCACAGGCGACTACGCCGTCAAGAGTCTGTAGTTCTCGAAGCGAAAGCAGACCACCATGAAGTTCTGAAGCCGAACGGCACTCGCAAGCTGAGCGAAGAGCGCCTCAATATCCGCATCTTTAACAAGGGGAGGTCCCTCCAGATTGAGAGCGTCATGTTGCTGCCTGAGGGCATTGACCAGATTCCCCGAGGGTTGTTCGATGACCACAAGTCTGGCCGCCAATCGGCTCTGCTTGAGACGCACAGAACGTACATCATGTCCGTCAAGGTTGAGGATCTGCTCAAACTGGACGACGTACGAATGCGCAGCAAACCGATACGGGTGTGGCTCGCTGATGGTGAGCGCCTCGATCTCATGGTCAAGGGTCTCGTTCCAATCGTGAACCGACTCCGAGCGTTCAAGAGAGACTTGGAGAACGGCCTTGAAGTCCTCTTGCCATCTGTCTACGTCTGGGTAGGAAATCAGGGCAAGAGCATCGAGGCTTGGGAGGGGCCAATTCCGCCCGAGGCCGAGTTGAAGCACGAAGCAGGGTCTCCCGAGCGGGACGAGCCTGTCGCAGACGAGGACGCTTGGAGGACAGGGCGGACTCCGCAGCGGGAGGCGATCGAGGCCGCCCGGGCCAAGAAGCGACATCGCTGATTCAGATGCCTGTCGTGTCGTCATCCGTCGTCAAGGGAGGAGTCCGGCTGCGCCGCAACGAGATCGCTTGGGGCCCCGTGAGGGGCGCTGGCCATGTAGCCAAAGTGGTAGCCATTGATGCCGGGAAATCGGCGATCTGGCGTAGCCAAAGCGGATTCTGCGTCACTTAAAATCCGCTTCCCCGAAAGGGGAGTGTGGGTTCGACTCCCACCTGGCCCGCTTGAGTGCAAAGGGCCAAAGGGCCAAAGGGCCAAAGAGCCGGGGACCTGTGGGGGAGGGGCGGTTGGGGTTGCCTACACTTCCGCCCGCTCGAAACCGGGCCGGTGTGTGGCCGGGCCGGCAGAAGTGTCCAAGAACGAGCGTGAGCGCCTCCCCTTCCCGGGCGGCGTCGGCAGGCATTGGGCCGCGTGGGCGGCGAGGAGTCCGGCATGGTTCGGATCAGGCTTCAGCGTTTCGGGCGTCGTCACCGCCCGTTCTACCGCATCAACGCGATCGACAAGCGCACGCGGCGCGACGGGCGCGTGATCGAGAACCTCGGGTGGTACGACCCGATCGCGTCGGACCCGTCCAAGCAGGTGAGCGTGAACGGTGAGCGTGTGCGGCACTGGCTGAGCGTCGGCGCGCAGCCGAGCGATACCGTCCGCGACCTGCTGGCGCGGCTGGACCTGCTGACGGCGGAGGACCGCAAGGCGTGGGAGGCGCAGCGGGAGATCGACCGGAAGCGCGTCGAAGCCCGGAAGGCCGCCGCGCCGGCCGCGGCCGAGGGCTGAACGCCCTCTGAGGAGTTGACAGCACGCCCCGGGCGAAGCCGCCCGGGGTGTTTCGTTTTGCGGCGTCGGGTGTGGGGCGGGCCAAGGATGATGGGTCGATCATGGGCGTGCTTCGGTTCGACATCCTGACGACCTTTCCGGAGGTGTTCGCGGCCGATCCGCCGGGCGCGCTGGGGGTGTCGATCCCGGCGCGGGCGCGAGCGTCGGGGCTGGTCGAGTGGCACGCGCACGACCTGCGGGCGTACACGACGGACAAGCACCAGAAGACGGACGACCGGCCCTTCGGGGGGGGGCCGGGGATGGTGATGACCTGCCAGCCGCTGTGGGACGCGGTGCGGGTGGTGGAGGCGGCGGACGCGCGGCCGGCGACGCGGGTGCTGCTCACGCCGCAGGGGACGCGGCTGACGCAGGACCTGGTGCGTGAGTTGGCGGGTCGGCCCCGGCTGCTGCTGATCGCCGGGCGGTACGAGGGGATCGACGAGCGGGTGATCCGACGGCTGGCGCCCCTGGAGGTGTCGCTGGGGGACTACGGACGCGGTGATCCGGGTGCTGCCGGGCGCGCTGGGGGATGAGGACTCGGCGGAGCAGGACTCGTTCGGGCGAGCGCCGACGACGGACCCGAACGGGTCGCCGATCGAGCCGCGGGTGGCGCGGGAGTTGGGGATCCCGGAGGGGGCGAGGCTGCTGGATTGCCCGCACTACACCCGGCCGCGTGTGTGGGAGGGGATGGAGGTTCCGGAGGTGTTGGTGAGCGGCGACCACGGGGCCGTGGCGCGGTGGCGTCTGGAGGAGATGGTGAAGAGGACTCGGGAGCGGAGGCCGGATCTGCTCGGGCCGCGGTCGGAGCAAGGGGAATAGACCCCCGGCGGGGCGGGGCATAGGCTTTCGGCCCTGTGGACCGGGGTGTCGGCGGGGTTTCCGCCGGCGGGTCGGGCGAGGGGCATCAGGACGCGAGGTAGGCCATGGGCATGCAGCAGGTGATCGAGAGCATCAACGCCGAGCAGTTGAAGTCGGACTTGCCGCTCATGGACATCGGTGACACGATCAACGTTCATGCGCGGATCGTGGAGGGGGACAAGGAGCGCATCCAGGTGTACCAGGGCGTGCTGATCTCGCGCAAGGGGCGGGGGATCAACGAGATGGTCACGGTGCGGCGCGTGGTGGACGACGTGGGGATCGAGCGGACGTGGCCGATCAACTCGCCGCTGATCGCGAAGTTCGAGGTCGTGCGGCGTGGGGACGCTCGGCGGGCGAAGTTGTACTTCCTGCGGGATCGGGCGGGCAAGAGCCGCCGTCTGCGGGACCGCCGGCGCGGGCTGAAGCACGTGGCCGGGCAGCCGACCGTGCAGGGATAGGGATGACGTCTCTTTGAGTGCGGTTCGGCGGCGGCGCGCGGGGGACGCGTGCGCTGTATCGTGTCGGCATGAAAGCCATCGTTGTTGCTCGGCAGGGTTCGCCGGTTGCGCCGAACGTGTCGTTGCGGGAGGATTGGCCCGACGCCGGGCCGCCGGGGGCGGGGTGCGTGGTGGTGCGGACGCTGTGCTCGGCGTTCAACCACATGGACCTGTGGGTGGGTCGCGGCGTGCCGGGGCTGGACCTGGCGTACCCGCGCGTGTCGGGGTGCGACGCGTGCGGGGTGGTGGAGGCGGCGGGGGAGGGCGTGGACGCGGCGTGGGTCGGGCGGCGGGTGATCTTCAACGCGGCGGTGCGGGTGCGGCGGGGGGCGCGGGCGGACGACCCGCCCGGCTCGACGCTCGCGCCGGAGTACGAGTTGATCGGGGAGCACCGGTTCGGGGCGCACGCGGAGCGGTTCTCGGTTCCGGCGGACAACCTGGCGGACGTGGGGGAGGCGGACCCGGCGCAGGCCGCGGCGTTCGGGCTGTGCGCGCTGACGGCGTGGTCGATGATGGTGACGAAGGCGGGGCTGCGGGCGGGGCAGAGCGTGCTGATCACGGGGATCGGGGGGGGGGTGGCGACGAGCGCGCTGGCGATCGCGCGGCACTTCGGGTGCCCGGTCGCGGTGACGAGCCGGCACGAGTGGAAACTGGAGCGGGCGCGAGGGCTGGGGGCGGCCTGCCTCATCCATGACACGGGGCAGGACTGGTCGAAGGAGGTCCGGGCGTGGACGAGGAAGCGCGGCGTGGACGTGGCGGTGGACTCGGTGGGCAAGGCGACGCACCTGGCGTGCATCCGGAGCCTGGCGAGGGGGGGGGCGTACGTGACGCCGGGCTGCACGACCGGGGCGGACGCGACGACGGACCTGGCGCGCATCTTCTGGAACCAGTTGCGGGTGCTCGGCTCGACGATGGGGTCGAACGAGGAGTTCCGGGAAGTGGCGAGCCTGCTGCGGTCGGGCGCGCTCGCGCCGGCGGTGGACCGGGTGTTCGGGCCTCGGGAGTGCCGGGAGGCGTATGAGCGGCTGGAGGCGGGGGAGCAGTTCGGGAAGGTGGTGGTGGATTGGAGGTAGTGCGGTGGCGCGTGGAGGCTTGCGCGGGTTCGCCGGAGGGAGCGTGCGCGGGCTGAAGCCCGCGGCTCCGAGCGGGGGGGAGGAAGGAGCGTCAGGACGTTGCGATGCGCCAGGTGTTGCCTTCGCGCTCGACGCGTCGGTAGAGCGTGTCGCGTTCGATGGGGGTGAAGCCGGCTTCGCGGATGGCTTTCTGGAGGTCCCAGACGGTTGTTTCCTGGTGGGTGGTTGCGCCGCCGACCTTGGTGATGTCGTACCAGACGACGGTGCCGTCGATGTCGTCCGCGCCGCACTGGAGCATGAGTTGGGCCATGGCGAGAGTCTGCATGATCCAGAAGGCCTTGACGTGGGGGAAGTTGTCGAGCATGAGGCGGGCGACGGCGAGGGTGCGGAGGTTTTCGAGGCCGCTGGGGCCGGGGAGGCGCTCGAGTTCGCTGCCGTCGGGGAAGAAGGGGAGGGGGATGATGGTCTGGAAATAGCCTGAGGGAGAGGGATCGAGGGATCCAGGGATCGAGGGGTCGAGGGGGCTGTCCGGGCGCGGCAGCGGCGTGCCGGGGCGCGTCAGCGTGATCGGAGCGACATCCTTGATCCCTTGTTCCCCGGTTCCCTTGATCCCTTGATCCCTGCTTCCCTTGATCCCTGGTTCCCTTGGTCCCTCGATCCCTTCGTACCCCATCCGTGCCAGCGCCTCGTCCTGTGCGCGCCGGAGCATGTCCATGTGGACGAGGCGTTCGCGGCGGTCTTCGACGTGGCCGTAGAGGATGGTGGCGTTGGTGTTGAGGCCGAGTTGGTGGGCGACGCGGTGGACGTCGAGCCAGACGTCGGAGCGGATTTTGCCCTTGAAGGCTTCGTCGTGGACGCGGTCGTCGAAGACCTCCGCGCCGCCGCCGGGGAGCGAGCCGAGGCCGGCCTCGATGAGGCGTTCGAGCACCCAGCGGATGCCCTCGCGGCGGTCTGACTGCTTGTAGACCCTGGCGATCTTCGCGAGGTGGACGATCTCGACGGCCGTGAAGGCCTTGATGTGGAGGGTCGGGGCTTCGTCGCGGATGGCGCGGAGGAGGTCGGGGTAGTAGTCCCACGGGAGGTAGGGGTCGAGGCCGCCGACGATGTGGATTTCGGTCGCGCCGGCTTCGATGGCGCGTCGGGCCTCGGCGCGGGCGTCGTCGAGGGAGCGTGTGTAGGCGTGGGCGTCGCCGCGCTTGGCGTAGAAGTCGCAGAACTTGCAGGAGAGGGCGCAGACGTTGGAGTAGTTGAAGTGGCGGTTGATGTTGTAGTAGGCCGCGTCGCCGTGGAGGCGCCGGCGGACGGCGTCGGCGAGTTCGCAGACGGTCCAGATGTCGGGGGTCGTGTAGAGGAGGTCGCCGTCGTCGAGCGTGAGGCGCTCGCCGGCGAGGGCCTTGTCGCGGATGGGGTCGAGGCGCGGGTCGGCGGAGGGCGGCGCGGCCGGGGCGGGGAGCGTGGCGGCTGGCATGGGGTATTGTCGGCACGCCGGGGGTGAGTTTCGACTCCGCCCATAGACTCCGGCCCTTGGGCGGGACCTGGCGAACTCGGCTGCCGATTGCGCTTCCGGGCGGGCACTTCATGGGGCTTGCGCCGCTGGATGTGTGGGCGCGGCTGCTGTGGGCGTGCCGGTTCCGCGTCGGGCCGCGGTACTGGGTGCGGCTGGCGGCGGCGGTGGCGACGAGCGTGGCGGCTACGGCGATCACGCTGCCGGAGCGGGCGGCGCTGTGGGCGTGGCTGGCGTGGCGGTTTCGCGGGCGCGAGGCGAGGTTTGTGCCGGGGCGGGACGCGGTGGTGGTGCTCGGGTATTTCCGTTCGGGGACGACGCACCTGCACAACCTGCTGGCCACGCACCCGGACGTGGTGACGCCGCGGTGGGTGCAGGCGATGTCGCCGCAGGGGTTCTGGTTGTCGTGGGCGTTTCTCGGGTGGGCGTTGGTGCCGTTCCTGCCGAACACGCGGCCGCAGGACGGCGTGGCGTTCGGGCCGGACTGGCCGGCGGAGGACGATTTCGCGCACAACAACTGGGCGTTGGCGTCGAGCCTGCCGGGCCGGCTGGTGCTGGTGCGGGAGCGTGCGCGGTGGGGGCGGTTCGATTCGCTCGACGGGTTGAGCGAGGGCGAGCGTGCGCGGTGGCGTCGGGCGGCGGCGGCGTTCGCGTGGAAGGTGAGCGCGGGTCGGCGGGGAAAGGCGCTGGTGCTGAAGTCGCCGAGCCACACGGGGCGCGTGCGGGAGTTGGACAGGTTGTTCGGGGGGCGGGTGAGGTTCGTGCACATCTCGCGGCGGGCGGAGGAGGTCGTGCGGTCGAATGTGGCGATGCACCGGCGGCTGGAGGGGCAGTCGCTCCAGCCGCTGCCGGATGATGATGCGCTGCGCGGGCGGATCGTCGAGGAGTACGTCGAGGCGGAGCGGCGCTTCCTGCGTGAGGCGCGCGAGTTGGGGCTTGGGCCGCAGCGGCTTGTGTGGCTGCGGTATGACGGGCTGGTGAGCGCGCCGACGGCGGAACTCGAGCGTGTGTGCCGGGCCGTGGGGTTGCGGTGGGATGACGAGGTGCGAGGGCGGGCGGAGCGGTACCTGGGAGCGGTGGGGGCGTACCGGGCATCGCGGCACGAGGAGGGGGGGGGTGACCCGAGACTGGCGGCGCTGGAGCGGGAGTTGGAGGAGGGGATGGAAGGGGTGGATAGAAAGGACCTGCAAGGCCCCGCCCCCAGTCGAGGAGATTCCGCGCCGCCGGGCGCGGGAGGTCGGCGGGTACGTGGCGCGCTGGCGGCGGTCGTGGGGGCCTCGGCTGCCCTCGGCGTGTGGTTCATCGCGGCGCACGCGACCGGGAATCGGTTCGATTCGCTGGCGTGGCCGGTGGGGGCGATGGCGGGATCGGCGGCTGTGAAGGTGGCCGGTCGGGGCGACTGGCGGCTCGGGGTGAGCGCGGTTGTGGCGACGCTGGCGGCGTATGCGGCGTCGGTGTGGTTCCTGCCGCAGGTGGCGAGCGGGTGGGTTGGGGCGGACCGGCTGTCGAACATCCGGACGGAGTTCGGGGGCGTGAACAACACCTGGATGTGGATGCTGTTCGGGCTTCTGGCGGCGTACCGGTTCGCGTCGAGGGCGTTCGTTCGGCCGCCGGGGATGGGATAGGCGGGTCTGCCAGATCGGCAGGCTGTGGGTTGCGGCGGCGCGTGGAGGCGGCGAGCGGGGCGGACGGGGGCCGACCGACGGGCACTCGATTGGCATCGGGGTTGCCAGCAGAGCGGGTGGAAGGTCCGCCACGGTCGGCGGCCGCCATCGGAGGACGCGGGCAATGTCGAAGATCATCGGGATCGACCTGGGGACGACGAACTCGGTTGTGGCGATCATGGAGGGCGGCCAGCCCAAGGTGCTGATCAACTCGTCGGGGAACCGGACAACGCCGTCGGTGGTGGCGTTCACGGACAAGGGCGAGAGGCTGGTCGGGCAGCCCGCGAAGCACCAGCAGGTGACGAACCCGAAGAACACGGTGTACTCGATCAAGCGGTTCATGGGCCGCCGGCACGAGGAAGTGACCGACGAGGAGAAGCGCGTGCCCTACGAGGTGATCGGGGGCGCGGGTGACTTCGTGCGGGTCCGGGTGCGGGACAAGGAGTACACGCCGCAGCAGGTCTCGGCGTTCATCCTGCAGGAGTTGAAGAAGGTCGCGGAGGACTACCTGGGCGAGAAGGTGGACCGGGCGGTCATCACGGTGCCGGCCTACTTCAACGACTCGCAGCGTCAGGCGACGAAGGACGCGGGCGAGATCGCGGGGCTGAAGGTCGAGCGGATCATCAACGAGCCGACGGCGGCCGCGCTGGCGTACGGGCTGGACAAGAAGAAGAACGAGAAGATCGCGGTCTTCGACCTCGGCGGCGGGACGTTCGACATCTCGATCCTGGACGTCGGCGACGGCGTGTTCGAGGTGCTGAGCACGAACGGGGACACGCACCTGGGCGGCGACGACTGGGACCAGCGGCTGATCGACCACATCGCGGGGGACTTCAAGGCGCGCGAGGGGATCGATCTGCGCGGCGACCCGATGGCGATGCAGCGGCTGAAGGAGGCGGCGGAAAAGGCCAAGGTCGAGCTCTCGACGATGCAGGAGACGACGGTGAACCTGCCGTTCATCACGGCGGACCAGCACGGGCCGAAGCACCTGCAGGTGACGATCACGCGGAGCAAGTTCGAGTCGCTGTGCGAGGACCTGTGGAAGCGGCTGCGCGACCCGTGCCTCAAGGCGCTGAAGGACGCGAAACTGGACCCGTCGAAGATCGACGAGGTGGTGCTGGTGGGCGGCTCGACGCGGATGCCCAAGGCGCAGCAGATCGCCCGTGAGATCTTCGGCAAGGAGCCGAACAAGAGCGTCAACCCCGACGAGGTCGTGGCGATCGGTGCGGCGATCCAGGGGGGCGTGCTCCAGGGCGAGGTGAAGGACGTGCTGCTGCTGGACGTGACGCCGCTCTCGCTCGGCGTGGAGACGCTCGGCGGCGTGATGACGCGGCTGATCGAGCGGAACACGACCATCCCGACGAGCAAGAAGGAGGTCTTCTCGACGGCGACGGACAACCAGCCGAGCGTGGAGATCCACGTGCTGCAGGGCGAGCGCGAGTTCGCCCGCGACAACCGGACGCTGGGGCGGTTCACGCTGGACGGGATCCCGCCCGCGCCGCGGGGGATGCCGCAGATCGAGGTGGAGTTTGCGCTGGACGCGAACGGGATTCTGCAGGTGACGGCGACGGATAAGGCGTCCGGCAAGAGCCAGAACATCCGGATCGAGAACTCGGGCGGGCTGCAGAAGGACGAGATCGAGCGGATGAAGCGGGACGCGGAGGCGCACGCGGAGGAGGACCGCAAGCGTCGCGAGTTGATCGACGCGAAGAACCGGGCGGACTCGCTGGTGTACCAGACGCGCAAGGCGCTCGACGAGCACGGCGGGAAGGTCTCGGCGGAGGTGCGGGGCCGGATCGAGTCCGCGGTGAGCAACCTCGAGAGCAAGATCAAGGGCGACGACAAAGCGGCGATCGAGGCCGCCGTGCGGGAGTTGGAGACCGCCTCGTCGGAGCTGGGGCGGATCGTGTACGAGCAGGCGGCCAAGAGCGCGGGCGACGGCGCCGGCGCGGCGTCGGAAGGCTCGTCGGGCGGGAAGGGCGACGACGTGATCGACGCGGAGTTCGAGGTGAAGGACGACCGCTGATCGACGGCGGTTGATCGAAGGACGCGGACGCAACCGCACCCCGGGGAGGCGAGTCCCCGGGGTGCGGCGCTTGTGGGGTCGGGGTGTCGCGTCGGTCAGGCTGCCCTGCGGCGGCGGACGCAGAGGACCGCGCCGGCGGAGAGCAAAGCGAGCGTGCCGGGCGTGGGGACGAGGGTGAAGGTGATCATCGAGGACCAGCCCTTGAAGGCGTTGAGGTGCTCGTTGGCCATGGCGTCGTTGACGAGCTTCTGGAGGGCGGCGTCGGTGGCGCGGAGGTCGCCGATCTTGGAGACGCCGCGATTGCCGGTGCCGTCCGCGCCGTCGTAGCGCCAGTCGAAGGCGGTGAGGAGGCCGAACTGGTTCTTGCCCTCGAACTTGACGGAGTCGTGGTCGCGGACGACGAGGATGTTGGTGAAGTCGAGGAAGTCGCCCTTGGGTGCCTTAGGGAAGTCGATGAACATCGACCACTTCTCGTCCTCGCGGATCGCGCCGCCGTCGAACGTGTTGGCCTGCCACTCGTTCTTGAAGTGGTAGTAGTAGGGAACGTCGTCCTCCGGGCTGCCGGAGACGTCGCCGCTCTGGGGGTCGATGGCGGGCGCGCCCTTGGGGAAGAGGGGCTTGTAGCCGTCGGAGAGGTCTCGGACGACGTTGACGTAGTCGAAGTCGTAGTGCTTGTCGAGGAAGGCGAAGTCCTTGTGGAACTCGAACTTCGAACTGACGGCGTTCGCGTGGCCCTTGTAACCCGAGGCGGCGTTGATGGTGCCGATCTTCTGGGGCTTGTCGAATCCCTTGACGTTGGCCATGACGTCGACGGCCAGGGGGTCGCCGGCGAAGGCGAGGGCCGCCGATTTGGCGATCGTCGCCGCCGCGATGAGGAGTGCGAGGGTTCCGCGGGTCCGGGTGGTGGTGCTGCGTGCCATTGATTCGCTCCGTTCGTTGCTGCGTGCGGGTCCGGCACATTGCCATCCCCTCACGGAAAAGAACGGAGGCGGGGCGCACGGCTCACGCGCCGGGGCGGGAAAGTTCGGCGATGGCGTCGGCCATGGCCCGGGCGGCCTTGCCGCGGTGGCTGAGGCGGTTCTTTTCCGCGGGCGTGAGTTCCGCGCTGGTGCGGGTGAAGTCGGGTGCGACCAGGAAAAGGGGGTCGTAGCCGAAGCCGTTGGAGCCTCGAGGGACCTCGCCGGGGAGACCGATGCGGCCTTCGAACAAACCCCTTGCCTTTGCCAGCACTTGCCCCTCTGGACTTGCCAGGGTCATGGCGCAGACGAAGCGGGCGGTACGGCGCTCGGGTGGAACGCCTTCCATTTCGCGGAGCAGTCGTTCGTTATTGAGGCGGTCGCGTTCGGGGCGGGGGAGGTCGGTTTCGAGGCCGTCGGAGTGGTAGCGGGCGCTGATGACGCCGGGCGCGCCGGCGAGGGCGTCGACCTCGAGGCCCGAGTCGTCGGCGAGGCAGGGCAGGCCTGTGCGAGCGGCGTAGGCGAGGGCCTTGCTCGCGGCGTTCTCCTCGAAAGTGCCGCCGGTTTCCTCCGGCTCGGGGCCGGTGTCGCCCGCGTCGGCGAGCGAGAGCAGTTCGACGCCGATGGGGCCGAGGATGGCGCGGAGTTCCTCGACCTTGTGCGGGTTGCCGGTGGCGACGACGATCGGACCCATCGGCGGGAGGATAGTGCCCGGCCGCGGGCGATCGCGGTAGGCTTGGCGCATGAGCGGGCGAGATCGGGCCGAGATCGCGGGCGCTGCGGCCGACGCGTTGGAGCGAGCGGGCGCGGCGGGGTTGGGCGGGTGCCCCGCGCTCGTGGGCTTCGACGGGTTCGTGGACTCGATCATCCGCGTGGTCGATCGGCGTCGGAGCATGGAGGGAGAGGACTTCGTCCGGATCGGGACGATCGGGGAGTTCGCGGGCCGGTGCGCGGCGGCGGCGGGCCGCAGCACGAACATGGAGTTGTGGGTGGATGAGGATCGTTTCGGAGGGAACGGGCCGCTGACGGCCGGCGCGTTGGGGCGGCTGGGCGTGCCGGTGTGCTTCATCGGGGCGGTGGGGCGGGAGGAGGAGCCGGCACGGATTGCGCCGATCTACGAGGCGTTCGCGTCGCGGTGCCGGGAGGTGGTGAGCGTCGCGCCGCCGGGGCACACGGATGCGCTGGAGTTCAACGACGGCAAGATCATGCTTGGCAAGACGCGGAACGTGCAGGCGGTGACGTGGGAGCGGATCGTGGGGGCGATCGGCGTGGAGGGCGTGCGCCGTCGGGTTGAGGAGTCCGCGCTGGTTGTGATGGTGAACTGGTCGCTGTGCGGGGGCGTGCCGGGGATCTGGGAAGGGCTGATCGGCGGCGTGCTGCCGCGGCTGGGCGAGCGGGCGGGCGGGCGGCGCGTGCTGATCGACATCTCGGACCCGGCGAAGCGGACCGATGGGGACCTGCGCCGCGCGCTCGGGTTGATGGCGCGGATGAACGCGCTCGTGCCGGTGACGCTGGGGCTGAACCTGGCTGAGGGGGAGCGCCTTGCGCGCGTGCTCGGCGTGGCGAGCGCGCGGGAGAGCGCGACATACGGGGAGTTCGTGGCGCGGCTGGCGGCGGACGTGCGTGAGCGTGCGGGGCTGTCGTGCGTGGTCGTGCACGTGCGCGAGGGTGCGGCGGGCGCGGCGGACGACGGGACGACGGCGTGGTTCGACGGGCCGTTCACGGCGCGGCCGCGTCTGTCGACGGGCGCGGGGGACCACTTCAACGCGGGCTGCGGGCTGGCGCAGGCGTTGGGGATGGCGATGGACGAGTGCCTCGCGGTCGGGTGCGCGGTGAGCGGGGCGTACGTGCGCGACGCGGCGTCGCCGACGATGGAGAGGCTGGTGGGGTTTCTGCGGGAGTTGCCCCGTCCCGATTGTCCCGGGGCCTAGAGTTCGGCCATGCCGCACCCGTTGCTCGATGCGCTCGGCGTCGCCGACCACCCGCGCGTGGTGGAGGCGGGCGCGGCGCGCGGCGCGGGGTTCGAAGTTTCGACGAACCCGGCGACGGGCGAGCCGATCGCGGGCGTGCGCCTGGACGACGGCGCGTCGTGCGAGCGGACGATCGGGGAGGCCGACGCGGCGTTCAGGCGGTGGCGCGAGGTTCCCGCGCCCGTGCGCGGGCAGGTCGTGCGTGCGATCGCGGATGAGTATCGGCGGTTGCGCGAGCCGCTGGGGCGGCTGGTGAGCCTTGAGGTCGGGAAGATCGCGTCCGAGGGCGTGGGCGAAGTGCAGGAGACGATCGACATCGCGGACTTCGCGGTGGGTCTGTCGCGACAGTTGCACGGGTGCACGATGCCGAGCGAGCGGCCGGGGCACCGGATGTACGAGCAGTGGTTGCCGCTGGGCGCGATCGGCGTGATCACGGCGTTCAACTTCCCGAACGCGGTGTGGGGCTGGAACGCGATGCTCGCGGCGGTGTGCGGCGACACGGTCGTGTGGAAGCCGAGCCTGCTCGCGCCGCTGACGGCGGTCGCTACGAACGCCATCGCGGAGCGCGTGGCGTCGTCGATGGGGCACGAGGGCGTGTTCCGGCTGGTGATCGGCACCGACGAGGACGTCGGGGAGCGGCTGGTCGCGGATCGGAGGCTGCCTCTGATCAGCGCGACCGGCTCGTGCCGCATGGGTCGGCGCGTGGGGCGGGTGGTGGCGGAGCGGCTCGGGCGGTGCCTGCTGGAACTGGGCGGGAACAACGCCGTGATCGTGGAGCCGGACGCGGACCCGGACCTGGCGATGAAGGCGGTGCTGTTCGGGGCGGTGGGCACGGCGGGGCAGCGGTGCACGACGACGCGGCGGCTGATCGTGCACGAGAGCATCGCGGATGCGTTCGTGGATTCGCTTGTGGCGGCGTACCGCGGTGTGCGGATCGGCGACCCGCTGGACCCGGCGACGCTGGTGGGGCCGCTGATCCATGAGCGTGCGGTGGAGGGGTTCGAGTCGGCGGTGCGGGCGGCGCGCGAGCAGGGCGGCGAGGTGCTCGTGGGCGGCAAGCGCGCGAACGTGCCGGGGTTGCGCGGGCACTTCGTGGAGCCGACGATCGTGCGCGCGCCGGCGTCGGGTGTGTTGCCGATCGCGATGGAGGAGACGTTCGCGCCGATCCTGTACGTGTTCACGTACCGCGACCTGGAGCGGGCGATCGCGATGCAGAACGCCGTGCCGCAGGGGCTGAGTTCGGCGATCTTCACGTCGCGGATCGCGTCGGCGGAGCGGTTCCTCAGCCCGTCGGGGTCGGGGAGCGACTGCGGGCTGGCGTACGTGAACCTGGGGACGAGCGGGGCGGAGATCGGCGGGGCGTTCGGGGGCGAGAAGGACACGGGCGGTGGGCGAGAATCGGGGTCGGACGCGTGGAAGGCGTACGCGAGGCGTCAGACGTGCACGGTGAACTTCGGCGGGGCCTTCCGGCTCGCCCAGGGCATCCAGTTCGGAGAAGAGCAGTGAGCGAGCAACGGGTAGCGGACGCGTTGGCCGAGGCGGTCATCGCGGAGATTCAGCCGGGCATGATCGTCGGCATGGGCACGGGGCGGACGGCGTCGCGTGGGGTGGTCGCGCTGGCGGAGCGTGTGAAGGAGCACGGCCTGGAGGTGCGGTGCGTGCCGACGAGCCACGCGACGGAGACGCTGGCGCGGTACCACGGGCTGCCGGTGATGGACTTCGCGATGGTGGAGAGCGTGGACTTGCTGTTCGACGGCGCGGACGAGGTGGACCCGAACCTGCGGATGCTCAAGGGCGCGGGGGGGGCGATGACGCGCGAGCGCATCGTGGCCTGGGCCTCGAAGCGGCGCATCTACATGGTGGACGAGAGCAAGTTGGTCGATCGGCTGGGGACCCGGACGACACTGGCGGTGGCGGTGCTGGCGTTCGGGCTGTCGGCGGTGCGGTCGGAGTTGCGCTCGCTGGGGCTGAACGGGGTCGTCAGGCGGACGATCAAGGGGGAGTTGTTCATCACGGACAACGGGAACCTGATCGTGGACGTCGCGCTGGGGGAGCATGACGTGGAGGAACTGGACGCCGCGCTGAACTCGATCCCGGGCGTGGTGGACCACGGGCTGTTCCTGACGGAGGCGGACGAGGTCTTCGTCGAGCGTTCGGACGGGTCCGTGGACCGGCTGCGTCGCGAGGGGTGATCGCGCCGGCGGCTTGACCCGGGGTCAAGTCGCCTTGGACCACGAGTCAAGTCCCCCTGGGGCGTCTCCTTCCGAATGCTTGGTGGTCGCTCAGCCGCCCGGCGGCGTGCGACGGCCCGGCCGAGCCGGAAGGAGGCGTCCGTGATTCGCACCGCACCGAAGCCCGACCACTGCGCGGAACCCGCGCATCGTTACGTCTACTGGATCGATGCGGGCGCGTTCGGGCGTGCGTGCGGTGAACTTCGCACGCGCGGGTACCGCTTGTGTGCCGCGCGGGCGACGCCGCGCGGGGCGGTGCGCACCCGGGGGAGGCGCCTTGTCTACACCCCCCCCGTCCGATCGAGCGGCTTGTGCGATCGGAGCGGGTCGTGGTATCGTGAGTCGATGCGGGCGGGTCTGTACATGATCGTCTCGGACCATCGGTTGCCCGAGGGTTGGGGGGCGTTCCTCTCGGTGAAGGTGGGGGGGCGGGGCGACGGGGGACCGATCGGGGTCGGCGGTGCGTGCGTGGGGCGCGGGGCGCGTCCGTCGAGGTTTGTCCGGTCCGGCTGAGCGTGAGCGCTCGGTCCGGGGGAGTTCTCACAAGGAGTCGGATCATGAAGCGGTATCTGATCGTGGGTTATGCGTTGGCGTGCTGGGTGATGTTCCTCGGCGTGTTTGCGTACGCGTGCGCGTTCGTGGGGGGGTTCCTCGTGCCGACGACGCTGGACGGGCCGCGGTCGGACCCGCTGTGGCTCGCGCTGGGCGTGAACGTGGGCCTGATCGCGGTGTTCGGCTTGCAGCACAGCGTGATGGCGCGGCAGTGGTTCAAGCGGTGGTGGACGCGGTTCGTGCATCCGGCGGCGGAGCGAGCGACGTATGTGCTCGTCTCGAACCTGCTGGTGATCCTGCTGTTCTGGCAGTGGAGGCCGATGGGCGGCGTGGTGTGGCACGTGGAGCACGAGGTGGGGCGGATCGTGCTGTGGACGCTCTTCGCGGCGGGGTGGCTGCTGGTGCCGCTGGCGTCGTTCATGACCGACCATTTCGACCTGTTCGGGCTGCGGCAGGCGTGGCTGCACTTCAAGGGCGAGCCGTACCGGCCGCTGCCGTTCAAGACCCGGGCGCTGTACAAGTCGGTCCGTCACCCGCTGTACACGGGTTGGATTCTGGCGTTCTGGTCGACGCCGCACATGACGGTATCGCACCTGCTCTTCGCCGCTTTGCTGACGGCGTACATCTTCGTGGCGGTGCGCTTCGAGGAGCGCGACTTGAAGGGCCTGTACGGCGAGGACTACGAGCACTACTCGCGGACGACGCCGCGGTTCGCGCCGCGGGTGATCCCGCGGAAGACTACTGCCCCTGCGCGAGGCTGAAGCCGGGCTTGCCGTCGTAGACCTTGAGCGGCTGGAAGTCCGTCACCGGGAACTTTTCGGCGATGCGGCCGAGGAGCGCGATGGCCGCGCTCTGGCCGTAGCGGCCGATCTCGGCGGGGTTGCGGAGTTCGAAGCGGACGCGGTAGTAGTCCACGACCTCGGTGAAGACGGAGCCTGAGGGCCAGACCTGCGTGCCGCGGTTGGACATCATGGTGAGCGTGAAGGGCGAGTGCTCGCAGAGGCGTTCGAGGTGGGCGGCGAGTTCGGCCGGGCTGATGGTGGTCTCGATGTAGACGTCGCATCCGGCGTGGTGGCTGACGACCTGGGTGAAGGTGCGGATCAGGGTGTTGATGCGTGGTCGCTCGGGGCGCGTGAAGGGGGCCGTGTCGCGTTCGGGGACTGGGACGGCGGGCGCGGCGCGGGGCGCTCGTCCGAGGCGGGAGACGATCTCGCGCGCGAAGGGCATGGTGCCGACCGGCTCGCGGGCGGGATCGCCGAAGTCGGCGGTGCGGACGCCGTCCTCGAGTGTGGCGAGGAGGGCGTTCTCGACCGTGGCGGCGATGCGGACGAGGCCGACGTGGCGGAGCATCATCAGGCCCGAGAGGAGGAGGGAGGTGGGGTTGGCGACGCCCTTGCCGGCGATGTCGGGGGCGGAGCCGTGGACGGCCTCGAAGATGGAGACGTGCTGGCCGATGTTCGCGCTGGGGGCGAACCCGAGTCCCCCGACCAGCCCCGCGGCGAGGTCGGAGACGATGTCGCCCTGGAGGTTGGGGAGGACGACGAGTTCGTAGGTGTGGGGACGGAGGACGAGGTTCATGCAGAGGGCGTCGATGATCACGTCCTCGTGCCGGATGCCGGGGTAGTCGGCGGCGGTGGCGTGGAAGCGTTCGAGGAAGAGGCCGTCGGTCATCTTCATGATGTTGGCCTTGTGCCCGCAGGTGACGCGGGAGAGGCCGAGGCGGCGCGCGAGTTCGAAGGCGGCGCGGTGGACCTGATCGCAGCCGGGCGCGGAGACGAGCCGCTTGCACTCGATGACGTCGTTGGTGAGCCGGTGCTCGATGCCGCCGTAGGTGTCCTCGACGTTCTCACGGACGACGTAGAAGTTGACGGGGACGCCGGCGCGGGAGAAGACGGTCTCGACGCCGGGGAGGGCGCGGAAGTGCCGGATGTTGGCGTAGGCGCAGTAGAGTTTGCGGAGGGTGACGTTGATGGACTTCCCGCCGCCGCCCTTGGGCGTCTCCATGGGGCCTTTGAAGACGATGCCGCAGTCCTCGACGGCGGCAAGGGCTTCGTCGGTGACGCCGCGCGAGTCGCCGCGCTCGAAGACCGCGCGGCCCATCTCGACGGGCACGAACTCGACGTGGCGCACGACGCCCGCGGCCTCGAACACGGCGAGGACGGCGTCGGTGATCTCGGGGCCGATGCCGTCGCCCGGGGCGAGGGCGACGCGGACGGGGGCGGCCATGCGGGGTTCCTCCGGCTCGGGCTGGTTTCGGGGGGCAAGGATAGCGCACCCCACGGCGGGATCGGCTCGATCGCGGGCGGTGTTCAGTCGCGCGGGGCGGCGGCGCGGCGCAGGCGGTCGGCGACGCCCCGCCATGGCTCGGACGGCTCGGCGTGCGTCCACGGCGTCTCGATGACGATGAGATCGCCGGGGCCGTGCGCGTCGGCATCGCGCATGGCGGCGTAGAGGGCCCGCGCGTAGTCGGCGGGATCGGCGGGCATGGCGATCAGACGAACCGTCGGCGCGGCGTGGACGGGGCGCACGGCGATGACGGTCATCGGCCGCGAGAGGTCGATGCCGGCCAGTTCGCACGGCGCGAGCACGACGCGCTTGCGCGGGGCGTAGTGCGAGCGCATGAGTCCGGGCGAAGCGCGCGGGGCGGCGTCGCTCGCGGGCGCGGGGGGGGCTTCAATGATCGGCTTGCCGATGACAGCGGCGATCTGCTCCGGGCTTACCATGCCCGGGCGCAGGATGCGCGGCGGGTTTTCGGCGAGCGAGGTGACGGTTGACTCGATGCCCACGCGGCAGGGGCCGCCGTCGAGGATGAAGACTCCGGGGGGGGATACAGCGGGGCCTGGAAAGACCCCGCCCCGCGGAGAAGGGGAGGTGAAGGCAGCGCGAACGTGGTCGGCGGTGGTGGGGGAGATGAAGCCGGAGGGGTTCGCGCTGGGGCCGACGAGCGGGCCGTTGAAGACTTCGAGCAGGGCGAGCGTGAGCGGGTGGTCCGGGCAGCGGACGGCTATGGTCGGGCCGCCGGCGGTGACGATGTCGGGGACGCGATCGGCCTTGGGGAGGACGATGGAGAGCGGGCCGGGCCAGAAGGCGTCCGCGAGGCGGTCGGCGTCGGGCGTCCACTCGGCGACGACCTCGCGGGCCATGGCGGGGCCGGAGACGTGGACGATGAGCGGGTTGTTGGCTGGGCGTCCCTTGAGTCGGAAGACGTGGGCGACGGCGTCGGGGTTGAGGGCGTCCGCGCCGAGGCCGTAGACGGTTTCGGTGGGGAATGCGACGACGCCGCCCGCGCTGAGGCGGCGCACCGCCTCGGCGATCTGCTCGGGGCCGGCGTCCATGGGGGACTTTATTCCGGCTCGGCGCGAGCGCGACCGCGCGTTCGTCCGGCGAGGGCCTCGTCGGCGTCGGGGACGACGAACTCGATGCGGTTGCGTTCGAGGATCGTGCCGACGGCGGCGTGGTACTGGCTGATGGAGGCGTTGAAGTTGGCGAGGGCCTCCATCTCGGCGCGCTCGGAGGCCGCGAGGGATTCCTGCTGGTTGAGTTCGAGGGCGAGGCGCTCGGCGGTGAGGCCGGTGAGCAGTTCGTTCTCGACCTGCAAGGCCCGGAGTGACTCGGCGGAGGCGATCCGAGAGAGGCGGGTCTGGGCGATGAGCTGGTAGTTGAGCGTGACCGAATCGAGGGCGTCCTTGACTTCGCGGACGATGCCCTGCACGGTGTTGCGGTAGGAGATGACGGCCTGCATGCGTTCGAGCCTGCGCTGGCGGAAGCCGGCCTCGGCGGCACGGTTGCCGATGGGCTGCTCGAAGAAGAGGCCGACGATGTAATCGACGAAGGTGCCGTCGAAGACGCTGTCGTAGACGCTCAGGTCGTCGTCCATGCCGTGGAAGCGGATCTGGCCGCGCATGTCGAGTTGCGGGAGTCGCTGGTTGGCGGCGACGACCTGGCGGATGGAGGTGTCGTCGATGGATATGACGGCCTGCTCGATCTCGGGGCGCTGGGCGAGCGCGGTGGAGAGGGCTTCGAGGAGGCTGAACTCCATGGGGGCGTCGATCGGTTGATCGACGGGCAGGACGAGCACCTCGGAGCCGACGGTCAGGTCGGGGTCGTTCATCAGCACCTTGAGGCGGTTGCTGGCCTGGCGGAGCGTGACCTGCGCGGCGATGACGTCGGACTTGCGGCGCTCGACGCGGGCGATGGCCTCGGCGACGTTGGCGGGGCGGGCGTCGAGGCCCTCCTCTTGGCGGATGCGGAGCATGTCGCGGACCTGCTCGCCGCGCTCGAGGAGACGAAGGAGGATGGCGACGTCGTGGTGGGCGCGGACGAGTTCCCAGTAGGCGCGCTCGGTGTCGTTCGTGAGGCGGATGAGGTCGCGGCGCAGTTGCGCGACGCTGTTCCGCTCGGCGTTGCGGTTCAGGCGGACCTGCGCGAGCGCGACGTCGGAGCCGAAGTTGCGCAGCAGGGGCTGGTCGATCTGTGCGCTGACGGTGAGCGTCGTCGCGGGGTCGGGCGAGAAGGACTGGCCGGGCGTGGCGAAGTCGGTGTAGATAAGGTCCTGCTGCACGGTGAGGCGGCCGCCGCTGGTCAACTGGCGGCGGAGGCCGGTGGACGACTCGACGATCTGGCGCTGGTCGAGTCCGGTGCCGATCGGGAATCCGGACGTGGACTGGGCCGGACGCATCTGGTCCTGGTTGGTCCACTGGAGGTTGGAGAAGAAGGTCCAGTCGAAGGCGGCCTCGGCGGCGACGATCTGGCTCTGGGCGATCGCGGGGGCGATGCGCGCGAACTGCACTTCGAGGTTGTTCTCGACCGCGGAGCGCACCGCGCGTTCGAGGCTCACGGCGACGGTGCGCTGCGGGAGGCCCAGCAGGTCCGGAGTGAGCGGCGTGGCGGCGACGTTGCGCGAGCCGGGGCCGGCCATCTGGTCGAGTTCGGCCATCAGGTGCGGGGGAATCGGCAGGGGTTGGGCGTCCGCGCTGCGGGTGGTGGCGCGGCGCGCGGGGTCGCGCTCCGCCTCGGTCATCTCGCGGCGCACCGCTTCGACGACGGATCGGCGGAGGTCCGCTTCGGTTCGGGGAGCGATGGGCGAGGCGCACCCGCCCACCGCCGCGGCCAGCCCGCAGATGAGCAGTATCCGCGGCACGGCCCGTGGCAGGGTGGCGTCCATTCGTGGGGACAACCTAGCCGCCGCACGCCGCCCGGTCAAAGGCACGCACGCGCGGGCCGGCCCGGGTAGACTCACGTCCACCAGCGCCGGATGCCCCTGTGGCGGCTTAGCGGCCTGTCACGGGCACCAAGGACGGCCGGCGCGGATCACGGAGGCGCACGCCATGTCCCGCGGATTCACGATCGCTCTGAGCCTGGTCTCGTTCGTCGCCGCCGCACTCGTTGCGGCACGCCCGGCGCACGCACAGGTGCGGCCCGTGGAGCCGTACCACGCGGTGGTGACGGTGGACGGCGCGGCGATGCGCAGCGGGGACATGGCGGATTACTACAAGGTCGCCGAACTGAAGCGCGGGCAGGTGGTCCGCGTGGACGCCGAGGGGAACGGGTGGGCGCGGGTGGCGTACCCGGCGGGCGTGACGGCGTTCGTCGATGCGCGCGAGGTGCAGGTCGAGGGCGAGACGGCGCGGCTGACGCGCCGCAGCGCGCTCAAGGCCCGGAGCATGGTGGCGGGGTGGGGGGCGAGTTGGCAGCGGCTGATGCCGGAAGGATCGGAGTTGGAGCCGGGGGCGACGCTGAAGGTCGTGCAGCCCGTGCGCAACCGCGACAACGCGATCGTGGGGTACGAGATCGAGCCGCCGGCCGGGGCGCGGGCCTACATCGCGTCGAACAACCTGCGGACGGCGACGGCGGACGAGGTGCGGGCGCACGAGTCGTCGCCCGGCGCGCCGGCCGTGCAGCCGCCGGTTCAGGCGCCGCCAACAGACGGGGAGGCGGCGCCGGTCGTGCCGGATGCGCCGGCCGCCGAGCCGAGGACGGCTCCCGCGACGGAGGTGGAGGATCCCGCGCCGACGCCCCCGGTGACGGCGCCGCCGGCCGCGGAGGAGACCGCGCCCTTGCCCGAGACGGAGCGTCCGGTCGGCACGTTCGATGCGCTGGAAGCGGCGTTCGAGTCACTGCGCCAGCAGGACCCGGACGCGGCGGAGTTGAGCGAACTGGCCGCGGAGATCAGGCGGGGCATGGAAGCGCTGGACGACTCGCCGCTCTCGCAGGGGCTTCGGCGGGGCCTTGAGCAGCGGCTGGCGGTGGTTGAGTTGTGGATCAGGCTGCGCGAGACGCGGGCCCGGCTGGCGGCGATGCGCGCGGAGACGGAGACGCAGTCGTCGCGGGTCGCGGAGCGGATCGCCGCGCTGGAGCGGACGCGGGGGTACGAGTTTGTCGGGCGCGTGGTCCCGAGTTCGCTGTACGACGGGCGTCGGCTGCCGCTGATGTACCGGATCGTGTCCGTCGGCGGCGTCAGCCCGCGCACGATCGGGTACGTGCTCCCGGACGATCGCTTCGACCTCGGGGCGAAAGTGGGTCGGGTGGTGGGCGTCGTCGGCGAGTCGCGGATGGACGAGTCGCTGGGGCTGCGGATCGTCGTGCCGCACCGGATCGATATCCTGCGTCCTGAAGACGGCGTCGGAGCCGAGACGCCAGAGTCCACCATGCGGATGGAGTGACGCTCGGCCCGCATACAGTCTGGCCATGCCGGAGACGGGGGTTGTGCGCGGCGTGCGGATGGGTTCGGGGCTGTCGGGCCACCTGGACCCGTTCACCGCGGCGAAGCAGGTCGCGGAGCAGGCGGCCGCCGATCTGGACGGCTCGCAGGGCGTCGATCTGTGCCTGCTCTTTGCGTCGGCCCATCACGCGCGAGTGCTGGGGGGGCTGGGGGAGATCATCGCGAAGACGCTCTCGCCGCGCCAGCTCGTGGGCGTGACGACCGAGTCGGTGATCGGGGGACGGGTCGAGTTGGAGCGGCAGCCGGGGGTGTCGCTGCTGGCGGCGTCGTTGCCTGGCGTGCGGCTGCACGGGTTCGACGAGGCGCTGCTGGGTCCGGCGGACCCCACGAATCCGGAGCAGGTCGCGGTGGTCGGGGGGGCGATCGGGGCGAGCGACGACCTGCGCTGCACGCTCGTCTTTGCCGACGCCTTCAGCGTGCCGGTGCTGAACACGCTGCCGGGGCTGTGCGCGGCTCGGCGGCGCGGGCGCGACGGGCGTCCGATCGGGTCGATCTTCGGGGGCGTGGTCTCGGGGGGGCGCGGCCCCGGGCAGAACGCGCTATTGATCGACGGGGTGGTGAAGCGGTCGGGGGCGGTGGGCGTGAGCATCGCGGGGCCGGTGCGGGTGGACACGGTCGTGAGCCAGGGGTGCCGGCCGATCGGGCCGAACCTCTTGGTGACGCGGTCCAAGCGCAACGTGGTGTTCGAACTGAGCGGACGGCCTGCGGTGGAGGTGGTGTGCGAGGTGGTCGAGTCGCTCGACGAGCGGGGGCGCGAGCAGGTGAAGCGCGGGTTGTTCGTCGGGCGGGTCGTGAACGAGTACAAGGAACGCTTCGGGCGCGGCGACTTCCTGATCCGCAACGTCGCGGGGGCGGACGAGGCGACGGGAGCGATCGCGCTGGGCGACGCGGTGCGCACGGGGCAGACGGTGCGCCTGCACGTGCGCGATGCGGCGACGGCGGACGAGGACCTCGCGCTGCTGCTCGACGCCCAGAAACTGCACGAACGCCCGGCGGGCGCGCTGCTGGTGACGTGCAACGGGCGCGGGTCGGGACTGTTCGGGCGTCCGGGGCACGACGCGCAGGCGGTGTCACGGGCCTTCGCGCCGGAGCGCGCGGGAGAGGAGCGTGCCAAGGGGGGCGCGCCGATCGAGCCGGCGCGGGGGTCGGTGCCGCTGGCGGGGATGTTCGGGGCTGGCGAGATCGGGCCGGTGGGGGACGAGTCGTTCCTGCACGGGTTCTCGGCGTGCGTCGCGTTGTTCAGAGATCCCGCGCCGTGAGCCGGCACGCGGGGGCGGGGCGCCCGGGCGCGTGCCCGTGATGCACGCGGCTTCAGATCAGGACCGCGCCTCGCGTGGCGACGGACGCGGATGACAGCCCCGCGCGGATGAGGAGTTCCGCGAGCGCGGCGGCGTCGTGCTCGGTGAACGCGCCGGCCTCGTGGCTGTCCGCGTCCAGGACGCCCCAGCACTCGCCGCTCGGGTCGAGCATGGGGACGACCACTTCCGAGCGGTCGCGTGGGTCGCAGGCGACGTAGCGCTCGCCGAGGGATGCGACATCGCGGACGACGAGGGCGCAGCGATCACGCCACGCGCGGCCGCACGCGCCGTGCAGGCCGATGGGCGAGCAGGCGGGCTTGTCGCGGCGTGGTCCGAGGATGAGTTCGTCGCGGTCGGCGGGCTTCACGTAGAAGCCGACCCACGAGTAGCCCTCGTTCGCGAAGGCGTCCCAGAGAGCATCGGCGAGGGCCTGCATCCGGACCTCGCGCGACGCGGCCGGCGCGATGTCGGGGAGCACCCGCGAGTAGTCGCGTTGGCGCGTGGCCGCGGTGGCGGAGGTGTCGGGCACGATCGGCTCAGAGCGTGGCGGAGGTGTAGGGCAGGAGGCCCATGTACCTGGCGCGCTTGATGGCCTGGGCGACGAGTTTCTGCTCGCGGGCGGAGGTGCCGAGGCGCTTGCGGCCGTAGATCTTGCCGTTCGGGCTCATCATGCGGCGGAGCGTGTCGTAGTCCTTCCAGTCGACGTACTCGACGCCCTTGCCGGAGGTCTTGACGACGTTGGTCTTGGTGGGGGCCTGGAACCGGGAGAACCTGCTCATGGATCGCTCCGTCGTGGTCTGTGCGGCCCGGGCGACGGCCCGGGCGACGGTGTCGTGGAGGAACGATAGGTGGGGGGGCGGCGGCGGTCTATTCGAGTCGGGGCCTGGAGAGGCCCCGCCCCGTGGAGCGGGAGTTGGGTGAGGGTTTACGCCTCACGGGCACGACGGCGGCAGGCAAGAGCGTCCATGCTGAGCAGTCCGCCGCCCCAGACGGTCAGGGCGAGGCTGGCGGCGAGGAGGAGGGCGTTCTGGCCGACGTTGCACCAGCCGATCTTGTCGGGCGGGCAGAGGAGGCCGAAGTCTCCGAAGCAGCCGCACTTGGGGTCGACGCCGGAGCGAAGGAGAGCGGAGACGATCGCACCGATGAAGGCGGCGAGCATGGCGGAGAGGATGAGGGCGGCGGAGCGGGACCAGAGGCCGAAGACGAGCGCGGCGGCGCAGATCATCTCCGTCCACGGCACGACGAAGGCCGCGGCGGGGACGAGTGGTTCGGGGACGATCTTGAAGCCGTGGATGCTGAAGGCGAAGGCCTGAGGGTCCGCGATCTTGAGGGTGGCGGCGAAGGCGAAGACGCCCGCGATCGCGAGGCGGATGAGCAGGAGCAAAGCCCTGATGGCGGTGGGGGGGCCGCTCATTCGTCCCACCTCAGCAGTTCATCGGGGCCGTCGGCCGTCTCGTGCCCGGCGGCGGTCCAGCCCGGGTAGCCGTCCACGTCGATGTGGACGGTGGTGATGCCGAGGTCTTCGAGGCGGATGGCGACGAGGTGTGAGGCGTCGCAGGAGCCGCCCTCGCAGTAGACGACGACGCGGTCGCCCGGCCCCATGAAGTCGAGCAGGGCGGAGATGCCGGAGATCTTCGAGGGGGGCACGTTGAACGCGCCCGGGACGTGGCCGGCCTCGTACTCCTCGACGGGGCGGGCGTCGATGAAGAGGGCGAGGTTCTCGTCCCACAGGCGGAAGGCGGCGTCGGTGCCGATGTCGGTGGGGAGCGAGTCGAGCCAGGCGGCGAGAGCGGCGGCGTCGTCGGGCTGCGCCTGCCCGGGCGTTCGGTTCGGGGCGTCGGTCGTGTCCTGTGGATCGGTTGGTGGGCGGTGGGGCGGAGTGACGAGGGCGCCTTCGGCGCGTCCTTCGCCGGCGCGGACACGGACGTTGGGGGTCGTCCACCAGTGCGCGCCGGCGATCAGGACCGAGAGGCCGAAGAGGGCGAGCGCGCGGGTGAGGACTGGCGACACCCCGCCCGGTCTCACGGCGCAGGACCGGCCATCTCGCATCGCGTCGTGCTCGGTCATGGTGCGGCCGGGTTTGTCAGTTGCGGCGGACGGAGGCGAAGTAGGGGATGCTCATGGTCTGCTCGCGCTCGACATCGGTGTGGACGATGAGCAGGCCGCGGACGCCGCGCCCGTTCTCGCCGATCTGCCCGCTGATGCGGAGGACGTAGGCCGGGGCCTTGCTGCCGCCGTTGGGAGCCTGCGGCGCGAGCGTGATCTTGACGGCGTCGGGGTCTGGGTTGCGGTCCTCGACGTCGAGGATGGTGAAGGGGGTGCCGGTGCGGGATCGGATGACGACCTCCTGCTCGAAGGTATCGCCGATGCGGACCGCGCCGAAGGAGACTCGCTCGGGGAGGATTTCGATGTCGCCGAGGTGCTGGGCGAGGAGTTCGACCTGGAGGTGCTCGTTCTTGGGGTCGTTGGTGCGCAGGCGAAGGTGGTAGTTGCGGATGAGGCCGATGGGCGCGCCCGGACGCATTTTGACGGTGATGGTCGTCGTGCGGAGCGGTTCCGGCTCGTCCTCGAACTTGAACGGCTCGGTCTTGCCGAGCACGACGGAGAAGAGGTCGGGATTGTCGCTCACGGCTTCGGCCACCGCGAAATCGTCGGTGCGGCCGGCGACGCGGATCGTGAGTTCGGCCGGGGTGTCCTTGGCGATCGGGCCGAAGTGCGCCATGCGCGGCTCGATGATGACGGAGGGTCGCACCTTGGCGGCGACGACGAGTTGGACGGTCCGGCGCTCGGGGTCGTTGGTGACGACGGTGACGGTCTGGTGCTGGTCGCCCGCGCGGTTCTTGGGGTCGTAGACGACCTTGATCGTGCCGCTCTCGCCGGGCTTGAACTGCGTCTTGCTGAGGGCGGGGACGGTGCAGTTGCAACTCCCCTTCGCGCTCTCGATGCGGAGCAGGCCGGGGCCCTCGTTCACGAACGTGAACTCGGTCTCGGACTTCTCGGTGTCGAGGATCAGCCCGAAGTCGTGGCGCTCGCGGTCGAAGGCGATGCGCGGCGGCACGCGCTCCTCCAGCGTCGGCGGGAGCCGGTTGGGGGCGTCCGCCTGATCCAGCAACTGAGCCGTTCCCATGGCGGCCGGAACGGTGAGGACGAAGATGCACGTCGCGATCGCAGACACCCGCATGGCTCGCCTCCGTCGGTCGGTCCCGGCACGGTCGCGTGATCCGCCCGCCCGTGCCCGGTCAAACTCCAAACAAGAACGTGATCCCGGTCTCATCGGCGTACCGACTGATACGCCCGAAGTGGTGAGCCGGTGGCACCGTAAAGTCTATCGCCCCGATCAGCCCTCTTCCTCACTCTTCGACGAGGCCCGGGCGTCGGCCTCCGGCGGCCTGTGCGGGGTGGGTTCGTCCTGCCGGTTCAGCGGTCGTCCGGTGCTGCGGGGGCCGGGGCGTCGCCTTCGGGGGCGTGCCGACGCCGGGGAGATGCCCCGTACATGACGGTCTTGGTCCACTCGCGGTCCACGTCGGTCGTGATGGTGAGGTGCCCTCGCACCGCCCGGCCGTGCTCAGGCATCGTGATGCGCAGGGTCACGGTGTACGCCGTGGGGATCCCGCCGTCGGGGTTCGGCTGAGGGGTGACGGTCACGGCACAGGCGTCGGGGTCCGCGGTGGTCTTCGTGACGCCCCGGATGGTGAAGGGCGTGCCCGATCGTGAACGGACGACGATGTCGCGCTCGACCGACTCGCCCACGACCACCGCGCCGAGTTGCACGCGCGATGGGGTGACCTCGATGTCGCCCATCACGGTCGCGACGGCGTCGATACGGAGCGTCTCGCGGCGCGGGTCGTTGGTGCGGACGGTGAAGAACTGTCGCACGAGGCCGATGGGCGCGCCCTTGAGTAGCCGGACCTTCAGGGCCGTGCGTCGCAGCGGCTCCGGCTCGCCCTCGAACTCGTGAAGTTCGGTCTCGCCGATCTCGACTCGGATGAGATCGGGGTTGTCGGCGACGGCCTCGAGGACGCGGAACTCCTCGGTGCGTCCGGCGACGTGGATCGTCGTCTCGGCGACGTGGTCCTTCTCCACCGTGCCGAAGCCGGCGGCGCGGGGAACGGCGAAGACGAGTTTGCGCACGTCGGCCCTGATGTCCACCCTGACGGTCTCGTGGTCGGGAACGTTGGTCGTCAGTCTGATGAACTGCGCCTGCGGGCCTTCGCGGCCCTCGGGGTTGAACGTGACGACCAGGGTGCCGCGTTCGCCGGGAGCGATTTCGTCGTCGAGGACCTCGCCGGTGGTGCACTTGCAACTGGGGGTCAGGCCCAGGATGCGCAGCGTCGCGTCGCCGTCGTTGACGAACGTGAAGCGAGTTTCGACGCCGTCTTCGTCGAGGATGGAGCCGAAGTCGTGCAGGGCGCGGTCGAACGTGATGCGAGGGGCGGGGAGACGCTCGGCGGGCGCGGCCCGAGCGACGGGATCGGCGTCCTGGGCGATCGCGTGGTGGCTTGCCATCGCACACGCGGAGCAGATCGTGAGAGCGAGGGGCAGTCTTCGCATGGTGCGCCTCCGATCGCCGCCGGCAGCGGCCGACCCCCGCGCGAGCGCGGCGCCCCGTGCGAGCGGGCACTGTGGCCGCGGAGGGAGTCTACGCGGAGGATCGGGCCGGTCCGCGGAACTCTGGCGGGATTGGGGGAAAAACCCGCGCGGGCGCTCGGGCCTTGGCGAGTTCTGACGGCTGTGCGGGTGCCTGGGGTCGGTTCAGCACCCTGCGACCCAGAGGTTGAGGAAGACGGTGACGTCGATGGTGTTGACGAGGCCGTCGCCGTTCACGTCGGCGGACTCGTCCCCCGCGACCCAGGCGTTGAGGAAGGCGAAGAGGTCGATGGTGTTGACGGCGCCGTCGCCGTTGAAGTCGGGGAGGCACTGGCACTCGTCGGGGATGCCGTCGCGGTTGGCGTCGTCGCTGCGTCCCGAGGCGATGTCGCAGGAGTCGGGGATGCCGTTGGCGTTGCAGTCCTGGGCGCGGCCGTCGGCGATCTCGCAGGGGTCCGGGACGCCGTTGAGGTTGCAGTCGGTCCCGGCGTCGGGCATGAAGTCGAACGCGCTGGGCCGCCAGATGTCGGTGTCGTTGCCGACGATGAAGGCGCGCATGTAGTAGCCGTTCCGTGCGTCGAAGTGGTAGACGCGTGCGCGTGTGACGTGGAGGCCGCCGGTGTCGCGGTGGACGTGGCTGGTCGAGGCGTAGACGCCGCCGTCGGGCCCGACGCGCAGGCCCCACGGCTCTTCGAGGGTGAGGACGGTCGCGGTGCCGCCCTGGTTCCACTTGCCCTTCGGCTCGCCGGTCGCGGCGTCGTAGGCGAGGATGCGGTCGGAGCCGTAACTGGCGACGAGCAGGTCTCCGGTGATGGGGTTGTACACGATGCCGCGCGGCTGGTTCAGGTTCCCGTTGTTCGAACCGACGATCGTGCGGATGAACTCGCCGGTGCTCAGATCGTACTCTCGCACGCGGTTGTCGCCCGCGGCAATGACGAGCGTGCCCGCCGGGGAGATGGTCATGCCCCACGGTTCGATCAGCCCGCCCGCGCCGGGCTGGACGAGCGCGCCGAGGTGCTGTCCGGTCGCGAGGTCGTACTCGTGAACGCTCGCGGTGTCGAGCGAGGCGACCAGGAGCGTGCCGCGGGGCGTGGCGACCATGGCTGTGGGCGTCGAGAGTGTGCCGTCGGAAGGGACGAAGTCGCCGACGAGGTTGCCGGCGCGGTCGAACTCAACGACGCGGTGGTCCGCGCCGCTGGAGACGAGCACGCGGCGATCGGGCGTGATGACGAGGTCGTGGCCGACGCTGACGGCCGGGGGCGAGACGCCCGCGACAACGCCCGTCACGGAATGGCAGGCACGGACTTCCGGCTGGGTGAGGCTGGCGACGAAGCAGAAGCGCGCCGCGTCGAGGGCGAGCAGGTCGATGACGCCGTCTGCGTCGCAATCCTGGCAGGCGTCGAGGATGCCGTCGCGGTCGATGTCGAGCGGCATGTTCGCCTGGATGGCGGCGTAGTCGTAGACGCCGTCGGCGTCGCAATCGGCCTGGCAGGCGTCGGGGACGGTGTCGCCGTCGGAGTCGGCATCGAGTTCGGTGTAGGTGTCCCAGGCGTCGGGCAGCCCATTGGCGTTGCAGTCCGGCTCGCACTCGTCGGGGATGAGGTTGCCGTTGGCGTCCTGGGCGAGTCCGAGCGCGATCTCGTCGGGGTCGAGGGTGCCGTTGGCGTTGCAGTCCTGGCAGTCGTCGGGGATGCCGTCGGCGTTGGCGTCCTGGGCGAGGCCGTCGGCGATCTCCTCGTTGTCGGGGATGCCGTTGAGGTTGCAGTCGAGTGTGAGGCAGTTCCGCGTGGCCATGTGCTCGTGCATGGCGCGTCGCGTGAGCCGGTGGAAGCGCATGTCGATGTTGGCCTTGCCGCCGCTGACGGTCTGGGAGCAGTAACTCATGATGTCGCCGCGGTTCGGGACGGGGTCGGCGTTGGCGCAGTTGTCGACGCCGTAGTCGTGGGTGTGGAGCGTGCCGCAGTTGTGGCCGAGTTCGTGGGCCGGGACGATGACGTCCTGGTTGAAGACGTCCGGGCGGTCGGGGTCGGCGAAGAAGCCGAGGGTGTAGCCGGACCAGGAATAGCCGTTGTTGGTGCACAGGGCGCTGAGGTAGGCGACGCCGCCCGCGCTCAGGTACCGTCTTGCGCTGAGGTACTGGGCGGTGTCGCGGTGGACGTGCTGCATGTTGTTGTTCCAGTGGCTGCGGAACGCGCCGAGCGGGTTCTCGTTCCCCTGGTAGAGGTCGTCGCGGTTGTCCCAGAGCCGGACGTAGGTGAGTTCGAAGCGGGCGTTCATCTCGCGGAGGTAGACGTCGGAGACCGCGCCGTAGAGCATGACGATGTACTCGGCGGCGGCCTCGAGGTCGCCGAAGAGCAGGAAGTACTCGTAGTCGGTCTCGATGGCGAGTTCGATGACCCGGTAGAGGTTGGTGGGCTGGTCGGGCGCGCCGCGGGTATCGGGGGCCGGCTCCTCGTCGTGGCGGACGACGCGGCAGAACTCGACGCCGGGCGGGAGGAGCGTCCCGCCGGGGCGCACGGCGAAGACACCCACCTCGCCCGCGCGGGTCGCGCCGCCGCCGGGCAGACGCGACGAAACGCCGAAGCGTTCGCCGGTCGCCTCGACGTAGCCGTTGGCGGCTGTCGCGCCCAACGCGATGAAGACGCGCGATCCGGGCTGTCCGATCACGGTTCCTCGCAGAAGCGTGACCGAGGAGGGGTCGAAATCGAGCGGGGCGTCGGCCTCGCCGGCGCGGCCGACGGCGAAGCGTGTCGCAGGGCTTGTGACGACGAGGCGGGTGAGGAGCAGGTCGGCGCGTCGCCCGCCGGGGCCGAGCGGGAAGTCGCGGACGACAACAGGGCCTCCCGCACGGGCGTTGAGGGCGTCGTCGTCGAACGTGTAGGTCTCGACCGGCACGCTGCCGGAGAGCACCTGGGCGCGCGACTGGCTCGGGCACGCCCACGCGATGAGCGCGACCGCCGCCGCTGCGAACGCCAACCACGCCGGATGACGGCTTGCCATGATGCACTCCTTGCCGCCCGCGACTGCGGCCGCCCCCGAAACCGCCAGACTACCGGCGGGGGCGGGTCGGGATCAATGGTCGAGGCGCGGAATGGGCGATCGGGCGAGGCCGAGCATCGGGCGGCTCACGCCGGAACCGGGGGAACCGCTCGCTCGCTCGCGGGGGCGACGGCGAGCCAATGGTCGAGCGCGCGGTGGACTTCGCGCGGTGTCGCGGCCTGGCGGACGCCGTCCTTCAGTTCGCGGCAGTGGGAGCCGTTGATGGTCTTGCCGAGCCAGGCGATCTTCTGGCGGATCTTGTGCATCGCGTACTGCTCGCCGCGGAACTCGAGCATGCGATCGAAGTAGCGGCGGACGATCTCGATCTTCTCGGGTTCGGTCGGTTCGCCTTCGAGCGACAGTGGCAGGCCGCGGAGCCGGAGTTGCTCGCGCCACGCGAGTCGGAAGACCCAGGGCATGGCGAAGGCGCCGCGGCCGATCATGACGCCGGCGCACCCGGTGTGGCGGAGCATGGAGATCGCGTCGTCGGGCGTTCGCACGTCGCCGTTGCCGACCACGGGGATGCCCCCCCGGGGGGTCGCGGTGTAGGGCCCGGTCGCCTCGGCGACTGCCTCCACGACCCGGCGGATGCCTTCGCGCCGGCACTCGCCCTTGAACATCTGTTCCGTGGTGCGGCCGTGGACGGTGATCATGGCGACGCCGACGCGAGCGAGCCGGACGGCGAGCGAGCACGCGGCGCCGCGCTCGAAGTCGGCCTCGCTCCATCCGAGGCGCATCTTGGCCGTGAGGGGGATGGCATCGGGGAGGGCGGTCCGCACGGCCTGGGCGATGCGCACGGCGCGGGCGGGGTCGCACATGAGCTTGGACCCGCCGTCCTTCTTGCAGACTTTGTCCACGGGGCAGCCCATGTTCAGGTCGACGACGGTGGCGCCGTGGTCGGCGCACCATCGCGCGCCGTCGGCGAGCAGGGCGGGGTCCGAACCGTACAGCTGCATGCCGATCGGGCGGTCGAACTCGTTGGTGCGTGCGAGGTCGAGGGAGGCTTCGGAGCCGCAGAGCAGGCCGCGCGGGCTGAGCAGGTCGGTGCAGGCCAGCCCGACGCCGCCGAGTTCGCGGCAGGTCATGCGCCAGGCGAGGTCGCACCACCCGGCGATGGGGGCGAGGAGGAGGTTGGTATCGAGCCGGACGGGGCCGACCTGGAGGGGCGTGGCGAGCACCGGAGATCGTAGGGGGAGGCGCTGGGCGCGGGTCATCCGGCGTCAGGGCGAGCGGCCTCGGACGCGGGCGGTTCGTCGCGGTTCGCTTCCCCTAGACTGCGGCCGTGTACCAGGCGTTGCTGACCCGGAAGTACCTGACGACAAAGGTGATGCCGCTGCTGGCATCGCTGGGCGTTGCGCTCTGCACGGCGATGGTGCTGATCACGTGGTCGGTGATGGGCGGGTTTCTGGGGATGCTGACGGAGTCCGGCCGTTCGCTGATCGGGGACGTGCGGATCGTCTGGCCGAACACGGGGTTCCCGCACTACGACGACCTGATCGCACGGCTGGAGTCGGACCCCGAGGTCGAGGCGGCGACGCCGTTGATCGAGACGTTCGGGATCATCACGCTCCCGGACGGTCGGACCGAGGGGGTCGCGGTGCGCGGCGTGGACGGGCCGGGCTTCGCGCGGGTGACGTCGTTCGCGCAGACGCTGTGGTGGAAGCCGCTGGCCGAGCCGCTTCGGAAGGACCGCGGCGGCGAGGACCCCCGGCTGGACGGGCGGGACATGTGGGGTCGGCTGTATGAGAACGGGCTCTCGCTGACGCGCCCCGACCCCGAGACGGGCGAGCGGAAGGCCGCGATGGTGCTCGGCATCGAGGTGACGGACTTCAACCGGCGCACGCGGAGCGGGTTCTACATCCCGATGGTGATCCCGCAGCAGACGGCGGAGGGCGGGCTGACGCACGCGGACATCTTCCTGCCGTTGCAGGGGGAGTTGACGCTGCGGGTCGTGCCGCTCGACAGCAAGGGTCGGCCGCGCGAGGTGCAGACGCGGGTGCTGCCGGTGGCCAACGAGTTCGAGAGCGGGCTGTACGACATCGACCGGCAGACGGTGCTGGTGCGGTTCGACGCGTTGCAGTCGATGCTCCAGATGAACGAGGGGCTTCGGCTCGCGGACGACGGGCCGCTCGATCCGTTCGCCCAGGAGGAGGGGGAGCGCGAGGAGCGCTACGAGGTCGATCCGGCGCGCACGACGGCGGTGCTGGTGCGGGGACGGACGGCGGACCGGGACCTGGCGGCGTTCAAGTCGAGAGTGGAGCGCATCTACGCGGGGTTCGCGGCGGCGCACGCGGGCGAGGTGCCGTCGCCCGGCGTCATCGTGATCCAGACGTGGGAGGACGCGAACCGGACGATGATCGCGGCGGTGAAGAAGGAGACCGCGCTGGTGCTGTTCATTTTTTCGTTCATCTCGATGACCGCGGTCTTCCTGGTGCTGGCGATCTTCTGGGCGATGATCAGCGAGAAGACGCGGGACATCGGGGTGCTGCGCGCGCTCGGGGCGGGGTCGTTGGGGATCGCGTGGGTGTGGCTTCGCTACGGTGCTGCGATCGGGCTGGTGGGGTCGGTGGCGGGAGGGCTGCTGGCGTGGGGGATCGTGGCGAACATCAACGACATCCACGACTGGATGGGCGAGAGCCTCGGCTTGTACGTGTGGGACCCGGCGATCTATGTGTTCAAGGAGATCCCGCGGCGGATCGAGCCGGACAAGGCGGCGTTCGTGCTGGCCGGGGGCGTGCTCTCGTGCCTGCTGGGCGCGTTGATTCCCGCGCTGCGCGCCGCGTTCATGCACCCCATCCGCGCCCTGAGGTTCGAGTGATCACCGTGACGCAGCACGCCGGCATTCCGACCGCTCCCCACGCCCGGCCCGACGCGGGAGCCGCGCTGCTGAGCGTGCGCGACCTGCACAAGACCTACCGGCTGGGGCGCGTCGAGGTGCCGGTGCTGCGGGGGGCGACCCTCGGGGTGCGCGAGGGCGAGTGGGTGGCCGTGCTTGGGGCGTCTGGCTCGGGCAAGAGCACGCTGCTGCACCTCATGGGCGGGCTGGACCGCCCGGACAGCGGCGCGGGGGAGCGTCACCCGATCCGTTTCGAGGGCCGGCCGCTCTCGGAGATGTCGGCCCGGGAACTCGACCGCTACCGGGCGCGGTCGGTGGGCTTTGTCTTCCAGTTCTATCACCTGCTGCCGGAGTTGAACGTGCTGGAGAACGTGCTGCTGGGGGCGATGGTGCTGCACGGCCGGTTCGGGTACTCGCGGCGGCGTGGGGCGCTCCGTGCCCGGGCGACCGACCTGCTGGCGTCGTTCGGCCTCTCGCACCGGCTCTCGCATCGGCCCGCGGAGGTCTCGGGGGGCGAGCGCCAGCGGGTGGCCATCGCCCGTGCGCTGATCAACGAGCCTCGGCTGCTGCTCGCCGACGAGCCGACGGGCAACCTCGACCGGGAGACGGGGCGGCGAATCCTGGACGCGATCGCGGGGGTTCGGGGCGGGTCGGCCCGGACGATCGTGATGGTCACGCACGATCCGGAGGTTGCCGCTCGCGCTGACCGGATCGTGCATCTCGAGGACGGGCGTGTGGTCCAGGGGTCGAACTGAAGGGGTCTGGTGCGCCCCGGAGCGGTAAAGCGGTTACTATCCCCGGATCGGCCCCCTTGTGAAACCATGCCGACCAGCGAAGTCACCCCAGGACCGGCCCTTCCCTCAACCACGCTGACCCTTGTGGGGGCGAGCGGGCAGCCGGTCTGCGCCAAGGTGACGGAGGTGGGCGAGGGGCCTCCGGTGGTCTTCCTGCACGGGTTGGTGGGGCTGAACGACCACTGGGAAGACGTGGTCAATCGCGTCCACCCGCGGGTCCGTTGCGTGATGCTGGAACTGCCGCTGCTCGACCTGACGGACGAGGACTGCTCCGTGGACGGGGTGGAGGAGTTGACCTCGCGTTTCCTTGACGGGCATCTCGACGGGCCGGCGGTGTTGGTGGGCAACTCGTTCGGGGGGCACGTGGCGTTGCGGGTGGCGCTGCGTCGCCCGGAACTGGTGCGGGGGCTGGTGCTGGCGGGGTCGAGCGGTTTGATCGAGCGGTCGATGGTGCGGGACGTGCAGATCCGGCCCAGCCGCGAGTGGCTCGCGCGGAAGATCGGCGAGTTGTTCTACGACCCGATGCACGTCCGAGAGGCGGACCTCGACCGAGCGCACCGCGAGTTGACGCACCGGGAGAAGGCCCGGGCGATGGTGCGGCTCTCGCGGACGGCCCGCAAGAACCACCTCGGGGAACAGATCGGGCGGATCCAGGCGCCGACGCTGCTGATCTGGGGGCGCAACGACATCGTGACGCCGCCCGAGGCCGCGGAGGAGTTCGCGCGGCTGCTGCCGGATGCGCGCCTGGTCTGGTTCGACCGGTGCGGGCACGTGCCGATGGTGGAGAAGCCGGACGAGTTCGCCGCGGCGATGATCCGGTTCGCCGAAGAACTGGACGAACGCACTTCGGGCGCGAACGGCCGTGGCAGCCGCTGAGCGATCCAGCGCGGCGCGCGGGCGGGCGAAGGGTCGCTGGACCTCGTTGGTGGGGCACGCGCTGCGCGCCCGCGTCGTGCGTCGTGCGGCGAGGCTGTCGGACACGAGGTGGTGGGCGGAGCACACGGGACGGGTGCAGACGGCCCAGTTGCGGGGGCTGCTGCGTCGGGCGGCCGGGTGCGAGTTCGGGCGCAGGCACAACTTCGCACGGCTCGCGTCATTGCCGGACGAGCAGATGCTGGCGGGGTATCGGGCGGAGGCGCCGGTCGCGGACTGGTACGCCTTCCGCGGGCCGATCGCGCGGATGCGCGAGGGGGGGGAGCCGAACGTCCTGTGGCCGGGGCTGGTGCGGGATTTCGCGCAGACGAGCGGGACGACGGCGGGCGACAAGTTCATCCCCGTCTCGCGGGAGATGATGCGGTCGAACTACCGGGCGAGCCTGGACATCTTCGCGCACGCGGTGCGGTTCGGCATCTCGCTGCCGGGGGTGATGGGGGGGCGCTGCCTGTTCATCGGCGGTTCGACGAGCGTCGAGACGAACGAGCACGGCGTGCGCACGGGCGACCTGTCGGGGCTGGTGACGGGGCTGATCCGCTGGCCGTTGAGCGAGGTGTACCTGCCGGGGCGTGAGATCGCGTTGATGAGCGACTGGCCGGCGAAGATCGACGCGATGGCGCGGCTGTGCGTCGAGCACGACGTGCGGTTCATCAGCGGGATGCCGTCGTGGGCGATGGTGCTGTTCGACCGGATGCTCGAAGTCGCGCGCGAGCGGGGGCGTGCGGCGTCGTGCATCCGGGACCTGTGGCCGAACCTGCGGGTTTTCGTGCACGGCGGCGTGAAGTACGCGCCGTTCGATCCTCGCGTGCGGCGGTTCTGGTCGGGGGACGCGGGCGAGGACATCCCGCACCGCATCGAGTTGTACCCGGCGAGCGAGGCGTTCGTGGCGATCCAGGACGAGCCGAACCGGGAGGGCGTCGCGCAGCCCTCGCTGCGGTTGTGCGCGGACCACGGCACCTTCTTCGAGTTCGTGCCGCTCGAGGAGATCGACTCGGCCTCGCCGCGGGCGTTCGCGTGCGACGCCGTTGAGCCGGGCGTGAGGTACGTCGTGGTGCTGTCCACCTGCGCTGGCCTGTGGCGGTACGTGCTGGGGGACGTCGTGGAGTTTGACTCCGTACCCGGCGTGAGGCGCGGCCTGCGAGGCCCCGCCCCGAGGGGTGGTTCTCGCCCTGCGCGCGGCCCCGCTCGGCTGCGGATCGTGGGTCGGCATCGGCACTTCATCAACGCGTTCGGGGAGAACATCATCGTCGAGCACGTGGAGAATGCCGTGGCGGCGGCGGCGCGGGAGGCGGGGGTGACGGTGGGGGAGTTCACGGCCGCGCCGGTGTATCCGGGAGAGGGTCGGCGTCCGGGGCTGGAACTGGCGGTGGAGGTCGCGGTCGGGCTGCCGCCGGCCTTCGCCGAGGCGTTCGACCGGGCGTTGAAGCAGCAGAACGTGGACTACACGACGAAGCGGACGGCGGACCTCGGCATGGCGCCGCCGGTCGTCACGCCCCTGCCGGTGGGGGCGTTTCACCGCTGGCTTGAGTCTCGCGGCAAACTCGGGGGACAGCACAAGTGCCCGCGGTGCGCGAACTCGCGCGAGATCATCGAGAGCGTGGTCGGCGTCGCACGGCAGGCGTGAGCGCGGTCAGGCGCGCACGAACGGGTTGGAGCGCTTTTCGCGCCCGATGGTCGTCGCGGGGCCGTGGCCGGGCAGAACGCGGGTGTCGTCGGGGAGGGCGTAGAGCGTGTCGCGGATGGAGCGCACCAGGGCATCGGGGTCGGAGGTGGGGAAGTCGCTGCGTCCGACGGAGCCTGCGAAGAGGGTGTCGCCGACGATGGCGGTGTTGGAGGCGTCGTGGACGAGCGTGATGCCGCCGGGAGAGTGGCCGGGCGTGTGGAGCACCCGCCACGTTGTTCCGGCGAGTGTCAGTTCCTCTCCGCCCTCAAGGGTTCGGTCCGGGCCGGGGGTGGTCACGGGCATGCCTACGGCGGCGGAGAGGTTCAACTCGGGGTCGTTCAACCAGCGGGTCTCGGCGGCGTGGAGCCAGATGGGTGTCCCCGGGAATGCCCTTAGAACTTCGCCTACCCCCCCGATGTGGTCGAGGTGGGCATGGGTGAGGAGCAGGGCGGTCGGGCGCAGGCCCCGTCGGCGTACGGCGTCGATCAGGGGAGCGGGGTCGAAGCCGGCATCGACGATCCAGCACTCGTCGGACCCCGGCACGGAGACGATGTGGCAGTTGGTTTCCCACGGGCCGAGCGTGACGATCTCGATGGTCGGGGCTGGCTCGGGCTGCATCCGTCGATCATAGTTAGACTTGGGGAGCCTCCCACCCCGCTCGCCCGGCCAGGAGCCGCCCATGCCGCTGATCCGGAACATCGATGAGACGCCGCTGACGGCCGTGGACCTGCCGGGGGTCAAGGGGGCGCGGATGTCGGTGATGGTGGGTAGGGCGGACGGCGCGCCGAACTTCGCGCTGCGGCAGTTCCGGGTGGAGGGGGGAGGCCACACGCCCCGGCACTCGCACGACTACGAGCACGAGGTGTTCGTGGTGTCGGGTTCGGGGACGATTCTGCTGGAGGGGCAGGAGCGTCCGATCCGGTCCGGCGACGTGATCTACGTGCCGGCGAACGAGGAGCATCAGTTCCGGGCGGCCGCGCCGGACGGGCTTCGGTTTCTGTGCCTGGTGCCGATGAGCCGGGATTGCGGCGATCCGACGCCCGGGAGTTGAGGCGGCAGGGTTTGGACCGGGAGTCATCAGGGATGAGCGACATGGGTTCACGATCGGCATGGCGTGAGACGACGGTTCGGCTGGCGTGGAGTTACGGGGCGGCCGCGCTGGTGGCGCTTGGGCTGTGCCTGTGGGGGGTGTGGCACCGCGATCCCACGCTCACCGCGATGGGCGTGCTGGGGCTGGTGCTGGTGCTGGCGGTCGCGCCGGTGACGTTCGCGTCGGTGCGTGGCGGCGGCGGGGGCGGGGACGTCGGTCGCGCGGCGGCCGAGTTCCGCGACGCGGTCGAGCGGCTGGCCGAGTTGCAGGCCCTGTCGGATGACGCGCGGCGCGTGCTGAACCGCGGGCGTGAGCGGGAGTTGCTGCGTCGCGCGATCGAGGAGGACATCGCGGCGGGCGAGTGGGAGGCCGCGCTGGTGCTGGTGCGCGAGTTGGCGGATCGCTTCGGGTACCGGACGGACGCGGAGGAGTTCCGTGCCCGGGTCGAGGCGGGACGCCGCGACGCGTACGAGCGTCAGATCTCGGCGGCGATCGCGCAGTTGGACGGGCTGATCATCCAGCGGCGCTGGGAGGACGCGAGGGCGGAGGCCGGTCGGCTGTCGCGGTTGTACCCCGACTCGCACCGCGTGCAGGGGCTGCGCAAGCGCGTGGATGAGGCGCACGAGCGGTACAAGGAGGACCTTGAGCGTCGGTTCCTGCTGGCGGCGCAGGAGAGCCGCATCGAGGACGCGATGACGATGCTCAAGGAACTGGACGGGTACCTGACGGAAGGGGAAGCGGAGCCGTTCCGGGAGGTGGCGCGGGGCGTGATCGGGAAGGCGCGCGAGAACCTCGGCGTCGAGTTCAAGTTGGCGGTGCGCGACAGGCGGTGGGGGCAGGCCGCGCGGGTGGGCGAACGGATCATCAACGAGTTCCCGAACACCCGGATGGCGGAGGAAGTGCGTGGGATGATCGACGGGCTGCGCGCGCGGGCGGCGTCGATTGGGTGAGCGCGCGTCGGCGGAGCGGGTTATTCGTTCTTCCCGAGGTACCGGAGGCGGTAGACCGCGCCCTCGCGGCCGCTGGTGGAGAAGTAGAGCGAGCCGTCGGGGCCTTGCTCGGCGTCGGCGGGTCGGGCGAGGACTCTCGTCCCATCGCGGCTGAGCGTGGAGACGACCTTGACCATGCCGACGGGGCGGCCGTCGCCGAGGGGGTCGTCGTCGAAGATGACTCGGGCGACGCAGTAGCCGACGGGGACGGAACTGTTCCACGATCCGTGGCAGGCGATGAAGATGTCGCCGTTGTGGTCGGGGGGGAACGCGCCGCGGTTGCGTGCGGGATCGATGAAGGCGAAGCCGTTGGTGGCCCAGTGCGCGCCGACGCACCACTCGGGGGGGGTCGTGCGGGCGGCGAGATCGTGGATGTCGGAGCGGTCGAGGTACTCGTAGCGGGGGACGCGCAGGCCCGTGACGAAGGGGTGCCCGTAGAACCCGCCCTTGACGTAGAGGTTGAGTTCGTCGGGCGGGTTGAGGTCGGTGATGGGCTGGTTGTCGCGGGCGTCGCCGATGGGCTGGCCGAACCAGTCCGAGCCGTGGTCGAACCCCCAGAGGCGTTCGGCGGCGGGGTCGTCGCCGGGCCGGACGCGGAGTTTCTCGGTGTTGCGCAGGCCCTCGGCGAAGAGCGTCTTGCCGGAGCCGTCGAGGTTGTAGCGCCAGATCTTCTGCCGGTCGGTGTCTCGTTCGTCGGTGATGTTGCCGGTGTCGCCGATCGAGGTGTAGATGTACCGGTCGGTGACGAGGAGGGAACGCCACCAGTGCCCCCCCCTCGTGGGGAGGTCGCGTTCGGTGAGGATGTCGATGACCTCGTCGGCCCGGCCGTCGCCGTTGGTGTCTCGGCCCTTGTGGATGGAGGACTCGGTGCTGAACCACATCCATCCGTCGGCGAAGCACAGGCCGTGGACGGAGCGCTTGCCCTCGACGAAGGTGCCGAGCGGCTCGTATCGCCCGTCTCCGTCGGGGTCGTGGAAGGTCCGCACAAGCCCGGGGCCGGGGAGTGAGACGTAGAGCGTTCCCCGGTCGTCGAACGCGAGGAACCGCGCCCCGGGCAACGAGGGCACCGCGACCTCGACGACGTACCCCTCGCGCACGCCGAACTCGGGCACGCCGGGCCCCGTTCCTTGCCCTGCGGCCGGAATGGCGAGCGGGATCGAGAGCAGGGCGATTGTGGCGCGGGTCATGGGGAATCTCCTGTTGTCCGAGCACACGGTAGCCAAGAGGGCTCGGCGTGCCCACAATCCGCCATGCTTGTCCGGCGTGCGTTCACCCTCGTCGAACTGCTGGTGGTGATCGCGGTGGTCGCGTTGCTGATCGGGCTGCTGCTCCCCGCGCTGGCGGGCGCGCGCGAAGCGGGGCGCGGCGCGGCGTGCCTCTCGAACCTGCGGCAGATGTTCCTGGCGTGCCGCATCTACGCCGATGAGCACGGCGGGTACGGGCCGGCGATCGGGCAGCCGTGGGGCAAGCCCCCGAACTGGGCGCTGGTGGTGCAGTCGTACGCGGGGATGGCGGGTGAGACGGCGGGTGAGTTGTACCGCCCGAGGTCGGTGCTGGTGTGCCCGACGATCGACCGGGCGTTCGGGGTCGTGATGACGCGGACATACGCGATGAACGGGACGGGGCACGCGGGCGCGGACATGGGCGACGCGACGGACTACGACCTGGTTGACGGGAGGGCGCACGTCCGATTCGACGCCGTCGCCTTCCCGGATCGCACGGCGATCCTGCTGGACTCGGACCTGGGGTACAACATCACGGATGCCCCCCCCTCGGACCGGACGGCGAGCGTGATCGACTTCCGGCAGGGCGAGCACGTCGAGTTCCGAGTCGGGTGGTTCCACGCCTCGGGGCGGATCGCGCAGGCGGTGCGGCTCGACGGCTCGGCGAAGGGGTACGGCGAGTTGCCCGTCGAGTGGGTGGAGCCGCTGCCGTGACGCGAGGCCGGGCGGCCCTGGCGGGCGTGTTCCTATGATGCGCGTGCCATGAACCCGCTGGTCGGCATCATCATGGGATCGAAGTCCGACTGGGAGACGATGCGCCACGCGGCGGAGACGCTGACGGAACTCGGCATCCCGCACGAGTGCCGTGTGGTGAGCGCGCACCGCACGCCGGACCTGCTCTTCGAGTACGCGGCTTCGGCGGAGGGTCGCGGGCTGGAGGTCATCATCGCGGGGGCGGGGGGGGCTGCGCACCTGCCGGGGATGTGCGCGGCGAAGACGACGCTGCCCGTGCTCGGCGTGCCCGTCGAGTCCAAGTCGCTCAAGGGCGTCGATTCGCTGCTGTCGATCGTGCAGATGCCCGCGGGCGTGCCGGTCGGCACGCTGGCGATCGGGAAGGCGGGGGCGATCAACGCCGCGCTGCTGTCGGCGGCGATCCTTGGGACGAAGCGCGCGGGATACCGCGATGCGCTGGCGGCGTACCGCGAGGCGCAGACGCGCCGAGTGCTGGACACGCCGGACCCGGCTCGAGATTGACTCGGCGTGGGTCAGCCGCCGACGCGGTAGATCCCGGTCGCGCGGATGGTGAGCACGTTCTCGTTCGGGCGCGCGCCGACGGTGCCGACGACGAGCACTTCGTCGAGCGGCTTGAGCGCGTCGCCGATCGGGGGGGCTGTGTTGCCCTCGGCGTCGACGATCTGGACGGTGGCGCTCCGGGCGGCCAGGTCGCTCTTCGGCTCGCAGCAGTAGTCCCAGGGGGTCGGGCACTTGTCGTCGGGGTCTTCGCCGCAGTGGGGGAGCGAGAGGTCGACGATCACAAAGACGGGGCTGTCGGCGGAGATGGGGGCCTTGCGGCCGCCGATCCGGCCGCGGACGACGATGGTCTCGCCTTCGGTCGCATCGGCCTTGGCGTCGGCGACGGAGAGCGCGCCGGCGGGTTCGGTCGCGAGCAGCCATGCGGGGGGGGTGCCCGGCGCCTTCGTGCTGGTGGAGGTCGGCGCAGGCTCGCCGCATCCCGCGAGCGAGCCTGCGATGAGTGCGACGAGCGTGAGAGCGGTGAACTGACGCATGGGGAACTCCTCGGCGATGGGACGCCGGTTCAGTGGGCCTTGAGGGCCTCGGGGATGGAAAGACGGAGACAGCGGACGGCCGGCGGGATCGCGCCGACGAGACCGACGAGAAGCCCGGCGAGGACGCCGGCGAGCACGACGGGGGCGTCGAGCGTGAGCATGAATGCGCCCATGGAGAAACGGACGGCCAGGCCGTCGAGCAGGAGGAGTCCGATCGCCGCGCCCGCGAGCGCGCCGCACGCGCCGGCGAAGGTTGACTCCTCGGTGAGGCTGAGGACGATGGCGGTGCGTGTGAATCCGAGCGCCTGGAGCATGCCGACCTCGCGGACTCGCGCGGCGAAGGCGGCGTACATGGTGTTGAGGCCTCCGAGGATGCCGCCGGAGGCGATGAGCGCGGCGGTCACGAGGACCATGGCGCGGATGGGGGCGTAGAAGGCGGCGATGGAGGCGTAGTAGTCGCGCTCGCGGATGGCGGTGATCTCGAGGTCGAGGCGGCTCTTGACGAAGAGGTCCACGTCGGCGAACCGGGCCGAGTCGAGCGTGACGATCACGCAGGAGAGCGAGGCTGGGCGGTTGATGGCGACCTGCAGGTCGATGAGGGGGAGCCAGACTTCGGCGTCCATGACGGTGTTGGGAGCGGTGAAGCGGCCGACGATGGTCCAATCGCGGTTGCCGAAGTGGAGCGTGCGGCCGACGGCGAGGCGTGAGTCCGGCACGCCGAGGCGGGTGGCGGCGAGCGCGCCGACCATGAGTTCGTCGCGACCGCTGCGCGGTGCGCGGCCTTCGACGATCTCGACCTCGGGGTGGACGAGCAGGGCGACGGGGCGCACGCCGCGCATCACGGCGGGCAGGTCGCGCTCGCTGGTCGCGGTTTCCCGCACGGGGAGTGCGGCGTGGATTTCGGGGGAGGCGTAGATGACGCCGGCGCGCTCCTTGAGGCCGACGATGCTGGCGGCGGCGATGCCCTCGATGCCGGCGTCGATCTGGGAGCGTTCGACGCCCTCCTCGCTGCCGATGCCGATGATCATGACGTTCTCGTGCAGGCCCGCGCTCTGCGTGAGCGTCATGGCCATGCCGCGCACGAACCCCCCCGAAGCGAGGGCGAGCAGGACGACGAGGGTTGACCCGATGAGGGTTGCGGCGAGGCGCAGTCGGCTGCGGCCGAGGTTCCTGAAGGCGTATTGGAAGGGGAGTTGTCGCACGGCGGTTGCTCTCAGGCGGCGCGGAAGCACTCGGCGATCTCTCGGCGCGAGGCCTGCCACGCGGGAATAAGCCCCGCGACGACGCCGATGGCGCCGCAGACGATCATGCCGGTGATGAGGAGCGTGGCGTCGGCGACGATGGGAACGGTCGCGCCCTCGACGGAGAGGGCGAAACTCTTGAAGCCGGCGACGGCGACGGCCGCGCCCGCGCCGACGAGGCCGCCGACGAGGGCGAGGATGACGCCCTCGGCGACGATGAGGGCGGCGATGAGGCGGCCCGGGAAGCCGAGGGTCTGGAGAACGGCGTGCTCGGAGACGCGGCTCTGGACGCCGAGCACGATGGAGTTGCCGACGAGGGCGAGGACGGCGAGGAGGCAGGCGAGCCCGAGCCATCGGGCGAATCCGACGATCTCGATGATGTCGTCGGCGATGCGTCCGATGAAGGCCTTCTCGGTGAAGGTCGTGGTGGGCTCCTGGGCGTGGCGGAAGGTCTCGTCGATGTCCTTCGCGACGCGGTCGAGCATGGACGGGTCGGCGACCTTGACGTTGAACTGGGTGACGACGCCGAGGCGGTTGCGCCCGGCGAGTTGCACGAACTCGAGGGACGTGTAGGCGACGTTCCAGTCCTGCGGGTCGTCGGTGCGGATGACGCCGGCGACGTAGGCGGTGATGCCTGCGGCGTCGAAGGTGACGCCCGGGCGCAGGCCGCGCCGATTGGCGAGGGTCTCGCCCACGAGGGCGGCGTCGGTGCGCCGGAGCCAGTCTTCGGCCGAGCCGGAGACGATCGTGAGTGTGTCGGCGCGGTCGGCGAGGAACCGCTCCTTGGGCACGCCGCGGTAGGTGACGACGTCGAGGCTGGTCCGGCAGTTTGAGACGACGATCTTCATGGGGATGGCGGAGACGACGCCGTCGATGCGCTCGATGCGCGAGAGGTAATCCTGCGGGAGTTCGCTGGTGGCGGGGCAGTAGCGGTCCTCGCGGTAGACGACGAGGGTCGTGTCGCCCGCGCTGGCGCGTGTGGCGGCGGTGACGCCGCGGTCCATCGCCTGCACCGCCGTGAAAAGGAACATGGCGATGGCGATGCCCGCGATGGTGAGCGCGGTGCGGACGCGGTGGCGCGCCACCTGCCTGAACACGTACGGGATGCAATGCAGGAGTTTCATGCCGTGGCTCCGATCGCGGTCGCGACGCCGCTCTCGACCAGGCGGCCCTTGTCGAGGTGCAGGGTCCGCGTGGCGTGGTCGGCGGTCTTCGGGTCGTGGGTGACCATGATGATGGTCTTGCCGAGTTCCCCGTTGAGTTCGCCGAGCAGCGCCATCACGGCGGCGGCGGCGTGCTTGTCGAGGTCGCCGGTCGGCTCGTCGGCGACGATGATGCGCGGGTCGGTGACGATCGCGCGGGCGATGGCGACGCGCTGCTCCTGGCCGCCGGAGAGTTGCCGCGGGAAGTGGTCGAGACGATCGGCGACACCCATGCGTTCGAGCGCGGCCATGACCCGGGCGTGGCGCTCGCGCCGGTTGAGGGGGTGGAGCAGGAGGGGGAGCTCGACGTTCTCGTACGCGGTCAGCACGGGGACGAGGTTGTAGAGTTGAAAGACGTAGCCGACGTTCTCGGAGCGCCACGCGGCGAGCGCGCCGCGGCTGAGGCGAGCCAGGTCGGTGCCGGCGATGCGGAGTGTGCCGCGAGTCGGGGTGTCGATCCCGGCGATGAGGTTCAGGAGCGTCGTCTTGCCGCTGCCGCTGGGGCCCATCAGGGCAAGAAACTCGCCGGCGTCGACGTCGAGGTCGAGGCCGTCGAGTGGTCGGATGACGTTGTCGCCCTTGTGGTACTCGCGCGTCAAGGCTCTGCACTCGATGAGGGTCATCGTGGCGTCTCCTCAGCACGGGCGGCGAAGCGCACCCGTTGTCCGTCCCGCAGACCGTCCGCATCGACGACGAGCAACGCCCCGGGCTGGACCGGGCCGCTGACGACGGCCCACCCGTCCGACTCGCTCTCACGCTGCACGTGCGCCGGCCGCACGACGCCGCGGTCGCCGCGACGGTCGGTGACGGTCCAGACCCGGACGCCGCCGCGGTGCGCGTGGAGGGCGTCGGCGGGCACTCGGATTCGCCCCGGTCCGTCCGTTGGTTCGGCCGCGCCCTGGCGGGCGGTCTCGCCGCGCGGCAGGAATCGCACGCGCGTGAGCATCTCGGGGCGGAGCAGGGGCGAGGGGTCGATGACGCGCACCTTGGCCTGGAGCGTGTTTTTCTGGAGGTCGGCCTCGTGGGTGATGCGGAGGACTTCGCCCTCGAACGTGCGGTCGGGGAGCACCTCGACGACGACCTCGCAGCGCTGGCCCACGAAGAGGTGCGAGGCGTCCGCGAGCGGGACGTCCACCCGGACCTGGAGGCGGTCCGGGTCGTAGAGCAGGGCGATGTGGCCGGAGTGAGGGTCGTCCATCATGCGGACGACCTTGTCGCCGGGGGCCTTGAGGCGACGCTGCACGAAGCCGTCGATCGGGGCGCGGATGACCATGCGTTCGAGTTCGAGGGCGGCCTCGGCGCGGGCGGACCTGGCTCGCCCGACCGCGCCGCGGGCCTTGTCCACGGACGCGCGGGCCGCGTCGAGTCGGCGGCGTTCCTCGATGCGCAGGGCGAGATTGCGTTCCGCAGCGCGCAGGTCGGCGCGCAGGCGCTCGCTCCGGGCCGCGAGCAGCGGGGCCGTGGCTTCGAGCGACTCGACGGTGGCCCGCTGCGCCTCGGCGCGCTGGCGGGCGACGATCACCTCGAGTTCGGTCGCCGCCTGCCCGGCCCGCGAGCGCTCCGCGCGTGAGAGTTCTTCCTCGTGCTGGACGAGCGTGGCGCGGGCGGCGGCGATCAACGACGGCAACTGGGCGATCTCCGCCTCGCTCTCGGCGAGGGACGCCCGTCCCGCTTCGACGGCGCGCTCGCGCTCGACCGGCTCGCTCCAGTCCGTCTCCGCGGCCCGAAGTTCGGCCTCCGCCAGCGCGAGTTCGGCCTCCGCGACCGCGAGTTCCGCCTCCGCGCTGCTGAGTCTCAGTTCCGCGTCGATCGAGACCAGGCGGGCGATGACCTGCCCGGCGGATACCCGGTCGCCTTCGAGCGCATCGATGTGCTCGACCACGCCGTCGGCCAGCGCGGCGGCGGCGACGTAGTACGGCTCCGCTTCGAGCCAGCCCGGGGCCTGCACGGCCGTCCCGACGCGCCCCGCGCCCGCGTGCCGATCGCCGGCCACGGTTCGGTCGCGCGGCTCCTGGGCGCGCTCGAAGACCGCCTGCGTGACGCGCACGGTGCGCACGGGTCGCACGGTCGGCCACGCGCTCCACGCGATGACGAGCAGGGTCAGGGCGCCCACCGCCAGCGGCACGATCACCGCTACCTTTGACCGCCGTGGCGCGTCCGCGCCGGGCCGATCGCCCTCGAATGTTGCAGCCTGCATGGGAGTTGCTCCAGAGCCTTGGTTCGCCCGTGCGCGCACGGTCGGCGCGCACTGTCCGTGTTACACGGCGGCGCCGGCTCTGGGAGGACGCTTCAGACGCGAGGTCCGCGCGTCGCTGGTACGTTCCGGCGCATCGGAGAAAACCCGATCGACCGGCTCGCGCCGCTCGGCGGCGGTGCACGTCGGCGAGACGCCCAGCGGGACCTTGACGATGCTGGAGCAGCACGACTTCGGGCAGTCGCACCCGCGCGGCCGCTGCTCGTTCCGATCGCGGTCGGACGGGTCAGGCTCGTCCGCCCCTTTGACGATCTCGCAGCAGGCGCACTCGTGCTCATCGCTCGCGGCGAGAGAGGGAGCGAGCGGGTCCGGCACCGCGCAGCACTCGTCCTGGACGAACGAGCCTGAGACGAGAGGCTGCAGGAACAGGGCGGCGATGAGCATCAGGATGGCGAATCTCGCCGGCATCACCGGACTATATCGACCCGGTCGGGGCGGGGATGCAGCCGTGCCGGCACAAGGCCTGGACTCCCCGTCGTCGCCGATCCTGCCCAAAAGGCACGACCCCGCCTCTTCGGCGGGGCCGCTGGGACACACGGGCGAAGGGACTCGAACCCCTAACCTCCTGATCCGTAGTCAGGTGCTCTATCCAATTGAGCTACGCCCGCCCGATCGGGCCTCGCGGCCCGCGCCCGGAAGCCTAATCCGCCCCCGCGGCCCCGGCAAGCCTACGCTCGACGCCGGGGCTTGATTTCCGGCCCCGGCCTGCCACGATTGAAGTCCAGCCGGGGGGCGACCCCCCGGCCGAGAGCCTTGCAGAGGAACCCGATGGCGCACTCAAACTCCGCTCGCAAACGCATCCGCCAGAACGCCAAGCGCCGCGCCCGCAACCGGTGGAGATTGCGCTCGATGCGGGCCGCCATCAAGAAGTTCCAGGATGCACTGACGCAGGGGAGCGCCAAGGACGCCGCGGAGGCGTACCGCGAGTGCTCGTCGGTGATCGACCGGACGGCCCAGAAGGGCGTGATCCACAAGAACCAGGCCGCCCGCCGCAAGAGTCGCCTGTGCGCTCGCCTGAAGGCGAAGCAGACCGCGGGCGCTTGACCTGACCCGATCGCTCGTGTTGCCGGACCCTTTCGCTCCTCCGGAGCGCGGGGCGTTGTCGCGGTGCCGGTGCCGCTCCATCCTCTCCGTCCCTTCTCCCGTGGCCTCTCTCTCCCCGTTACCTTGACCCCATGAGCCGGCCGATCCGGAGCGAGAGCGCACACCCCGCCGCGGCGGGACGCCGGTCGCGCCGCCGGCACGTCTGGCCGCTCACCTACGGCGAGGCCTCGGCGCGCCCCCTGCACATTCTCGCGTTTCTTGCGCCGCTGATCCTGCTCTACGAGATCGGGGCGATCGTGTATCTGCCGGGGGAGACGATCGCGGCCCGGGGGATTCTGGCCCGCGTCTTCGAGTCGTTCGGGATCGTCGGGCTGCACTTGCCCGCGGGGCTGCTGGTCGTGGTGCTGCTGGTGTGGCACGTGCTGCTGCGCGACCGATGGCGTGTCCGCGGGCCGTACCTCGCGTTCATGCTGATGGAGGCGTGCGTCTGGACGGTCCCGCTGTTCCTGCTCGCGCTGTTGATGACGGCGGGGCCCGCGATGCAGGCCGAGGCCGCGACCGCGGGGGCGGAACTGCGTGAGCGGTCGTGGCAGGCGCGGCTGACGCTCTCGATCGGGGCGGGGTTGTACGAGGAACTGCTGTTTCGGATGATCCTGATCGCGGCGGCGCACTTCGTGCTCGCGGACCTGCTGCGATTGGCGGACCCGTGGGCGAAGGTCGGCGCGGCGGTGGTTTCGGCCGTCGCCTTCATGCTCTATCACCACGCCGCGACGCCGGTGGAGTCGGCCTTCTTCCTGGTCGCGGGGCTGTACTTCGCGGGCCTGTACATCGTTCGGGGCTTCGGGATCGTGGTGGCGGTTCATGCCCTGTACGACGTGCTTGCGCTGGTCATCATGGGGTAGGGGCGCGGCCCCGTTTCGGCATTGCGGCCCTGCTCTTCCCCTTTGACGGGCTGATTCGGGCCTGGACGACCCGTTCTGGACACCGGATCCCCCCCTCCGCTACACTTGGGCTGGTCCGCCCCCGGCCGGTCAGCCGATCTCTAGGGCAGGGCGTGTCCGTTGGACCGGGGCAGTGCCCGCCCTCGACGAGCCAAGGAGGTCCGGGTATGGGTCTCGACTTCGCGATCGACGAGTTGTACGCGACCGGGTGGTCGCCGCTTGACACGCGCGACTGCGAACGCCACGACGACGGGCGACCGTTCCCGTCGCTCGCCAGGGTCGAGCAGGAGTTCGCGGCCGCGGGCTTCCCGCTGAAGGTCCGACACGTGCAGTTGTTCGACTGCTACCGGGCCGAGTGGCAGGACGGCACGGGCCAGCCGGCGGGGGCGGTGGTCGGGCGCACGGCCTCGGAAGCGGCGGTCTTCGCGCTGTCGCAGATGCGTCGCGCGACGGCGTCGGTCTCGGCCGTGGCCACGGTTTAAGGGTTCCGCCGCGGCGGCAGACTCCGGCCCACCCGCCCGACTCCTTGACGCTCCGACCCTCCGGCCTATGCTGCCCGGAGCCGTCTGGCCCCATCGTCTAGTCTGGTCCAGGACGCCAGGTTCTCATCCTGGAAACCGGGGTTCGAATCCCCGTGGGGTCATTGGCCGCGATGGTTGGGGGTGGGTTGCTCGGGCTATGCCTCGACCGGCCGCAGGGTGACGTGGGTGTCGTAGAACGAGACGCTCCCGCCGACCGGGTCGAACATGCAGGTGTTCGGAACGAGCGGGTCGGTCCACATGGCGGCGTTGGCGTGGACCCCGGCCTGGCGGCGTTTCTCGGCGCGGATGAGGATTCCGTCGATCTCGATGTCGCTGGCGCCCGTGGCCCAGTGGCCGAATCCGAGCGCGAAACTGACGACGCCGGGGCGCATGGTCTGCGTGAGCATGACCTTGCCGATCATCGGCTTGCGGAGGTCCGCCGTGAGCGGCCAGACGCCCTCGGCGTTTGTCGCGCTCGTCACCTTGACGAGTTGGCCCTGGCTCAGACCGAGGCGTGACGCGTCGCGCGGGTTGATGAGGATGCCGTTCTCGGGCATCAACGGCGTGAGCCACGGGTTGGTGATGGTGCGGCTCTTGGTCTGGCTGATGGTTCGGTGCGTGATGAGGGCGAGGTCGTGCCCCTGCCGCAGGGCGTCAGGCTCGCGGCCGGCGAAGTCCCGGATCGGCACGTTGGTGGCGTATCCGGGGTGCGGTCGGCCCGTGCCGGCGTGGATTGTGCCGGCGGTCTTTTCCTGGTAGAGGTTGAGCAGTGCGGCGTAGGTGTTGGCGACCATCCGGCCCTTGTAGCAGGCGTCGTGATCCTGGAATCGTCCGCCGCGGTTCAGCACGTAGACGACCTTCGGCCACATCGCCTCGCCGACGATTGCCTTCCAGCGGTCCGGGTCGAAGACGCTCTTGGGGAGGTGGCGGCGTGCCCGGAGGAAGATCTCCGTTTCGCGGGGATCGGCGTCGGGCACGGCCTGTGAGCCGTCGGTCTTCTCGCCGAACGCGAGATTGGCGACGGCGCGGAGGTAGTAGTCGTCGGGATGGACGAAGTCGAGGCCGTCGCCGAGGCCGTCCGCGCCGAAGCCGGGGAGTCCGAGGCGTTCGGCGATGCCGAGCATCATGGCCTCGAAGGAGAGGGGCATGGTGCGGCCGTAGACCCGGCACTCTTCGGGGATGGGGGCGATCGCGGGCTGGCGCACGGGCTGGACCTTGGCTGGGATGTTGGGGTGCGAGCCTTGGAACTCCCATCGTTCGAGGAAGGAGAGGTCGGGGAAGATGTAGTCGGCGTACATCGAGGTGGTGCCGACGATGATGTCGTTGCTGATGAAGAGTGGGAGGCGTTCGGGGTCGCGCAGGACTTCGGCGTTGGTGTGCCCGGCGGGCAGCGCGTAGGTCGGGGCGGCCATGTACTGGATGAGCGCCTTGACCGGGTACGGGTAGGCGTCGCCGATCGAGGGGATGACTTCCTGGTACATGTCGCTGGCGAGCGGGTACCAGTTGCGTTTCGCGGGGTATCCGGCGAAGAGCGTGGTCTTCTCGTAGTCCACGTCGTGTCGGATGCTGGAGACGCCGAAGGGCTTGATTGCGCCGGGGTGCTTGCTGAGGTTGAACAGCCCCCCCTTGCCCATGGTGTCCCACGCGGCGGCGGCGATCATCCCTCCGGCGTGGTCGAAGTTGCCGAGCAGCATGTTGAGCGACATCCAGGCGAGCACGGCGTAGAAGCCGTTGGTGTGCTGCGCGGGTCCGCGGTGGATGTCGACCGCCGCCGCGCTGCCCCAGCGGGCGAGTTCGCGGGCGACGGCGGTGGCGTCGTCGGCGCGGCAGTCCGCCATCGCGCACCACTCGGCGACGGTGTGCTGCATCGACGAGTCCTTGAGGATCTGCAGCCCGCTCTTGACCTGAGTGCCGTCTGGGAGCGTCGTGTCCACGAGCAGGTCGCCGTCGACCGGCGTGTCCGTGCTGTTGGGATCGACGGCGGTGGGGACGCCGCCGACCATGACGACGAGTTCGTGGCCTTCGGCGAGTCCCACGTCCTTTGCGCGGACGAATCGCGTCGGCGCGCCGTCGCGCAGCGCGACCAGCCAGGTCGAGTTCGTCCAGCTGGTCTCGCCCTTGCGGTTGGCGGCGGCCTTGTTGGCCGCGCTGAGGAACGGGGCGTTGTAGGCCTCGTTCTCGAAGAACCAGCGGATCATCGCCATGGCGAGCGGGATGTCGGAGCCGGGCTTGAGCGGGAGCCACTTCCAAGCCTTGCTGGCGAGTTTGCTGAACCGCGGGTCGGCGACGGCGATCCGCGTGGCGCCGCTCACCAGGTTCGCCGTGAGCCGCACGGTGCGGTTCGGCGGGCCGTAGTTCGCCTCGAAGAGGTTCGCGCCGACGAAGAGGATGAACCGGCTGTTCTCGGCGTCGGCCTGCCAGTAGAACTTCTTCCCGCCGGTGAACTTCCCGTCCACGTACTGCTCGCTGATCGCCTTGCAGGTGAAGTAGAGCGATCCCTGGCAGACGGTGGTGTGGCCGTGGGCGTTGGTGGTGCCGAGCGCGTTGGCGAATCGCTTGTAGAAGTCGCCGCGTCCGCCCTTGACGCGCCCCCAGTTGAGCACGATCTGGTTGTTCTTCGGGCCGAGGTCGGGGTGATCGGGATCGATCAGGAGGTGCAGGTGTTCGGCGTGGCTGCGCTTGAACTCGTCCACGAGCGCGGCCTTCTTGGCTCGGTCCTTCTCGGCCCAGATCGCCTTGACGTCCTTGTCCATGGCGGCGGCGACGGCGGGATCGGTGAGCGCCATGAGCGACCTCAGCCCCTCGACCTCGCGCTGCTCCTCGCCGGGGACTCCGGCGAACAGCCGCCCGCCCTCGCAGACCTCGCGGATCGCGTGTTCGAACGGGATGGTGATCCACTTGTTCTCGCCGCGTTTCCCCGCCCTTTTGAGCACCTTGCGCAGCCTGTACGGGTCGTAGGCGGTCTGGAGGCCCGCCTGCCCTTTCGGGCAGAGTCCGCCGTCGACGGGCGCGGCATCGTCCGCGCCGGTCGCGTAGGGCAGGTGGGGGTGGAGGGTCCACGGGCTGTACGGGTTGCCGTCGATCTTGGTGATGACGCCGTCCTGCAGTTTGCAGCGGATGCCGCAGCCGGTGTTGCATTGGAGGCAGGCCGAGAGGATGTGGTTCTCGGCGAGCGGGAGTTCGTACTTGGCGTCGGGGCGCTTGCTGTTCATGATGGCAGCGCCGCCTCGCGGGTTGTCCTGCGCGTGGGCAACGGCGGGCACGAGGCCGCCGCCCAGCAGCGCGCCGCCCGCGAGGAACTGCCGACGTGACTGAACGGAGGGAGTGTGCGTGTCCATGACGCTCGCCTTTCTCACGCGGCTCTGGCCGCGAGGGCCTTGCTGATGCGACGCCCGACGAAGTAGACGGCCATGCCGACGGCGACCAGGAAGAGGGCGACGAGGTACTCCATGGCGGTGGCGTGGTAGGTGTAGTTGAGCCTGGGGTGCTGGAACGCCTCCTGCAGGCCGCGGATCTCTCCGATGGCCTGACCGGGCACGAGCACGTTGAGGCGTGCGCTGATGAAGGCGACGGCGACGAGGAATCCCGCGACGATCCACGCGCCCGGCCTGCGAGTGAGCAACAGCGCGAAGGGGAGGAGGCCGCCGACGCCCAGGTGGACGATCCAGAAGACCCACCAGTACGGCCCGAAGAGGACGAGGTCGAGCGCCGGGGCGTGGGTCTGCGTGTTCCAGAGGACGATCGAGAACTCCGCGAACTCGAGCAGGAAGTACGCCACCAGGCCCGCGAGCACGATCGACCGCAGTCGGGCCATCGCCGCGGTGAAGATGACGGGGTCGGCATCGCCGTAGCCGGCGGGGCTGTCCACGCCGATGATGCCGCGGATGAGCAGGAGCATGGCGGCGCCGGCGGTGATCGCGGAAGCGAGGAACATGATGGGCAGGAGGGGGCTGTGCCAGTAGGGCTTGGCGTCGACGACGCCGAAGAACGCGCCGCTCTGGCTCGGGAACATCAGGGCGAGGAGCACGCCGAGGCAGAGGAGCGGCTTGAGCCAGCCGGTGTCGCGCCGGTAACTGATGACCCAGCAGACGGCGGCCACCGCCAGGAAGGCGTTGTACATCCAGGCGTTGAAGGCCATCATGCTCGTGAACGCGGGCGCGGTCAGGATGCGGGACGCACGCTCCATGTGGCCCAGGTCGAGCCAGACCGCCATGAACGCGGGAACCACCGCCGCGAAGGCGAGCACGATGGCGGCCCGCAGCGCGGCGGGGTGCCTGAACCCCGGCAGGGCGAGGATGTAGCCCGCGGCGGCGACGGCGAACGCCCCGCCCGCGATGCCGACGCCGTGGAAGTAGATGGCGATCCAGAGGCCCCATGGCACGTACGAGCCGTAGCCGGCGGGCAGGTGCCCGTGGGCGATCCGCTGGTACATGCCGATCGCGCCAAGCCCGAGGCACACGGCCCAGACCAGCCACAGGGCGGGCGTCCAGATGCGTTTGCCGTGCGCGGCGGGCGCGGCCATGGGGGTGCGCGTCGCCTGACTCGTCGAGAGTGTGGTCATGGCGGTTCTCCGATCTTCACACGATGTAGAAGACGCGGGGCTTGGTCCCCTTGTGCGGGAGGAGCGTCTGCACGTTGTGCTTCGTCACCAGTTCCGTCACCAGGCTGTCGGGGTCGTTGGCGTCGCCGAAGTAGGTGGCGCGTCCGATGCAGGTGGTCGCGCACTGCGGCAACTGGCCCGCCTCGAGGCGGTGGAGGCAGAAGTGGCACTTCCGGGCGTTCCCCGTGGGTGACTGGTGTCCGTCGCGCCGCCAGGCCTTGCCGTACTCGTTGCTGGGCCGGTCCGCCCACGGGGCGTTCGCGCCGAACAACGGCGAGTCATCGCCGTCGGGGCAGCCCTCGGCCGCGCCGTCGGTGTAGCGCTCGCCGAAGTCGCTGGTGCGAGCGCCGTACGGGCACGCCGCGATGCAGTATCGGCACCCGATGCACTTGTCGTAGTCGATCGCGACGATGCCGTCGGCCCGTTTCCACGTCGCGTTCACGGGGCATACCGGCACGCAGGGCGGGCTGTCGCACTGCATGCAGGGACGCGGCGTGAACCGGAGCTGCACGTTCGGGAACTCGCCGAACTCCTCCGTGACCACCGGACGGTAGACCACGCCCGGCGGCAGGTGGTTCTCGGCGACGCACGCGATGGTGCAGGCGTGGCAGCCGACGCACTTGCGGGTGTCGATCACCATGATCCACCGCCGCTGCTCCACCGGCTTGGCCATCGCCTTCACGAGTTCGCGCTGCATGCGGAGCAGCACGTCCTCGTCGGCGCGGGGGGGAACGTTGTTCAGGACGGGCAGGCTGCGGATGGTGCCCGGGCCGGACGGGTCGGGCGGCGCCTTGGCGCGTCGGGCCAGGACGGCCGTCCCGCCGGCAACAGCGAGGCCCGCGCCGACCAATGCGCCCGCGCGAACCGCCTCGCGCCGGGTCATGCAACCGTTGGAACCGCGGACGCCGGCATCGTCTGTATTTGCCTGGTTCATGGTCAGGCTCCGTGGGCTGGATGTGCGGTCGCGGCGCTGGGGGTAGCCGCGCCGTCCGACCGCTTCGCGTTGAACTCACCGACATTGAGGATCGTGGTCCGCTTGAGAAAGGCCAGTTGCTCGGCCCGGATGGCGACCTGGAGGGCGTGCGCGGGGCAGGCGCGCTCGTCGGAGCACTCCGCGATGCCGAGCGCGCACTTCGGGTGCAGGATGTCGTCGTCCAGTGCGACGCACAGGTCGTAGAGCGTGAGCGTGTGCGAATCCGCGCTCAGGCGGACGCCCCCCCCCTTGCCCTTGGCCGTGTCGAGCAGGCCCTTCTTCGACAGGATGTGCACGAGCTTGGCGAGGTACGCCGGCGGCGCGCCGACGGCCCTGGCGAGGGCGTCGACGCGGATCGGCCCATCCCCGTGGACCGCGAGGTGTCCCATCGCAGAGGCCGCGTAGCCGACGCTTGGACTCACCATGGTCACAGGCTCCTCAATCGGCGTATTCAGACGACCATATGACCATAAGGTCATTTGGTCAAGTTTGATTCATCGAGGTTGCCGCCACCATTGTGCGGCATTTGATCGGTATGACACCTTTGGAGGGACCTCCGCGTGCTCCGGGCGCCCTGTCACGCCACACAGCCGCCGTCACTCGTCGGCGGCCCGCACGAACAGGGCAGTCGGCCTACTTGAAGCGGACCGGCTCGAATCCCGACCGGTACTCGCGCCGTACGAGGGTCCGGTTCGCCTCAGCATGGTTCGTGAACGAGAGGCTCCTGCGGTCCCACTCCAGCGACTGTCCGGGGTACCTGGCGGCCTTGACGGCGAGGAGTCCCGGCTCGGTGCAGCGGATGCCGATGTCGAAGGGCATCCAGAGGTGGGGGGTATCGCGTCCCAGGGCCTTGTCGACCCAGGCGTGCCAGTGGCTGAACTTCTCGTAGGGCGGAAGCCCCGGCCACTCCATGCCGTCGGTCTTGCGTGCGTCGCGCCAGATTTCGAGAGGCCCTTCCGGCGCGAGGACGAGCGTGCCGCCCTCGCAGACGACGATGGTGACGATGCCGCTGGGCCACTCGCCCTCTCCGATGCCGAGGTGCGCGCGATCGGGGCGCATGTTCGAGTCGTAGAAGTAGAAGTTGCAGGTTGTGTTCGCGAAGCGGGCGCTGTTCACGGCGTAGGTCACCGTGGAGAGCACTCGATCGGCGTGGAAGTGGGTCAGGTTCCGCGACGGGGTCCGGGAGCAGACCCGAACCGGGCTGGTCAGTTCGGGGAAGGCGTAGAAGAGGACGTCGGTGAGGTGGACGACCCAGTCCGTGATCTGCCCGCCGCCGTAGTTCCACCAGCTGCGCCACTGGCGTTGGACCATCTGCGGTCGGCACGGCTCGTGCTGCGCCCCGTTCAGCCACAGGTCGTAGTTGAAACCGGCGGGCGGGTCGATCGGGTCTCCGAGCGTGCCGTCGGCGAAATAGTGCCCTCCCGCGAGCGACCCGTTGCCGAAGGTGATGTGGACCTCGATGACCTTGCCCAGGGCGCCGCTGCGCAGGATGTCCACGGCGGCGCGTCGCGGCGCGTGCTCGATGCGCTGGGCGCCGACCTGCGTGACGAGGTTGGGCCGGGCGCGTGCGGCGCGTTCGAGCAGGTCGAGTTCCTCGAGTTGCTGCACGAGCGGCTTCTGGCCGTAGACGTGCTTGCCGCGCTCGAGGGCGAGCGTCATGATCGCGCAGTGGGAGTGGTCGGGGGTCGCGACGATGACGCCGTCGAAGGCATCGCCGTGCCTGTCGAACGCTTCGCGGTAGTCGGCGCAGGTGAAGGCGTCGGGGTGCTCCCGGGCGGCCTCGGCGAGGGCGTTGGCGTCGACGTCGCACAGTCCGACGATCTCGGCGAGCGGGTGGGAGGCGATGTTGTGCCGGTCCGCGCCGCCGATCGTGCCGATGACGCCGATCGAGAGGACTCGGAGCTTGCTTGAGGCCCGGGCCGGCCTGGCGTACCCGACGCCGGGCGCAACGAACGCGGCCGCGCCGAGCACGGCGGCCGTCTGGAGGAAGTCACGCCTGGACACGGACGTCGGGTTCGCTGCCATGGGTCTTCTCCGGAGCGGGCGCGGGGTCGTGCCGGACGGCCCGAGGTTCCCGCGATCGGCGCGATTGTACCGGAAACCGCGCCTGGCGCCCGGACAGGACGACGGGCCATCGAGTCGTCCGCACAGCCGACGAGGCGCCCCGTCTCGACCGGGGAAGGTCCTGCTCCCGGAGCGGTCGAGTGGTGCGGGGGCGGTGAAGCGGCTCTACGGCATGTCGAGGGTGGACTGGCTTCGGAACTCCAGCCATTCCCCGGTGACGGGGCTTGGGAAGGCGAGCGTTTGGGCGTGCAACATCATCCGCCGGGCCTGCGTGCCCGTGCCGTAGAGCGGGTCGCCGACGATCGGCGCGCCGAGGCCGCCGCGCTCGCGCGGGGTGGCGGCGTGGACGCGGAGCTGGTGCGTGCGGCCGGTCAGGGGACGGAACTCGACGCGCGTTCGCCCCGCTTCCCGCCCGATGGCGCGCCAGAGCGTGGTCGACGGTCTTCCGTGCTCGAAGTCGACGATCTGGCGCGGGCGGTTGGGCCAGTCCGCCCTGATCGGGAGTTCGACGCGGCCCTCATCGCCCTCGACCTCGCCTTCGAGGATCGCGACGTAGCGTTTGCGGGTCTTGTGTTGCTCGAAGAGGATCGAGAGCGCGCGGTGGGTCGGCGCATTCAGCGCGACGACCATGAGGCCGCTGGTCTCGTAGTCGAGTCGGTGGACGGCCATTGGCCCGGTGGCCTCGGGGATGAGCGCGGCGACACGGGCGGTGACGCAGTCGGCGTTGTGCGGCCCGCGGCCGGGGACGGAGAGCAGGCAGGTGGGCTTGTCCACGATGACGAAGCCCTCGTGGCGGTGCAGGATCGGGATGCCGGGATCGGGCCGCACGGGGGACGGTACGCGGGCGCGCGGCTACCCTTGCCGACCGGGACGGAATCCCCCGCCCGGCCGCCACCCGGAACCCGACGATGACACGAACCGCGACCGCCGCGCTCCTCGGTAGCATCCTGCTCTCCGCGTCACCTTCGATCGCACAGCCGGGCGGCGCGCCGAGCGGCGACCCGCTCGAATGGCGGGCGCTCGAACCTCCGGTGCTCGGTCGGCACGTGCAGTTGACGCCGCGCGAGCGGTTTCTTCGTGCGGGCGAGCAGTACTTCAACGCCGACGCGACGTGGGTCATCTTCCAGGCGATCCCCGTGCCGCCCTCGGGTGTTCGTCCTGACGCGCACTACTCGATGTACGTGGCCGAAGTCAGGTACGACGATTCGGGGGATCTCGTCGGGCTTGGGGAGCCGGTCCTGATCAGTCCGCCGGGTTCGGCGAACACCTGCGGCTGGTTCCACCCGCTCCGGCCGTGGGAGGTCATGTTCGGCTCGACGCTCGTGGCTCCGGCCGCGCACAGCGGCCCGGGCTACCAGCGCGGCGAGGGCCGGTACGTCTGGCAGTTTCCGTCGGAGATGGAGGTGGTGACTCGCGTCGTGCCCGAAATCTGGCGGGCGATGCACCCCGGTCGGGCCGAGCCGGCGTGGGAGCCGCACCAACTGGCGGCAACGCCGATCTTCGAGCGGCCGGGCTACGACGCGGAGTGCTCGTGGTCGGCGGACGGTCGGTTCGTGCTGTACGCGAACGTGGACGATGAGAAGAGCGCCCGCCTGGGGAAGCCCGACGCGGACATCTACGTCTATGACTCTCGGACCGGTCGGCACACGCCGATCGTGGTCGCGGACGGGTACGACGGCGGGCCGTTCTTCTCGCCGGATGGCGCGTGGATCTGCTACCGCTCGGACCGTCGCGGGGACAACGAGTTGCAGTTGTTCGTGGGCGAGTTGGAGTTCGACGGCGACGGCGCGCCCGTCGGGCTGAGGCGCGAGATCGCCCTGAGCGACAACGCCTACGTGAACTGGGCGCCGTTCTGGCACCCGTCGATGGACTTCATCGTCTACGCGTCGAGCGAGGTCGGGCACCACAACTACGAGGTGTTCGCGGTGCGGTTCGCGCCGGACACGCCGCTGAAGGACCTGTGGCGCGTCCGCATCACGCACGCGGACGGGTTCGACGGGCTGCCGGCGTTCAGCGCGGACGGTCGGCACGTGCTGTGGGTCGCCCAGCGCGGGCCGCTGGCCGAGGGCGAGCAGCGGGCGAGCAGCCAGATCTGGGGCGCGGCGTTCGACGCCGACGCGCTGCTGCGCCTCGCCGCCGAGCGCGCCCCGGGCGAGGATCGCCAGCGTAGCCTTCCGGGCGAATGAACGAGCCGGACGATTTCGGGTTGAGCGTGGTGCGGACGCTCGCGCACGTCGCGGACACCGCGCCTTCGCCGCCGCATTCGGTCTTCTGGAAGCGGTGGCGCGAGGCGGCGTTCGCGGCCGAGCCTGCGCTGGAACCGTGGACGCACGGTGAGCGCGACCCGGGCGACCCGACGGCGGGGCTGTGGTTCGAGAGCGTGCGCAGCGTGCGCATCGGGTGCACGCTCGTCGAGCCGCCCGATGGCGTGCCGGTGCGGGCCGGGCTGGTGACGCTGCACGGGTACGGTCGGCCGGCGCGGCTGGCCGAAGACGCGGAGCGCTGGCGGGCGCTGGCGGCGCGCGGCGTGGCGGTGCTGATCGTGCGCGTGCGCGGCTACCCCGGGTCGCAGGTGGATGCGGGCGACCTGTGCTCGCCGTCGGCCGCGCCGTTCGGCTGGATCAGCGTGGGCCTGGACACCGAAGTTCGCGCGCCCGAGGACGCGATGAACTGGGTGTTGCCGCAGGCCGTCGCCGACGCCGCGAACGCCTGCCGTGCGCTCGCGCGGCGTCTGCGCGAGCGGGCCGGCATGGAGGCGCCGATCTTCCTGCACGGCACGTCGTTCGGCGGCGGGCTGGCGATCGTCGCGGCTTCCGCGCTCGTGCCCGTGCTGCGGATCGACCGCATCGCCGTGGCGTTGCCGAGTCTCGGGGACTGGACCTGGCGGCTGGAGGAACGCTCACGCTGCGCCCGCGGCCTGGGCGCGGAGGTCTGGGCGCTCCTGGCCGCGAATCACCTGCGCCGCGAGCGCATCGTCGAGACGCTGCGGCTCTGCGACGCGGCGGTCCACGCGACTCGCGTCCGCTGCCACGCTCTCGGCATGCTCGCGGAGCGGGACGACACCGTGCCCGCGCCCGCCGCCGCCGGAGTGTTCAATGCGCTGGGGGCGGACCCGGGCCGGCGCTGGCGGTTCGTCGTTCCCTACGGGCACTTCGACGGCGGGATCGCCAACGCGCGCCGGCACTCGTTGTTCGAGCGGTGCCTCTGGGACTTTCTCGACCCCGCGAAGCGGCCCGGCGAGTCGATGGGGCCGTGGCTGGCCTCGCTCGCATCCGGGCAGCGCGGGCCGGGAGAGAGCGCCCGCCCCGGCACGGCCGAACAGCCCGCCCTTTTCGAGGCGGGTGAGGAGGCGAGCGACGCCGCGCTCATCGGCGCATACGAGCGCGAGCGGCGGACGCTCGACGACCTGCCCTACACGCTCGAGTTCGCGTCGCTCTTCGCCTCGGTGAAGGAGGCGACGGGCCTCGACGAGCGGGGCGTTTTCCACCGGCTGCACAACCTTCGCAAGGCGGGGCGGCTGCCGCGACTCGGTCGCGCGGCGACCGCGCCGCCGAGGATCGACGAGCGCGAGGAGGCGCTGCTGTCGTCGCTTGTGGTGGAGGCGGCCGGCACGCTCGGCCAGCGCGATCGGCTGCCGTACACGCCGGAGTTTGAGTCGCTCGTGGCGCGCTTCAACGCGGAGACCGGACGGCGTCTGGAGCCGCACACGGTCTGGCGTCTGGTCGCCAGACTCGCGAAGTGAAGCCAGGCCCTATGCTGCCCCATGCCGACCGAATCACTCTGCGCGCTGGTCGCCGGCCTGTTCGACTATGCGGGCCTGTTCCCGCCGACCGGGCACGGGATGCAGCGGGCGGTCGAGTCGTACGCCCGCGACCGGATGGGCGAGGACGCCTGGATGCTCGGGCGGTTCGTCTGCGCGGCATCACGGCTCGACGCACTGAGCGAGCACGGCGCCGCGCTCATGCCGGGGACGTACGCGACGAGCGGCTACCGCGAGCACGCGGACACGCTGGAGCCGTGGGGGGTGACGGTCGTCGCCGACCTGCCGCTTGAGCACGCGCTCGCCCGCATCGCCGAGTTCAACGAACGCCACTCGCGCGAGGACCGGGGGCTGGCCGGGGCCGACGCGGTCGAGATGAAGGCCGAGAGCGCGGCGTTCATCGACGAGACGCTCGACGACGTGCCGGGCGACATCCTCCCGTTCTACGAACTGCCGATCGACCGCGACTGCCGCGGGATGGTGGCCGCGCTCTCCGGCAGCGGCGCGTGCGCGAAGGTCCGCTGCGGCGGCGTGACGCCCGACGCCATCCCCGCGCCCGAACGCATCGCCGCCTTGCTCCACGCCTGCGCGGCCGGCGACGTGCCCTTCAAGGCGACCGCCGGCCTCCACCACCCCGTCCGCGCCGAGCAGCCCCTGACCTACGAGCCTTCCCCCCCCCGCGCGGTCATGCACGGGTTCGTCAACGTCTTGCTCGCCGCCGTCGCCGCCCGCGAGGACCGCGCCTCCCCCGACGACCTCGTAGCGATCCTCAGCGAGCGCGACCCCTCCGCGTTCACCTTCACCGACGCCGCCGCCGCGTGGCGAGGCCGCGAGTGGGCCGCAGAGAGCATCACCAGCATCCGCGCCTCCTTCGCCCTCTCGATCGGCTCCTGCTCGTTCGAGGAGCCGGTTGGCGACCTGCGGGGGTTTGGGTGGCTGTGATGAAGAACCGCGACGACCGAGCCGGGTCTACTTCCGCCTTCATCCCCCGCGCTCCGCGGGGGAGAGTCGGGGAGGGGGACGTCTCCCTCCTCCCGAACCGTGCGGCTGGAGCGTGGTCGATCGGCGTCTTCGCCCCGAAGGGGCGCAGGCTTGTAGCCACGCGTGGAGCGTCGCCGCGCACGCGGCGGAGCGGAACCCGTGGCAGTATGAGTTTCCTGCGAAGCCCCGAAGGGGCGATGGCGACTCGGCGCGCGGTCGGTCGGTGTCACGGCGCCTCTTCCGTCGCCCCTCCGGGGCTCCATTCATCCGCGACCATACCCACGGGTTCCGCGTCGGCTTCGCCGCCGCTCCACCCGTGGCTACATTCCGGTCGCCCCGTTCGGGGCTGCACACGGGCGGCTCCGTGTCGTGATTCCCACACGCTTCAAGGAGGCTGGCCTCTCGAGTAGCCCTCGCGGACAGGAGTGACCCATGCCCCACGACATCAACGAAACCCACGACCCCAACCTCGAGAGTTGGGTCGAGTCGGCGAACGACCCGGGGACGGACTTCCCGATTCAGAACCTGCCCTTTGTGTACGTCGCCGATCCGAACGACCTGGGAATGCCGGAACATCTCGGCGTGCGCATCGGCGACAAGATTCTCGACCTCTTCGAACTCAGCCATGTCGTCGCGTTCCTGGGCGACACACCGAGAGGCGAAGAGCTCTTCCACATCGAGTCGTTCGAAGGGCTGTACCAGAGCGCCGGGACACCGCTCGCGCACCGGATTCGCCGTCGGCTCCAGCAACTGCTGGACGCGGGAGCACCGTCCGGCCTGAAGAAACAAGTCTCCGAGCACCTGTTCGACGCCGACGAGTGCTACGTCGAGAATCCGCCAGCGGGCGACTACACCGACTTCTACGCCTCCGTCCACCATGCCACCAACGTCGGCTGCATGTTCCGGCCCGACAATCCGCTCCTGCCGAACTACAAGCACGTCCCGATCGGCTACCACGGGCGGGCCTCGTCCATCGTGCCCGGCGGCACGCCCATCCGCCGGCCCGTCGGGCAACTCCCGCCCGCCGAGGAAGGCGGCGCGCCGGGCTTCGGGCCGTGCCGCATGTTGGACTACGAGATGGAGATGGGCGTCGTCATCGGCCGCGGCAACGAACTCGGCGAGCCGATCCCCCTCGCCCGCGCGGCCGAGCACGCCTTCGGCATGTGCATCGTCAACGACTGGTCGGCCCGCGACATCCAGCGCTGGGAGTACCAGCCGCTCGGGCCGTTCCTCTCCAAGAGTTTCGCCACCACCGTCAGCCCCTTCATCGTGACGATGGAGGCCCTCGCCCCCTTCCGCGTCCCCGCCTCCGAGCGGCCGCCGGGCGACCCGCGCCCGCTTCCCTACCTCGACGACGAGGCCGACCGCGCCCTCGGCGGCATCGACATCACCTGCGAGGTCTGGCTCGCGTCGGCCGACATGCGCCGGCGCGGCCTCTCGCCGGTGCGCCTGAGCCGCGGCTCCTTCCGCCACATGTACTGGACGATCGCCCAGATGATCGCCCACCACACCGTCAACGGGTGCAACCTCCGCCCCGGCGACCTGCTCGCCAGCGGCACGGTCAGCGGCCCGGCCCGCGAGAACCGCGGCTGCCTGCTCGAACTCACCTGGGACGGCGACCCGTGGGCCGAACCGCCGCGGGTCGTCCCAGGCTCGCAGCGAACGCCGATCGAACTGCCGACGGGCGAGAAGCGAACATTCCTCCAGGATGGTGACGAGGTCATCATGAGGGCGTTCTGCGAGCGCGAGGGCTTCCGGCGGATCGGCTTCGGCGAGTGCCGGGGGATCGTGCAACCGGCGGAGCGGCGGTAGTTGCGGCTTCGCCGGGCGCGCTCGCATTCGATGCGGATCGACCGTGGTGGGCGCGTCGCGGCGCGGCACCGGGGCAGGGGGAATGACCCCGACGGGATTCGAACCCGTGTTACCAGGATGAAAACCTGGTGTCCTGGACCTGGCTAGACGACGGGGCCGGTGCGGGGCCATTGTAGCCCGCGGCTACCGTTCGGCCACCGAACGCGGTCCGTGCGGCGCGTAGGATCGGGCATGGCGGCCGAGGCACGCGACGAGCCAGTCACGCCGATGCCGGTCCCGCCCGATGCGCCGGGCGTGCTGCTCTTCGGCGGGACGTTCGACCCGCCGCACCGCGGGCACACGGAGCCGGCCGCGGCCGCTCGCGACGCGATGATGCCGCCGGGGTCGTGGCTGGTCTTCGTGCCCGCGGCCCGCTCGCCGCACAAGTCGGAGGCGCCATCGACGAGCGTGGCGCACCGGGTGGCGATGCTGCACCTGGCGATCGCCGATCTGCCACGTTCGGCTGTGTGGACGGATGAGATCGACCGTGCCCCACGGGACGGGAGCGAGCCGAGTTGGTGGGTGGAGACGCTGCGGCGCGCGAGGCGAGTGCTGCCCCCCGGCGCGTCGCTTCGATTCCTCATCGGGTCTGATCAGGCGGCCGCGTTCCATCGCTGGCGCGAGTTTCGCGAGGTGCTGGCGCTCGCGGAGCCGGTGGTCGTGCTGCGCGAGCCGATCGCCGATGCGGCGACGCTGGATGCTGCGCTGGAAGCGTCGGGCGAGTGGACGGCGGCTGAGCGAGCGGCATGGCGTGCTCGGATCGCTCCCGCGCCGATTGTCCGGGCCTCGGCGACGGCGATCAGGGAGGAGATCAGGTGCGGCTGCGGCACGGAGCCGCTGGGCGATTCCCGCGCATCAAGGCTCGTCGCGGACAACGTGTCGGCGTACCTCCGGCAACACGGCCTCTTCAAGCGGTGAACTTGTGTTCAGTCTGCCGGCCGAAGCCGAACCCGGTCCACATCGACAATCGCGAGCCGGCCTGCCAGCCGCTCAACGACGCCGGTCTGACGCAGGAGCAACGCGATCACGCTGAGGATGAAGTCGCGATTCGCGGTCTCCGGGAGCTCGAACACGACGATCCCGCTGTATCGATCGGGCGGGTACACGCGGACGTCCGCAAAGTCGAAGTCGCGCGTCAGGATGCAGAGGTCGTGCTTGCGGGCATACGCCGCAATCGTCCCGTCGGTGCGTCTCCAAGCCCTGCGTCCCGCACGTCGGTCGCGTTGTGCCCGTACGAACGGACCAGGTCTGAAGTTTGTCTCGGCAGGCCCGCATCGACGAGAAACCCCCTCACGACGCCTTCGCCCGCAGCGAAACGTGCTGCTCGCGCTGGAGCACGTCATTGGCGTAGGCGACCGCTGCGCGCACGTCCTCGACCGAGACCCCGTAATCATCCGCGACTTGGGAGAGCGGATCTCCACCAGCGATCGCCCCGAGGAGCGCCGAAACCTGCACGCGCGTCCCTCGCATGGTCGGCTTGCCGTGGCAGACAGCGGGGTCGGTCACGATCCGGCGTGCCATATCGTCGGGCGTCACCATTCTCACCTCCGGCTCGACTCCCGTGCGTTCGCGGAGTCGTGGCTAGTCTATCCGGCCTGGCCAAACCCCTGCCGCTGCACGGGTTCCGAGGTCGTTCCCATGCCCGACACCCCCGACAAGCCCCGCCACTTCATCCGCCAGATCATCGACGACGACATGCGCTCCGGGCGGTGGGGCGGGCGCGTCCACACGCGCTTTCCGCCGGAGCCGAACGGCTACCTCCACGTCGGACACGCCAAGAGCATCTGCCTGAACTTCGGATTGGCGCGGGAGTACGACGGCAGGTTCAACCTCCGCTTCGATGACACGAACCCCCTCAAGGAGGAGATGGAGTTCGTCGAGGGCATCAAGCGCGATGTGCTCTGGCTGGGCGCGGACTGGACCGGCCCGCACGGCGGCGGCATCTTCTGGTCCTCCGACTACTTCCAGCGGATGTTCGAGTTTGCCGTGGAACTCGTGAAGAAGGGCAGGGCCTACGTGTGCGACCTGACGGCCGAGCAGACCCGCGCGTATCGCGGCACGCTGACGGAGCCGGGCCGGCCCAGCCCGTTCCGCGACCGCTCGGTCGAGGAGAACCTCGACCTGCTCGATCGCATGCGGCGCGGCGAGTTCCCGGACGGCTCGCGCACGCTGCGGGCGAAGATCGACATGGCCTCGCCGAACCTGAACCTGCGCGACCCGGTCATGTACCGCATCCTGCACGCGACGCACCACAACACGGGGGACGCGTGGTGCATCTACCCGATGTACGACTGGGCGCACGGGCTGGAGGACTCGATCGAGGGCATCACCCACTCGATCTGCACGCTCGAGTTCGAGAACCACCGGCCGCTGTACGACTGGTTCATCGACGCGATCAACGAGGGCCGCACCGAGGATGGTTCCGGGCCGTGGGGGCGGCGGATCCCGCACCCGCAGCAGATCGAGTTCGCCAAGCTCGCGCTCACGACGGTCCTGCTCAGCAAGCGGAATCTCCGGCGGCTGGTCGAGGAGGGGCGCGTCGCGGGATGGGACGATCCGCGCATGCCGACGATCTGCGCGATGCGCCGGCGCGGGTACACGCCCGAGTCGCTGTGGGACCTGTGCGAGCGGGTCGGTGTCACCAAGTACAACAGCACGACCGAGGTGGTGATGCTGGAGAACGCCGTGCGCGACCATCTCAACCGGGTCGCGCCGCGGCGGATGGGCGTGCTGCGTCCGCTGCGGGTCGTGATCACGAACTGGTCCGACGGCGGCGACGCGGATCGCGTCGAGTGGATGGACGCGGTCAACAACCCGGAGGACCGGGCCGCGGGCACGCGACGAGTCCCGTTCACGCGCGAGCTGTTCGTCGAGCGCGACGACTTCATGGAGGACCCGCCCAAGGGCTTCTTCCGCCTCGCGCCGGGCGTCGAGGTTCGGCTGCGGTACGCGTACTGGATCACGTGTCGGGAGGTCGTGAAGGACGCGACGGGCGAGATCGTGGAACTCCGCTGCACCTACGACCCCGCGACCCGGGGCGGCGAAAGCCCCCCGCCCGGGCCGGACGGCAGGGTCCGGAAGGTGAAGGCCACCTTGCACTGGGTGAGCGCGACGCACGCTCGGAGGGCCGAAGTCCGCCTGTTCGACCGGTTGTTCGCGGCCGACGAGCCCGGCAAGCGCACCGGCGATCCGATCGACGATCTTCATCCGAACTCGCTCGAGACGCTCCACGATGCGGCCGTCGAGCCGGCGCTCGTCGAGCGGGCGTCGGACGAGCCGGCCTGGCCCGACGGCATTCGCCGCTTCCAGTTCGAGCGTCTCGGGTACTTCTGCGTCGATCGGGACTCGACGCCCGACCGGCCGGTCTTCAACCGCACGGTCACGCTGAAGGACACCTGGGCCAAGGTCGCCGCGAAGGGCGGGTAATCGCCGCCCTCGCGTGATCCGCCCGCTATCCTGACGCCCATGTCGCTCACCGTCACCGGCACCATCGGCATCGATACGGTCTTCACTCCCGACGGCCAGCACCGCGAGAACGTGCTCGGCGGGTCCTGCACGTACTTCGCGGCCGCGGCCTCGTTCTACGCGCCCGTGCGCATGGTCGCCGTCGTGGGGGACGACTTCCCGCCCGACTTCCGCCGGACCATCGCACGCTTCGCCGGCGTCGACACGGCCGGGCTTGAAGTGCGCCGCGGGAGCAAGACCTTCCGCTGGGGCGGGCGCTACCAGCCGGACATGGACCACCGGGACACGCTCTACACCGAACTCAACGTGCTGACCGAGGCGCCCCCCCCGGTTCCCGACGCCTACCGCGACTCGCGCTTCGTCTTTCTCGCCAACACGCACCCGGCCGTGCAGATCGGCCTGCTGGATCAGTTCCCCGGCCGTCGGCTCGCGGTCGCGGACACGATGGACCTGTGGATCGACACCGCGCGGGCGGAACTGGAGTTGCTGCTGACGCGTGTGGACGGCCTGGTGCTCAACTTCGACGAGGCGGAGCGGTTCACCGGGCTGCGCAACACCGTCGCGGCGGGGCGGCGGCTGCTCGACTTCGGCCCTCGGTTCGTCGTCGTCAAGAAGGGCGAGCACGGCGCGATCCTCGTCCACCGCGACGGCATCGCCGCACTCCCGGCGTATCCCGCGGAGCGCGTCGTTGATCCGACCGGCGCGGGGGACTCGTTCGCGGGGGGGATGATGGGTTTCCTCGCGTCGTCGCGCGACACGGAGGAGCCGACCGCGTTCGACGCCGTCCGGCGCGCGATGGCCCACGGCACGGTCATCGCCTCGTTCACCATCGAGGCGTTCAGCCTCGACCGGCTCGCGTCGCTCACGCGGTCCGAGGTGGACGCGCGCTTCAGCGAGTACCAGCGGATGCTCCGCCTGCACTGAACCTCGCGGCCCGTCAGCCGTAGGTCGGGCGCTGCGGCCAGCCGTCCGGCGAGTCCTCGAAGTCTTCCTGGCGTCCCCAGGGCGTGAGGTCGAGCAGGCTGTAGGCATCGGTCAGCCGCTCGACACCCCGGCCGTAGGTCGAGTAGGTGTGGTAGACAAGGTCATCGACGCGGAAGAAGACGCTCAGCCCGTGCTGCTCGCCCCGCAGGAACCACGGCTCGTCTGTGCGCCGTTCGAGTTCCGCCTTGGCGCGGTAGTTGTACTCGACGGGGGCGACCCGCTCGTCCTGCGTGACGTGGAAGTCGTAGTTGAAGTCGCTCCCGAAGGAAGAGAACCACCGCCAGCGCCACGCCTTGAGCGCCCGGAACGCGGCGAGTCTGGCCAGAGGCGCGCGCGAGACGAGAGCGAACGACGTCTTCCGTTCGGCCAGCATGGAGAGGTCGCCGAGCGAATCCACGAACCCGGTGCAGCCGGGGCATCCCTTCTCCCACTCCGGATCGAACATGAAGTGGTAGACGATCAACTGCCGCCTGCCCTCGAACAGGTCGAGCAGCGTTGCGCGTCCCTCAGGCCCGTCGAACTCGTAGTGTTTCTCCAGCGGCACCATCGGGAGCCGGCGCCGCTTCGCGTTGACGGCGTCGTAGCGGCGCGTCAGTTCCTTCTCGTCTTCGAGCAGTCGGAGCCGCTCGGCGAGCCATGCCTCGCGCCCGGCGATCCGCGGGTGCGCGGCCGTGTTCGTCTGCATGTCGATGCTCCTCGGCGAGCGTTCGTCACTTCGTGCGCCGGTAGTCGGCCCGCATGAACTGGCGCCACTCGCCGTCGTCGCCCAGTTTCGCGGAGGTCAGGGTGCGATGGTCGTCGCTCTTGAACTCGTGCACGTCGCGGTACTTCGCCATCTTGCCCTCGACGCCGAACTCGGGGCCTTCCGTGCTCAGGGTGAGGATGCGCCCCGACGCGTCGAGTTCGCCCTCGTAGACCCACATGTGGTCCATCATCGAGCCGACCCAGGTGCCGACGAATCGCCCGCGTTGCTTGTCGAAGCCGAGGGTGGTGATCATGGTTCCCTCGCCCGCGCCGGGCATCTCCATGCGTCCCTCGGCGACGATCCACATGCCGCCGAGCGAACGAACTCGCTCCTCGCCGGAGTGCTTCATTTCCGGCTGCCCCGGCCCCGCGTCGCAGACGCCCTGGATGGTCCACTCGCCGAGGAACTTCTCGAGCCACTTGTGCTGCTCCCCCGGAATCGACATCATCGCTCATGCTCCTTATGCAAGCCGTTTCTTCGGGCGCCGACCGGACGCCGATCCTCAGCCGCGTGGCCCCGGCCCGGCACGCTCCTCCGCCAGCCTACGCACCCGCTCCAGTTCGTGCCCCCATCCCTCGACGACGCCCTCTCGGTGCTCGTCGGAGATCTGTCCGATCGCCTTGTGGATCACTCTCAATCGCGTACCGCCCCCCTCCGCAGTGAGCCGGTATTGCACGAAGTTCACGGCCGGGTAGGACATGAAGAGGGGCCCGCAGATCTCGAGCAGGCTCGGCGGCTTGATGACCTGCACGTGCCCCCAGAAGTGGCCGGTGTTGCCGCCCAGATCGCGGAACCAGCGCCCGCCGGGCCACGGCTCGATCTTCATGGGGAAGGGCGTGCCGTCCGGCATCTCGCTCATCGGACCCATCTGGTCGAGCAGCGCGGCGAATACGACCTCCGCCGGAGCCGCGACCACCACGTCCTTCGTCACCTCCAGCGATCGTACAGCCTCGTCCGTGTTGCTTGTCAGCATGACCGACCCTCCTTTGATGCGGTTTCGCTCGCCGCCATCCGTTCGGCCTGCTGCTTCACGCGGTCGAGTTGATGGCCCCAGAAGCGCTCGAACGTCTTCGCCCAATCGTGTACCTGCCTCAGCGGCTCGCCTTCGAGGCGGTAGAGGCGGTGCCGCCCTCGCCGCGTGACCGACACGATGCCGACCTCGCGCAGCACGCCCAGGTCCTTCGAGACGGTCGGCTGCGGCAGCCGCAAAGCCGCGACCAACTCACCGACCGCGTGCGACTCGCCGTCGCCCAGCGCGTCGATGAGGTCTCGACGCCGAGGCTCCGCGAGCGCGGCAAACACGTCCCGGGACTCCTGGGTGGCGACCATGACGGCAATATATTCCATTCATGGAATATGTCAGCCCGGAGAGTGCGAAATCGCGGCCCCGAGGCGACCTCGGCACGAGAATCAGGGTTTGGACGCAATCGCGTGGCGGGCCGCCGGAATGTTAGCGTATACTAGTTTGTTGTGCACGGGGGTACCGGCATGGACTCCGACGCGAACGCCTCGAACCGGGACTCGACGGATCGCCTTGCCAATCTCGCGGATCGCGTGGCCGCGCTCGAAGCCCGAGTCGCCGCTCTCGAATCGGTCGCGCCCGCCCCTCGGCCCCCTTCAATGCAGGCACCCGAGCCTGTGGCACCGAAACCCGACTCTGTTCGCGTCCCGCCGCCGGTGTCGGCTGTCAGGACCGTGCCGCAGGTGCGCGTGGCTGATCCCGTACCTCCGGTGGCCGTCCGTCCCGCGAAGCCGGCGATCGAGCGCCAGATCGGCGGGCGTGTGTTTGCGGCGGTGGGGTCGCTCGCGGTCGTGGTGGGGCTGGCCCTGGGCGTGAAGGTCGCGCTCGACGAGGGCTGGTTCCGTCTCCTTCCGCCGCTCGGCCGGTGCATCGCCACCGCGTCGTTTGGCGCCGCCCTGCTGGTGCTGGGCGAGATCGCGCGCCGGCGGATCAACTCGCTGGCGGCGGCGGGCCTGAACGCCGCGGGCGTGGGCGCGCTCTTCGTCGGCGCGTACGCCGCGTACGGCTTCTTCGGGCTGATCGAGAGCGCGCCGGTCGCCTTCGTGCTCATGGGGGCGGTCTCGGCGGTCGGGGTCGGGATCGCGGTGCGCGGCAATCTCGCCTCCACCGCGGTCCTCTCGCTCCTGGGCGGCTACCTCATCCCGATCCTGCTCGCGGACCGCGAGCCGAGTCCGTTCGTCCTGCCGCTGCACCTGCTCGCGCTCGCGGGCGTCGGTCTGACGCTCTCGGCGTGGCGGCGCAGGCCGTTCGCGGTCCTGCGCACGCTCTCGTGGTGGGCGACGGGCGTCTTCGGCACGCTGTGGACGGCAGCGCAGGGGATGGACCACCCGATGGTTGCGCTCGGGTTCTGGGCCTTGGCGTGGGCGATGTACCAGGTCGAACTCGTCCTCTCCGCCCGTCGCCACGGCATCTCGCCGGACGAGGCGCCGCGCCTGCGCCGCCTGCGTCGCGCCCATCCGATCGTCATCAGCCTCGCCAGTTCCGCGTGGGCGACGCTCATGGGCGTGCTCGTGCTGCGCGACTGGGGGACGCTGGAGGACTGGATGGCGCCGGCGGCAGGGTTTGTGGCGACGGCGATTGCCGCGCTCGCGCTCGGGTCGAGCGTGCGCGTGCTGCGCGAGCGTCCTCGCACGGACTCCGAGGCGCTCGCGGCGTGCTTCGCGGTGCAGTCGGGCGGGCTGCTCATGGTCACGATCACGCTCGCGCTGGCGGGCTGGACGGAGACCGCGGCGTGGCTGGCGATGGGCGTCGCGGCCGTCGTCGCCGGGCGGTGGATCGGCGCGGCCGCGCTCGACCGCTACGGCCTGCTGCTGCTCGGCGTCGCGACGGGCCGCCTGCTCATCTGGGACCACACCCTCGGCGGTCTCGCCACGCCGTGGGTGGCGGATCGCGTTCTGGCGGTTTCTCCGTGGATGGTGCTCGTGCTCGTCGGCGCGGTCGCGTGGGCGGCCTGCTCGCGCCTCATGCTCACAGTCGTTCGCCCGAGCGACGAAGGGGAGGACGGAGCGCCGCTCGCGCCTCCGACGCGCCGCACGGACGTCGCGCCGCCGAAAGCTGCCCGGCGCACGGCGGTCTTCTGCGCATCCGCCGCGGCGGCGCTGTGGCTCGTGGCGTTCGTGCATCCGGGCACGCACGCCGGGGCGGCCTGCATCGCCTGGTTGGCGGGAGCGGCGATCGTTTTCGCCACGCACCGCGTCGAGCCGCGCCTCTCGCTGCGGTGGATCGGGGCGTCGATGCTGGCGGTGGTCTTCATCCGGTTGCTCGCGGTCGAGACGGTGCTGCCGGACCTGCGGAGCACGGGCGTCGACACTCTCGGGCTGTGGTTGACGCCGTGGTCCGCGCTGCTGGTGGCGGGCGGTGTTCTCGGGGCGTGGATGGGGCGGGTTGCGTGGGCGTCGCGCGGAGCCGGGGCGGGGGCGCCGTGGGCTTGGCGGATCGGCGCGTGGGCCGGCGTGGCGGCCGCGCTCGCCGCGCCCGTGGGACGGGAGAGCGGCGGGGCGTCGCTCGCCGTTTATTGGTCCTTGTGCGTCGGCGCGATCGCGTTCGTGCATCGCCGGGCGATCGTGCTGCGGTTCGACGCGGCGGCCGCGCTGGCCGCGCTGGCGGCGACGCTCGCCTGGCTGTGGGCGTTCCAGCCGCAGTCGTGGCACGCGGACGCTTCCGCGGCGCTCATGCACCCCGGGCTGTGGCGGTCGTTCGTGGTCGTCGGCGCGCTGGTCCTGACGGCGCGGGCCGCGCGCGGCTCGTCGGCGTTCATCGCGGCGGGCGCGGTGTGGCTCGCGTCGGCGGTCGCGCTGCTCGCGACGACGCTGGAGGTTGCGCGCGTCGCCGAGGCCGTCGCCGCCGATCCCACCGCGCGCCGTGCCGCCGTGTCGATCTGGTGGGGCTTGGCGGGTGCGCTCGCGGTTGCTGTGGGCTTCCGCGTGCGCCGCGCTCCGGCGCGCTACGCGGGCCTCGCGCTCATCGGGCTGGCGATGCTCAAGGTGGTCGTGATCGACATGCAGGGCGTGCCGCCGGTCTGGCGGGTGGCCAGTTTCCTCGGCCTCGGGCTGCTGATGCTCGGCGTCGCGGTGCTGTACGCCCGCTTGGCGGCCTCGCTCAACCCGGCCGCCGCCGCGAACCCGCGTCCCGGCGGTTCCGAACAACACCCGTGAGCCGCACCCCGCCGGGCTAGCATCCCTCGCCGGGGTGCATCAAGAGGATGGAGCGCACGACCCCATGAAGACGACCACCGAGACCACGCCCTGCGCCTGTTCGGGCGGCGCGGAGCGCGTCGCCGCGGGCGCGGACGCCGTGCTGCGCCAGTGCGGCGACCTTGTGAACGCCGTCACCGACGACGCCTACCGGGCCGAGTCGCGGGTGCTGGCGGGCGGCACGATCGGCAAGCACCTGCGGCACACGCTGGACCACTTCGCGGCCGCGCTCGCCGCGCGCGACGGCGAGACGATCGACTACGACCACCGCGAGCGGGGCGTGCCGGTCGAGACAGACCGGGCCGAGGCGGCGCGGGTCATCGACTCGCTGCGGGCGAGCCTCGCCGCGATGCGCAACGGCTCGCTCGACGCCCCCGTGCGCGTCCGAGTGATGACGGACGCCGACGGCAGCGAGGCGGAGCTCGGTTCGACGCGGGCGCGCGAACTCGCCTTCGCCACACACCACGCCGTGCATCACCAGGCCATGATGAAGGCGATCGCCGCGGAGTTCGGCGCGCAGGCCTCGCCCGAGTTCGGCCGCGCCCCCTCGACGCTCAACCACGACCGCGCGACCCGCTGACCCCCGCCCTCATGTCCACTGTCCACATGTCCACTGTCAAGTGTCCTTTGTCCGCTGCTCCCCGTGTGCACCGTCTCGATCATCCCGCTCGCGTCGGCCGGGTACCGGCTGGTCACGAACCGTGACGAGAGCCGTCGCCGCGCCGCGGCGGACCCGCCCGAGTGGCGCGGCCCGCCGACGCTGCCGGTGCGCGCCCTGTGGCCGACGGACTCGCACGCCGGGGGGACGTGGGTGGCGGCGGCGGAGACGGGCCTGGCCCTCGCGCTGCTGAACGTGAACGTGCCCGGCGCGGAGACGGCCCCGGCGCGGCCCGGGCGACGCTCGCGCGGGCTGCTGATCCCGTCGCTGATCGACTCGCGGGGGGGAGATGAGGCGGCCGACCGGCTGCTCGCGGCCGACCTCTCGCGGTTCGACCCGTTCCGGCTGATCGCGGTCGAGCCGGACGGCGACGGCCTGCCGCGCGCCCTCGACGCGCGGTGGGACGGGGAGCGGTTGCACGTGACGGCGCACGGGACGCGGGCGACCTGCTTCGCGAGTTCGGGGCTGGGGGACGGGCTCGTGCTGGCGCGGCTGCCGCTGTTCGAGGAGGTCGTCGTCTCGGCCGGCGCGACGCCGGAGTCGCAGGACGCGTTCCACGCGCACCGCTGGGCGGACCGGCCGGAGATCAGCGTGCTGATGTCGCGCGAGGCGGCCCGCACGGTGAGCGTGACGACGGTGGAGGTCACGCGGGCCGAGCGGGAGGGGTCGGCGGCGTGGCGCGTGCGCATGGCGTACCGGCCGGTGCCGGAGGCGGTGGTGCGCGGCGCAACGAGCCGCGAGCGTGAGGGAGCGGTTTCCCACGAGCGAGCCGAGTGACCGGCGCGTGTCCCCGTTGCGATCTCGACGGGCCGCGGTGAACCCCTGCCGTAGGCGGCTGGAAGGGCCGCGGGCCGTCGGGGAGGGGTCGGGAGTCGTCGGCGTGGCCTCGGGGGAGGCGGGCGAGGGGTCGACGGGGGCGGTCGTGGCTTCGGGAGGGGCGATCGAGGGGTCGGATGCGGGGTTCGCGCCACCGAATGCGACATTCGGTGGCTCGGATGGTGCGTTCGAGGGGTCGGGAGCGGGGTTCGAGGCAAGACCTGCGCCCCTCCGGGGCTTGGGGAGGGGAGGGGGTGGCGCGTTTCCCCGGGCTGCGCCCGGGGCTATTGACAGTGCCCCTCCGGGGCGGGGAGCGGCTTGATTTGGCGCTTTGGCCCTTTGGTCATTTGGCCACTTGGCCCGCGCCCCTCCGGGGCGGGGAGAGGCGCCGGGGGGCGCAACGCTCTCTCCCAAGCCCAAGCCCAAGCCCCAAGCCTCACGCCTCAGGACTCAGGACTCAGGACTCAGGACTCAAGCCCCAAGCCCCAAGCCCCAAGCCCTCCTCCTCCGCTTTCCCGATCGCGCGCTCCCCACTACAGTTGGCCCCGTGCCGAACCTTGCCGACATCGTGACAGCGCAGTTCGTGGTCAGCGTCGCGCTGATCGTGATCGTGGTCCATGTGATCCTGATCACGGTGGCGTACCTGATCTACCTCGAGCGCAAGATCTCCGCGTACATCCAGGACCGGATCGGGCCGAACCGGGTGGGGTTTGACTTCGGGCTGCCGGCGTTGAAGTTCCTGCGCGGCGCGCTGGGGCTGGGCCAGCCGCTGGCGGACGGGCTGAAGTTCCTGCTGAAGGAGGACTACACGCCGGAGCGGACGGACAAGGCGCTCTTCACGCTCGCGCCGATGGCGGTGATCATCCCGGCCCTCATGGGGTTCGTGCTGATCCCGTGGGGGGGGATGTGGGACGTGCCGACCTTCACGCTGCCGCTGCTGGGCGAGGTCGAGGGCGGGCGGGTGTACGTGGCCGGCGCGCCGGTGAACGTCGGGATCATCTACATCCTGGCGGTGGCGTCGCTGGGGGTCTACGGCGTGACGCTGGGTGGGTGGGCGAGCAACAACAAGTACTCGTTCCTCGGTGGGCTGCGGGCGACGGCCCAGATGATCTCCTACGAGATCCCGCTCGCGCTCTCGCTGCTGGCGGCCCTGCTGCTGACCGGGGCGGTGATGCCCGAGGCGATCATCCGGCACCAGGTGGAGCACGGGTGGCTGATCCTGGCCCAGCCGATCGCCGCGGTGCTGTTTTTCTGCTGCGCGCTGGCCGAGGCGAACCGCGCCCCGTTCGACAACGCCGAGGCGGAGCAGGAGCTGGTGGGGGGCTACCACACCGAGTACTCGTCGATGCGGTTCGCGCTGTTCTTCCTGGCCGAGTACGCGCACATGATCACGGGGTGCGCGTTCTTCGCGCTGCTGTTCCTGGGCGGGTACCACCTGCCGCTGGGGTTCATCAGCGGTGCGCACTGGCTTCACCCGGACAACGTGACGCTGGCGGGCGTGCTGGCGAAGTTCGGGGTGTACTTCGGGAAGGTGCTGGCGCTGGTGTGCTTCATGATCGTGATCCGGTGGACGCTGCCGCGGCTGCGCTACGACCAGGTGATGGTGCTCGGGTGGCAGGCGCTGATCCCGCTGTCGCTGGCGGTGGTGGTGGTGACGAGCGTGATGGTGCACCTCGGGTGGACGGGGATGCTGCCGATGCTGCTGGCGAACCTCGGGCTGGTCGCGCTGGCGGTCGTGCTGCTGCCGCTGCTGCCCCGGCACGAGCCGAACCGGAAGCTGCCGCTGTACGGCTCGCGGTTCAACCCGATGCCGGGCGAGGTCGTGAGCGCATCGCCGACGCACCCGATGGCGGTCGAGGACCGGCCGGTCGAGGGCACGGCGCCGGTCGGTTGACCGGGCGGGCCCGCGTCACTGCATCGGCGTGGTTTCGGTGGGCGGGAGCGTGACGTACATCGTGGGCAGCAGGTGCGTGCGCCCGCGGAAGCGCAGCAGCCGTCCGCTGACCTCGAACGTCCAGGCGTCGCCGAGCCGGATCGCCCGCTGCTCCATGGCCTGCGCGGTGCGGCAGGGGGCGAGCGGCATGAGGGTCCGCGCCTCGCCCGAAGGGCCGTTGTCGAGCGCGATCGCCCACTCGCCACCGGCCGTCCGCACCATCCGCCCGCGGCGCCGCAGCAGGAGGTCGCCCTCGCGGACGGTGCCGTCGTCCTCGACGGCCTCGGCGGTCTCGCGGCCGAGCGTGCGCGGCGTGCCGCGCTGCTGCTCAAGGTCGCGGATCAGCTCCTGCACGCGCGGGTCGAGTTCGGGCTGCGGCGTGCCGTTGGCCCCGTTGCCGTTCGTCGCGCCGTTGGGCTTCGTCTCCGAGCCTCCGACGGCGAAGGCCGTGACGAGCAGGTGGTTGCGGCCGAGGTGGACGAAGACCTCGCCCGTGAGCCGCACCGGCGTGCCCTGCCGCTCGGTGCCGAGCGTCGTCTCCATGCGCTCGCGCATCCGCGAGGGCATCAGGAGCAGGGCGTTCGGGCCGCTGCCCGTTTCCTCGTCGGGGATGAAGACGATGTCGTCGGTCTCGCGGAGCGGGTAGAGCCGGCCCGGCGCGGCCCAGAGGAACGTGCCCTCGGCGATCAGGCGGCCCGTCGGGCGCGGCGCCTCGGACACGTTCAACCCCGGGAGCAGCGACGGCTCCATCGGGCGGCCCGGCACGACGGGCTGCACCGTCGGCTTGGGGCGGGGCAGGATGAGGCGACCGGGATCGGCACGCCGTTCGAGTTCCCGCTTCATCTCATCGACGCTCGGGTCGTTGAGGCGGGGATCGTCGGTCAGGTCCGCCGGGGGGGGCGGGGGCTGCTCGTCCTGGCCGAACGCACCATCGCCGCCGAACGCGACGATGCCGGCCGCCAGCCCCGCGATCATCAGCACGGTTCGCGTCATGCGCTCTTTCATCGACCGGCCCACGCTCCGACATGCTACATCGCCGGGGGCACGCCCTCAATTGACCCCGGCCCGGCGAACTCGTACCGTCCGGGCACGGGCCACCCGGGCCGTCGGCCGCGTACCCAAGTGGACCAAGGGGACGGATTGCAAATCCGTTATTCGTGGGTTCGAATCCCACCGCGGCCTTTGCCGTCCGTGAGTCGCGGATCGGGGGGGACGGCTTGCCGCTACCATCCTCGCCCATGACGACGCTCCAGGCCGCGACCGGCCCGCGGCGTACCGGCCACCGACTCGCGGGGCTGGCGTGGCCCCTGCTCCGCACGAGTCTTGTCGCCCTTGCTTCGGTCGGGGTCGCGTTGGAGCATGGCTTCTACGAGCCGCCGGCCGCGATGGCGTTGGTTCGCGCGGGCGAGGCCGCGTGCCTGCTGGCGTACTTCGTGCTCGCGTATCGGCTCGCCCGTTCCTCGGGCGTGCTGACCGAGCAGTTCCGGTTCGGTCCGGCGGAGTGGGGCGTCGCGGTCGCGGCCGCGCTCGGCGCGATCTTCGGCGCGATCGACTCGAACGGCCCTGCGTGGCGCGTGGTCGAGGCGGTCGCCGTGCTGCGGTTCGCCGCCGAACTGTGGGGGCTGAACGTCGCGCTCGCGCGTGTGCTCGAGAGGCCCGGCGTGCTGTTTCCGATGTCGTTCCTGGTCCTGATCATCGTCGGCACGCTCATCATCAAGACGCCGGTAGCCACGCCCGCCGACAACCCGATCTCCTGGCTCGACGCGGCCTTCACCATGACGAGCGCGGTCTGCGTCACGGGCCTGGTCGTGCGCAGCACGGCGGAGGGTTTCACGCCCTTCGGACACGCCGTCATCGCCGTCTTCATCCAACTCGGCGGCCTGGGCATCATCCTGTTCGGCTCGACGCTGGCGATGCTGATCGGGCGGAGCCTGTCGCTGCGCGAGAACCTGAGCCTCAGCCAGATGCTCAACGACATGCCGATGAACCGTCTGCTGAACTTCGGGCGGTTCGTGCTGCTCACCACGCTCGGCATCGAACTGGTCGGCGCGGCGTTGATGTACCCGCTGTGGGAGGCCGCGCCGGGCGAGACGCTCTCCCCGCTGCGTCGCGCGGGCCTGAGCGCGTTCCACAGCATCAGCGCGTTCTGCAACGCGGGGTTCGACCTGACGGGCCGGAGCCTCGAAGGCGTCCGGTTCGGGCTGATCGCGCACGCGGTCATCCTGCCGCTCGTGGTGCTCGGCGGCCTCGGGTTCCCGGTGCTCGCGGACGTCACGGGCGTCGTGCGCTACCGCCTGTTGCGGCTCGTCAACCATGTGCGGGGCACGCCGGTCCCGTCGCGCCGCCCGGGGGAAGGCTGGCTCGCGCTCCACAGCAAACTGGTGCTCGTCACGACGCTCGTGCTCTTCCTCGCGGGCGGTGCGGTCTTCATGGCGGGACAACTCCTGCCCAACCCCCGCGACCCGACCGCGGCGCCGGAGGTCGGCGTGCTGGAGGCCGTCTCGGACGCGACCTTCATGGCCGTCGCCGCCCGGACGGCCGGCTTCAACACGATCCCGATGAGCGAGGTCTCGCCCGTGGGGCGTACGACGCTGATGACGCTGATGATCATCGGGGGCGCGCCCGGCTCGACCGCCGGGGGGATGAAGGTCACGACGCTCGCCGTGCTGGTGCTCTCGGTGGTCGCCACGCTCAGACGCCGGGACGAGACGGAGGCGTTCGGTCGGGCGATCTCGGACACGCTGGTGCGCCGTGCCGGCACGCTGGGCCTCTGCTACGCCGCCCTCATCACCACCGTCACGCTCGTTCTCACCCTCACCGAGAGCGCGCCCTTCGAGGTCGTCGTCTTCGAGGCCGTGAGCGGGTGCACGACGACGGGGCTTTCGCTCGGGCTGACGCCCGAGTTGACGCCGGCGGGGCGTGTCGTGATGATCGCGGCGATGTTCCTGGGTCGGGTCGGCCCCCTGACGCTGCTGGGCGCGCTGATGCTCGGGGCGAGTGTCCGCAGGCCCTACGCTTACGCCCACGACAGCGTTCTGCTCGGCTGAACCCAACGGAGCCACGCATGGACCGCTTCGCCGTCATCGGGCTTGGACGCTTCGGCGGCCGCCTCGCCACGAACCTGGCCGCCGCGGGTCACGAAGTCCTCGCGATCGACAAGGACCGGGAGATCGTCGAGGAGTTCAGCGGCCGCGTCACCCTCGCCGTGTGTCTCGATTCGACGGATGAAGAGGCGCTGCGTTCGCAGGGCGTCCAGAAGTTCAACGCCGCGGTGCTCGGCATCGGGGCGGACTTCGAGGCCCTGACGCTCAGCACGGTGATCCTGAAGCAGATCGGCGTGCCTCGGGTGATCGCCCGGGCCTGGTCGCCGACGATCGCGCGCATCCTCGCCCGCATCGGCGCGGACGAGGTGGTCAGCCCGGAGGAGGAGTCCGCGGACCGATGGGCGAACCGCCTGATCAGCCCGCGCTTCCTGAACCAGATCGAGTTCCACGAGGGGTACAGCGTCGTTGAGATCGAGTCCCCGAAGAAGTGGGTCGGGCAGACGCTGGTCGAGTTGAACCTGCGCGCGAAAGCGGGGGTCCACGTCGTGGCGATCCGGCGCGAGGGCGCGGGCGACGCGCGGGCCGGCGGGCCGCGCATCGAGATGCCCCGCCCGGACGAGCCGCTGCGGCCGAGCGATATTCTCGTGCTGATGGGGCGCGACGAGGACCTCCGCCGGCTGCCGCGCGACGACTAGCCCCCGCGCGTAGGCTTCTCCCGCATGGACACGCTGCTGCGCCACCTCGACGCCTGGCGGCCCTTCCGCGCCCTCGTGGTGGGCGACTTCATGCTGGACGAACTGGTGTACGGCGACGCCGAACGGCTCTCCGCCGACGCTCCCGTGCCCGTCCTGCTGGTGCGCCGGGTCGAGCGCACGCCGGGGGGGGCGGCCAGTCTGGCGCTCGACCTGGCCGCGATGGAGGGGAGCGTGGCCGTCTTCGGCGTGACGGGCGACGACGCGGAGGGACGCGCGCTCCGCGATGCGTTGCGGCAATCCGGGGTCGATACGGCGGGGTTGATCGCCGATCCGACGCGCCCCACGACGCTGAAGCGCAACCTCGTCGGGCTGGCGCAGCAGCGGCATCCGCAGAAGATGTTCCGGGTGGACCACGAGTCGCGCGCGCCGCTGGGCGCGGACGCGCGGCAACGCCTGCTGGCCGCCTTCGACGCCGCGCTCGCGTCCGTCGACGTGGTCTGCGTCGAGGACTACGGCAAGGGCGTCTGCGACGAGGCGCTCTGCCGCGAGGTCATCCGGCGCGCGGTCGCTTCGGGCGTGCCGGTGTTCGTCGATCCGGCCCGCATCGCGGACTATTCGAAGTACGCGGGGGCGACGGCCATCACCCCGAACCGGAACGAGGCCGAGTTCGCCACCGGCTTTCCGACCGACGGCGCGGCATCGCCCGAGCAGTGCGTGCACCTGGCGCACGACCTGCTGGGGCGGCTCTCGTGCGAGGCGGTGGTGCTGACGCTGGACCGGCAGGGCGCGCTGCTGCTCGAGCGCGACGCCCCCCCCCTTTCCGTGCCCACGCTCGCCCGGCAGGTCTACGACGTGACCGGCGCGGGCGACATGTTCCTCGCCGCGCTCGCCGCCGCGAGGGCCAACGGGTGCTCGTGGCCCGACGCGGTACGCTTCGCCAACGCCGCGGCGGGCCTGGAGGTCGAGGTCTTCGGCACGCAGCCGATCCCGCTGCGGCGGATCCACCACGAGTTGCTGCTGCGGGCGGGAGCGCTGGTCGGCAAGGCCCGATCCCTCGAACAGGTGGCCGTGGAGGTCGCGGCCCGCCGCGATCGGGGGCAGACGATCGTCTTCACCAACGGGTGCTTCGACGTTCTGCACGCGGGCCACGTCGCGCTGCTGGATCGGGCGGCGGAGATGGGTGATTTCCTGATCGTTGGGCTGAACGACGACGAGTCCGTGCGGCGTCTGAAGGGCGAAGGGCGCCCCGTGAACGGACAGGAGGACCGCGCGCGGGTCCTCGGCGCGCTCGAGGCCGTCGGGGCCGTCGTGCTGTTCTCCGAGGACACGCCCATGCGGCTCATCGAGACGATCCGCCCCGACGTGCTGGTCAAGGGCGCGGACTGGGGGCACGACGGCGTGGTGGGGCGTGAGTTCGTCGAGTCCATCGGGGGGCGAGTGGAACTGGTGGATCTTGTCGAGGGTCGCTCCACGACGGCGACGCTCGAGCGCATCCGGGGCCGGGACGGGTGACGCCCGTGGAGGCCGCCCGCGTGCTCCGGCTCAGACCCGCCCGCGATCCGCCGCGCGCTTCGGTTCGATGATGAGCAGGCTCGCGTCGTAGGTCAGCACGCCCAGCAGGATCGAGGCGACCAGACGCGGCATGCGGACCCAGTACATGTGCGGCTCGAAGGTGGGGTTGTCGCCCAGCGGGTCGGCGATCAGCACCTGCCGCCGGACCTTGTCGTACCCCGCGAGCACCACGAAGTGCCCCGCCGGCTCGCCGCGCAGGTCGTCGTAGTCGTTGGTCTCGTCGATCTCGCGGGCGCAGTTGTAGAGGAAGGTCGAGTTCAGCCCCGCGAGGATCGGGATGCCGCGCTTGAGGTACCCCCGCAGCAGGCCGGTCGTGAGGTCTGTGTGCCGCACACGCCCGCCGAGCCGGAGGAACTCGAGGTAGCCGTCGGTCGCCCAGCGGAGTTGCCGGTCGCCGGGCTTGAGTTCGGCCTGCCGTCTGAGTTTGGCCGCCAGGTCCACGCCGCGCCGGAACCAGGTCGGGTCGAAGACCTTGAGGTTGTAGGCGTAGATGGTCGCGCTGTACCCGCGCGTGAGAGCGTGGCAGGCGAGCATGACGGCGAGCGTGCCGCCCTGCTCGAGCATCTTCGTCTGGGCGATCACGTCGTCGAGCGGGATGTTGTCATCGTAGTAGCGATAGACGGCGTGCAGGGCGGTCGGGCCGCACGTCACGTCGTCGGGCTGGGGCATCATTTCGAGGCGGAGTTTGGCCATGCGGCGATCGTGAGTGGGGATCGGTCCGTGAATCCTATCATCCGCCCACGGTTCTCGCGGAGGGGCGCGCATGAGCGACGGCGGGTCGGCATCCGGGGCGGGCGGCGACGGCGCGGTTCGCGTTCGCGGGTCGTGCCACGTGTTCTTCGCGTACGACGTCGGGCTGTCGGTCGATCTCGAAGCCGCGTCGAGGCTCATCACCGAGGTCGCCCAGCGGCAGTTGATGCGCCAGCGGCGTCGCGCGGCGACCTGGTTCCAGTACGAGCCGGCCCCGTTGCTCGTCTCGCACAGGGCAGGCCCGGTCCGCGTGGGCCGGTTCGAGACGGACGGCACGGCGGACTGCACGCTGTACGACTTCGGCGCAGTGTCGGTGTGCTTCCGCGTGCCGATCGACGGCCCGCTCGGCGATCTTCCCACGCTGAGCGACGACCTGTACGACAACGACGCGCTCTTGTTCGAGTCGCGCCGGCGCGTGGAGGACCTTCTCGCCACGGTGCGGTCGGCGGTGACCGATCCGGGGGTCTCCGGCGTGGTCGAGGACTACGCCGTCTTCGCGTTCACCGCGTGGGATCCCGCCCTCGCGGCCGAGGACATCATCGACCGGCACGCCGAACTGCTCGCGCGGATGCTGCTCGGCGAGCGTGGCGAACTGTCGTCGCGGCAGGTCGCCGAGTGCCTCGCCAGCCGCGTCGCCTTCGGGCGCACCGACGCCGCGGTCGTGGACTGGCACGCCGCCGCCGTCTTCGATCCCGAGCCGGCCGACGCGATCGCGGTCCTCGAGCACGCGAACGTGGAACTGGCGGAGATGCGTCTGCTGGACGGCAAGCTCGACGGCGTGCTCGAGCACGCCCATGCGGTGCTCGCCGGACGTGGCGAGCGCCGTGTGTGGCCGATCGGGCCGAGCGCCGGCGACTTGCGCCGCCTGGCCGTCCTCCAGATGGACGCGGCTGCGCTCTTCGAAGGCGTGAACAACGCGATCAAACTCGTGGGCGACCAGTACCTCGCCCGCCTCTACCGCCTGGCCGCCGGCCGCCTGCACCTGCCGGAGTGGGACGCGAACGTGCTGCGCAAACTCGAGACCGCGGACAGCATCTACCACAAGATATCGGAGTTCCGTACGCACCGTCGGATGGAGGTTCTCGAGATCGCGATCGTCGTGCTGATCGCCGTGTCGATCGTCATCGGGTTCCTGCCGTGGGGCGGGAAGTAGGGCCCGATCGCGGGATTCGCTCGCGGACTCGCTCAATCCCGGCGAACGGGTGTCCGGGCTTCTGGAGCGCGGGCCGGTCGGCTATGCTGACCCCCGACCATGCCCGACCCGCGCGACACCCCGGCGATGCGGCAGTACACCCGCTTCAAGAAGCAGCATCCCGACTGCCTGCTGTTCTTCCGCATGGGGGACTTCTACGAGTTGTTCTTCGAGGACGCGGTGACGGTCAGCCGCGTGCTGGGCCTGACGCTCACGCAGCGGACCGAGGGCGTGCCGATGGCCGGCGTGCCCTATCACCAACTCGAGAACTATCTCCGCCGGGCGGTCGGGATGGGGTTCCGTGTCGCGGTCGCCGAGCAGGTGCAGGACCCGAAGGAAGCGAAGGGCGTGGTGGACCGCGCCCTGACGCGCGTGGTGACGGCGGGCACGCTCGTGGACGAGTCGCTCCTGGACGACGCGGCCCCGAACCGCCTCGCCGCGCTCGCGTTCGCGGACCATGCCGTCGGAATCGCGGTCGTGGAAGTCTCCACCGGCGCGTTCACGGTGGCGGCGTGCCCGCCCGAGGGCGTTGCCGACGAACTGGCCCGCTTCGCCGTTCGCGAGGTTCTGTACGCCGACACGGCCAACGGGCAGCCCCCGGAACGCGTCCGCGCCGCCGTGCTGCCCGTCGGGGCCGCGCTCACCGGGCGACCGGCGTGGCAGTTCCGGGCGGACGAGTCCGCGGAGGCGATCCGCGAACAGTTCCGCGTCGGTACGCTGGCGGGGTTCGGGCTGGAGGAGGGGTCGCCGGAGGTCCGGGCGGCCGGGGCGATCGTCCGCTACCTGCGCGAGACGCAGACGCCGGAAGGGGGGGGGTACCGCGATGCGGCGGCATCGCTGGCGCACCTCCGCCCGCCGAAGCGCGAGCCGACCACGGGCGTCTGCGTGGTGGACTCGGTCAGCCTCCGCGCACTCGAGGTCGAGCGGACGCTCCGCGGCGGCGACGACGCCGACGGCTCGCTTCTCGGCCTCTTCCTGCGCGGCGGTCGGGGCGGGCTGTGCCGGACGGCCATGGGGCGGCGCCTCCTGCGCGACTGGCTGTGCCGGCCCCTGGGCGACCGGGCCTCCATCGAGGCGAGGCAGCGTTGCGTCGCCACGCTCGTGGAGGACCGCCGCGTCGCCAAGGAACTCGGGGAGGCGCTCGAAGGCGTGCAGGATGTCGCGCGGATCGGCGGGCGCGTGGCGTTGGCGCGGGCGACCCCGCGCGACGTCGTCGCCATCGCCCGGTCTGTCGAGGCGCTGGCCTCGATCGCCGCCCTCGTTGGCACGGCGCCCGCCTTCGCCGAGCAGGCCGCCGCGCTGGCGGGCGTGCGCGGCGGGCTGGAACCGCTCGCCGAGCGCATCGCCCTGGCCTGCGTCGATTCCCCCCCGCCGCATCTGCGCGAGGGCGGCCTGATCCGTGACGGGTTCGACGCCGCGCTCGACGAGGCCCGGTCGCTCCAGCGCGACGCCGGGGCGTGGCTGGCGCAGTACCAGGAGCGCATCGTCCGGGACACGGGCGTGCCGGTCCTCAAGGTCGGCTTCAACAAGGTGTTCGGGTACTACGTCGAACTGACGGCGGCCCAGGCCCGCGAGTTCGGCGATGCGCTCGCCTCGCACGGCTTCGCCCGCAAGCAGACGCTGAAGAATGCCGAGCGCTACGTCACGCCCGAACTGCGCGAGTTCGAGCACAAGGTGACGACGGCCGAAGCCCGCGCCGTCGAGCGCGAGCAGGAGCTCTTCCGCGGCCTCTGCGCCGCCGCCGGGGACCGGCTCGACGCCCTGCGCCAGTATGCCGAGACCGTCGCGGAGTTGGACGCGGTCCTTGCTCTCGCGGACAAGGCCGCCCAGCGAGGCTGGGTCCGTCCGGCGATCGCGGACGAACCGCTCGTCCGCATCCACGGCGGGCGACACCCTGTTCTCGACGAGACGCTCGGGCACGACTTCGTTCCCAACGACGCGGAGATCGGGGGGGGGGACGCGACCCTCGCCCTGATCACCGGGCCGAACATGGCGGGCAAGAGCACGTTCATCCGGCAGGCCGCGCTGATCGTGCTGCTCTCGCAGGTCGGATCGTTCGTCCCCGCCGACCGGGCGACCATCGGCGTCTTCGACCGCATCTTCACGCGGGTCGGCGCGGACGACGCCCTCCACCGCGGCCAGTCCACCTTCATGGTCGAGATGGTCGAGACGGCCCACATCCTCAACCACGCCACGGCGCGCTCACTCGTCATCCTCGACGAGATCGGGCGCGGCACGAGCACGCTCGACGGCCTCTCGCTCGCGTGGGCGGTCGCCGAGTGGCTCGCCGGCGGCGGGCGTGCGGACGCCACGCCGGTCACGCTCTTCGCGACCCACTACCACGAGTTGACCGACCTGGAGGCGCGCCTGCCCGGCCGCGTGATGAATCTCCGCGTGGCCGTGCGCGAACTGACAGGCCACGACGGGCACCCCGAGATCGTCTTTCTGCACCGCATCGAGCCGGGCCGGGCCGATCGGTCCTACGGCATCCACGTCGCTCGCCTGGCCGGCCTGCCCCGGCCCGTCGTGGACCGAGCGGGTGAGGTCCTTGCCAGTCTCGCCGTTCACTCCGCCGACCTGACTTCGCACAACGGCGCCCACTCGACTCCCCTTGCACCCCCAGACGGCCAACTCAGCCTCTTCACCGAGTACCTGCCCCATCCCGCGGTCGAGGAACTCCGGGAACTCAAGCTCGACTCTCTGACGCCCCTCGAAGCCTTCGACGCCCTGCGGCGGCTCAAGCAACGTGCGGCGGTCTCGAGTGAGCAGTCATGAGGGGGGAAATCCGGGGTTGGTGTTCACCTTCGGCCCTGGTAGGCTGAGCGCGGCATGGCGGACGTGCGGTCGATCTCGGGTCGGGCCTTCACGCTCATCGAGTTGCTGGTGGTCATCGCGGTGATCGCGCTGCTCATCGGCCTGCTCCTCCCCGCGCTCGGATCGGCCCGCGCGCAGGCCCGCCTGACGGCCTGCATCGCCCGCGTCCACCAGCAAGGCATCGTGCTCTCGTCGTACCTGACGGATCACAACGAGGCCCCGCCCGCGCGGCGCATCGACTGGAACCGGCAGCAGGAAGACGGCGGGTACCGGCTTTCGTACTGGCTCACGGACCGCCTCCTTGCGGACTACGCCGGGCGTCCGTTCCCGGAGCCGGAGTTCGGCTACCCGTCGCCGCGCGATGAGTGGCGTTGCGTTGAGGTCGCGCAGGAGGACGACCTGGACCAGCGGCTTTCCCACGGGGGCATCACCCACTTCGCTCCGAACCGCTGGCTCTTCCCGGCCGTCTGGCTCGACGAGGATCTCGGCACGCTCCGCGTCGAGTCGGCCATACTCTCCGGCTGGGACCAGCGATGGCCGATGAACCACTGGCGAACGCTTGCGGGCGTCACGCAGCCGGAGTCCCGGCTCGCCCTCACCGACAACGTTCGCTTCTACGACCCATCGCACAGCCACTTCGACGCCCGCGAGTACATCGAGTATTCGGTCGACATCGTCCGAGGCCCGAACCCGGTCGGGTACGACAATACGGGCAGCCACGACCGCGTCGGTCGGCGGCCGACGCTCTTTCTTGACGGCCACGCCGCGGGGCTGGATTCGGGCGCGGGGGAGTGGCTCGGCGCAAAGACCACCTACCGATCCCCGTGGGGCGGCTCGGCCGACCTGTACTCGGGGGAGGTCCGCCGCCTGATGTGGTTCGTCAGCCCCTCGCACGCCGGCGGCGGGGACGACTGAGTCCGCCCATGCTTCGCCGTCCCGCCGCGATCCGTCCGCGGGCGGTAGACTGGGCCCGATGACCGCCCACGGCTCCACCACGGACTCCGCGGACGCCCGTCGCGTCGCCCTCGACGAGGGCCTGCGATGGGTGGACGTGATGGCGGGCGCGAGCCGGATCGAAGTGCCCGTCCTCGACCACGGCTTCATCGCGCTCGTCGACGTGATGCCCAGGCTCGTGCCCGAGGGGCAGACCGCCGACGCGGCGATCGTCCAGGCGGCGCGAGTTTCCTACGGCCAGGGCACCAAGCGCGTGAGCGAGGACCGGGGGCTGATCCGGTATCTCCTCCGACACAGGCACACGACGCCGTTCGAGATGGTCGAACTCAAGTTCCACGTGGCGATGCCGATCTTCGTCGCGCGGCAGTGGATTCGGCACCGGACGGCGAACGTCAACGAGTATTCCGCGCGGTACTCGATCGTCCGCGATCGCTTTTACACGCCGACGGTGGACGCCGTTCGCAAGCAATCGCGGTCCAACCGCCAGGGGGGCGAGGACACTTTCCGCGTGGACGAGGCGGGCGAGGTGCGCACGGCCGAGGAGTTCATCGAGTTCCTTCGCACCGTCGAGGCCGCCTACGAGAAGTACCTCGGCCTGACGGAGCGGGGCGTGAGCCGCGAACTCGCCCGCATCGGGCTGCCGGTGAACGTCTACACGGAGTGGTACTGGAAGTGCGACCTGCACAACACGCTGCGGTTCCTCTCGCTCCGCATGGACCCGCACGCGCAGCAGGAGATCCGGGCCTACGCCCGGGCGATGCACGACCTGATCGCGCCGATTCTCCCGCTGACGATGGAGGCGTGGCGCGACTACGAGATGGAGAGCGTCCGCCTGAGCCGGCTCGAGGTCGAGGCGCTGCGGTCGATCGCCTCGGGGGGCGACGGCTCGATCGTTACCGAGAACGCCCGCGAGCGCGCCGAGTGGGAGGCGAAGCGGGCCGCCCTCGGGTTCGGCGGGGGAGCCTGACGGACCGGGCGTCACCGCTCCGTGCGGCGCATCCATCGCATCATGGCTCGGTCCGCCAGGCCCGGCGCGGCGCACCCGAGCGCGAAGAGCAGCCGCGCCGGAAGGCTCGTCCACACCTCGCCCCGCGGGCGGCGCAGGCACCGCACCGTCGCCGACGCCACCACCGAGGCGTCCTGCATCATCGGCGGCTTCGTCGGCGGGCGTTCCGGGTTCATTTCGCTCTTGCGGGCGGTGAACTCCGTCCGTGTTCCGATCGGGTGCACCGAGGACACGAACACGCCGCTGCCCGCGAGTTCGATCCGCATCGCGCGCGCCACGTGGTCCTGCGCGGCCTTGGTGGCCGAGTAGTACCCGTGGAGCGGCGTGCCCATCTTCGCGAGGCAACTCGAGCAGACCAGCAGGTGTCCCCGCCCCGCTTCGAGCATCGGCGGCAGGGCGGCCCGCAGCGTGTGGACCGTCCCCCAGAAGTTCGTCTCGAAGATCGCCCGCGCTTCGGCGTCGCTGGTGAGATGGATGGGTTGCTCAAGCCCGTACCCGGCGTTGGCGTAGGCCGCGTAGATCGATCCGAAGGCATCGATCGTGCGGTCCACCAGCCGCCGGCAGTCCTCGGGATCGTCCACGTCCGCGCGCACGGCGATCGCCCGCCCGCCGGCACGCTCGATCTCCGCGACCACCTCTCCCAGGCGGGCTTCGCGGCGCGCCGCTACCGCGACGGGCATCCCCGCCCGCGCGCACGCTAGCGCGGTCGCCCGCCCGATGCCGCTGCTCGCGCCGGTGATGGCGATCGGCAGCCCGCGCAATTCGACGCGACGCACTCGCCTCAGTCCTTGCTGTCGCTCTTGTTCCCGGTCAGCACGTCTTCTCCGGCCTGGCCGACGGCTTTGAGGTCCTCTCCCGCGCCCTTGACCGTGTTGCACGCCGACAGCGCAGAGGCCGCGACGCCGAGTACGCCCGCGACCAGCAGGACGGGAACAGCCCGCATGACGCTCCGAGTCTTCATGGGTTCGATCTCCTGAGGTCCGTCCATCGTACTGGGCGATCCGCGGTCGGGCCAGCGGCCGACGCCCTACTTCACCAGCCAGCGCAACTCCGGGCAGCGCAGGGCCATCGCGGCGGCCGGATAGGCCGCGCCGCCCACCGCGACCGCCACGCCGACCGAAACGAGCCGACCCGACCACGATTGGGGCGTGCCGACAAGGAACAGAGTGCCCCAGACCAGGCCGGCCATCACCAGCGACGCGACCAGCACGCGCGCGCACGCGGCGAGCGTCCCGCCGTCGAACGCGGGGGCGTGCGTGAGGCGTTTGGAGAGGTGGATGAGCACGAGGAGTTGCAGCGTGGCGGAGATGCTCGTGGACCACGCCAGCCCCGCTTCGCCCAGCGGCCAGATGAGCGTGACGTTCAGGAGCAGGTTCAGGGCGACGACGCCGATCGCGACGCGCATGGGCGTCGTGGTGTCGCCGGCCGCGTAGAAGGCGCGCGTCACGACGTGGTTTAGCGAGTAGGCCCAGACGCCCGGCGCGTAGCCGAGGAGCACGGCCGCCGCGCGTCGCACGCCCTCGTCGCTGAACGCGCTGCCCGGCCCGCCGTACATCACGCCGGTGAGCGGCTCTCGGATCAGCAGCAGCCCGAGCGAGGCCGGCAGCCCGATGAAGAACGACAGCCGCAGCCCGCGCCGCAGCGTGGCGAGAAACGCGTGCGGGTCGTCCGAGGTTCGCGCGAGCATGGGGAAGACCGCTGTGGCGACGGCGATGCCGAACACGCCGAGCGGGAACTGGTAGAGCCGCTGCGTGTAGGCGAGCACGCTGTTGGACGCGGGGTCGAGCGGGTAGGCCACGCCGAGCACCGTCGGCCCGAGCCAGACGGGCCACATCGCGATCAGCGTGTCGATGAGCGAGTTGAGTTGGATCGTGCCCATGCCGACGACGACGGGCAGAAACTTCCGCATCATGCGCCGCGCCGGCTCGGCGGCTCGGGCGAACCCTCGCTTCCAGGCCACGCGCCCCCGCAGCGCGAGCAGCGACCACGCGACCTGTGCCGCGCCGGCCAGCACGGCCGCGACGCCGATGAAGTAGGCGGTTCGCACGGGGTCGGCGTCGTGCACGAAGAAGTGGGGGACCCCCGCGGTGATCACGAACAGGTTCAGCAGCACGGGCGCGGCGGCCGTCGGCCCGAAACGTCCGTGCGCCTGGAGCATCCCGCCGAGAATCGCCGCGACGCACACCAGCGGCATGAAGGGGAGCATGAGCATCATCAGTCGCAGCGAGAGCGCGCGGTCGGGGTCGTGCGGGGCGAGGAGCAGGAACGCGAGCAGCACGCCCTCGCCCACGAGCAGCAGCGCGCCGGTCACGAGCGTGAGCACGAGCACGGTCAGCGTGGCGAAGCGGTCGGCGGTGTCGCCGTCGTCGCGAGCGGCGCGGGTGTATTCGGGGAGGAACGCGGCGGCGAGCGCGCCCTCGCCGAACAGCCTGCGGAAGAGGTTGGGGATCGCCCACGCCGCCATGAAGGCGGACCCCAGCGCGCTATCGCCGACGATGCGGGCGGTGACGAGGTCGCGTGCCAGCCCGGCGATCCGCGACACCAGGGTGAGCGACGAGATGACGCGGACGGCCGACGACAGGCCATGGTGCGCGCCGTGATCGTCGGTCCGAGGCTCCGGTCGAGCAGCGGTCGCGTCCTGCGGGTCGGTCACGGCGGACAGCGTAGCAGGCCCGGCACCCCAGGCGTCAGCGGATGAACACGAGCCACATCACGGCCAGGACAGGGAGCAGGATGAGCGCAGCGCGAGCGGTGTACCCGAAGAACGAGGGCATCCGAAGCCCCGAAGCCTCCGCGATCGCACGGACCATGAAGTTCGGCCCGTTGCCGATGTACGTCATGGCCCCGAAGAAGACCGCGCCGAGCGAGATGGCCGTCAGCAGATGCACGCCCTCGGACCCGCCGAGGAAGGCCGCGACGGTGCCCTCGTTGATGGGGGTGTTGCCGAAGGCGACCTGGAGGAAGTTGAGGTAGGTCGGGGCGTTGTCGAGGACCGCGCTCAGCCCGCCGGTCCCGAAGTAGAAGGCGGTGGGGGAGGTCAGGCCGAGGGCGTGCCCGTGCGCGGCCAGATAGCCCAGGGCGGGGGCCATGGTGGCGAAGATGCCGACGAAGAGCAGGCCGACTTCCTTGACCGGGAAGAACGTGAACTCGTTGGCGAGGTGGATCTCGCGGTTGGCGAGGAAGTACGCGGCCGTGGCGACGAGGATCTGGAACGTCGGCCCGACGGGCACGCCCTCGACCTCGAAGAGCGCCTTGAGCATCGGGTCGATGAAGACGCCCGCGATGATCAGCCCGAGGCAGACCATGCCGCTCGTGCCCGACAGGCGGACGCGGAGCGGCTCGTCCGCCGCCAGCACGGCGTCCGGGTTCGCCGCCCGCTGCGTGCGGTCGATCCAGGTGTCGATCGCGAAGAACACGGCGAGCAGCGAGCCGCAGCACGCCAGCCACATGGGCCAGAGGTGGAGGAGCGTCCACGAGAAGGGGACGCCCTTCAGGAAGCCGAGGTAGAGCGGTGGGTCGCCGATGGGCGTGAGGCACCCGCCGCAGTTCGAAACGATGAAGATGAACATGACGACGTGGATGGGGCGGAGGCGGCCCTTGTTGATCCGCATGAACGGTCGGATCAGCAACACCGACGCGCCCGTCGTCCCCATCACGTTGGCCAGCACGGCTCCGACCGCGAGCAACGCGGTGTTGACCGCCGGTCTGCCGCGTCCGCGCACGTCGATCAGCACGCCGCCCGACGCCACGTACAGCCCGCCGATCAGGGCGATGAAGGCGTAGTACTCCACGCCGGTGTGGAGCATGACGTACTGGCCGTAGGACAGCCCGTGGTGGTAGTCCCCCGCGCCGTACCCGAGCAGGTAGTAGGCGATCGTGATGCCCGCCAGGCCGAAGGCGAAGTCCGGGAAGTGCTTGTGCCAGAACCGTTCGTTGATGAACGGCATGAGGGCGATGCTCAGCAGCAGCAGCGCGAACGGGGCGCACAGCCAGAGCGGGATCGTCGGCGCGGGGCCGTGGTCGTCGTGGCCATCGGCGTGGTCGTCGTCCGCGTGGTTCGGTTCGGATGCGTCCCGGGGTTCCTCTCCTTGCGCCGCGCCCTCCGAGAACCGCGGATGAACGGCCAACGCCTCATCCCCTCCCCACACGATCGTGACGGGGTCGGGCAGGTCGTCGGCCTCGCCGTGCGGCTCGCCCGTTGCGTTGCGGGCAGGCTCTTCGTGGGCGGGCGTGGTCGCGTGGTTCGTCGGAGCGTGGTCCGGCTCGTACCGGGCGGGGACGAGCAGAGCGAGCAGAATCCCGAGCGCGGCCCCCGCGGCGAGGCTGGCGAGCCACGCCTTGGGGCCGTGAAAACCGTGCGCGTCGTGCTCCGAGTGTGCGCTCATGGTCTGTCTTCAAGCGGTGAATCGGCCTGCCCGCCCCGAACCGGGTCGGATTGATCTATCGGCTCGCCGTGTCGCCGACTCCCGGGCGGGTTCGTCCTTTGCGCCCGCACAGACAAGGCCCCCTTGGAGTTATTCGCGGGGTCGTTCGGGTTCCGATCCCCGTGCCGACCGGCTGCCCAGAGCCACGCGCCGGCCGCCGCAACACCGGCTAGGTTGGCGAGGAAGTCCGACCACAGGACGGTCCGGTTGACGCCCGGCAGGCCCTGCGTCGCCTCGTCGAGCGCAGCGTAGGCCGCGGAGATGGCGACGCACCGTGCGGTGTTGCGGCGTGCTGCGATCGGGCCGAACCACTCGCACCCGGCCAGCAGGAACGTCCACGCGGCGAAGGCGGCGCAGTGCACGAGCAGGTCGAGCCTGAAGCCCGGGTCCGGGCCGAGCGTGAGTGCGGGCCAGTGCGTGCCGGTCGCCAAGGCGGCCGCGTAGACCGCGAACCCGGCACGGCGCACACGCAGCGGGATGGCGCTGAGCCTGCGGACGATCAATCGGCCCGCTCCGTTGCGGTCGGGGCGGCGTGCGTCGCGACGACCCTGATCTCGGGTTGCGGCGGCGCGTGACGATCCGCCGGGCCGTTCCACGCGTGCACGATCGCCTGGGCCAGGGCGAGGTAGTCCGCCGCGCCGGCCGCTCCCGGCGCGTAGTCGAAGACCGTCTGCCCGAAACTCGGGCATTCGGCGAGCTTGATGTTCCGACGCACCGGTGGCCGGAAGACCCTCGCGTCCGCCCACGGCGACGATGTCCCGCGGTGCTGCTCAAAGAAGGCGTCGAGGTCCGCGACGACTTCCTGCGTGTGCGTGGTGTTCGCGTCGTGCATGCACAGCACCACGCCGAGCACACGAAGCCGGGGGTTCACCGATGCGCTGACGGCCGTGACCGTCTCCAGCAGTTTGCTCACGCCCTGCAGCGCGAGGAAGTGCGCCTGCATCGGCACCAGCACCTCGTGCGCCGCCGCGAGAGCGTTGATCGTGAGCAGCCCCAGCGAGGGGGGGCAGTCGATGAGGATCGCGTCGTAGGCGGGGGCGAGCCGCCCGATGGTCGCCGACAGCCGCCGCTGCCTGTCCGGCACGGTCGCCAGTTCGGTCTCGGCGGCGGCGAGGTCCGTCACCGACGGCAGCACGAAGAGATTGTCGGCGGCGCGCTGCACGAGCGATCCCGGATCGATCAACGGGTCGAGCAGCGCGTCGTAGACCGATCCGCCGATCGTGCTCGGATCGACGCCGAGGTGCAGGGTCGCGTGGGCCTGCGGGTCGAGGTCGATGAGGAGCGTCCGCAGGCCAGTGCGAGCGAGGGCCGCGCCGAGATTCACGGCGGTCGTGGTCTTGCCCACGCCGCCTTTCTGATTCATGAGCGCGACGACTCGGCACCCCTCGGGCGGCAGCATGGCCGAAGTATACGGATCAGGGAGCGCTCTGCCCGACGCTTCCGCCCCTCAACCTCCCGAGCCATCCCTCCGAGCCGCGGGCTTCAGCCCGCGAGGTGGGTCCGGGTTCATGCCCGCGTCGGTCCGCCGGGGGGCCTTGCGGCCAGCCGGAGGGCTTCTTCCTCGATCTGCTTGCGACGGGCGAGTTTGATCGCCGTCACGGCGATGTACGCCGCGCAGAGGATCGCGATGAAGTAGACGAGCCGGGCGCGGAACAGGCTCATCGCGACGCCGAGGGACGCGAAGGCCAGCCCGATCCCGTAGAGCGTCAGCACGGCTCCCTTGACGCCGAGGGAGCGCTTGAGCATGTGGTGCAGGTGGTCGCTGTCCGGGTCGCTGAGGCGTCGGCCGGCGAGTTTCCTGCGCACGATCGCCAGCACGGTGTCGATGATCGGGATGGCGTAGATGAACAGGCCGGCGATGACCAGGTAGGTTTTGCCGGTATCGCCCAGGGAGAGCACGATGACGATGGTCGTGAACCCCAGCAGGAGGGAACCGCAGTCGCCCAGGAAGATCGTCGCCGGGTTGAAGTTGTGCGGGAGGAACCCGAGGCAGGCGCCGAGGAGTGCGAGGCACAGGACGATCCGCTGCGCGTCGCGCTGTCCGTCGTCGTGCAGGGCGAGGGTGAGCGCGACCATCAGCAGGCCCGCGGCGCAGATCGCCGTCGTCCCCGTCAGCAGCCCGTCCAGCCCGTCGATCAGGTTGGAGGCGTTGCACGCGCCGAGCACGAAGACGGCGATGATGACGGTCCCGGTCCAGTAGATCAGGTCGATGGTGAGCGTGCTTCCGAAGAGGGGCAGCTCGAGTCCCAGCGGGATCTGGTAGACAAGGTCGCGGTTGCCGACCAGTTCGCCCAGCGTCGGGGCGAGCACGCCGTGGGCCACGCGCACGCCGACATCCTCGTAGGCGAGCGCGGCCGCCGCCAGCAACTGCCCGCCCACCTTCAGTCGGGGCGCGATCCCCACGACGTCGTCGATCAGCCCGATCAGCATGATCACCGTCATGCCGAGCAGCACCGAGATCGGGACGGGCGCGGGCACGATCCCGAGCAGCAGTTTCGTGCTCTTGTGGTACTCGATCAGCCCGAGGGACGGGAAGGCGGACGCCACGTAACTGAACGCGATGGCCGCCATCATCCCCAGGAAGACCGCGACGCCGCCGAGGTACGCGACCGGGATGCGGTGCACCTTCCGCGGGTCGTTCGGGCGGTCGATGATCCCGTTGGCGACCGCCAGTTTCCGCATCAGCGGCGTCGCCACAAGCGTCACGATGAACGCCACCGCGAGCACGCCGACGTACCCGTGGAAGATGTCGAGCCGCGAACCGACTTCCTCGACCGCCTCTCCCCCCGCGGATTTGGCGATCGAGTCGAGCAGCGCGGCCTGCTCCGCCTGCAGCGCGTCGAGCCGCCGTCCGAGCGCCTCCAACTGCGCGACCGCCTCGGGCGGGATCGTGATGCCCTCGGGAGGCGTCGTCATGCCCGTGCCCCCTCGCGCCGTGTGCCCGAGATCGCTTCGGCGACGTCCCTGATCGTCTGCTCAAGCCCGATGCGCGGCTCGAAGCCGATCGCGTCCCGGATGCGCCGCAGATCGGGCCGGCGGCGTTCGAGGTCCTCGAATCCCTCCGGGTAGGCCTCGGCGTAGGGCACCAGGACGATCGGGGACGTTGAGCCGAGCACGCGAACGACGCTCTCCGCCAGTTCGCGGATGCTGATCTCGCGGTCGGAGCCGAGGTTGAACACGCGGCCGTGGCAGGCGGGCGTCTCGAGCATGGCCGGGAGGGCACGCACGACGTCGCGCACGTCGCAGAAGCACCGGGTCTGTGTGCCATCGCCGAAGACGCGGATCGGCTCGCCCCGGACGGCGGCCTGGACGAACCTGGGGAGCACCATGCCGTACGACCCCACCTGGCGGGGTCCGACCGTGTTGAAGAACCTGGCCACGACGACGGGCAACCCGTGCTGGCGGTGGTACGCGAGGGCCAGGAACTCGTCGATGGCCTTGCTGCACCCGTACGACCACCGGGCGATGCCCGTGGGGCCGTAGACCACGTCATCGTCCTCGCTGAACGGGCTTCGTGACCCCTTGCCGTAGACCTCCGAACTGGACGCGAGGAGCGTGGGGACCGGCGTGCCGCCGCCTGTCTCGCTCGACGCCGCGAACCTGAGCAGGTCGAGGGTCTGCACGACGTTGGTCTGTACGGCCCGGATCGGGTCGTCCATGACCAGTTGCACGCCCACCGCGGCCGCGAGGTGATACACCTCATCGAAGGGGCCTTCCCCGGCGAGGGACGGGATCGCCTCGGACAGTTCCGCGTCGATCAACCGGAGCGAGGGGTGCGAGGGGGGGAGGTTGTCGGCCCTGCCGGTGGAGAGGTTGTCCACGATGGTGACGCGGTCGCCGCGTGCCAGCAGCAGGTCCGTCAGGTGCGACCCGATGAACCCCGCACCGCCGGTGACCAGCGCGTGGCGGTGGCGCGGTGGCGCGTCGCCCGCGATGCGGTTGGTGGGAGCGTTCATCGGCGTACACCCGGTCCGGGAGCGGAGGGTAGCGCCGGCCGGGCCGGGGCGGCGCCGCGCTGCGTCAGGCCGCGGTGTTCTGGTATTCGTGCGTTGCCTTGATGTTCTTCCGCATGTAGCCGCCCGCCGCCGAGCGGACCCCGTTGATGACGACGCCGAGGAACTCGCTCTTGGTCTCGGAGAGCTGGTTCCGCAGGCGAGCGACCATGCCCCGCTTCTCGTTGAGCGCCCGCACAACGAGCAGCGTGGCGTCGCAGCGGTTGGCGATCGCCATGCCGTCGCTCGACACGATGGCCGGCGGCACGTCGATGAGCACGAGGTCGTACCCCTGCTGTCGGGCCGCGTCGAAGACGCCCGACATGGCGTCGGTCGAGAGCGCCTCGAAGGCACGTTTGGCCGGCGACCCGGCGGTCAGCACGTGCAGCGACTCGGACACGGCCTGCACGGAGTCAGCCAGAGTGCCGCTGCCCGAGAGCACGTCGGCCAGTCCGGGCGCCTCCTGCAGCCCGAGGGCGCGGTGCACGCCCGGACGCCGGAAGTTGGCGTCGATCACGAGCACGCGCTGGCCCGAGGCCGAGAACGCCAGACCGAGGTTGGTCGCGATGGCGGTCGCGCCCGAACCGGGCATGCCGGCCATGACCATGACGGTCCGGTGGCCCTTCTGCTTCAGTTGCTTGGCGAGCGGGGCGCGCAACTGACGGACGCTCTCCGCGGTCACGCTGCGCGGATGGTCGCGGAAGACCGTCGCGATCGACTTGGGCTGGTCGGGGTCTTCCGACGCATCGGGCAGGATGCCGAGCAGGGTCGTCCTGGGGATGATGGTGACGTCGGACGGCCCCTTGACGCGCTGGTCGAGCATCTCGCGCAGGAAGACCGTTCCGCCGGTCAGGCCGAGCAGCAGGAACATGCCGCCGGGGATCATGATGAAGATGTTCGGGAAGGCGGGCTTGTCGGGGATTCGCTCGACCTGCACGACCTTGATCCGCGCCGCGCTGGCGAGCGGGTCCATCTGGCGCAGTTCCTCGAGGGACGCCTGCAGCCCGCCGCGGGCGGTGATGAACTCCGTGATCTGCTGCTCGATGTTCGTCAGTTCCACCTTCAGGCGGGTCAGGTCGTTCAGCCGCTTGCTGTAGACCTCACGCTGCGCGAGAAGGTCCGCTTCCTGCGCCCTCAACTGCGAGATCCCCTTCATCAGCGACTCGACGATGGCGTCGAACCGCTGGCGGAGCAGCTTCTCGCGCTCGGTCTGCAGCGTCTGCTCCCACGAATCGATCATCGACTGCGTCGCCTGATAGGTGCGGTGCTCGGGCGTGATGCCCCGCTGGAGCATGCCGGCCTGGCTCGTCTTCAGCGTCGTGATCTGCTGGATGATCCCACGGATCAAGGGATCGTTCTCGACGGCCTCGCGGATATCGTCGGCGTACGTGATCCCGCCGGGGGCGTTCAGGATGTCCTGGTACCCCTTGATCTGGACCTCGACGGCCTGGATGTTCATGCGGACGCCGGTCAACTGCCCCAGCACGTTGAAGAGGCCCTGCATGGCCTCGTTCGTTCGCTCGTCGAGCGAGTCGATCTGCTCCGAGCGGAGCCGAAGGTCTCGAGTGTCCTGCAGGTCCTTGATCCTCTTGTCCATCTCGCGGATGCTGCGCTCGATGGCCTCGCGCTGCGGCACGTTGATCAGGTTCCGCTGCTCGTTCAGCACGCGCAGGTAGGTCTCTCGCACCAGGCCGACGAGGGCGTGGGCGTCCTTCGGGTCCTTCCAGCCGATCGACAACTCGATGATGTAGGTGCCCGGCAGCGCGCGGGCGCGCGTCTTGTCGATGAGCCAGTCCGCGGCCTCCGACGGCTGGAACCGTCCGCCCGACTCGAATTTCGCCGACCACTTGGGCGCCTGGGCGCGAAGCCGCGGGTCGTTCACGACCGAGTGCATCACGGATTCCGACTTCATGTACGCGGCCTGCGTGAGCATGAAGCGTTCCATCTCCTCTTCGCGGGTCGTGGTCGCGCCGATCGGGTTGACCAGGCTGTCCTGCACGGGCAGCGCCTCGAAGAGGGCCGCGGGGCGGAAGATGGGATACGTGATGCGGAGCAGGAAGAACGCCCCCACGCCGATCACTGCGCCCGCGACCAGCGAGCCCGCGAGCAGCCATGCGTACTTCTTGAGCAGCTTGATCGGGTCGATCGCCGTCGCGCCCGCGAGCGGGCTGGCTCCTGGCGCGCCTCCGGGGGCCGGAGAGGCGAACGGTCCTGCGGGGCGTGTTGGGGTTGCGCTGGTCATGGTGTCTCACCTTGGCCCGGGGTGCCCCGGGGCGATTCTGGTCCTACGGCAGGCCTTGCTCCAGGGTTCATCGGTCCGAGAACACTACTCCTTGACCCACTCGACGAGATCCTGCAACTCTCGGGTGTATTGATCGTTCAGGCTGAGCCCCTGCTCCAGAGCGGCTTGGAGTTCGCGGACCAACTCCCTCGCTCCGGCCTTGTCCCCGAGGTCGAGTTTCGCGGTCGCCAGGTGGATCGAGACCGCGGCCATGGCCGGCGTGCCGCGGGCGTACTCCCGGGCCTGCTCCAGAACCCGGGCCGCGTCCTCGGCTCGACCGAGCGCGAGCAGCGTCAGTCCGAGCGTGTCCATGACGTCGGGGTTGCCGTCCGCGGTCCGGACCGCTTCCTGCGCGAACGGCAGAGCCTCGGCGGCCCGGTTCAGGTGCTTGGCGAGCGTGAAGGCGATGTTGTTCTTCAGTTGCCAGTTGCCGGGGTCCATTTCGAGCGCCTGGTTCCACGCCGCCAGCGCTTCCTCGTACCGGCCGGCGTCGTACATCACGCCCGCCTTGGCGCGGAGTGCGGCGAACTTCAGCGGGGTCTCCGGATTGCGGGCGAGCAGGGCGTCGAGAAGCCGCAGGCCCTCGGGCGTCTGTCTCGGCTCGCCCAGCACGGCACGGGCGCGGAAGAGCGTTGCCCAGTCGAGCAATCCGGGCTGTCGGGCCACTTCGTCGAGGAACGCCAGGAGGTCCGAGTCGCTCTTGAAGATGTTGCGCACGTTGCTGTACCAGGTGACCATCAGATCGGGCTGGCGTTCGAGCAGCGTCAGCGACCGCAGCGCGTCGCGCCTGGCGCCCGTCAACTGCCCGCGTTCCGCGTACACCCGCGCCCGCGCGAGCAGCAGCCCGGGATCGCCTTCCACCAGCGCCCGGTGCTCGGCGAGAACCTGCTCCGCCTCGGAGAGCGAGGGGGGCTGCTGCGCCAGCAGGACTTCGAGCAAGCGCTGCGCAATGACCGTTTCCCCCGAACGCGCCAGCGCGGCGCGATAGATCTGCGCCGCCTGTGGCATGGCCCCGGCCCGGACGAACTGCTCCGCCGCCCCCACCCGCAGCGGCAGGTCGTTCGGGCGGGCGCGGAACGCCTCTTCGGCGACGCCCATCGCCTCGTCGACCCTTTTCAGCCGGAGGAGTTCCGCGATGAGCGCGGACCGCAGCTCGTCGAGCGCGGGGTTCACACGGATGGACTCGCGCAGGTCGCGCAGCGCGTCGTCGACCCGGTCCAGCTGCATCAGCAGTTGCGCTCGCACGCGCATCGCCTGCCAGAAGTCGGGGCGCAACTGCAATGCGCGGTCCAGGTCCGCCAGCGCGTCGCGACGCAGCGCCGGCTCCAGGGCCAGCGCCTGCGCACGCTTCAGGTAGATCATCGGCTCATCAGGCCAGCGCGACACCGCGCGCTCGAGCAGCTGCCGAGCCTGCGACGCCTGGTCACGCCCGAGCAGGACCTCCGAGCGGAGCAGCACCACCTGGTAGTCCGATTCAGCGTCGGGGATCGAAGCGATCGCGACCTCGGCCTCCTCGTACCGGCGTGCGCGGGTCAGCGACTCGGCGAGCCGCTTGCGGTACGTCCCGTCCGTGTCCGCTCCGCCGTCGACCACCCGCTTGTACACGTCCGCCGCGGCGTCCGCGCGTCCGGTCAGCAGGAGCGAGTTCGCCAACGCCTTGTCGGCCTCCAATTCGCCCGGCGACTGGTGCTCCCTCGCTTGTTCGAACGCCCGCAGGGCGGTCTCCGTTTGTCCGCGCTGCATCATGAACTGCCCCAGGGCCAGATACCCCTCCAGCCGATCCTCGGGGGGCAGCCCGACGATGAAGTCCACGAACGCCCGGCGAGCCGCTTCGACGTTGCCCTGATCGGCGTGCCAGCGCGCTACGAGCGAGACCAGCGAACGGTCGTCTCCGTCGGCGCGCAGCCCGTCCAGCAGCGTCTTGGCCTCCTCCCAACGCCCCGCGTCGATGTACAGACCCGCCAGCGCCTGCCGGTTCCGACGGTCCTCCGGGCGTTGCCGGAACACGCGCTCGCGCCGCTCCATGGCGACGGATCGGTTCCCAACCGCGGCCTCGAGGTCGAGCAGGATCTCCACGAACTCCTCATTCCCCCGCGCGTAGGCCTCGACTCGGCGGGCGGCGTCGAGCGCCTCGTTCAGGCGTTCCATCTGGACCAGCACGCGCAGGTGTTCGAGGATGACCGGGACATCGTTCGGTCGGATCTCCAGGGCACGGGTGTACGCCGCGAGCGCTGCCTGGCCCCGCCCCAGCGCGAGTTGCTGTCTGGCCAGAAGGCGCCACACGCCCGCGTTCATCGGGTCGCGCCGGGTGGCCTCGGTCAGGGTCGCGACCGCCGCGTCCCCACGTCCCTCCACGGCCTCGAGTCTTGCCCGGAACGTCAGCCCGTCCACTCGATCCGCGTTGATGCGTGTGGCGATTTCAGCGAGCCGCCTGGCCTCGCCGGTGTTGTTCGCCGAGACCGCACGCATGAAGAGCACGTCGACCACGACCGGGTCCTCCGGCGCGATGGCGGCGGCACGGAGGATCTCCGCCTCCGCCTTCTCGGTTTCTCCGTGCGACATGTACAGTTGGTATCGGGCGATCCGCTTGCGCTCCTCGGGGCGGTCGGATTGCTCGATCAACGACGCGAACACGTCGACCGGATTGTCCGCCGTCAACGCTTCGGCGAGGCGCCGGAGCGGCTCGTCCTCGGGCGAGTCGCGGAGCGAGGCCTCGACCGCGGCGCGCGCGCCGGCGAGGTCGCCCGTTTCCACGCGCAGGCGAGCGAGTTCGATGCTGAGCCTCGGGTGCGGGCCGTGCCGGTCCACGGCCGCGCTCAACACGCCCAACGCGGCGGCCGGGTCCGCCGGCTCCGTGGCGCTGCCCTCGTAGAGCCGGACCGCCTGGATGAGGGCGGCCTCGACGGGATCGTCCGTTCCCACGATCCCGATCTGCTTCTCGATCGCGGTGATCCGCTCGGCGACGGCCGCGTTCTCGGGCGTCTGCGCGAGATAGCGCCTGTACAGTTCGAGCGCCCGCTCGTAGTTCCGCAGGTCGGCCTCGACGTCCGCCAGCAGCAGCAGCGCGTTGGGCGCATCGGGCGCCAGTTCGAGCAGCCTTTCGAGCCGCTGCTTCACGACGCCGGGTTGGTTCAGCTCGCGCGCAGCCACCGCGGCGAGCCACAGCCCCTCCGGGTCGCCCGAGCCGGTCGCGTCGTTGTAGCGCTGCAGCACCGCCTGCGCTCCGACGAAGTCTCGCTCGATGATCCGCATCTTCCCGTCGATCATCATCAGCAGTGGGGTGTCGTCGGGAACCTGCATCGCGAACGCCGAACGGCGGTCCCTCGCGCGCGCCATCCATGCCTCTCGCCCGGCCGCGTCCGCGGCGGTGTCCGCTCCCCGGAGGCAAAGGTTGGCCTGCGCGTGCACCGCGTCGATCTTGCGCGCCATCAGCACATACCCGTCGAAGGAGACGGGCTTGTTCGGCTGGTCCAGGATCTGGGCGTACGTCTCGATCGCCTCCTCCAGCGCCTCCTGGCCCCCGAGCAACTCCGCCTTGAGCGAGAGCAGGCTCGCGTCCTTCGGGCGTGAGGCGAGGGCGGCGTTCACGAGGCTCAGCGTTCGTGCGCCGCGTGTGGCGGGCGTCACCGCGAGTTCGAGCCGACGCAGGCGATCGAGCGTCCACGTGTCCAGGGTCGAGGGGTCGACGCGATCGGCTTCCTCGAACGTCGCCTCCGCCTCCGCGACGTGCTCGGGAGCAACGCCCTGGGCGTTCCTCCCCGGGGCACGGGCGTGCCGATCCGCGGCGATTCGGACCTGCGTCCGGAGCGCAAGCCCGCTCAGCCGGGCCATCGATCCGGCGCCGGCGTGCTCGAGGAACTCGTCGAGGACGGCGAGGGCGGCCGCCTCGTGCTGGACCGCCAGGTCGGGTCGCCCGCCGTCACGGCTGCGCCTCGCGTCCTCGAGGGCGAGGATGACGAGGCCCTCCGCCGAGTCGTAATCGTCGGGGTCGGACGCGATCGCGGCGTCGAGGTCGATCCGTGCGGTCTGCACCTGATCGTCGGGCGGCAGGCCGCCGGCGGCCATCCGGCGAACGACCGGGATTGCGCGGTATCGACGGAGCCACTGCCACGAGAGGTCGTCCGGACGGCGCGACTGGTGGTACTTGATGAATGTCTCGGCCTCGGCGGCGAGCGTCTCGTATCCCTGGCGGTTGTACCGCCCGAACATCAGTTGCCTGTACAGCAGTTCGAGGTAGTCGCGCTGCGCCTCCGTGTCATCGAGGTCCGAGAGGGCGAGCTGCCGGTGCAGCATCCTGTAGTTCACGTGGTATTCGTTCTCGAACTCGCGTTGCGTCGCGGGCACCCATTGTTCGAGGGCGGAGCGCCACTTGCGGAGCCACTCCGCGTTGTACGGATCGTGGTTGACCGCCCGGCTGTAGAAGTTCTCCGCCGCCGCGTAATCGCCCTCGGCCATCTTCGCGTCGCCCAGACGAGCCAGGTCGTCGCCCGACTTGAAGATGACGAGCGCGGCGAGCGTGCCGACGCCCGCGGCGACCGCCACCAGGATCACCGAGAGAATCACGACGAACTTGACGTTGACACGGCCTGCCATGGTCCACCTCGTCGGCACGCGGGACTCCCGCTGCCCCATCGATCCTTGCTCATGCCCCCGGGCGCGCGCGCCTCGGATTGTCGGGGGGGTACTCTCCGGTCTGGACCGCGACCCAGTCCGGCACGCACAACATCAGGTCGCCGAGCAACTCGCCCAGCAGGCTCCCCGCGACCTGCGCGAGTTCCTCCGCGGATTCGACCGTCGCCGAGTTCACCTGCACCTTCAGGTAGTACGCGTAATCGTCGCGGAGATTGAACGCCAGCAGCCGGACGCCTTCCGCGCTCGACACCCACCCGCCGTTGGCGACGAAGAAGTACCCCGCGAACAGGCGCCGCTCCCCGGGGAGCGTGTACTCGCTCACGCGCATCTCGAGCGACTCGGCGTTGCGCGGCAGCCTGACGCGGCGTCCGTCGGACGCTCGAACCCGGTAGATCGGGCCGAGTTCCTCGGGAACGTCCGGGTCGGGCGACCACCTGGACACGTCGAGCGGCAGGGCGATCGTCCGGGCGCCGCGCGCCATCTGCAGGCCGCCGCCGACGAAGCACCGCTCCGGCACGTGCGGCACGGTGTCGATCATCCCGGTGTAGTACGCCGCGTGCAGTTCGACCTCGATCCGCTTGCGCGGGTCGGCGGGCGAGCGTTCGGCGTACAGCCTCGTCAGGTAGTTGTCGGTGCCGAGCGTGCCCTCCACCTCGACGGATTCCACACGGTCCGCCGCGATGCGAACCCACGACGCGGTCTCCAGGGGGAGCGATCCGAGCGTTCGCCCGTCCGCGGGATGGATCGGCAGTTTGCGCAGGTGGAGGCCAAGCCCGGAGACCATCGCGTGGAGCGACGCCGCCCCGGCCCCGAGCAGCGCCGCCGCCAGCAGGGCAGCGAGCGCGACGCCCGTGCGGGTTCCGGCCCGCCCTGCGCGGTCACGGGCGGTCATGACGCGGCCTCCGCAGGCTCGCGGACCGTGCGGTTGAGCGCCCAGACCATGCCAAGGAACAGGAACAGCGAGGGCACGAGGAGGATCGTTCCGATCAGCGTGTGCGCGTCGCCGGAGGCGAGGTTGGGGTCGATGAGCGTGAGGATGCCGAGCACGGCGACGCGCACAACGTTCATCAGCACGGCCACCGGACCCGCGAGCAGCACGACCGCCACGCGCTGCCACCACTCCCGGCAGCTCAGCAGGGCGACTGCGGCCGCCAGCGCGAAGAACGCGATCAGCATCCGCATCCCCGAGCACGCCTCGGCGACGTTCAACGGGCTGAGCGTGCGTCCGGACGAGTCGATCAGGGTCAGGGTGTTCCCGTCGATGTCGGACTTGAAGCCGAAGACCGCCCCGACGAGATTCAGCAGCACCCAACTCCCCTTGGCCGCGATGACCTGCAGCGGGAAGGTCAGCCGGATCATGATCTGCTCGGAGACCGTGACGCCGAAGGCCAGGAACGCGATCGGGAGGAAGGCGAGCCGCATCAGCCCCGGCCCGAGCACGAACAGCGTCAGCCCGAAGAGGGCGAGCAGGACCGACAGCCCCTGGAGCATGTGGTTCGGCACCTGGACGAGGAAGAACACGTAGCACGCCATGCCGGTCAGCAGGGCGGGCAGGCCCGGCAGGTACGCCCGCGCCGCGGTGCGCGCGATCGCCGATCGTGACTTCCAGAGCATGTACCCGCTGATCAGCGGGACGACGAACGCGTGTCCCCAGTCCTCGAGGTGGTTCCAACTCAGCAGCGCCTGCCGGGAAAACCACGCGTGGAACAGCGCCCCGAACGCGATCGCCAGCAGGATCGCCACGACCACCCCCTCCCGGCCGGCGACCGCGGACTTGACCGTGATCGCGTCGGGGACGGCGGTCGGGATGTGCTCGGAGGCAGTGCTCATCGGGTCTGCTTGCCGGTCGCTCGGGTTCTACGCCCGGGCGCGGGCGTGGTTCTCGACGAGGTCCACCTCAGGTCGGCTCAGAACTGGCGCCGCACCGGCGGCGGGCCGAACACGTCGTTGCCGAAGTTCCGGTCGAGGAAGAACCCGAAGCCGTACGAGGCACGGAAACCGTTGCGAACGACCGCGAGCGGGAGCGCCCAGAAGTTCGTGCCGACGTTGATCCGGTCGTCCGGCTTCAGGAAGATGTCCGGCTGTGTCCCCTCGTTGATCGCCCGGTAGTTCAACTGGATCGTCGCCTGGCGATCGGGCCCGACCATCCGCGTCACCTCCACCCGTTCGGGGATCGCGATCGGGGCCAGCCCGCCCGCCGCGTCGATCGCGCGGATGAGTGTGATGCGCCCCGAGAACGGGAGGTTGTACACGCCGGGTCGCTGCACCTGACCCGCGATGTAGATCTCGCCGCGATCGGGGAAGGGAACCCGGATGACGTCGCCCGGCCGGATGATGATGTTGTACCTGGCGTCGCCGTTCATCAGCGGCTTGACCGGCACGCGGATTGTCCGCTGGGTGACCATCGGCTCCGGAGCACTGCCGTCGGTGGGAGCGCCGTTCGCGGTCGCCGCGGGCGTGCGCACCTGCACCCATTGCCCGTTCAGGAACATCCAGCTCGTCCCGTCGCCGGTGGCCGCCTGCGGGGCACGCCGAGCGGGCGCGGGCGTCGAGTCCACGAGGTCGATCGGCGGGTCTTCCGGCTGGCCGGCCCTGCGGGCGCCGGTCACGGCGGGCGCCCGCCCCGCGCTCGTCACGCCCGGAGAGCCGCCGCCGTCGCCCGTCAGTTCGTCGATGAGGTCGATGAGGCCGGCCCCGTTCCCGTCTCTCTGTTGCTCCCCAGCCGGCGCGGCCGGCGCGGGTTGGGGCGAGGAGGTGAGCGGCGCCTGGCGGATGACGTAGATGTAGGTGGTGGTTTCCGAGAACCCGCTGGCCGCGGTGAGCGCGTCGAGGAGGCGGTGCTCGGTGTCCGGCACGAGGTACGGGCCGGGTCCGTTCACCGCGCCCAGCACGCTGTACGAGCGTTGACGCGGCGTCGCGACCGTCACTTGGATGAGCGGATTGCGAATGAGGCGAGACGCGGCCTCTTCGAGTCTTGTTCGCACCTCGGGCACCGTCAAACCATTCACGTAGATCGCCCCGAGTTGGGGCACGTCGATGTACCCGCGGTTGTCCACGAGCAGCAGGTACTGCTCGCGTTGATTCTCGAGCACCAGGTCAAAGGCGATGACGTCCAGGCTGTCGCCCGGGCCGACGCGGTACTCCTCGGTCTGCGAGACGAGGTCCGCCGCGGTGACGTCGCTGTACTCGACGAATCCTTCCTCGACGTCCTCGATGCTGGCGAGGCGTTCGAGGATCGGCACGACGGTCGGCGTCGCCTCCCACCGGCCCACCACGCTCGGGTCGAGGTAGTTGTCGAGCGAGCACCCCGACAGCGCGGCAGCGGCCAGGCCGGCGAGCGTCGCCATGGCAAGCGTGCGACGGACGGTTCGGCGAGGGGCAGACCTGAGGGACGTTCTCACACTCACGCTCCTTGACCGTTCGCCGCGTCGTGCGAGCGAATCAGAGGCAGACAGCGGAACCCACCCCCGCCCTCGCCTCGGGGCCGAACGCGGGGAAACCTAGGGCCTGCCGACGGGGTGTCAAACGCTCTTCACCGTCGCCAGGTTCGCGGACTCCCGAACGAATCGCCCGCGTCGCAGCACTGGATCGACCGAAACGGTGGGGTCGGTTGAACCGGCCTTCCCGTTTCGGCGCGGCTTTCGGCCCGCTGCGGGCATGATTATTGGCCCGCCGGATGCTACGGGAATCGCTCATTCCGGTCTTCCCACCCCTTCCTACACTCCCGCGATGCCGCCGCAGGACGCGACAAGCCACGCCCCACCACCCAGGCCACGCCACCCCAGACCGCCGGGTGGCGACCCGCTCCGGACGCTCGATCGGCCCTTGGTCAGCCTCACCGGCATGGTCCTGAACAACGCGCCCGATCAGACTCTGGCCCCGAAACGCAAGCCGCCCTGGCTCCGCGCCAAGGTGCCCGGCGGCGAGGGGTACCGGCGACTGCGGGGCGTACTCTCGGCCCACCGGCTCCACACCGTCTGCGAGGAAGCGGGATGCCCCAACATGGGCGAGTGCTGGTCCCGGGGCGTCGCCACCATCATGATCCTGGGCGACACCTGCACCCGTGCCTGCGGCTTCTGCAATGTCAAGACCGGCCGGCCGCCGACGCTCGACCGCGACGAGCCTCGCCGGGTCGCCGAGAGCCTCGCGCTCATGGGCCTGAGGCACGTGGTCATCACCAGCGTCAACCGGGACGAACTCCCGGACGGCGGGGCCGGCATCTGGGCCGAGACGATCATCCGGGTCCGCGAGGCGTGCCCGGCCATGTCGGTGGAGGTGCTGATCCCTGATTTCGAGGGGAACTGGGCCGCCCTCCAGATGGTGATCGACGCCCGACCGCACATCATCAATCACAACCTCGAGTGCGTCCGACGCATGTACCCCGCCGTCCGCCCCAGCGCCAAGTTCGACCGCTCGCTCGAACTCCTCCGCCGCGTGAAGGAGCAGGGGTGCGTCGCCAAGACCGGCATCATGGTCGGCATCGGCGAACGCGACGAGGAAGTCCTCGCCTTGATGGACGAGGTGCAGTCGGCCACGAAGGCATCTCGTCCGTCCGGGGATGGACCTCCGTCGGCCGTCGACTCCTGCGATGTCCTGACGATCGGCCAGTACCTCCAGCCCACGCGGAATCATCTCCCGATCGATAGGTGGGTGACTCCCGAGCAGTTCGCCTTGTTCAAGGCGGAGGGCATCAGGCGGGGGTTCAAGGTGGTCGAAAGCGGCCCGCTCGTCCGGTCCAGTTATCACGCCGACCACCAGGCCGACGTGCTGAGCACGATCGGCGCGAGTGGGCGCGGCCCCGAATGATCGTCTTTTGTTCGGATATTCGGACGCGGTCGGACGGATCGGCGTGGATTGTCACGCACAATCCCTAAGTTTCTGATTGAGTCGCGGAGCGAAATCGGCTATATCTGTGGCCAGAGAGACAGGCTGCCCGAATCGGGGCAGGGTCGGCCGGTGCGCGGCCGACCGTAGGAGGAGCGTTCCACCTATCCGGCAATCGCACTGCGCCTGACGAATGGACGGCCCACGCGTCCCGGCGGGTGTTCGCGTTCGGGACGAGCCACCCGGCAAGTGGTTTGTCGGGCGATGCGGAGAGAGAAGAGAGAACGGCACGGTTCCCCCTTCCGGGGAACGGCATTTGAGGGAGAAACAGGCATGCGTGGAATCATCGGACTCATCGCTGTTGCCGGCGTCGCCGCCGGCGCTTCCGCCCAGGTCTACCAGCAGTTGCCCGACTACGGCGGCTGCCTCGGCTGCGGGTACTTCTCCGACGGCCAGGCCGGCCAGTTCTGGTCGCAGCGGATCGCCGACAACTTCAACCTCGGCGGCTCCACGACCATCGACCGCGTGAAGTGGTGGGGCATGAGCGAGTACTACATCTTCCCCGACCTGACCAACTTCTCCGCGTGGACGATCGCGTTCTACGATGCGGGCTTCGGCGCCATCTCCTCCGAGACGATCGCCAAGGCGAACATCACCATCACCCAGGACGCCAACATCTTCGGCAACTACTGGGTGTACGAGTTCGACGCCGCGATCACTCCGGTCGCCGTCGACAACGGCTGGATCTCGATCGGTTCGCACAACATCAGCCCCGGCGATGACGGGTTCGCCTGGCACTTCGGCCTCCCGGGCGACGGCACGATCGCCGCGGACTTCTTCGACGGCAATGGCTTCCAGCAGTTCCCCGGCGCGGGCGACGTCGCCTTCGCCCTCTACGAGATCCCGGCCCCGGGCACCCTGGCCCTCGTCGGCCTCGGCGGCCTGGTTGCGGTCCGTCGTCGCCGCTGACGACAATCCGGCTCAGGGCGACCGCCCGGGCCTGACCTTGCTCGTGACGCGTGCCTGCCTTCCGGTGGGCACGCGTTTTTTTCGCGCGAGGCCCGTCCTCACGCCCTTGCCGGGTCGCACTGCCCTCCGAGTGCGGGCACCGCTCTTGAACCGGAGCGCATCGTTCGGGTACCCTTCGAGTCTCGCCCGAACCCCGTGCAGGAGGCAGCGTGGACCCGGCGACCGTTCATCAACTCGTCAAGGCCATCGAAGCCAAGGACCTCTCCACCGCCGCGCACACCTGGCGGGTTGTGCTGTATTCCCGCGCCATGCTCGAGGCCGTCCGCGCCGATCAGGCGACGATCCACGCCGTCACGCAGGGCGCGGCCTTGCACGATGTCGGCAAGATCGACATCCCCTCCGCCATTCTCACCAAGCCCGGCCGCCTCTCTCCGGAGGAGTTCGCCGTCATTCAACAGCATCCGGTCACGGGCTACGCCCGCATGGTCGCCATGGACGTTGAGGATCAGCACATCCTCGACCTCATCCGGTTCCATCACGAACGCTGGGACGGTCTGGGATACCCCTACGGCCTCAAGGACGGCGAGATCCCGCTGGTGGCCCGCTACTTCGCCGTGATCGACGCATTCGATGCCATGACGAGCGTTCGTCCCTACCGCCACGAAGTCGGCGAGCAGGCCGCCGCGCACGCCCTGGTCGAACTCCGCAACGGCGCGGGCACGCGCTACGACCCGGACGCGGTCCGTCTCTTCGCGGACCTGTTCGAACGCGGCAGCCTCACCTGGATTCTCAACTACTTCAACGACGGCACACCGATCCCGGACTTCACGCCGGACGAATCCGCCGTCGCCCTCATCGGTCCGTGATGCACGTGCCGCCACCATCGTCTCTTTTTCCTCTGCTTCTTCTCCGCACCATCGACGGTCGCGCTCCATCCCCTCTCTTCCTCACGCGAGCACCGCACGCATCGTCCACTCGACCTCGAACGATTCCCCGGGGTGCAGCACGCGCACGCCCGTCCCCTCCCAGCCCCGCTCCAGCAGGTTGAACCCGTCGTTCACCATGCTCACCGGCTCGACGCAGAAGAACGGGAGCGGCATCCCGGACGCGTCGTGGCCCGCGTAGATGACCGTGTGCTCAAGCCCCGGCGAGCATTCGAATAAGGCCCGCACGCCGCTCGATGGCCACTCGATCGTCGCGCCGTCCGACGATCCGGCGAAGACGTCGTCGAGGAACTCCGCGCCGAGCGGCGAGCCCGCGCACAGCCGCTTCACGACTCCGTCCTGAACCGCCTGCCCGACCGGCAGCATGCCATCGCACGGATACCGCCCGCGCAATCCGCGGGGCGCATCACGTCCGAAGGCACGGCACGCGACGACCACGTCGTCTCGCTCGTCCCACAGCCGCCGCGGAAAGAACGGGTGAAAGCCCAGCCCGACCGGCGCGGGCGTGCCCGCTGCGTCATCGATCGTGACGGCGAGCGCGGCCCGGAAGACCGCCCCGTCGAGTTCATACCGCGCCGCGCACCAGAACGGCGCCGGGTACCCGGATGGCGCATGATCCCGGCTGTCGAATCCGAGCCGCACCGACACCGGCGAACGGTCGAGGATCCGCCACGGCTTGTCCTTGACCAGCCCGTGAATCGCCGTGCCGTCCGGCCAGTCGGGCGGCATGGCGTGCTCGCGCCCCGCGAACCGGAACCTCCCTCCTCGCACTCGGTTGCTCCACGGCGCGAGCGGGTAGCACGCCAGCGCGTTGAAGTGGTCGGGCGGATCGGGCGACGCCCGCAGCATCGGGCGCCATGCGCCGTCCGGCGCGCGCACCAACAACTCCTGCACGCCCGCCCCAAGGCCCGGCAGCACGCGCAGTCGCAACGCCTCGGACTCGATCGTCACGGCCCGCACGGGTGCATCATGCCAGAAATCGACAAAGCCCGGCGCGGGTGAGCGCGCCGGGCCTGAAGTGGGATCGTGTTGCTCGGTCGGCTCAGCCGCCGGTGGTCTCGCCGTCCGTCGCGGGCTTGGCGGCCTTCATCGTCTCGCAGGCCTCGCGGCAGGCTTCCTCGCAACCCTCGGGCGAGCAGCCGCAGCAGTCCGCGGCAATCTTCTCGCCCTCGCAGGCGGTCGCCTCGTGGCAGGCCTCCGCGACCTGAGCCTCGCACGCGGCCTTCGCCTCGTGGCACGCCTGCTTCATCTCATCGGTGCAGGCCGTCTCGCAGACCGCCTCCATCGAACACTCGGTCGCCTCGGCCTTGTCGCCGGCACATCCGCCCAGCGGGCACGCGCCGTCGGTTGCCGGCCCGGCGGTCTGCACGATGTTCGCGTCGGGTTTGCCGTCGAGGCATCCGCCCAGCGGGCAGCCTGTGGTCGCGAGGTTGTACCCGCCGACGCCGACGGCGACGAGGCCGACGATCGCGATGACGGGCTTGAAGAACGACAGCGGGGTGCCGCAGCAGGACATGGTGGCTCCTTCCTCAGGGGTCGCTCCGGGGGACAACACCCGGGCGTCGGGTTCACATCGTCCATTGTACCTCATTCCGGCCTGCGGTGTTCCGTTCTTCCCGCCGGATTCCAGCCTCTCGGTCGGGTGGGACGACCGCCGGGAGGCCTGTTCTCGGACCGGGCGGTTCAGTGCCCGACCGCGAACGCCGATACAGCCGGACGGGTCCGGCCGGGCCGTGCGGTTTCGGTGCCAAGGGAGGACGACAGGGATGGGCGTGAAGGACGGCCACACAGGGCCACCCGACGGGGGCGCGCCCTCCGTGCGCCGGTCCGATGCCCGTCCGAAGGACGATGTCCTCCGGGTCATTGAGGACGTCGAATCCCAACTCGCCCGCCTCAAGCGAGCGGGCGAGCACCGCAGGTCGGTCCCGGCACCTGCCAACTCCCCGCCCGCGCCCATCCCGGTGCCGGATCGGGAGGGGGAGATTGAAAGCCTCCGAGCCGAGATCGCCACGCTGCGGGATCGCGCGGATGAGGCCGATCGGCTCCGAATCCAGGCGGACGGCCTGCGTGATCGGGCCGCGCTCGCCGATCGTCTCCAATCGGAGGTCGAGGGCCTTCGCCGCCGCGCCGAGAGTCTCGCGGCGGAACTGGAGACGATGCGGGCGCGTTCGGCCGACACGGCTGGTGCGCTGCACGAAGTCGAAAAGCTCCGCGCGCGGGCCGCGCACGCCGAACGGCTCGAAGCGGAACTGGCCGACGCCAGATCGCTCGGGGCGGACACCGAACGGCTCAGGGGCGAACTGGCGGACCTGCGGCATCGCGCCGACGAGGCCGGGCGGCTCGAAGGCGAGATCGCGACCCTGCGCGAGGTGGCCGCGGAAGCGCATCGGCTCCGCGACGAGGTGGAGGCGCTCCGTCCCCGCGCGGAGGAGGCGGAACGCCTTCAAGCCGAGGTCCACCGCCTGGGCGATCGAGCGGCACACGCCGACGCGCTCGAGCAGGAACTCAACCGCTTGCGTGCCGAGGTCGAGTCGCTCCGCGCCGCCGACGCGGAACGAGCGCGGCACGTCGAGGCGCTCCGACGCGAGGCGGACGCTTCACGAGAGCGCGAGGCGCAACTGATCGCCGACCTGGAGCGGACGGCCGGGGAGCAGTCGTCGGATCGGGGTCGGCGTGAGGAGATCGAGCGATCGCTCGCCGATGCGATGCGCCGCGCGAACGAGGCCGAGGAGCGTGCCGCCGACGCGGGCGCCGATGCCGAGCGGAGCCGCGCCGCGGCCGCCGAGCACGAAGCGCGGCTCCGAGAGGCGGTCGATCGGCTCGCGGAGGTTACGCGTCTGGTGCGCGAGCAGGCCGCGAGACTCGAGCGGGCCGAGGCGGGCGCGGCGGAAGCCGAGCGTCTGCGAGTGCGGACCGCGGAACTCGAAGGGAAACTCCTTGCCGCGGAGGCCGAACGCACCCGTCTGCGTGAGGCGTTGCTCAACGCCCCCGGGGTGGAGTCCGCGACAGGAGGCCCGCGCCCCGGCGAACGGCTCGCCCGGCTGCGCGCGTACCGGGCCGCGCTGCGTCGTCAGCGGGAGCGGCTGGAGCGCGCCAACCAGACCCTGCACGACCGCATCGACCGCTGCGAGCAGGTGCTCGCGCAGCGGCGCGACCTCGTCGAGGCCCGCGTCTCGATCGAGGCCGTGGGCAAGCGTGTGAACGCCGCCAAGGCGCGCACGAACACGGCGGCGGCGGGGTTCTTCCTCGTCGGCCTCGTCGCGGTGCTGGGCCTGCTGAGTTGGATCGTCGCGGGCCAGTTCGTGCAGCCTGTGTACGCCGCCCGCGCCGTTCTGGCCGCCCAGCAGCGGGCGACGAACCCGAACCCCGCCGAACTCGAAGGCTGGCAGACCTTCCACGTGGACCTGCTGACCGACCCGCGACTGCTCGACCGGGTCGCGGAGCGGATGGAACGGCGCGGCATCGCGGACCTGGCGCATCCGGCCCGTCTCGCCGCGGCCCTCGAGTCGAGCCTCGTCTGGACCTCCACCGCTCCGGGCCGCCTGGAACTTGAGTTGAGGGGGCCTGGCGCGGAGCGCACGCTGCGTGCGCTGGACACCTACGTGTCGACGCTGGTGGCCGAGGCGAATACCGCGCGCTCCCGGCGTGCCGACGCGGCGGTGACGGTCGTCGAATCGCAGCCCCGCCTGGGCGGCGAGCCGATCGAGGACCGGCGTCCGATCTACGCCGGCGTCGGCCTGGCGGTTTCGTCGCTCCTGGCGGTCGGGTTCTGGAGCGTGATCTGGCGCCGACTCTCGAAGGCGCAGAGCGTCTTCGAGCAGGCCGATCGACTCGACCAGTTGCTGGAGGAACGCCGGTGGGTGGACCCGATCGAGCAGTTGATCAACCGCGAGGACTCGTCGAAGGCGGCGTGATCACGCGGGCGGGATCCGGACCTCCGACGTCAGCATGATCCGCGCCGACCCGGTGCCGGCGGCGGTCGCCAGCACGCCCAGCCGCGAGCCGGACGCGGCCACCTGGACCGGGATGTCGCGGTGGAGCAGCCCGCCGCGGAAGTCGAACTGTGCGACGTCCTGGACCACGTTGCCTTGATCGTCGAGCACGACGAGCCGGTAGGTCGTGTCGGGAGTGGAGACGGGAAGGTCCACGACGAAGAAGCGGGCGGAGTCCCAGTCGGGGTGGTACCAGACGGCAGCGCGCCCCTGCGAGCCGGGCGTATCCGGTCGGAACGCCACGCGCCGGGTGTCCGCGTCGAAGATCGCATCGGTCACGTAGCGCGAGCCGAACGTCTCGACCAGTTGCGACAGCAGGGCGTCGCGCTTCAGGTCGTTTTCGAGCCGCTGGTACTCGCTGTGCAACTGCACGAGGAGTGTGCCCAGCACCACGGCGGCGGCCGTGGCTCCGAGCGCGGCCGCGCGCCACCAGGGGGTGACTCGCCGCCTGTGCCCGTGGAGGCGGTGCTCGACGGGGCGTGCGTTCTGTGCCAGGTGCAGGGCGGCCGCCTCGCCGGGGCTGGCCGACGCCATCATCGCCGCGCGCACGGCGGCGAGCACCCTGGCGCGGAGGGTCACGGGGGCCTCGACGTCCGGGAGCAGCGCGTCGATCCTCGCGAGCCTCGTCTGCTCGCGTCGGACCTGGGCCTGCACCTCCGGCGTCGCCGCGGCGAACGCCCGATCGAAGGCGGACCGCTCCTCCTCGTCCAGCAGGGCGAGGACGTCGAGCAGCGCGAGTTCCATCAGTTCTGCGGTGGTCATATTGCCTGTTCCTCACCCGAACGCTCGCGCAGCCGAACCAACGCTCGGCTCAGCGCGGACTTCACGGTTCCCAGCGGCGTGTTCAGCTCTTCTCCGATCTGCCGCAGCGTCTGCCCGCCGAGGTATGCTCTCGTCACCACCAAGCGCTGCAACTCGGGCAATGCGTTGATCCTCTCGATGAGCGTCCCGAAGCGCTCGTCGTGCTCCAGCCCGGCCGACGCGGCGGGCGCGCCCGTCGGCGCGGGGATGGGCGTGCCCTCATCCAGGCTCGACGCCTTCACACGCGCCCGGGTCCGCCGCAGTTTGTCCACGAGGTGGCGGCGGGAGATCAGCATGACCCATGTGACGAGGGCGGCGCGCTTCGGATCGAAGCGGTGGGCCGTCCGCCACAGGCGCACGAACACCTCCTGCACGGCGTCTTCCGCCTCGGCCCGGGTTGGCATTGCCTGGTACGCCATCCGATACACCAGCGACCCGAACCGGTCGTACAACTCCGCGACCGCGGCTTCCTCATTCGCCGCCACCCGGCGCATCAGCGCAAGGTCGGCGTTTTCCTGTTCACGACTCGCTGCCATGACCGGGCTCAGCATGACTCGGGCCGAGTACCCCCCGCGAGCGACCGTCGCGGTTCATTCCCGGCACTCTTCTCTACGCAGTCTTGGCCCGCTGGATGCCCGGCCTGCGCCTGATCGGGAGGAAACACCCCCATCCGAAGCACTACCGGTGCAACGATAGTAGTTTGTTAGGGTAAAAAACCTGGGCGGTGGGTGTATGAGGGGTTGCATGGCCCGGGAGAATCCGATACCCTGACGTGCGGGGGATTGGCTTGGGGTTGGGCCGCTCCCGAGGAGAAGGCCGCGTGCCGGATGCCGCTGAGCAGGCCGTGCGGAAGTCGCAGTGCAGGGGGCCTTGCCCGCTCGCACGCTCGCGCACAGCCTTCACGCTCGTTGACGTCCTCGTGACCATGGCGGTGGTTGCGCTTCTCATCGGACTCCTGATGCCGGGCCTGGCCTCCGTTCGCGAGACCTCTCGGCGGGTCGTGTGCGCGTCCAACCTCCGGCAGATCGGGTTCGGCCTGACGCTGTACGCCGACATGAACCGCGACTACCTCCCGTCGAGCACGTTCCTGCGCGGCGAGAAGCCCGGCGGGGACGACGGCGGTTCCGGCGGTGAGACCTGGTTCCCGAGCGAGATGATGACGCTGCGGCTGCCGGGCCCGCCGATTTACGGCCTCGAACGGATGTGGGACGGCCTGGGCATGCTCTACAGCAACGAGTTCCTGCCGACCCCCGAGATTTTCTACTGCCCGTCGCATTGGGGCAGGCACCCGTTCTCGAGGTACGTGCCGTTCTGGAAGGGGCAGAACGGCGCGATCGTCGGCAACTACCACTTCCGGGGCGTCGGTCCGAACGGGTCGCGGCGCCTCAGCCGCATCGAGCCGAGCCGCGCTGCCATCGTCTCGGACGGGCTGAGAACCCGCCAGGACTTCAACCACAAGGTCGGCCTGAACGTGCTCCGCGCCGACATCTCGCTCTCGTGGCTCTCGGATGGCGGGAGGCTCTTCGAGTACCTCCCGGCCGACGGGGATTCTTCCCTGCGCGCCGAGGACTTTGAGATGCTCTGGAACCAGATCGACCACCCGGATTCCGACATCCTCCCCGACAGCAGCGACTGATCGCCCGCTTCGCGCACGCCACCCGGGCGGGGGATAGAGTCCGGCATGGAACACAACCCCGATCGCTTGGTCCGCGCTCGGCCGCTCGCGCGAGGCTTCGCCCTGCTCGTCGGCCTCACGCTCCTGCTCGCTCCCGCCTCCGCGCAACTCCTCCCGGAACGGACCTACTACGGTCACGGCCGCACGATCCCCATGCAGGTCGTGGTTCCGGGCGCTCTCGCGGGCGAAGTGACGATCGAACTCCTGGCTCCCGTCAGCGCGGAGCGGGTCGAGTCCGCGTCGGCCGCGCCCGGCTCCGTGGACCTCGCGGGGCTGTTCCCCACGCTGTGGACCTCGACGCAGCCGCGGCTTCTGTACGCGCAACTCCGCGTGGGCGACGCACCGGTCGGGTCCGCGGTCGTCCTCCAGCCCTTGGTCTCGGTCCCGTACGCCGAACGCGTGGATCAGACGGGGCGGCCCCAGTTCGCGTCCGCACCCGGCGTTGTGTATTCCGGCCTGCGAGCCTACCCGGAGAAGCATGTCGTTCTTGAGACCGACCACGGCGACATGGTGTTCCGCCTTCGTCCCGACCAGGCGCCCAACACGGTCTGGAACTTCCTCCACCTCGTCGAGGGCGGGTTCTACACCGGCGTCGTGTTCCACCGCATCATCGGCGCCCGTGCGGGCCAGCCGCCGTTCGTCGTGCAGGTCGGCGACCCCACGGGCACCGGCATGGGCGGGCCGGGCTACATGATCGACCTCGAACCCAGCAAACTCCGGCACGACTTCGGCGTGTTGTCCATGGCGCGGTCGTCAAACCCCAACTCCAACGGCTCGCAGGTCTTCGTGTGCCTCAGCCGGGCCGCGACCCAGGCCCTCGACGACCGCTACACCGCCTTCGGCGAACTCGTCGCCGGCGCGGATGTTGTTGTCAAAGTCTCTCGCGTTCCGACCGGACCGCAGGACCGCCCGCTCGACCCCATCCCGCACATCGTCCGTGCCTATGCGGTCGAAGCGCCCCCTTACGGCACTGGCCCGCAACCAGAGCCAAGCCCGAGCGAAGGCACGGGCGAGCGGTAGTTCCTCCGAGCCACCGCGGTCGCCTTCGGCGGTCCCGCTCGCCTTGCTGTCCTGCGTTCAACGGTCGTGCGTCGGCCGGTTGGACGCTCCGTCGCGGCGTGCGCGCCGCACTTGTTTCGCCCCGCGCGGCGTTCGGCTCTCAGAACTTCAACGTCAACTGCACGCCCGCGGTCAGGTGGGCGTCCGCGTCCGTCTCGGCGATCGTTGTGCCCGCGCTGTCGATGAACTCATAGTCGTTCCACACGACCGCGCCCACGAACCCGTCCACCGTGATGGTGTCGTTCGGCCTCCAGGTCGCCCCGAGCACGATGGGCACGCGCTCGTCCCGGGCGACGCCGCCGGGCAGCGCGCCGTCCTCGTCCAGGCGGAACTCCCGGGCCTCCCAGCGGCCCGCGGCGTACACGGTGATGGCGGGGTCCGGCGTGTAGGCGAGTTTCAGCCCCGGCCCGTCCGTGGAGAGCCGCCACTCGTCGGTGATCCGGAAGTCCACGACGGGGATAGGGATGATGCGAGCGTTGTCTTCCAACCGCGTGCGCACCGACAACCCGAAGCCGAGCGTGAGCCGATCGGAGACGTCGTAGGTCACGCCGCCGAACCCGCCGCCCGTCACCGAGTCCCCGGCGTCCGCGCCGTGCTCGCCGGAGAACCGCACGTCGCCGCCGACGAACATGCCCCAGCCGTCGTCGAGCGACCGCGAGTAGCGCCCGCCGACGCGGTAGTCGTAGGTGTCGTCGAGGGGAGAGTCCGTGCCCGGCACGAGGCCGGTCGCTCCGTCGAAGTCGTAGAACGAGAACTCGCTCGCGAACTGGAGCGCGAACCGCGACCGCTCATCCACGCGGAAGTCCGCCTCGAACGCCGAACGCACCCGCGCCACCGACACGTCGCCCGGCGAGTCGTCGAGGTCCGCCGTGGCGTCGAACGTCGCGCCGCCGTCGAGCCGGAATCGGACGGTCGGGTCGTCGTTGGTCTCCTGCGCCCACGCCAGGGAACCGGCGCCGGCCAGACCCCCGGCGGCGATGACGGCGGCGATGGGACTGCGTGATCGGTCGCGGCTTCTCATGGCGGTCTCCTGCATCGGGCTTCGGGTGCGGCCGGAGAGCATACGGCCCCGCGGCCGCGCTCGCCTACACTCCCCCGCGGCGTCCGTCCGCGCCGGCTGGGGCGGTAACTCAACTGGTAGAGTGCCAGCTTTGCAAGCTGGAAGTTGCCGGTTCGAATCCGGTCCGCTCCACTTCCGCGCCAGATCGGCGTCTCGGCCTACAGTCGCCTCCGCCGCCCCATGGCACCACCCCGAACGAGCGCCGGTTCGTCGTCCGCAGGCCCGCCCGCGCGCTGGGTGGGGGGTGTTGCCATCCTCCTCACGCTCGTCGGCTGGTCGAGCATACCGCTTTTTCTCCGGCACTTCGCCGACTCGATCGACTTCTGGACGAGCAACGGCTGGCGTTACGGGTTCAGCGCGCTCTTCTGGTTCCCTGTTCTCGTCTGGGGCCTGGCGCGCCGCGACCTGCCCGTCGGTCTGTGGCGAGCCGCCTTGTGGCCCAGCGTCATCAACTGCGGCGCGCAGGTCTGCTTCTGCTGGGCGCACTACAAGATCGACCCCGGCCTGCTCACCTTCGGCCTCCGCTCCAACATCGTCTTCGTCACCATCGGCGCGGCGCTGTTCTTTGCCGCCGAACGCGCCGTCATCCGCTCGCCCGGCTATCTCGTCGGCGTCTCGATGGTGGTGGTCGGCACGGTGGGCACGATGCTGCTCGGCGAGGGCCTGCCCAGGGGCGCCACCCTGTTCGGCGTCATCCTCGCGATCGCCTCCGGCGCGGGATTCGCCGCCTACGCCCTCGCCGTCCGGCACTGGATGCACGGGATCAACGCCATTCAGTCGTTCGCGGCCATCAGCCTGTACACGGCCGTCGGCATGGTGGGGCTGATGGTCGCGTTCGGCGATCGCGCCGGCCTGACCGCGCTGGACCTCATCGGGCGACCCGTCGGCGCGGGCGAGTCCCGCCTCGGGATCGACCAGTTCTCGCTGCTGCTGATCTCGGCCCTGATCGGCATCGCCTTCGGGCACGTGGCGTACTACTTCAGCATCGCACGGCTCGGACTGGCGGTCTCGGCGGGCGTGGTGCAGTTGCAGCCTTTCTTCGTCAGCATCGGTTCGCTCATGCTCTTCGGCGAGCGTCTGACCGTTCCCCAGTGGCTCAGCGGCGGGGTGGCGGTCGCCGGCGCGGGGCTTGTCCTCGCCATGCAGCATGTTCGCACGAACGCCGCGTTCGACGAGCTGCCGCCCGACCACGTCGCCGCCGCGGCGACCGCCGAGACGCAGACGCCCGAAGACGCGCGCCCGGGCGACTGAACCCATGAATCACGACCCCGGGCGAATCTCATGCCGGGTCTTCGGGGCGGGCAGGCCTTCGCAGTACCACAGGAACGCCAGCGGCCCGCGCAGCCGCGGCGGCAGGAGCAGGCGCACCGTCAGACGCGCAAGCCGGCGCCCGAGCGTCATCCCGGCGATCAACGGCAGGAGGCTGAAGGCAAGCGTCGCGCCCAGGGCAAGCCCGCCGAACTTCTGGTGCGCGACGTCGCTCGCCAGCACAGCGCCCCACGACCCTGACCCCGAGAACGCCATCCAGTCGAACAGCCCCGCGAGGGCGACGATCGCGAGGGCCGCGATCGCACGCCCCCGCCAGCCGGCGTGCAGCAGCGCGACCGACCAGAAGCACCCGATCACGAACGCCGCGATGCCGACACCGACCCACCCCTTCGCGGCCCGAAAGTCGTACCGGTCCGTGAACCCGCCCCGGCCGGTCGTGAGCGCGCGGAGGTCCTGCGATTTCAGCCAATCGTCGTCGATCCAGGTGTACGAGTTCACGGTCTGGTTGGTCGCCCACGAGTTGCGTGCGGTCAACTGCGCCTGCGCGTCTTCGGACGACGCCCACTCGACGAACGCCTCCGCGATCCTGAGCGCGGCGGGCCGCGTGAACGACTCTGAGACGGCGTAGGACGACGCGCTGATGATCCCCGCGCTCGCCGCCCACGCGCCCAGCAGCACGAGCAGCCACAACCCGGCGAGCACGCCCGCCCACCGACCGGCCCAACGACCGAGCGTGGGATACTCCTGCAGCGCGGCGACGGCCGAGCACTCCGGGCACCGCACGATCAGCATCCCGTAGTGCGGCTCGCGCACGATCGACTGTCCGTGCAGATTGAACCCGCACGCCGCGCACAGCCGATCGCCGGTGAGCAGGGCGACGCGTTGCGTCGGGGCGGTGGGCGGGGTTTCGGGTGTCACGTGCCGGCCCTCGCGATGCGTCGGAGTTTGTCCCGGCGTCGCCGGAAGCGCCGCGCCGTCCGCCCCGCGGCTCCCCGTCGTATGGAGGCGCCGATCGGGGTCGCGCAGACCGTCACCGCGAGAGCGGCCGCAACGCCGATCGACGCGTGGATGGCGGTGAGCCTGTTGGGCGCGAAGCGTTCCGCTGCGCGCCGCAGCGTCATCCGGTCGTCGAACGCCCACTCTCCGAGTCCCGCGATCACTGGCCCGCCGACGAGCGCGATGCCGACCGCGCCCGCCCACGCCAGCGCCAGCACGCGCGGCTTCCAGTGGTCCAGCATCGCCACGAGGGCGCTGCCGGCGATGGTCGCCGCGATCACGATCCCGGCCAGGGCGTACGCTCCGCCCGAATCGAACCACACGCCCAGCCCGTGCCGCGCCCGACGGTCCAATCCGGCAAGCCCCGCCGCCAGATCGGCGGGGAGGATCTGGTAGCGATCCAAACCCGTCGCGACGTACGCGATGCACACGGCCGCGAGCAGGACCGTTGAGCCGACGGCCGCGCCGCGCCACGCCAGCCCGAGCACGCTCCGTACCAGATGCCGCGTCGCGCGCACGTTCCCCATCCCGGCGTGCGCTCGGCGCACGCACGCCCGGCCGCAGGACGGACACACCACCACCGCCAGCCCGTAGCGCGGGTCCGGCGCAGCGCGGACGGGCGCCAACTCCGTCCCGCACCCGATGCAGACGTGCGACCGTGCCACCGCACCAGCATACGGAAACCCGTCGGCCCGGTTTCGACGCGGCACGTAGACTGCCCGCACCCTGACCATCGGAGGCCACCGTGCGGCTGAGATTCCTCGGAGCAGCGGGCGAAGTCACAGGCTCGTGCCACCTCGTCGAGACCGACCGTGCCCGCGTGCTGGTGGATCTCGGGCTGCACCAGGGGGGGCCGACGGCCGAGCGCCGCAACCGCCGCTTCCCTCCCGTCCGCCCCGCGGACCTGCACTCGGTCGTGCTGACGCACGCTCACATCGACCACTCGGGTCGGCTGCCGTTGCTCCCGCGCCAGGGGTACTCCGGCCCGATCTTCGCGACGCCCGCCACGATCGATCTGTGCGACGTGATGCTCCGGGACTCGGCCGGCGTGCAGGCCATGGACGCGGAGCGTTGGACACGCCGCCGGGAGCGCGGTGGCAAGCGTGGCGAAGCGCCCCTCTACGGCGTCTCGGATGTCGAGGCGGTGATGAAGCTGTTCCGCCCGCTCCCCTACGACACGCCGCGCGAGATCGGCGACGGCGTCACGATCCGCTTCACCGACGCGGGGCACATCCTCGGATCGGCGAGCGTCGAGATGCGCATCCGCGACGGAAGGCGCGAGAGGGTGGTCGTCTTCTCGGGGGACATCGGTCCCGCCGGCGCGCCGCTCCTCCGCGACCCCGTCCCGCCCGGGCGCGCCGACGCCCTGGTCCTCGAGTCCACCTACGGCGACCGCGACCATCGCTCTCTCGACGCCACGCTGGAGGAACTCGTGGGCATCGTGCGCGAAGCCGGCACGCCCAAGGGCAAGGTGCTTATCCCGGCCTTCGCCGTCGGGCGAACGCAGCAGCTCATCTACTTTTTCGGCACGCTCCGGCGCGACGGGCGACTCGAGGATCCGCGTGTGTGGGTGGACAGCCCGATGGCCCTCGCCGCCACCGATCTGTACCGCCGCCACCGCGACCTCTTCGACGACGAGTCGTGGAAGATCATCGACGCGGGGGACAGCGTGCTCATGTTCCCCGGCCTGCGCTTCGCCCGCTCGATCGACGAGTCGATCGCCCTGAACCGCATGGGCGACGGCGTGGTCGTCATCTCGGCCAGCGGCATGTGCAGCGGGGGGCGCATTCTCCACCACCTCAAGCACGCCCTCTGGAAGCCCGAGACGCATCTGGTGTTCGTCGGGTTCCAGGCCGAAGGGACGATCGGCCGCGCGATCGTGGACGGCGCGGAGTATGTCAACGTCATGGGCGAGCGCATCAAGGTCAACGCCAAGGTTCACACGCTGGGCGGCTTCAGCGCGCACGCCGGTCAGTCGGGGCTTGTCCGCTGGGCGGCGGAAGCGGTGGGGGAGGGCGGCGGCGGCGAACGGACGCGCGTCTTCCTGAACCACGGCGAGGACAAGCCCCGCCGCGCCCTCGCCGATCGGCTCAGGGCGGACATCGGGATCGAGGCCGAACTCCCCGGCTTCGGCGAGATCGTGGAGGTCTGAGGCAGCGCGTCGAGACGGCACGCTGAGCGCGCGGCGCGACCCACTCGGTCTCAGTCCTCCGGTCGCTCGCCCGAGGGCGCCATCTTGACGAGGCGCGGCTCGAAGCGGGCGATCGGGTCGACGAGGTCGCGCTGCGCGTGCATGACCTCGTGGATGTCCTTGTAGACGCCGGGCGCCTCGTCGATGCCGGCGGCGAGCAGTTCGACGCCGCTCTCGCGCAGCGTTCGGTTCACGTCGTTCCACCGGAGCGTCTTCTTCGCCTGGGTGCGAGACATGACGCGCCCGGCCCCGTGGCTGGCGGATCGGAGCGACTCGGGGCCGGCGCGGCCGCGAACGATGAAGGTGGGCGAGGCCATGGAGCCGGGGATGACGCCGAGCACGCCCTCGCCCGCGGGGGTCGCGCCCTTGCGGTGGACGACGACCTCCTCCGGCCCGTCGCCGACGTCGTGCGTCTCGATCCACGCGAAGTTGTGGTGGTTCTCGACACCCGCGATGATGCCGGCCCCGAGATGCTCCGCCACATGCCGGTGGATGCAGGCGTGATTGGCCGAGGCGTACTCGCCCATGAGGTTCATGGCGTCCCAGTACTCGCGGCCCTCCTGCGAAGCGATGTCGAGCCAGGCGAGTCGCTTGAGCGGGCCGTCGAGTTCCGGGTGCGCCGCCGCGGCGAGTTTCGAGTATCGCTCGCACACGGCCGCCCCCGCGCCCCGGCTGCCTGAATGGCTCAGGAGCGCGAGGTAGCGGCCCGCCTCCAGCCCGAGTTCGGGGCGTTCCAGGGCGAGGACGCCGAACTCGACGAAGTGGTTGCCCGAGCCGCTGGTGCCGAGTTGGCGGTGGGCCTTGTCCTTCAGTTCGGCGGTGACGGGCGAGACGGTCCAGTCTCGGTCCATGACGTCGTGCTGGCGCGGCGTCTTGAACTCCGCGCCGACGCCGAAGCGGGTCTCCCGTTCGATGGCCCCGCGGAGCCGTTCGCGTCCGCGCTCGTCGTCGAGGGTCGAGGCGGGCAGGTCGAGGACGCTGATCTTGACGCGGCAGGCGATGTCGACGCCGACGGCGTAGGGAATGACCGCGCCGCGCGTCGCGAGCACGCCGCCGATGGGCAGACCGTAGCCGACGTGGGCGTCGGGCATGAGCGCGCCCGCGGCGGCGATGGGGAGCGAGCAGGCGTCCCGCAGCTGCTGGAGGGAGGCTTCGTCGAAGTGCTCGCCGACCCGTCCCCAGGTGCGGAACGGCGCGGGATCGCGGGGAGGTTGTGATGACATGCACGAGGGTAGGTGGGCGTGTGAGGCTCGCGGCGGCCGTCGGACCGAGGGCGCAACGATCGGGGGCGGAACCACGGGCGGACGGGCGCTCTCGCATCGAGCCGGGCGCTGCGGCGGGAGCGGTTGCGCGAACCGGCGGTGTCGTTTCTTACTTCTCGGCGTCCTGCCTGGATTCCAGGCAGACGACGGACCACGTCACGCCGATCCAGGCCAGGATCGCGGGGTACTGGTTCCACGCGGGCAGCGATTTGTCGTGCATCGCGAACATCGTGAGCATGAACGTGCCGTAGAGCAGCGTCGCGCCCGAGAGGCCCGCGTGCGCACACACGCGTCGTCGCTTCGGCACGAACGCGGCCACAAGCAGCACGACGCCGATCAGGGCCTCGACGATCCCGATCACGAACTGCGAGAGGACCGCGAGCGCATGGATGACGCCCTCATTGGGGCGGTCGCCGTAGATCGGTTTCGTGAGGAACGTCCAGACCGGCTCGAACTGCTTGGGCACACGGTCGTGCACGAACGAGGGGATGAAGCAGGCGAGCGAGGCCGTCACCTGGAACGCACCGATAATGAACAGCATGAGCGCGGCGAAGCCCGGAACGCTGGCCATGGGCACCTCCCGGCCGGAGACTACCCGGAGACCGGGCCGCTCGCAACGGGACCGGCCGCTTACGCTCGGATCCTCGCCTTCGCGCTCGCCCCGCCCCCGCCGACCACGCCCAGGTCCACGAGCACGGCGACCACCACAAGCAGCAGGTAGATGCCGCTGACCGAGCCGTTGCTGTGGATGGAGAAGGCGTAGGCGAGCGTGGTGTACGGGGCGAAGAGAAAGCCGAGCAGGGGCCAGAGGACGGTCTGGTAGGCCTGCCCGATGTAGTCGCTGAAGATCACCAGCAGGACGATCGCCAGCCGGGGAAAGAAGAACGCGATGGCGGCGACAAGGCACGGCATGGCAGCAGCATACTCGGAACCTGCCACGCCCGGTTTCGGGCTCCCGTTCGAGCGGTCCGCGCGCGGGGGTATCCTTTTGGCGGCTTCTCAGATACCGGAGTCTCGCATGCGCACGCTCGCGGCGGCCGTTTCGATGATGGTTCTGGTTCTCTGCTCGACGGCCCCCGGCTGTGCAACAGCGGCGCGGCATCGCGAGGCCGGTCCGTCTTTGGCCGGGGCGACGAGCGACGCCGGCTTCCGGGCCGCCGACGCGGACGGCACGACCGTCTTCAGCCCGCTCGACCTGCCGGCGGCGAGCGCGGTGCGGCTCGGGTCGGGCGCGCCCGGGCCGGCCTACTGGCAGCAGCGGGCCGACTACCGGATCGACGCGACGCTCCACGAGGGCGAGCGGGCCGTGTCGGCGACAGGGACGATCACCTACCACAACAACTCGCCCGACCCGTTGGCGTACGTCTGGCTGCACCTTGAGCAGAACCTCTTCCGGGCAGACAGCCTCGGCTCGCTGTCGAAGGAGCCCGGCTCCCGATTCGGGTACCGCAAGGGCTTCGAGGGCGGGTACGAGATCGGCCCGGTCGCCGTGGACGGCGCGCCGACCGAACTGCACGTGTACGACACGCTCGGCCGCATCGATCTGCCCGCGCCGCTCGAGCCGGGCGGGTCGATCACGATCGACCTGTCGTGGCGCTTCAACGTCCCGCCGTTCGGCGTGGACAGGCTCGCCGTGGACGAAGTCGAGCAGGGCGCGATCTTCCAGATCGCGCAGTGGTTCCCGGCGGTGGCGGTCTACGACGACGTGCACGGCTGGAACACGCTGCCCTATCTCGGGCAGGGCGAGTTCTACACGAACTTCGGGGACTACGAGGTGAGCATCACCGCGCCGCGGTCGCACGTCGTGGTGGCCACCGGCGTGCTCACGAACGCCGCCGAGGTGCTCACCTCATCCGCCCGCGAACGCCTCGACGCCGCGATGCGAAGCGACGAGACCGTGACGATCCGTTCGGCGGCGGAGGTCGGCGATCCGTCGTCCTGGCCCGCGGGCGACGGGCCGCTGACGTGGCGGTTCTCGGCGCGGAACGTCCGCACGTTCGCGTGGGCGTCGAGCGCGGCGTTCGTGTGGGACGCCGCGGGCGTGGACGTTCGCGGCTCGGCGCAGGCGAGGAACGGGCGGGTCCTGGTGCAGAGCGCGTACCCGAAGGAGGCCCTGCCGCTCTGGGGCGAGGCGACGCAGATGGCCAGGCACTCCATCGACTTCAACTCGCGGCAGTGGCACCCGTACCCCTACCCGACCGCCGTCAACGTGAACGGGCGCGTCGGCGGGATGGAGTACCCGATGATCGTCTTCTGCGCCGAGCGCCGCAACGAGCGGGGCCTGTACGGCGTCACCGACCACGAGTTCGGGCACACCTGGTTCCCGATGCTCGTGAACACGGATGAGCGGCGCTACGCGTGGATGGACGAGGGATTCAACTCGTTCATGAACGTCTACACGATCCGGGACCGCTACGGCGAGAACGCCCGCGATCGGCGCAGCGACGTGGACGCCTTCACGGCCCAGATGACGCGCGGTCAGCAGCAGCCCTTCGCTTCGACCTACGCCGACCACGTCTGGCGCGGGCGCCTCGGGTTCCTCATGTACGGCAAGCCCGCGGCCGCGCTCGTCCTGCTGCGCGAGGAGGTGCTGGGCGAGGAGCGCTTCGACGCGGCCTTCCGCGCGTACATCGACCGCTGGGCGTTCAAGCACCCGCAGCCGGCCGACTTCTTCCGCACGATGGAGGACGTGGCCGGGGCGGACCTCGCGTGGTTCTGGCGGGGGTGGTTCCTCTCGACGGCGACGCTCGACCAGGCCGTGACCGGGGTGGACCACAACGAAGATGGGTTGTGGGTGCGCGTCCACCTCGCCAGCCGACGCGACATGGTGATGCCGGTGCGGATGCGGGTGCGCTACGACGACGGGTCCGAGGAAGAGCGACGCCTCCCGGCGGAAGTCTGGGCGACGACGAGCCTCTGGACCGACGGCTGGAACCCCGCCGGCCGTCGCGTCGTTGAGGTCGTGCTCGACCCGGACAGCGTGCTGCCGGACGTGGACAGGTCGAACAACCGGTGGAGCGAGGGACGGCGGAGGAACTGACCATCGGGGCCTGCAAGGCCCCGCCCCGCTACCAACTCTGGCCTTCCTGCTTTCTGGGGCGTCGTTCGTCGGACACCCGATATGCGGGGCATGGCACAGGCCGGACGGGGATCGGTGCGCTCGCGTGGGCGCAAGGGGAAGGACGAGGCCGATCGGTTGCCGATCTGGCCGCGGTTGCTGTGGGTTGCCGGGGCGTCCGCATGGGTGTTCCTGGCCGCGAGCCTGGTGAGTTTCAGCGCAGCCGATCCACCCTCGAACGCGGTCTATCCGCCGAACGATCCGGTCCGGAACTGGTGCGGTCCGGCGGGGGCGTGGGCGGCGTACCACCTGCTCCGGTTCGTGGGTTGGGCCGTGTGGGTGCCGCTGGCGGCGACAGGGGCGGGGCTGGCCTTGCCGCTCTTCGGTCGGCGGGTGAGTTGGTTCGGGTTCCGGGTCGGCGGGATCGCGGTGGTGACGGGTGCGCTGGCGGGGTTGCTGGCGCTCGCGCTGCCGAAGACCGGGCCGGTCGTGGGGATGTCGGGCGGGGCGGTCGGGTTGTGGCTCGCCTCGTGGTTCGGGCAGCGGTTCGGCACGCTGGGGACGGTGCTGTGGCTCGTGCCGATGGGGCTGGTCGGGCTGATCCTGGCGTTCGACCGACTCGTGTTCGCCGTGCCCGCGTGGCTCTGGCGACGGTTCGTTCCGGCCGCGCGGACGGCGGGCGGGGCGGCGGGGAGCGCGGCGACCGCGACGGCGAGGGTGAGCGGCGGCGTGCTCGGCGGGCTGCGCTCGATGCTGCGCAACCGCAGGCCGGTGCGTGTGCATCTCGACGACCTCGGGACCGAGGGCGTGGAGGTGGATGAGGACGAAGGGGACGAGGCCGACGCTGAATCGCGGGTGAGGGCGCGGAGGAAGCGCACGAAGCCCGCGCCGATCGAAGCCGATGATGAGGTTGAGGAAGAGGACGGGGAGGACGAGGGGGAGGATGAGTTGCCGGGGCCGGCGCAGGTTTACAGCGAGGATGCGCTGCGGGAGAAGATCTCGAAGTTGCCGGTGCGTTTCGCGGGCAGCCAGCGCAAGATGGCGACGGACGACGACCTGCGCGATCTCCAGAGCATGGGCGAACTGAAGGGGTACCGCTTCCCCGGGCTGGACCTGCTCGAGTCGCCCGAGGAGAACTTCTCGGAGCGGCTGGAGAGCCTGGTTCGGGGGCAGGCCCGCGCGCTGGAGCACGCGCTGCAGCAGTACCGGATCGACGGCGAGGTCGTCGGCATCGAGTCGGGGCCTGTGATCACGCAGTACGACGTCCGGCTCGCGCCCGGGACGAAGGTGGCGGCGTTGCAGGCGGTGTCGAGCGACGTCGCGCGTGCGCTCAAGGCCGTGAACATCCGCATCGTGCCGAACCAGGCGGGGCGCGACACGGTGGGGGTTGAGGTGCCGAACCCGACGAAGGAGAAGGTGCGGCTGAAGGAACTGATGAGCAACACGATGGCGTTCGCGGGGATGAAACTCCCGATGTTCCTGGGCAAGGACGCGTCGGGCGAGCCTCTGATCGCGGACCTGACGCAGATGCCGCACATGCTGATCGCGGGGACGACGGGGTCGGGCAAGAGCGTGTGCATCAACACGATCATCATGGGGTTCCTGTACACCAAGAAGCCCAACGAGCTGAAGTTGGTGCTTGTGGACCCGAAGATGGTGGAGTTGAGCCAGTTCAAGGAGATCCCGCACCTGATGTGCCCGGTGATCACGGAGATGTCGAAGGCCGCGGCGATCCTGGAGTGGGCGTGCCGGAAGATGGACGAGCGGTACGAGTTGCTGGCGGAGGCCGGGGTGCGCGACATCGCGGGGTACAACGACCTGCCGTGGGAGGAGTTGCGCGATCGGTTCAGCCCGCAAAGCCCGGAAGAGGAGGCGCGCATCCCGAGGCGCCTGCCGTACATGGTGTTCGTCATCGACGAACTGGCGGACCTGATGATGACGAACAAGGAGGTGGAGGGGTCGATCATCCGCATCGCGCAGAAGGCGCGGGCGGTGGGGATCCACCTGATCCTGGCGACGCAGCGCCCGCAGGCGAACGTGGTGACGGGCCTGATCAAGAGCAACATGCCGTGCCGCATCACCTTCAAGGTGGCGAGCGGGATGGACTCGCGGATCGTGCTGGACCAGAAGGGCGGGGAACTGCTGCTGGGGCAGGGGGACATGCTGTTCCTCTCGCCGCGGTCGCACAAGCTGGCGAGGGCGCAGGGGACGCTGGTGGACGACACCGAGATCCGGCGCGTCGTCCGCTTCATGCGCGATGTCGCCCGCCCGACCTTCGAGCGGCAGTTGCTCCAGATCCGCTCCGGCGGGGGGCCGGACAGCGACGAGGAGCGCATCCTGCAGAGCCAGAACAACTCGTCGGCAAGCCTGAAGGCGGCGCAGGAAGACCCGATGTTCGACCGGGCGGTCGAGATCGTGCTCGAGACCCAGCGTGGGAGCGTGTCGCTGCTGCAACGCAGGCTCGCGATCGGCTACACGCGGGCGAGCCGCCTGATCGACCTGATGGGCATCGCCGGGATCATCGGCGAGCACAAGGGTTCGGTGGCACGCGAGGTGATGATCACCCCCGAGGACTGGGGCAGGATGAAGCAACTGGCGGATGAGGAAGCCCGCGCGACGGGCCAGGCGCCGGTGTTCTCCGGCGAGCGGACGCTCTTTGCGTCCGCCGGCGGCGAGGATGCGGCGGAGCAGGAGACGGATACGCAGGAGGCGACCCGGCCGGCGGCCGAGGACGAGGACGGAGAGGACGAGAGCGACGAAGAGTGGGAGGACGAAGAGGACGACGAGGGCGAAGACGGCGATTGGGACGGTGCGGACGACGACGCAGACGATGAAGACGATGAGGACGCGGACGAAGAGGAGTGGGAAGAGACGGATGAAGTGGAGGTGGATGAGGAGGATGAGGGGACGGCCGGGACGGTCGAGGAACCCGAGGGGGCCGAAGACGCCGACGAACAGGACGACGAGGGAGACGACTCGGCGCGTTCGTCGGGCCGTCCGGCGGGGAGCCTGTTTCCGACGGTGTAAGCCACGCCGACGCGTGCCTGTACGGGCTACGCAGCCGTGGCGGGGGGCGACGGTAAGACAGTCGGCTTCGGAGGGGGCTTTCGGCTGAAGCCGGACGCCCGGTCTTCCGAACCTATACTGCGGACCCTCGGGGTTCGGACGCCCATCGTGAGTGAACCCGCGTCCTCCCCCGCTCGGCGACACACGACCCATGAGAAAGGAAGAGCGATGACCCGAACGCTTCTGACTGCCTGCCTGGCCGGCTCGACCCTGTGGTGTCTTCCGGCGTTGGCGGACCTGCCGGCGGTGCTGGACCGCGTGCCCGCCGGGGCAACGGTCATCGTCGCGATCGCGAACGTTTCCGAGACGCACGGCGGGATCAAGCGGTACGTGGATCGGTTCGGGGTCGAGGACGCGGCCGTCCAACTGGCGATGCTGGAGGCGATGCTCAGCAGCGACGGGATGAACGCCGCAGGGTCGGCGGCGTTCGTGATGGTGGACCCCGAGACGACCTACATGCTGCTGCCGGTGAGCAACTTCAACTCGCTGATCGCCGGGCTGGGGGGCGAGGCGGCGGATGGGTTCGGCCAGGCGGACGTGATGGGCGAGTTGGCGTTCTTCCGGGACCTCGGCGGCGGGTTCGCGGCCGCGGGACCGGACGAAGCCACGCTCCGCGAACTTCCCTCCACCTCCGGCACGATGGACGCGCACTCCGCGCGCCTCGGCAAGACGGGCAAGGCCGTCGCGGAGCAGAGCGACATGGTCGTCATCGCCGACGTGCAGGCCCTCCGCCCGCAGATCGAGGAGGGCGTCAACGGGATGCGCCAGCAGATGGAGTTCATGGCGATGATGGGCGGCCAGGGCGAGCAGGTCGGCCAGGCCCTCGGTGTCATCGACGCGCTCTCCGGCGCCGTCACCCGCGACGGCCGCGTCGCGCTGATGGGCGTTGACTTCGCGGAGGACGGGATGAGGCTCGAGTTCGCTGCCCAGTTCAACGAAGACTCGCCCTCGGCGGCGTTCTTCACCGCGCCCGGGAACTCGGGCTCGATTCTCGGTCGCCTGCCGAACGTGCCGTACATCATGGCCTACGCCATGGACTTCTCCAGCCCCGGCCTGCGCGCGGGGCTGACGGAGATGCTCAATCTCGCGGCCGAGGCGGACCCCGAGGCGATCGGGCTGGTGGGCGTCAACCCGTTCCAGTTCCTGGAGACCATGGACGGCACGGGCATGGTGCTCGGGCACACGCCCGCGCTGCTCACGGGCGGGCTGATGGCCAATACGGTCGCGTACACCCGGACGAGCGACCCGGCCGGCATGGTCGGCGCGATGAAGCAGGCGTTCACGAACATGGACGGCAAGGCGGCGGACGGCGTGATGTACAAGACGGCGTACACGGAGGGCGCGGGCGAGGCCGTCGGCACGAAGTACGACGCGTGGTCGATGACGATGAGCATCGACTTCAACGCCCCCAACGCGATGGAAGCCCAGCAGATGCAGCAGGGCATGATGCTGATGTTCGGGCCGACGGGCGGTCCGAGCGGGTTCCTCGCGGCGACCGAGGGCGGGCTGGTGCAGACGATGTCTCGGAACTCGCAGTTGCTGACGAAGGCGATCGAGTCGGCCAAGTCCGGCAACGGGCTGGGTTCGGAGCGGGGCATCGCCGCGGTCTCCGAGCACCTCCCCGCCGGCCGCTCGTTCGAGGCGTACGTCGGCGTGCAGAAGGTCCTGGAGTCGGTCGGCTCGGTCATGGCGATGATGGGCGGCTTCCCCATGCCGCGGGTGGAAGGGGAACTGCCTCCGATCGGCATCGCCGCGACGACGCACGACGCGGGCCTGCGGGCGACGATCTACGTGCCCAACACGGTGATGGACGTGTTCAAGCAACTCGGCGAGGCGTTCGGCGGCGAGGACGACATGATGGACGCTCCGCCCGCCGGCGGGCAGCGCCCCCGATTCTGAGCCGCCGGTGACCGCTCACGCGGCCCGCGCCTCGGTCGCGCGGGCCGTTCTCGTGCGCTGCGCCGAGGGCGTATTCTGCGCACGATGCCGCACACGGTCTGGCGATTGGCGAACGGCCGGTCGATCATGCTCGATCGACCGCGCATCGTGGCGATCCTGAATCTCACGCCGGACAGTTTCCATGAGGCGAGCCGGGTCCCCTCGCCAACCGCGGCCGTGGAGGCGGCGCGCCGGGCGGTGCGTGATGGCGCGGATGCGCTCGACCTCGGGGGCGAATCCACTCGCCCGGGCGCGGCGCGTGTGCCCGAGGAGGAGCAGATCGCGCGCGTCGTCCCGGCGGTGCGGGCGATCCGGGCGGCGGGCGCGCCTCTGGCGGGCATCCCGATCAGCGTCGATACGACGCGTGCCGCGGTCGCTCGGGCCGCGCTGGACGCCGGGGCGGACGCGGTCAACGACGTGTCTGCGGGCGAGGAGGACGCGTCGATGCTGCGGCTTGTCGCGGAGCGTGGGGCGGGGGTGATCCTGATGCACCGCCTCGTGCCGCCGGACCTGGACTCGTACTCCGACCGGTACGCGACCGAGCCGACCTACGCGGACGTGGTTGGCGAGGTCGCGGCGTTCCTTGCGGGTCGGTGCCGGGCCGCGGCGGAAGCGGGGGTCCGCCCCGATCGCGTGGTGGTGGACCCGGGGCTTGGCTTCGGGAAGACGGTCGGGCAGAACTCGGAGTTGATGCGTGGCGTCGGTCGTCTGCTCGCGCTGGGGCCGCCCGTGCTGTGCGCTGTGAGCCGCAAGAGTTTCGTCGGTCGCCTGGCGTCGCCCGGCGTGGAGACGACGCCCGCGGAGCGTCTGTCGGGGTCGGTTGCGCTGGCGATCCAGCAGTGCCTGTCGGGCGTGCGGCTGTTCAGAGTCCACGACGTTCGCGAGCACGCCGAGGCTCTGCGGGCGGTGTGGGGGGTGATCGCGGGGGGATGACGGGCCGGGGCGGGTGCGTCTAGCATGGGTGCTGTCGGGGCCGGTCCTCGGCGGGCAGTCGGAAAGGAGCCTCGATGGCCAGTGCGAACGTTCACGAGTTCACGGACGCCAACTTCGACAGTGCGGTTCTCGGGGCATCCGAGCCGGTGCTGGTCGACTTCTGGGCGGAGTGGTGCATGCCCTGCCGGATGTTGGCCCCGACCATCGATCAGGTTGCGGAAGAGTTCGCGGGAAAGGCGAAGGTCGGGAAGGTCGACACGGACTCGAACCGGGAGATCTCGGTGAAGTACGGCATCTCGGCGATCCCGACGGTGATCCTGTTCAAGAACGGCGAGCCTGTCCGTCGGTTCGTCGGACTGACGAGCCACGAGGAGCTCGCCGCCGCGATCAACGAGGCCGTCGGGGGCTGACCGCCCGGTTGCGGACGAGATGGCTGCCATGAGCACGGCGTTGCACAAGGGGCGCAGACGGGGCCGGGGTGAAGGCACGCTGCGTTGCGGCGCGGTGGGCGTCGGTCGCATGGGGCAGCACCATGCGCGGGTGTACGCCCAGGAGCCCGGGTGCGTGCTGGCGGGCGTGGTGGACGTCGACGGAGCGCGGGCGGCGATGATCGCGGAGCGCCTGGGGTGCCGGGTGTATCCGACGCCGGAGGCGCTGCTGGAAGCGGGCGTCGACGCGGTGTCGATCGCGGTGCCGACGACGGCGCACGAGGATGCAGCGCGTCCGTTCCTCGAGGCGGGCGTGGCGTGCCTGATCGAGAAGCCGCTGGCGCAGGACGCCGAGACCGCGCGGGCGATGAAGGAGACGGCGGAGCGCGGCGGCGCGGTGCTCATGGTCGGGCACATCGAGCGTTTCAACCCCGTGATGCGCGCGATGGCCAAGGCGACGGACAACGGTCGCGGGGTCTCGCCACGGTTCATCGAGGTCCACCGGGTGAGTCCGATGACGTTCCGGTCGGTGGACGTGAGCGTCGTGATGGACATGATGATCCACGACCTGGACGTCGTGCTGATGCTGATGGGCGGGCACGAGCCGGACGAGATCCAGGCCGCGGGGGTCTCCCTGATCACCGAGCACGAGGACATCTGCAACGCGCGCCTGACGTGGCGTCGGCCCGAAGGGGTGTGCGTGGCGAACGTGACGGCGAGCCGCCTCGCGCTCAAGACCGAGCGGGTCACCCGCATCACGGGCGAGAACGCCTACATCAAGATCGACTACGCGGCGAAGAAGGGGACGATCATCCGGCGCATCGCCAACGAGATCCAGATGCGGGAGGTCCACGAGCAGTTGCGGCAGGGGATGGACCTGACGAGCCTGAACTGGATGGAACTGGTGAACATCGAGCCGCTGGAGATCGACGACGCCGAGCCGCTGGCGCTGGAGATCCGCTCGTTTCTGGAGGCGGTGCGGACGGGCACCCAGCCGCCGATCGACGCGAACGCGGGGTTCGTGAACGTCCGCACGGCGGAGCGGATCATCGAGGCCGTCCGGGAGACCATGGGCACGCCCGCCGCCCGATAGCCTCTCGGGGCGCACCGGAATTGTGGTGCGCGGGGCCGGGCGCGGTAGACTAGCGACCTGACCGGAGATCAGAACACGCCCGGAACCGCCGAAGAAACTCCGACGCGAGGCGAGCCGTGGTGGCCGCCCGATTCCTCACGAGATCCCGCCGTAGAACGATCATGCACCCAGCATCCGAGAACCCGCCCGTGACAGGCCGCCCGGAGCAGTCAGCCGCCGCGCCGACGGATTCGCCCGGCGCGCTCAGCCCCGAGTTGAACGCGGAGATCGATGCCGCGATGCGCGACCTCGGGCTGAGCGATGACAAGCCGACGCGCCACGCTCGCGAGCGCCACCACGCGGCCGAGCAGCCGCTGGAGGGCGCGGCGCCGGCGCCGATCCGCGGGCCTCGCGTCGTGCGGGCCGGGCGTGAGCATCGGACGGGGACCGTGGTTTCGGTCGGGCCGACGGACATTTTCGTCGAGTTCGGGCCGAAGGAACTGGGCGTGGTGGAGCGGTCGCAGTACGCGGAGCACGAACTGCCGAAGGTTGGCGAGCAGGCCGAGGTGGTGGTGAACCGGTACGAGGCCGGTGAGTCGATCTACCTGTGCTCGCGTCCCGGCGCGGTGCAGAAGGCCGATTGGGAGATGCTGGAGGCGGGCCAGACCGTCGAGGCCCGCGTGACCGGGGTGAACAAGGGCGGGCTAGAGCTTGAGGTCGCGGGGCACCGCGCGTTCATGCCCGCGAGCCAGGTCTCGCTCGAGCGCATCGAGGACCTTTCCGTGTACGTCGGCGAGAAACTGACCTGCCAGGTCTCTCGCGTCGATCGCGCCGGCAAGGGCAACATCGTCCTCTCCAGGCGCGACATGCTCAAGCAGGAGCGCGCGGAGCAGGCCAAGCGCCTGCGCGAGACGCTCAAGGAAGGGGACGTGGTCGAGGGCGTCGTTCGGCGCATCGCCGCCTTCGGCGCGTTCGTGGACATCGGCGGGATGGACGGGCTGGTGCACGTCGAGAACCTGACGCACGAGCGCATCACCCCCAGCGAGAAGGCCGTCCAGCGGCACATCAAGGAGGGCGATCGCGTCCGTGCCCAGGTGCTGAAACTGGACTGGGAGGCCAAGCGCATCTCGCTCGGCATCAAGCAACTCACGGACGACCCGTTCGCCCTGGCCGCCAACGACATCAGCGAGGGCGCGGACGTCACGGGTCGGGTGACGAAGATCCTGGAGTTTGGGGCCTTCGTCGAGGTTGCTCCGGGCGTCGAGGGGCTCGTTCACATCTCGGAGATCGACTGGCGCCGCATCGCGCGCGTCGAGGACGCGCTGAAGCAGGACGAGATCGTGACCGCGCGGGTGCTGAAGATCGACCCCGAGACTCGTCGCATCTCGCTGAGCATCAAGCAGACCCGGCCCCGCCCCGAGCCTGAGCAGGGCGCTCCCGCCGGCCGCGCGGAGGAGAAGCCCGCCCGCGCGCCCAAGGGCGTCATGCCGCGCGAGGGCTTCGGGCGTCGCGGCGGGATGGAGCGCGACACGCGCTCGCCGGACGAAATCCTCAAAGAGACGCCCGCGTTGCGACGCATGCGGGAGAAGGCGAAGATGCAGCAGAAGAGCGGCGGGCTGGGCGGGCTTGAGCACCTCGGGGGCGGGCTGGGCGACCTCAAACTCTGAGCGGTCACTGCCGGGCGCGGATCGCTTCCAGCCTTCGCCGGTGAATCTCGCGGTCAGGCTCGAGCACGATCAGCGCCTCGATCTCGGCCTGCGCGGCGGCAAGGTCGTTGCGCAGGAGCGCAATGCGTGCGGCCTGCTCGCGGACCGAGGCATCGAACGGGGCCACGCGCGAGGCACGGACGGCCTTCGCCCACGCCTCGTCGAGCCGTCCCGCCTGGGCGTAGCGCTCCGCGAGTTCGAGAGCGTAGGCGGGCGAGCGCAGTTCGCGCGCGTCGAGATACTCCAGATGGTCGATGGCGCGCTCCGGCGAGCCGGGGAGAGTGCCGTCGATGGCGAGCCTGGCGAGGTGCCGACGCGGGGTCGGGTCCTCGGGCCGGGCCTCGGCCAGCCGTTCGAGCAGCGGCGCCATCTCCGGCGTCGGGCGACCGCGCGAGGCGGCAAGCGCGATCTGAACCGCTGCGGCCAGCGCTTCGGGGTGTCCCGGGTGCCGTTCGAGCCACCGCCCGGTCATCGTCGCGTCCGGGATCGGCAGCGCGGTCCTGCCGAAATCGGGCAGGCTTGGCGGCTCTCCCGCGCCCGCGTCACCTCCGCCGGATCGCTCGGCCCAGAGCGCGTCGCGGTCGATGCGGCGCGCGACCTCGGCCATGAGCAGGTCGCGGAGCGTCGGCGTCCCCTCCGGCAGCACGAGGCCCAGGCGTTCGAGTTCCGCGCGCGCCCACGGCAGGAACTCCTGGAAGAACCGCTCGGGCGTGATGCCGAGGACGCCCCGCATCGCCGCGTCCTGCCTCTCGCCGGCGGCGTAGCGGTCCATGAGGGCGAGCGGCGCGTCGCTTCCCCAGCGTTCGACGATGAAGCGGTACATCCACCAGCCCTGGGCGTAGGCCTGCGAGCGGTCGGTCGGGCGCAGCGGCCGCACGAACCGAAGGCTGATGGTGTCGAGGTCGAAGAGTTCGTTGCGCTCGTAGGCGCGCGCGAGCAACCCCCACCAGCGCGGATCGACCGGCGCGTGCTCGACCCACACTGCGGCGGCCTCGGTGAACCAGTGCGGGATGCGGTTGTTGGTGCGCGAGAGCGTAACGGTGTGGGCGTACTCGTGCTGGAGCGTGCGGGGCCAGTCGTACGGGCCGATGGTGCTGCGCGGGCCTTCGCGCGGCGCCTCCATCGCGATCACCGGGCCGGTTGACGCGGCCATCGTGTGGATGCGCGGCATGCCGGTGATGCGGACGCTGAACCACGAATGGTCGGGCATGAGTTCGATCTGCGTGCGCTGCCCCGGCTCGTGGTCGAACCCCTCCGGGCCGGCGACGATGGCGTGGATGCGCTCGAGGACGGGGAGCATCTCGCGGGCGAGCAGGGCGTCCGGTCCGGGGCGGTGGCGCACGACGAAGTGCTCGCTCTCGACCGTCTCGTAGGTCAGCAGTTCCTCGATGAGCCGGAGGCTGTTCTCGGCGCGGAGATTGAACGGGTCGAGGACCGCCGCGCGTCGCAGCGCATCGCGGGCGCGGAGGTCGCGTCCAGCCTGCAACTCCAGCAGGCCGAGTTCGATCCACGGTTCGGGGAGCGTCGGTCGGCGCGCCGCGGCGAGTTCGAGCGAGTCCGCCGCCTGACCGTACTGGCGGGCCTCGCTGAGGGCACGCCCGACCTCGAAGAGCGCGTCCGGTGACCGATCGGTGGCGTTCAGGGCGTCGAAGGCGGCGAGCGCACCATCCAACCCCGCGTCGTCGAACCGCGCGGCGAGCGCGGCCGCCTCCAACGCGAGCAGGGCGCGGGCGTTCGGGAATCGCTCGAGCGCGGGCGCGAGAGCGAGCGACGCGCCCTCCGGGTCGCTCTGGCGCAGGCGTGCGCGGGCGGAAATCGCCGCGCCGTCGGCGGACATGCCCGGGCCGGCGAGCGCGTGCAGCCGCTGGGCGATGGACTCGGCTCGATCGAAATCGAACGAGTCGACGGCCATCCGGCCCGCGAGCGCCCACGCCGCGGCGCACGAGGGATTGAGCCTCAGCGTTTCTTCGACGGCCTTGCCCGCCTCGGGCAGGTTGTCGCGCGAGTACAGGAGTTCCGCCTCGGCGAGGCGGGCCTGCCACGAGAGGCGGTCCATCTCGTCGCGGGCGACCGCGAGCATCGACATCAGCGCCCGGTAGCCGCCGGCGGCATCCTCGGCCCGCGCGCTGCCGCGAATGCGAAGGCGGACCGCGAGGCCCCGGACGCCGTCCACGAGTTCGTCGGCGTCGGTGACGCGGCTGCCTGCAAGGCGTTCGACGAGCGGCTCGAGCGCGGCGTCGGCTTCGTCGTAGCGGCCGAGGGTCTCCAGTGCTTCAGCGCGCAGGCGGATCGCGCGAACGGCGTCGCGGCCTTCGAGCACGCCCAGGGCATCGTGAAGGTCGCCGCGACACAGCAACGCCTCGGCGCGGTCGAGCGGGTCAACCTCCGGATCGTCGAGCGAAGCGTCGTCCCATGCCCCGCGCACGAGGGCGGCACGCGCGCGGAGCGCCGGCGTCGCCAGGTCGGCGTCGGTCCACACGCCGTGCCGCACGCGGAGCGCACTGCGCTCGCTGTCGCTGAGGTAGTCCGCGCCGAGCAGCCTCGTCACCGGGGCGGCGAGGGGCGGGGCCTGCATCGGCTCGGGCGCCTGCGCCGGCGCATCGGCGACCTGCGCGGCGGTCGGCAGGACGAGCGAGTTCACCACGGTTGCGCAGCAAGCGCAGAGCAATGCGAGTCGTCGCGATCCGGCCGTCCTTCGCGCGTGCCGCGAAGGCGCCGCCCCGTCAGCGTGCGCGGGCGTCACTTCGCCTGCCATGGCTCGACCTTGATTGTCCAGCCGTCCCGTTTGGCGGGCAGGTCCGTGGACATCGCCTTCTCATCGACGCGGACGGCGTCGTTGGTCCGTAGGTCGCGCAACTGGACGAGCGACTCGTCGCCCGAGGGGCTGACGGTGCGCACGACGCGCGGCAGCAGGTCGTCCTTGTCGTACCAGACGCGCACCTCCTCGAAGTCCGCGCTGTCCGCGAGTTCGGGGTGAGGGGTAAGGCGGAGTTGCCAGCAGTCGGCGGCGTAGGTCCGCAGTGCGTCGCTCTCGAGGCCGTCGGCGGGCGGGAGCAGTTCCGCCGAGAACTCGCGGAGCACGTCGTCGCGGCGTTGGCCGACGGGCACGGGGAACGGCCCCTCGCCGAGGCGGAGCGGGTCCCACCGCTCGCCCGGCGGCACGACCTCGCGCTTGACGATCTGCTTCTCGGAAGGCAGGCGTTCCAGCAGCCAGCGTCCGTCGAAGACGTAGGTCTGCGGCTTCTGCTCGACGCGTCGGCCGACCGTGAGGCGATCGAACTCGATGAGGAATCGCCGCAGGGGGGTCGCGCCGTCGTCGCCGGGATCGGTGACGAAGACGAGCGATCCATCGCGGGTCTCGGTGTCGCCGGCGATGGCGAAGGTCTTGACGTAGCGGACGGTCGCCGAGAAGCGTGCGACCGACTCGCCCGTCCGCTCCAACTCGCGCAGGAGGTCGTCCGCCGTGCGGATCTGCCCGTCGGATTGCTCGGGCTGCGCCGATTCGACGGCCGCGAGCGCGGGGTCCGCACACAGCGCCAGTCCCAGCCCCATCGGGAGCACGACCGCGCGAATCGCCAGGACGAGGATGGTCATCATCGTCATCATCGGTCGGCCCTTCTCCCCGTCCCCACAGTTGAACCCGCCGGCACGAGCCACGGTTGCGTCACGGCTCGGCGGGGGTTGATTCCGCGTTGCCGGCCGCCCCCGCCGCGAGAAAGTCCTTCAGGATCGCCGCGGCGGCGAGCGCGTCGCGCCGCTCTTTCTTCTGCCTGTGCGTCATCCCGGTTCGCGCCATCGACCAGTCCGCGGCGGCGGTCGAGAGCCGTTCATCGTGGAGGCGGACCGTTCGCCCCGTCCGTTCCGCCAGCCGCGCCGCGAACGCCCGCACCATCGCGGCCCGCGGGCCGTCCGTGCCGTTCATGTTCAGCGGCAGGCCGACGACGATCTCGTCCCGGGCGCCGAGGTGTTCGTCCACGGCCCGAGCGATCGCGTCGAGGAGCGTGCCGCCCTGCCTGGCGTCGATCGCCAGTTCGAGCATGGCGACGGGCGAGGCGATCCGCGTGGCGTCGTCGCCGACCGCGAGGCCGGTGCGCCGATCACCGAGATCGATGCAGAGGTAGCGCACGCCCCGATTCTTCGCACGCCGAGGACGCGGTGTCGGGCGTCTCACTCGCGGATGGTCACCCGGCTCACGCCCTCGGCGAGCATCTCGTAGACGAGTTCGACGTCATCGGCGAGGAGGCGGACGCAGCCCATGGACATCTGGCGGCCGATGCTGTGCGGCTCGATGGTGCCGTGCAGGCCGTAGCCGGTCTTGACGGCGTCGTCGCCGAGGCCCTCGATGCCGATCCAGCGTTCGCCGATGGGGTTCATGGGGTCGCTCTTGTCGAAGCGCTGCCCGGTGCGTGGGTTGACCCAGTGGGGGTCGATGAGTTTGCTGCCGCGCTTGACGACGAAGCGGCCGGTCGGGGTGCTGTCGCCCTCGCCCAGGCCCACGGGGAACGAGCGGATGTACACCCACGCGGATTCGTCGGCGGGCGGGCCGGCGTACAGGTCGAGTCGGTACGCGCTCTTCGAAACGACGGCGTGGAAGGGGCCGCGCACGAGTTTGAGCGATTGGCCCTCTTGAATGCGGTTCGGGTTCGCGAGGCGGTTGACGCGCTGGAGCAGGCGCCAGTCCACCGCCAGATCGTTGCGGCGGGCGATGCGCTCGAGGCTGTCGCCGCTCTTCACGACATACGTCGCGCTCAGCGGGTCGTCGGTGTGGACCTTGGGCGAGAAGACGAGGTCGTCGTTGAGGCGGGCGAGGCGGTCGCGGACGGCGGCGGCGTCCGCCGCGCTGAGGGTCGAGTCGCGGAGGGCGCGGTTGAGCAGTTCGCGTGCAACGACCGGCTTGTTCTCGGTCAGGCTTCGCTCCGCGGCGGCGAGCAGGTTCCGCGCCGTGTCCGTGACCAGCGTCGTGCTCCCGCCCCCCGGCAGCGGCTCGGCTTCGCGGAGGGCGTCGCCAAGGCCCGCGGGCGCGGAGCCTGCGTCAACGGCGGGCGGCCGCACACCGGGGAGCGAACTCTCGCGGTTTGCGGGTGGGCCGCCCTCGGTCGTGTCCGGCTGCGTCGCGGCCTGGCGTCCCTGCCGAATCTCCAGCGGGGGGGGAAGACTCGAGGCCGGCTGCTGCGTCTCGGTCGGAGCCGGCGGCGAAGCGGTTCGGGTCGGATCGCGTGTCGCCGTGAGTTCCGGCGTGAACGGATCGTTCAGCATGGTCTCGGCGGCGCTCGCGTTCGCCGGTTCGTGGCGGCCGATGCCCATGGCCCACGCTGCAACGACGCCGCCGACGACGACCACGATCGCGAGCGCGGCGAGCGGTCGTCGCCCCATCCTCCGCCGGTGGTTGCGGACGTAGGTGCGTCCCATCTTTCCGGGGCGGGGGGATTGCGAGGGGAGCGACATGCGGGCCTCCTCCGTGTGGGCGTGGCAGCGGCGTGATCCGTCACGCGTCGGTCGCCGGGACGATGATCCGGCGTTCGGTCGCGACCGCGTCGAGCGGCACATCCTGTGCATCGGTCGGGACGCGGGCGACGACCTGCAAATCGAATCCCACGCCGACCTTGCGTGCCGTCAGGCCGGGGCGAGCGAGGAAGCGATCATAGAAGCCGGCTCCGCGGCCGAGGCGATTGGCGGCCTTGTCGAACGCCAGTCCGGGGACGAGGATGGCCGAGAGATCGCCCAGGGGGATCGAGGGCGCGTCTTCAGGCGGCTCGCGGAGGCCGAATCGGGTCTCGACCAGCCCATCCCAAGGCCACCCCACGGCGACCGGGCGGAGACTGCCGTGCTCCCACCCGACCCGGGGGAGGCAGAGGGTTCGCCCTTCGGCGTGGAGGACCGCCGCGAGCGGGGAGAGGTCCACCTCGCCGGGGAGGGGGGTGAAGAGCATGACCGAACCGGGCCGGTCGAACAGGTCCGAACTGAGCAGGCGCCGGGAGAGCGTCTCCGACCAGGAGGCGGCGTCGGCCGCGAGGAGTCCGCGGAGCCGGGTTTGAATCTCGCGTCGCAGGGCGGCTTTGGCGGCCGCGATGGGCGGAGCGCTCATGGCGCGCCTCGCCGTTCGGCGGGGCGAATGCGCTCGCGCAGGCGTCGGAGTTCGGCGAGCCGTTCGCCGAGGCGTTGCTCGTCGCCGCGGTCGGTCGGTCGGTAGTAGCGCTTCTCGACGCCGAGGTAGTCCTGGCCGGTGAACGCGCCGGGCGCGCTGTGGCTGTACTGGTACTTCTCGCCCGTGCGGTCGCGCATCTTGACGCCGTCGCCGATGGGGGAAGAGTTGGGGTCGCGCAGGTAGAGGGGGACGGGGAGCGTGCGTCCCTCGCGCACGTCGGCCATCGCCTCGTCGATGGCGGCGCACGAGGCGTTGCTCTTCGGGGCGAGGGCGAGGTAGATCGCGCACTGGCTGAGCGTCAGGCGGCACTCGGGCATGCCGACGCGCTCCACGAGATGCCAGCACGCGGCGGCGAGGGGCATGGCGTGCGGGTCCGCGTTGCCGATGTCCTCGCTGGCGAGGATGCCGAGGCGGCGGGCGATGAACCGCGGGTCTTCCCCCGCGTCGAGCATCCGGGCGATCCAGTAGACGGCGGCGTCCGGGTCGCTGCCGCGGATGCTCTTGATCATCGCGCTGATGGCGTCGTAGTGCTCGTCGCCGGTGCCGTCGTAGACCGCGGCCTTCTGCTGGATGGAGTCCTCGGCGACGGCGCGGTCGATCCGGATCGATGGGAGGCACTCGCCGGCGGTTCGTCCGCGGTGTCTTTCGGCGGCATGGCATTCGCTTGCGCTTCGTGCTCTGTTCTGCTGGGAGAGCACGGCGACTTCGAGCGCGTTCAAGGCTCGGCGGGCGTCGCCGTCGGACTTGACCGCCCAGACGCGGATCGCGTCGTCGGCGACACGGAGGTCGAGCCGGCCGTAGCCGCGCTCGGGGTCGGCGATGGCGCGGCGGACCACCTCGGCGATCTCGTCCTCGCTGAGCGGCTCGAGCCGGAAGAGCGTGCTGCGGCTGACGAGGGCGGGGTTGCACGCGAAGAGCGGGTTCTCCGTCGTGGCCCCGATGAGCGTCACCAGTCCTCGCTCGACGTCGTTGAGCAGCACGTCCTGCTGGCTGCGCGTGAAGCGGTGGATCTCGTCGAGGAAGAGGATCGTCCGTCGTCCATCGAGTTCGACCGCCCGCGTCGCCTCGTCGATGACTTCGCGGATGCGCTTGACGCCAACCCCGGCCGCGTTCTCGGCCACGAACCGCCGGCGGGTCTGCGCCGCGATCACGCGGGCGAGCGTCGTCTTGCCGGTGCCCGGCGGCCCGTGCAGGATGATGCTCGTGATCGCGTCGGCCTCGATCATGCGTCGCAGGAGGCGCCCCGGCCCGAGGATGTGTTGCTGACCGACGAACTCGCCCATCGTTCGTGGGCGCATCCGCACCGCGAGCGGCTCGACGCCCTGCCTCGCCGCCTCGCGCTTCGGTGCCCACAGGTCGGTCATCAGAGGGATTGTACACCCCGGATGTTGGGGATCCGAACGGGTTTGGGTGTCGGGCAGGCGTGAAACGGCGGTAGATTGTATCTTTGCGGACGCTAACATATGCCGTGCCGATCTCTTTCTGGCTCATCGCCGTGATGGTGTGGCTGCTCTGGGCGGTGGCGGCACGGCAACTGATGGCGGGGCCGAGGGGCGACGTCGAGAGCGGGCTGGTCTGGCGGGTGCTGCGGGTGTACGCGCGGGTGATGCACCGGGCGCGCTTCGACGGGCTGGACAACCTTCCCCGATCCGGGTCAGCCGGCCCGCTGCTCGTCGTTTCCAATCACACGGCCGGCGTCGACCCGGTGCTGGTGCAGGCCGCGTGCCCGTTCTTCATCCGCTGGATGATGGCCAAGGACATGAAACTCGACGCCCTCGGATGGCTCTGGGCCTGGACGGAGATCATCACGGTGGATCGGGACGGGCGCGAGGTGGTGGCCGCGCGCGAAGCGCTGCGCCACCTCGAAGGGGGCGGCGTGATCGGCATCTTCCCCGAGGGGACGCTCGAACGCCCGCCCCGGAGCGTGATGCCGTTCCTCCCGGGCGTCGGGCTGATCGTGAAGCGGGCGGGCGTGCGTGTGCTGCCCGTGATCATCGAGGGGACGCCGCAGGTGGACCCGGCGTGGGGAAGCCTGTGGCGGCGGAGCCGATCGGTCGTCACCTTCAAGCCGGTGATTGACTATGCGGGAAGCGGCCTCAAGCCGCACGAGATCGCGGACGACCTGCGCCGGCGGTACGTCGAGTGGACCGGTTGGCCGGCGCGAGACCCGCCGAAGGACCTGTTCCCCGGCGGCAAGGGGAAGTGAGGCTCAGTGCCCGCCCGTGGAGCCGAAGCCGCCAGCACCGCGGGGCGTTGCTTCGAGCGAGTCCGCTTCAACGACGGCGGCCCGAGCGACGGGCGCGATCACCAACTGCGCGATCCGCGCGCCGTGGCGCACGATGTACGGCTCGGGACCGAGGTTGATGAGCGCAACGAACATCTCCCCCCGATAGTCCGCGTCCACGGTGCCCGGCGCGTTCGGGATGGTCACTCCGTGCTTCGTCGCCAGCCCCGAGCGGGGGCGTACCTGCCCCTCGAACCCCGGCGGGATGGCGACGGCGATGCCGCAGGGGATGCGGAGGATCATGCGTGGTGCGAGCGTGACGGCTTCGTGCTCGAACTCGCCGCGCGGGAGGCAGGCCGACAGGTCCAGCCCGGCCGCGAGGTCGGACTGGTAGGCGGGGAGCGCGGCACGCGGGTCGAGACGGAGCACTCGGAGCGTGAGATCGTGTTGCACGGCGGCACGATACCGCGGGTCGGGGGTCGTGTGCGCTGCCGGGCGCTCAGAACTCGCGAGCGGAATCGATGAGGGCGAGGTCCTCCTCCGTCAGCCCCTGCCGGAGTTGGACGAGGCTGCGGTTGAGCGTGTCGATCATCCGCTGGGTGCTGGCGATGGCGTTCTCGATCGAACTCCGGCCGGTGACGGCCTTGAGGGCGTCGGTCTGGCCGATCTCGCGGAGGTGGCGCTCGGAACGGGCGCGGGCCTCCTGAAGACCGCGCAGAAGGGCCTCGGCCTTGTCCCTGGCCGCCGCCGTCTCGATCAGCACCTGATGACGCTCGGTCATGGTCGCTGGCATGGTTCGGCTCCATCCATCCTTCGGATCACCGACCCGCCCGTCTCATGCTCCGCCCCTCCCGGGCGTGGGAGCATTCTCGCAGGATTCCGGCATGGGTCAACCGATACCTTTCAGACACCAAACGTCAGATCGCCTTGCGATAGCAGGGAATCGGTGCGGCCAGCGTCGGGATGTACCGGCGGAGAGCGTCGAGCACGGCGAGACGTTCCGCGCCCGACCGGACTCTGGAAAGGCGTTCCACCGCGTCGGCGATGTCGATCGGCGTCTCGGAGCCGCCGCGCCAGGCCATGATGCCCGGGTGGTCGGTGGGCGCGAGGTCCTCGGTCGAGTAGGCGAGTTCCTCGTGGAGTTTCTCGCCCGGGCGGATGCCGGTGCAGCGGATGCCGACGGCGGGGAGCGCGTCGGGAGCGAGCGGGGCTTCGCGGGCCTCGTCCCCGAGCAGGCGCGGCTCGACGCCGTGCGCGCGCAGGAACCGTTCGGCGAGGTCGATGATGCGGACGGGTCGGCCCATGTCGAGCACGAAGACGCCGGCGCGGTCGCTCGCCGGGTCGCTCATCGCGGCGGCCTGGGCGACGAGCGCGGCGGCCTCGGGGATGGTCATGAAGTAGCGGGTCATGCGGGGGTCGGTGACGGTGAGGGGTCCTCCTTCGGTGAGTTGGGCGGCCCAGATCGTGAGGACGCTGCACGCCGAGCCGAGGACGTTGCCGAATCGCACCATCGAGAAGCAGGTCGGCACCGCGCCCCGGCGCGCACCGCGGCGAACACGAGCGTGCAAGTCGGCGACGTACAACTCGGCGAGGCGTTTCGTCGCGCCCATGACGCTGGTGGGATTCACCGCCTTGTCGGTCGAGACCATGACGAAGCGCTGTGCGCCCGCGTCGGCCGCGGCGTCCGCGATCGCCCGCGTGCCCAGCAGGTTGTTCGTGATCGCGTGCGCCGGGTGGTCCTCCATGAGCGGGACGTGCTTGTGCGCCGCGGCGTGGAAGACGATCTCCGGCGCGAGGTCGGCGACCAGGCGGCGCGTGCTCTCGGCCTCGGCGACGTCGTGCAGCACGGCACGCCTCGGCACGGAGCGGAACCGCTCTCCGAGCCGCCGATCGACCTCGAACAGTGCGTTCTCCGACCGCTCCATCAGCACGATCAGGGACGGGCGATAGCGCGCGACCACGCGGGCCAGTTCGGACCCGATCGACCCGCCCGCGCCGGTGATGAGCACGCGCCGACCCTCGATCAGCCCGCCCACCCGTTCGTGGTCGATCGCGTGGGGCTCGCGCCCGATCAGCGCGGCGTAGTCCAGCACCGGCGCGCCGAACGCCCCGCCCTGAGTCGGCGCGGGAGCCTGGGTGAGCAACTCCGCCAGCGGCGGCACGAACCGCTCGGCGATGCCCGCGCGAGCCAACTCCGCGCGAACGCGCCTCGCCAGCGACCACATCGACGAAGGAAGGCTCACCACCGCGACCCGCGCCCCCAGCGAGTCCCGCGCCCGGGCGAGCGCGTCCAGACCATCCACCCGGCCGAGGCCCGGCGCCCCACCGAGGGGCGATCCGTCCGGACCCAGCGCGAGGCACCCGACCGGGGCGACCAGCCCCGGCGCGGCCTCGAGCTGGCGGAACAACGCCGGGATCGTCTCCGGGGTGCCGATCAGGATTGCCGGCTCCGCCGCGGCCGGCTTCGGCGTCACCTCGACGGCCGATCGTCCGGCGATGGTTGCTCTGGGCATGGATCGTCCTCCCGCCCCGGCGGGGCTGCCGGGGTTATCGGCTCGACACGGGTCGGGTGTTCGCGCTTCGTCGCCGGGACTGTGCTTCAATGGGAGCGATGATCACCCGAATCGCCGGCACGCTGGTCTCGGTGGACGCCCGTGGGGCCGTCGTCCAGCCCGAGGGGACGGGTCTGGCGTACGAGGTGCTGCTTCCCGCGTACCTGGGCGACCGCCTCGCGTCGGAGGTGGGGCGGCGCATCGTGCTCCACACGCTCGAGTACCTGGAGGCGCAGGGGCAGGGGACGAGTTTCGTGCCGCGGCTGATCGGGTTCGAATCGCGCGATGATCGCCGGTTCTTCGAGGTCTTTACGACGGTGAAGGGAATGGGCAACAAGCGCGCGCTGCGCGCCCTCGCCGTGCCGCCGGGGGAAGTGGCCGCGCTGGTCGTGTCGAAGGACTCGAAGGGGTTGCAGCGTCTGCCCGAGATCGGCAAGCGCGTCGCGGAGACGGTGATCGTCGAACTGAGCGGCAAGTTGGACGGCTTCGTGAACGCCGATGCGCTGGAGCGGCGGGCAGGCTCGCTCGCGGAGCCGTCGGTCGGCATCTCGCCGGCCGCGACCGAAGCGGTGCAGGCCCTGATCGCGCTGGGCGAGACGCGCGACGCGGCGGAGCGCCTGGTCGATCGGGCGGTGCGCCGATCGAACGGCACGCTGACGACGGCGGACCAGATCCTCGCGGCGGCGTTCGGCGGCGAGGGCTGAGCCGGAACCTCCGCCGCTCGTCTATGCTCGGCGCGGAGGTGCGGATGCGGTACGCGATGATCATGGCGGGCGGCGCGGGCACACGACTCTGGCCCATGAGCCGGCGCGAGATGCCCAAGCAACTGATCCCGTTCATCGCACGCGAGGGGCGCACGCCGTGCTCGCTGCTCGAACTCGCCGCCGAGCGGCTCGACGGGGTGGTGCCCGCGGATCGTCGCTACATCTGCACCGCCGAGCGATACCGGGCGATCGTGCGCGAGCGGCTTTCGGCGTTCGACGACGAACACATCCTGGGCGAGCCGGAGGGCCGCGACACGGTGAACGCGGTCGGCCTGACCGCGGCCGTGCTCGAACGGCTCGACCCGGACGCCGTCTTCGCCGTGCTGACCGCCGACCACGTGATCGAGCCGCAGGAGGTCTTCCGCGAGGCGATGGACACCGGATTCCGGCTCGTCGAGCGGGACGAGTCTCGGCTGGTCACGTTCGCGATCACCCCCACGCGGCCCGAGACCGGGTACGGCTACGTGCGGCGCGGGCGTGCGATCGAGGGGTTCGGCGGGCGTGCGTTCGTCGTGCGAGAGTTCAAGGAGAAGCCGGACGCCGACACCGCCCGGCGCTACGTCGAGAGCATGGAGTACGGGTGGAACTCGGGCATGTTCGTCTTCCACGCGGCGCACTTCATGCGGTTGCTCGACCGGCACCGCCCGGAAAGCGCGGCCGGCCTGCGGGAGATCCAGGCGGCGTGGGGCACGCCGCACCGCGCACGGACACTGGCGGAGGTCTACCCGAGGCTGCCGAAGGTGAGCGTGGACTACGCGATCATGGAGCCGGCCTCGCGCGACGCGGCGGCGACGGTCTGCACGGTTGACATGCCGGTGCGGTGGCTCGACGTTGGCAGTTGGCCGAGTTTCGCGGAGACGCTGGCGCCGGATGCCAACGGCAACCGCGCGGCGGGAACGGGGCAGGCGATCTTCCACGAGTGCCGCGGCTCAACGGTGGTGACCGGCGGCAGGCCGGGGCACACGGTCGCGCTGCTCGGCTGCGAGGGCCTCATCGTGGTGCAGACCGACGAGGCGACGCTGGTGATGCCCGCGGCCCGAGCGCAGGAACTGAAGGACCTGCACGGGAAGGTGGGGGAGGGGTTGCGGTAGCGGGTGCGGTGCGGCGTCGGCGCATGGAGGCCCGGGAAGTTCCGATCCGCCCGCTGCCGCGTCCTTGCGAGAATCGTCAGCCGCCCGCTGACAAGGAACGTTTGATCTTGCGATTTGCGAGAACACGCCTGCGCCAGTCGTGCGCAAACGGCGAGCATGAAGCACACATCGCGCCGCTATCTGTCCTCCGATAGTTCCACGAGCCTGCCGATATCTTCACGGGGGAATCGCCGCTCCGCGCCGATGGAACCGACGACGACGAGGAAACGAACCTCACGCTCGCTCTCCTCGAGAAGGCGCCCGTACAGGTAGTCGCCATTCTTCAGCACGAGCAGATGGGTTCGTTCGATCGCAGGAAGACTCTCTTCGGCAGCCGCTCGCTCCGCCGCGCGCTGGCGGCGTGCTTCGATCTCGTCCTTGTTGATGAGTTCCAGCGGGCTGGTGCGGCGGACCCACCTCCACGCTCCCGCTTCACGGCGGTACGTCCACGTGACGAGCTCCGCTTTGTCGGTCAGCACCGCCGCGCCGAGCTCCTCGATTGTCGGCCGGAGTTCGTTGATCGCCAGATAGACGTACTTCTCTTCTTTCACCCCAGCCGGAACGATCATGTCATCGTCGGGCCACAGGATAAACTCTCCTGAGAGCCAACCGTTGCGGATGACGCCCGCGGGCTTGGGGATGTGGACGATCGCGTTGCCCTCGAGGCGCGAAGGCATGTCGCGACCCCGCGGGGCGATCCCGCGGCCGCGGTTGATCTCGATCTTGTAGAGGTTTGCGCCCAGATCGGCGATGACCTTGGTGCTGCGTGTGTCCTCATCCTCGGCGACTGCGTTCCGCTCGCGCTCGTTGATATAGATGAATCGGCGCGCGCTCGGTGTTGTGGTGTGCCAGAGCGGCGGTGTCCCGTCGCTCTCGCGTGTCCAGTACCATTGCGGAGGAGCACGATTCCCCGTCGTCACGCCCCAGGCGATCGCATCTCGCGTGTCCTCGATCTCCCATCGGTGCCCGATCGTCACGTACTCGGCGAGTATCGGAGTTGTCCGTTTTTCCTTGATCGCTCGCTTCTTGACGACTCGGTTGAAGACCTTGAGATACTCCTGCTCGCCCCACATGTCCCAGAGCACGCCGTCGGGGGTGCGGATGAACCGCTGCGAGTGAAGGTGGAGCAGCCGTTGGCCCGCAGGGGCGATGAGCGAGACTTCGTCGTCCTGCGCGGCAACTTGAGCGCACGGGATCGCAAGCAAGGCGATGCAGACGATTGCGATTGAAGTTCGGATCGTCATGGCTGTCCCTCCGGATCGAGCTGCTCACACGCTCCTGTCCAGCAACCTGTAACTGACGGCCTCGATGACGTGCGGCGTTGTCAGCGTGTCCTCGCCGACGAGGTCGGCGATCGTGCGGGCGATGCGGCGGACCTTGTCGTAGGCCCGCGCGCTGAGTTTCAGTTCCGTCATCGCCCGGCCGAGCGCGTTGCGGGCGTCGTCGGTCATGGGGGCGAGCGTGTCGAGTTGGCGGCCGCTGAGTCGGGCGTTGGGCGTGGCCGCGCCCTGGCGGGCGGTCTGGCGTTCGCGCGCGGCCAGCGCCTGCTCGCGCATCTGGGCGGAGCTGGTGCCGCGCGGGCGGCCGTCGGCGGCGGAGAGTTCCTTCCACGGCACGGCCGGGGCCTCGCAGTGGATGTCGATGCGGTCGAGGAGCGGGCCGCTGAGGCGCGAGAGGTAGCGGTCCATGGCGCGCTGGCCGACCTCGCCCGCGGGCACGTCGCCGCGCGGCGTGGGGTTCATGGCGGCGACGAGCATGAACGACGCCGGGAAGCGCAGCGTGCCGTGGGCGCGGGCGATGGTGACGACGTGGTCTTCGAGCGGCTGGCGGAGCGTCTCGAGCACATAGCGCGGGAACTCCGCGAGTTCGTCGAGGAAGAGCACGCCGCGGTGGGCGAGCGAGATCTCGCCCGGCCGCGGCACGATCCCGCCGCCGACGACGGCCGGCGCGGACGCGGTGTGGTGCGGCGAGCGGACGGGCCGCGTCGTCACCAGCCCCTCGCCGGGCGGCAGCGCGCCGGCCGCCGAGTAGATGCGCGTGATCTCGACGGCCTCCTCGGGCGTGAGCGGGGGGAGGACGCCGGGCAGGGCCTTGGCCATCATCGTCTTGCCGGTGCCCGCCGGGCCGAGCATCAGCCTGTTGTGACCAGGCGACCGACGCGGTGAGACGGCATCTCGCGCTCTCCGGCGCAGGCCGCTCGGTCCGCCGCGCAAGCGGTTGTGACCGGGCGACCGACGCGGCCGGCGCGGTCCCCCGCCCCGTCCGCCCCGACGCCGCCCCACGCCGCGTCGAGGCCCTCCGGGAGCGCCAGCCGGAACGAGACGCGCCGGATCGCCCACGCGGCCCCACGCCCGCCCAGGACGCGGCCCCGGGCGTCCCGCTCCTGGGCCACGGCCACCCGCTCGGCCTCGACGTCCACGCGGCGGACGATCGAGGCCAGGACGGCCCGCTTCTGGGCCTCGGTCAGGCGCGCCCGCCCGTGCAGGAGGGCGCGGACCGCCCCGACGATGCGCGCGGCGTGCGAGCCCCCGATAGAGGCCAGCTTCGAGCGCTGCTCGGCCAGCTGGCGCTCCAGGTCCTCGATGGCGGCGTCCTCCTCGTCGCGCCGGCGCAGGAACTCCTGCTTGTCGATCTCGCCGTCGGCCCGCATGGTGACGAGGCGGTCGCGGCGTCTCCCGCGCTTGCCGATCTGGTCCAGCAGGTACTCGGCCTCGCGCTCCGCGATCTCGCGCTGGCCCGGGTCGTGCGCGGCTTCGAGCAGGCGCTCGACGAAGGCCGGCTCGGAGGCGAGGGAGACGAAGGCGTCCCACACGGCGTCGTCGGCCGCCCGGGCCGGGAGCCACGGGCCGCCGGGGGCGCGGTCGGCCGAGCGGTAGAACGCCCCGCCCCGGATGGCGTCGCCGGCGCAGCGGACGCCGTTGGCCCAGAGCAGGCCCGTGAGCATGCGCGGGCGGGCCGTGCTGGGGCTGCGCGCGCGCCCGCGCACGAGGTCCCAGGTCTCGCGCTCGACGATGGGGGGGTGCGCGTTCTCGACCACCACGGCGTCGGGGTTGGCGGGGTCGAGGCGGAAGGAGCGCGTGCCCGGCTCGGCGACCCAGACGCCGCTGGCCTGCGTCCCGATGTACGCCGGGTTGTCGAGGAGGCGGCGGATGGTCGTCTTGCCCCAGGACCCGCCGCGCGGGGCGGGGACGCGCGACCCGTTGAGGGCGCGGGCGATGGCGCGCTCGCTCTGGCCCGAGGCGGCGAGGTCGAAGACGCGGCGGACGACGGCGGCCTCGGGCTCGACGACCCGGAGCGTGCCGCGCCCCGGGTCGCCCGGCGGCGGGTTCCGGTAGCCGTAGGGGGCGGAGCCGCAGGACTTCTTCCCCTGGCGGGCGCGCTCGCGCCGGCCGCGGGCCATGCGTTCCTTGATGCGCTCGGACTCGGCCCGGTCCACGAGGGACTGGATGCCGACCATGAACCGCTCGTCGATCGAGCCCAGGTCGCGGACGACGGTGCGGACGATGATCCGCAGGCCGCGCTCGCGCAGCTCGCGCATGAGCAGCGCGACCTCCAGCTCGTCGCCGCGCGTCAGGCGCGACTGCTCGTAGACCCAGAGGGCGTCCGCGCCGTGATCGCGGAGGTAGGCCAGGACCTGCTGGAGGACGCGGCGCTCGGTCGCGGCCTGGGTTGCCGACTCGATGCCGCGGAACTCGGCGGCGATGGTCCAGCCGTGCTTGGCGGCGAGCGCGCGGAACTCGCGCTGCTGGGCGTCGAGAGACGCGCCCTCGTTGGCCTGCTTCTCGGTCGAGACTCGGAACAGCGCAACGACGCGCACGGTTGGGCCTCCATCGGCACGGCCCAGCACGGGCCGCGCGCTCCACCTCTACCTCGCGGGCGGATCATGGATCAAGTGGGACGAGGCGATTTCCACGGGCGGGCGTTCGAGCCAGCGCGTGGCGATGTCGATGACGCGCGCGCAGTCGCCGGCGCGGGCGGCCTCGATGATCTCGCGCTTGAGGCGCGCCTCGGCCCGCTCGGTCTCGTCGGCGGCGGCGAGCAGGGCGCGGCCCAGGGGCGCGAGCCGGATCGGGTCGCGGGGGAAGCGCGGGGTCACGGGCTGCCTCCCGTTGCCCGTGCGCCAGCACGCCGGAAGGGTGAGCTAGCGGGGGGGGGTACGGGGTCTCGCCGACCAGGCCTTGACACATCTTGACACAATTGACGGCAGTTGCCCATTGAACGGCTTGCTATCCCCCGCGTGGCGCTTATACGGCTCATGGCGTCAACTCCGTCAAGTGTGTCAAGGAGGGGCTCGGGTGGAGCTCCAGCCCTACCCATCCCCGAGGCCCCCGTTGGCGCATCGGGCGGCACCCGTGCCTCCGGAGCTCGTCGGCCAAGGCGCTGCCTTGCAGAGGCACGCTGCCAGCGCGCGCGCACCACTCGCAGTACGCCCTGATGAGGTCGGCCGACGAGCAGCTGAGCCCGTCGCCGAGGATGCAGCGCTCGGCGAGGAACCGGTCGACGCTGCTGGACGCCCCGCGGTACGCCCGGGTCGCCGCGACCACGGACTCCGGCTCCGGCAGGCCCTCGCGCGCCCAGTCGACCGCGCCCCTCACCATCCAGGCGAGGATGCCCGGCGCCTCGTCGCGCAGCTTGCGCATCAGGTCCTTGTCGCGCCGCTCCGGCGGGATGACCACGTCGAAGGGGACGAGCCGCAGCCGGCGCCACGCGGCCTCGGTTTCCTCGCGGATCAACGGCCGGTTGTTCGTGACGAGGAT
>JACTNA010000031.1 GCA_014584315.1 Planctomycetota bacterium | reverse complement strand
GGTCGTACGATATCTACTCGCGCCTGCTGAAGGACCGCATCATCTTCCTCGGCGGGCCGATCATGGACGAGATGGCCAACCTCGTCGTCGCCCAGCTGCTCTTCCTCGCCAACGAAGACCCCAAGAGCGACGTCCACCTCTACATCAACTCGCCCGGCGGGAGCGTGACGGCCGGGCTGGGCATCCTCGACACCATGAACTTCATCGCCCCAGACGTCTGCACCTACGTCATCGGGCAGGCGGCGAGCATGGGATCGGTGCTGGCGTGCTCCGGCGCGAAGGGCAAACGCTTCGCGCTCCCCAACGCACGAAACCTGCTGCACCAGCCGCTGCTTTCCGGCGTGATGGAGGGCCAGGCGACCGACATCGAGATCGAGGCCCGCGAGATGCTCCGCCTGCGCGACCGCATCTACGAGGTCTACGTGCAGGCGACCGGCCAGCCCCGAAACCGCATCGAGGAAGACCTCGACCGCAACAAGTGGCTGGACGAGAAGGAAATGCTCGCCTACGGCCTGATCGACGCGGTGCTCGAGTCCATGCCCCAGCACCGACGCGAACGCCACGACGACGAGTGACCGACTCCGTCACGGCAGCGCGAACCGCCCGCACATCGCCCGCACGTCCTCCCGCACTGTCGCGCACACGCTCGCCTCGCCGGCCGCGCCGAGCACGCGGTCGATGAACTCCGCGACCGTCGCCATGTCGCTCTCGCGCAGGCCGCGGGTGGTGATGGCGGGCGTGCCGAGGCGCAGGCCGCTGGTGACGCGGGGCGGTCGCGGATCCTGGGGAATGCCGTTCTTGTTCGTGATGATGCCCGCCGATTCGAGCCACTTCTCCGCGTCCGCGCCGGTCAGGTTCTCGTCGCGTGTGCGCAGGTCCACGAGCATCAGGTGGTTGTCGGTGCCGCCGCTGGTGATGCGGTAGCCGCGCTCGCGCAGCGAGCCGGCGAGCGCACGGGCGTTGCACACGACCCGGCGCTGGTACTCCTTGAACTCCGGCTTGAGGGCCTCGCCGAACGCGACGGCCTTCGCGAACACCACGTGCATCAGCGGCCCGCCCTGCATCCCCGGGAAGACGGCCCGGTCGATCTTCCTCGCGATCTCCTCGTCGTCGGTCAGGATCAGCCCGCCCCGCGGCCCGCGCAGCGTTTTGTGGGTCGTCGTCGTCACCACGTGGCAGTGCGGGAAGGGCGACGGGTGCTCGCCGGCCGCCACCAGCCCGGCGATGTGCGCGATGTCCGCCATCAGGACCGCGCCGCACTTGTCCGCGATCTCGCGGAAGCGGGCGAAGTCGATCACGCGCGGGTAGGCGGAGTAGCCGCACATGAGCAGTTTCGGCCGGTGCTCCAGGCACACCGCCTCGGCCGCGTCGTAGTCGATCTGCTCGAAGCGCGGGTGGGCGGCGTCGTAGTGCAGCGGGTAGAAGACGGGGTTGAACCACTTGCCGCTCAGGTTCACCTTCAGCCCGTGCGAGAGGTGCCCGCCGTCGGCCAGGACGAGCGATGCGAAGGTGTCGCCCGGCTGGAGCAGGGCCAGGAAGACGGCCGCGTTCGCCTGCGCACCCGAGTGCGGTTGGACGTTGGCGAACCGGCACCCGAAGAGCCGCTTGGCCCGCTCTCGGGCCAGTTCCTCGGCCTGGTCGTGGAAGACGCACCCGCCGTAGTACCGCGCCCCCGGGTAGCCCTCGGCGTACTTGTTGGTGAAGCACGTGCCCATCGCGTGCATGACGGCGGGCGAGACGTGGTTCTCGCTGGCGATCAGTTCGAGCGTCGTGGCCTGGCGCTCCTGCTCGCGCCCGAGGATGGCGGCCGCGTCCGGGTCGCGTTCGCGTAACAGCCCGAGCACACTGTCGGCGATGGGGTCGTGGGGCATGGGGGGATGATACGGAGAGCGTTCGAGGTCGGGCCGCTTCAGGTCGCATCCCGCGCCAGCGCCAGCGGCCTGACCATCGCCGCCGCCTCTTCGGCTCGCGGCGGGTTGGCCAGGTCGATCGGCAGGTACACGCCGCGGGCGTGGTCGCTGTTGAGCACCACAGCGCACGGGGGCACGACGAGGACGCCGTTGTCGGCCTTCTCGTGGCCCAGCACGAACAGCCCCACCCCCCACCGCTCGACGAGGTCCTCCAACTGGTCCGCGTCGTAGCCCCGCCCCCAGACCATGACGTGCGCCGAGCCGACCCGCGGCTGGTAGTCGTCGTCGGTCAGGTCGCGGTCGAGGATGGTCGTGTCGAATCGGCCCATCCCCGCCGGCCCGGGCAGGCTGTGGGCGCACAGCACGTCCCCGCGCGGCCCGCGACAGCGCAGGGCGAGGGGCATCGAACGGATGAACCGCTCGACCGCGCCGGCGACGCGCTCCCACTCGCCGCCGAAGACGTAGGCCATGCCGTCGTTGAAGGCGTCCACGCAGCGGACGCCGTCCTTGACGATCCCCGCGCCGATGATCTGGCTCAACTCGTGGTTGGCGAGCAGGGCGTGGACGCGCTCGGGGAACTCCGCCTTGAGTTGCGCCACTCGCGCCAGCGCGCGGTAACTGAAGTCCAGCCCGTTGACGAGCCGGTCGGCGTGGATGACCTCGTGGAGCGTCAGGTGCGGCCCCGGCTCGCCCGCCGACGCGGCGTGGTCCATCCGCGCCGCCTCGACGAGGCGTTCGAGGTGGAAGGGGTTGTCGTGCAGGTCGCCCGTGGCGATCAGCGTCCCCGGCGCGTCGATGGCGTCGATCGATTTGTGCCGGCAGGCCGCGTCGCGGTTGGCTTCCGCTCCGCGCTCGAAGAGGCGGCAAACCGCGTCCGGGTCCTGGAGGTCGGGAGCGCGGAGGATCGCTAGTCCTCCTCGTCGTCGATCGCGCCCGCGGCCATCGTCGTCGCCGCGTGCAGGATGCCCCGGACGAGGTTCAAGCGATCCTGGACCTCCTTCATCGACTCGGGGCGCTTCTCGGGGTCGATCTCGACGCACTGCATGATGAGGTCGTTGAGTTTGGGGTGGATGCGCGGGTTGAGTTCGATCGCGGGCTTCGGCTTGGCGACGAGGTTGTCGTCCAGCGAGCCGACGAGCGAGTCGCCCTTGGCCAGCGCGGTGGGGATGTGCTGGCGCGTCAGCACCCAGTACATCGTGGCCCCGAGGTTGTAGACGTCCGTCTTGGGGGTGATCGCCCGCCGGTGGACCTGCTCGGGGGCGATGTAGTCCGGTGTCCCCTGAATCCGCGGCTTGATCGTGCCGGAGGGGCACGACTGCCCGAGGTCGATGATCTTCACCACGCCGCCCTCGGAGACGACGATGTTGTTGGGCTTCATGTCGGCGTGCACGAACCCGCGCCCGTGCATGTGGGACATGGCCGCCGCCGCCTGCTCGAAGATGGCGCACGCCTCCTCGAACGTCTGCGGCGGGTGCCGGTCGAGGCTCACCCCGTCGACAAACTCCATGACGAGGTACAACTCCTTGACCGCCAGGAAGGACCCCTTCCGGATGAGCCGCTCGATCTTGCGGATGCCGGGGTGGTCCAGTTGCCGGGCGACCTTGTACTCGGTCTCGGTCTGGTCGAGGAAACGCTGGTCCTTGTCCGTCTGCTTCTCGACGTGCTTGAGGGCGACGATCTGCTTGGACTTGGGGTCCTGCACCAGGTAGATGACGGACGCCGCCCCCCGTCCGATCTCGGACAGCACGCGGTAGCCCTCGACGACGTCGCCCTTCTTCTTCACCGGCACGGATGAGGTGTCCTCTGCCATCGTCGAACCCCCGCGACGCGCGGGGGCCGCTCCTCCGAAACCCCGCCGGACGACAGACCGGCGGTGTGCCTGGTGCCCGGACACCGCCCGAAAGACGACCCGGATCGGCCCGTGGACCGGAGGGCGGCGTGTACGCGGCCTCCCCTGTCGGGGGACCGGACCCGATCTTAGCAGCAACATTGCCCGCGGTGCGACCCCGCCAACGCCGTCCGGTGATACGCGAGCAACCCCGCGTCAGCGGCGGGCGTCCACCTGCTCCCGGAACGCCGCCGCCGGGAAGAGACGCCCCGGCCCGCCCGAAGGCGACACATCCGACGCGAAGAGGATCCGCTCCGGCGGGATGCCCAGGTCTCGGGCAAGCACGCCCACGAGTTCGACGAGGCGCGAGATCTGGGCGTCGGTGAACGACCGGCGATCCCCGTGGCCGACGAGGCAGATGCCGATCGCGTGCTGGTTGTACCAGTCGGCGTCCGGGCCGCCCGTGTGCGCCCCGGCCTGCTGCTCGAGCCACCGGTAGCCCACGTGGATCTCGCCGTCCGACAGCCCGTTGCCGTTGCCGATCACGAAGTGGTAGCCCAGGCCGCGCAGGTTCCGGGCCTTGTGCTCCTGGTCGATCGACGACGCGGTTCCGAAGGGCGAGCCTGACTGCTCGATGACGATCGCCTGCCAGCGTTCGCGGTCCAGCGGCTGCCGGGGCGCGAGGACGACCTCCATCGAGGCAGGCCCCGTGGCGGCGGCGAGGGCGGGGAGCGTCAGGCCGTCGAAACGCGGGGCCGGGCCGCCGTCGAGCGCGAGCAGCGCCCCGCTCACGCCCGTCATCGCGGCCAGCAGCGACAGCCAGACCGTCTTCGAGCGGCGGCTCATGCGGGTCGTGCTGCGGTCGGCCTTCATGCCCCTCGGCTCCATCTCACGGATGCATCATCGGCAAAGACTACCAAACGATCGGGCCTGCGGCGTGCGTTTCGTTGGAATTCGCGCGTTATCGACGCGGAATTCTGTCGGTCGCGCCACCCGACGATCCGCCCGTCACTCGGTGGCGAGCAGCCGCCCGCGCAGGTTGGGGATGCGCCGTCCGAACTCGTCCTCTAGGTATTGCGGTGGGTACTGCCCGCGCACCAAGTCGTAGCGGCTGTACTGGCTCCGTGGGTCGCGCGCGTTGATCGGCGACTGGTGGCACGCGGGCAGCGAGGCCGCACAAAGCCCGAGAAAAACCGCCCAAAGCAGGAGCCGCGTGCGCGCGCGGTCCGCGCCGACTCTGCGCCGCGGATCGGGATGGCTGCGAGTGCCGGTCGCCATAACGAACGCCGGCAGTCTACCACCCAAGGCCCTGGGTGGCGGCTGCCGGCTGTCCGTTCGGAGAGAAACAGCGAGGAGGAGTCAGGACGAGCACAGTCGTTCCGACGATCGGTACGGCCGTTGGCCGCCCCGCGTTCGTCGGGCCGCACAATTCCCTCAACCCGACACTTCCGAGGCCGGTGCCACCCGACCCGTTGAATCCACCACCATCTCTCCTCTCCCGATCATCTGCCGAACAGCCTCGTACGCCGCGACCGATGCGGCGTTCGCGAGATTCAGCGATCGCTCACCCGCGAGCATCGGGATCGACAGCGCGCGGTCGGCGTGCGCCCAGAGGATGGTGTCCGGAAGACCTTTGCTCTCACGCCCGAAGACGAGGTGGTCGCCGCGACGGAAGTCGGCCTCGAAGAGCGTCCGGCGAGCCTTCGCCGAGAACAGCCATACCCGTCCGGGTCGCTCGCGGCTCAGGTAGTTCTCCCACGACCCGTGCTCCCGGAGGAAGAGCCGCGGCCAGTAGTCCAGCCCCGCCCGACGGCACGCGTGCTCCGTGATCTCGAACCCGATCGGATGGATCAGGTGCAGCGCGGCCCCGATCGCCACGCAGGTCCGACCGATCGTCCCGGTGTTGTTCGGGATCTCAGGCTCGTGCAGGACGACGTGGAGCGACGGCGGAGTCGGACCCGCGCCGCGTTCGGATTCCGCTGCCCCCACTCCGTCACTCCGTCGCAACGCCGACCTCACCCGCCCTTCGTGCGGATGTACTCCGCCTCCGCGCGACGGCGGGCCGCGATGCCCGGATCGTCGCGGATCACGCGGTCGAGCGCGGAGCGGAAGGCCGGGCTGACCGGGTTGCCCCAGTACCGCACCAGCCCGTCCGAACTCGCCAACACGGCATAGGGGATCGGGATCTTCGGCGAACCGTACCCCTGCCTCGACGGGATGGACGCGATGCTCATGCCGGCCACGTCGAGCAGCAGGGCATGGTCGAGTTGCCGGGCGTTGCGGAACTGCGTCATCCGCGTGGTCAGGACCGCCGGATCGTTCTTCGTGTCCTGCTGCTGCTGCCAGCCTCGGTTCTCGTCCTCCAGCGGGACCAGCGCCCCGACGACCACCAGGTCCCGCCCCATCTGCCGCTGCAGACGGTCCATGTCGGTCATGATCGAGTAACTGTCGCGATCGTTCGGATTCCAGAAGTACACAACCACGGCCCGACCGGCCGTCGCGGGCGGCGCGGGGTGGTAGCCCTCCTTCGGCAGAACCAGCAGCGAAGGCTCCTGAGGCTGCTGCTGCCCTCGGTTCTGATCATCCTTCGGCGGCGTCGGCCAGGTCGTCGCCTCGTACGCGGCCTTCGACGGCGCCATGAACGGCACCTCGGGCAGCGTCCGAAGGTCGATCTGCGAACGGATCGCCTCGGTCCGGCGGGCCTCAGCCTCGCGCCGTTGCGCCTCGTCCGCCAGCCGACCGCGAATCCCGGCGGCCTCGTCGACCGTCTCGCCCAGCGTCGCCCGGACGGCCGTCTCGACCGACTCGGTCACGATGTCCGCGTACCGCAGCTGCCCCGCGCGGTCGATCACATAGAAGTCCGGGTCCTGATCCACGAGCAGCGCCTCGCGGAACTTGCTCTCCGCGTCGTGCGCGAGCAGGAACTTGACCCCCGCCCGCTCGGCCGCCTTCAGCCCCTCATCCCATCCCGTCGCGTGGTGCACGCCGACGATGACCAGTCCCTCGCCCTCGTAGTTGTCGTGCAGCCGCTTCACCATCGGCAGCACGCGCGACGCGACCGGATTCCACCCGGCCCACGTCATCACGACCACGACCTTGCCGTTCGTCGACTCGCTTGTCAGCGCGTCCCCGTTCGTCCACGAGGAGAGCAGATTCCAGTTCGCGCCGTCGAACGGCGCCAACTCCATCTTCGTCAGCCGCCCGAGCCGATCGCCCGTGCTCTCGCGGATCACGCCGTCCTGACCGGCGGCAGGGAGCGTGAAAAGGACGGCGGCCAGCAGCAGGCTCGGGGTTCTCATGGCACGTGGCTCCTTCCAGCGGGAGGGTCCGGGCGAATCGGCACCGACAGGATAGGGGCACGGCTCGACCGCCACACCCCCACCCATACAGACGCACGGGCACGCCCGAGGGTTCCCCCTTTATCTACCGTCTACCCCTGCCAGCCGATGCAGGGCGATTGCTACGGCCACCGCAGCGTTGAGCGAATCGACCGCCGGGGCGATCGGGATGCGAACCCGCAGGTCCGACGCCGCCAACGCGCGCTCGCTCAGGCCGTGCCCTTCCGCCCCCACCAGGAGCGCGGGCTTGAACCGGGGCGATGAGGCCGCCCGCCGAGCCGCCTCGTCGATCGGCACAGCACCCGCGTCGGGCGTGAGCGCGATCAGTGTGAACCCGTCGGCCCGGACCGCCCGGAGCGCGTCCGGCCAAGGATCGACGCGAGCGAACGGCACCAGCAGCGCGCACCCCATCGACACACGCAGGCACTTGCGATACAGCGGATCGCAGCAGCGCGGCCCGAGCAGCACCCCCGCCCGTTCCGGCCCGACCAGCGCCGCCGCGCTCCGGAAGATCGACCCGAGGTTGTCGTGGTTCGACAACTCCTCCGCGACGACGAGCACGCTCGCCCGCCGCACGACCGACACGGCGTCGAGCGGCCGGCCGACACGCCCGCACGCGAGCACGCCCCGGTGCAGATCGAAGCCCACAATCGCTTCGAGCACATCCGCGGACGCAGCGTACGCCGGCACGTGGGCGGGGAGGGCGGCCAGCGCGTCGGCCAACGCACGCACACGGTTCTCTGCCACCAGCGCCGACACCGCCTCAAACCTCGATCGCAGCAGCGTCCGGACGACCAGTTCCCCTTCCGCCATGAACAGGCCGCCGTGAAGCCCGGTTCCCCCCTCGGCCCGCGCCCGGAGCCACTGATCCTTCTGATCGCGATAGACCGCGACGCGTGGATCATCCGCGTCCGAAATGTGCTCCAGCCGGGTGCGCAGGGCCGCGGGAATCTCCACGCCAGAGCCTAACCCGCCCGACCGATAGAGAAGAGGCGAGGGGTCGGGCGTGCATCGGTGGGCCGTAGACTGCCGCCCGCACTCTGGCCCCGGAAAGGACCCATCGCGTGGAATGGTGGCAGGCGGTCGTGCTGGGGCTGGTCGAGGGGATCACGGAGTACCTGCCCGTCAGTTCGACCGGGCACCTGATCCTCGCGTCCGGGCTGATGGGTCTGGACGAACCGCCGGAGACGAAAGCGGCGGTCGATGCGTTCAACGTCGTCATCCAGGGCGGAGCGATCCTCGCCGTGCTCGGCCTGTACTGGCCCAGCGTGCGACGCATGATCGTCGGGGGGCTGGGGCTGGTGCGGATCGGCCCCGGCGACACCGCGGGGCTTCGCCTGGGCATCAACGTGGCGGTGGCGTTCGTGCCCGCGGCGGTGCTCGGCGTGCTGCTCGATGACTGGATCGAATCGCACCTCTTCAGCACCGGCCCCGTGCTGGCCGCGCTCGCGCTGGGCGGCGTCTTCATGATCGCGCTCGACCGTTGGCGACTGCGGGCCGCACGCGCCGCGGAGACCGGCGACGCCAGGAACGGCGAGCGCCTCGCCCGCTTGGGCCGCGACCTGGAGCAACTCACGCCGGCGGGCGCGCTGCTCATCGGACTCATGCAGTGCGTCGCCATGTGGCCCGGCACCAGCCGATCCATGATGACCATCGCCGGGGGCGTGCTGATCGGCCTCAAGCCCCGCGCGGCGGCGGAGTTCTCGTTCATCCTCGGCCTGCCCACCCTCGGCGGCGCGTGCGCCTACAAACTCGCCAAGAACCTGATGGAGGCGCGCGAATCGGGCGGACCGACGCTGTTCGAGACGATCGGTGTCGTGCCCTGCATCATCGGCATCGTCGTCGCCACCGCCTCGGCCGTCGTCGCCATCCGCTGGCTGGTCGCCTTCCTGAACCACCACGGCCTGGCGCCCTTCGGCTGGTACCGCCTCGTTCTGTGCGCCGTCCTCGGCGCGGCGATAGCCGCCGGGCTTGTCACGATCGGAGAAGGAGAAGCGAACCAGCAGAGCAGCAAAGCAGCAGAGCAACAGAGCACCAGAACCGCAGATGCCGAGGCCGATCTCGCAGCCCGATCCCCCGACGCCGCACGCTCTCTATCTGCTGATCCGCTGATCTGCTGATCTGCTGCCTTGCTGTTCTTTCGATTTGCCCTTTTCCGCTTTGCGATCTGCCATTTTCCATGGACACCTCATTCCCCAAAGACCGCATCCGCGTCGTGCTGCTCGAGGGCGTGCACCCGGCGGCCGTCGAGGCGTTCACGCGTGAGGGGTTCCGCGTCGAGGCCGACCGCGGATCGCCCGACCCGGCCCGCCTGCGAGAGATTGCCGAGTCTGCGCACGTCGTCGGCCTGCGCTCGAAGACGCGGCTGAACGCGGACCTCATCGGTGCGGCGCGGCGGCTGCTCGCGGTCGGCTGCTTCTGCATCGGCACCGACCAGGTGGACCTGCGCACGGCCCGCTCGCGCGGCGTGCCCGTCTTCAACTCGCCCTTCAGCAACACGCGATCCGTCGCCGAACTCACCGTGGCCGAGATCGTCATGCTCTGCCGGCGCACCGTCGAGAAGAACGCCCAGATGCACGCCGGGACGTGGGACAAGAGCGCGGCCGGAGCGCACGAGGTCCGCGGTCGCACGCTGGGCATCGTCGGCTACGGGCACATCGGCTCGCAGGTCTCGGTCCTCGCCGAGGCGATGGGCATGCGCGTGCTCTTCTTCGACACCGCCCCTCGCCTCGCCCTCGGCAACGCCGAGCGCGTGGGATCGCTCGGCGAACTGCTCGAACGGAGCGACGTGGTCACGCTGCACGTCCCCGCCACGCCGCAGACCGCGGGCATGATCGGGCGCGACGCGATCGCGCGGATGCGTCGCGGCGCCATGCTCATCAACAACGCCCGCGGCTCGCTCGTGGACCTGCCCGCCCTTCGCGAGGCGATCGGGGCCGGCCGGGTGGGCGGCGCCGCGCTCGACGTCTTCCCCGAGGAGCCGGCCGCGGCGGGCGAATCGTTCCGCTGCGAACTCGCGGGCCTGCCCAACGTCATCCTCACCCCGCACGTCGGCGGCAGCACGGCCGAGGCCCAGGAGGCGATCGGGCGCGACGTGGCCGCCAAGCTCATCGCGTTCGTGAACGCAGGCTCGACCGCCGGAGCCGTCAACCTGCCGCAGGTGGACCTGCCCCCGCAGCCGCACCGCGCGGGCGAGTCCGCCGAGGCCACCCACCGCGTGCTGCACCTGCACCGCAACGTGCCGGGCGTCCTCTCGAAGATCAACGCCCTGCTCGCGGCCCGCGGCATCAACGTCCGCTCGCAGCGCCTGGAGACGGACTCGGAACTCGGCTACGTCGTGCTCGATGTCGACCCGACGGAGTCCGCGGCCGCCCTAGAGGAGTTGGAGTCGATTCCGGAGACTGTGCGGACGCGGGTGCTGTGGTGAAGGGAAGGGATCAAGGGATCAAGGGATCAAGGGATCAAGGGATCAAGGGATCAAGGGATCAAGGGATCAAGGGATTGAAGGATAAAGGGATCGAGCGTTGAGGGGCGAGGCATGGACAGCCGACGGCCATCCCCCACTTCGTCACTCCGTCACTCCGTCATTTCCCCCTCCGATGATCCTTCTTCCCCTTGTCGCGTGACTTGCTCTTGCGGCTGCGCCGCTGCGCGCCGGTCATGTCCTTGAAGCCGGCGCCCTTGCCCGCGCCGAGGCCGCCCCACTGCCCGTCCGACCCGAGTTTCAACCCGACCTTCTTGGCCTTGCCGCCGGCGCGTGAGGCGGGGTCGTCGATGACGAGGTCCATCTGTCGCTTGGCGAGGTCGACGGCCGCGACGCGCACCGTGACCAGGTCGCCTATGTTGAACGACCGCCCGCTGTTGGCGTCCACGAGCGCGCCGGTGCGCTGGTCGATGCGCCAACGCGGAGGCTGGTTGGAGCGCGTCACGTCGCCGGGCAGGTCCTCCGCCTTCACCATCCCGTCGGCGAGGAACTTGCTGAGTTGCACGTACACGCCGCGGGGCGAGACGCCGGTGACGACGCCGTCGAACGCCTCGCCCACGTGCTCGGCCATCAGTTGCAGCACGAGGAACTGCCGCAGCGCCCGCTCGGCCTCCTCGGCGTTCTCCTCCGTCTGCGTGCAGCGCCGACCGATCTGCACCAGTTCCTCCGTCGTGGGCAGCGCCTCGCGCAACGCCCGCCCGAGTTCGTGCCGCTGCTTCTCGCTCTTCGGGCGGTCCTGGCCGTTGTTCGTTCGTTTCAGATACTCCGCCATCGCGCGGTGCAGCGTGAGGTCCGGGTAGCGGCGGATGGGGCTGGTGAAGTGCGCGTAGGCGGTGCTGGCGAGCGCGAAGTGCCCCACCAGCGCGGGGGAGTACTCCGCCTTCGTCAGCGTCCGCAGCACGGCCATGTGCACGGCCCGCGCGGCCGCCGTCCCCCGCGTCGCGTTCAGCAGCCCCTGCAACTCCTCGCGCGTCGGATGGCGCGGCACCGTGAACCCCGCGACCTTCGCGGCCTTCTGGAGGTCCGCGGACTCGTTCGGCGTCGGCTCCGGGTGCGTCCGGCGCAGGATGGGCACGTTCAGGTCCTCGAACAGGCGGGCCAGCACCTCGTTCGCCTCCACCATGAACATCTCGATCACGGTGTGCGTGAAGGCGTCGTCCTCGCGCTCCGCGTCGATCACGCGCCCGTCCTCGTCGAAGATCAGCACGACCTCGGGCAGTTCGAGCGAGATCATGCCCTTGCGCTCGCGCCGACCGCGGATCGCCCTGGCGCAGGCGTCCATCTCGCGCAGAGCGGCGAGCAGCTCGGGCGTGTAGTTCGGCTCGGTGCGCGCGTGCTTCTTCGCCTCTTCCTCGTCGCCGTCGATCAGCGCCTGCGCCTCCAGGTACGTCAGCCGCTTGGCGGAGCGGATGAGCGTCTGGGCCACGCCGCTGGCCGTCAGGTTGCCGTCGCGGTCGTAGCGCATGAACGCGCTCTTGGTGAAGCGCGGCACGCCCTCCTGCAGCGAGCAGATGCCGTTCGAGAGCACCTCCGGCAGCATCGGGATCACCAGCCGCGGCAGGTAGACCGAGTTGCCCCGCTCGCGGGCCTCCTCGTCGAGCGCGGACCCCGGCTCGATGAAGTGCGCCACGTCGGCGATGTGCACGCCCAGTTCCCACCCGTCGCCCACGCGCTCGATCGAGATCGCGTCGTCGTAGTCCTTCGCGTCCGGCGGGTCGATCGTGATGATGAAGCGGTCGGTCAGGTCGTCGCGCCCCTGGAGTTTCTGCCCTCCCTCCCACGCGGCGATCTGGCTGTCGAAACGCCGCGTCGCCCGCCGCGCCTGCTCGACGCACGCCTCCGGGAACTCGCCCGGCAGGTTGTACGCGGCGATCACCGCCTGCGTCTCGACGTCCGGGCGGCCCGCCTCGCCCAGCACGCGGCTGATGACGCCCTCGGCCAGCGCATCGCCCTGCGGATACTCGACCACGTCCACGACGACCTTGTCGCCCGGTTTGACGTTCTTCGATTCCGCGTCGCGCACCACGATCGGTCGCCGCATCTCGCGCCCGTCCGGCTGCACGAGCCACAGCGGCCCCTGCCGGAAGACCTCGCCCGTGAAGCACGCCCGCCGCCTCTCCAGCACCTCCACCACGACGCCCGTGAACTGCGGCTCGCCGCTGCCCTCGCGACGCTCGCGCCGCTTGTCGCGCTCGACCTCGACCCGCACGCGGTCCCCGCTCAGCGCGTCCAGCGTCGCGCCGGGCGGGATGAACACGTCGCCCTCGCGACGCCGCACGTCCGGCTCGACGAAGCCGAACCCGCGATCGGTGCCCCGGAACGTGCCGACGATCTCCCCCCCCGCCGACGCGAGCGACGGCAGGCGGACGCGCCCGCGCTCGTCCACCTCGACGGTCCCGGCCTCGACCAGCCGCTGGACCTCCTCCGCGAAGGCGTGGGCGTCCTCAACGCGCAGTTCGTCGGCCAGCGCCTCGACCGATTTGGGCGCGTAGTCCTCGTGCTCGAGGTGCTGGATCAACCGCCTTTCATGGCGTGAAGACATGGTGCCGCCTTGTGAGAGCGCCGGGCCTGCTCGTCGAGGGGGGGCCTTTCAGGCCCCGTCGTGCCAGTCACATCGAACCAGCATACCGCGCGAACGCCTCCCGGAACGGCGTCGGATCGAAACCGAGGTGCGTCCGCGCCTTGTGCGGCGCGGCGACGCTGTCCTCCTGCGCCATCAACGCCATCCCCGCGTCGAACGGCAGCAACTGCCCCAGCCCCAAGGCCCCGAGCGCTCGGGCCTTCGCCGCCGCGATCGGTGCGGGCAGCCCCACGCACCGGAGGCCCGGCTTCGCGTCCGGCACGTGCTCGCGCACAAACACGAGCATCTCGGGCCAGGTGACCGTTTCCGGCCCGGTCAGGTTGTAGACCTCGCCGACCGCCTCCTCGCGGTCGAGCGCTTCGCACGCCGCCCGCGCCACGTCCTCGACCCACACCGGCTGCACGCGCGCCGACTCGAACTTCGGGCGCAGCGGCGACGAGCCGGGGACGATGCGCGTGAAGTACGGCATGAACACGAACGGCGCGGCACGCCCCGAGACCCACGCCCGCATCTGCCGCGTCAGTTCGCCCGCAGGTCCGTGGATCAACCCCGGCCGCAGGATCGTCCACGCCAGCCCCGAGGCCCGAACGATCCGCTCGCCCTCCGACTTCGATCGCTGGTACTCGGCCGCGCCTTCCTCGTGCACACCGAGCGCGGAGACCTGCACGAACCTTCGCACGCCGGCCCCGGACGCCGCCTCGCACAGTGCGCGCGTCGCCTGCACATGGAGGCGGCGGAATGTCTCGCCGCCCGGCCGCTCGCGGATGATCCCGATGCAGTTCACCGCCGCGGTCGATCCCCGCATCAGTTCATCGGCGACGCCCGGCCCCAGCACGTCGCCCTCGACGAAGACCAGCCGCTCGTGCGCCGGCAGCGCGGCCCGGGCCTTGGACGGATCGCGGACGAGCGCCCGGACGCTCCACCCCCGCTCCAGCAACGCCCGCACCACGGAACGACCCACGAACCCCGTCGCCCCGCTCACCGATGCCGTTCTCGTCGCGCCCATGCCTTCCCTCGTGCCGACGCCAGCGTCGTGCGGCCAGTGTAGGGGACGCCCTCATGCCCCGCCATGCTGGCTCGATCCGCCCACTACCATGCCGCATGGCGCTCGCCGCTGAGGGTGTCTCGTTCGCCTACCGGCGAGGCCGGCCGGTGCTGCGCGACCTCAGCCTGCGCTTCGAGCCGGGCACGATCACGGCCATCGTCGGCCCCAACGGCGCGGGCAAGACCACGCTGTTGCGCCTGCTGCTCGGCCTGCGCGAGCCGGACGCGGGTCGCGTCACGCTCGACACCCGCGACGTCGGGAGCCTCTCGGCCCGAGATCGGGCCGCCCGCATGGCCTACGTCCCCCAACGGAGCCGCATGGCGTTCGCGTTCACGGTGCGCGAGACCGTTCGCCACGCCCGCTTCGCGACGCCGGGAGACGGTGTCGAGACGGCGGTCAGGACCGCGCTGCTCGAGGTCGGAGTCGAGGCGCTCGCCGACGAGCCGTTCGAGCGCCTCAGCGCGGGCCAGCAGCAGCGCGTGCTCATCGCCCGCGCGATGGCGCAGTTGTCCGTTCCCTGCGCACAGGGCGCGACCCGTGTTCTGCTGGCCGACGAGCCGCTCAGCGCGCTCGACCCGAAGCACGCTCTTGAGGCCGCGGGTCTGATCCGATCGCTCGTCGCGCGGGGGCCTTCGCTCGCGGCGGTGGTTGTGCTGCACGATCTGACCGCCGCGCTCCGCTTCGCGGATCGAGCCGCTGTTCTCGACGCTTCGGGCCGCCTCGCCGCCCTCGGCCCGAGCCGCGACACGCTCACCCCCGACATCCTGGCCGGCGTCTTCGGCGTGCCGTTCGCTCGCGTCCGCGGCGAAGGGTGCGAGGGCCTGCTCCCGACCGCTCCCCCGCCGGAGGCCTCGCCGGTGTAGGATGCCGCCGTGGGACAGTACATCCAGTACATCTTCCTGATCCTGTTCATCGGCGGCCCGATCCTGCAGTGGGTCATCCGCAAACTGAACGAGCAGGCCCAGGCCCGCAAACTCGAGCAACTCCGCCAGCAGGCGCGCGCCGAGATGATCCGCACCGGACGCGACCCGGACGCCGAGGCCCGGCAGCAGGCCGAGGATCGACGCCGGCGGGCGATTCAGCAACAGCAGGAGATCGCCGCCCGCCGCCAGGCGCAACTCGAAGAACTCCGGCGTCGCCAGGCCGAGGCCCAGCAGCGCCGCACCGCGCCGCAGCGCCCGCAACCCACCGCCGTGCCGCAGGCGCAGCGCGTGCCTGCGCAGCGCGCACCCGCGCAGCAGCGCGGCCCGGTGGTGGCGCCCGCGCCGCAGCGTGCACAGACCGCTCGTCCGCCGCAGTCCGGGCGGGCGCCGACGCCCCAGCAACAGCAGGAGCAACGGTCGGCGCGTCGCGCGGCCGAGGCCGAGGCGGCACGCCGTGCGCAGCAGGCCCGCCTTGCGGAGGTCGCCCGTGCCCGAGCCGCGTCCAAACCCGCCGCGGGGAAACTCGCGCCCGCGCTCTCCCCGGCCGCTGAGCCGACCTCGCCGGCCACGCCACCTCGCCCCGGCCTCGCGGCCGCGCTCCCGACGACGCCCCAGGGCTGGCGGAGCGCGTTCATCATGCAGGAGATTCTCCGTCCCCCCATGGCGCTCCGCACCGAGTCGGGCCCGTTCGATCCCCTCTGACCCGGGCGGGCCGCGGCTGTATCATCCGCTCATGCCCCTTCGGCGCGTGACACACCTGGCGTTGGTTCCGGCCGCCGCCGCCCTGCTTGGGCTCGCTGCGTGCGAAACGCCCGAGGAGATGCGGGGCGCCAAGAGCCTGCTCCAGGTCGCCCAGCCGATCACGCCCGAGCAGGCGGCGCAGATGGCCATCGACCCGTACGACGCGGACAACCGCTACCGGGGCACCATGCTGCTGGCGAACAGCTGGTTCGGCGGCGACGCCGTCTACGTCGAGTTGTACGCCGATCATCTGGACGACGAGGACGCCAACGTCCGCGTCGCCGCCGTGCGCGCCATCGGCATCCACGGCTCGCCGGACCACGTGCCCAGGGTTGTCGCGCTGCTGGGCGACCCGGACGATCGCGTGCGACTCGAAGCCGCGCGCACGCTCCAGCGCCTGCACAATCCGGTGGCCGTCGGCCCGCTCATCGACCATGTCCGCGAGCCCGAGCCGACGCGCGGCGTGTTCGACGGCGAGACGGACGCCCGCGTGCGCGCGGAGTCCGCCCATGCGCTCGGGCAGTACGCCGACCCGCGGGTGCTGCAGCCGCTGATCGCCGCGCTCGACGACCGCAACCTCGCGGTCAACACCGCCGCGCTGCACTCCTTGCGCACGCTGACCGGCGAGGACCACGGCTTCGATCGTCGCGCCTGGCTGCGCTGGTTCAACCAGACCTCCAGCCCCTTCGCCGGGCGCACGGCGTACATCTACCCCGCGTTTCGCCGCGACCGCACGCTCATCGAGTTCCTGCCGTTCGTCCCCCCGCCGCCGAACGAGCCGGAATCGACGCCCGTCGGCATGCGCCCGGTCGAAGCCCGATAAGCAATCGCGTTCCCCTCGCGCCGGCGAGCCGCGACCGTCAGGGAGCGGTTCGCTCACGCGGTCGGGGCATCCGGCCGATACCCCGCCCGGGCGCGGTCCGTGCGCCCGGCGAGGGAGGTCCGAGTGCGCGCAGTCCGATCCGATGGCCGCGTCGTGACGCTGGACCGCGCTGCCCGGGAGCCGACGCCCGCCCCCGGCGAGGCCCTCATCCGCCCGCTGCGCGTCGGCATCGGCGCGGCCGACCTCCACGCCTTCCGCAACCCCGCTTCGTTCACCGGCGTCCTTGGGCACGAGGTCGTCGGCATCGTGGAGCGCGTCAACCCGCTCCCCGGGCGCGACGACCAGCGACGCTTCGAGGGCACGCGCGTCGTCTGCTCCCCGACGGTGGTCTGCGGCCGGTGCTCGCTCTGCCGGGCGGGCCTGAGCAATCACTGCCCCGAGCGCACGGTGATGGGCCTTTCGGGGCGCGACGGCTGCCTCGCCGATCGGTTCACGCTGCCGGTCGCCAACCTCTTCGCGGTGCCCGACTCGATCGACGACGAGGCGGCCGTCTTCGCCGAGCCGCTCGGCTCGGTCCTGCACGCGGGGCTGCTCGCCCCCATCGAGAGCAAGACATACGTGACCGTGCTCGGCGACGGGCCGATCGCGCTGCTCGCGGCGCAGGTCATGGCCCGGCGCAACGCCAGCGTGCGCCTGCTCGGCCGCCACCCCGACCGCTTCGGTCTGTGCGAGAAATGGGGCGTCAAGCACCGCCACATCGACGAGGCCGGGCGACGCCAGGACCAGGACGTCGTCCTCGACTGCACCGGCACCGCGGCGGGCCTCGACCTCGCCCTCCAGTTCGTCCGCCCGCGCGGCACGGTCATCCTGAAAGCCCCCCCCACTGGCTCAGGCCCCGCGCCCGGACTCGACCCGGCGCGAGTCATCGACGCGGAACTGCAACTGCTCGGCTCGCGCGGCTCGCGCATCGCCGACGCCCTGCTCGAACTCGAAGCCGGCCGCGTCGACGTCGTCAGCCTCATCACCCGCCGCTTCCGCCTCGACGATGCCCTCAACGCCTTTACGGCCGCCGAGGAGCCGGGGCAGGTGAAGGTGCTCGTGGAGGCGTAAAGCGAAAAACGAAAAGCGAAGATCGAAAAGGGAAGAGGGAGGAGCGAAGCGCGAGCACGAGAGGCGTCCGGCCTGTCTCCATGCTCGCCTTTCGTTTTTCGCTTTTCGCTTTTCGTTTTCTGCCTTACCCCTCGTCAACCGGCGGGCACGTACACACCAGGTTCCTGTCCCCGTACGGGTTGTCGATCCGCGCCGCCGCCGGCCAGAACTTGCGCTCGCGCAGCCACGGGGCGGGGAAGGCCGCCTGTTCGCGGGTGTAGGCGTGCGTCCATTCGTCGGCCGCGACCATGGCCATCGTGTGCGGGGCGTTGCGCAGCGGGTTGTCGTCGCGGCTCGCGCTCCCCTCCTCGATCGCCCGTATCTCCTCGCGGATCGAGATCATCGCGTCGCAGAAGCGGTCGAGTTCCGCCTTGCTCTCGCTCTCCGTCGGCTCGATCATCAGCGTGCCCGGCACGGGGAAACTCATCGTCGGCGCGTGGAAGCCGTAGTCCATCAGTCGCTTGGCGACGTCCTCGGCCTTCACGCCCGCGGACTTCTCGAAGGGACGCAGGTCCAGGATGAACTCGTGCGCCACGCGCCCGTTGCGCCCTCGGTAGACGATGGCGTAATGGTCCTCGAGTCGTCTCGCCATGTAGTTCGCGTTCAGGATCGCCACCTGCGTCGCCCGTCGCAGCCCCTCCGCGCCCATGAGCGCGATGTAGACCCACGGAATGGTCAGGATGCTCGGGCTGCCCCACGGCGCCGCGCTGACCGCGCCGATCGCCCGCTCGCCGGCCGAGCCGGGCTTCACGACCGGGTGACCGGGCAGGAACGGGGCCAGGTGCCCGGCGACGCAGATCGGCCCCATGCCCGGCCCGCCCCCGCCGTGCGGGATGCAGAAGGTCTTGTGCAGGTTGAGGTGGCAGACGTCCGCGCCGTAGTCGCCCGGCCGGCAGAGGCCGACCTGGGCGTTCATGTTCGCGCCGTCGAGGTAGACCTGCCCGCCGAACTCGTGCACGATCGCGCACAACTCCGTGATGCCCTCCTCGAAGACGCCATGCGTGCTCGGGTAGGTCACCATGAGCGCGGCCAGCGTGTCGCGGTGCTGCTCCGCCTTCGCCCGCAGGTCGGCCAGGTCTACGTTGCCGTTCGCGTCGCACTTCACGACCACGACGCGCATCCCGGCGATGACCGCGCTCGCCGGGTTCGTCCCGTGCGCGGAGGCCGGGATGAGGCAGACGTTGCGCCCGCCCTCGCCGCGCGAGGCGTGCCAGGCGCGGATGACCAGCAGCCCGGCGTACTCGCCCTGCGATCCGGCGTTGGGCTGGAGGCTCACCGCCGCGAAGCCCGTGATCTCGGCCAGCCACCGCTCGAGGTCGGCGAAGAGCGTCGCGTAGCCCCGTGCCTGATCGGGCGGCGCGAACGGGTGCAGGGCGCCGAACTCGGGCCAGGTGACGGGGATCATCTCCGCCGTCGCGTTGAGTTTCATGGTGCACGAACCGAGCGGGATCATCGAGTGCGCCAGGCTCAGGTCGCGCCCCTGGAGGCGGCAGACATACCGGAGCATCTCCGTCTCGCTGTGGTACGAGTTGAATACCGGGTGCGTCATGTACGGCGTCGTGCGCTTGAACGCGCTCGGGATTGCCGTACGCGCCGACGAGGCCGCGGCGTCCAGCACGCCCGCATTGCCCCCGAACGCCTCGACCAGCCCGGCGAGCAAGGCCCGGTCGGCGGTCTCGTCGAGCGTCACGCCCAGCGTGCCGTCGCCGAACGCTCGCAGGTTGATCCGACGCTCGCGCGCCGCCCGCATGACGTCCTCCGCCGACCGACCGCTCGGGCGCACCCGCAGGGTGTCGAACACCAGGTCCTCGCCGATCTCGTGGCCAAGCCCGAGCAGCGCGGCCCGCAGCGTCTGCGTCAGCGCGTGGACGCGCTCCGCGATGCGGCGCAGCCCGTCCGGCCCGTGGTACACGCCGTAGAACGCCGACATGATCGCCAAGAGCGCCTGGGCGGTGCAGATGTTGCTGGTCGCCCGCTCGCGCTTGATGTGCTGCTCGCGGGTCTGGATCGCCATCCGGTACGCAGAGTTGCCGGTCGCGTCGCGCGAGACCCCGATGATCCGCCCCGGCATCCGGCGCACGTGGTCCTCGCGCGTCGCCATGTACGCCGCGTGCGGGCCGCCGAAGCCCATCGGGACGCCGAACCGCTGCGCGCTGCCAACGGCGATGTCCGCGCCCCACTCGCCGGGCGGGCGGATCAGCGTGAGCGCGAGCGGGTCCGCCGAGGCCACCACCAGCGCGCCCGCCGCGTGCGCTCGCAGCGCCAGCGACTCGTAGCACTCGACCCGCCCGTCGGTCGTCGGCACCTGCACCAGCACGCCGCAGTCGTCCGGGGCGAACTCGAACGAGTCCGGCGCGCCGACGACGACCGTCACGCCCATCGACTCGGCACGGGTCCGAACGACCTCGACCGTCTGCGGGTGGCAGTCCGCCGCGACCAGGAACCGCGCCCGGCGCCGTTCGTGCGCCGCGAAGCACATGGCCATCGCCTCGGCCGCCGCCGTCGCCTCGTCGAGCAGGGACGCCCCCGCGACGGGCAGGCCCGTCAGATCCGCGATCATCGTCTGGAAGTTCAGCAGCGCCTCGAGCCGGCCCTGCGAGATCTCCGCCTGGTACGGCGTGTACTGCGTGTACCAGCCCGGGTTCTCGAGCACGTTCCGCAGGATCACCGGCGGCACGATGCAGTCGTGGTACCCCATCCCGATGCACGAGCGGAAGACCGTGTTGGTCCTCGCCACCGCCCGCAGACGCTCCAACGCGTCCCGCTCTCCCACGCCCCCCGCGCCGGTCAGCCGCAGCGGCGTGCGCACCCGGATCGACGCCGGCACCGTCGCTTCCGACAGGTCGTCGAGCGAGCCGTACCCCAGCGCGGCGAGCATCTCGGCCACCTCGACCTCCGACGGCCCGAGGTGCCGGCGTGGGAAGGTGTCCAGCGCATCGAAGACCGACCGACCGCCCATGCCCGGGCCGACCGCCCGCGCTTCCGTGCCTGCTCGCGTCGCGTTCATCTGACGGGGTTCCCCTCGTGGGATGGCTGCCTCGCCCTTGCCGGAGCCGCCGACAGCGTGCGGCCAGGGCCGGGCGGCAGAGTCTAGGACGCGCACCCGGGAAACCAACGAACCGAACCCAATGGGCCGCGACCGGATGGGGACGATCCCGGTAGAAGCAACCGCTCCCTCGAGTACGCGGCTTGTTGAAGGCGGGTCGAGGCTCGTCGAGACCCTACACTCCCGCAATCGGCAAGCCCGCCCCGTTCCCGAAAGGACCGCCCATGCGCCGTCTTCCCCTCGCGCTCCTGCTCGTGCTCGCCCCCCCCGCTTCCCTCGCCGGCGACGGCGCGGACGTGAAGGACGCCATCGTCGCCCTCGGCGAGTCTCCCATCTCGACGCTCCTCCTCAACATGCCCGAGGACGTCCAGACCTACGACAAGCACGTCACCACGCTCGCCAATCCCTTCTTCGAGGGCCGCGCCCCCGGCCTGCGAGGCAACCGCGATGCCGCCGAGTACATCCGCTTCTATTTCGAGCGCTTCGGTCTCAGGCCCGCCTTCCCCGAGACCGTCACGGCCGCCGACGGCTCCGAAGTCCGAAGCCCCTTCGCCTCCTACTTCCAGTACTTCGAGCACGGGCGCAACTTCGACATCCGCGGCAGCGCGGTCGAGGCCCGCGCGGGCGACGCCGCCCCATTGACCTTCCGCGAGGGCGTGGACTACGCCGTCCTCGGGTGCTCGGGCGCGGGCGACTTCACCGGCCCGCTCGTCTTCGTGGGCTACTCGATCGTCAGCGGCAAGGACGGGTACATGGGCTACCAGCCCGCCGACAGCCTCGACGGCAAGATCGCGCTCGCGTTCCGCTTCGAGCCGATGAACGACGAGGGCCGCAGCCTCTGGTCCGAGACCGGCGACGGCTGGTCGTTCATGGCCAACCTCGAGCCGAAGATCTCCGCCGCGGCGCGCCGCGGCGCCAAGGCCGTCATCGTCGTCAACCCGCCCGGCGCGGCCGATGAACGCGCCGACCGACTGGCGACCGTGCAGGAGACCCGCGCGGGAACGTTCGACGTCCCGGTGATCATGGTCACCCCCGACGCCGCCGATCGGCTGGTCCGGGCCGCGGACCCTGAGGGCCGATCGCTCATGGACCTGCGTCGCCTCGCCGACGCCTCGGGCGTGGTGCTCGACCTGCCGGGCGCGGCGGTCTCCGTCCGTGCCGACGTCGACCGCAGCCCCATCCTCACGCCGAACGTCGGCGGCGTCCTGCCCGGACGCGGCGCGCTCGCCGATCAATACGTCGTCATCGGCGCGCACTTCGATCACGTCGGGTACGGCCAGTTCGGCTCGGGCGCGACCGGCGAGATCCACCCCGGCGCGGACGACAACGCCTCGGGTACGTCGGGATTGCTCCTCGCCGCCGAGAAGCTCGCACGCCTTTACGCCGCCATGCCGGACGACGCCTCCGCCCGCTCCATCCTCTTCCTCGGGTTCACGGCGGAAGAGTCCGGCCTCATCGGCTCGCGCTACTACGCCAACAACCCGATCGTCCCCATCGACCGCCACGTCCTCATGCTCAACATGGACATGATCGGCCGCGTGCGCGACCGCGCCATCCACGTCGGCGGGCTGGCCACGGGCGACGGTCTGCAGGACTTCGCCTCGCCGTTCCTCGAGCAATCCGGCCTCGACGTCAAGCCCATGCCCCCGGGCGTCTTCGGACGCTCCGACCACGCCTCCTTCTACGCCAAGGAGGTGCCCGTGCTCTTCTTCTTCTCCGGCTTCCACGACGACTACCACAAGCCCGGCGACGTGAGCGTCCTCATCAACCGAAACGGCGCGGTGGACGTCGTCAACGTCGTCTCACGCATCGCTCTTGCCATGGCCCAGCGTGCGGAGACGCTCCCCTTCGTTCCCGACAGCGCGGACGGACGCCGTGCCTCGGAGAATCTCCCGCGGCTCGGGCAGGGCCAGGGCCGCGCCGGCTCCCGCGTCCGCGTCGGCATCCGGCCCGGCTACGACGAGGACGGTCGCGGCGTCCTGATCGAGGAGGTGACGCCGGACACTGCCGCCGCAGAGGCCGGCATGCAGCCCGGCGACGTCATGACCCGCTGGAACGGCCAGGCCCTCGGCAGCGTCACCGATTGGATGCCCCTCCTGCGCGAAGCCCAGCCGGGCGAGAAGATCGAGGTCGTCGTCCTTCGCAACGGCGAGGAAGTCACGCTCACCCTCACCCTCCGCGCCGCGGGCCAGAGGGAGTGAAGAAGAGCGAAAAGCGAAAAGCGAAAAGCGATAAATCAAAAAACGAAGAGCGAACATGAGGACGACGGGCCTCCGGTGTCCGTTGTTCGCATCGCCGCTTTATCGTTGTATCGCTTTTCGCTCGATCGCTTTTCCTCAAGCCGCCATCCGCTGCACGCGGGCGACCCACTCGGGCGTGCTCGCCGCGTGCTCGCGCACGTGCTTCGCCCGCGTGGCGTAGTACCACGCCATGCCGCCCTGAGCGAGGACCGCGCCCACCAACAGCCCGCCGTACGTCGCCAGCATGACGATGCGCATGAGGGCCTGCAGCGGCTCGGCCACGTCCGCCAGCATCGCGTCCACCTGCGGGTCGCCCGTGGCCGTCATGCCGCCGGGGCCTTCGCCGGTGAGCGTTCGCCACACGCCCCACAGGGCGTAGGCGCACAGGCACGCGCCGAAGAAGACCTGGTTCAGCGCGAGCCGGCGAGGCGCCCCGGCGTCCAGCCGCGCGAGGTCGCGTGCCCCCTGCAACTCCCGCCACGCCACCACGCCCAACGCGATGCCGAGCGCAAGGCCCACGAGACTGAACAGCCCGCTCAGCAGCGAGACGAACGCGAAGACCGCCGTGGTCCACCCGCTGATGCGGGCCACCGAGACCGCCCGTCGCACCTTCGCGCTGCGACGAACACCTTCGGCGAGTTGCTGGAAGTGCTCCTCGCGCAGCGGTGATTCCGGCTGGTCGGCGGATGGGCGCACGCGGCCTCCATCGGCAAACCGGCGGCGCGCGGTGAACCGCGGCGTCGGTCTGTGCCGCCTGGCGCGATCGTGCGGGCGGACAGACCGGCGCCGCGCCCCCATCCCCGCGGGGTCTGCGCGCAAATGACCGGCCGGCGGGGCACACGGCACCCCCGCCGGCCGGGTTGGAGGACGACGAGCGGCGCGCCACCACCACCGCTGCGCGGGATGCGCGTCGCCCGACCTGCCCGAATATCACGAACTCACGCGCCTGAACGCGGCGCACACGAACCCGACTCACGGCCGGACGGCGTGCCTCGATCCCGACGCGCCGCACACACGAACCCCGGCCGCGCGACTATCCGCACGAGTTGATCCGCGGTTCCAACCGACGGTCAGCGACCCGCAGGCGGCTCACCCGCCCCCGAGACGCGACGCGCCCAGGTTCGGGAGTTCCTCCTTGCACAGAGGGCAGTGTGTGCCGCGAAGCCCGTGTCCCAGCGGCGGGTAGTACCCGTTGCAGTTCGGGCACTTGTACACCTCTTCGGCGTCCACCCCTTCACACGACACGCACGGGACATACGACAGCGTGCCGACACGCGACTTGTATTCGGCCGCGGTCAGTTCGAATGTGGTATTGCAGTCAGGGCAATGCCAGATCGTTGCCTGCCATCCCTCCTCGGGAGCGGGCGCCGACTTGCCGAAGTGTCTCGCGAGAAGGAACACGGCCGCCGCCAGACAGACGACGACGATGCCGATCTTGATTGGCTTGCCCACGTTTCGTGTCCTGGAGGAGTACCCCCTCGTGCGGGGGGAGTCCGGTGCGATGGAGAGGGCCGGTCGAGCGCGCGACCCGGACCGCCCTCGACGGATTCACCACCATTCCCTGTGCGGCTTGTAGTCGTTGTTCCAGCGTCGCATCGTCTCATCGTCGCGCCGCACGAGGTCATCCAGCGACATGATCTTCACGCTCCCGTCGACGAACGTGACGTTCGAGCCACCGAAGTGCCGACGGCTGGGCCAGAAGAACTCCCCTCCGGTCATCGGCGTGATCCACGTGTCCCACTTCTTGTCCGCGTTCGAGTCCGACATGGCGATCATGTCCGAAGGCATGACCACCTTGTGCATCGGAGCCTCCCACCAGTTCCGCTCTTCGTAGTTCATCATCACCCTGGGGTTGTTCTTGTCCGGGAGCGCCACGTGCCCGCCCAGCCCGAGGATGTAGCGTCGGGATGGGTCGCCGTCCCCCGTGAAGTCGCTGACGCCCCATCCGTTGTACCCGTACGAGAAGAACTCGGTCCCGTCGAGGAACATCTCGCCCTCTTCGAACCCGTAGTACTCAGACTCCCACTTCTGCTGGTTCAGTTTCGTCTGCTGCTTCTGGTCAAGGTCGAAGATCTTGTACCAGTGCATCTCGTACGGCAGCGACGGGCAGTTGAACACCTCGGTCCGCCCGTCCAGGTACTGGCGGATCCGGGGCACCCAGGAGATGATCGAGAACTTCTGAGGCTGCGCGTGGTCGCCCGGAAAGAACTCGATGTTGTCCTGCAGGTACCCGGCCTGCCCCTGCGACTGCGAGCGAAGATTCGCCGCCGAGATCACCGCACGCGCGGCCTCACGAGCCTTGCCGAGCGCGGGCAGCAGGATGCCGATCAGCAACGCGATGATCGCGATCACCACCAGCAACTCGATCAGCGTGAACGCCCGTGTGGAATGCCTCTTCATCATCGTGCAGACTCCCGGATGGATGAACCCGACCCGAATCACCGCCCAGCGGAGAACCCGCCGAACGCCCCCACATCGCAACCAGCGTACCGCCCCATACGGATGGTCTGCAAGCGAAGCCGGACCCAAATCCCCAAAAAACCGACATTGAATCCCGTACATACCCCAAACCAACGGCCGCGCCCCACGCTCGCCCTTGAACCGACCCGCGGCTCGTGTCAGAATGGCCCGTGGTCCGTGGACCACCGCTTGCTCGCAGACCGGGAAGGACTCCGACCATGACCAAAGCGCTCCCGATCGCCGTGCTCTCGGTTCTCGCCGCCGGTGGCGCCCACGCGCACACCTGGCATTACTACTTCGCCATGACCGCCGGCCAGGTGGCCACCGGCTCGAACAGCACCGCCAAGGGCGTCGGCGTTCTCCACTACAACCACCACAATCTGCGCGCCGATCTCGATCTGTTCATTTCCGGCCTCTCCCTGGATGATCTGCTCCCGCACGGGCCGAACAACACGCCCATCCACTTCCACGACGCCCCCAATCAGCAGGAAGGCCCCATCGTCACGGACCTCGGCTGGTGGGGGGGCTTCACGCAGGAGCAGGGAGGCATCCGCCTCACGCTCTCCCAGTTCTACCTCGGTGGACAGCAGGGTCAGATCTACACCGACTTCGGCGACGTTGAGTACGCCCTCTACACCAACACCATCTACGCCCAGGTCTACACCAAGGAGTACCCGCTGGGCGAACTCCGAGGCCAACTCATCGACCGGCGATTCATGGGCACCTTCGGCGACTTCTTCGAGGAGAACGGGTTCACCGTCTTCGGACCCGTCCCCGCTCCCCACTCCGCCGCCGTCCTCGGCATCGGCCTTCTCGCCTACTCACGCCGGCGCTCGCGGTCCTGACCCCGGACTCGGCAACCCCATCCGCAGAATGACAACCCGCCCGGCATGAACCGGGCGGGCGTCGCGTGGCAGCAGGGCTTCGGAGGCTGTGGTGGTGGGTGCGCCCCGCCGCCTGGTGGTGGCCTGTCCGCCCCGTCGGCACGCCGGCCGACGGAGCGCCTGGAAAGGCACGGGCGGGTGGTGGCTCGCCCGGGCCGGGTGTCGAGGGGCCTCTCTTTCGCCGGGGCGTCCTTGCGCCGGCTTCCGGGCCGATCACGCAGGCCCGGCGGGAGACTCAGCAGTCCGTTTGTCCTGCCCTCTCGACGCGTGCTGTCTCGCGGAGCCTTCGCTCCGTGGTTCGTCTGTCCTCGCCCGGCCGCCGGGGCCGGGGATCCGTCATGCCTCGCCGCCCGAGCCCGGCCGCCGAACGCGAGCGGTGTACTCCTGCAACTTCGACAGCCTGGCGGCCTCGTGCTTCGACCACTCGGCCCGGCTGTGAATCTCGAGGTGTCGCCCCGCGCCGATCACGACCACCTCGTTGGGAAGCCCGGTCAACTCGACGTGCCGCCGCGGCAGAATCAGCCGACCCGCCGCGTCCGTATCGATCTTCTCCGAGAAGCCGAACAGAATCCGATGGATCTCGGTCTCGTCCCGATCCGAGAGCAGGCTCCCGCCCATGGACTCCGAGAGCCGGTCGAACTCGGCCAGCGGAAAGAGCCGGATCGTGCCGTCGTCCCTCGGCATGCTCACCCAGGTCCGCGATTCGGCGTCCGCCCCGAGCGCGGAGCGGAACTTCGCCGGAACGGCGAGCCGGCCCTTGCCGTCGATCGTCACCTCGGCCAGTCCGATAAACCCCACGAGTGACCGCCTCCGTAGTCATGGCTGGGATCATGCCCCACTTTGCCCCACCTGTCAACACCCATCGGCCCCTTTTTGGGCCGACTTGGGAGAAAAGTTGCGAGCCGCCCGAACGCACCGGACCGAACCCGACCGGGGCCGCCCGGGCCCTTGCGGTACACTCCGGCCCTCCGTGGGCCGAAAAGGAAGTCCGAGGGACGATGGCCGACGCACGGATCGATGACGCCAAGGCCGCGATCGAACGAATCCCGGGCGGGACGTTCGTGATGACGGCTTCGTTCGAGGGCAAGCGCGCCGGCGTGATGGTGCGCTCGGTCCAACCGTGTGCCGATGAACCGCTGCTCATCTGCGTCGCCGCGAGGAAGGGGCACTGGATCGAGCCGCTGATCCGCGACAGCCACGCCTTCGCGATCTGCCGGGTCGCCCCCGACAACCGCCTGATCCAGCGCAAGTTCTCCACCGAACTGGCCGACCATGACGAGACACGCGGCGACCCCTTCGACGCCTTTCCGATCGAGACGCTCGTGACCGGATCGCCCGTGCTGTTGCGCTCCATCGTCGCCTTCGACTGCGAGGTCGTCCGACACTTCGACCTCGAGGCCGATCACGAACTCTTCGTCGGGCAGGTGCTCGCCTCGCGCATGTACGGGCGGGAGTAACCATGCCCGCTCGGCACGCCCGCTTCAGGCCCACCTTGCTGATCGGGCTTGCCCTGTGCGCCACGCTCGCGGCGTGCGCATCGCGCCCTCGCACCGGATTCCGACCCGAGTTCGTCGGCCCGGACAGCGCGGTGATCTACGTCTACCGCCCTCGTGCGCCGCTCTCGCGCAGCCCCGCCGAGGTCTACCTCGACCAGCAGCACGCCGGCACGCTCGCACAGGGCGAGTACCTGCCGCTGCACGTCAGCCCCGGCGAGCACCACGTCCGTGTCGAGGCCCGTGCCAGCGCGGCACGACGCGTCGAGGTCCGCCCCGGCGAGAGCGCGTACGTCCAACTCGTCGTGCGCCGGATGGGGCGAAGCCTCTCGCTGGAGGAAACCGACCCGGACGCCGCGCTCGGGCGGCTCGCGGACGCCGCGCTCGCTGCTCAGCCCTGAACGCGCAATCGGTGCTCCGCCATGCGGTCGTAGATCGCCCGGCACCGCTCGTGTACGCCGCGAAGCCGCTCCGGAACCGGCTCCTCCTTCGCCCGGTACGGCTCGAACCCGGTCGATCGGTACACGCTCGCGTACCAGTGCGGGCCCCACACGCCGTCCGTCTCGCGCGGCCCGGCCTCCCACCGGAGCATTTCCACGTCGAACGCGACCCCGACACGCTCGCACAGCAGCGCGAGCATCGCCGCCGGCTCCGACAGCACGTCCCGCGAGTCGATCACCGGCGGCGTGCGCCCCGTGCGCTCCCGCTCGGCCTCGAACAACTCCCACTGCTGCGGCAAGCCCAGGTCCTCGGGCGTCGGGTCCGCGACGACCTTCACGAAACTCGTGATGACCTCCGCCGGGTCGCGGATGAGGAAGCAGTTCGTCAGCCCACCGATCCACGCGCGTTCCATTCCCGGCAGCAGGTGGTGCGCCATGTGCTTCTGGTAGAACACGCGCTTGTCGCCGGGCACGGGGCCGGTCAGATACTCCACGACGCTTCGCCAGTCCGTTTCGTGGTGCGCGATGACCTCGTCGCGCCCCGGGTGGTCCGCGCCGGTCGCCTTGAGGTAATGGGCGTAGAGCGGCTCGTCCACGACGGCCGTGTCGGTGCGGCTGCCGAAGGATCGCATCAGCGCGGTCGATATGTTCCGCGGGCCGGACCACATCGCGATTCGCACCGGCTCGGTCATGGTCGGGAGTCTACGGCACGCTCAACGACGAGGCCGCACCGGCGCGCGCGTACCCCAGCCGCGTGAGCGTTTCACCCGCGATCGCGTCGAAGACCTCCTCGTCGCGGGGCGTGAACCACCGCCGCCAGTCGCCGGGCGAAGCGCTGCGCGCGAGCGAGCCTGGCTCCGCCCGCCCGCGCGCCCGCCCCGTCACGCGCTCGAACCGCTGCCGCTCGGCCGCGCGGCGCGCGTTCGGCCCCGGTTCCGCGACCCCCAGCATCTCGAACACGCCGGCAATCCCGGGCGCCGCGTCGGCGATCAACGACTCGTAGCGCAGGGTGGCGAACCGCTCGCCGAAGATCGTGCTCGCCCGTGCCCCGCCCTCGACCGAGCGCACCCACCGTCGCGCGAAGAACTCGACCGCGTCGTCGGTGAACAGCCGGAACCCCGATCCGTCGCCGACCCTGGCCCCTCCGGCGATCCCGCGGCGAACGGCGGCCGCCGGACCCGGCCCGCCCCACAACTCGACGCTCTTGCCCTGCGTGACCTGCTTGAACGCGGACGAAACGGCGGTGTCGCGCCCGTCGCGGACGACCTCCACGAACACCGCGTCCGGGAAGGCAGCGTGAAGCCGATCCGCGCACACGCACGAGTGATAGGGCGTGCGATCGCCCAGCACACGCACGCCCATCCCCGGCGCGAAGACACGCCGATAGAGCCGCTCGATACGCTCCCGCGCGTCCGTCCCGGAGATCGACGCGGGGTCGAGCGCGCCGAACAGCGCGCCGCTCGTCGAGCACCCGTTCACCCACGCCCGCGCGTCCTCGGTGTCGTCCCAACGGTCGATGCCCGCGTCCTCGCGGAAGAACGCGCACTCGCCCCGGACCATCACTTCGGGGTGTTCGTCGAGCATCCGCCCGACCCAGGTCGTGCCCGAGCGGTTCGCGCCCGAAACGAACAACCAGCGCGGTCCGGAGTCGCGCGTTCGTGCGTGCATGGATCGTCTATCGGGCGAAGCCGCCCGCGCCATCCAGCGGTCACCGCGCGTCGGCGGGTTCGCCGGCCCGCTCCGGCTCGCCGGGCGCGGGGGTCTCTTCGTCGATGCCCGCCAGCACCGGGCGGTCCAGGGAGCCTGCCGACGGTCGCACCGCGATCGTTCGCAGCGGCAGGACGACCGGCTCGAACTCCGGCACCCGCACGCGCGCGAGCAGCGGCACCGTGCAGACCCGCGCCGCGAACGACAGGCCGAAGATCAGGAAGTAGACCCACGGCTCGGCGTGGAAGAGCGTCAGCACCGCCGCCCCGACCAGCGCGCCCCCCACGATCGCCAGCGCGTTGGCGAAGTTGAAGAGCGTCAGCACGCTGGTGCGCTCGCTCGCGGGGATGGTCTCGAACAGCAGCAGGAACGTCGCCATCTCGTAGCACGCCCACATCGCGCCCGCCAGAACCTGCGTCGCGATGAGGTACCAGTAGTTGTCCGAGACGATCCACAGCGCGGAGAGCGGCAGGATGCCCAGCCCACCGATCCACAGCACCGCGCGAGGCCCGAGCGCGTGCGCCAGACGCCCGATGTAGGGCAGGCAGATCATCCGCGCCACGAACGACACGCTCACCAGCAGCATGAACTGCGCGTAACTGAACTCCAGCCGCGCCAGCATGTACGGCGTGAAGTACGGCCCGCTGATCTGCACCGCCACCTGCATCGCCAGCATGTACGTCAGCAGCCGCGCGTCGTGCCCGTGGCGCCAGCGCGACGCCATCTCGCGCCACCCCACGTGCCGGAAGTCGCGCGGGATCGGCGTCGGCTCGCTCTGCCCCGCGATGCACCGGCTCGCCGCGAAGCGCGCGGCGGCCGCCGCGAGGAACAACGCCGCGTAGGCATGGACCGCGTTGCTCGATCCCTTCACCGCGTGCAGCACCACGCCGCCGATGACCAGCCCGCCCAGCGTGCCGAACTGCGCCACGCGCGAGCGGTTGGCGAAGTAGCGTGCGCGGATGCGCCGCGGCACGAGCGTCGTCACCCAGGTGTTCCACGCCGGGCCTTGGCCGTAGTTCACCGCCCAATACACCGCTACCACCAGGAAGAGCAGCCACGCGGGCATCGTCCCCGCGATCGCCCCGGCCGCCAGCGGCAGGAAACTCAGCGACTGCACCGTGGCGCAGATCACCACCCACCGGCGCAGCGACCCCAGCCGCGCCACCGCCCAAGGCGAGACCAGTTGCAGGAACGCCCCCGTGACCAGCGGCACGGAGGCGACCAGCCCCGCCATCACCTCCCCAAGCCCGATCGCCAGCGCGAACGCCGCGAAATACGTCTCCCCCGTCCCCACCATGCAGGAGTACAGCACACCGTCGGCGGTCATCAGCCGAAGGTCACGACGGACGGACGCCGGCGTGCTGCGTGGGATAAGACGGCGGAACATAGGCGAAACGGCCGGAACGGTGCGAGGGGCGGGAGGATAGGCGGCGTCGATCCCGACGCGCCATCAGCCCACAGAACCGAAGGGTCATGCCCCGGGGTCGGCTCGCGTCGTCGTCAACGTGGCACCGAACCGCGTCGCGGACCTTCTCGCGCAGGGCGTCCATGTCGTCACCCTTGGTGAAGATGGAATGCCCGAGGGCGCGCGCCGTGAACCCGCCGTCCGGGGGTTCCTTGATGACGATTACGATCTCGGTCATGTCTGGCGCTCGCCATTGAACCGGCCCAGCACCGTCTCCGCCCCGCGGCCCGCGATCTCGCCCTGAATCGTCGTCACGAACTCCGCCAGCCCCATCGCCCCGAGGTCCTGCTGCACCCCGCGCGCCCGCACTGACACCGTCCCCGCCTCCTCGTCGCGCGGGCCGACCACAAGCAGGTACGGCACCTTCTCCTCCGCCGCGTGGCGGATCTTGGCCTGCAGGCGCTCGTTCGCCAGATCCGCCGTCGCCCGCACCCGCGCCTCGACCAGCGCGGCCAGCACCCGCTTGGCATAGGCCTCCGTCTTCTCGCTCACCGGCAGCACCCGCACCTGCTCCGGCGAGAGCCACGTGGGGAACGCACCCGCGAAGTGTTCGATCAGGAACCCCACGAACCGCTCCATGCTCCCGAACGGCGCGCGGTGGATCATCACGGGCCGGTGCGGCTTGTTGTCCGCCCCGATGTAACTGAGGTCGAACCGCTCCGGCAGGTTGTAGTCCACCTGCACCGTGCCCAGTTGCCACTCGCGCCCGATCACGTCCTTGACCACGAAGTCGATCTTCGGCCCGTAGAACGCCGCCTCGCCCGGCTCCTCCGTGAACGGCACGCCCAGGGTCTTCGCCGCCTCGCGGCACGATGCCTCGGCCCGGTCCCAGTTCTCAGGCTTGCCGACGTACTTGGCCGAGTCCGGGTCGCGCAGCCCCACGCGCACCCGGTAGTCCTGCATCCCCAGCGTTGCGAAGATGACCTTCACCAGTTCCAGGCAACCGAGCACCTCCGGCCCGACCTGCTCCGGCGTGCAGAAGAGGTGCGCATCGTCCTGCGTGAAGCACCGCACCCGCAGCATCCCGCTCAACTCGCCCGACTGCTCCCAGCGGTAGACCGTGCCGAACTCCGCCAGCCGTACCGGCATGTCGCGGTACGAGTGCGGCTCGCTGGCGAATATCTTGACGTGGTGCGGACAGTTCATCGGCTTGAGCAGGTAGCCCTCGATCTCGCCCTTCGAGAGCCGGTTCGCGTACTCGGCGCACGAGCACCCCTCCGCCGCCAGCGCGCCGAGCGACTCCCGCTCCACGATCGGCGGGAACTGGCTCTCCGCGTAATACGGGAAGTGCCCGCTCGTCCGGTAGAGGTCCAGTTTCCCCACGTGCGGCGAGAAGACCTCGAAATACCCCTGCTTGCGCAACTCCTCGCCGATGAACGACTGCAACTCCTTGCGCACGATCGACCCGCGCGGCGTCCAGAGCACCAGCCCCTGCCCCACCATCTCGTCGATGTGGAACAGGCGCAACTGCTTGCCGATCACGCGGTGGTCGCGCTTCTTCGCCTCTTCCAGCCGCGCCAGGTGCTCGTCGAGGTCCTTCTTCGAGAAGAACGCCGTGCCGTAGACGCGGGTGAGCCGGTCGGAGTTCTCGTCGCCGTGCCAATACGACGACGCCAGCGACATCACCTTGAACGCGCCGATCCGGCCCGTGCTGGGCAGATGCGGGCCGCGGCAGAGGTCCTCCCAGTCCTTGCCCGGCTCGCCCGTCGCATACCAAGACAACTGAACGGGGCGGGGCCTCTCCAGGCCCCGTTCCGACTCGCCGGCGCCGATCGCCCGCTCCGCGTTGTCAACCTTGTACTTGCTCCCTTCCGCACGCAACTTCGCCAGCCCGTCCTCGGCCGCCATCTCGTACCGCGTGAACGGCCGGTCCTCCCGGACAATCTTCGCCATCTCGCTTTCGATCGCCTCGAAGTCCCCTTCCTTCAGCGGCCGGTCATCCGGGAAACGGATGTCGTAGTAGAACCCCGTCTCCAGCGGCGGCCCGTACACGAGTTGCGCATCCGGCACGATCCGCTGGATCGCTTCCGCCATCACGTGCGCCGCCGAGTGGCGCAGCAGGTACAGCGCATCCGGGTCCGGCCGGCCGTCGCGGGTCTTCTCCGTCACGATCGACACGCGGCAGTCGCGGTCGATCACCGCCGACAGGTCGCTCAGTTCGCCGTCGATCTTCGCCCCGACGGCCGCCTGCGCCAGCCGCGGCCCGATCGCCTCCGCCACCTGCCGCGCCGTCACAGGGCCGGCGAACTCCTTCACCGACCCGTCCGGAAGCGTGATGCGGATGACCTTCGAAGCGACCTGGCTCATCGTTCCTCTCCGTCGTGTGTCGGTCTCGTGGCAACAGCCTACGCCGCCGCCCAAAAGCAAAGACCCCGGCTCGCGGGCCGGGGCGGGTTCGGTCGGTCCACCTGGCGAACCGCCGCTACCCCCCGGCCCGGCCGGCGGTCGTCGTGGTGGCGGTCGTGGAGGCGAGGTGGGCGTTCACTGCACCCGAGTATACGGCCGGACGACCGGCACGGGAGGCCCGCTTTGACGGATCGCCCCCCGTTCGTCAAGATGTCGGGGCACGCGCGGCCACCAGGCCCCACCTCTCGCGGACGGCCCATGATCTGCCCCTACTGCAACGCCGCCGACGACAAGGTCATCGACTCGCGGGCCAGCGAGGGGGGGCGCGTGATCCGTCGCCGTCGGCAGTGCCTCAAGTGCGGGCGGCGGTTCACCACGTACGAGCGAGCCGAGCAGACCAACCGTCTCACGGTCGTGAAGCGCGACGGCACGCGCGTCCCGTTCGACCCGGAGCGGGTGCTGGCGGGGATCGCCGCGGCGTGCGGCAAGCGGCCCGTCCCCGAGGCCGTCAAGCGACGCATCGTCGAGGAGGTCGAGGAGGAACTGACCCGCGACTTCGACCGCGAGGTGGCGAGCAGCATCATCGGCGAGCGCGTCATGGCACGCCTCCGCGAGATCGACCCCGTCGCCTACATCCGCTTCGCCTCCGAGCATCTTCGCATCGAGACCATCCAGGAACTCAAGGCGGAACTCGACGACCTGGCGTCCCGACCTCGCTCCACCCCCGACCAGCAGCCGCTCTTCGAGGCATGACCGACGCCCTACGACGACGGAGCAGCGGCCGGCACGAACCACCGAAGCCGCCAGTTGCTCTGCCGGAAGACCGGCTTGCCCTCCTCGTCCACGCGATCCGAATCCCACCCTCCCCCTTCGAGCACCATATCGAATCCGCGCCACCGCAGGCCCCGCGCCGCCAGCCCGGTGAGCAGCACGCGGTACACGCGGTCGTCGATCTTCTGCACGACGACGTAGGGCGATCTCTCCCCTGCCTGCATCCGCGCCAGCACCTTGAGCACTTCGTCGCGGTGCTGCCGGAGGTAGCGGAACGCCTCCGCCGGATCGACGCCGTTCTCCCGGCACTCCCGCACCGTCAACTCGCTCAGGACCTGCGAGAGAAACAACTCCTCCTCGTCCTCGACCAGCGTGCGTTGGATGTGCGCGACCAGGTGCGCCGCCGACCGTGCCACCAGCGTCGTCGTGCCGTCCTGGTGCTCGACCACGATGGACCCGCCCTCGACGCGCGTCGGATCGCGGTAGCCCCTCGGCGCATCGCCGACGATCGGCCGGTTGGACTGCACCCCCGGCAGCCCGGCGAACATCGGCCGGTTGTAGGTGACGCGCTGCTCGACGCACGCGCCCAGCGCGAGCGCGCAGGCCGCAGCCGCGATCGCTGTCCGCGTTCGCCCGCTCATCGCGCCGCTCCCACCCCGACCGCCACCGGCTCGCGCTGCGGCTCGCCCTCGCCGCGCCGCCAGCAGTCGTGCAGGGCGAACTCGTCGACGGCCTCACGGCGGTCGGTGCGCGTGTGGCAGCCGCGTGATTCCTCGCGCCATTCCGCCGAACGCGCCACCAGCGCCCCGACCAGCAGCATGTTCTGGGTCTCCCATCCCTCGGGATCGTCGAAGACTTTGTCGAGCGTGTAGCGCGCCCAGAAGTCGAACATCTCGACCGCGTCGCGGAGGCGCTCGCCGCTGCGCTCGATCCCGACGTTCCGCCACATCGCCGAGCGCAGGCTCGACCGCACGTCCTCGAGGTCGAGTTCCCCCTGGCGCGACGGCGGGATGTCGCTCACGATCCGGGCGTGCCGGGGGCCGTTCTCCCCCGCCCGCGCCGCCGACGCCGCCTCCTCGCCCGCGATCCGTCCGAGCACGAGCCCTTCGAGCAGCGAGTTGCTCGCCAGCCGGTTCGCGCCGTGGATGCCCGTGCAGGACGCCTCGCCGACCGCGAGCAGACCCTGCACGCCGGTGCGGCAGCGCAGGTCCGTCCGCACGCCCCCGATCGTGTAGTGCGCCGCCGGATGCACCGGCACGAGATCCTTCGCCGGATCGATGTCGAACCTCGCCAGCAGCGCGGCGATGCCGGGAAATCGCTCCGCGAACCCGTGCAGGTGGCGGCAGTCCAACCACACGTGCTGCCCGCCCTGGCGCGCGATCTGCCGCACGATCGCCCGCGTCACCACGTCGCGGGGCGCGAGTTCCGCCAGTTCGTGCACCTCCGGCATGAAGCGCCGACCCGCCGCGTCCAGCAGGTGCGCCCCTTCGCCGCGCACCGCCTCGGTGATGAGCGACCGCGCCGCACCCGGCAGATAGAGCACGGTCGGATGGAACTGCACGAACGCCATGTCCGCCAGCCGCGCCCCGGCCCGGTACGCGGCCGCAAGACCGTCCGCCGTCGCCGACGGCGGGTTCGTCGTCTCGCGGAAGAGCACGCCCGCGCCGCCCGACGCGAGGATCGTGCTCCGCGCCCAGATCATCTGCAGCCCGTAACGCGAGTGGTGCGTGATCGCTCCCAGCACGGGCGACCCCGGCTCGTCCGACGGCGTCACCAGGTCGAGCAGGAAGCACCGCTCGAAGAGCCGGACGTTCGGCATCGCGCGCGCGCGCTCCGCCATGCACCGCGAGAGTTCAGCCCCGGTCGCGTCGCCGCCCGCGTGGAAGACGCGGCTGACCGAGTGCCCCCCCTCGCGTCCGGCGTCCAGTTCGCCCGCCGCGTCGCGGTCCAGGCGCAGGCCCCACGAGAGGATCTCGCGAACCCGCTCCGGCCCCTGCTCGCAGAGCAGCCGCACCGCCGGTTCGTCGCACAACCCCGCCCCCGCGGTCAGCGTGTCGGCGGCGTGCGACTCCGCGCTGTCGCCCGGCGCGAGCGCGGCCGCCACCCCCCCCTGCGCCCACGCGGTGTTCGTTTGCCGGAGGTCGGACTTGGACAGGACGATGACCTCGCCCCCGCGCGCCGCCGCCGCCGCCGCACGCAGCCCCGCCACGCCCGCGCCGACCACGAGCGTGTCGGTGAAGATCTGCGGCAGGAGCGTCGACCGGAACGGGATCAGGTACCGCCGCTGGTCGAAAACGCCTTCCATCCGGGGCGAGTGTAGGGCCGACCCCGCCCGCGCCGACTCAGGCCGCCGCCCGCGCCGCGGACGCCTCGACCGCCGCGTTCAATGCACCCGTCAGCCTCGCCATCGGCGTCGGCGTCGGGAGCAACAGCACGCGCCTGCCCTCGGCAACCGACTCCTCAGGCGCCACCGCGCCCTCCGGCGAGAGCACGATCAGCGGAAGCCGGCCTACCCCCGCGTCCGCCTCCGCCGACGCATAAGCCTGCGACACCGGGAGCCGATCCGCCGGCGACGAGAAATGCACCACGCCCACGTTCGCAGGCTCATCGCCCGCGGCGCGCAGCCGGTCCAGCGCGATCCGGTACGCGTCGCACGCCGGCGAAGCGCTCACAAACAGCGGACGCACCGGAGCGGCGAGCGCTTTCGCGTAGTGATCCACCCGACGCTTCCATTCCATCGCCCGTCCCGGCGCGGCCAGCATGGCGAGTTTGATCGTCTCGGTCTCGGCCTCGATCGTCCGCTCGATCTCCGCGACGACCTCGTCGCCCACGCCCAGCCCGCGGCACAACTCGTCGGTCGGATACAGCGCGTCGTTCCCGCTCGAACCGAGCATGAACGCGTGCGCCAGGCGATCCGCCAGCGCGAGCGTCGCCACCTCCCCGTACCGCTTCGGGCAGTGCCGCCGGATGTCCGGCGCGGACAGGTGATGGAAGATGATCGGGTCCACCAGGTCGCGCGGGAAATGCCAGGCGCGCAGGATGCGGTCCATGCCCTCGGCGTGGTTCATCAGCAGCATGCGCGATTCGGCACGCTCGACTTCAACCCCGAGTTCCTCGGCCTTGGCGAGCACCTCCGCGTACCGGTCCCGCAGCAGTTCCGCGTACACCACCCGCCCCACGTCGTGCAGCAGGCCCATCGTGAACGCCGCGTCACCTTCCCCCTCGCCTCGCGCCCGGGTCATCGCCGCCGCGATCAGCCCGACCGCGATCGAGTGCTCCCAGAACAGGACCGGATCCATGAACCCTTCGACGGCGACGCTGCTGAAGCGATCAACGACGCCGATGCTCATTACCGCCTGCCGGATCGCGCCCACGCCGATCCGCAGCACCGCCTTCTCGACGGTGTCCGCGGGCGTGCCGCTCGCGAAGGCGCTCGAGTTCGCCAGACGCAGGATCTTCAGCGCGATCGCCGGGTCGCGCTTGATGACCCCCGCCACCTGCTCGCTGTTCGCCTGCGGGCTGTTCACGACCTTCAGCACTTCCGCCACGCTCGGCGGCAGCGCCTTCAACTCCCCGCAACGGTCCAGCATCTCCACCAGTTCCGATCGAACCACCCGCGGCTTGAGATCGCGGAGCGCGGCCGCCGCCTCCGTCGGCGTCGGCACGCCGGGAGCGGACGAAGCCGACGCCCCACGATTCGTGCCCCTTGCCGGGGTTCCCGGCCCGACCTTCGCAGCGACCGCATCGCCCGTCCCCGTCGGCGCCTCCTCGCGTCGATCCGCCGTCAGTTCGCGCACTCTCGCCACCATGTCCGCCAGCGAGAACTGCGCCTTGAGGAGATAGTGCCGCACGCCCATCTGCCGCGACCTGAGCACCGAGTCCTTATCGCCCGCCGCCGTCAGCACCACCACCGGGGGTGAGGGCAGCGTCGCGTCGGATTTCATGCGACGGAGCAATTCCAGCCCGTCCATCTCCGGCATGCCCAGGTCCAGCAGGATCAGGTCGGGCGGCTGCGTGCGCATCAGCCCGATCGCCTCGCGACCGTTGGCCGCGCACACCGCGTCGAAGCCCTCGCGCCGCAGCGCGGCCGCGATCGGCTCGCGGATCACCGCCATGTCGTCCACGACCAGGACGCGCTTCATGCCGCCTCCCGGATGATCTGCACGCCCTCCGCGACCGCGGCCGGCGCATCGAGATCCGCCCGCATCATCACCACGATTCTCGATCCTTCGCCCTCGCTCGACAGCACGCGCACCGTCCCGCCGTGCGATGCGGCGATGCCCTTGCAGATCGCCAGCCCGAGGCCCGTCCCGTGCGACGCCGCCGAGCCGACGATGCCGGAGTTCAGCGCGAACGCCGTTCCAAGGCGCCGCACGACGCTCTGCGGCATGCCGCTTCCCGTGTCGCGCACCTCGATCCGCACGCAAGGCTGACCCGCTTCGGCCGCTCCCGTCGCCAGGACCTCGATCCGCCCCGCGCGCGTGTGCTTCGCCGCGTTGCTCGCCAGGTTCATCACCAGTCGCCGGATCGCGTCGGCGTCGCCCAGCATCGTGAGGTCCTCAGGCTCGACGGACGACACGACCTCCACCGCCGACCGGTCCACCTGCGGCCGCACCGTCTCCAGCGCCTGTTCCACCGCGTCAGCGACCCGCACCGTCCCCCAGTTCCACCGTGCCAACCCGCTGTCGAAGCGTGCCGCCTCCAGCACGTTGTTCACCGTCTCGGTCATCCGCAGCGTCTCGCCGTGGATCGACGCGAGGAACCGCTCCAACTCCGGCCCGCCGCGCGAGTCCGGCGCCAGCAGGTACTCCGACATCAGCCGCAGCGACGTCAGGGGCGTGCGGAGTTCATGCGCGACGACGGCCAGCACCCGCTCCATCGCCCGCGCCGCCTCCTGGGCCGAGCGGCGCTCGCGCTCGAGCCGCTGGGCGCACTTCTGCGCCATCGCGTAGCGGATCGCGCGCTCCAGCGTCTCCGCGCTCGCCGCGCACTTCTGCACATACTCCGTCGCCCCGGCTTCCAGCGCGTCGCGGTCCACGCTCCGCCCGCCCTGGCCGGTCATCAGGATCGCGGGCCGATCCGGCAGCGCACCCGCCACCTCGCGAAGCAAGTCGATCCCGGACTCAGCGCCGAGCCGGTAGTCGATCAGGTACGCGTCGTACCGATCATCGCCGATGATCCGGCGGGCGTCCGCCGCGGACGGCGCCCAATCGACCTCGTATCGGCCGGACTCGACGTCCTCGAGCCACGCCCGAACGAGGACCAGCATGTCCTCGTCGTCGTCAACGAGCAGAACTCTTATCGGACTCCGTGCCGGCGCTTCCATCACCGCCGACTATCGGCAGTTCCGCGTGCTCAAGCCAGTAGCGGCCGATGGCTTTCACCGTCTCCGACAGCCCCGAGAAAGTTGATGGCTTGCGCATGTACGAGTTCGCGCCGCTGTCGTACGCCCACGCCACGTCCTCCGACGCGCCGGACGTCGTCAGCACCACCACCGGCACGCACCGGAGGCTCTCGTGGCTGCGGATCTCCCGCAACGCCTCCCGCCCGTCCACCTTCGGCATGTTCAGGTCCAGCAGGATCAGCCCCGGCCTCGGCGCCGCACTCGCTTCCGAGTAGCGGCCGCGGGCGAACAGGTAGTCCAGTAACTCCTCCCCGTCCTCGACGAACCGAAGGTCGTTGTCCAACGACGCCTCGTCCCACGCCTCGCGCGTGATCAGGCGGTCGTCGGGGTCGTCCTCGGCGACGAGGACGGTGACCGGTCGTTCGCTGCGTTGCGGCATGGCTGGTCCCCGGTTGTCCCCTGCCTCAACGGGAGTTCTACCACAAACGCGGCCCCCTCGCCCGGCCGTCCCTCGGAGGCGATCCGGCCCCCGTGCCGCTCCACGATCTTCCGGCAGATCGCCAGCCCCATGCCCGAGCCTTCGTACTCCGACCGCCCGTGCAGTCGGTGGAACGGCTCGAAGATCACCCCGGCGTACTTCGCGTCGAAGCCGATCCCGTTGTCCCGAACCACCAGCCGGCACAACGAGGGTGCCCCGCCTCCATCGGCCGGGCACTCGGCCTCGATCGTGACGCGCGGTTGACGCTCATCGCTCCTGAACTTCAACGCGTTCGACAGCAGGTTCTGGAACAACTGGCGCATCTGCGTCGCGTCCGCGTCGATCGTCGGCAGGTCGCCCACCTCGACGACCCCGCCGGACTCCTGCTGCGCGACCTCCAGGTCCGTCAGCACGGCGCGCACGACTTCGCCGAGATCCACCCGCTCGAACGGGCTCCCCTTCGACGTCACGCGCGTCAGTTCCAGCAGGTCGTTGAGCAGCGACGACATCCGGTCCGCCGCGTTGAGCATCCGCGACAGGTAGTCCTTGCCCTTCTCGCCCAGCGCGCCCTCGTACTGCTGGCGCAGCCGGTCGCCGAACACCAGCACCTTCCGCAGCGGCTCCTGGAGGTCGTGCGACGCGATCGACGCGAACTGTGCCAACTCGTCCACGATGCGCTGCAACGCCTCGGTCCGCTGCTGCACCCGCTCCTCGAGCGCGGCGTTCAGGCTCTGGATCGCGTCCTCCGCTCGCTTGCGCTCGGTCACGTCGCGGATGATGCCCGTGAACTGCACGCGCTCGCCCAGCCGGAACTCGCCGACGGACAACTCGATCGGGAACTCCAGCCCGTCTCTTCGCAGACCGTAGGTCCGCAACGCGCCGCCCCCGACCGCCCGACCAGCCCCGCCGTCGCGGCGCCGCCGCATCCCCGCGCGGTGCAGCTCCCGCAGCCGCTCCGGCATGAGCACGGTCAACTCGCGACCGATCAGTTCCTCGGCGCAGTACCCGAACATCCGCTCGGTCGCGGGGTTCACCGACTCGACCACGCCGTGCTCGTCGGCAACGATGACCGCGTCCGGAGCCGTCTGCAGGATCGCCCGGAGCCGCTCGCCCCGCTCGCGCAACTCTCGAGTCCGCTCCTCCACGAGCCGCTCGGACCGGGCGTTGGCCGCGCGCAGCGATTGCACGTACGCCAGTCCGAACGTGGTCAGCAGCAGCCCGCACCAGAGCGACCAGGTCGACGCGCGGCCCGCCTCGTAGTAGGGACCGATGGTGTGGGCGTCGAAGACGGCCACCCAGTCGCGCCCGAGCGTCGAATAGTGCACGGCCTGACGCATCTCCGATCGGGCTTCGCCCCCCGCCCGCAACGGCGCGATGGGGGCCGCCGCGCCAGAGGCCGTCGAATAGAGCGGATGCTCGCTCCCGTCGGCCAGACGGTCGTAGAGATGCACGTCCATCTGCCCCGCCGGCAGGTCGCGGATCGCGGCCGCGAGCAGGTCGCTCAGCCGCATCGTGGCCGCGAGGAACCCCGACGCCGCCCCGAGCCGAAGGTGCGCCGCGGACGGCGCGGTCCCGCCCTCGAACACGGGCAGGAAGACCGTCACCCCGCCTCGGTCGCCGATCCCCTCCGCCAGCCGGACCACGTTGCGCCTCGCACTCGCCACCGGCGCGTCGTTCCACGCCGACATCTCCAGCGCGGAGAGCAGACCAGGCTCCGACGCGTGGTCGAAGCCCGGCAACTCCCGGGCCGGTGGGGCGGAGCGCGTGTACAGGATCGGGTAGTGGATGGGCCGGGCTTCCGCCGCCATCAACGAACCCGTCTCGTCGATTTCCAGGATCGTGTACTCGTCGCCCATCGCCTCGCGCGTCGCGGCCGTGAACGCCTCGACCTCTTCCGACGGAACACGAGGCGCCCAGTCGAGCGCAAGCACCGTCGAGTGCCGCCTCAGAATCTCGCGCCCGAACCGCGCGAACTCCTCCGGCTCGACCGACTCGGACGCCTCATAGAACGCACGGAGCGCGTACAGCGCATCGACCGCGTTGGCCATCTCGGCGTCGATCGCGGCCGCCCGCCTCGCCGCGTCGGTCTGGAACCGCGAGGCGGCGAGGCTCCGCTCTCGCGACACCAGCACGCGGTGCACCACCAGCGTCGCGCCGACGCCGACCGCGGTGATCAGCGCCGGCACGAGCAGCGACGTGCCAAGCCGTCCTCGGGACGAACGTCTCGCACCACTCGATCCCGGCCCGCCCTGCTTCACGCGATCTCCCCTGTCGAGCGGCAAGCCGGGCGCTCCCCCCGGCTCAGAGGTCCATCACCCTTGGATCGGTCATCCCGACCCCAAGGTTGATACGGGTCCGCGACTCCACCCGAGAATCAACGCCCGCTCTCCGTTCCGGGGCCTCCCTACGGACATCCGGCCACGAAGGCGTTCAGGAAGGCCACGAAGTCCAGCGTGTTCACCACCGTGTCGCCGTTGAAGTCAGCCTTCGGATCACCCCCCACGAAGGCGTTCAGGAAGGCCACAAAGTCCAGCGTGTTCACCACCGTGTCGCCGTTGAAGTCCGCCGGGCAGCCCGGACCTTTCTTGAACACGATCCCGTCCGCGTCCGGCCCGCCCAGCGCGGCGATCTCCGCCCCGCTCAGCGCGTCGTCCGCGAAGTACATGTTCGCGACGTACACGACCTCGCTCCGCCCGCCCGGCCCGAACTCAGCGCTCCCGAGATCGGCGAAGAGGCAGAAGGTCGAGGCCAGCGGCGTGGGGCCGACCGAGCCGGGTTCGGTCCCGCTGCTCCGCGCCCAGGGGCTGGGGAACTCGCCCCACGCCTGCCAGTCGGCCGGATCGACCGCCTCGCCGTCGCCGTAGCGCGGGTCGCCCGGATCGACGCTGTCGTAGAGCCAGTCGCTCCCCGTCTCGCCGACCAACTGCCCGTTGACGTAGACGCGGCCGATGCCGCCCTGCATGTGGTCGCACGCGAACGCGAGCCTGAACCACTCGCCCGGCGTGATGAGGGGCGTGCTCAGGTACTGTCCCGGCTGGCGGTCGAACCCGATCACGCCGCCGCCGCCGAACGCGGGGTTGCGGATGAACATGTCCGCCCCCCCCTCGTTGTTGTGGTTCCCGTGGACCAGCGCGGCGGCCCACTCGTGGTTGTTCCACGTGTCGTGCGGGATGTACATGTCCCACACCATCGTCCACTGGCCGAACCACGTGCCGGGGAACGCCGGTTGGGTCCTGGGATACAGGGCAAGCCCGATGCCGCGGTAGTTCTTCGGGTCCGTGTCGGTGAGGTTGCGCGCCGGGCTGGTCACGTACACCACGTCGTCCTTGCCGCCCGGCCCGGGGATGCCGAGTTGCGCCGTCGTCGCGAACGAGGACTGCTGCTCCGTCACGCCCGTGGGGATGCTGGGGTCCGGGTTGTCCTCGTTCCCGATCCCGCCGAGGATCGTGCCGAACGCCGGATCGTCGAGGTAGCGCAGCATCGACGGCCCGGACCCGGCGACCGATCCGAGATCGCCCTCGAAATGCCACTCCGTCTCCTGCCTCGCGGAGGCGTTCCAGACCTCGACCCCTGTCGTCCCGCTCGTGACTTTCACCGTGCCGAACAGGATGCCGAGCGGGATGTCGATGTCGCGGATCTCGAAGAACGCCGCGCCGTCGTTGCGAACCCATGTGTCGATCGTGATCGAGAGTTCAATCCCCGCCGCCTCACCCCTGAACGTCTGCGCGAAGACGCCGTTCTTCGAGAGCGGCAGCCCGCCCAGGAGGTTGCGCGAGTACCCGCGAAGCAGCCGCGACGCGCCAGGCTCGATGATCTCCATCATCTCAGCGATGGTCGATCCGTTCGGGACCGCCAGCCCCACCAGCCCGCTCGTCTCCACCACGCCGTCGATCGCGAACGAGTACCCCGACGCCGGCACGAGGTACTGCGGCGTCCCGGGGGGGAACGGGTGCGACTCGCTGTCGCGGGACTGGTCCGGGAAGCACGGCCCGAAGATCTGGCACCGCAACTCCATCCCCGTGATGTTGATCACGGCGTCGTTGTCCGGCTGCCCGAACACCGTCCCCACCCCGAGCGCGACCCCCGCCGCCGCTCCTGCCAGCGCGATCCGTCTCATGTTCGCCTCTCCTCGCCGACCTTCCGGCCGGCCCGTCATCCTACAGCCGGAGGCCGCCCGGCCCAAGAGGGATGATCCGAGGCCCGGCATCCTGTACCATGACCCCGGCCCCCGCCACAGGCCCGGAGAAGCCCGTTGATCGACAGGCAGCCTCAACCCGGCCGCGCCTTCACCCTCATCGAACTCCTCGTGGTCATCGCCATCATCGCGCTGCTGATCGGGCTGCTGCTCCCGGCCCTCGGCGCGGCCCGCGAGGCCGGACGCCGCGCTGCCTGCCTCTCCAACACGCGCCAACTCGCCACCGCCGCCAACCTCTACAGCAACGACACACGCGTCGCCCTCTTTCTTCCCAGCATCCTCACGTTCGAGGACAACGTCGGGTGGTTCTACCCCGACTACATGCCCGCGATCGAAGCGCCCATCTGCCCGGCCACACGCAACACCATCCGCCCCAACTTCATGGTGACCGACGAGCCGCTCCTCGAAGACCTCCCGCTCCTCTACGGGCGCAACTTCCTGTTCGATCACTTCTTCTCCGCCGACGACCGCCACGACCAGATCGGCGGCCACTCCTACGAGACCTTCGCCTGGTTCGACGAGGGCAAGTTCCTCGACGGCGTCGTCGTCTCGGGTCGCGGGCGGGGCACCATCGGCGCACAACTCGGCTGGACCTACACCCCGGGCGGCGGTATCGACATCCTCGAACAGCAGACGAAGAACCTGCTCAAGACGCAGGCGACCGTCGCCTTCCCCTCACGCACCATCATCATCCTCGACAACGACAACGACGACGCCGACCCCGCCGGTCTCGCCATCGGGGTCGGCCGCGCGGACGGCACCAATAACTGGCCCGAGCCGTGGAACAACCACGGCTCGGACGGCCTCAACTCCGCGTTCTGCGACGGCTCCGCGTCGTGGGTCCCGAGGCGCGACCTCCTCGAAACCTACCTTTACTCCGGCTTCGAGCCGCCGCTCGAACCGCTCCAGGACTCCGCCTTCGGGTACCGCCCCTATACCTGGCGCGGCGTCACCATCCGCGAGTACTACCGCAAGTAGCCGCTCGCGCGCAGAGACGAGGCCCGGGCGATGAAGCCCGAGCCTCGGCAAGGATCGCGCTGTCGGTCAGTCGATCGTCAGGCCGCCTCGCGGTTCATCCCGAAGCCGGGCTTGCCGTGGATGTCCGTGCCCTGCGGGCCGCAGGGCGTGCCGGGGAACGGGTAGCCCTGGGGGTACACGCCGTTGAACCCGGTGTTCGGGAACGAGCCGTAGTTCGTCACCGGCGTGCCGAAGCCGAACGGGACGTTCGACGAGGGGATCGGCCAGTTGTATCCGCCCTGATACCCGTGGAACGGGCTGTGGGCGTACCCGTGGAAGGAGTTATTGGTGTAGCCGTAGTGCGGGATCGTGCCGTAGGGGTACCCGTACTGCGAGAAGGGGATCGTGCTCCAGGGGTTGAAGCCGAAGGTGTTGATGGGCGTCGGCCAGGTGTTGAAGAAGCCGTTGTACACCGGGTTGAAGTTCGAGCCGTGCCACGAGCCGAACGACGGCGGGCAGCAGCCGGGGTAGCACTCGCCGGTGAACGGCGTGTTGCACGCGATCGCGCTGTTCCACCAGGAGAACGGCGACTGCCAGCCGGTGTTGTTGAAGCCGTACCCCTGGTTCCACGACCACGGGAACGAGCCGAACGTGTTCCAGTTCGTGGAATTGAAGGACGGGAAGCCCGTGTTCCAGGCATTGAAGAACGAGGGGTTGCAGTTCCAGGGGTACGAGCCGAAGTGGCTCTGGCCGGAGTAGTTCTGGCCGGAGAACGTGGGGTTGAACCAGCCGAACGGCTGGGGCCAGCACCACGCGTTCGAGTTCGAGTACCCGATGTTGCCGGTGGGGTAGTTGGTCCCGTAGTTCGTCGGGCCGTTGAACGTCGGACCGCACCAGTTGAACGGGACGTTCTGGAAGGTCTGGCCGGGGAACGGCGTGCAGCAGCCGTTCTGCCCAAACGTCTGCGGGTTCGGAATCTGCGTCGTCGTCATCGTCGAGTCTCCTTGTGAGTGCTTCCTGTCTGAACGCTTCCTGACGGCCGTCGATCGGCCGCGTTGTCCTGCTGGTCGTTGCGCTGCGCCGGCGGCGATATCCCCGGCGCGCTTCCCGCGCTCGTTCCGCCCCGCCTTGGCACGCTGGGCGCCGGCCCCTCCACGACTCCGGGCGACCGGCCTATCGGCCGACCGCGAGGGCCGTCTTTGCTTCCGAGGGGGGGTCGCCACGGGCAGTCCGATCGGGTCTGAACTTGCGCTTCGCCCCCGGGCCACGCCGGCCCCGGGACCACCCTCATCGGCACCCCGATCCGACCGGATAAGCCATTCCGGCGCGACCACGGGCTTTTTCCGGCTTCCGGCAGAGCAGACCGCATCCGCCCCCGCGCCGCCCGCGAATCGGCTCTCGCGCTCACCGCCGGCCGCTCCTCCGGGCCGGCGCCCTCCCGGCGAACGCTCGCCGGGACGCGGAAACGCGCCCCGGACGGTCGGGGATTGCAAAAAGTCCCTCCCGCCACGCCCTCCGGGCCGTAAACTCAATGACAAGGGGCAGGGATGGCCGCCCGATGTTCCCATGCAGGGACCGCGGCCGCGGAAAGGAGCCCGACCATGCGTCGCACCAACCTCACCCGTTCGCTCGCCATCGCGGTGCTGGCTGTCTCGGGGGTCGGCCTCCTCGCGCCCGTGGCCCTCGCCCAGCAGGCGGGGGCGTCGACCCGGCGCGCCCCGGGCGTCGATGCCGCCAAGCGCGAGAACCTGATGAAGATGATGCGCCCTGTCACCATCGAGTTCCGCGATCAGCGCCTCGAGGACGTCATCACGTTCATCACCGAACTCACCGGCGCGGACATCGAGCCGCTCTGGATGGACGACCGCAACGCCGAGGGTCTGGACAAGGACCAGCCCATCGCGCTGCGCGCCAACCGGGTCACCGCGCTCAAACTCCTCGAGATGGTCCTCGATCAGGCCGCAGGCCCGGCCTCCTTCTACTCCGGCGGCAACACCTGGCAGATGACCGAGTGGGGCGCGGTCCAGTGCGGCCCGAAGGAACGCCTCGCCATGCGGCGCCGCGTCGAGGTCTACCCCATCGACGACCTGCTCTTCATCATCCCCGACTACGACGAAGCCCCCGAGATCGACCTCCAGTCCGTCCTTCAGAGCGGCGGCGGAGGCGGAGGCGGGGGCGGGCAAAGCCCCTTCCGCGACGCCCAGCAGGAACGCGAAGAGATGCGACCGCGCTCCGAACGCGCGGAGGAGATCATCGACATCCTCACCGCGCTCGTCGAACCCGAGCAGTGGACCACCGGCGGCGGCACCTCCACCATGCGGTACTTCCAGGGCGGCATCATCGTCAGCGCGCCCGACTTCGTCCACCGCCAACTCAACGGCTACCCCTGGTGGCCCGCGTCGGCGCACGCCGTCTCGATGGTGCAGGGGCGACGATACGTCGGACTCACGGTCGACACCCAACTCGCAGACTTCGCCGAGTTCGTCAACGTCCCCGTCCGAGCCGTGACGGGCGGCGGCGCAGGCTCGCCCCCGCCCCCCGGCGGCGGCGGCTGACCGCCGCGTTGCTTCCCTTCGCACGCTGCGCCGCGGCCCCGCCGGCCGCGGCGTTTTCATGCGCCCGCCGCGCTCGCGTAGACTCGCGCCCATGAACCGAACGCTCACGCTCGCGCTCTTCGGCATCGCGGCCATGCTCGCGCCGACCATCGCCGCCGCCGACAGCGACGCCACCTCCATCGCGACCGGCGGCAACCCCGCCTCGATGGTGGTCACCGGGAGCGCCGAGCCGCTCGCGGTGCTCGCCGACGGCACCGTGCTGGCCGCGCGGGCCACCGTCGGAAAGGGCCGCGTTGTCGCCCTCGGGCACGGCGGATTCCTGAACGACGAGCGCGGCGACACCCGCGCGTTTCTCGCGGCCCAACTCGTGTGGCTTGCGGAGGACAAGCGCACGTCGGCCTGGGGCGTGCCCGAGCCGCTCGTCCGCGCGCTCGCCGAGCGGGGACTCTCGCTGCGGGCAGCCGAGGGCGAACCGGGAACGCTCCCGTTCGCGGACGTCGATCTCATCGTCGGCTCGCCGCAGGCCTTCGCACGCGCGGGCCGGCTCGACGAACTCGGAGCCTGGCTCCGCGAGGGCGGCGCGCTGCTCGCGCTCGAAACGGCGTGGGGGCAACTCCAACTCGGGCACGCCGCTTCCGTGGACGACCTCGCCGCCAACCGCCTCCTCGGGGGGCACGGCATCTATTACACCCAGCGCGCCCTCTCCCCGGGCAGAGACGGGCTGTATGTCATCGACCCCGCCGCGGCACGCCTCGCCAACGCCGAGCACGCCCTGCGGGTTCTCGCCGGAGATGCCGAGGGCGACGCCGCTCTCGCGGCGCGCGTGGTGCGCGAAGCGCTCGCCGTCCTCCCCCTCGACAGCGAACTCATGCGCCGCGCCGATCAACTCGCGTCGCGGCACGCCGCCGCCCTGGACGACGCCTACCGCTCGATGGGCGAGCGCCCCCTGCGGCCGGACGATGCGCCCATGGCGTGCGCGCTGCTCGACCTTGAGGCACGCCGCGCGGCCCAGGGCTTCGCGCGCGCTCACCCCAGCGCGGCCGCGTTCCCCGGCTCGGTCCCGGCCGACGCGCCGCGCCTCACCCGCCGCATCACCTTCGACGACGGCATCCCCGGCTGGCGGACGACCGGGCTGTACGCCGCCGCGGGCGAGCGGATCGAGGCCCGTGTCATGGACGGCGAGTCCGGCGGCATGGTCGTGCAGATCGGGTGCTGGCTCGACCCACAGCAGTTCGAGGAACGCGTCCGGATGCCCGTGGCCGTCTTCCGATCACCAATCGAGAACGCCCGCGGCACGGTCGCCTCGCCGATCGGCGGCCCGGTCTACCTCGACCTGCCGCCGGCCGTCGCCGGCGCGGGCGCGGTGACCGTCGAGATCTCCGGGGCCGTCGAGATGCCCCGGTTCCGGCTGGGCCACACCGACCTCGACGAATGGCGCACTCGCCTGCGCCATCTTCCCGCGCCGTGGGCGGAACTCGAGTCCGACCGCCTCGCCTTCTCCCTCCCCGCCGATGCGATCCGCGACTTGGACGACCCCGACGTGGTGATGCGCCACTGGGACCGTGTGCACGAAGTCATGCAGAGCATGGAGCCGCGCTCGCCGCGCCACTGGCCCGACCGGCAGTACCGCTACGTCGCCGAGCGGCGCCTGTCGTGGGGGTACATGTACTGCCCGTCGGACGCGCCGATCGTGATCCCGCTGAACGAGGCCCGCGCGATGGTCGACCCGAGCGCGTTCGACGCCGAAGGCCCGAACCGACTCTGGGGCCACTACCACGAGATGGGCCACGCGCACCAGAACCCCGCTTGGACCTTCGCCGGCACGGGGGAAGTGACAGTCAACATCTTCACGGTGCTCGCGCTGAACACCGTGAACGGCTATTCGCTCGACGACGAGGCAATGCGCACCGAGCCTGATCGCGCCCTCGCGACCATGATCGAGCACCGCGATCGCGGCGCGCCGTTCGACCGTTGGAAGGCCGACCCGTTCCTCGCGCTGCAGACCTACGCGCTGCTCTGGCACGCGTTCGGCTGGGAGGCGTTCCGGGAGACCTTCCGGTCCTACGACGCCCTCGCGCCGGACAAGCGCCCGCGCGACGACGACGCCAAACGCGACGAGTTCGCGGTCCGCTTCGGCAGGACGGTCGGTCGCCACCTCGGCCCCTACTTCGCCGCGTGGGGAGTGCCCCTGAGCGAGCGCGTCGAGCGCGAGACCGGGGGCCTGCCCGTCTGGATGCCGGACGGGCTGTGACGCTGCTCCAGTCGAGCGCCGCGCGTGTTCCCGGACCCGCGCGCGCACGGATCGATCGCCGCTTCGGGCGCAAGGCCGCGCGCGCCGGTCTCCCGCGGATATGATGTCATCGAAGGAGCGTCCGTTCCGGGCGGGCCACGATGACCGCTTCCGACCGCATCCGTCCCGCCGACGTCCGCCGCTGTGCGAGGCTCGTCGATGAGTGCCGCGACCACGGCGCGGACCATCACGCGTGGCAGACGCGCCTGCTGACCGGCCTGTTCTCGCTCCTCGACGCGCAGGTCGGCATCTCCGGCAACATGCGCGACTTCGGGCCGGGCCGACCCAACCAGCACCTCGGCTCCCTCCGCCTCGGCTGGCCCGACCGTCGCGCCGAGCACGCCTGGCTCGAGTACGTCGAAAACGTCCCCGTCGAGCGTACCCCCGAGTTCCCGAGCCTCGCACGGACGACGGGCGCGATCGTCACGCGCCTGCGCGATCAACTCTGGGACCGAACCTCGTGGTACCGCTCGCGCGCCTTCAACGAGATCCACCGACGCAGCGGCATCGACGACTACGTCATCTCGCTCCAACGGCTCCCGGTCGGCGGGCTGTGCCACTCGCTCTGGATCCACCGCCCCGTCGGCGCCCCCCCCTTCGGGCGACGCCACTGGTGGATGCTCAGGTACGTCCACGAGCGCGTCGGGCGGCTCGTCGGCGGCCCGCTCGCCTCGGCGGTCGAGCCGTCCGTCGCCGATCTCACCCCGCGCCGGAGACAGATCCTCGACGGCCTGCTCGACGGCGACAGCGAGAAGCAGATCGCCTACCGCCTCGACCTCTCGCGCCCCACCGTCCACGAGCACGTCATGGCCGTCTACCGCCACTTCGGCGTTTCCAGCCGCGGCGAACTCATGGCCTGGTTCGTCGGACGCACACGCCCCCCACGCCTCGAAACCTGACCCGCGACACCCCGCAACGGCCCCGGAAGCCCGATTCCGCGGGCCAGGGCGTCCCCGTTCCACACGCCCTTGTCCACGGTCCGCCGCCGAACCCCTCCGTTCAGATGGCAGGGTGTGCGGCTCGGCGGCCGGACAATGCCCGTGAACACGCACGCCGGGGAGACCCGGCCCGCACACGGGAGAACGACCATGACACGCACCGCTCGCCTCGCCTCGATCGTCACGCTCGCCTGCCTCGGCGCGCCCGTGCTCGCCGACACGATCTACGTCGCCGGCCCGGACGGCATCCTCATGAAGGCCGACGCCGACACCGGCGTCTTCGAGTTCGCCGGCGTCTGCTCCGGGCCAGTCTCATCCATGGCCAAGCACCAGGGCGACCTGCTGCTGGCCGACTCGAACGGCGTCATCTACCGCATCGATCTCGACCTCGGCTTCCCCGTCGACCTCTGGCCCGTCCCCTCCAACTGCACGGACATGGTCATGTACGGCGACAGCCTGTACATCTCCGGCTCGACCGGCCAGGTGCTCCGCGTGGACCCGGTCGCCAAGCAGGTCACGGACACCTACTACGCCAACGACGACATCCGCGCCCTCTCCATCTTCAACAACACCATCTACGCCGGCGCGAACTCCACCGCCATCTACCGCACGACCGTCGGGTTCGACGATTTCGAGATGTTCACGGTCTGCGGCGGGCAGGTCCGCAGCGCGACGACCGACGGCACCGACCTCCTCGTCGGCGCGGAGCACGCCATCGTCTACCGCTTCGACGCCACCAACGGCAACTACAAGTCCACCTTCAGCGTCGGCGTGAACTGCTCCGCCATCGCCATGCACGGCGGCGACGTCCTCGTCTCCGACACCTCCGGTGTCATCAAGCGCTTCGACGCCCAGACCGGCGCGCTCAAGGCGACCTACGACGCCGGCTTCCGCGTCAACGCCATGATCGTCGTCACACCCTGCCTCGCCGACTTCAACGGCGACGGCAGCCTCAACACGCTCGACGTGCTGCTCTTCCTCAACGCCTGGTCCGCCAAGGACGACTCCGCCGACCTCGACGGCAACGGCACGCACGACACGCTCGACGTCCTCAACTTCCTCAACCTCTACAACGCCGGCTGCAACTGACACGCGATCGCTCCCGCGCGGCCGACCACGCCCCGCCCGACTCACGAGCCTGTTTCCTCAACACGGAAAGGCCCGGTCTCCTACGCCGGGCCTTTCCCATGCGCCGGCCTCGCTCCCGGCTCATCCGCGCGCCCGCTCAATCGATTGCGCGGCTCGCACCACCGTCGATGATCGCGATTGATCCGCACGGTGGGATCGTGACTCCCGGCAGCGCGGGCATGTCCTTGCTCCCCTTCACGCCTGCATCCTCGAACTTCTTGAGTTGGGTCAGCAGATTGCGGTTGACCGATCCGACGAACTGGTTGTACTTCTCGGCCGACTTCCAGATCGCCGCCCCCAGCGCGTCCACGTGCTCGAACGCCGTTGCCGCCCGCTGGTGCAACTCCCGCCCCAGTTCGAGCAACCGCTGCGCTTCCTCGGCCAGCCGGTGCTCGCGCCACCCCACCGCCACCGCCCGCAGCAGCCCGATCAGCGTGCTGGGGCTGGCGAGGATCACGTTCGCCTGCGCGGCACGCTCGAGCAACTCGGGGCGCCGCGCCAGCGCGGCGTCCACGAACTGATCTCCCGGCACGAACATCACCACGAACTCCGGCGAGCCGTCGAACTGCGCCCAGTACCGCTTCGCGCTCAGCAGGCGCACCTGCTCCTCGACGTGCCCCGCAAACCGCTCCAGGTGCTCCTCCGCCTCCTCCGGCGTCGCCGCTTCCACCGCCCGCAGGTACGCGTCCGTCGGCGTCTTGGCGTCCACCGCGATCTTCCGCTCGTTGGGCAGCAGCACAACCATGTCCGGGCGCAGCCGCCGACCCTCCTCGTCCGTCGCCGAGGCCTGCTCCTTGAAGTCGCAGTACGCCGTCATCCCGGCCAGTTCCGCGACCCGCCGCAACTGGATCTCGCCGTAGCGTCCGCGCACCTCGGGGCGGCTCAGGGCGCGCACCAGTTTCGACGCCTCGTCGCGCAATGACGCGCTCGCCTCGCCCGCCTGCTTCACCTGCGCGTCGAGCCGCGTCAGCCGCTCGCTCGTTTCCTTCAGCGTGTCGCCGATCGGCTTGACCAGCGCCTCCACCGCCGTCTTCCGCTTGTCGAGTTCCGCCTCGCCTTCCTTCTTCTGCGCCTCCCACATCGCCCGCGCGCGGTCGAGCATGCGCTGCTGCGACTTGTCCAGCGCCTCCGCCGCCAGCCGCTCGAACACGTCCCCCGCCTGCGTGTTGAGATCGGTGATCCGCCGCTCCAGCGCCTCGCGCTCACGCCGCAGCGACGCCTCGCGCTCCTCGAACAGCCGCTTCTCCGCCTCTCGCCGCTCCACCTCCTTCGCCAACTCGACCCGCACCCGCCCGACGTCAGCCCGCAGCGACTCCAACTCCCGCGTGTACTCCGCCTCCCGGCCCTCGGCCTGCGCCGCCTGCCGCTCGGCCACTTCCCGCGCCGTCCCTGCCGCTCGCGCCTCCTCTCGGAGCCGCTCGGCCTCGGCCGACAGCCTCGTCCGCTCGCGCCACAGCCACACCGCGGCCCCACTCACTCCGAGCGCGACCACCCCCAACGCCACCGCGATCAGTTCCATGCCGCGATTCTAACACGTCCCGACCGACGCCCTGCTGCCAATCTGGCACCCGACCGCCCCGATTCACCCGCGTCCTGCCACGCACGGCACGCTCCGACCCGCGCCAACAGCCCACGGAACGCCCCCATCCCGGCACCGGACTTGCCCAATGCCGGCCGGTGATCAATGCGCGCCTCCATCCTGCTCACCACGGCTCCGGCCGGGCGACTGAACCCGGGGGTCGGCTCAACCTCCTGCTCTCCTACGCGGGGTGGGAGGACGCGTCCTGGGTGGACCGTTTGCCGCGCCTGCTCGAGCCCATCGGGGTCCAGTCGCTCCGGGCCGGGACGGGTCGGCAGGCGTCGGAGGTCATCGCCCGCTACCCGATCCACATCGCGGTGGTTGATCTGGGGCTGCCGCTCGACGCCGCCGCCCCCGCCGCCGCCGAGCAGGCCGAGGAGGGCGGCCCGCGCCTGCTCGAACTGCTCCGCCGCCTCGACCAGCCGCCCCCCACCGTGGTCGTGAAGCGTGCCCGCTCGCACCGCGACGACTGCCGCGAGATCGCCGCGGCGTTGCGGTCGGGTGCGTTCGCCGTCATCGACCGCCCGCACGGCCCCAACGACCTGGAGGTAATGCTCGAGGTGCTCCGCCGATGCCTGCTCCGCTTCTACCGCGGCCGCTGGCCCGGGCACGACCCCACGTTCACCGTCTAACCCGTCCGCCCAGCGCGGACGAGTCGGTTTCACCCACGACGCACCCACGAGAGAACGCAAGAGGAGACGCAATCGATGGCCGCAACGACGACCAAAGCCCCGGCCCGCACCAAGGCCAGAGTCACCGTCCGACCGCTGCACGACAAGATCCTCGTCCGCCGCGACGAGGCCCAGCAGAAGACCGAGAGCGGCATCTACCTGCCCGACACCGGCAAGGAGAAGCCTCGCACCGGCGTGATCGAAGCGGTGGGCGACGGCGCGCTCAACCACGAGACCGGCGAGCGCATCCCGCTCACGGTCAAGAAGGGCGACCGCGTGATCTTCTCGTCGTACTCCGGCACCGAGATCAAGCTCGGCGACCAGGAGTTCCTCATGATGGCGGAGGACGACGTGCTGGCGATCATCGACTGAGAAGAAGGGAGCAAGGGATTCAGGGATCAAGGCACCGAGGCATCAAGCCCGCGATTCCCCCCCTTCATCCCTCGAACCCTTGGTCCCTTGACCCCTCGATCCCTTCCCCATGAACACTGACCAACTCCGCCAATCGCTCCGCGAACTCGACGGCAAACGCGCCGCGGCGTTCTACTTCAACGGCGCGGCCGAGTGCACCGTCTCCAACGCCATGCTCCTGCCGGACGAGGCGGACCACATGGTCAAGGTCACCGACGGCAAGCACGTCTTCATCATCGACGCCGCACAACTCGTCTGGATCAGGATCGGATGAGATAAAGCAGCAGAACAGCAGAGAAGCAGAGAAGCGAACGAACACCCTTAGCACGGCATCTGGCCCTTTGGCCATTTGGCCCTTTGGAGATTTGAACCATGGCCGCCAAGCAGATCGCATTCAACACCGACGCCCGCGAGCGCATCCTCCGCGGCGTCCAGAAACTCGCCCACGCCGTGAAGGTCACGCTCGGACCATCGGGGCGCGTCGTCGTGCTCGAGAAATCCTTCGGCGCGCCGACCGTCACCAAGGACGGCGTCACCGTCGCCAAGGAGATCACCCTCGAGGACCCCTACGAGAACCTCGGCGCCCAGATGGTCAAGGAGGTCGCCAGCAAGTGCTCGAAGGACGCGGGCGACGGCACCACCACCGCCACCATCTACGCCGAGGCCGTCTACGCCGAGGGACTGAAGAACATCACCGCCGGCGCGAACCCCAACGAGATCAAGCGCGGCATCGACCAGGCCGTCGCCGCCATCACCGATGAGCTGCGCAAGATGTCCAAGAAGATCGACTCCTCCAAGGAGATCGCCCAGGTCGGCACCTGCGCCGCCAACCAGGACGAGCAGATCGGCAAGATCATCGCCGAGGCGATGGACAAGGTCGGCAAGGACGGCGTCATCACGGTCGAAGAGGGCAAGTCGCTCGACACCGAGGTCGAACTCGTCGAGGGTATGCAGTTCGACAAGGGCTACCTCTCGCCGCACTTCGTCACCAACCCCGCCACCATGGAGTGCGTCCTCGACAAGCCCTACGTCCTCATCCACGAGAAGAAGATCTCCTCGGCCAAGGACATGCTCCCGCTGCTCGGCAAGATCGCCGACTCGGGCGCATCGCTCCTCATCATCGCCGAGGACGTGGACTCCGAGGCCCTCGCCACCCTCGTCGTCAACAAGATCCGCGGCGTGCTGAAGGTCTGCGCCGTCAAGGCACCCGGCTTCGGCGACCGCCGCAAGGCCATGCTCGAGGACATCGCCGTCCTCACCGGCGGCACGGCCATCATGGAGGAACTGGGCCTCGACCTCGAGAAGATCGAGATCTCGCAACTCGGACGGGCCAAGAAGGTCACCATCGACAAGGACAACACCACCATCGTCGAGGGCGCGGGCAGCCAGAGCGCCATCAAGGGCCGGATCGAGCAGATCCGCCACCAGATCGACGCCACCACCTCCGACTACGACCGCGAGAAACTCGAGGAGCGCCTCGCCAAGCTCGCCGGCGGCGTCGCGCAGATCAACGTCGGCGCGGCCACCGAGGTCGAGATGAAGGAGAAGAAGGCCCGCGTCGAGGACGCCCTGCACGCCTGCCGCGCGGCCGTCGAAGAGGGCATCCTCCCCGGCGGCGGGGTCGCCGTCCTCCGCGCCCGCAAGGCTCTCGACAAGATCCGCAAGTCCGCGAGCGGCGACGTCCGCGTCGGCATCGACATCGTGCACCGTGCCGTCGCCGCCCCCGTCAAGCAGATCGCCGCCAACTGCGGCCTGGACGGCTCCGTCATCGCGTCGAAGGTGGAAGAGGCGACCGAGACCAACTTCGGCTTCAACGCCCTCACCCACGAGTTCGGCGACCTCGTGAAGATGGGCGTGATCGTGCCGACCAAGGTCGAGCGCATCGCCCTCCAGAACGCCGCCAGCGTGGCCGCGCTGCTGCTCACCACCGAGGCCGCGATCGTCGAGTTGAAGGAGAAGAAGGAGAAGGTCCCCGCGGGCGGGGGGGATGATTTCGATTACTGATCCGCACGCATCACTCGGTTGGCACCTTGGAGGCCCGGCCCGCAGCCGGGCCTTCGTTCATTGTTGCGGCGAGTCGTCGCGGACGTCCTTCTCTACTTCCTCCGGGGCATCCGGCGGAGGATATGGGCGCGCAAGTGTCTGGAACATAGGTACTTAGAGCGATTCCCGGTGTTCTCCCGCCCCCAGCCGAATCCGCTGTCAAACTGAACGAGGGGGGTTGTGCCAGCATCCGGCTCCGTGTAGTCTTCGGATCGACGCTGACCCGGGTCGACACCGGTGCGTTCGCCGAACGGGTCGCGGACATCGTTCACAGCGAGGGGAGTACAAACATGAAGAAGAGAATCAGGGGGCGTGGTGTCGGTGCATCCGGTGCTTCCGTCGAGCCGCTCGAGGGACGCGTTCTCCTTGCGGCCGTGGCGTGGACCGGTGGCGGCGACGGCACGAACTGGCACGACCCTAACAACTGGAGCAACAACGCCATTCCCGGAGCAGCCGACGACGTCACCATCGACGTCGCCGCGAACCCCACGATCGTCTACAGCAACACCGCGGGAAACCGAACCATCAACAGCCTCCTGTCACGCGAAGCCATCAACTTCACCGGCGGACGGCTGACCCTGCTGACGACCGCCACGATGGAAGCCGCGACGACCCTCAACGGCGGCACACTCGAAGGTGGCACATGGACCTTTGACGGCATCTCGCTCCTCTTCAGCAACAGCGGCAACAACCGCCTGAACGGCCCCATCACCGTCAACGGCGACCTCGACCGCGCCGGCGCGAGCGGCTTCCTCACCATCGCGGGCGGCCTGACCCTCAACGGCGTCCTCACCATCCGCGGCCTCGACACCGTCGACTTCTCCGGCACCCAGACCTTCTCCAACGGCACCATCACCTTCGCCAACGACAACTCCAACAGCCACAACCTCCGCGTCGCCGGGCCGGACGGCTCCACCCTCACCATCGCCGCCAACGCCACCGTCAACGGCGGCTCGCCGAGCAACTCCGCCACGATCGCTTCGACCGGCACCGGCACCCAGGCCCTCGTCAACCTCGGGACCATCAACGCCACCACAGGCACCGGCATCTTCATCAGCGTCGAGGACCTCACCAACCTCGGCACCGTCCGCGCGACCGCCGGCACGCTCCGCATCGATCTGCCCGGTTCCGACACGACGTGGACTAACGACGGCACGCTCTCGGCCGCGCCCGGCGCGAAGGTTGAGGTCGTCGACAACCTCGTCCTCTCGGCGACTTCGCTCGTGGGCATCGAGGTGCAGGGCGCGGGCGCAGCCAATCACGGAGTCATCGCGTCCACGGGAGCCATGACCATCTCGGGCGGCTACACCGCGGCCTACGTCGGCGGCTACGTCCCCGCCGAAGGTACCTTCTTCGACGTCATCACCGCGACCGGCGGCCGCGCTGGCGAGTTCACCTCTACTGCGCTCCCGACAGCCCCGCCCACAGACAAGACCGTGCTGATCTACGAGGGCACGCGTGTGCGGATGCTCTCGACGGATCTTGCCGACCTTAACCTGGACGGCACCACCAACTCGCTGGACTTCGTGCTCTTCCTCAACTGGTACACATCGCTCGACCCGCGCGCCGACACGAACGGCGACGGGAACATCAACTCGTTGGACTTCATCCTCTATTTGAACAGGTTCACCGACGGCTGATCGGCACACCCACCCGATCGCCGCGCGAATGGCGCGTTCTTCCGAGCCGATGGCTTCGACGCCGCCTTCTTCCCGCCCGCCTTCCGAAACGGAGGACGGGCGGCTTTCGTACGCGTGCCCACAACCGTCCATGCAGCCCGGGTACAGCAGCGACATGTGGTGCTTGTGCGGCGCAAACCAGCGCCGATCGACGAGATCCCGGTCCTCGCGGACGACTCACCCGGCTTTTTCTGACCGCTTGACCGCCGCCGCCTGCGCACCCCGGCACGCTCACTCGCGTGCCGTCCCCGGTCGGCTGCGCCTTCATGCCTTCAGGTTCTCCCGTATACGGGCGAGGATCTCCGTCGAGACGGCCTCGTCGCCGATGATGCCGACGCGGATGCGGACCGACGTCGTCTTGTCGGACTTCTTCTCGAGCGCGATCGTGACGTCGCTGTTGTCGGCGCGCTTCGAGACGACGATCGAACCGAAGGCGTCCTGCGACTCGCGCACCAGCGAGAATCCCAGGTCCTCCGTGGCCTTGAGCGCGGCCGCGTGCACGCTCGCCAGCGGGGCGTCCTCGACCGACTCGAGCCGGCCCTCGGTGTAGACGTACGTCCCCGCGATGCCGGCCGCGGCCGCCCCCGCGACGAGCGCGACCGTGCATCCGGAGCACAGAACGGCGGCTCCCAGCAGCGCGGAAGCCGCGACGCGGATGGCTTGGAAACCTCGCATGAGTACACCTCCGATCTCCACTCGTCCCCCCTCCCCGCGACGGCCCGCTCGGGTGTCGCTCCCACCGCTTGATCCCGATACGCATGGCGAACGCCCCGGTTGGGGGCGCAACGCCCGGCGAAGCCCCGGTATGGGCGATGTTCTGAGGTCCGGGCCGCCGCCTGCGCGCACAACTTTGAACGAAGTTCCAGTGTCGGGGATTGATTCACGCCGCACGTGCCCTTCTACTGTGGGAAAGGCACCGCCCGGACGTGTCCGGGGGAAGAAAGGGAGACAAGCCATGACACGATCCGTTTCCGTCGGATCCTCGCTGGCGGCGTTGGCCGCATCAGCGGGCCTCTGCCTGGCGCAGGGGCAGATGTTCGCGGTGGACAGCAGCCGCGCGCTCTTCGAGATTGACATCGCCACGGGAGGGAAGACTCCGATCGGGTCGGTGAGCGCGAACGCCGGCACCACCGGCGGGCTGGCGTTCGACCGCGCCTCGGGCACGGTCTACCTCACCTCGACGAGCCTCGACTCGCTCTTCACGCTCGACCTGAGCACGGGCGAAGCGACCCTCGTCGGGGCGTACGGCGACTCGGCGATCGTCATGCACGGGCTGGAATGGGACAGCAGCACGGGCACGCTCTACGGCGTCTCGTCGCACAACAACGGCCTCTACAACATCGATACCACCACCGGCTTCGCGACGCTCATCGGCACGTCCGCGCTGTCGTCGTTCTCCAACCTCGGCTACAACTCCCACGCCGACGTGATGTACCTGACGAACAGCGGAGCGGACTCCTTCTACACCGTGGACCGCGCCAACGGCGCGACCACCCTCATCGGGCCGCTCGTCAACTCGACCAACCCCAACGGCCTGGCCTACAACTGGGACAACGGCGTCCTCTACATGGTCGACAACAGCACCGACAACTTCTACTGGATCGACACCGCCACCGGAGTCGCCAACGTCATCGGATTCATGGGCTCCGGCAACCTGCTCGGGCTGGTCTACGTTCCCGCGCCGGGCACGCTCGGCGTTCTGGGGCTGGGCCTGCTCGCCGCGCGCCGCCGCCGCTGACCACGCCACCCCGCCCCAACACTTCATCCGCGGGCGGGCGCCTTCCTGCGTCCGCCCGCTTTCTTCTTGGGCGCGGCCCGCTTCGCCGCCGGCTTGACCCCGGTCTTCGCGGACGACTTGCTCCTCGTCGCGAGCACCGCTTCGTACCGATCGATGAACTTCTTCACGGTCGCCCTCTTGACCGTCCGTCCCACCACTTCCAACGGCACGTCGTCCAGCGACTTGAACCGCACGCACGCCTTGCCCATATCCAGCTTCCGCCCCGTCTTCGTCCACGCCTCCCGGAACGCCGCCTCATCCTCGGGCGACAAGTACACGCACATGAGATACAGCGACACGTGGTTCTTCTGCGAGGCAAGCCCCGCGAACGGCAGCGGCTGCTTGGGGTCGCAGTGGTACCCCGGCGGATAGACGCTGTGCGGCACGTAGTACCCGATCATGCCGTACTGCATCCCTTCCTCAAGCCCCTTGCCCAGGTTCTTCAGGATCACCGCCCGTACGGCTTCGACGATCCTTCTGCGGTCCTGCGGCAGCGTGGCGAGGTAGTCCTTGACCGTGGCGGCTCTGCGCTGCATGGCGCCAGCGTATCACGACGGCACGAGCACGGCAAGGGGCAAACCCCCCGCTCGAATCCGCCCGACGACGGTTGAGCCGCCCCGTCCGGCGCGGTAGTCTCGCACCGAGGCGACCCCGTGGGGATGGCGTGAACGCGGGAGGCCTGATGAAGACCCTGACGAACGCAGCGACGCTGGCAGCCTGTCTCGCCCTGGCGGCGTGCTCCTTCCCGGCCTCCGGCCAGACCGCGTGCCTCCACCAGAAACTCCTCGCGTCCGACGGCGTCCACGACGACCATTTCGGCTTCGGTCTGGCGATCTGCGGCCCGGCGCTCGCCGTGGGCGCATACGGCACGATGGACCACGGCTACTTCACGGGCGCGGCGTACGTCTTCCGGCACGACGGGAGCGAGTGGGTCGAGCAGGCTCGCGTTGTCGCCCCTGACGCGGCCCAGAGCGACTACTTCGGCGTTTCGGTGGCGATGTCGCCGGGGTTGCTCGTCGTGGGCGCATCGGGCGCGTTCCCGAGCGATGAGCCCGGCAAAGTCCATGTCTTTCGCGAGTACGACGGCGAGTGGCTCCACGAGTTTCGCCTCGCAGGGTCGCAGGCCGGCCCGTCGGCGAGGTTCGGACGGAGCGTGGCCGTGCAGGGAACGAGGATCGTCGTCGGCTCGCCGGAGGACTACTACGTCGCCGACACCGGCAAGGCCTATGTGTTCGAGCCGGACCCGCAGAATCCGGACGAGGGATGGAAGGAGGTCGCCGTGCTGCGCGCCTCCGACGGCGCGGGCAAGGACTGGTTCGGACAGGCGGTCGCCCTCTCGGGCGACCACATCATCGTCGGCGCTCCGCAGCACGGGAACGGCGACGCGGGCGCGGCGTACGCCTTCCGTCGAACACCCGAAGGCGACTGGGTCGAAGTCGCCAAGTTTCCGGCCGCCACCGGCGCGCGGGCCGGCTCCGCCGTCGCCATATCGGGCGGCGTCGCCGTCATGGGCAGACCGGGCGGCACCTACGGCCGCGCCGACATCTACCGGTACGACGGCGCGGCGTGGAACTTCGAGAAGTTCGTCAACAGCGGCGGCAACAGTTTCGGCTGGTCCGTCGCGTGCGAGGGCGATTCCGTCGTCGTCGGCGGGCGATCGGACTGGGACTACGCCGGCAAGCACGTCGCCCGCGTGTACCGCTACCGAACTGGCGACTGGGTGCACACCGACGCCCTGCGCACGGACTGGCCGCCCGTGTCGGACTTCTTCTCGCGCACGCTCGCGATGTCGGGCAACGTCGTGCTCGTCGGCGCGTACAGCGACGGGACGGACCCGTTCAACCAGACGGGCGCGGCGTACGTCTATGGCCTGAACGGCTGCTCGTACTGCCCCGCGGACTTCAACAGCGACGGTGTGCTCAACTCGCTCGACGTGCTCGCGTTCTTGAGCGCGTACGTGGCCGGCGATCCGGCCGCGGACTTCACAAGGGACGGCGTCGTCAACACGCTGGACGTGCTGGCGTTCCTCTCCGCGTGGACTTTCGGCTGCGACTAGCGCCGGATCGTGCCGCGCGGGCGTCTCATCGGGTCGGTGTCGGCCCTTTCACCGGGCGCGCCGAAGGGCGGCGGTGTTCTCCGGCGCACCCAGCATCGAGCCTTGGTCGAATCGGGCCGATAGATGCATCCGATGCCCCGCCGGGTGCGCATCGCATTGGTTGAACCCGCCGAACCCTCCGGTTAGGTTCATGGTGGGGTCGCCGTCGGGGGCGGAAGTTCGGCAGGTGAGAGACGAACACCGACAAGTTGTGGCCGCGAGCGTCTGGATCGCCGTGGCGTCGCTGGTCGTCCCCGCATTCGGCCAGACGGCTTGCGAGCACCAGAAGATCGTCGCCTCCGACGGTGAGGACGACGACCAGTTCGGCTTCGCCGTCGCGCTGCGCGGACCGACCGCCGCCATCGGGGCCTTCGGCACGAAGCGGCAAGGTCCCTTCACCGGCGCGGTCTATGTCTTCGACCATGACGGCGCGGGCTGGGTCGAAACGTCGCGGCTGGTGTCGCCCGACGCCTCCCAGGGCGACTACTTCGGCATGTCCGTCGCCATGTCGAGCGCCCTGCTCGCCGTCGGCGCGCCGAGCGCGTTTCCCAGCGTCGCGCCGGGGAAGGTCCACCTCTTCGCGAGGCAGGCCGACGGCTGGGTGCACATGCAGCGCCTGAACGGCTCGCTCGCGCCGCAGGGCGCTCGCTTCGGCCTGAGCGTCGGCGTCCAAGGCACGCGGGTTGTCGTCGGTTCGCCCGAGGACCTCGACCCCGCCGCCACAGGACGCATCTATGTCTTCGAACTCGAATCCGCGCACCCCGACGAGGGATGGACCGAGGTCGCCGTGCTTCAGGCCGCGGACGGCGCGGGATCCGACCGCTTCGGCACTTCGGTCGCGGTCTCCGCGGATCGGATCATCGTCGGCGCGCCGAGGCACGGGGGGGGCAACGCCGGAGCGGCGTATGTCTTCCGGCGTACGCCCGATGGCCTCTGGACCCAGGAGGCGAAGTTCAGCGGTGTCGCCGGGTCGCTGGCCGGGTCGGCCGTGGCGATCTCCGGAGCCCTGGCCGTGGTCGGCGCGCCGGGTGTCGCGCCGGGACGCGCCGACGTCTACAGGCTCACCGACGCCGGATGGACGTTCGAGCAGACCCTCACCAGCGGCGGCCAGAGTTTCGGGTGGGCGGTCGCCTGCGCCGGTAACCTCGTGCTCGTCGGGGGGAGGTCCGACCCGGCGTACGGCGGGGACAACGCGGCCCGCGTCTTCCGGCGCGAGACCCACGGGTGGGTGCACGCGGACGGTCTGCACGTCGCTCCGCCCGCCGTTCCCGACTTTTTCTCCCGCTCCATCGCCCTCAACGGCAACGCCGTGCTCGTCGGCGCGAACCGCGACGGCATCGACAACGCGTTCCAGCCCGGCGCGGCGTACGCGTTCGGCCTGAACGGATGCTCGTACTGCCCCGCGGACTTCGACCTGAGCGGTTCGGTCGATCCGCTCGACGTGATCGCTTTCCTGGACGCCTACGCCGACGCCGATCCTGTCGCGGACTTCGACGGAGACGGGTCGGTGAACTCGCTCGACGTCATCGCATTCCTGCGCGCATGGGCGGCAGGGTGCGCATGATGCGGAATCAACCGTGCGACCCCCCACCTTCGGCGGTCCGCGCGCCGGATGGCTCCGGTCGAGACTCGCCCAGGATCGGACTCGGCCTGGGCGGGTGGTCCGCGGGACGGATGCCGGCCATGACGCGCTCGACCGCCTCGGACGGGTCGTCGGTCGCCGAGAACAGTTCGAGGTCGACGGGGTCGATCGTGCCCTCGGGCACGAGCGTGTGCCGCAGGAACTCGCCCAGCGGCCTCCAGTAATCGCGCCCCATGATGACGACCGGAAAATGCTCGATCTTCCCGGTCTGGATGAGCGTGCCCGTCTCGAAGACCTCGTCGAGCGTCCCGTAGCCGCCCGGCAGCACGATGAACGCCGACGAGTACTTCACCAGCATCACCTTGCGCACGAAGAAGTAGTTGAACTCGATGAACTTGTCGAGGTAGGGGTTCGGCTCCTGCTCCTTCGGCAACTGGATGTTGCACCCGATGCTCAGGCCGCCCGCGTCCTTCGCGCCGCGGTTCGCGGCCTCCATGATGCCCGGACCGCCCCCGGTCATCACCGCGAACCCCGCCTCGGCGAGCCGGCGGCCCACGTCGCGCGCCATGACGTAGTAGCGGTGGTCTTCCCTGAAACGGGCCGACCCGAAGACAGTGACGCACGGCCCGACGAAGTGCAGGGCGCGGAACCCGCGGATGAACTCCGCTGTGATGCGAAGGACGCGGAAGAACTCCTCGGTCCGCGATCGCGGGCCGGCGAGCATCCGCCCCTCGATCGGCGAACGCGTGCCCTTGCCCCAGCGGTGAACGGAGCCGTTCGGCGGTCGTGCGGGCGGGCGTTGGAAGGGTTCGTCGGGCATCGTGCGGCGTAATGGTACGGGCCGACCGGCTCTATCGGCTGTTCGGTTCCATCGGGTTCAGCGCACCGTCACGCCATGCCGTGCGCGGCGCAGTACGCTTGCCGCGTGTGGCGAGTCTGGATCGACACCGGCGGAACCTTCACCGACTGCCTCGCCGTCGGACCGGACGGCGGCGTGCGGCGGGCCAAGGCGCTGAGCGTCGGCGCCGTGCGGGGACGCGTGCTCGAACGGCTCGGGCCTTCGTCCGCACGTGTCGAGTGCGCATGGACCGAGCACGGCGGCGCGTTCGCCAGAGGCATGTCGCTACGCCCGGTCGGCGGCGACGGAACGGCCGCGATCGTGGCGTCGTTCGATGCCGGGACGCGCACGCTCGCGGTGATGGGTGAATGGCCCGTCTGGGCCGCCGACGGCGCACCGTTCGAACTCGCCGCGGACGAGGAGGCGCCGACGCTGGCGGCCCGCATGGCCACCGGCACGCCCGCGGGCGCGCCGCTCCCCCCCATGGAGATGCGTCTCGGCACCACGCGCGCCACCAACGCGCTGCTCGAACGGCGCGGGGGGCGAGTCGCCCTCTTCGTAACCCGCGGCTTCGGCGACCTGCTCGTCATCGGCGACCAGAGCCGGCCCGACCTCTTCGCGCTGCGCATCGAGAGGCCCGCGCCGCTGTGCGAAGCGGTGGTCGAAGTGGACGAACGCCTCGACGCCCGGGGCGGCGTGCTGCGCGAGCCGGACCTGCGGGCGGTCGAACGCCACGCCGGGCGGCTGGCGGGGCTGGGCGTACGCAGCGCGGCGGTCGCACTCCTGCACTCGTGGGCCAACCCGGCGCACGAGCGTGCCGTGGCCGAGGCGGCGCAGCGCGGCGGCATCGAACGCGTCGTGGCGTCCAGCGACCTGTCGTCACGGATCAAACTGCTCTGGCGCGCGGAGACCGCCGTCGTCGATGCGTACCTCGCGGGCGTCGTCGAGGGCTATCTGGACCGCGTGCGCGAGTCGCTCGGCCGGTCACGCATGCTCGTCATGACGAGCGCGGGCGGGCTGGTGCGGCGAGAGCGAGTTCGCCCTACGGACATGCTGCTCAGCGGGCCGGCCGGAGGGGTCGTGGGGGCGGCCGAGGCGGCCCGACGGGCCGGGTTCGAGCGGGCGATCGCGCTGGACATGGGCGGGACGAGCGCCGACGTTTCACGCATCGACGGCACGCCCGCACGCCGATTCGAGACGCGCATCGGCGCGGCACGCGTCGTCGCGCCGTGCGTCGCGGTCGAGACCGTCGCGGCGGGGGGCGGGTCCGTGTGCGTCGCGGAGCGGGGCGAACTGCGCGTCGGCCCGCACAGCGCGGGCGCACGCCCCGGCCCGGCGTGCTACGGCGCGGGCGGGCCGCTCACGCTGACCGACGCGAACCTGCTGCTCGGCAGGCTCGACGCGTCGAGGTTCGGTGTGCCGGTGGACGGCGAGGCGGCGGCACGGCGCGCCGACGAGGCGCTCGCGGCAACAACGAGCGCGATGTCGCGCGAGGCGCTCCTCGAAGGATTCGTCGAGATCGCGGACGAACGCATGGCCGACGCCGTGCGACGAGTCTCGGCGCGCGAGGGCTACGACCCGACGGAGTATGCGCTGGTCGCGTTCGGCGGCGCGGGCCCCCAGCACGCCTGCGGGATCGCGCGACGGCTCGGCGTTCGGACCGTGGTCGTGCCGCCGGACGCGGGGCTGCTCAGCGCGGCCGGGCTGGGCGCGGCGCGCATCGAGCGGTTCGCCGAACGAACCGTGCTCCGCCCGCTCACCGGCGACGACGCCTGGCTGCGGGCCGTGGAGGCGGAGGTCGAGCGCGAGGCGCGGGACGCGGTGGCCGATGAGGGCGTGGACACCGACGCGATCTCAACGCTGGGCGTGTGGCTGGACCTGCGGTTCGAGGGTCAGGACGAGGCCGTCGAGGTCGGCGCGGGGCCGGGAGCGCGCGAGCGGTTCGTGGCGCGGCACCGTGCGCTCTTCGGCGCGGCGCACGCGGAGCGCGCTGTCGAAGTCGTCTCTGCTCGGGCCGCGGCGGCCGGTCCGCCCGCGGAGCCTCGGCGTCTCGCCGCACGCGAGCGCGCCGGCGGAGCGTGGACGATGCGGAGCGGGCGTGTCTGGGCCGGAGGGTTGTGGTGGGAGTGCGCGGCCGTCGAGCGCGACGCCCTCGGGCCCGGAGCGACGCTCGAGGGGCCGGCGCTCGTCACCGAGCCGCACTGCACGACGTTCGTCGAGCCCGGATGGTCGCTCCGCGTGTCGGACTGCGGCGCGCTGGTGATGACGGGGGGCGGGGCGATGCGCACCGCCGAGCAGGCCGACGCGGTGCGCGCGGAACTGTTCATCAACCGGCTCTCATCGCTCGCGGAGGAAATGGGCGAGCGTCTGCGGCGCAGCGCGCTCTCCGTGAACGTGAAGGAGCGGCTGGACTTCTCGTGCGCGATCGTGGACGCCGAGGGCGAACTCGTCGCCAGCGCGCCGCACGTGCCGGTCCACCTGGGCGCGCTCGGCGCGTGCGTGCGAGCGGTGCGCGATGCGCTCGGCGCCGACTTCGGCGGGCGGGTCGCGGTCTCGAACCATCCCGGCTTCGGCGGGGCGCACCTGCCGGACGTAACGGTGATGCTCGCCGTGCGCGACGATGAGGGCTTGCCGCTGGGATACGCCGCGTGCCGCGCGCACCACGCGGAGATCGGCGGCATCGCCCCCGGCTCGATGCCCGCGGACTCGCGGAACCTGGCGGAGGAGGGCGTCGTGATCCCGCCGATGACGCTCGGCCGGCTCGGGGCGATCGACCCGTCGGCGGCGCGGGCGATCTTCGAGCGCGGGCCGCACCCGAGCCGCGACCCGGCGACGAACGCCGCGGACCTGCTCGCGCAGGTCGAGGCCGTGGCGTACGGCGCGGAGGGGCTGCGCGCGCTCGCCCGGGCGTTCGGCGCGGAGGCCGCCCGCGGGTTCATGGTCGCGCTGAAGGCTCGCGCCGAGGCACGCGTCCGCGGTGCGCTCCGCGATCGCGCGCCGGGCGTGGTGAGCCTCGACGATGCGTTCGACGACGGCAGCCCGCTGCGCGTGCGGATCGAGACGCGCGGCGATCGTGCGACCATCGACTTCGGGGGCACAGCGGGCGTTCATCCGGGCAACCTCAACGCGACCGAGGCGATCGTCCGGAGCGTCGTCGTATACGTGCTGCGGGTGATGATCGACGAGCCGATGCCCCTCAACGAGGGCCTGCTCCGAGCCGTGGACGTCCGCGTGCCCGAGGGCGTGCTGCGCCCTCCGTTCGTTGCGGACCCGACGCTCTGCCCGGCCGTGGCGGCCGGGAACGTCGAGACCAGCCAGCGCATCGCCGACCTGCTGGTGCGCGCCCTCGGCCTGTGCGCAGGCGGGCAGGCGACCATGAACAACGTCGCGTTCGGCGACGAGCGTGGCGGGTGTTACGAGACCATCGGCGGCGGCGCGGGCGCGGGGCCGAGCTTCCACGGAGCCTCCGGCGTGCAGGTACACATGACCAACACCCGCATCACCGACGCGGAAGTCATCGAACGGCGCTACCCGGTGCGCATCGTGCGCTTCGCCGTGCGCCGCGGCTCGGGCGGCGACGGACGATGGCGCGGCGGCGACGGCCTCGTCCGCGAGATCGAGTTCCTCGCCCCCGCAGCCATCTCGATCAACGCGCAGCGACGCGCACACGGCGCGCCCGGCGCACATGGCGCGAACGACGGCCTGCCGGGCCGAGAACGACTCGTGCGAGCGGACGGAAGTGAGGGAACGCTAACAGCACCTTGCGGGGTTTGTGCGGTGCGGGGAGACAGACTCGTGATCGAGACCCCCGGCGGAGGCGGGTGGGGTAATTCTGTTGGGTAAGAAAGCCGCTTCCCGGCTTGTGCGTGCGGTTTTTCGGGGAATCTTTGGGTTGTTCGCGGAGTTTCGGAGTCGGTCGTCCTTGACCGACCCCCCGGTGAAACGATTAATCTGTGGTTGAGACCGGCTCTCGTGCGGTGGGCCCCGGCGACGGACCGTCGGGCGTACGTGAGGCGGTCTTCATCTCGCAGAGGATACGGCACCCCATGGTTACCACATCGACCCCGACCGGGTCACCCCCGGCGACCGGACCGCGGGAGGAATACTTCCTGCAACCCATGCATCCCGCGTCCGTCTGCTGGCAGGCGCTCGCGGACGATACGGGCGTTTGCGTTCTGGTTCACGACACGGACGGCAGGATCGACTTCGTGAACGGCGAAGCGGCGCGAGTCCTCGGCGTGACTCCTGATGCCGCGCGAGGTCAGCACCTCCGCACCGTCATGCCGACGGAGGTCGCCGATGAGAGGGTCCAGTTCGCCCGCCGCGCGGTCGAGAGCGGCAAGCCGTTGGTCGTGGACGGCATGTTTGGCGGCCGCATGCGCCGCGCCCACGTCCGCCCCGTCCCGACAGATCGGGGGGAACCCGCCCGTGTCCTGATCGTCTGCCATCCGATCTCCGCGACGACCGCGCCGGAACCGGGCGTCGAGCGGATCGAGGCCAGGCACGGGGACGAAGGGCCGATCGGCACGCTCACCCCGCGCGAACGCGAGGTCCTCGCCCTCATCGGCCAGGGCCTGTCCACCGCCGACATCGCCAAGAAACTCCACCGAAGCGTCAAGACGGTCGAGTGGCACCGCGTCTCGCTCGGTAACAAACTCGGCGCGTCGAACCGCGTCGAACTTGCTCGCATTGCCATCCGGGCCGGGCTGGCTTCCCTCGACGAGTGAGCCACGCTCTGCTGTGCCGACGGCGGCGCACGGATCGCATCCACGCGGACCGAGCCGCGGTCCGTGGCACGCCTGCCCGCATCGGCTCTATGCTCCGTCGGGCGTTCGGGGCAACCGTCCCCCGGGGCATCGGTAGAGGACCGTGCGATGGCAGGCTGCCGCGAGATCGCAACGCTGGCCGCGGCGCTCACGCTCGTCCGCGCGAGCGCAGCAGCAGCACAGGACATCGCCGTCGAACGCCCGGACGACCCGGCCGTCCTGGCTTGGCTGTGCTCCGACGACCTCGGCTCGCTCGACCTGGCCGTGGAGCGGACGCCGGCGGCGTTCACGACCGAGGCCGATTCGTACGATCCCTTCGAGTCGCTGGGCACCGACACGCCGTGGTCGGCCGAGATGCTCGGCGGCGAAGCAGCACCCCTCCCCTCGCCTCTCTCCCTCCGGCTCCTGCCCGTGGTCAGTGCCCAGGAAGCGCACAACGCGGACATCCTCGTGATCGAGCCGCTGTCGTCGGATCGCCTCGAGGTTCGCGCCGCCGAAGTGCGTCTCGGCGCTCCGCTCGCCGGGCCGACCGTCGGCCCGGACCTGCCCGTGCGCGGAGCAGCGGCGAGGCTCGACCGGCGCATGACCGAGGGCTTCGGCAACGACGCCGAGGAACTCACGCCGCTCTCGGACGCCTACACCGTGATGCAATGGGACCTCGGCGAGTGGCTGCACCTGCGCGGCACCGGCGTCGGTCGCCGCCCGGACGAGGACGAACGCCGGTTCCTGGCGATCGGCGCGGAGGCGGGAGTGGACCTCTCGCACAACGCCGGGCTTCGGTTCGGGTATGAGTTCCTGCGGGCGGGCGCGGACGACTCCGTGGGGTCGGGCCTCGGCGCGGACACCCTCTTCGCCAGGCTCCAGTTGCGGTTCTGACTCGCGCCACGCCTGTTCCGGAGCGATAGACTTGCGGCGCCGGCGATCAGCACGCCGGGAGGAGAGGCACATGGCCAAGAGGAAGGGCACGGGCGCGCAGGGCGGCGCGAAGCGTTCGTCGAAGAAGCAGGCCGGCGTCAAGAAGCCCGGCGCCGCTCGCGCACCCGGTCCGGGGCCGAAGCCCAAGGGGCCGGTCTCGCGCACGGAGGCGTCGCCCGACTCGCTCGCCGTCCGCAAGGAGCGTCGGCTCGAGGACACGAACGTCAAGCGGGCGATGAGCCACGTCGCCGCGCGAACCCGCGTGCAGCAGGCGAAACGGGACTCGAAATGAGCAAGCCGGGGGGGTACGAATCGCGCATCGCCTACGAGGCCGCCCGCATCCGGGCCGCGGCCGTCTACTGCTCGGACGGCCGCGTCGGCGAGCACTTCGACGACTTCCTCCAGAACGGGCTGGGCCTGCCCCGCTACGACCGCGTCGCGCTGCCCGGCGGGCCGGCGTGCCTCGCCGGTCACCCGCAGGCGCACCTGGAAGAGCAGGGCGTCGTGGACGAACTGCGGTTCCTCGTCGAGGTGCACGGTCTGAAGCGGATCGTGCTGATCGCGCACCAGGGGTGCGCGTTCTACGGCACCCGCCTGTCGCTCGGGGAGCCTCGCCTCGAGCTCGTGCAGCGGGCGGACCTCGTTCGAGCAGCCGCATTCGTACACCGGGTCACGGGCGTCGAGCGGATCGAAGGGTACTTCGCGCGCCTCGTCGAGGATCGGGTGCGCTTCGAGACGGTTGAGGTGTAACGATGGCGAGTCGGGAGCGTGCGAGCGGTCTCGCCCTGACCTGCGGCACGGTGGCGGCGGCGTGCGCGTGTGCATCCGGGCAAGTCGCGACCTTCACTCCGCTGGGCGACCTGCCGGGCGACGCGTTCCACAGCCGCGCGGCGGACGTGTCGGCGGACGGACGGGTCGTGGTGGGCGCGAGCCGATCGCACCGGACCGGGCCGGGGAGGTACGAGGGCGTGGCGTGGCGCCTCGAGCGCCGCGGAAAGGCGTACCACGTCGTCTCGATGCGCGGGCTTGGCGCGTTCCGTCGCGGTGCCCTGTTCTCCAGCGAGGCCACCGCGGTGAGCGGAGACGGCGCCGTGATCGTCGGTTCATCCGCGGTCGGACGGCAGGTGGACGGCACGCTGCGGTTTGAGGCCTTCCGGAGCGCGGGGCTTTCGCCGATGCGATCGCTCGGCACGCCCGAGGGACGGGACGAGTCGGCCGCGCTCGCGGTGTCGCGCGACGGGGTCTGGGTCGCCGGACGCGTCGCGACTCTGCTCCAGAACCCGGGCGCTGCGTTGCACGATGGCGAGCGATGGATCGAAACCGGCACTGAGGAGTACAACATCATCGGTCGGATGCAGGGCGTCTCGAACGGCGGCGCGGTCGCGGTGGGGTCGGAGAACGCCCCGTTTCACGCGAAGTTCGTGGTCAGCCTGGACGCGGGGCGTGTCGAGAACCTGGAGGACGGGGGGGGGAGGGCCGTGTCGCCGGACGGAAGGTTTGCCTGCGGGTCGATGGCGCACACCGGCGGGCCGGCGACGGCACTGCTCGTCGAGTTCGGCGCGGCGACGCTCGACCTCGGGACGCCGGTGCCCGGGAAGACGGCGGTGGCGGTTGACCTCGCGGACCACGGGCGGGTCGTGCTCGTCCACTGCGACAACCGGGCGTGGGTGTGGGACACATACTCGTCGCGGTTCCAGGAGCTCCAGGGGCTGCTCTCGTCGCTCGGCGCGGACACCACCGACTGGACGCTCGACGCGCCGAGCGCGCTGAGCGAGGACGGACGTGTGATTGTCGGATCGGGCATCAATCCCGACGGGCAGCGCGAGGGATGGCACGCCAGCATGCCCTTCCCGTGCATCGCTGACCACGATCGCGATGGGACGATCGGCTCGCTCGACCTCGTGGCGTACTTCGCGGACTACGGCGCACGACGGCCCAAGGCGGACACGGACAACGACGGAGACGTCACCGCGTCGGATGCCATTGCGTTCCTGAGCGCCTTCGCCGCCGGGTGCTGAACGGGAGCCGCCCCCGCCGCGGGACGTGCAAAACAGGCGACGCCCGGTCCGAGCGGACCGAGCGTCGCGGGTGTGGGTGGTCGTGGATTCGGGCGACCCGCCTCACGGGCAAGGCGGGTTGTTGTAGAGGTTCAGGAAGCAGAGCACGTCGAGCGAGTTGATCACGGTGTCGCCGTTGCAGTCGGCCGCCGGGTCCTGGGCGGTGTAGAGGTTGAGGAAGCAGAGCACGTCGAGCGAGTTGATCACGGTGTCGCCGTTGCAATCGACGAAGCAGTCCTCATCATCGAGGATCTCCGCGCTGATCCAGTTGGTGGCGGGCATGCCGGGCAGGTCCACGGTCTGGAGGAGGGCGCCGCTCTTGCTGAGTTGGTAGGCGTCCACCGTGCCGCCGTTGAAGGCGCCGGTGATCCAGAGGGTGTCGTCGGCGGGGTCGTACGCGATGCCGTACCCCGCGCCGCTGATGAACGGCAGCGTGATGTGCTGGAGCAGGTTGCCGGCGAGGTCGTACTGCATGAGACCGGTGAATCCGCCGACGTTGCCCGCGATCCAGAGCGTGTTCGTCTTCGAGTCGTACGTGATGCCCGAACTGCGCTCGACGGGGACGAAGTGGACGGAGACGCCGTTCCAGTTCGCGTCGCCGCGCACCACCGCGAAGTTGGTTGTGAAGTCGTTGTGGGCGATGCCGTAGTTGAACGTGCCGTCGGTCGTGCCGTCGTAGACGTCCACGTACGCGGGATTCGTGTAGGGCCCGCCCCCGAGGAGGTTGCCGTCGAGGTCGTACTCGCGCCCGTTCTCGCCCGGGTTCCGCCCGAGCACGCGCAGGCTGCCGTGGATCGCCATCGCGGACTCGCGGCCGGCGCCGCTGTTGGTGAACTGCTTGACGATCTGGCCGTTCTGCACGATGACGGCCCGGTCGCTGTCGTACGCGATCATGTACAGGCGACTGGTCTGGGCCGCCGCGATGCCCGAGCCCGCGCAGAGCGCAGCGACCGCGACCGGAACGAAACGAAGGCTCATCATGTCTACTCTCCTGTTGAAGCACCGGTTCAGCCCCGACGGGCGAGGCCGCCCGTTACCTCCGGGGACACCGACGCCACGAGTGTACAGCGGCCGGCCCGCCGCGCAACGGGAAATGCCGCCGATTCATCCGGGGCACCCGAGGACCAGCCTCACCCCGCAGCACGTACGAAAGTCGAACGGGCACGATCCTTGATCACGCCGGGAAACCGGAGCGCGCGCCCGTGCGCCACGCAATACACCCCCGGAGCCAACACCCCGACCGCGAACAACGCCTCTGTCAGGTTCTGGAGCGCATCCGACTGCTTCATCTCGAACGGACGCATCGCGCCGGTCAGGACGACGGGGACCGCCGGGACGCCGATCGTCGCGTGCAGCGCCTCGCCCGTGCGGTCCAGCGTGTCGGTCCCGTGCAGGATGACGACCCCGGACACGCCGGGCGTGCCGAGGGCCTCCCCGACCGCCGCGACGATGCGCGCGCGGTCGGCGTCGTCCATAAGCAGGCTGTCCTTGCTCATCAGTTCGACGATCCGGGTCTCGGTCTCTTCAAGACGAATGCGGCGGAGCATGCGGCGGAGGATCGAGCCGCGGTTCTCGAGCGAGCCGGTGCGCTCGTCGAACGTCTTCTCGATGGTGCCGCCCGTGGTGATGACGGTGATCGTGCGCATTGGTGAACGAAACCCGGCTCAGTTGGGGGCGAGCAGGCGCTCGATCTCGCGGTGGAATCCGAGGATGACATGCAGCGCGTCGGAGGCGGCGTCGGCGCGCCCGTCGCGGATCACGACGATGGACCGGCCGTCCGGCGCGAGGTCCCACGCGGGCACGCCGTCCGCACCCGCACGGTGCACGCCGCGGTACACCGTGTCCGCCACGCCGACCAGCGGGCGACCGTCCTCGAACAGCACGTGGACACGCTTGATCGTCTCCCGGTCGCGGTACAGGACTTCCGCGGACGTTTCGCTCCACGCGGCGGTGTTCCAGAGCGGCTCCTCGCCCTGGCCCCGCGACACATCGATCACCGCTCGCTCGTCCGGGTACCCGCGCAGGTAGACCCGGGGCGCGCCGCTCTCGTTCGAGACATAGAGCAGCCACCGCCCGTCGGGCGAGAACACCGGCGAGTGCTCGTCGGCCGGCGTCGCGACGACGGGGGTCCGTTGCCCCGCGGCGATCCGCACCACGTCGCGCCCGGTCTCCTCCGACGTCTCCACCGCGACCAGTTCCGACGCGGGGCTGGGCCGCCACGACGACGCCACGATCGGGCGGTCCGTGCTGTACTCCTCGCGGGGCGGCGCGGACCCGTCCATCGGGATGGTTGTGAACGCCCACTTGTTCCCCGCGCTCAGGGTCGCGGTCACCCCCGAGCCGTCGGGCTTGAACGCCAGCGCGACCGGCCGCCCGAGCAGCGGGTTCCGGACCAGCGGCTGGGCCTCGGCCGCGCCGGGAGACACCATCCACACCCCCCCATCACGCCCCGAAGCGAACACGATTCTCGACGGATCGCTCGGATCGAAGCGCGGCGAGGACTGCACGAGTTCGGAAGTGAGCAGGTCCGACGGCTCGTCCGACGCGCGGTCGAGCGGCGCTCGCACCAGCGTGTTCGCGGCCTGCGCCAGCGAGCCTGGGATCAGGGCCAGCGTCCCGCCGCGCGACACGGCGAACTCGCCCGAGGCACGCCCGGACGACGACAGGATGCGCTGGTTCACGAAGACGGGCGCGCCGGAAACGGCGAGGCGTTCCGCGTCGAACGCAACGGCGTAGAGCGAATCGCCGCGCGCGCACAGGAGGTAGCCGTCGGTGTACCGCGGCGCGGTGTACCCCTCCAGCAGTTTCACGGGCTGCGCGCCGTCGTTCAGCGCGAGCGCGTACACCGTCACCCCTTGCTGCCCTTCGCCGGTCACGGCCGCGTACACGATCGACTCTCCGCCGGGCAGGACGTGCGGCCAGACGTGCGCGACCTCGCCGCGGGCGCGATCGGGCGCGGTCAGGGGCGCGGGCGACCCGCCGGACGCGGGCACCCTGAAGAGTCCCGGCGTGCTCGTGCCGACGGCGGCGAAGACGATCTCGTTGTCGCTCACCCACGCCGCCCCGGCGACGCCCTCAGAGACGGAGGCGACGTCCTGCACGAACCGCTGACCTCCGCTGAGACCGACGCGGCGCAGCCGCCCGGGAACGAAGAAGCCGATGGAGGACCCGTCCGGCGCGAAGAAGGGCATCCTGGCGTCGTCGGTGTCCGGGATCGGCTCGGCATCGACCGAATCCAGCCGGCGCAGGTAGAGGCGCGTGCCGCGATCGTCCCGAGCGCGGAAGACGAGCACGCTCCCGTCGGGCGACAGCGCGATCGCGCCCGCGCCGTCCGGCGCGTCGTAGGCGCCGTTGAGCGGCGGGGCGAGCGAGAATCTCGCGAGCGGCAGGCTCGCGGTCGCGGAGGGCGGGTGAGCCGGGCCGCCCTTGAGCACGATCGCCAGCAGCGTTGCCGCGAGCGCGAGGGCGAGGCCCGCGACGATCCACGGCAGTTGCGTGAGCCACGGGGAAGGCTCGTCGTCCGCCGGCATCGCCCGCACCTCGGCGGGGACGTCGACGTTCGAACCGGAGAGTGCGCCGAAGGCGTCATGGAGTTCGATGCGCGCGTCGCCGAGGTCGCGAAGCCGCCGTTTCGGGTCCTTCTGGAGGCACTTGCGCAGCACCTCGCGCACCCTCGCCGGCGTATCGGCGGGCAGGGCGGCCCAGTCCGGCTCCGAGCGGAGAATCAGTGCGATCGTGTCCGAGATCGTGTCCGCGCGGAACGGCGGGCTGCCGACGAGCACCTCGTACAGCACACACCCGAAACTCCAGACGTCGGTGCGCTTGTCGAGCGTGCGCCCCCGGGCCTGCTCCGGGCTCATGTACGCCGCGGTGCCGAGGATGACGCCCTCCTGCGTGTTCTCGAGCGATCCGGTCTGCATCGCCTCCGAGTCGCCGACCGTGCTGCCTTCGTGCGCGGACTTGGCCAGGCCGAAGTCGAGCACCTTGACCAACCCCTCCGGCGTGATCTTGACGTTGCCGGGCTTGAGGTCGCGGTGGATGACGCCGCGCTCGTGGGCGGCCTCAAGCCCCTCGGCGATCTGTGCGCCGATCTGAACCGCGTCGTCCACGCCGAGCGGCCCGTTGGCCAGCCGTTCCGAGAGCGTGTCCCCGGGGACGAACTCCATCACGATGTAGTGATGCCCCTCGTGCTCCTCCAGGCCGTAGATGCCCGCGATGTTGGGGTGGTTCAGCGAAGCGAGGAGTTGGGCCTCGCGCCGGAATCGTGCCGCGCGCTCCGGGTGCTGCGCGAAGACGTCGGGCAGTACCTTGATCGCCACACGCCGGTTGAGCCGCGTGTCCTTGGCGAGGTAGACGACGCCCATGCCGCCGCGGCCCAGTTCGCGCTCGATCGGGTACGGGCCGATGTGCTTGCCCGGCGTGATGCGCTGGCCGCCGAACGAACTCTGCCACGGGGCGATCGTGGCCGCCTCCCCCTTGTCCGGGTCCGAGCCAAGGGCGCCCGACGATCCGGGAGGAGGACGATCCCACGAGTCGGTGACGGGCCGGTGCTCGGAGCCGCGAGCCGCCCAGGAACCCGGGCGGGCCGTCCCCGAGTCGTTGGCGGGCGGAGGTGGTGGAGGCGTTGTCGGCCGGGTCGCGGGAGGCGGGGTCTGGCTGCCCGTCGCGGCCGCCGGAAACTCGCCTGGTGCCAGCGTCGGCTGGTCCGCGAAGCCGGGGGAACGGGACGATGGGGGCTTTCGGCTCGCGTCGCCGCCGGTCGCTCCGTCGCTGCCCTGAGGGTGCTGCTGCTCGCCCGACGCCATCCATCGCCCCCTGACGGTCTGGGTCCAAGCCTAGCAGATCGCCGGGGCGGAGTCGCGGTTCATGCCTGGAATGGACGGTAACCTCCGTCCGGCAGAGCACATTCCGGAGGTGCGGGATGGAGATCGACGCGGACATCCGACGGGCCTGGACGCTTCCCGGCCGCTTCTACGCCGATCCGCAGGTCTACGAGCGAACGAGGAACGCGGTCTTTGCGCGATCGTGGCAGCTCGTCGCGGACGCGGAGTCGTTGCGGCTGCCGGGCCAGGTTCACCCCGTGACGCTCCTCGAAGGGTGTCTCGACGAGCCGATCGTGCTCACCCGCGACCGCTCCGATGCCCTGCACTGCCTGTCGAATGTCTGCACGCACAGGGGGACGCTGGTCGCTGAGGCGCCCGATCGGGCGACCTGCCTGACCTGCCGCTATCACGGGCGACGGTTCGAGTTGGACGGCCGATTCAGGTCGATGCCCGAGTTCGAGCGGTGCGAGGACTTCCCGACGGAGAAGGACGATCTCCCGCGGGTGCCGATGGCGGTGTGGCGAACGTTCATCTTCGCCGGTCTCGCCCCGCGATTCGGCTTCGAGGAGTTCTCGGCGGAGATGGACCGGAGGGTCCGGTTCCTGCCGATCGAGCAGGCCAGGCTCGATCCGACGCGGAGCCGCGACTACCTCGTGAAGTGCAACTGGGCGCTCTACGTCGAGAACTACCTGGAGGGGTTCCACATCCCGTTCGTGCACGCCTCGCTCGCGGCCGCGCTGGACTACGGGCAGTACCGCACCGAGATACACCGCTATTCGAGCCTGCAACTGGGCGTGAGCAAGGGGGGCGAGGACGTGTTCGATCTGCCCGCGGACTCGCCCGACAAGGGGCTTGACATCGCGGCGTACTACTACTGGCTCTTCCCGAACACCATGCTGAACTTTTACCCGTGGGGCGTCTCGGTGAACGTGGTGCGCCCGCTGGGCGTCGATCGCACGCGGGTCTCGTTTCTCAGTTACGTCTGGGACGAGTCGCGCATCTCGACCGGTGCGGGGGCGGACCTCGACCGCGTCGAGCGCGAGGACGAGGCGGTGGTCGAGGCGGTGCAACGCGGCGTGCGCTCTCGGCTGTACGACCGGGGGCGGTACTCGCCCACGCGCGAGCAGGGCGTACACCACTTTCACCGGCTGTTGGCGGAGTGGGTGGGGAAGACCGGGGCTTCGGACGGGTGATTCCCCTCGATCAGATCGGAACGGCCGCCGCTTTCGTCCCGGGAGTGTCCGAAAAGCGCGACAATCGGCCTGATTCGGCCCCATGCGCGTTGTGCTGGGGCGTCCCCGTGCTGTACGTTGAACGTGGGCGTGGGGGTCGCCGGCGACGGGGGGTCGCGGCGCGGACACGGACCACTCAGGAACGGAGAATGAAGATGTTTCGAAGAACGGCCGGGATCGCTGTTGTCGTCGCGCTGGGCGCGGCGGTTGCGAACGCATGGGGCCAGACCGCGGGCGTCGGGGAGCCGATGTTCGTCGAGCGGCCCGGGCTGCAGGAGTTTTCGGGACAGCTGATCGCTCGTCCCGTGCAGGACACGGACTGGGCCAAACGCGGCGTGCTCGTCGATGAAGCGCGGGCCAAGGCGCAGGCCGCGAAGGAGGCCGCGCTCAAGCACGAACTCGTCGAGTACGTCTGGCAGACGGACGAGTACGTCCTCGAAGTGGGGCTGGGCGAGGAGGAGCGCGTGGCGCGCGAACTGCTCGAGACCGGCCTGTTCCAGTACGTCCATCCGAACTGGATCGTCTACCCGCTGGCGTGCCCGAACGATCCGCTGCTCGGCAACCAGTGGCACCACAACGCCAACCGCATGAGCTCGTGCGCCGGATGGGACATCCACACCGGCAACCCCACCACCGTCGTCGCCTACTGCGACACCGGCGTCCGCACCACCCACCAGGACCTGCTGCTGCACCGCCGGGAGGCGTACAACGCCGTCAACCGCGTGTGGGAGTCCGCCGGCGGGCAGATCAACGACATCAACGGGCACGGCACGAACGTGACCGGGTGCGGGTCGGCCAACGGCAACAACGCCGTCGGCGTCTCCGGAGTCGGCTGGAACCTCGGCCACCGCATGATGCGGGTGTCCAACTCCAGCGGCGGCAGTTCGGACCTCAACACGCTCAACCACGGCGCGCGAACCGCCATCGAGACGGGCGACAAGGTCGCCAGCGTGAGTTACAGCGGCGTGGACAATCAGACCAACCTCACCAGCGCGACCTACATCAAGTCGCTCGGCGGGCTGCTCGTCTGGGCCGCCGGCAACGACAACCGCAACCTCACCTTCGGCAACCGCGACGCCGACGACCTCATCGTCGCCGGCGGGACCGACCAGAACGACAACAAGGCCTCGTTCTCCGCGTACGGGCCGTTCGTCGACGTCACGGCCCCGGCCGTCAGCGTCTACACCACCAGCAACAGCAGCAACAGCGCGTACGGCGGCGTCAGCGGGACGAGTTTCGCCTGCCCGCTCACCGCCGGCCTCTGCGGCCTGATCTTCTCCGCCAACCCCTCCCTGACCCCGGACGAGGTCGAGGCCATCCTCAAGCAGGGCTGCACCGACCTCGGCACGCCCGGCGTCGACAACACCTTCGGCTACGGACGCATCAACGTGCTCGGCTCGATGTCGCTCATTTCGTCGCTCAAGTTCGACTTCCCCGGCGGGCTGCCGAGCATCCTCGACCCGCAGGGCGGCGACACCGTGCGCGTCAACGTCACCGGCACCGGCATCGACCCCGTCCCCGGCACGGGCACGCTCCACGTCGACACGGGCAGCGGGTGGCAGGCCATCCCCATGACCGTCGTCTCACCGAACGTCTACGACGCGGTCTTCCCCGCGTCCACCTGCGGCACGGACGTCGCCTTCTACTTCAGTGCACAGGCGGACGACAACAAGACCTACACCTCGCCCGGCAACGCCCCGACGAACTCGCACAGCGCGCTCTCGGCCAAGGCCCTCGTCACGCTCTTCGAGGACAACTTCGACACGAACAAGGGCTGGACCGCGGGCGCCGGGGACGACAACGCCACGACAGGACACTGGAGCCGCATGGCGCCGCAGCAGACGACGAGCGGCGGCATCGTCGTGCAGCCCGGCTCGGTCGTCTCGGGCACGAACTGCTGGGTCACCGACGGACGGGCCGGCACCAGCGCGGGCACCTACGACGTCGACAACGGCAAGACAACCCTCTTCAGCCCCGTCTTCGACCTCGCGGGCCAGGACCCCGTCATCAGTTACTGGCGCTGGTTCTGCAACCACGCAGGAAACGGACCCTACTCCGACGTCTTCGTCGTGGACGTCTCCACCAACGGCGGCTCCACCTGGACCAACGTCGAGACCGTCGGGCCGAGCGGGTCCGAGGTCGAGGGCGGCTGGCTCTACAAGGAGTTCAGGCTGAGCGACATCGTGACGCCGACGAGCCAGATCCGCTTCCGTTTCGTCGCCTCCGACTACGACCCGCAGTCGCTGGTCGAGGCCTGCATCGACGACTTCCGCATCACGGTCATCGATTGCGGCGAGGACTGCCCCGCCGACTTCAACGGCGACACGGTCGTCAACTCGCTCGACGTCCTCGCCTTCCTCAACGCCTACAACGACGGCGACCCGAAGGCCGACTTCAACGGCGACACCGTCATCAACTCCCTCGACGTCCTCGCCTTCCTCAACGCCTACAACGACGGCTGCGAGTGATCGACGGCCGGCGGCGGCCTCACCACCCGGGCACACACGCCCGCCCCCGCGCACACCGCAGGGGCGGGCGTTTTCGTCGCGGAAGTCGCCGGGCGGCCCGGCCGTATGATGACCGTGAAAGGAGCGTGCCATGCTGCGCTCGGCCTTCATCGCCGCCGTTCTCGCCCTCCTCGTCCTCGACTCGCCCTCGCCCGCGCACGGGGGCGGGCAGCCGGACGTGATCGAGCGCGCCTTCACCGCCGGGCACGGCGACGGCTCGCTCGCGGCCGCGCAGTCCGCCCTGGACGCCCACCTGCGCGAGAACCCCCTCGACGAGGACGCGCGCTTCGCGCACGCCATCGTCATGTTCCTCCGTTCCGGCGAGCGGCTCTCGCAGTCGCTCTACCGGCACGGCGGGTTCAACACCGTCGCCCTCGCCGGCATCATGACCGGCCTCGGCGGCGTGAACCAGGGCGTCGCCGCGAACCCCGACCCGCGGCCCATCACCCACGAACAGTTCGAGGCCATCGTTCACGCGTGGCTCGACGACGTCGCGACGGTCGAACGCACGCTCGCCGACGTGCGCGGCGACTCGGTGAAGGTCCGCGCCCGCCTCGGACTCGTCCGCTTCGACCTCAACGCGGACGGCGTCGCGGCCGAGGACGAGGAACTCTGGCGGCTCTTCCGCATCGTCCAGGACGCCTTCCGCCCGGGCCGCGAGAGCGCGGCGGAGTTCGTCATCGCCTTCGACCGGGGCGACGTGGACTGGCTCCGCGGGTACTGCCGCATCTGCATGGCCTTCGGCGAGGCCGTTCTCGCGCACGACACGCGGGACCTCTTCGAGCGGGCCGGGCACGTCTTCTTCCCCGCCACCGTCACGCCGTACGAGTTCCTCAAAGGCCCGCGCAGGCCGTTCGATTTCGAGACCGGCATCGACGCGACGGACGTGATCGCGTTCGTTCACCTGCTGAGTTTCGAGGTGAAGGACGCGGCGCGGCTGGAGTCGGCCCGCTCGCACCTGCTCGCCGCGATCGGCCACAGCCGCGACATGTGGCGCCACTTCGACGCCGAAACGGACAACGACCGCGAGTGGATCCCCAACCCGCGCCAGACGTCCGCCATCCCGAACGCTCGCGTCGACGCGGAGATGCGCGAGGCCTGGCTGCTCGGGCTGGACGAGGTGGAGGCGCTCCTCCAGGGCCGACGCCTGCTCCGCTTCTGGCGCGGCGACGGCTCGCGGGGCATCAACGTCCGGCGGGTCTTCGCCGAGCAGCGACGTTTCGACCTCGTCCTGTGGGTGCAGGGGTCCGCGGCCGGGCCGTACCTCGAGGAGGGCGAGTACACCGCCGACGGCACGTGGGACCGCATGGTCCGGGCCTTCGAGGGGCAGGTCTTCCGCCACGCGTGGTGGTTCAACTGAGGCGGCTCGCCGCGCGAACCGCTCGCTCACGCCCGCGGCTCGTTGTCTCAGGGCAGGCGAGCGATCTCCCCGTGGCGCGGGCAGGTGACGAGGTGGTCGTTCACCATGCCGACCGCCTGCATGAGGGCGTAGCAAATCGTCGTGCCGACGAAGCCGAAGCCCCGGCGCTTCAGGTCCTTGCTCATCGCGTCGGAGACGGGCGTGCTCGCGGGCACGTCGCTCATGCGCCTCCGGCGGTTGACGACCGGGCAGCCGTCCACGAACCGCCACAGGTACGCGTCCAGCGAGCCGAACTCCCGCTGCACGCGCAGCACGGCGCGGGCGTTGGCGACCGTCGATTCGACCTTCGCCCGGTTGCGGACGATCCCGGGGTCCGCCAGCAGCCGTTCGACGCGCGCGGGCGTGAACCGCGCGACGCGTGACGGGTCGAACCCCGCGAAGACCTCGCGGTAGCGATCCCGCTTGCGCAGGATCGTCTCCCACGACAGCCCCGCCTGCGCGCCTTCGAGGGTGATGAACTCGAAGAGCGTGCGATCGTCGTGCCGAGGCACGCCCCACTCGGCGTCGTGGTACGCGATCGACAACTCTGTCTTCGCCCAGGGGCACCGCGCGGCCATGATTACGCCCCCGCCGCGCGCAGCGCACGCGCCGCCTCGCGGATTTCGCGCAGCACGGCCCGATGCTCAGGCGTGAGCGCGGGCGCGCCGAGGCTCGCCGCGGGTGCGCCGTCGCGCTCGTCGCCCAGCCCCGCCGAGCGCGAGGCGGTGACATGCCGCATGATCGCGTCGCGCAGGGCGGGCGCATCGGCCACGCCCTCGATCAGCCCGTGGTGCGACGCCGCGCCCGCCTGCGCGCCGTGCGGCCCCGCGCCCCCGCCGCCGCCCGCCGTCTGCACGTGCAGGTCCGCGATGCCGAAGTGGCGTTGGAGCGGCCCCTGTCGCACGGCGACGTTCTGCACGTTCTCGAACGTGATGGTGCTCTCGCGGATCGTCCAGATGCCCCGCCGGATCCGCAGGCTCCGCCCCGTGAAGACATACCACGTCGTGTCGTAGCGCAGGTGGATCGCCACATACGCTACAACGTCCGGCACGATGGCCACCGCCAGGTACACCGGCAGCATCACGAGGCCGATCGTGAGGTCCGCGACCAGCAGGCCGATCCAGAGAGCCGTGAGCGCGCCGTCGATCAGCAGCAGCACGATCCAGAACTTGAACTTGACGTAGCGCAGGAAGCCCGGCGCGGGGCGCGTCGAGCGGATCGCCTCGCCCGGTCGCGCCGGCAGCGTCGGCGGCTCGTCCGGCACCCGGAACCGGCGCGCCAGCGCGCCCCACACGCCGCGGTAGACCCACTCGCAGGCGCGGTCGGCGGCCCGGCTCACGCCGCGCCTCCCGGCGCGGCCAGCGCGCGAAGCGCATCGCGCACCTCGCGCAGCGTCTCGAGCAACTCGTCCCCCTCGACCGGCGTCGCCCCCGCGCCCGTTTCCTCCGGTTCGCCCCGTGCCCCGCGCATGCGCTGGTAGAGGAAGTCTCGCAGCGCATCGGCCTCCAGCACGCCCTCGATCGTCATCTCGGGCGTCGCGCTCGCCGAGGCTGTCTGAATCTGCACGACCGCGAGGCCGAACCACCGCTGGATCAGCCCCCGTGAGACGTGGATGTCCTGGATGCGCCGGTAGGTCAGGTTGATCTCGCGCTTGAACAGCAGCCCCCACGACATCCAGACCCCCTCGTCGTCGAAGCGGTACCGGAGCGTCCGGTACCGGCAGTACCGCTCGACGATGAAGATCGGGAAGAGCGGCCCGGTCAGGATCGCCACCACCAGGTAGTACCGCATCAGCGTCGGATCAGGGCGGGTGATCGCCCTCGCGTCGAACGCCTTCTCGCCGTCGCTCATGCCCTGAGCATACCGGCGCGCCGGGCGCGGTATGCTCAGGGCATGAGCACCCTGCACCCGCGGCTCGGCGCGGCGGTGATCGCGGCCGCCACGGCCGCCACGCTGGCCGACATCCGCCTCCCCGCCGTCTTCGATGACGGCATGGTCCTCCAGCGGGAGACCGAGGCCCGACTCTGGGGCTGGGCCGACCCCGGCGAGCGCGTCACGGTCTCCCCCGACTGGCCCGGCGCGCAGCCCGCCAGCACGACCGCCGACGAGCGCGGCCGGTGGATGGTCCGCCTTCGCACGCCCGGCGCGGGCGGGCCGCACACGGTCACGGTGCGCGGCACGAACGAACTGACGATCTCCGACGTGCTGATCGGCGAGGTCTGGCTCTGCTCGGGCCAGTCCAACATGGAGATGCCGCTCGGCAACGTCGGGCCCGGCTACACCGGCGTGCTCGACTGGGAAGCCGAAGTCGCCGCGGCGGACTTCCCCTCGATCCGTCTGTTCACGGTCGCCAACACGGTCGCGGCCGCGCCCGAGGACGACTGCCGCGGCGCGTGGACGGCCTGCACGCCCGAGACCGCGCGAACCTTCAGCGCGACAGCGTACTTCTTCGGCCGCGAACTCCACCGCGAACTCGGGGTCCCGATCGGGCTGATCTCCGCCGACTGGGGCGGCACGGTCTGCGAGGCGTGGATGAGCGAGGCGGCGGTCGATCGATTCCCTGAACTCGCCGACCGCCTCGAGGTCGTGCGCCTGACCCGCGACGACCCCGACCGGCTCGAACGCGAGCACGCGGATGCGGTCGCGGCGTGGGAGCGCGCGATCGAGCGTGACGAACGGCTCTCGTGGACGCGGCCGGACTTCGACGACTCGTCGTGGGCGACCCACCCGGTCCCCGCGACCTGGGCCGGGCCGGACCTCGGCGGGTTCGACGGCACGGCGTGGTTCCGCGCGACCCTCGACCTGCCGCCGGAGTGGGCCGGGCGCGACCTGCTGCTCTCGCTCGGGCCGATCGACGACCAGGACTGGTGCTTCTTCAACGGCCAGAAGGTCGGCGAGATGACCGGGCCGGGCCACTGGAACACGCCGCGGCGCTTCACGGCGCCCGGTCGGCTCGTCGTCGCCGGGCGGAACACGGTCGCGGTGGCGGTGCTCGACACGGGCGGCCTCGGCGGCATCAACGGCTCGCCGGAGGACCTCTGGGCGCGACCCGCGGACGCGGAAACGGCGACGCCCGTCCGACTCGCCGGCGAGTGGCGGTACCGCCGGGCGATCGACGGCTCGCCCCCCCCTCGCCCCGAGCCGCGGCGCATCGGGCCGAACTCGCCGACCGCCCTCCACAACGGCATGATCGCCCCGCTGGCGCCGATGGCCGTGCGCGGCACGATCTGGTACCAGGGCGAGTCCAACCGCGGGCGGGCGTGGCAGTACCGCTCGCTCTTCCCCGCGCTCATCGCCGATTGGCGCGGGGCGTTCGAGAACCCCGCGATGCCGTTCTACTTCGTCCAGATCGCGCCGTTCGAGTACGCCAACGACCGGGGCGAGACCGCGGAACTGCGCGAGGCGCAACTCCTCGCCCTGCGCACGCCGCACACGGGCATGGCCGTGACGATGGACATCGGCGAGGCGAAGGACATCCACCCGCGCAACAAGCAGGAGGTCGGACGGCGGCTCGCCCTCTGGGCGCTCGCCAGGACCTACGGCGCCGCGGACCTTGCATGTTCCGGCCCCGTCTTCCTCGGCGCGTCGCCCGAGGACGGCATGATCATCGCCCGCTTCGCGCACGCCGACGGCCTGATGGCCAAGGGCGGCCTGCCGCGCGGCTTCGAGGTCGCCGGTTCGGACCGCGTCTACCACCCCGCGGGCGCGATCATCGACGGGTCGAGCGTGGTCGTGTTCAGTCCTCTTGTGCCCGAGCCGATCGCGGTGCGCTACGGGTGGGGCGCGGCCGTCGAGCCGAACCTGTTCAACGGCGCGGGGCTGCCCGCCTCGCCCTTCCGAAGCGACGACTGGGAACGTGTGACGCAACCGAAGTGAGGAACGACCGATGCGCAGGCTGATTGTCGCGTGTGCCGCCGCCGCCCTTCTCGGATCGGGGTGCAAGGAGCAGGCCGCCGCGCCCGACTCGGGCGGCACGAAGCGGCTGGTCGTCGGGTTCTCGCAGATCGGGGCGGAGAGCGCGTGGCGCACGGCGGAGACCGAGTCGATCCGGGCCGAGGCCGAGGCGCGCGGCGTGGACCTGAAGTTCAGCGACGCCCAGCAGAAGCAGGAGAACCAGATCCGCGCCCTGCGCACCTTCATCTCGCAGAAGGTGGACGCGATCATCCTCGCCCCCGTCGTCGAGACGGGATGGGAGCCGGTGCTGCGCGAGGCGAAGCGGGCGGGCATCCCGGTCGTGCTGGTCGATCGCGGCGTGGAGGTCGAGGACGACTCGCTCTACGCCACGCTCATCGCCTCCGACTTCGTCGAGGAGGGGCGCATGGCTGCGCGCTGGCTCGCCGAGCGCCTCGGCGGCACGGGGCGCATCGTGGAACTCCAGGGCACGCCCGGCTCCGCGCCCGCCATCGACCGCAAACGCGGCTTCGAGGAGGCCCTCGCCGACTTCCCGGGCATGACGATCGTCCGTTCGCAGTCGGGCGACTTCACCCGCGCCAAGGGTAAGGAGGTGATGGAAGCGTTCCTGAAGGCCGAGCGCGAGAAGATCGACGCCGTCTATGCGCACAACGACGACATGGCGCTGGGCGCGATCCAGGCGATCGAAGAGGCTGGACTCAAACCGGGCACGGACGTCATCCTTGTCTCCATCGACGGCGTGCGCGCCGCCTTCGAGGCCATGGTCGAGGGCAAACTGAACTGCACCGTCGAGTGCAACCCGCTGCTCGGCCCCGCGGCGTTCGACGCCGTCGAGCGGGCGATCGCCGGCGAGACGCTCCCGAAGTGGATCAAGGTCGAGGACCGGGTCTTCGACCAGTCCGTCGCGGCGGAGGTCATCGGCACGCGGAAGTACTGACGGCCCCGGACGGCGCGCGGGTATGCTGACGCCGCGATGGACGACGCACCCCCACTGCTCGAAGCACGCGGGCTGGTCAAGGTCTACCCCGGCGTGCGTGCGCTCGACGGCGCGGACTTCTCGCTCCGCGAGGGCGAGGTCCACGCCCTCATGGGCGAGAACGGAGCAGGCAAGTCCACGCTCATCAAGGCGTTGACCGGCGCGGTGCCGCCGGACTCGGGCGAGGTCCGGCTGATGGGCCGAGTCGTCCGCCCCCGCACGCCGGTCGAGGGGCAGACGCTGGGCATCAGCACGGTCTATCAGGAGGTGAACCTTGCGCCGAACCTCTCGCTCGCCGAGAACCTGCTGCTCGGGAGGCAGCCGCGGAGGTTCGGGCTTATCGACCGGCGCGCGGTGCACAGACGGGCCGAGGAACTGATGGCGCGGCTCGGCGTGCGGGCGGACGTGGGGCGGCCGCTCGGCTCGCTCCCCATCGCGGTGCAGCAGATGGCCGCCATCGCCCGCGCTCTCGACCTCGACGCGCGCGTCTTCATCCTCGACGAACCGACCTCAAGCCTCGACGCGGACGAGACGGCGCGCCTGTTCGGCGTGGTGCGCGGCCTGGCCGCCCGCGGCATCGGCGTCGTTTTCATCACGCACTTCATCGGGCAGGTCTACGACCTGTGCGCGCGCGTGACCGTCATGCGCAACGGACGGGTCGTCGCCGTGCGCGACGCCGCGGGCCTGCCGCGCCTCGAACTCGTCGCCCTCATGCTCGGCGTGTCGATCGATGAGGCGCGGGCGATCGAGGGGACGCACGCCCGGGCGAACTCGTCGGCCGACCCTACGCTGCGCTCGCGCGGCCTGCGCCGGGGGCGCGTCGGGCCGATCGACCTGGACCTGCGCCGGGGCGCCGCGCTCGGGCTGGCGGGGCTGCTCGGGTCGGGACGGACGGAAACCGCCCGGATGATCGCGGGCGCGGATCGCCCCGAGGGCGGGCGCGTCGAGATCGACGGGCGCGGCGTGCGTCCCGGCTCGCCGCGCCGCGCGATCGCCGCCGGGATCGCGCTCTGCCCCGAGGACCGCAAGTCGGACGCGATCGTGCCCGGGCTATCGGTCCGGGAGAACATCGCGCTGGCCGTGCAGGCACGCCGGGCGTGGTGGAGGCCGATCGGGCGGCGCGGGCAGCGCGGGATCGCCGAGCGCTTCGTGCGCTCGCTGCGCATCGCGACGCCGAGCGTCGAGAAGCCCGCGGGCGAACTGAGCGGCGGGAACCAGCAGAAGGTGGTGCTCGCCCGCTGGCTCGCCGCCGAGCCTCGCGTGCTGCTGCTCGACGAGCCGACGCGCGGGATCGACGTCGGTGCGAAAGCGGAGATCGAGCGGCTGGTCGGCGACCTGTGCGCGCGCGGCGTGGCGATGCTGTTCATCTCGTCCGAGGTCGAGGAGGTCGTGCGGGTCTGCGAGCGCGTGCTGGTGCTGCGGGACGGGCGGGTGGCGGGCGAACTCTCGGGCGGGGGCGTGACCGTCGAGTCGGTGATGCGGCTGATCGCCGGGGAGGGCGGGAGTGCGTGACGCCGCACGGGCCTCGCTGCGCGCGTTCGGTCGGGCCGCGCCCGCCGCGGCCGCGGTCGGCCTGCTGCTGGCGTTCAACGCCGCGTTCACGCCGGGGTTCTTCGACCTCACGACGGTCGAGGGTCGGCTCGCCGGATCGACGGTGGACGTCCTGAATCGCGGCGCGGTCGTCGTCCTGCTCGCGCTCGGCATGGCGATCGTCATCGCGACGGGCGGCGTCGATCTCTCGGTCGGCGCGGTCATGGCGATCGCGGGCGCGACCGCGGCGACGCTGGCGGCCCGGCACGGCGTGAACGCGTGGTCGGCCATCGCGGCGGCCGTCGCCGTCGGGGCGGCGGCGGGGTCGTTCAACGGAGCGCTCGTCGCAGGCGCCGGCGTGCAGCCGATCGTGGCCACGCTCGTGCTGATGGTCGCCGGGCGCGGGGCGGCCCAACTCCTCACGGGCGGGCAGATCGTCACCTTCAACGACCCCGTGCTGAACTTCCTCGACGCCGGGTTCATCGCGGGCGCGCCCATGCCCGTCCTCATCGCCGCCGCCGCCCTTGCGCTCTCGCTGCTGCTCACGCGCGGCACCGCGCTCGGACTCTTCATCGAGGCCGCCGGAGACAACGAGCGGGCGGCGCGTCTCGCGGGCGTGCGCGTGCGCGCGGTCAAGGCCGCCGCCTATGTGCTGTGCGGCGCGGCGGCCGCGGTCGCCGGGCTGCTCGCCGCGAGCGACATCCGCGCCGCCGACGCGAACAACGCGGGCCTGTACCTCGAACTCGACGCCATCCTGGCGGCGGTGCTGGGGGGCACCGCGCTGCGCGGCGGCCGGTTCTCCCTCTTCGGGGCCGCCCTCGGCGCGCTGTTCATCCAGGGATTGACGACCACGCTCTACCTGCACGACGTCAGCCCCAACGCGACGCTCGTCGTCAAGGCCGCGGCGGTGCTCGCCGTCTGCCTCGCCGCGTCCGAACGCGTCCGGGCATGGATCAAGCATCGGAGCCGGCCATGACTCCGCGCGGCCCGGGTTCCCGACCGCTTCGCCGTCTTCGCGTCCTTCGCGTTCCCGCGCTGCTCTCCGCGCAACACGCGCCGCTGGCTGCGACGGTCGGCGTGCTGATCGCCCTCTTCGCGGCCTGCGCGATCGCGTTCCCGGGCTTTCTGTCGCCGGGCGTGGCCCGTAATCTGCTCGTCGGCAACGCCGTGCTCGGGCTGGTCTGCGTCGGGATGACGTTCGTCATCATCTCGGGCGGGATCGACCTCTCGGTCGGCGCGGCGATCGGGTTTTCGTGCATCCTCGTCGCGTCGCTCGTCCAGCAGGGCTGGCACCCGCTGCCGGCGTTCGGCGTCGCGCTCGCGATCGGCACGGCGGGCGGGGCCGCGACGGGCGCACTCATCCACCGCTTCGCGCTCCCGCCGTTCCTCGTCACCCTCGCGGGCATGTTCTGCTACCGGGGCTGCGCGCTGATGGTGAGCGAGCGGTCCATCACCATCCGCCACCCGTTCCACCGCACGCTCTCGGAATGGGCGTCCGGCCCGGTGCCGCCGGCGGTGGTGCTGTTCGTCGTGGTCGCCCTCGCGGGCTGGCTCGTCGCACGCTGGACGCGCTTCGGGCGCGATGTCTACGCCCTCGGCGGCGGCGAGGAATCCGCCCGGCTGATGGGCGTGCGCGTCGCCGCCGTGCGGGTGCGCGTGTACGCGATCAGCGGCCTCTGCGCCGCGCTCGCGGGCGTGGCGACGACGCTCACCACCGGCGCGGGCAACGCCACCTCGGGCCACCTCTACGAACTCGACGCCATCGCCGCCGTCGTCATCGGGGGCACGCCGCTCGCGGGCGGCGCAGGCTCGATCCTCGGCACGGTCGCGGGCGTGCTGATCTTCGGCCTCATCCAGGAGGCCATGCCCCACGCGGGCGTGACGAACTCGTGGTGGTTCCGCATCGCGGTGGGCGGGCTACTGCTGGCGTTCGTTCTCCTCCAGCGGGCGGTTGAGAGCCGAGGAAGGCGATAGTCCCGCGCCAGTCGGGCGGATTCCTCCGCGCTCACCGTGAAGGTATAATTGCCGGCCATGCGGGCAAGTGGGCTTCACATTCCGGACGATCGGATCGAGGACTTCTGCCGCCGTCACAGAATCCGTTATTTCGCCTTCTTCGGCTCGGTGCTGGGCGAGGACTTCACGATCAACAGCGACGTTGACGTGCTCGTCGAATTCGCCCCGGGAAGCGGGCCGAGCCTGCTTGACTTCGCGGGTATGCAGACGGAACTCACCGACATCCTCGGACGCGAGGTCCACCTCCACACCCCGACCATGCTGCCGCCCCGATGGAGGGACCGGATCCGGCAGGACGCCTGGGTGCAATATGCCGCCTAAACCGAGATCCGGTGGGCCGGGAGATCGCGATCGCGCCGAACACATGTTGTCGGCAGCCCGAGCCGCGTTGTCCTTCGTCATCGGACGTAGTCGGCCGGACATCGATGCTGACGAGATGCTGCGACGGGCGCTCGTGAACACGGTCCAGGAGATCGGCGAAGCGGCCGCACGAGTCACCGACGAAGGTAGAGCGAGGATGCCCCGACTGCCGTGGGGGAAGATCGTTGCGATGCGCCACGTGCTGGTCCACGTGTACTGGGGTGTCGACTCCGACCAGTTGTGGAAAGTCGTTGTCGAGGATCTGCCCGTGCTCGAACGCGAACTGGCGCGAGCGCTCGACGGGTGGCCGCCCTCCGAACGCACGCTTTGACCGACGCCGTCGAGCCGTTCGCGCTTGCGTCCGGGCAGCCCCGCTACAGATCGTCCATCGTCACCGCCCGACCGCACTCGGGGCAGACGGGCTGACCGACGCCGCGCAGGTTGTACTTGCAGTTCGGGCAGGGAATGTCGTGGACTGTGAGATGCGAAGTGATGATCGAACCGATCCCGCCCGATCGCTCATGGGCGTTACGAACGGTCATGACGAGGATCGCAGGGGTCAATGGCGGGGGCAGGGCGGACCGAGGCACGACAATCATCCGCTGCGACAATGTCGCCAGGATCACGAATTCATCGAGTTCGTGAACGTCAGAAACCATCGGCCACGCAAAGCACGACGTCGTCCACGCGTCCTGGTAGCGGAGCCCGTCTTCGTCCAAGCGGACCGTCACACGACCGAACGAGCCGACACCGTATGGACCCTTCAAGCCCTGCCGCGTCCGCTTGAGGAGTGACTTTCGATACGTCGAGAGCTGCGCTTGGTGGACAACGAGAAGTGCCGACACAACGAGAGCCAGGATCATCGTGGGAATCCAGTCGACATCTATCGGTCTACCCCGGAGCGCGTTGAGGGTCACCACACCTCCGACGAGAGCGAGGAAGCTTATCGGAAGCCAGAGCCATGACGACATGAGCCGCGCTCGACGAATCTGGTGCAGGTACTTGTCGAGATCGCCGCGCGAAAACATCTGCATTGCCGCCTCGACGAGTTGCGGCTTTGTCAGCGTGTGACGGAGTTCAATTGGCATCTCCATGCCCGCCGAGTCTACCGATACACTTGCGCCGATGCGTGAGTCCGACCTCCTCGCCCACGTCTACGCCCTCGCCGGAGGCATCAACGCCGCCGAGGGCGGCGTCCTCGTCGGCCCGGGCGACGACTGCGCCGTCGTCCGCACGCCCCGCGGCGACGTGCTCCTCCTCACCGTCGATCAGGCCGTCGAGGGCCGACACTTCGAGCCGGGAACTCCGGTGGACCTGATCGCCCGCAAGGCCGTCGCGCGCTCCATTTCCGACATCGCCGCGATGGGGGGCGTGCCCGCGTGGGGGCTGGCCGCGGGCGTGCTGCCGCCCGACTACAGGCACGGGCGCGAACTCTGCCAGGCCCTCCACGCGTGGGGGCGACACTGGCGCTGCCCGATCGTCGGCGGCGACATCGCCGTCGGCCCCGGCCCGCTCACCCTGACCGTCACCATCGTCGGCAACATGGGCGGCGCGGACCCCGTGCTCCGGTCGGGCGCGCGCCCCGGCGATGAACTCTGGCTCACCGGCCAGGTCGGCGGCTCGTTCGAGTCCGGGTGGCACCTGCGGTTCGAGCCGCGCCTCGACGCGGGGCGTGCCGCCGCGCGATCCGGGCTGGTCCGCGCCATGATCGACCTCTCGGACGGGCTTGGGCGCGATGCTGCCCGCATCGGCGCGGCCTCAGGCCTCCGGCTCGTCATCGACGCCGCGAGAGTCCCCGTCGGCCGCGGCTGCCGCGACTGGAAGCAGGCCGTGCGCGAGGGCGAGGACTACGAACTCCTGATGTGCGTGGCCCCGCGCGACGGCCGCGCCGGCGCAGTCCCCTTCGACGCCGACCCGCCGCTGATCGGCCCGATCGGCGTGGTCCGCGCCTGCCGCGAGGGCGAATCGCCCGGGGCGACGATCGTCGATGCCGACGGGCACGAGCACGACGCGGGCGAGATGGGCTGGGATCACACCGGCTGAGGGCTGCGTCGGCGCGGGCGGCGTGGTATGCTCGGCGCGACCGACCCGGGGATGGTCCAATGCCGATCGTCTTCGCCATCGCGATCTTCGTCGCTGCCGCGCTGCTGTTCATCGTGCAGCCGCTGGCGGCCAAACTCTTCCTGCCCGTGTTCGGCGGGACGCCCGCGGTCTGGAACACGGCGATGCTGTTCTTCCAGACCGCGCTGCTCGGCGGATACCTCTACGCCCACCTGCTGACGACACGCGTCGCGGCGCGGTGGCAGGGCGTCGTGCACGGCGTCGTGCTGCTCGCGGCGTTCGTCGCGCTGCCGATCGCGCTCCCCGAGGCGCGGCTGGGACTGGCGTCCGACGCGCCGCCATCGCTCGCGCTGCTCGCGTTGCTCGGGTTCGCGGTCGGCCTGCCGTACTTCGCGGTTTCGAGCGCGGGCCCGCTGCTCCAACGGTGGTTCAGCCTCACGCCGCACACGGGAGCGGGCGACCCGTACTTCCTGTATGCCGCCAGCAACGCGGGGAGCCTGCTCGGCCTGCTCGCGTACCCCTTCGCGCTCGGGCCTGCGCTCGGGCTCAGGGCGCAGGGCGTCGCGTGGACCGTCGGCTACGCGGCGTTCGTGCTGCTGGCGGCGGCGTGCGCCGTGGCGGTGATGCGCGCGGGCCAACGGAAGGCCGAACCCGCCGCCGAAGGCGCGCAGCAGAAACCGAGCGCCGAACGCACGCCGCTCGCCCTCTCGTTCTCGGTCTTCGGCCTTGGAATCTCGATCCCTCCCCGCGTCGCCTGGATCGCGCTGGCGTTCCTGCCGTCGAGCCTGATGCTCGGCGTGACGCAGTACGTCACGACGGACGTGGCGGCCATCCCGCTGCTGTGGGTCCTGCCGCTGGGCGTGTACCTGCTGACGTTCATCCTCGCGTTCTCGCGCCGGTCACTGGCGTCGTCCGGGCCGACGCACGCCAGCCGCGTGACGAAGACGTGGAAGGTGCTGGCGGTCGGCGTCGCGCTGGCGTTCCTGATGGAGGCGCACAGCCCGATCGCCGCCCTCGTCGTGCTCCACCTTGCCGCGCTCTTCGCGGGCGGGCTGCTCTGCCACGGACGGCTGGCCGCGCTGCGCCCGGAGCCGGCGCGTCTGACGGAGTTCTACCTGCTGATCTCGGTGGGCGGCGCGCTCGGCGGCGTGTTCAACGCCCTGATCGCGCCCGTCGTGTTCAACGACGTGCTCGAGTACCCGCTCGTCATCGCGCTGGCGTGCCTCGCCATCCCGCGGACGCCGAGGCCCGCCCAGCCTCCCCCGTCCAGGAAGCGCACACCGAGCGCGACGCCGACCCGCGAAACAGGCCCGTCCTGGTCCGAGGTCTTCGACGCCGCGTCCCCCGTGCTCTTCCCCGTCGGCCTCGTGCTGTGGATCGTGCTCATGCGGGCGTGGATTCGGACGAACCACGGCGGGGGGCCAGACATCAACCAGCAGGCGCTGCTGGTCGGCGTGCCGGCGTTCGCCGCGTACCTCGCGTCCGGCAAACCGCTCGCCTTTGCGCTCTCACTGGCCGTCCTGATGGGCGCGGGCACGATCGGCGCGACGCAGGGCGTCAGCGTGCTGCACAAGGACCGGACCTTCTTCGGCGTCCACACCATTACACTCTCCGAGTCGGGGCGCACGGTGACGCTGCTGCACGGCACGACCATCCACGGGCTGGAGAGCCGCGGCACGCCCATCGCCGGCACGCCGCTCGCCTACTACCACCCCGACGGGCCGGCGGGCGCGATCATGGGCGTCTTCGGCGCGACGGCGCGCCGCGTCGGGCTGGTCGGGCTTGGGTCCGGCTCGCTCGCGGCGTACGGGCGGCCGGGCCAGCGGTTCGATTACTTCGAGATCGACCCGCACGTCGTCTGGATCGCGCGGGACTCGGGCCACTTCACGTTCGTGCCCGACTCCAAGGCCGAGATCCGCTACGTCCTCGGCGACGGGCGACTCACGCTCCGCGACGAGCCGGACGGGCAGTACGACCTGCTCATCCTCGACGCTTTCAGTTCTGACTCGATCCCGGTCCACCTGATGACGCGCGAGGCGTTCGAGGTCTACACGAGCAAACTCGCCCCCGGCGGCGTCATCGCCCTGCACGTCTCGAACCGGAACCTCGACCTGCCGCCCGTCGTGGCCGCGCTGGCCGCGGACGCGTCGCTGCACGGGCTGATCCGGCAGGACGAGGAGGGCGAGGGCCGCGGCTCGGGGCGATTCGGGTGCACGTGGATCGTGCTCTCTCCCTCGCGCGAGACGCTCCGCCGCATCGAGCCGGACGCCCGCTGGCTGCCGCTCGAGCCGCGGCCGGGCTTCCCGGTCTGGACCGACAACCACGCCGACATCCTGCGCATCCTCCGCTGGCTCTAGCGGTATGCTTCCGCCATGCCACGCCTCGACTACCAGACGGCCGGCGAGTCGCACGGGCCTGCCGTCCTGTGCACCGTCACCGGCCTGCCCGCAGGACTCACGCTCGACGTGGACTTCATCAACGCGGAACTCTCGCGCCGTCAGGGCGGGTACGGCCGCGGCGGGCGACAACGCATCGAGACCGACCGCGTCGAGTTCCTCTCCGGCGTCCGGCAGGGCCACACCATCGGCTCGCCGCTCACGATGATGGTCCGCAACAAGGACTCGCGCATCGACGACGCGCAGAAGACGCCGCCGGTGCACCGCCCGCGCCCGGGCCACGCGGACCTGGCCGGGAGCGTGAAGTGGCTCACCACCGACTGCCGCGAGACGCTGGAGCGGGCGAGCGCGCGAGAGACCGCGGCCCGCGTGGCGGCGGGTGCGGTGGCGCGGTGCCTGCTGCGCGAGTACGGGATCGAGTCCTTCGGCTTCGTGCGGTCCATCCTCGACGCGGAGACCGACGTGGCGGTCACGCCGGAGAACCGGCGGGAGATGGCGGCGGCGCGCGACGCGAGCGAGACCTACTGCCCCGACGCGGCCGCCACCGAGCGCCAGTGCGAGATCATCCGGCAGGCGAAGATCGACAAGGACACCGTCGGCGGCATCGTCGAGACGCACGTCTTCGGCTGCCCGCCCGGCCTCGGCTCGTGCATGGACTGGCGCGATAAGCTCGACGCCCGCATCGCGTTCGCCGTCATGGGCATCCAGGCCTTCAAGGCCGTGGAGATCGGGCTCGGACGCGAGTGCGCCCGGCGCATCGGCTCGCAGGTCCACGACCCCATCCACTTCGATCCCGCGAAGGTCGGCACGAGCACCCTCGGCTTCGAGCGCCCCACCAACAACGCCGGCGGCACCGAGGGCGGCATGACCAACGGGCAGCCCGTCGTGGTGCGGGGAACGATGAAGCCGATCTCCACGCTCCTGCGCGGCCTGCCCAGCGTGAACCTCAACACGAAGCAGCCCGAGCAGAGCCAGTACGAACGCTCCGACATCTGCGCCGTGAGCGCGGCGAGCGTCGTGATGGAGAATGCCGTCGCCTTCGAGATCGCCCGCGCCCTGCTCGACAAGTTCCCCGCGGACTCGATGACGGAACTCGACGCCGCCTTCCGCACCTACATGAACCTCGCCCGCAGCCTGCCGCTCGACCCGCCGACGATGACACTCGCATAGTCCGGACAGAGCACGAAGCGCAAGCGAGTGCCGATGCTGATGATCGGCAGAGCACGAAGCGCAAGCGAGTGCCACTTTGGAACATCAGCGATCGACGAAGCGCGAGCGAGCGCCAAGTCGCCCTGTTCACGCCATCACGTTCGCTCGTCCTCGATTCCCGCCGCCTGCTCCGCCCGCTGTCCGCACTCCGGACAGATCGGCCCCGGCAGGCCGCGCAGGTCGTAGCCGCACCAGGCACACCGGTCCGGATCGTGCCGGCGCGCGACGGAAGGCGCGAGCGGAATGGCAAGCGTGACCGCGGCGGTTCCGAACGCCGCGCAGGCCCAGATCGTGGCGCGGTCCTCAACCCTCAACGCCGGCGGGAAGCACCCGTACCGCCTCGGCCCGCTGATGCCGAGGAACTGCGGCCCGCAGTCATCGCACGCGCAACCGTCGTACCCCGTCGCAAACTTCGCAATGGCGAGCCTGACCCGGTAGCCCGTCCAGGTCTGCCCGAAGTTGTGCATCGCGGCGAGGACGCACAGTCCCGTCAGCACGAACCCGCAAGCCACCCAACCGCGCCGACTTCTTGCCCTGTCGTGGTACCGGCCCATGCCGTTCGCCGATACGCACCAACGATCGGACGGTTGCCGGCTGCGGCCGTTCGATCAGCGCAGCCGGCCCGCGGTGTCGGCCGTGGGGGCGCCGCCCGACCTTCCGGAGGCCGCCAGCCTCCACGAGCGATCGTTCGACGGCGCGCGTCACTTCGATCGCGAACGGTCCTTGAGCCAGAACCAGAGTTGCGCGAACATCCCCGGCATCCGCATGACGCGGAAGCCGCCCGACACCCCCTTGGGCATCTCGTCACGCGCTGACTGCGCCTTGGCGTTCTTGGCCAGCGCCTGGCCGAGCCGCGTGTACGGGTCGCCCGTCCGGCCGCTGTACTTTTCGTAGAGTCGCGGATCGATGGTCGTAACGCCTCCCGGTCTGACGCGAATCTAACATGGAAGGCCCTTGGCGGCAAGGGGGTTCTCGTTGCGGATACGCGGCACTTGACACGGCCCTCCGGCGCGGTACGCTGCCCCCGTCATCGGTGCCCCGTGCCGTCGCGTGTGCGGCGGGCGGAGCGAAGAGGGAAGTGTGGTGAGGTTCCGCCCACGGGCGGGCCGATTCCACCGCGGACGCGCCGCCGTGACGGGCGAGTTCCGCGGGTCCACGAGTGCCACTGCCGCGTGCCCACGAGGCCGCGGTGGGAAGGCCGACCCGCGGCGCCCGGAGCCGGAAGACCTGCCGATGGCCGGACGCGAGGGCGTGCGCGCGGCGCAACGCCCGAGCCTCCGATCGGTCCGGTCGGCCCCCGCGTTCAGGGGCTTCGGCGGCGGTTCCGCGCTCGTTCCCGGCGCGCCCCCCACTGCCGATGCACGCCCCGCGGCGGCCTGAGCAAGGTCGGGAACCGTCCCGCGCGAATCGGGACGAACGCGGAGTGATCGGGATGAGAACGGTGGTTGTGTCGTGCGCGGCGGCGGCCATGCTGGGTGTCGCGTCGCCGGCGACCGCGGACGCCTTCGAGCGGTACGGGCAGTCGTGGCGGGCGGTCACGCCGCCGCCGATCGGGCCGCAGAGTTACCAGGTGATGGGCGGCGCGCTCCCCGACGGCCGGATGCTCGCCGTCACCGGCAACAGCGTGTTCGTCGAGAGCGGCGTGGGTTCGGGCGCGTTCGACGAGGTCGCGGTCTTCGACGCCGGCAAGACAGGGGGTGGGAGCGACCCGGCCTTCGTCGCGGTCGGGCCGACGGGGACGATCGCGGTGGGCACGGGGTTCGGGCGGCCCGTGGTCGTCTTCAGCGTCGATGCGCTCGGCACGCCCGGCGCGCCCACGACGCTCACGCCCGGCGTCGCGTCCTACTACGACCTCCCCCACTACCACGGGGCCTGGTCGCACGACGGGAGGCTCGCCCTGACCGCGGGCGACTTCGGGTCGCCGTCGCGGGTCACACTGCTCGACGTGACGAGCGACCCCGGCTCGCCCGTCAATGTCACCATCGTCGAGAACATCGCCGGGGCGTCCGCGGGCGTCGCGTTCGACAACGCCGGACGCCTCTACACCGCCAACGGCTTCGGCTACGGCGGCGCATCGGACACAGGGTGGATCAAGGCCTTCGAACCGGCGGCATGGCAGCACGGCCCAGCGGACTTCGAGTCGCAGGGCGTGCTCATCGGCGACGTCCTCAGCGGCGTCTCGCTCGCGATCGACGCCTTCGGCAACCTCGCCGTCGGGGGGGGGGACTACGCCGAGGGCGACTCCGGCTACCTCGGCGTGATCGGGGCCGGTGCGATCGCCGACGCGCTGGCGGGCCTCGGGCCGATCGACCGCAACGACCCGCTCCAGATGCGCATGCTCCTGCCGCCGACCGGCGGGTTCGCGTTCTTCTCGGCCTCGTACAACGCCTCGACCGGCGAGCTGTACGCCTTCGACGGCAGCGAGTGGTTCGCGACCGTCCCCGCGCCGGCGACGCTCTCGATCCTCGCGCTCACCGCCCTCGCGGCACGGAGGCGGCGCGATGCGTAAGGCCTCACGCAAGAAGTGGCAGAGTGGCGAAGTGGCAGCGAGGCAGCGTGGCGAGCGCACGGGGCGGCGGCCACGGAACTTTCGTGGCTGTGTCCCGCTCTGTGCTCTCTGGGCCTCTGTAGTGAGCGCCTCGCCGCAGGCCGCGCTCGCCCAGGAGGCGTCCTGGTTCGCCACGCGCGTCCTCGACTACAGCCCCGCGCCGGGACAGTTCGTGCGGCACCCGGCGTTCAGCGACCCGACCCGCGCCCTCGGCCCGCCCGTCGGCGGAGGCACCCTCGACGGCGACGACACCAAGGTCGCCACCCTCGGCGGCTTCGGCGGCTCCATCACGCTCGGCTTCGACCGCCGCGTGATGAACGACCCGAAGAACCCGATGGGACTCGACTTCATCGTCTTCGGCAACGCGTTCTGGGTCGGCGGCGACCCGAACCGACGCTGGGCCGAAGCGGCGACGGTCGAGATCAGCCTCGACGCGAACGGCAACGGCATCCCGGACGATCCGTGGTTCGTGATGCCCGGGTCGCACCTCGCGCTGCCTCCGGCCGCGCATCTCGACTGGCAGACGTGGGACGACGACGTCGCCGACCCGACCTGGCCGCCGCACCACTCGTCGTGGCTGCCGTTCGGGGCGTCGGGGACCTGGACGACGTGGGCGTACCGCCCCCCCCCCGCGGTCTTCGAGGGAGCATCTCCCGTGCTCGACAATCCCAACGGGCCGTGGGCGACCGAAGAGGGCGCGTGGGGCTACGCCGATCTGTCCCCGACGCTCGTGCTCGGCGATCTGACCGGCAACAACGTGATCGACGACCCGACCATCACGCCCGAGCGCTTCTACACCATCCCCGACGACCCCTTCGAGGTCGGCGTCACGCCCGGCTCCGGGGGGGGCGATGCCTTCGACATCGCGTGGGCGGTCGATCCGGCGACCGGCCTGCCCGCGATGTTGCCGGGGTTCGACTTCATCCGCATCACGACGGCGTGTAACGTGGTGCGAACGCCCTTCGGCGAGTCGTCCGCCGAGATCGGCGGCGTCGCCATCGTCCGGCCTCTCAAGCCCGGCTCCGGCGCGGGTGTCGCCGCGCCGCAATCCGCGAGGCCCTGGCCGTGAATCGCGCGCCCGTCCCACATGCCTTCACGCTCCTCGAACTCCTCATCGTCGTCGCCATCATCGCGCTGCTCGCGGGACTGCTCGCGCCCGGGCTGGCGGGGGCACGCGAGGCGGGTCGGTCGGCCGCGTGCCTCTCGAATCTGCGGCACGTGCAGGCCGCGAACGACCTGTACGCGAACGACAACGGCGGATCGCTCGCCCCGGGTGCGCCCGACATGCTGCGGAACCTCACGCGCTGGCACGGATCCCGCGACAAGGCCGCCGATCCGTTCCGGCCCGAAGGCGGCACGCTCAGCGAGCACCTCGGCACAACGCTCGTGCGGGAGTGCCCCACTTTCGCCGGAGCGCTGCGCACGCTCGCCGAATCCGGCGCGGGATTCGAGCGGTCGGCGGGAGGGTACGGCTACAACAACGCGTACGCCGGGGTGGTGCGCGCGCGGGCGAGCGACGGCACGCGCCCGCTCGTCACCGATCTCGCCGGCTCATCGCGCGAACGCTTCGCCACGCCCGGCGCAACGATCGCCTTCGCGGACGCCGCGTTCGTCGGCTCCAACGGCGTCGGCGGCGTCGTCGAGTACTCCTTCGCCGAGCCTCGATTCCACCCCGACTGGGGCGCCGAGGCACGCGCCGACCCCTCGATCCACTTTCGCCACGCCTCCCGACGCGATGGACGCGCCAACGTCGTCTGGCTCGACGGCCACGCCTCGGCCGCGGCCCGGACCTTCACATGGTCCAGCGGGCTGTACCAGCCCGAGGCCGGCCGGGTGGGGCTCGGATGGCCCGGCGAATCGGACAGCAACGTGCTGTTTGACGACGAGCCGGGGCCGTAGAGATATCATCCCGGCGGCGCGATCGAACGCGTGACGGGAGCCGGATGGACGTTGATCGGTGCGTATGCCGCGGCGTGACCTTCGCGGAGTTGATCCGGCTGGCGCGATCCGAACGCCTGTCGATCGACGGGCTGATCGAGCGCACGGGCTGCGGCGAGTCGTGCGGTCTGTGCCTGCCCTACATCAGGCTCGCGGTCGCGACGGGGCGCGCGACGCTGCCGATCATGTCGGACGCAGAGTGCGCGCGGCAGGAGCGCGAAGCCGCGACCTAGGACGAAGGCACGAGCGGCAGAGGCGGAACGCCTGCCTCCCGCGGAATTCGGCTCAGTTGTCGCGCGCTGCTTCGGCCCGTTCGCCCACCAGGTCGCTCCGGACCTCGACGTGGGGAACCCCGAGCGAGTCGTTGCGGTTCGCGCCCAGCGCCTCCGCGGCCCGGGCCGCCTCGGCGAGCATCTCGGCCTCCTCGTCGATCTCGTCCTTCGGCGGCTCGGCGAGGTACTTGACGCGCAGGTCCTGGTACACGCGGAACCCGGTGCCCGCGGGGATGAGGTGCCCGAGCAGCACGTTTTCCTTCAGGCCGATCAGCGTGTCCTCCGCCCCGCGCAGCGCGGCCTCCGTGAGCACCTTCGTCGTCTCCTGGAACGACGCGCCCGAGAGGAACGACTCGCTCTGGAGGCTCGCCTTGGTGATGCCGAGCAGCAGGGTCCGCCCGGTCGCGGGGCGGGCGCGCTTGGTCTTGGCAGGGTCCTTGCCCTCGGCCTCGGCCTTGGCGTTGGCCTCCTTCACGGCGTCCTTGTGGACGAGTTCGCCCACCCGAAGGTCCGTGCCGCCCGACTCGACCACGCGCAGCATGGATGCGATGCGGTTGTTGGTCTGGCGGAACTGGAACTTGTCCACGACTTCCTGGGGCAGGAGTTCGGTGTCGCCGGGGTTCTCGATCTTCACCTTGCGGAGCATCTGGCTCAGGATCAGTTCGATGTGCTTGTCGTTGATGGTCACGCCCTGCGCGCGGTAGACGTTCTGCACCTCGTCGAGCATGTAGGTCCAGAGCGCCTCCTCGCCCTTGATGCGCAGGATGTCGTGCGGGACGAGCGGGCCTTCGGTCAGCGGGTCGCCCGCCTGCACGAAGTCCCCGCCGTGGACGAGCAGGTGCTTGTCCGACGGGACGTGGTGGTCCTTCTCGATGCCCGAGTCCGACGTGATTCGGATCGTCATCTTGCCCTTGCGCTTGTCGGAGAGGAGCTCGACCCGCCCCGTGATCTCGGCGACGTAGGCCGGGTCCTTGGGCTTGCGGGCCTCGAAGATCTCCGTCACGCGGGGCAGGCCGCCGACGATGTCCTGCGAGCCGCCCGCGGCGCGGGGCTGGCGGGCGAGCATGTGCCCGGCCTGGACCTCCTGCCCGTCCTTGACCTCGATGCGGGCCTTGGCGGGCAGGTAATGGAAGTCCAGGATGCTGCCCTGCTCGTCCACGATGTTGATCTGCGGGTGGAGGTCGCCCTTGTGCTCGATGACGACGAAGGCCTTCATGCCGCGCCCGGCGTCCTCCTCGCGCGCGGTCTCGCCCAGCACGATGTCGACGAACTGGACGCGCCCGGGCTTCTCGGCGAGGGTGGGCGTGCGGTGGGGGTCCCACTTCACGAGTTCCTGGCCCTTCTTCACCTCCTGGCCGGGCTTGACGAGGATGAACCCGCCGTAGGGCACCTTGAACTTCTCGACCTCGCGCGCCTTGGCGTCGAAGATCGCGATCTCGCCGTTCCGCTTGAGGGAGACGAGCACCTCACGTCCGTCCTCGTCGTGGGTCGGCGCCTCGCTGCAGTCGCGGATGACGACGGTGCCGGCGACGCCCGCGCGGTACTCGCTCTCGGCGACCGAGCGCGTGCCGATGCCGCCGGTGTGGAACGTCCGCATGGTCAACTGCGTGCCCGGCTCGCCGATGGATTGCGCCGCGATGATGCCGACCGCCATGCCGATCTCGACCGGCTTGCCGGTGGACATGTCCAGCCCGTAATCCATGACCGAGCACCCGGTGCTGCTGTCGCTGGTCAGCGGCGAGCGGACGAAGACGGAGTCGATCCCGAGTTCCTCGATCTTCTTGGCGATCTCCTTGGTGATGATCTCGTTCTCGCGGACGATGATGTCGTCGCGAACGGGGTTGACGATGTTGTTGAGGCTGACGCGCCCCTCGATCTGGTCGCGGAGCGGGACGTCGATCTCGTCCCCCTTGTAGATGGCGCGCTTGACGATGCCCCGCCGAGAGCCGCAGTCGTGCTCGCCCACGATGACGGACTGGGCGATGTCGCAGAGCTTGCGGGTCAGGTAGCCCGAGTCGGCGGTCTTGAGCGCGGTGTCGGCCAGGCCCTTCCGCGCGCCGTGCGTCGAGGAGAAGTACTCGAGGATGTTCAGGCCCTCGCGGAAGTTCGCCCGGATGGGCGTCTCGATGATCTCGCCCGAGGGCTTGGCCATCAGGCCGCGCATGCCCGCCAACTGCATCATCTGGCTGACGTTGCCGCGGGCGCCCGAGTCCGACATCAGGTAGACAGGGTTGAGGTAGTGGCGCCCCGCGCCCGAGGCGATGTCGGCGTAGTCGCCGTGCTCGTCGCGCCGGTCGTGCTTGAGCGTCTCGATGAGTTTCTTGGTCACTTCCTCGCGGCAGTGCGCCCAGATGTCGAGCAACTGGTTGTAGCGCTCGCGCGGCGTGATGATGCCGCGGTCGTAGTTCTTCTCGACGCGCTCGACCTTGCGCTGCGCGTCGGCGAGGAGCTCGGCCTTCTCCGCCGGGATGCGCATGTCGTACACGCCGAACGAAAGCCCGGCGAGCGTGGACTGCTTGAACCCGATCTCCTTCATCAGGTCCAGCAGCTCGATCGTCGCCGGCCGACCGCACAGCTCGTACACGTCGTCGATGACGCGGGCGCACCCCTTCTTGCCCAGGGCGCAGTTGTAGTACGGCATGTGCTCGACCCGCTCGAGCCGCCGGCGGCACTCGGCGCGACGCTCGTCCGTCGTCGCCAGCCCGAGCTCGGTCGTCCACTCCCGACTGGCGATGCGCTTCGCCTCGTCGATCACGTCCGCGAAGAGCACGCGCCCGGCGGTCGTGCGGATGCGGCCGTTCTCGGGGAACTTCTCGGGCGCGCCGCCCTGCGAGGACACCATCGACCGGAAGCCGTCCACCCGGACGTGGATGAACTCGTGGATGTCGATCACCCCCTGCTCGTAGGCCAGGATCGCCTCGTGACGGTCCTTGAACGTGCGGAGCTGCTCGGGGGGGCGCGAATCGGGCACCTCCGTCGTCAGGAAGTACACGCCCATCACGATGTCCTGCGACGCCGAGATGATCGGCTTGCCGTTCGCGGGCGAGAAAATGTTGTGCGTGCTGAGCATCAGCACGTGCGCCTCCGCCTGCGCCTCGATGCTCAGCGGCAGGTGCACCGCCATCTGGTCGCCGTCGAAGTCCGCGTTGAACCCGCCGCAGACCAGCGGGTGGATGCGGATCGCGTTGCCCTCGACCAGCACCGGCTCGAAGGCCTGGATGCCCATCCGGTGCAGCGTCGGGGCGCGGTTCAGCAGCACGGGGTGCTGGTAGATGACCTGCTCCAGGATGTCCCACACCTCGGGGTCCCGCCGCTCGAGCATGCGCTTGGCGGACTTGATCGTGTCCGCAAGGCCCTGCTCCTTGAGCCGGCGGATGATGAACGGCTGGTAGAGTTCGAGCGCGATCTTCTTCGGCAGGCCGCACTGGTGCAGTTTCAGCTCCGGACCGACGACGATGACCGACCGCGCCGAGTAGTCCACGCGCTTGCCCAGCAGGTTCTCGCGGAAGCGGCCCTGCTTGCCCTTGATCATGTCCGTCAGCGACTTGAGCGGTCGGTTGCTCGACCCCAGCACCGGCCGACGGCAGCGCCCGTTGTCGAAGAGCGCGTCCACAGCCTGCTGGAGCATCCGCTTCTCGTTGCGGATGATGACCTCGGGCGCGTTGAGGTCCATCAGTTTCTTGAGGCGGTTGTTGCGGTTGATGATGCGCCGGTACAGGTCGTTGAGGTCGCTGGTCGCGAAGTTCCCCGACTCGAGCAGCACCAGCGGGCGCAGGTCCGGCGGGATGACCGGGATCACGTCCATCACCAGCCACGCCGGGTGGTTCTCGCTGCCGCGCACCTGCTCGATGAGCTTCAGCCGCTTGGCGAAGTCCTTGATCTTCTGCTTCGAGCGCGTCTCGCGCAGGTCGGTCCGCAACTGCTCGGCCTCCTGCGAGAGGTCGAGACGCTCGATCAGTTCGCGGATGGCGTCCGCGCCCATGAGCGCTCGGAACGCGTTGCCGTACTTCTCGACGGCGGCGCGGTGGTCGTCCTCCGTGAGGATCTGCCGGGGCTTGAGCTCGGTGTCGCCCGGGTCCACGACCACGTAATCCTGGTAGTAGATGACCTTCTCGAGGTCCGACGTCTTCATGCCCAGCAGCGTGCCCAGCCGGCTGGGCATGCTCTTGAAGAACCAGATGTGGACGACGGGCGCCGCGAGGTTGATGTGCCCCATCCGCTTGCGCCTCACGCGAGAGTGCGTGACCTTCACCCCGCAGCGGTCGCAGATGATGCCCTTGTACTTCGTGCCGCGGTACTTGCCGCACGCGCACTCGTAGTCACGCTCCGGCCCGAAGATGCGCTCGCAGAAGAGGCCGTCCTTCTCGGGGCGGTACGTGCGGTAGTTGATGGTCTCGGGCTTCTTCACCTCGCCGTACGACCACGCCCGGATGTCGTTGGGCGACGCCAGGGTGATCTTCACGCCGGTGAAGTCGTTCACTCTCTCGTACACGGTGTCGGACATTCGTGTCTACTCCCGCGATGCGTGCGGTCTGATCCGGGTGGAACGATCGTCGAGGACCACGGACCGGGGTTCGATCCGCGCCGCGCGCGGTCCTCCGCGCACGCGACGCCCGGGGCAGGATCGGCTACAGCAGCGCCCCCGTGTCGAGCCGCTTCTTCTCCAGCGTGACGTTCATGCCCAGGCCCTTCAGTTCGTTGCACAGCACGTCGAAGGCCACCGGCATGCCCGCCTCCAGTTTGTTCGTGCCCTTGACCATGCTCTCGTAGATCTTGGTGCGGCCCTCGACGTCGTCGGACTTCACGGTCAGCAGTTCCTGCAGGATGTACGCCGCCCCGTACGCCTCCAGCGCCCACACCTCCATCTCGCCGAAGCGCTGGCCGCCCGTCCGGGCCTTGCCGCCCAGCGGCTGCTGCGTGATCAGCGAGTACGGCCCGGTCGCACGCGCGTGGATCTTGTCGTCCACGAGGTGGTGCAGTTTCAGCAGGTACATGAACCCCACCGACGTGCGCTGCTTGAACGGGTCGCCCGTGCGCCCGTCGTACAACTGAATCTTGCCGCCGCGCGGCATCTTCGCCAGGATCTCGCGCGGGTGGGGCCAGCGGCCCTGCTCCTCGTACTCGCGGGTCCGACGCTCGACGTCCGCGTTCGCCTCCTCGATGGCCGCGTGAATCTCCGCTTCCGTTGCCCCGTCGAAGACGGGGGTCACGGCCTGGAAGCCCAGCACGTGCGCCGCCCACCCCAGGTGCAACTCGAGGATCTGCCCCACGTTCATGCGGCTGGGCACGCCGAGCGGGTTCAGCAGCACGTCCACCGGCGTCCCGTCCTCCATGAACGGCATGTCCTCCTCGGGCACGATCCGGGCGATGACGCCCTTGTTCCCGTGGCGGCCGGCCATCTTGTCGCCGACCGAGAGGTGCCGCTTCGACGCGAGATAGACCTTCACCATCTCCAGCACGCCCGAGGGCAGCTCGTCGCCGCGCTTCATGTGCGTGACCTTGCGCTGCTTCTCCTGCTCGATCGCCTCGACACGCGGCCAGTACTGCTTCTGGACCACCTCCGCCCGCTCCCGGGCCTCCTTCGACCCCTTGATCCACTTCACGTCGAAGGTCTTGATCTGCTCGAGAATGACCTCGGGAATGTCGCTCGCGCCGACCTTCTGCCGCGTCATCGGGTCGACCATCTCGGAGCCGGTGATCGCGTTGATCGCGGCCGTCATCTCGCGGAACAGCTCGATCGCCTGCATGTCCATCGAGCGCTCGTAAGCCTCGATGTCCTTCTTCTGCTGTTTCTTCTGGGCCTCGGTCATGTGGGTGCGGCGCGAGAACTTCTTCGTGCCGATCACGATCCCCTCGACGCCCGCGGGCACCTCCAGCGAGTCGTTCTTCACGTCCTCGCCCGCCCGCCCGAAGATCGCGTGCAGCAGTTTCTCCTCGGGCGTGAGCTCCGTCTTGCTCTTGGGGCTGACCTTGCCGACCAGGATGTCCCCCGGCCCCACGCGCGCCCCGACGCGGATCACACCGTTGTCGTCGAGGTTGCGCAGCATCTTCTCCGAGACGTTCGGGATGTCGCGCGTGAACTCCTCGCGCCCGAGTTTCGTCTCGCGGATCTCCACGTCGAAGGCGTCGATGTGGATGCTCGTGAAGACGTCGTCCTTCACCAGCCGCTCGCTGATGACGATGGCGTCCTCGAAGTTCGAGCCGTCGAACGTGTTGAACGCGATGAGCACGTTCTTGCCGATGGCGAGCTCGCCGTTCGCCGTCGCCGCGCCGTCGGCGATCACCTCGCCCTTCCCGACCTTCTGCCCGGCGCGGACCACCGGCCGCTGGTTCAGGCACGTGCGCTCGTTCAGGCCCACGAACTTTCGCAGCACGTACTCGTCCGCGTTGTCGATGATGATGCGCTCCGCGTCGGCGAACGTCACCGTACCGCCTCGCTTCGCCCTCACCACCATGCCCGAGTTCATCCCGACGTGCGTCTCGATCCCCGTGGCGATCGCGGGCGGCTCCACCCGGATCAGCGGCACCGCCTGACGCTGCATGTTCGAGCCCATCAGCGCACGGTTGGCGTCGTCGTGCTCGAGGAACGGGATCAGCGCGGCCGAGATGCCCACGATCTGCTTCGGCGAGATGTCCAGGTAGTCCACCTGCCCCGAATCGATCTCCTTCAACTCGCTGTCCACGCGCGCCAGGATCGTCCCCGAGCGCAGCCTGCCGTCCGCCTCCACCGCGTCCGCCGGGGCGAGGACGGCCTTCATCTCCTCGTCGGCGCGCAGGTGCACGACCTCCCCGGTCGGCTTCCCGTTCTTCACCACCCGGTACGCCGTGCGCAGGAACCCGTACTCGTCCACCGACGCGAAGATGCCCAGCGACGCGATCAGCCCGATGTTCGTCCCTTCGGGCGTCTCGATCGGGCAGATGCGTCCGTAGTGCGAGATGTGCACGTCGCGGACCTCGAAGCCCGCCCGCTTGCGGTTCAGCCCGCCGGGGCCGAGCGCGGAGAGCCGGCGCTCGTGCACCAGCGTCGAGAGCGGGTTCGTCTGGTCCACGACCTGGCTCAGTTCCGAGCGCCCGAAGAAGAAGTCGATCGCCGACGAGATGCTCTTGGAGTTCACGAGGTCGGCGATCTTCGTCACCTCCTCGGGGTCCTTCACGCTCATGCGCTCCTGCACCGTGCGCCGCAGTTTCAGGAAGCCCTTGCGCAACTCGTCCACCGCCAGCTCGTCCAGCGTGCGCAGACGCCGGTTGCCCAGGTGGTCGATGTCGTCCACCTGCGCCGCCGGCCGCCCTGTCTTCGGGTCCAGACGGTTCGAACGCAGGTCGAGGATGTACGCGATGACCTTCAGGTAGTCCTCCGACGAGAGGAACATCGCGTCCTCGGGCGTGTTCAGGTCGAACTTCCGGTTGATGCGGAAGCGGCCCACCTTGCCCAGGCGGTAGCGGTTCTCGTCGAAGAACTTCTCGTTGAACAGTTGCAGCGCCTTGTCCACCTGCGGCGGGTTGCCCGGGCGCAGGCGCGAGTACACCTTCAGCAGCGCCTTCTCGCGGTCGCTGCCCGCCTCGAACTGCTCCAGTTTCTCCTCCGCCACCGTGTTGAGGATCAACTCGTCCGACGGGTTCTGCACCACGCGGACCTTCTTCAGGCTCGACGCGCGGATCGCCTCCGCCTTGTCCCCGATCTGGCGGCCGACGTGCACGAACTCCTCGCCCGTCTCCGTGTCGACGATCGACTGCGCGGCCCAGTGCTCCGGCTGCACGTCCGCCGCCTTGATCTCCGAGACCTCGTAGAAGAGCGAGATGATCGCGTCCGTCGAGGCGACCGACTCGTCCAGGCAGCGCAGGAACGTCGTCGCCGCCATCTTCGTGGACTGGTCGATCTTCATCGCCAGCACGTCCTTCTTCGTCACCTCCAGCTCGATCCACGACCCGCGCTCGGGGATGATCCGCGCCGAGTGCAGCGGGCGGTCGCCCTCGCTGGAGACGATCGAGAAGTCCACGCCCGGCGAGCGGTGCAGCTGGCTGACGATCACGCGCTCCGCCCCGTTCACGATGAACTCGCCGCCGCCCATCATGATCGGGAACTCGCCCAGGAAGATGTCCTCCTCCGGCAGGTCCGCGTGGTTCTCACGCTGCAGGCGGACCGCGAGGCGGAACGGACGCCCGTACGTCAGCCGCAACTCGCGGCACTCGTCCGGCGTGTAGCGCGGCTCGTCGAGCGTGTAGTGCAGGTACTCCAGGCGCATCGTGCCGTCGTAACTCTCGATCGGCAGCACCTCCCGCAGCAGCGCCTCCAGCCCGAGCGAAGGATCACGCTCGTGCGGACCCTTGCTGCACTGAAGGAACCGCTCGTAGGCACGCCCCTGAAGTTCCGTGAGGTCCGGGATGCTCATCCCGTCCCCACGCTTCGAGTAGTTGCGCACCTTCTTCTCGCGCACGGTCTTCCCTGCCATCAACTACCTCGCGGTGATGGTTTGACTACGGCACTCGTCCGCGCTGCGCGCGGCGCACGCCGTCAGCCCTGCCTGTGTGTTCAAGCCTGCCCCGCTGCTGCCACGATGCCCCGTCGCCCTGGTGCCCGATGCCTGATCCCGAACCCGGCAGTATAGCCCTCCCCGGACCTCACGCCGAAGCGTCCGAGAACTAGGGAAACTACCTAATTTGATGCCGCGCGGGCCGCCGGGCGCCCGGGGGGAGGGGACGTGCCCCCGCCCCCAGGGCGTCCGGGTGATGGATCACTTCAACTCGACCTCGGCGCCGGCCTCCTTCAACGACGCGGCCAGCTTGTCCGCATCCTCCTTCGAGAGGCCCTGCTTCACCGGCTTGGGCGCGCCGTCGACCAGGTCCTTGGCCTCCTTCAGGCCCAGGCCCGTCGCCTCGCGGACGACCTTGATGACCTTGATCTTCTCCGCTCCCGCCGACTTGAGGATGACGTCAAACTCGGTCTGCTCCTCCGCCGCCGGCGCAGCGCCGCCCGCAGGCCCGGCCATCACGACCGCACCGCCGGCCGCGGCCTCGATGCCGTAGGTCTCCTTCAGGTAGTCGCCCAGATCGACGGCTTCCTTCAGGCTCAGCCCGGCGAGTTCGTCGCCGAGTTTGCTGATCTTCGCGGAAAACTCCTTGGTTGCTGTCTCGGACATGGTGGAACCTCGTTCTGTCGATGCACTCGCCCGAGAGGGGCCGAACCGTTCGGCGCTTTAACCCCGTGCGGGGCCAGTCGGACGCGGATGCCTGCTCCGTTCGGTCACGCGGACCTGGCGATGGTCTCGCCCTTTTCCAGTCTCTCTTCGATCGCCTTGACAATGCCCGCGAGGCGCGAGCCGGGACCCTTGATCTGGGCCGCCAGTGTGCGGGCCGGGCTGAGGATGAGCGTGACGGCCTGCGCGATCGCCTCTTCGCGGGTCGGCATGGTGCTCAGCCGCTTGACGCCCTCCTCGCCGGCGTACAACTCGCCGTCCAGCACCGCGCCCTTGAGTTCGATCCCCGGGAAGGTCTTGACGAGTTCGACGATCTCGCGCGCCACCTCGACGACCGTCTCGCCCCCGTACACCCCGGCCGTCGGGCCGGAGAGCATCGGCTCGAGCGCGCTCAGCGGCGTGCCCTCGAACGCCTTGCGGGCGAGCGTGTTCCGCAGCACCGTCACGCGGATGTTCTTCTTCGCCAGGCCCGAGCGGATCCGGTTCGCATCGTTCGCGCTCACGCCCCGGATGCTCACCAGCAGCATCTCCTCGACGCCGTTGAGGCGGTCGCGGTAGTCGCGGATGATGATCTCTTTGACGGCTTTGGACATGGTCGTTCCCCTTCGGGGTCGTTCAGGCGGTCGGAACCGCCGAGGCGTACTGCACCTGGACGCCCGGGGTCATGGTGCCGCAGACGCTGATCTTCTTCACGTACGTGCCCTTCACGGACGAGGGCTTCGCCTTCTCGATCGTGGCGACGAAGTGCTGCAGGTTCTCGAGCAGGTCGCCGTCGGCGAAGGACATCTTCCCGATGATCGCGTGCACGTTCCCGCTCTTGTCCGTCCGGTACTCGACCTTCCCCGCCGCGAACTCCTTCACCGCGTCCACCACGTTCTTCGTCACCGTGCCGTTCTTCGGCGAGGGCATGAGGCCCTTCGGCCCGAGAACCCGGCCCAGTTTCGAGATCACTCTCATCATGTCCGGGCTGGCGACCGCCACGTCGAAATCCATCCACCCGCCCTCGATCTCGGCCACCAGTTCCTCGCCGCCCGCCTTGGTCGCGCCGGCGGCCAGCGCGTCCTTCGTCACGTCCGACCCGCAGAAGGCGATGACGCGCTTCGTCTTGCCGATCCCCTTCGGCAGGCTCACCGAGCCGCGGAGGTTCTGGTCCGCCTGCTTCACGTCCACGCCGAGGTGCATCACCACCTCGACCGTCTGGTCGAACTTCGGCGGCTTGAACTTCTTGAGCGCGGCGATCGCCTCCGGCATCGGCAGCGGCGACTCGGGAGCCAGGGGCGCGTTGGCGCGTGCTCGCTTGCTCAGTTTCGGCATGGCTCAGCCCTCCACCACGGTGACGCCCATCGAACGGGCCGTGCCCTCGACCACACGCATCGCGGCCTCGACGCTCCCCGAGTTCAGGTCGGCGAGCTTCTCCTGCGCGATCTTCCGCACCTGCGCCTTCGTGATCGTCCCCACCTTCTCCTTGTTCGGCACGCCCGAACCCTTCTCGATCCCCGCGGCCTCCTTGATCAGCACCGACGCCGGAGAACTCTTGATCTCGAAGGTGAACGAGCGGTCGGAGTAGACCGTCACGATGCACCCGACCAGTTTCCCGCCCAACTTGGCCGTCGCCGCGTTGAACTGCTGGATGAACTGGCCCGGGTTCACGCCGTTGGCGCCCAGCACAGGGCCGAGCGGCGGCGCGGGCGTCGCCGACCCGCCGGGGGCCATCAACTTGAACGACTTGACGACTTCTTTCTTGGCCATCGGACTCCACCTCCCACCGGCCCCGGGCGAAGCCCGGCTCAGACCCGCCCCGGCCAGGGGTGCGGGAAGGCTCGGTGGTGCAACCGGCACCGATTTGTCGCCACGGACCCACCGTCCGCGCAGGGCAGAACAATAGCCCGGCGGAAGAGACGGACAAGGGGGGCCGTCACCCGCGCCCCGGGAACCCAACCATGGCCGAGAGCCGGTCGTAGACCTCCGATTCCAACCCGGCCTCCCGGGCGCGTTCGAGCACCCGCCGGGCCGCCGCCGACCGACCGTCGGCGTGCAGCAGCACCGTCGCCGCGAGCCACCCGGAAGCCGAGTTCGCCCGGGCGGCGTAGTGCATCGATCGGTCGATCATGCCCCGCGCACGCCCCGCCCGCCCCGCGAAGAGGTCGAGGTCCGTTGTATTGCCGGCGAGCGTCGGGTCGGTGCGGTAGGCGAGCGCGAGCACGGCCGCCCCCTGCGCCGGGTCGCCGGACTCGATCAGCGCGAGGCCGAGCAGGCGCATCGCGCCCGTGTCCTCAGGGTCGTCGCGCAGGTGCTCACGCAGGGCCGCCACGGCCTCCTGCGACTGCTCGTAACGGAGCAGCACGCGCGCACGCTCCATCGGCGTGAGCGGCTCGGGCTGCGCGGCGGGCTGCTGCTGCGTGACGTACACGATCTGCGGCGGCGCGGTCAGTGTGCCGTCGATCGGGTAGCGAGGATACGACCCGTACCAGCGGTCGTACGAGCGAGAGTACGGGTAGCGCGGGTAGACATAGCGATAGCCCGGGACCGTGACCCATCGGCCGTCGATGAGTTGCACGGGGTCGGAGCCGAGCCTCGCGTCGATCGACCACTTGTCGCCCGAGTACGACGCGTTCAGCCTGAACCCCGACTCCTGCACGTACACCCGCCGCCCGGTCGTGAAGATCACGGGCGAGCCGACCAAGGCGGGAACGGAAACCGTGCGCATCGGCGGCGCGCTCACCGTCCGCTCCATCGGCAGCGAACGGTTGAACCCGTACACGTTCGGCAGCGTCACGCGCACGCCGCCGGTCGTGGGCTGGGTGTGCTGGGCGAGCGCCGGACCTGCGGCGATCGATCCGAGAAGCACGCACGCCCGGATTGCGGCAGAGCAGAGCATGGCGACCTCCTTGCGGGCGGGAACTGCTCGTCCACGCTTCTCCACGTGAGTTTACCGGCGTGGGGCGGTCCAGGCGGCAGCCGTCCGGGCGGCGAGGTCGGGATCGAGACCGGCCTGCTCGCCCTTGCGGAGCAGTTCGAGGGCACGCCCGGCATTGCCCATGGCGTGCACCGACAGAGCCGCGGCCAGGTACGCCTCGCCCGTGCGCACACGCTCGGCGTAGGGCACGAGCACCTGCGTCAGCCGACGCCGATCCGCGGTGCGAGGCAGGAGCGCGTCGAGCAGGTCCGCCCGCCCCGCCAGTTCGCCGTCGATCCAGAGCGACTCGGCGATCGACGCCACGCCGCCGGGCGCATCGCCCGTCAGCGCAGCTGCGATACCCATCGCGAACGCTGCCTCGGCGTCTTCGGGGTCGTCGTTGAGATGATCGCGCAGCGCGGCCCGCGCGTGGGCCGCACGCCCCTCCGCCAGCATCGCAAGCCCCCGCTCGCGCGCCGCCGGCGGCTGGATGCGCGGCGCTTGCTCGACCGGAGGCGCGTAGTACGGCATGAGCGTCAGGTCCGGCATCGTGTGGATGCCGCCGTCGAACGGGCCGGAGTGGATGGTATTGTCCATCGGGCGGCGGTCCGGCACGCCCGTCCGCGAGAGGCCGCCCGAGGTCAGGACCGGCACGGGGCGACCCTCGCGCAACGCCTCGATCGTGCGTGCGATCTCCTGCTCGCCGGCTCCGCCGGTGGTTCGCATCGACGCCGGCCCCGCATCGCGGCGAGCCGCCTCGGGCACCGGCAGATCGGGCGCGAACGGGTTGGCGTAACGCGTCGGGAGCCTGGGCGAGAGCCGCGCGTTGTTGTTTTCGCCGCCGATCGGAGGGTACCGCCTGGGGCGCAGTTCGAAGCGCGTCGGGACGGCAAAGGCGGCACGCCGAGGCATCAGCACAACCCCGGTTTCCATCAGCGGCGCCCGCTCCGGCAGCCGAACGCCGCCGCTGGTCGGGTAGCGAGTCGTCTTCTTCGGCTCGTCCTGCTGCTGTGCGGAGGCCACACCGACAGCGATCGCCACGCCCGCGAGTGCCCCGATCAGTCCGGCTGGTCTCATGGTTCGGCTCCGCGGCTGGCGGGCAGCCGCCGACCCCCGCCCCTCGCGTTCCCATCCGCCCGGAACGCCCTCGCGGTTGCCCCGAGGCAGCGGCACGGATCACCAGGCCCGCCCCGACACGGTATCGTCTCCATGCTATGACCCGTGCGACCTCGAAGTTCGGCTCCGGGACGGCGTGGGCGGCCGTCCTAGCCAGCGCGCTGCTCTCACCTCTCCTGATCGGCTGCGGCGCACGCACGGTCCTCGGCGGAGGGGCGGTCCGCGTCGAGTCCATCGACGAGGGGACCGCGCTGCGGCCGGCCCTGCGCCTGCGGGCCTACAGGGCCGAGGACAGGAACACCGCGGACATCTACCTCACCGACCTGACGCCCGAGCAACTCGAACCGACCGTCGATCCGACGACGCTCGCGGGCAGCATCGTCCACATCCACATGTTCATCCGCCCGAGGCCGGGGCGAACGCCCATCGAGGGCACCGCCTCGACCGCCGCCATACGCCACGTCGTGCTCGCCAAGGGCGAGGTCGGCGTCTACAGCGGGGGGGGGTTCATGCTCCCCTCGGGCAACGTCGGAGACGGACGCTTCGGCGGGCGCATCTCCCGCGCCACGCTCAAACTCACCCGCGCGACCGACGGCTTCAACGACCTGCTCGGCGCGGCCGAGTTCTCCGGCACGATGACCGCGCCCCTGGACGACGCGACCGCCGCGAAGATCGAGGCCCTGCTCGAGGAAGCCGCGGCCCAGACGAGGCCGAGGTGAACTCACCGCGCGTATCGGGGTTCGAGCAGCGCGCCCGCCGCGTCGCGATACAGCGTGCGCAGCGCCCCGGCGTCCAGCGAGAGGCCGCGCAGCGTCGGTGCGCTCATCGCATCAAAGCGCGACGCATCTTCCAGCATCAGGTCCGGGTCGGCGATCGGACTTTCGCCCTCGTAGTCGGTCTCGAACATCATCCGCAAGGCCCAGTACCGGCTCGCGTACAGGTCGAAGGCCTCCGCTTCGCTGCTCGCCTGGTCGGCCTTGATGCTCGGCACGCCCGACTTGTCCGGCGTCAGGTGCGACTCCATCGTCACGATGTCCGAGCCGAAGAGCACCCGCCCGCGCCACCGAGACAAGAACTCCCGCACGCGTGGCGGCTCGTGGCGACCCAGGGCGCGCACGACCCACTTCGTCGCCGACGTGTCGAGGTGCAGGTTCGCGTGCCTGCCCAGCAAGCCGTCGAGAAAACCGAGGTCCTCCGGCCAGCCGCCCATGTGGGCCGCGATCACCGGCCCGCCGAAGCGCCCCAGCAGCCGTTCGAGCGACTCGTACTGCCGCCGTTTCGAGCCGTAGCGCGCCTCATCGGCGTAGCGCGTGCGGAACCACACGTCCGGGTCGGCGACGTGGACCATCAGCATCATGCCCAGCCGCTCGGCGACCTCGACCGCCCGCAGGCGCCACGGGCTGTCGAACGCGACCACGTCGTCCGGGTCGCCCTCGACGTAATCGCGCAGCGCGGGCGCGCCCCAGAGTTTGACCATCCGCGCCCCAAACCGCTCGTGCCACTCGTGGACCTGCTCGACGAACCGCTCCCGATGCACAGCCGCGCGGTCCGGGTGCCCCCACTCCGGGAACGCGATGAACCGCACGCGCTCGCCAAGGGCGTCGCGCACGGCCTGCGCCTCGCTCAACCGGCTCTGCGTGTACACCTCGGACACCCCGAACAGGTCGCAGACCTCCCGGAAGAGCGCGGCGGCGCGCGCTCCGTTGACGTGGCAGTGCGCGTCGATGATGGGCACGGGCGGCGGACCCAGCCGCTCCGCCTCGCGCCGATAATCCAGGCACAATCGGTTGGCCGGCGTCGGCGTGCGACGCGGGTCACGGATCAGGTCGCTCACGCGCAGGCTCCCCGGCACGCCCCATGATAGACGACCGCACAACCACGCCCGCCCGGCACCGCGTCGTCCTCGCCCACGACTGGCTCTGCGGGCGACGCGGGGGCGAGGCGGTCCTCGAGCGCATCGCGGCCGTCGTCGGTGCACGGGACGAGGTCGTCGCCCTACTCACCATGTTCGACGACGGGTCGAGCATCGGGCCGGCCGTGGACGCCCTGCCACGCATCGTCTGGCCCGGCGGGCGCGCGCCCGGCGTGAGCCGCCTGCGCCGCTGGTTCCTCCCGCTCTACCCCGAGGCGGTGCGGTGGCTCTCACGGCGACTGACGCGCCTGCACGACGATCGCCCGATCGACCTGCTCGTGTCCAGCAGTTCGGCGGCGATCAAAGGACTGCGGGCGCCACCCGGCGTGCCGCATGTCTGCTACTGCCACGCCCCGGCCCGGTACGTCTGGTCGGTCGAGGGCGAGTACGCGGTGGGACGCTCGCCCGGCGACGCCCTGCGAACGCTCGGGCTGCGGGCCTTCGGGCCGCTCTACCGTGCGTGGGACAAGCGCACGGCCGCCAACGTCACGCGCTTCATCGCGAACTCAAAGCACACGGCCGGAGAGATCGAGCGATGCTACGGACGCGGGGCGTCGGTCGTGCATCCGCCCGTTCGGATCGACTTCTTCACGCCCGACCCCGCCACGCCGCGCGAGCCGTTCTGGCTCTTCGCCGGTGCGCTCGAGCCGTACAAGCGCGCGGACCTGGCGATCGAGGCGGCACGATGGACGGGCGCACGCCTCGTCATCGCGGGAGGGGGGTCCATGGAGCGGTCGCTCCGCACGATGGCGCGGACCTTGCCGGAGGGCGCGGTCGAGTTCGCCGGACGAGTCACCGACGAACGCCTGCGCGACCTCTACCGCCGGGCGCGGCTGCTCCTCTTCCCGCAGGTCGAGGACTTCGGCATCACCGCCGTCGAGGCCCAGGCGTGCGGGTGCCCGGTCGTGGCGCGACGCGCCGGCGGCGCGCTGGACACCGTGATCGACGGGCGAACCGGCGCGTTCTTCGACCGCCCCGAACCCGCCGCGATCGCCGAGGCCGCGGGACGATGCCCGACAGGCGCGGAGTCCGCCTGCCGGCGCAACGCGGAGCGGTTCTCCGAGCGTGTATTCGACGCGTCGATGCTCGGGCATCTCTCGTCGTCGAACGCGCGCGAATGATGCCCGAGACCCCCGGTCGGCAGGTCAGGAGGCCCTCCATGCGCATCGCCCTCTTCAGCGCCAAGCCCTTCGATCGAGAGTTCTTCGACCGCGCCAACGCCCGCCGCGGGCACGACCTCGTCTACTTCGAGCCGGGCCTGGACGCGACGACCGCCGGGCTGGCGGCCGGGTTCGCCGGCGTCTGTCCCTTCGTCAACGACCGCCTCGACCGGGCGTGCATCGAGTCGCTCGCTGCGGGAGGCACGAGGCTGCTCGCCCTGCGCAGCGCGGGCTTCAACCACGTGGACCTCGACGCGGCGGCGGATCGCGGTATCACCGTCGCCCGCGTTCCCGCGTACTCCCCGCACGCCGTCGCCGAGCACGCCGTCGGACTGCTGCTGACCGTGAACCGGAAACTGCACCGCGCGGCGGCGCGCGTGCGCGAGCACAACTTCGCCCTCGACGGGCTGATGGGCTTCGACCTGCACGGCAAGACCGTCGGACTCATCGGCACCGGGCGCATCGGCGAGGCCTTTGCACGCATCATGCTCGGTTTCGGCTGCACCGTCATCGCCTCCGACCCGAACCCGCACGATGAACTCGCCCGTCTCGGCGTGCGCTACGTCGCGCTCCACGACATCCTCGAACGCAGCGACGTGGTCTCGCTCCACTGCCCGCTCACGCCGGAGACGCACCACCTCATCAGCGACGATGCGCTCGCACGCATGAAGCCGGGCGTGGTCATCCTGAACACCAGCCGCGGGGCAGTGATCGACACGCGGGCCGTCATCCGTGCCCTGAAGGCCGGGCGGCTCGGCGGGCTGGGCATCGACGTGTACGAAGAGGAAGGGGACCTCTTCTTCCGCGACCTGTCGGATCGCGCGCTCCAGGACGACGTGCTCGCCCGCCTGCTCACCTTCCCGAACGTCGTCGTCACGGCCCACCAGGGCTTCTTCACACACGAGGCCATGGACGCCATCGCCGAGACCACGCTGGCGAACGCCACCGCCTTCGAGGCGGGCGGCATTCCCTCGTCAAACCTGGTGACGACCCAGGCTCACGTGGCCCGGGCCGACTGACGGCTCTGCCATCCGACCGAAGCGGTGCGGCCCATATCCGAACAAAATGCACACAAAACGCCATCGAGAGTTTCCGTGAAACTTTCTTGAAACCGAAGCCCGCTTCCCCTACTACATACACACAGACAACCGTGGTGACTTCCCCTCCTCCGGAAGCCACCGGACCGCACACCGCAAGGGCGAGAGAGCCGCCCACAGGAGAATCGGGATGAACAGCAGACTCGTTCGTTCGGGCGCGTGCCTCGCGGCCGCCCTCCTCGCCGGGGCCGCCTCGGCACAGGTCATCGACTCGCAGGACTTCGAGGGCGACGCCAAGAGCGGCTACGGCGGATGGACCGTCAACGGCAACCAGATGATCTTCGGCGGGGGCAACCCGGGCCAGTACATGGGCATCCCCTACCTCGACTTCTGGGGCGTCACGCTCGGCAACGACAGCCCCGACAGCCCCGTCGTCGGCGACTACACCGCCTTCGGTCCGGTGAAGTTCTCCGTCGATGTGCGCGTCTTCGCCCTCGACAACTTCTGGGGCGACCCGCTCGACCCCTCATGGTTCCCCGTCGTCCTCCAGTTGCACGACTACGGCGACCCCAACGACTACGACGACGACGTGAGCGTCTGGTACCTGGGCGACGGCCTCCCGCAGGTCGCCGACGGCTGGAGCCGACTCGAGTTCGTCGTTCCCGACCCGACGCAGGACGACCTCCCCCCGGGCTGGGGCGGGACGGGCGCGGAGAACCAGTTCGGCGATCCGATCCTGCCGCCCGACCGCACCTGGACCAGCGTGCTTTCCAGCGTTGACGCCGTCTCGATCACCACCATGGTGCCCGGCTACTTCTACGGCCCCAACTGGTGGGAGGTCGGGTTCGACAACGTGCTCGTCGAGGTCGTTCCCGCCCCCGGCTCGCTCGCGCTGCTCGGGGTCGCCGGCCTGCTCTCTTCGCGCCGCCGACGCTGAACACGCTGCGGCCCGACAACGCATCGGGGTCCCCCACCCCATGAGTCCGGGGCGGTCCTTCGGGATCGCCCCGGCGTTCTCGTTGTGGCAAACGGGGTCCAAGGCTCGTGCGTCCTGCGCACGCCGCGTCAGCCCCGCAGCAGCCCGACGATCTCGTCCAGCCCGCGCTCCAGTTGCTCGCGGCTGGTGGCGAAGCCGAGCCTGAAGTGCTCGTCGCGCGACGAGAAGACCGCACCGGGAATGACGAGCACGCTCCGTTCGACCGCGCGCTCGACCAGTCGCGATCCGCTCAGCCCGAGCCGCGCCGGCACGCGCGGGAAGGCGTAGAACGCCCCGCCTGGGAAGGGCAGGTCCGTCACTTCGCGCAGCCGATCGACGACGAGGTCCCGCCGCGATTCGTACTCCGAGACGTGCCCGGACATATCGGCGTCGAGCGCGGCCGCGCACCCCCACTGCAGCGGCGCGGGCGCGCACACGAAGGTGTACTGCTGGAACTTCGCCATCTGCTCGACGAGCGCGGTCGGCCCCGCCGCGTAGCCCATGCGCCATCCGGTCACGCCGTAGGTCTTGCCGAAGCCCCGGACGACCAGCACGTCCTCCTGCGCCCCCTCGAACCGCGCCGGGCTGGGGCAGCACGCCCGCCCCGCATCGCCCGCGAAGCGATCGGTCCGCGACTCGGAGTAGCAGAACTCGTCGTAGATCTCGTCGGAAATGAGCAGCACGCCCCGGCGACGGCACAGGTCCAGCAGGTCCGCGCACTCGTCGCGCGTAGCGACGACGCCCGTCGGGTTCGCCGGCGAGTTGAAGAGCACGATCTTCGTCCGGCCCGTGAGCAGCGGCTCGACGCGCTGCGCCGTCATGCGCCCGTCCGGCCCCGTGGCGCACGGGACCGCCCGCGCCCCGCAGAGCGTCGCCAGGTGCGGGTAGAGCACGAACCAGGGGTCGGGGATGACGATCTCGTCGCCCGGCCCGAGCAGCGCGAAGCACGCGAGCAGCAACGCCCCGCTCGTGCCGCTCGTCACCAGCACCGATGCGCCGGAGCCGGGGGCGAGGTCCCACCCGAGATCGACGCCGAGCGCGCGCTCGATGCGCGAACGCAACTCCGCGACGCCCTGTGTGAGCGTGTACCCGTTGCGGTCGGCGGCGATGGCGTCGATGGCCGCACGCTTGACCGCATCGGGCGCGGGGAAGTCCGGCTGGCCGATCGAGAGGTTGCAGGGATTCTTCAGTTTCGAGCCGAGTTCAAAGACGCGCCGGATGCCCGAGGCGTCGATGGCCCTGGCGCGGTCGGCGAGCAGACGATTGATGTCCATGACGGACCCCGGCCGGGCCGCTCCTGCGCTCGCCGCGTTACCGCACCAGCGTCTTGGGCAGGCCCAACGCCTTGTCCTTCTTCGGGTCGAACTTCTTGTCGGCCTGCATCTTGGCGATCCGCTCCGAGCGCTTCATCACCGAGCGCTTCCCCGCCAGGTTGCCCTTTGTCTTCAGCGATCGGTCCATGCTCATCGGTCTGCGCTCCAGTTCCGTCACCGGTCGAACCGTTCCCACACCGAGTCCGCGAAGTTCGACACTCCGCCCGACGCACGCCACGCCTGCCCGAGACGCAACGCCTCGGAACGGACCCGCGCCCGCTCGGCCTCCGACGCCCGGAACCCGTCGCTCGGGAACCCCGCCGCCGAGTACAGGGCGTAGCGGGGTGGATTGTTCCCCCCACGCGTGCGCGGATCAATCACCGCGAACGCCGCGAAGCCACGCTCATGGAGAAAAGCCAGGGCGTTCACCGCATCGTCCTGCGGCAGGGTGGCCAGCCGGAGGTAGTTCGTCTGGCCCTGCCGCGGGTCCGCGGACAAGGCCCCGGTCGGCCCCAGAGCGGCCGCGGCCCCGCTCGTCGCCGAACGCCCGCCCCCGGCCGCATCTGGCTGGCGGGGCGGCTGCCTCGGAGCGTCCGACTGCCGGGCCGAGGGCGGACTCGCCGTGGGGTCCGTCGCGGGGCCTGGGACCGCCAGTTCGCGGCGGAGCGCCTCGTCGCGGGCCGACGAATCGCCGGCACGGAAGCCGAGCGTCCACGCGACGAACAGGAGGGCGATGACGCCGGCGAGGGCGACGAGCGCGTAACTCACGGGAACTCGAACCTCGCCGCCGGACAGACTGAACGCTTCGCGGGGTTCCTGCCGGGTCGGCTCGGGGCGTGGTGCCGGGCGAGGACGCGGGGAAGGCTCGGGGGTTGCGCGCTTCGTTTCAGGCGCGGGTCTGGGTGAGGGCCGAGGTTCCGCAGCCGCGGGGCGCACGCCCGCGGGCTGCGATCCCTGGAGCAGCTCGAAGAGCGGCGGGCTGTGTCGGCGGCCGGGCATGCTCACGATTCTACCTCCCCGCGGCGCGATCCCGAGTGTTCACGCCACGGCCCTATACTGCCGCCCCATGGCCATCCGGGACGAAGATGTCGTGCTCATCCGACCCGCGCCGATGTCTCGCGGCGAACGGGCCTATCTGCCCGCGATCATCGGCGGTTTCGGCGTGACGATGCGCCACTTCTTCACCTCGTTCGGGCAGGGCAGAACCAGCCGATCCATGCAGTACCCGGAGGAGCGCAAGGAGCACCGGCCCCCCGAGCGCGGCGGGATGCAGAAGAGCAACTTCCGGGCCTTCCACCGCCTGAACCGCGACGAGCAGGGTCGCGTCAGGTGCGTCGCCTGCATGATGTGCCCGACCATCTGCCCGGCGAACTGCATCCACATCGTCGCCGCCGAAAGCCCCTGGGACGACCGCGAGAAGTACCCCGCCAAGTTCGAGATCGACGAACTCCGGTGCATCTTCTGCGGGATGTGCGAGGAGGCCTGCCCGGTCGACGCCATCGAACTCACCACCGAGTACGACGTGGTCGGCCTGAGCCGCCAGGAGATGATCTTCGACAAGGAGAAACTCCTGAAGGTCTACGACGTGACCGTCGAGAAGAAGCCCATGTAGGCCCCCCGACCCGCCCGCCGACCGGGGGCCACACCCGAACATTCCACGAATCAGGGGGAGGCCGCGAGTTCTCGGGGCCGCGCTTTTTCTGCCGATTTCGCTGGCACGCCCGGGAATCCGGGGCATCTTCCGTCTGGACGACGGAGTCCGTCCGTGCGCGCAGAAACCGCGCGGCGCGAGTGGAACCTGCCTGTAGCACCGCTCGCACGAAGAGTGGGTTCGAGCCTCATCGGAACCGGAGCAGAAGGAGAGATCATGGTCCGCATAACGCACACCGCCGGGGTTCTGGCCACGCTGGCGATCGCCGGCCTGAGCAGCGCCGATGTCATCCTGTCGTACACCTACAGCGACGTGAGCGGCTCGTACGACGCCGGCACGGGCGTGTACACCGCCGTCGCGGACGCGAAGACGTCCGGCGACGTCACCCGCCTTGACGGCTCTCCCGGCACGGCCGAGTTTGACGCCGGATTCGCGGGGTCGAGCCTCGCCGACTTCTTCATGACCATCAATGTGTCCAACAACGACGGCTCCACCGCCGACGGCGCCGGCTCATTCGTGGTCACCGACACCAACGGCGACACCGTCGCGGGCGACCTGGTCGGCACGTGGATCAAGGGCGCGTTCGGCACCGTCTACTTCAACGGCCATCTGAGCAACGTCACGGTCAACGACAACTCCGGCGACGGCTCCTTCGACGGCGCGTCCGCCGGCTCGTTCAGCACCGACTTCTCCGCGTACAACTCCCCCTTCGAGGGCGCGATCGTCGCCCTCTACATCCACTCCGCGTCCGCGTTCCTCACCAAGGACTTCTCCGGCGTCCCCGCCCTCGTCAGCGCGGAGATCGTTCCCGCCCCGGGCGTCCTGGCCCTCGCCCTCGCCGGCGGACTGGTCGCCGTGCGCCGTCGCCGCTGAACCCTCGCAGAGTCCCGACCACATCCGCGGGCCTTGACTGATACAGGGAGTTCAACCCGATTCGACCCGATATCTCCCCGATCTCTGGCGAGGTCCGGATTCCGGGGCATCTTTGAGCGGCGGCCCGTGCCGCTTTCTCCCCGCCTCGATGGGTGGGAGTCGTGGCGATGAGAGAGTCCGCCACACGCGGCGTCCGTTGGCGATTGGAAGGAGAACGGCAGTGAATCACCTCACGATGACCCTGGCGGCCGTGGCCGGCCTGGCGACCGCGGCGAACGCGACGCTCTTCAGTTTCGCCTCCGACGTCGACCACACCTCGTTCACGTTCGCGGGCATGGGCGGCCTGGTCGCCGACGCCATGGACCCCAGCGAGCCGCTCACCCTGCTCATCGATGACACCAACGGTCCGGGCGCGCCCATCGCTCTGAGCGTCGAGTTCAACGCGGGCTTCGAGATCGCACACCTCGGGAGCATCCCCTCCGGCGGCGGCAACTTCGTCCACGCCTACTCGCTCGACGGGTTCTTCGAGTTTCGCGACGGCTCCGGCGCGCTGGTTCTCTCCGCCGTCGTCGAGGGCGGCTCGCTCACCGCGCTCGGCAGCGCGACCTCCTGGTACTCCTCGGGCGCCCTCTTCGGCGCGGACGGCGCGGGCAGTTCCGTCACGTACACCTGGCACGGCGCGAATATCCCCGACTACGGCCTGTTCACGGGCAACTCCATCGATCCCGATGACGCCGCATTCACCCTCACCTTCCTCCAGAGCGATCCCGGCATGGGTGTCGCTCTCGGGCAGGACATGCTCCCGGCCATGCACTGGGTCTCCGAAGGCTCCTACTCCGGCTCCGCCTTCTTCATCCCCGCGCCCGGCTCGCTCGCCCTGCTCGGCTTCGCGGCGATCGGCGCCGCCCGCCGTCGCCGCTGATACGCCCGAACACGATCGAACAACTTCCACCGTCGGCCCCCTGCGGCCGGCGGTTTTTCATTCTGGACCTTGATTCAGGGTCGCACTGGCGTCCCGCCTGTGCCCCCCACGCACTCACCCTCACCCGACCGCCCGCCGCAGGTCCTCGCCCATCTCCCGCGTCGCGCGACGCACGGCCTCGTCCCACGCCTCCGCCTCACGCGGCGCGGCGTAGATCACCGATCGGCTCGCGTTCACCAGCACGCCGCGCTCGCCGGGCGTGCGCGAACCGCCGCGCACCAGCGCACGCACGTCGTCCGCCGTGCCCCCCTGCGCGCCGTAGCCGGGCACGAGAATCGGCGCATCCGCCATCCGTGCCCGCAGCGCGGCGGCGTCCGCGGCTTTCGTCGCCCCCACCACGGCGCCGACATCGCTCAATCCACGCGACCCGCGCCGCGACTCGCCCAGCGCGGCCACGTGGTCCGCCATCATCTCCGCGACCGTCCGGCCGTCCGCCAGTCGCGCGGACTGCACGGCATCGCCGCCGGGGTTGCTCGTCCGCACCAGCACGAACACGCCAAGCCCCGCGTCCAGGAACGGCTCGATCGTCTCCGGCCCGAGATAGCCGTTCACGGTGACCGCGTCCGCGCCGACTCCGGTCGCCGCTGCCGCGTAGTGCTCGGCGGTCGTGCCGATGTCGCCGCGCTTCGCGTCCAGCACGACGATCAGCCCCGCCGCGCGAGCCGCCCCGATGACGTTGCGCAGCACGAGCAACCCGCTCGCGCCGTGCCGCTCGAAGCACGCGGACTGCGGTTTGACGGCGGCGGCGTGCCCGCGCACGGCCTCGATCACCCCGACGCAGAACCGGAACAGCCCCACCGCTTCGTCGTCCGAGCCGGGCCGCGCCCGGAACTGCATCGGCAGCCGATCCGCCACCGGGTCCAGCCCCACGCACACCGGAGCGCCCACGCGATCAATCGCGTCGGCCAGGCGGTCGCAGAATCTCGCGGACGGCGCAACGCTCACGCCGGCTATCGTAGCAGGAGGGCAGGCACACACCGTGGACCCCAACACACCCACGCGCATCGACCTGAAGAAGGACCGCGGCCTCACGATCGAATGGGCCGACGGCTCCACCTCGTACTACACCATCGCCTATCTCCGCCGCATGTCCCCTTCCGCGGACATGCGCGAACTCCGCGAGCAGATGGCCCGCAACCCGCTCACCGTGCTGCCCGGCGCGCCGGCGACTTCGAACGCCCCGCTGGCGGCGGTCGATGCCGAACTCGTCGGCCACTACGCCCTGCGCATCCGCTTCTCCGACGGGCACGACACCGGCATCTTCTCGTGGGCCTACCTCCGCGAGATCGACCCCCGCCTCCGCGAGGCCCGGCCCGCCGAGGGTGAATGATCCGCCTCGACGCCGCGGGTATGTTCTCTCACCGATGCCCGACCCCGCGTCCGATCCTGCGCCGAGCCTGAACCTGCTCTCGCCGCTCACGCAGGCGCGGGGTGTCGGCCTGCGCCGGGCCGAGATGCTGGCGACGCTGGGCATCACCAGCGTCGGGCGGTTGATCGCGCACCTGCCGATGCGCCACGAGCGGCACGAGGAGGAGCGGCCGATCGCGGAACTGACGCCGGGCCAGATCGTCTCGACGCGCGCCGAGGTGACGGCGACGCGCGTCATCGACCGGCGGCCCCGCCCGCGCTTCGAGGCCGTCCTGCACGACGGCACGGGCCGCCTCGACGTGGTCTGGTTCAACCAGACATTCCTCGCGCAGCGGATCCATCCCGGCCACCACCTGCGCGTGCAGGGCACGCTCCGCCGCGTCGCCAACAAACTCCAACTCGCCAACCCGCGATGGGAGATCGTCCCCGAGGCCGGCGGCCCCGCCCCGCGCGAAGCACGCCTGCGCCCCGTCTACCCGGCGAGCGAGCAGGTCAGGTCGTGGGAGATCGAGGCCGCGGTGCGCGCCGTGCTCCCGGTCGCGATGCCGCTGATCGAGGATCACCTCTCCGAGCCGTTCCGGCGCGAGCGTAGTCTGCCCGCGCTCGCCGAGGCCTACCGGATGCTGCACGAGCCGAGGGACGATGACGAGGTGCGCGCGGCCCGCCGCCGCCTCGCCTACGACGAACTGCTCTTCATGCAACTCGCGGTGTTCATGAAGCGCCGCCAGTTGCGGTCCGAGTCGAGGGCGCCCGCGCTCGCGTGGACCGAGGCGATCGACCGTCACATCCGACAGCGCTTCCCGTTCACGCTCACGCCGGGGCAGGAGGAGGCGCTGGGCGAGGTCGTGCGCGACCTCACCTCGGAAACTCCCGCCAACCGCCTCATCCAGGGCGACGTCGGCTCCGGCAAGACCGTGATCGCCCTCTACGCCATGCTCCTCGCCGTCGCGAGCGGGCGGCAGGCCGCCCTGATGGCGCCCACCGAACTGCTCGCCGAGCAGCACCACGGCCTGATCACCGCCTCGCTCGAAGGCTCGCGCGTGCGGGTCGGGTTGCTCACCGGCTCGATGCCCCGCGCCGAGCGTGAACGGACGCTGGCCCGCATCGCGGCCGGCGAGGTCGATCTGGTCGTCGGCACGCACGCCCTGCTCACCGAGGCCGTGCGTTTCCGCTCCCTCGCCCTGGCCGTCATCGACGAGCAGCACCGCTTCGGCGTCCACCAGCGCGCCACGCTCCGCGAGAAGGGCGCGGACGGCGACACCACGCCCCACGTCCTCGTCATGACCGCCACGCCCATCCCGCGCACGCTCGCCATCACGCTCTTCGGCGACCTGGACGTCTCGACGATCCGTGGCCTGCCCCCCGGTCGCCGCCCGGTGACCACGCGCGTCGTCGCGCCCGACAAGCGGCGCGAGGTGTACGAGTTCGTGCGCCGGCGCATCGAGGGCGGCGGTCAGGCCTACGTCGTCGTGCCCACCATCGGCGACGAGCCGGGCGAGGGCGAGATCGCCGACGTGCGCGGCGTCCTGCGAGAACTCGAGGCCGGGCCGCTCGCCGGGCTGCGCCTCGCCGCCCTCCACGGGCGCCTGAAAGGCTCGACGCGCGACCACGTCATGGCCCGGTTTCGCGCCGGCCTCGTCCACGCCCTCGTCGCCACGACCGTCATCGAGGTCGGCGTGGACGTCCCCAACGCCTCCGTGATGGTCGTCGAACACGCCGACCGATTCGGGCTCGCCCAACTCCACCAACTCCGCGGTCGCGTCGGACGCGGCAGCCGACGTTCCGTCTGCATCCTCATCGCCGAAGGCTCCACGCCCGAGTCCCAGCAGCGGCTGCGCGTGCTCGCCGAGACGAACGACGGGTTCGTCCTCGCCGAGCGCGACCTCGAAATCCGGGGGCCGGGCGAAGTCTTCGGGGCGCGCCAGTCCGGCGCGGCCGCCCTCCGCGTCGCCGACCTCATGCGCGACCGCGACCTGCTCACCCTCGCCCGGCGCGACGCCCGCGACTGGATCGAACGCTCGCCCCGCCTTGACCGCATGGACGAAGCGCTCCTGCGCCGGCGGGTGCTCAAGGCCCACGGCGCGGAGTTCGGGCTGGGCGACGTCGGGTGAGCGGCGACCGGATCAGAACGGCGGCTCGTCATCCCCGATCGTGTCGTCGTCGAACGCCTCGGGGCCGCCGCCGTCGCGGAAGTGCTCGACCGGCCCGGTGCGCGCCCCCGGGGCGAACGCGCCCGGCCCGCGGGGTTTCGGCTCCGGCGCCGCCGCCCTCGCCGCATGCGACACCGACTCGTACCCGTCGCCCGCCGTGTGGTATGGGTCGTGGTCCTTGAAGCGAGTGGCGCGCGGGTCCCACGTCAGTTTCACCAGCCCCGTCGGGCCGTTGCGCTGCTTGGCGACGATCAACTCCGCGAGGTTCACCTTCTCCGGGTTGTTCTGCTCCCACTCCTCGTCGCCCCGGTGGTAGTACTCCTCGCGGTGGAGCAGCAGCACCACGTCCGCGTCCTGCTCAATCGACCCCGACTCGCGCAGGTCCGCCATGCGCGGGCGGTTGCCCTCGCGGTGCTCGCTCGACCGGTTCAACTGCGCCAGGCAGACGACGGGCAGGTCGAGTTCGCGGGCCAGGGCCTTGATCCCGCGGCTGATCGCGGCCACCTCGACCTGCCGGCTCTCGCGCGCCGCGCCCGGCGCGGTGAGCAACTGCAGGTAGTCGATCAGGATCGCGCGCACGCCGAACTGGGCGACCATGCGGCGGGCGCGCGCGCGGAGTTGAAGAATGGTGAGCGCGGGCGTGTCGTCGATGTAGATCGGCGCGTCGTGCAACTCGCCGCAGACCCGCGTGAGCGTCTCCCAGTCCGTCGATCGCAGGTCGCCCGTGCGCAGACGCTGCAGGTCCAGGCCCGACCGCGCGCTGATCAGCCGCTGCGCGAGCGACGAACGCGACATCTCGAGACTGAAGATCGCCACCGGGGCACGCCGTGGATTCCGCGGCGCGTGCGGCGGCCCGCCCAGCGCGATCTGCTCGGCGAGGTTGAGCGCCAGCGCCGTCTTGCCCATCGACGGCCTGGCCGCCAGGATCAGCATCTCGCCGGGGTGCAAGCCGCTCAGCAACCCGTCCAGATCGGCGAAGCCCGTCGGCAGACCCGTCAGCCCCCCCTGGCTCTCGATCGCCTCGAGCCGGTCCATCTCGCTCTGCAGGATCGCGTCGAGACTCTGGGGGTCGTTCGTCCCCGGCTCGTGCGCGATCTCGAAGAGCGACTGCTCCGATCGGTCCAGCACCTCCCCGACGCCCTCCGGCCCGAGGTGCCCCGCGTGGAAGGCGTCGTAGAGCATGTGCCCCGCCGCCTCGATCAGCCGGCGAAGTCGGTGCTTGTCCGCGACGACCCGCGCGTAGTGCCGTGCGTTCACCGCGGAAGGCACGCCCGACGCGAGTTCGACGAGGTACTCCTGCCCGCCGATCCCGTCCAACTGCCCGCGGTCGCGCAGCGTGTCCACCAACTGCACGACGTCGCACGTGCTGTGCTTGTCGCCCAACTCCACAATCAGCCGGTAGAGCGTCGCGTGCCGCTCGTGGTAGAACGCATCGGGCGTCGTCACGATGCTCACCACGTCCGCGATCATCCGCGGCTCGAGCAGCAGCGAGCCGAGCAGCGACATCTCCGCTTCCGTCGAGTGCGGCGGCAGTCGGTCGAACAGCCGATCCAGTTTCAGGTCGGGGCGGGGCTGGCCGCGTCGCCCGACCGACGGCGTGTCGAATCCGTTCGTGGTGTTCACGGGCACAGTTTCGCATCCTTGCCGCTGGGCGTGGGCCTGCCGACGCGCTGTCCACCCATTATGCAGACCCGCGCCGCCAATGGAACCGCGCCGCCGTCGAATGTCCGACGACCTGTGTCGATCGTACCGGCTCCCCGTGGCCATCCACGCCCGCCCGGCTTGGGCCATTCAAGGCATGGGGCGAAACCCCCGATGATCGCACCAGCCCCGGTGCCAGCGGCCGTGCCGCCTTCCGGGGTCATCACGTCCCTTCTCCGGCCCGCCTCGTGGGTCGGCCATACCGAACTTGCCCGCGGGGGCGAGGCCAGCCGGCGCGAAGCCGAAGGCCTGTGTGTCACGGAGACCGCCCGATGAAGCCACGGGCTACGTTGACTGCCGCCGAGGTCACGGCCCTCCTCGGAACCCTCGACCGGCGTCTGGACGGCATCGGCATCGAAACGCAGCCACAGGTCGCCGCGCAGATCCTGGAACTGACCTGCGACCCGAACGCGGGCCTGACCCAGTACGCCGAGGTGATTCGCACCGACGCCGCGCTGAGCGGCCGCCTGCTCCGCATGGTCAACTCCGCCTTCTTCGCCCAGCGATCTCCCGTGACGACGGTCGACCGCGCCTGCGTGCTGCTCGGCATCGGGCGGCTGAAGGCCGTCGCGCTCGGCTTCTACCTCAGCCGCGCGGCCGCGGCCTCGGCGTCGCAGACGATCTCGCGCGAGGTCTGGGGGCAGTCCGTCTTCCGGGCCTGCTTCGCCGCCGAACTGGCCCGACGCGTCTGCCCGATGCTCGCCTCCGAGGCGTTCGTCGTCGGGCTGATGCTCGACGCGAGCCTGCCGCTCATGCACAAAATGCTCGGGCCGCCATTCGATGCCATCTACTCGCGACGCCTGCCGCCGGCCAAGCAGTTCCGCATCGAAACCGAGATGCTGCCCTTCACCCACGTCGATCTGGTCACGACGCTCGTACGCCGCTGGAGGCTGCCCGAGGTGCTCGCCAAGCCCGTCGAGTGGCACCACGTCCACCCGAGCGAGACCGAATCCGATGCCTCCGGCCACCGGCTCCACCCCGTCGCCTACTTCGCCGGCGTGGTCGATCTCGCCGACGACGGCACGCTCAAGCAGCACGCACCGATGCCGACGATCGCCGCGTCCGTCCTCGGCATGACCGGCGACGAGGTCGGGAACGCGGCCCGGGCCGCCGCCCGCGAGTACCGCGCGGTGCTCGCGCTCTTCGACGGCGTGGCGGACGCGGTCGCGCACATCGACAGCCTCGCCGAGCGTGTGCACGCCGAACTCGTCGAACTCGTAGACGCCGAGACGGGCCGCGGGTTCGACGAGGCCTGCCGCGCCCGCACCATGTGCTTCAACCTCGGGGGCGGGCCGGTCGAGATCGAGGCCGAGCCGGACGGCGGCGGCACAATCTACATGCTCGACTCCACCGGCGGTCGGCTCGCCTCGTACCGCTTCGACGCCTCGCGCGAAACGCCCGACTCCCTCAGGAGCGCGCTCGGGCTGGAGCCGACGCCCAACGACGAGACCGAAGGCGTCGCACGCTTCCTGCGCGACCTCGCCGCCTGAGCGCCGCATCCCACCACGAGCCAGCGTCGGTCACGCGGCCTGTGCGGTGGGCGCTCCCGCTTCGCCGGGCGAGCCGTCGTCGCCGGTCGCGTGCAGCGCGGCGTCGAGCCGCTCCACCGCCAGCCCGACCCGCGACACACGAAGCCCGAAGTTCTCGCCGACTTTCACGGCCGTCCCCGACCCGATCACGCGGTTATTGACCAGCAGTTCGAGTTCGTGGTCGGCCCGCTTGTCGAGTTCGATGATCGCTCCCGGCACCAGCGCCAGCACCTCGCGCATCGACGATTGGCGCTCGCCCAACCGGACGATCACGGGCACTTCGAGCGTCAGGATGGTCCGCAGGTCCGCTTCGTTCATCGTTGCGCTCATCGGCGGTCTCACGCGCTCCCTTGAACCCGGCGGGCGCAATCCGTGCGCACGAACAGCCCGCGACGGTGCGGCTCGCAAGCGGCGTGCCACGCTCAGCCCTCGTACCGACCCACGATCAGCGTCACGTTGTGCCCGCCGAACCCGAACGTGTTGTTCATGGCGTACCGCACGCGACGCTCTCGCGCTTCGTGCGCCACCAGGTCCACGTCGAACGACTCGTCCGGGCGGTCCAGGTTGATCGTGGGCGCCACCACGCCGTCGCGCACCGCGTGGATGCAGGCGATCGTCTCGACCGCCCCGGAGGCGCCGAGGCAGTGACCGTGCATGGACTTGGTGGAACTCATCAGCAGCCGACCGCCCGCCGAGCGGCGCGCGTGGTCGCCGAACACCCTGAGCACGGCGGCGACCTCCGCCTTGTCGCCCAGGGGCGTGGAGGTGCCGTGGGCGTTCACGTAGTCGATGGCGTCAGGACCGATCCCGGCATCTTCGAGCGCCCACAGCATCGACCGGGCCGCCCCGCTCCCCTCCGCGTCCGGCGCGGTGATGTGGCTCGCGTCGGAACTGTTGCCGAAGCCGACGACCTCGGCGTGGATGGTCGCCCCGCGGCGCTTCGCGTGCTCCTCGGTCTCGAGAACGAACATCGCCCCGCCCTCGGCCAGCACGAACCCGTCGCGACCGGCATCGAACGGGCGGCTGGCACGCTCCGGCTCGTCGTTGCGCGTCGAGAGCGCCCGCATCGTCATGAACGCGCCGATGCACAGCGGCGTGACCGCGGCCTCCGACCCCCCGGTGAGCATCACGTCCGCCAGACCCGCACGCATGTAGCGCACCGCGTCGCCCATCGCGTGCCCCGAACTCGCGCACGCCGTCGCGTGCGCCGACGCCGGGCCGCGAAGCCCGTAGCGGATCGAGGCGTTTCCCGCGACGGCGTTGACCATGAGTTTCGGCACGGTGAACGGGCTGAGGCGGTCCGGCCCGCGCTCCACCAGCGTGTGCAGCCCCTCCTCGATCGTGCCGATCCCGCCCACGCCCGAGCCGATCACGATGCCGCAGCGGTCGCCGTTCTCGCGGGAGAAGTCGATCCCGGAGTGTCGCACGGCCTCTTCCGCCGCGGCCAGCCCGAAGACCGTGCATCGGTCGAGCCGCTTGACCTCCCGCGCGTCGAGCACCGTCGCCGGGTCCCATCCCTTGACCTGACCCGCGATGCGGACCGCCCACTTCGGGTCGTACGGCGTGAACTCCTCCCCCGTGATCCGGCTGATCCCGCTCCGACCCTCGCGCATGCCCGCCCAGGTGGACGCGGCGTCCGCGCCGAGGTTCGTGACGGCCCCGAACCCGGTGATCACAATCCGCGGTGTGTCTGCGCTTCGGCTTGGCATCGCGTACATCGGTCCCGTGGCTCACCGGGCCGCCCCGGAGGGCGCGCGGGCGACCCGGGAGACTCGCGCCGCGCGAGCCTCACTCGATCCCGTGCGCCTGCTTGATGAAGTCGATCGCCTCGCCCACGGTCTTGATCTTCTCCGCCTGGTCGTCCGGGATCGAGGTCTCGAACTCGTCCTCGAACTCCATGACCAGTTCGACCGTGTCGAGACTGTCCGCGCTCAGGTCTTCCACGAAACTCGTCTCGCGCGTGATCTTCGACTTGTCCGCGCCCAACTGCTCGGCGACGATCTCGATCACTTTCGCTTCGATCTCTTGTTCGGTCACGCGTGCACTCTCCGGCGGCGCAAACCCCCGGCCCGACCGCCCGGTCGAGCCCCGGCGCCGTATGACGGCCCCAAGTCTAGCCGAACGCCCCCAACCCTGCCACGACCCCCGCCGACCCCCCCTCAGGCCGACCGGATCAACCCCGCCCGGCGGTCGTCAGAGGCGGGCCGCTCCACCAGACGGTTGTGCGGTTTGTGCCGCCCCTTTGGTGGGCTGATCGCCCGGGCGCGTGCAAACTGGAGGTGGAATGGACGATACAGCCATCGCGAACGGCCTGCCCGGTCGTGCGGCCTGTCCGGCCGCGGGTGGCGTGTCGTGGGGAGACGACGACGATCGGGCAGAACCCGTCGCGGCGAGGAGAATGCCATGGCCGGCATGCCGCGTGAACCCGAAGCCTTCGCCGAGAGGGTCGCGACCCTCCTGCGCGAACTCCACCCGGGCGTGAAGATCCAACTCTCAGGCCCGCGCGAGATCCTCGTCAACGGCCGGCGCCTCGACCTCGAAAACGTCTACCGCATGGTCGCCACCGAGCCGACCCGCGGCGACGAGATCGTGCGCCACTACCTCGAGCAACTCTTCGCCGAGGACGCGGTCAACGCCGTCACCATGACCCTCGACTTCGCACGCCCGCGCATCATGCCCCGCATCCAGCCCGAGTCCATCTTCAACCACCTCGACCGGAACATGGTCGCCCACGTCCCCTTCGTCAACGGCACCGTCATCGTTTTCGTCACCGACCTGCCGCAGATGACCGTCAGCATCACCACCGAGCAGACCCTCCGCTGGGGACTCGACATCGACGAGGTCGAGCGGATCGCACGCGCCAACCTCCAGCACTACACCACCGAACTCGAAGTCCAGTTCATCGAGTCCAAGGAGGGCGGTCGCGCAGCCATCGTCTCCGAGCAGGACGGCTACGATGCCGCCCGCCTCCTCCTCGACGGCCTCTACGAGCGCCTCGCCCCCCAACTCGGCGGGGACTTCCTCGTCGCCACCCCCGCGCGCGACATGTTCATCGCCCTCTCACGCGACCCCCGCGAGTTTGTCGACCGCGTCGGAGGCCGAGTCTCCCAGGACTACCGCCGACTCCCCTACCCCATCACCAGCGACTTCTTCTACGTCACCCGCGACGGCATCGCCGGCACCCGCCCCGAGAGCCAGGCCAACGGCGAGGCGGCGTGACGCAGCGGTGGCACAGGCGTCTCGCCTGTGCCTTGCCCACCGAGTCACGGAGGCAGCCTAGACCGCCGTACAACGATCCCGTGAGTCAGGTACGCTGCCGCGAATGTACCTGCATGAAACGACCCGCGCAGCGGCAGCATGACGCATGGCGAAACACAGCAAGACCCGCAGATCGACGCCACTGATTGAGATTGAGGCGGTCATTGTGGCCTACGCCATGAGCCGCCTCGACCGCGATTTCCTCAGCATGTGCGGGTTCACGTCTTGGAGCCAGGCGTTCGCTCGCATCGGCCAAGAACTCCGCGTCAAGCCGGCGAGCCTCAGAAACCTCCGCGACGAGTTTGACCCGCTGCATGGCCACCGACAGGGCTGGCACAAACGTCCGCTCCGACCCAACCGGCAGCGGGTTCTCGGCGAGTTCGCCGATGTGAGCGACGCTGCCCTCGCCGAGATCGTGAGGCGCATCAGGGAGGGCGACTCCGAAGTGCGCCAGGAGGTCGCGACACCGCTCGTGACAGCGCCGAAGCGCGTCGAGAACGTCGCCGAGCGCCTGCTCACAGGGAGGCTCGCGGAAGAGCACTTCATGCGCAACTCCGGCAGGATCTGCGGTATCGCCCCGTCGAGCCTGATCGACGCAAGGCACCTCGCGCAAGGCTTTGACTTCGCCGTCCGACGGCAGGACGCCATCGCAATCGAGGTCAAGGGACTGAAATCCTTGCGAGGTGAAGTCCTGTTCACCGATCTTGAGTGGCGACAGGCCGCCGCAAGGGCGACGGACTATTGGCTTGTCGTCGTGGGACAGGTCAGCACCCGCCCCAAAGCACAACTCTACAAAGACCCGCGAAGAACGCTTGTTGCGCGCACTGACATCAGGACTTCGACCACGGTGTCGTGGAAGGCCTCTGTGACGCTCAAGTAGAGCAAGCACCAACGCCTACGATTCCGCGCCATGATCCTCCTCATCGACAACTACGACTCCTTCACCTGGAACCTCGTCCAGCGGCTCGGCGAGATCAACCCCGCGCTCGTCCTCGGACGCGACCTCGTCGTCGCCCGCAACGACAAGATCACCACCGAGCAGGCCGACGCTCTCGACCACGGGCGCGGGCCGGAGCGGCTCATCATCTCCCCCGGCCCGGGCACGCCCGACGAGGCCGGCGTCTCCGCCGACATGATCCGTCACTACGCCGGACGCATCCCCATCCTCGGCGTCTGCCTCGGGCACCAGTGCATGGGCGCGATGCACGGCATGCCCGTCGTCCGCCACACCCTCCAGATGCACGGCAAGACCAGCCTGGTCCACCACGACGGCCGCGGCGTCTTCCGGGGCCTGAGCAACCCCTTCGTGGCCACGCGCTATCACTCGCTCATCGTCCGGGCCGACGAGACACCCGCGCCCGGCTGGGAAGTCTCGGCCTGGACCGAAGACCCCACCGGCCCCGCCGGCACGCCCGAGCGCATCGTCATGGGTCTGCGGCGCGTCTGGGGCGGCGAGGGGCCTCCCCTCGAAGGCGTCCAGTTCCATCCCGAGAGTTTCCTCACCGACGAAGGCCCGACGCTGCTGCGCAACTTCCTCGAAGCCGGACCCCTCTAAATGTCCACTGTCCCCCGTCCGCTGTCCTCGGTACCCTCCTCCGCCATGATCCACCCCGCCCCCACCACGAAGATCGACCCCCGCCACGCCCGCGGCACCCTGCTCGAACTGCGGCCCGAGACGGCCACCAAGCCCGCCTTTGCGGTCGTCGCCTTCCCGAACACCCGCTACGAACTGCACCTCGTCCCGAAGAGCACGATCGCCACGCCGCCCGGCAAGCGCATCGTCGGCACGATCCACGCCCAGGCCAAGCGCATCGACGAGGTGGGCACGGGCGGGCGGTACGTGGAGCCTGTCGCAGGGCGGCCGCGCCGCGTGCAGGGCGTGATCGTCGCGGTCGAGCCTTCGACCAACGAGATCGTGGTGAACGCGGGCGTGCCGATCCACTGCCGCCCGACCGATCCGCGCCAGAAGGCCGCGGACTTCCGCGAGGGGCAGTTCGTCAGTTTCGACGTGATGGAGGGGGCGGAGTTCACGCCCCTGGCGTAGCGGTCAGCCCCGCGCCTTCGCGTACAACTCGCCGACCTTCGCCCAGTTCACGACGTTCCACCACGCCGCGACGTAGTCCGGGCGACGGTTCTGGTAGTGCAGGTAGTAGGCGTGTTCCCAGACGTCGAGGCCGAGGATCGGCGCGCCGCCGCAGCCCGCCGCGTCGCCGATCGCGTCCTTCATCGCCGGGTTGTCCTGGTTCGCGGTCGAGCAGACGGTCAATGTCCCGCCCTTCTCGACGCACAGCCAGGCCCAGCCCGAGCCGAACCGCGTGGTCGCGGCGGCGGCGAACTTCTCCTTGAACCCGTCGAACGAGCCGAAGGCGGACACGATCGCGTCGCTCAACGCTCCGCCGGGCGCCCCCCCCCCTCCCTTGCCGGCGGGCGCCATCACCTGCCAGAAGAGCGAGTGGTTCGCGTGCCCGCCGGCGTTGTTGCGCGCCGCCGTGCGACGGTCCTCGGGCGCCTCGCGCAGCCTGCGGCAGACCTCCCACGGGTCGCTCACGCTCGCCAGCGGCGTGCCTTCCAGCGCCTTGTTCGCGTTCGTCACGTAGGCCGCGTGGTGCTTGCCGTGATGAATCTCCATCGTCCGCGCATCGATGTGCGGCTCCAGCGCATCGCGCGAGTAGGGCAGGTCGGGCAGCGTGAAGGCCATGTCGTCCTCCCGGAGGTTGAATACCGAACAAACAACGAATCGTGGACGGGGGCCGAAAATCGATGCCCCCCCTTGTGTTCGCGCCGATTCTAGGTACACTGGAAGTCCTCTCGGCCGGTGTGTCGAGCGGCAGGGATGCTCGTTCGGTCAGCCGAGAGTTTGTTGCCACGCGAACGGAATCTGGTGGTCTGGCGGGGGCGGGTGCTCCGGCCGGCTTGGGAGGTGCGCCGGCAAGGCGGCGGCGCGGTGTGTAGGGCTTTGTTTTGATCGATTCTAAACGCCGGGTGGAACAATCGGCCCCCGAGGCCGTAAGAAATGCGACCGGGCGCGATGGTCCGGTTCGGTGGCACGGGGCGTGGGGGCAGCCCCGAGAAATCACCGGGTGCTGATGCGCCCGGTTCGTGGGATGCCGCGGCGGCCGGTGCCGCCGGGGAAAGGGTAGAGGCCCGCGCGGCCGGAGGCCGGGCGGTAACTGGTGGGAGCACAGGTTGATCCGTCCGGGCGGACCGGGCGAAGGGTACGAAGATGAGGAACGTCACAGGCAGGAAGCTGAGTCCTCTTGAGCAGGTGCGTCGCCGCCACCGTGTCGGTGTCGCTGCGCCCGCCCAGGGCCGGGCCGAGGGCAAGGCCGCGCCGACCCGCCGACTGAGCGTCGAGGACGAGCGGCTGCTCAAGCACCTGCTCACGCACGAGCAGGACTTCATCGACAGCCCCGTCTTCTACGAGGCGGACGCCGACACCAAGATCTACGACGAGGCACCCGACATCCAGAAGCCGGACACCTCCTGGTACCACCCGGTGATGGACGACATCTCGTCCGCGCGCGGGCGCACCGTGAAGAGCGCGCAGCAGGTCATCCTGACCGGGGCGGAGGAGCGGGTGCTCTTCCACCAGTTCAACTACGCGCGCTACCGCGTCTGGAAACTCCAGCAGGAGATCTGGTCCAGCCCCGCGCGTCAGCCCACGCCCGAGCAGGCCGTGGAGGTCCTCGCGTGGCACCGCAGGGCCGACCGCATCCGCGAGCAGATCGCGGAGACGAACCTCGCGCTGGTGCTGGCGATGGCGAAGCGCACCCGCATGAGCGAGGTGGACTTCGCCGACCTGGTGAGCGAGGGCAACATGGCGCTGCTGCGCGCCGTGGACAAGTTCGACGCCGGCCGGGGCTACAAGTTCTCGACCTACGCCTGCCGCGCGATCCTCAAGGCGTTCAGCCGGCAGGGCATGAAACTCTCGAAGTATCGCCAGCGCTTCCCCACCGACTTCGATCCCAAGCTGGAGCGGTCCAACTTCGTCGAGGCCAAGCGCGAGAACTTCGAGAAGGACGCCGCCGAGGAGGTCAAGCGGATCGTGGTCGAGAACCGCGCCGACCTGACCGACGTCGAGCGCACGGTCATCGAGCACCGCTTCGGGCTCGAGTCCGGCGACGGCGAGAAGCCCATGACGCTCGAGCAGGTCGGGCAGATCATCGGCGTCACCAAGGAACGCGTCCGCCAGATCCAGAACAAGGCCATGGAGAAGATCCGCCTGACGCTGGAAGCCGGATTCCTCGGCAATCGGCCCGAGGAAGAGGCGCCCGCCGCCCCCGAGGAAGGCGACGAGGGGGCCAACGGCGAGACGCTCGAAACCCCCGTCGGCGCGGAGTGAGGCCGATGGTCCCGACGGTTGCCCCAGCGGCCCAGCCCATGCCGGGATGGGCCGCTTTTACGCGCGAAGACCGGGGAACCACCCCCACCCCGCACGCGAACCGGCTTCGGGCGCGAGCCGCCGCGGGCGGTCTTCCCGCGCCTTCCCCGTCGCCGCAGGCCGCGTCAACGGCTAATCTACAGGCTCCCCCCGACGCGGGGTGCCGGAGGAGCGAACGCCCATGACCGTCCACACGGACGCCCAGACCGACGCATCGCACGTGGGGCACGTCGCCCTGCCCGTGAAGAAGAAGTCCGACCCCCACGCCACGCGCTGGGGCAAGTTCCTGCAGGCCACGATCAAGTTTGAGGCATCCGACCTCATCATGAAGACGGGCCAGCAACCGAAGATCCGCCTCCGCGGCGCGCTCAAGGCGCTCGACACGCCGCTCGTCGATGAGGACGAGTTCTGGAAGATCGCCCGGGCGATCCTCACCGAGGAGCAACTCGAGGACCTGCACCGGTTCGGCTCGGTGGACTTCGCCTACGACTACGACGAGACCTGCCGCTTCCGCGTCAATCTCTTCATGGCCCGCGGGCGTCTCTCGATCGCCGCCCGGCGCATCACCAGCAACATCCTGCCCTTCGAGGGGCTGCACCTTCCCGCCGTCATGGGCCAGATCGCCCTCCAGCCGCAGGGTCTGGTGCTGCTCTGCGGCGTGACGGGTTCGGGCAAGTCCACGACCATCGCCTCGATGCTGGACTACGTGAACCAACGCAAGCCGGTGCACATCGTCACGATCGAGGACCCGATCGAGTACCTGTTCACCGACAAGGTTTCGACCATCAACCAGCGCGAGATCGGCATCGACGTGCTGGACTTCAAGATTGCGCTTCGCGCCCTGGTGCGCGAGAACCCGGACATCGTGCTGATCGGCGAGATGCGCGACGCCGAGACCTTCGAGGCCGCCCTCATGGCCGCCGAGACCGGCCACCTGGTCTACGGCACCATCCACGCGAGTTCGACGACCCAGACGTTCAGCCGCATCTACGGGCTGTTCGAGCAGGACGAGGTCGAGGGCATCCGCAAGATCCTCGCGTACCAGATGCGGGCCTTCGTCTACCAGAAACTCCTGCCGACGCTCCACGAGAACATCCACCGCATCCCCGCGATCGAGATTCTCATCAACGACGCGGTCGTGCAGAAGTTCATCCTCGAGGGGCGCGAGGGCGAACTGCGCGAGTACCTCAACTCCATCGAGGCTCGCCAGCGCGGCATGGTGGACTTCAACCAGTCCCTCGTCGATCTCGTCGAGAAAGAGTACATCCACATGCGCGTCGCCATCGACGCCTCCCCGAACGTTGACGAACTGATGATGCGGCTCAAGAAACTCGGCTAGCCGACCGGCACCACGGCCCGCGCGCCGCACGCCGGGCCTCCACCCGAAGGAATCTCCAGCGGTGAGCGCACCAACCGACTACCTCGCGGCGTTCGGCGCACCGGACGCCCCCGGCACCCACGCGATCCTCCTCGCGCAGCAGGCCTACCTGCTGGTCTCCCCGTGGAAGCCGGTCCTCCTCCTCCTCCCCTTCATCCCCTGGGCGTGGCTCATCTCCTCCGTCTACGACAAGCACGCCGCTCGATTCCACCTCGGGCGGGAGCAATGGGCCGCCGTCCACCTCTGCCTCGGCGTGCTCGCCATCCTCGTCGCCCTCGCGATCCCCATGAAGAGCGAGTTGGCGTTCTGGCTCGGCCTCTTCCTCGAGATCGTCGTGCTCGGCATCAGCGTCGCGGTCTTCCCGCTGATGACCAACAAGGACGAGCGCGTGCCCGAGCAGCACCGCCTCCGCCTCGACTTCTCGAAGATGGCCGAGGCCCGGCGCGCCAAGAAAGAGACCAAGCAGATCGGCTCCTCCGAGATCATCGTCCGCCTCCCCGACGGCAAGCCGATCCCCGTGCCCGAGGCCGACTCCCCCGAGTTCCAGGTCCGCGTCGCCGCCGAGCAGGTCGTGCTCCGCGCCCGCGAGGCCAGGGCGTCCGAGATCGACCTCGCGCCCGGACGCGACGGAAGTTACGTGAACGTCTTCCTCGTGGACGGCGTGCGCACCGCGGGCGGAACCACGCCCGCCGCCGACGCCGTGAAGATCATCGACTTCTGGAAGAGCGCGGCCGGCCTCGACGTCAACGACCGGCGACGCAAGCAGACCGGCCACTGCTCCTACGACCGCGAGGAAGAGAAGCACAAGCTCCGCGTCCGCACCTCGGGCGGGCAGGGGGGCCTGACGCTCAACCTGCTCTTCGACCCGGAGAAGGCCGTCCGGCGCAAGTCCGAGGAACTGGGCCTGCTCGAGCAGCAGGCCGAGGAACTGCGCGCCATCGTTGACGAGGGCAAGGGCGTCGTCCTCGTCGCCGCCATGCCGGACGGCGGGGGCACCACGCTCGTCTACTCCCTCACCCGCATGCACGACGCCTACACCACCAACGTGCAGACGCTCGAGGTCGAGACGCAGGGCGTCATCGAGGGCGTGCGCCAGAACGTCTTCGACCCCACCAAGGAGGGCCAGGAGTTCTCAACGCTCGTGCGCTCGATCATGCGCCGCGACCCCGACGTCGTGAGCATCACCGAACTGCCCGACGCCCTCACCGCGAAGGAAATCACCCGCGCCGACCAGGATCGCACCCGGACCTACGTGCTGCTCCGCGCCAACGGCGCGCTCCCGGCCATCCAACTCTGGATGAAGGCCGTGGGCGATCCGGCCGCCGCCGCGGGCTGCCTGCACGGCGTCGTCGCCGTCCGCCTCTGCCGCAAACTCTGCATCAACTGCCGCGTCGCCTACCAGCCCTCCGCGGACATGCTCAAGAAACTCGGCCTGCCCGCGGACAAGGTGAAGCAACTCTTCAAGAAGGGCGGCCAGGTCCTCATCAAGAACAAGCCCGAGACCTGCCCCGTCTGCCGGGGCGTCGGGTACGTCGGGCAGGAAGGCCTCTTCGAGGTCTACAAACTCGGCGACGCCGAACGCGACCTCATCAAGAGCAACAACCTCGCCGGCCTCCGCGCCGAACTCCGCAAGAAGCAACTGCCGACCATCCAGCAGGCCGCGCTCCGCAAGGCCATCGACGGCATCACCAGCGTCGAGGAGGTCGTCCGTGTCACCACCGAAGCCAAGCCCCAGCAGGAAAACCGCCCGTCGGCCGACGCCGCCCAGCCCGCAGGAGCCTGATCCATGTTCATGAGCCTGCTCGCCATCGCTGTGATCGGCCTCTTGGGCTACATCTGGATGACCCGCGGCTTTTTCTCCGCGCTCATCCACATGGTCTGCGTCATCATCGCCGGCGCCATCGCCTTCGCCCTCTGGGAGCCGGCCTCGCACATCATCCTCGCCAAAGGCCCCGAGGACCGGAAGTTCACCGCGTTCATCCTCGGCACCGCCTGGGCCTGGGGCCTCGTGATTCCCTTCGCCGTCTCGCTCGCCCTCCTCCGCCTCGGCGTCGACAAACTCATCCCCGCCAATGTCCAGACCCAGTCCACCGTCTCCTACGTCGGCGGCGCGGTCTGCGGCGCGGTCTCAGGCGTCATCACCGCCGGCATCATCGTCATCGCCCTCGGCACCATGCGCATGTCCTCCGACTTCCTCGGCTACCAGCCCATCCGCTACCAGGGCGAGAGCCTCCAGCGCGCCAGCGGCCTGATCGTCCCGGTCGATCGCATCGTCGGCGGCCTGTACGGACACCTCTCCGAGACGGCCTTCCGCACCGGCCAGCCCCTCGCGAAGTGGTACCCGGACGTCTCGCACACCGCCGCCGTCATGCGCCTCACCGACCGTCAGGGACGCGCGAAGAACTACGCCCGACCCGCCGAGTTCGAGGTCATCCGCCGCTACCGCGTCGGCGGCGAGGGGGTCAGCGTCACCGAACTGCTTCGCGATTCGTGGGGCGTGCGCCCGCACGAAGCCAGGATGCTCGACGGCAAGCCCTACCCGCCCGGCTCACGCATCGAGGGCATCGTCATCGAGTTCAAGCCCGGCATCAAGGAGAAGCACGGCCAGGTCGTCATGGGCGAGGGACAGATCTGGATCGTCGCCGAACACCCGCAGACCGGCGACCGCATCAACATCCATCCCGTCGGCGTCGTCGCCAAAGCCGCCCCGGGCGACATCGCCTTCGGGCGCTTCCGCTTCGATACGGAGGTTTTCGTCGCCTCGGCCGGCGCAGCCCTCGAACCGATGGGCTTCGAGTTCGTCGTGCCCCCCGGCTACGAGCCGATCGCCGTGTATGTCCGGAACATCCGCCGCGAACTGACCGGCGGCAACGTCGCCACCTACCGCACCGCCGCGGACCGCGACCGCGACGTCCCTTCCGGCTCCATCCTGAAGACCGGCGGGGGCGGCGGACCGCTCGACCGCTCCATGGCCACCACCATCGGCACGGGACGCCAGAGCGACGAGGCCGCCCGCGCCGCCGGAATCTCCGATGTCAACAACCTCGGCGGCCGGCTCGTCATCCAGAAGGGACGCGAGAAGAGCCTCCAGATCGGCGAGAACAACGGCATCATCGGGGGCGAGGAGAAGTTCGCACCGTCCGAACTCCAGGGCGGCAACACCATCGACCGCCTGTTGCAGGTCCGGACCTTCGAGGTCAACCGAGGCACCGTCATGGTGCAGGTGGACGTCGGCCGGGGCAGGCCCGCCAGCCTCCTCTCGCCCGCCGCGGCCGCCGCGGGTCGCGACGACCCGCCGTTCCTCGTCGACGCCCAGGGCACGCGGTACGCGGCCGTCGGCTTCGTCTACGAGGATCAGGAACTCATCTTCATCCGCTACACGCCGGGCAAGCCCATCCGCGGCCTCTCGGAACTCCAGGAGAACCGAGTGATGATCTCCGCCAGCCGGCCCGACCAGAAACTCACCCTGCTCTTCCTCTGCGATCAGGGCGTGGACCTCTCGGCGTTCTCGCTCGGCGACAAGGCCGTCGTCGTCCTCGACCCGCCACTGAAACTCGACCGCGCCCAGCGCTGAGCGGAGAGACGCGCACCTCCCCGTCCCGAAGCACACAACGAACGGCCCCCGCGCTCGCGCACGGGGGCCTGTTCTTTCGCGGCGTCGTTGGAGCGGCCTACGCCTCGTCGCGGCGAGACCGGCGGCGCGCCGGGCGCTCGTCGCCCTCCCCCGCGCCGACCGCGGCCTTGTCGCCCTTCTGCTTGTCCGGCCGCTTCTCGATCAGGTTCCCTTCGTTGTCGAACTCCATCTCCTCGCGCTGGTCTTCCTCGATCTTGCGGTCCGCCACGACCCACACCTTCACGTCCGCCTCCAGGTCCGAATCGAACTTGATGTGAACGTCGTAGGTGTCCACCCGCTTGATCGTCTGCGGCAGCCGCACCTCGCGCGGCTTGACCGGATACCCAAGCCCCGTCAGCGCGGTGGCGATGTCCTGCTGCGTCACCGCACCGTACAGGATGCCCTGGTCGTTGCACGAACGCTCCAGCGTGATCTCCACGCCCGCCAGCCGGCCGATGATTCCCTCACGCTGCTTGCGCAGTTCGGCCAACTGCTTCTCCGCCTCGGCGCGCTTCGCCGCCAGCGCGGCCAGACGCTCCTCCGACGGCTCCGTCGCCATCCCCATCGGCAGCAGGTAGTTCCTCGCGTACCCAACCCGCACCGACACCACGTCCCCCACGATCCCGAGGTTGTCCACGTTCTCCGTCAACAGCAACTGCACGCTCTTGCTCGCCATCGTCGTCCCTTTCGCTGTCCTCGCCCGCGCCACGCGGCACGGGAAGTTGAGGAGCCGTTCAGCCCGGCCCCAACGCCACGCGACGGAACGCCCGCCGCGTCACTTGTCCTCGTCCGCATCCCCTCTCGGCCTTCCGCCTCTTCGGTCTTCTGACTCAGAACGGGATGTCGTCGTCCGGCGGCGGCTCGTCCGCGTGCTGCGGCGCGCCGCGCCGCCCCGCGCCCGCGCCGACCGGCCGACCCTCGCCGCTCTCGCCGTCCGACTTGCTGTCCACGAACTGGAAGTTCTCGACCACGACCAGAAGCCGCGACCGCTTCGAGCCGTCGTTCTTGTCCTCCCACTGGTCCAGCCTCAGCCTGCCCTCGACGAAGATCGGCCTGCCCTTGCGGAGGTACTGACTGATCGTCTCCGCAGTCCGACCCCACGCCTCGCAGTCCACGAACGTCACCTCTTCGCGCATCTCGCGGTTCGAACCGTCTCCGACGCCGTACCGTCGGTTGACGGCGAGTCCGAACTTCGCAACGGGCGTGTTACTGCTCGTATGCCGAAGTTCAGGATCCCGCGTCAGGTTCCCCATCAGCAGCACCTTGTTGAAGTTCCCGGCCATCGAGGCCTCCTTGTCTGGGGGCGGTCTCCCCGCCCGGAGGAGTCTAGCAGAACCCGAACCTGCACGCGGTCCGACCCGGCGGGACGACGATCAGTTCTCCTCATCCTCGTCGGCGGTCGCGGTGGCGGTCTCGCCGCCCTCGGCCTCGGGCTGCTCGCCCGCCTCGGCCTCTTCCTCAGGCCGACCGAGGGTCGCCCCTGCCCCCTCCCTGGCATCGCGCTCGGCGGCTCGCTCGGCCCGCAGCCTCGCTTCCACCTTCAGCTCTTCGCGGGCGTCCGCCGCGAGCATCTCCTCCTCCGTCAGGTGGTCGGCCTTCGTGAGCAGCACCCGCAGCAGGCGCTCCGAGAGGTTGCAGTCGCGTTCGATCTGGGCGATCGACGCCCCCGGAGCGATGAAGTAGACCAGCAGGTACACGCCCCGCTTCTGCTTGTTGATCTCGTACGCCAGCCGGCGCTCGTCCCACTTCTTCATCGCCACGATGCGCGCGTGCGCACGCCCGAGGATCTCCTCGATGTGCGACACGACGCCGCCGAGGTCCACCGCCTCGGACTGGCTGATGAGGAACATCCCCTCGTACTGATGCATCACCTGCTCTGCCATCGTTCTGCTTCCTTTCCGCGGCCGCGACGCGGCCCGCCCGGTCCCGTGTTCCCGCCGATCACCCGCCGGTCCAGCCGGGGTCGATCGGGTCTTGCTCGTCCTGCTTCGAATCCGGGCCGCGCCCACGCGGCTCGGCCCGCACGTTGAACCTGTTCATGGCGGCCTCGATCCCCTCGGCCGCGAACGTCTCCGCCGCGTCCGCCGCGCGATCCAGCGCGGGCGAGACGACCGCCATCTCGTCCTCGGTGAACCTCCCGAGCACGTAGTCGGCCTGGTCCATCAGGGGCGGCGAGGCCCCGATCCCGATCCGGCAGCGCGCATAGCCGTCCGTGCCCAGCCGCTGCGTGATGTCGGACAGCCCGTTGTGCCCGCCCGCCCCGCCGAACGCGCGAAGGCGGATCGCGCCCGGCGGGAGCGCCACGTCGTCGGTCACGACCAGCACGTCCCTGGCCGGGTCGAGTTTGTAGAACCGCACCGCCTCGGAGACCGCGATCCCCGAGCGATTCATGTAGGTCACGGGCTTCATCAGCAGGCACCGCTCGCCCCGCACGACCGCCTCGACGCAGTCGGCGTTGAAGCGCGATCGCACCGGCTCGCCCGGCGCGTGCCGGCGGACGAGACGGTCCACGACCGCCGCGCCCGCGTTGTGCCGCGTCCGCTCGTAGCGCTGCCCAGGGTTGCCCAGTCCGACGATCATCTTCATGCTCGGCGATCCAGCGGGGGGATCAGTCCTCCTGCTCCTCCTCGCGCTTCTTCTCGGTGATGACTTCCGGCGCTGTCGGCGCTTCCGGCGCGGCCGCCTCCGCCACCTTCTCCTCCACCTGCACCACGATCTGCGCGACGACCGCGTGCGGATCGGTCGCCAGCGTCATGCCCGGCGCGAGCGGGACGTCCCCCGCCGACATCGAGTGGCCCGCCTCCAGCGCGGAGATGTCCAGCTCGAGGAACTCGGGGATGTCCGAGACCGCGCACTCGATCTCGAGTTCCGTGGTCGGGTGCATCAGGATCGCCCCCGCCGTCTTCAGCCCCACCGCATCGCCGATCAGGTGCAGCGGCACGCGCGTCTCCACGCGGTCCGTCAGCGACACCCGCGCGAAGTCGGCGTGCACGATGTTCGAGCCGAGGTAGTCGTACTGCACTTCCTTCAGCAGGGCGACCTGCGGCGCCCCGCCGTCGATGGCGATCTGGAAGACCTTCTCGCCCTTGTGCAGGTGGAGGAGGGCGTCCTTGGCGTCCAGGTGCACCGAGGCCGGCGCCTCCCCGTGCCCGTAGAGCACCGCGGGAAGGCGGCCGCCCTGGCGGAGCCGGCGGGCGTAGCGGGAGCCGACCCGGTCGCGGGTCGATGCGTGCAGGATCGTTGCGTTCTCGTGCATGGCTGTGCTTCCTTCGCCGACCGATCAGCGGTCGGAACTCGTTGCGTCTCCGTGCGGGCCGCTCATCGCTTGACGCCCGCCGCCGGCCCGAACAGGGCCGACACCGATTGGTTGTTGTGGATGCGGTGGATGGCCTCGCCCAGCAGGCCGCCCACGCACAACTCGACGAGCCGGTCGCGGATCGGGGCGGCCCGCTCGCCGAGAGGGATCGTGTTGGTCACCACGAGCCGCGAGATCGGCGACCCGGCGAGCCGCTCCATCGCGCTCCCGCAGAGCACCGGGTGCGTCGCCGCCGCGATCACGTCCCGCGCCCCGTGGTCCATGACGAGGCGTGCCGCCTCGGTGACCGTGCCCGCGGTCGAAATCATGTCGTCGAACATCAGCACCGTCTTGTCCTTCACGGTGCCGATGATGTGCTCGGTCACCACCGCCGACCCGCTGATGCGCCGCTTGTTGATGATCGCCAGGTCGCCCCCCAGCATGTTCGCGAAGCCCTCCGCGACCTTGACGTTCCCGACGTCCGGGCTGACGAGGCACAGATCGCCCAGCTCGTCGCGGATCGACGTGAAGTAGCGGTGGAAGACCGGCGTCGCCGACAGGTGATCGAACGGCAGGTCGAAGAACCCCTGGATCTGGGCCGCGTGCAGGTCGATCGCCAGCACGCGGTCCGCCCGCGCCGCGGTGATCAGGTTCGCCACGAGTTTGGCCGTGATCGGCACACGCCCCTTGTCCTTGCGGTCCTGCCTCGCGTACCCGAAGTAGGGCGTCACGATCGTCACGCGACGCGCGCTGGCGCGTTTGAGGCAGTCGATGAAGATCAGCAGTTCGACCAGATTCTCGTTCACCGGGCTGCACGTCGAGATGACGACGTAGCAATCACGCCCGCGCACGTCCTCCTCCAGACGGACCAGCAGTTCCCCGTCCGGAAACTCGAGCGTGCGCGCCTCGCCGATCGGGATGCCGATGTGCTCGCACAGACGCTCGGTGAGCGCACGGCTGTGGCGACCCGCGAAGATCTTCAGCCCGTCGTTGCCGTTGAACCCCGGCTGCGCCATCACGCCCCCCTCCCCGCGCCCGCCCGCGATCCCGCCCGCGACCGGAACACCCGGTCCACCTCCGCCAACTGCTCCGGCGTGTTGATGCTCAGCACGTCCTCCGCCGGAACCGCGTCGATCACCTCCACCCGCGCCCCCTCGGCCAGCAACAGCGCCGGCACGTCCGTCACGTAGTACTCCCCGCTCGCCGGATTCCGGCGCACGCGGTCGAGTGCCCGCAGCAGCGCGCCCGCCTCGAAGCAGTAGTAACTCGGGTTCACCTCGCGGATCGCGCGCTGCTCAGGCGTCGCCGCCTTCTCCTCCACGATCTCGCGAAACCCCCCGGCGTCGTCTCGCACCACACGCCCGTACCCAGCCGGATCGTCCAGCACCGCCGTCGCCAGCGTCGCCGACGCCCCGCTCGATCGGTGCCGCGCCAGCAGCGTCCGCAGCGTCTCGCCCCGGATCAACGGCCCGTCGCCGCACAGCACGAAGACCGGCGTCCCCGCCGCCAGCCCCTCCAACTCGCGCCGCGCGCTCAGCACCGCGTGTCCCGTCCCCAACTGCTCCGCCTGCACCGCGAAACACACCTCCGGCCCGTACGCCGACAGCGCGTCGCGCACCGCCTCCTGCCGATACCCCACCACCACGATCACACGCTCGCACCCCGCTTCGAGGCACGCGTCCACCACCGCGCACACCATCGCACGCCCGCCGACCGGATGCACGACCTTCGGCAGGTCCGAGCGCATGCGCACCCCCTGCCCCGCGGCCAGCACCACGGCCACCGGCATCGCCGCGCCTGTTGTGCCCTTCTCGACGCCCATCGCTCCGACCCGTTCGACCGATCGCACCGCCACACCGGCGTGGCCGCCCCGAAGGGCAAACTACCCGGCCAGGATTCGAACCTGGACAAGCAGAACCAAAATCTGCTGTGCTACCGTTACACCACCGGGTATCGCGTGCTTCGGACGCGGGCGGTGCCGTCGGCGAACGACGCGGACCTCCTGCCTCGTCGGCCCGGACGGGCCTGGATCACGGACCTCACGCGGTCCGCGGTCCCCGGCGTCGCACGCCGGACACAAGACAGCGGCCGCGGCACATCACCCCCGCTCGCCCGACGGGCAGCGAAGGCTTGGAGCGGGACCCACCTATGCCGCGCCGGACGCAACGCCCGGTCGGAAGGCCCCTGGACGCGCCTCGGACCGCTCACACGGCCCTCCGTCACGCCCGGCTCCCACGGAACCAACAACTCTAGTGCCGCCGACCCACGACTTCAAAGCCGTCCGGCCGTCGTCGAGAGATCCTGCGCCGACCAGTCCCCGCCGTCGCCCGGGTTCCAGAAGAACCGCAGGATTTCGCCTCCCGCGGCCGCGCCGAACAGGTTGAGCGTGCCCGCCGCCGAAGCGTGGCTCGTGATCTGGCCCGCCGGGTTGGGCGTGCCCTCTTCGAAGCCGTCGCTGAGGTTGCTGATGACCCAGACGTCCGTCTCGGGATCGCTCGCGAACTCGGGCACCCACCAGTAGATGGTCAGGTCGCCGCTGGTGTCGAGGCCCGCGACGTTCAGGCCGCCCCACGGCGTGACGTAACTCGTGAGGCCCGTGCCCTGGAGCGTGGGCCCGCCGAACAGGTCGGTCAGGTTGCTCGTCTCCCAATCGCCCTCGAAGGCCGGCACCCACCACGTCACCGTGACCTTGCCCGATGCGCTCAGGCCGGCGAGGTTGATCCCGTCCCAGGTCGTGAGGTACGCCGTCAGCCCGCCGCTGAGCGCCGGCGCGCCGGTGATCGCGCTCAGGTCGTCGGTGCGCCAGTGCCCGAGTTCCGGCGAGGTCCAGACGACCTGGATGCGTCCCGCGTCGTCCAGGGCCGCGATGTTCAGGCCGTCCCAGCGCGTGACATAACTGATGATCGGCCCGACCCAGGCCGGCGTGTCCTGCCCACGGGCACGCAGGTGGGCTTCCGAGATGTTCTCGAACGACCAGGTCGCCGAGCCGTCCTCGGCCGTGCCGGTGCGCACATAGAGCACGAGGTCGCCGTCCCCGTCAAGGCCCGCGACGTGCAGGCGCCCCGAGACGTCGGCAAAGACCGTGACGGCGGACGCGATGCCGCGAGCGCCCTCGACCGATTCGGTGAGGTTCTGGAAGGCCCAGGTGCCGTCGTTGCGCCGCCAGTACGCGATGAGGCCCGCCGCCGAAGGAGCGATCACGAACAGGCGATCGTCCGCCGGGTCCGTCCACGCGACGGGATCCCCGTTCGGGACGGGCGAGCCGGTCGCCGCCACGAGATCGCGGACCGACCAGCCCGTATCGGACACCTGCTCGAAAACGATCGGCAGCCCGGTGAAGTTCAGCCCCGCGACCGCGTGCAGGTTCCCGGGCGCGGACGTGCCCGTGATGCGCGCGTTGCTCCCCGCGAGCGTGGAGTAGACGATCGTCACGGGCAGCGCGGCCGGGATGCTGAAGACGCCGTCGTTGTCCTCCGCGATCGCCAGGAACGAGACCGGACCGAGCGGATAGTCCCCGGTCACCGTCCCGGAGAAACTCCACCCGTTCGCCCCGTTTGAATCGACGAACAGCAACTCGCCCTCGTCGCCCGTGCCGTTGCCGTTGAGATCGATGTAGAACCGGACGCGCTCGACCGTGCCGTCCGGGTCGCTCACGTCGTTCGCGGTCAGCGTGAAACCCGCCCCCCCCGGCAGGACCGCGCCGGTCGAAACGAGCGAGCCGACGGTCGGTGCGCGCCGCAGCGTGAACACCGTGACCGTGCCGTCCAGCCCCTGCGACGTGATGAGGTCCAGGTCGCCGTCGCCGTCGAGATCCGCGAGCGCAACCCCGGTATTGGAGAAACCCTCGGAGACGAACGGAAGCGGTGTTTCGAACACGCCCCCGACGCCGAACAGCCGCGCCTCGCCCGCCCCGCCGCCCGAGTTGTTCGGCACCGCGTCCGGACGGCCGTCCAGGTTCAGGTCGCCGATCGCCAGCCCGTTGTTCAGGGGAGGGACGGTCAGGGCGGTCACGATCCCCTCGGCGTACGTCAGGCCGCCAAGCCCGGGATAGAGCGTCAGCTGGCCCACCGCGTCGTCCCCGCTCGCGACCAGCAGGTCGAGGACGCCGTCCCCGGTGAAGTCCGCGACGCGCACCGCCCGCGGGTTTGTCGGCGTCTCGACCAGCGTCGTGGCCTCGCCGAACGTGCCGTCGCCCACCCCGACATGCACGACCACCGCCAGGTCCGCGTACGGCAGCGCGACCGCGTCGAGCACGCCGTCGCCCGTGAGATCGATCAGCACCAGCGACTGCGGATTCGCGCCTGTCGCCGTTGTCTGGCGCGCGCCGAAGGTGCCGTCGCCCTGGTTCAACAGCACGGAGAGCACGTTCGAGCCGGGGTTCGTGCCGACAAAGTCCAGGAACCCGTCCCCGTTCACGTCGCCCAGCCCCACGCTGCTGACGCTCGTCCCCGAGTCGTACTCGACCGCCTCGGCGAACGCCCCGCCGCCCTGGCCGATGTACACATACATCCGCTTGCCGATCACGGTCGCGCCGAGGCTCGCGGTCACGACGTCCGGGATGCCATCGCCGTTGAGATCGCCGATCGCGACGGACGACATCGGGGAAGGGTGCGTCGAGATGGTCGGGCTGCCGAAGGCGCCCGAGCCGTCGTTGAGCAGGACCGCGATGCCCGCCCGAAGCCCCACGACCAGGTCGGGGCTGCCGTCGTCATTGAGGTCGCCGAGCGCAATGGCCAGCGGCTGATCGCCGATGGCGATCGTCGTCGCCTCCGAGAACGAGAACGAGAGCAACGCCCGCCGTTCGAGGGCTTCGCACGCCGGTGCTGCGGCCGCCACCCGGCCGGCCCGCCGAATCAACCCGGTCTGACGACGCTGCGACGACGCACGCTGAAAACGCATGGAGACTCTCCTGCCGTCCGGGCGCGGGCATTCCCGGCGCCGTGCCCCCGGAGACGATCGTAGATCGGCACCCCGGCGTGTAGCCCGCGAAGAATGGTTCGCGTGGCGGGGCACGGAGGTTGCCGGGCCGACCCCGGACGGAACCCAAAAATGGCGACGCCCGCCGAGTGGATCGGCGGGCGTCGCGTCATCGTGACAGTTGGGCCATCTTCGCCGCGCGTCGCCGCGCGGCTATCCGACCCCTGGGGGTCGGGCGAGATCGTGCTCATGGTCCCGCTGCAGATCGCTCTGCGGGCCGGGGGTTGGTTGTCCCGGCTTCGGCGGGCCTAAGGAAATCCCTTAGAAAGGAGGTGATCCAGCCGCAGGTTCTCCTACGGCTACCTTGTTACGACTTCGTCCCAGTCACCGAGCTTGCCGTGGGCACGGCTGAGATACCGTGACTTCGGGCACTCCCGGCTTCCATGACGTGACGGGCGGTGTGTACAAGGCTCAGGAACGTATTCACCGGAGCGTAGCTGATCTCCGATTACTAGCGATTCCGGCTTCATGCAGGCGAGTTGCAGCCTGCAATCCGAACTGGGGCGCGCTTTTTGCGATTTGCTCCGCCTCGCGGCCTCGCTTCGCTCTGTACGCGCCATTGTAGCACGTTAGCATCCCTGGACATAAGGGCCATGAGGACTTGACGTCATCCCCACCTTCCTCCGGTTTGACACCGGCAGTCTCGCTAGAGTCCTCGGCATTACCCGTTAGCAACTAGCGACAGGGGTTGCGCTCGTTAAGGGACTTAACCCGACACTTCACAGCACGAGCTGACGACAGCCATGCAACACCTGTGCACGTTCCACCCTTGCGGGCGTGGCTCCCCTTTCAGGGAGTTAATCCGTGCATGTCAAGCCCAGGTAAGGTTCTTCGCGTTGCCTCGAATTAAGCAACATGCTCCACCGCTTGTGTGAGCCCCCGTCAATTCCTTTGAGTTTTAGCCTTGCGACCGTA
>JACTNA010000025.1 GCA_014584315.1 Planctomycetota bacterium | reverse complement strand
GATGACGTAGCGCCCGAAGACCGCGCCCGGCTCGAGTTCGTGCGCCCCGACCTCCGCCGCCCGCAACGCCTCGGGCGGGATCGACCGTGTCAGCGCATCCGGATCAACGTGCGACGGCGTGCGCGGCGTCTCGCGTTCCCCGGGGTCGGTCATTCCCCCAGCATACCGGAAGATGCCCGAGCGTCGGGGGCATCGCGGGGCGTGTTCGTGTTATGCCCGGGTGGCGCGAACGAATCGACGGGGGACGTTTGCGCGCCGAGTCTGTTGGGATTCGCCCGAGCGTGGGTTAGACTGCGGGGAGAGAGTCGGGCTGCACAGGCCGGGCGTGCCGCGGCGAGCGGACGGTGTCGCGCCACTCCGGCCGAGCGCGTGGGGAGCGGAGCGAGCGTCATGGTCCGAGGTGGATTCTTCGATCGGCGGGTCGGTCCGGCGGCGGTGGGGCTGTGCCTCGCGGCGGGGCTGGCCCGGGCGGGCGGCACGCCCGAGAACGTGCTGCTCATCATCGACCCGCTCGACCGGCGCAGCCTGGAGGTGGGGCACCACTACAAGGCCGTGCGCGGCATCCCGGACACGCACGTGCTCTACATGGAGCCGGGGGCGGCGGACTACGGCGCGTTCGCGCAGTTCAACCTGGCGGCGCTGTTCGCGACGATCGAGCGTCGGGGGCTGTGGGGGCAGGTGGACTACATCGTGATCTCGGCGTCGGACACGTTTTACGTGAGCGCTCCGGACCTTGTCTCGGACGGGTGCTCGCCGGTGACGCGCTTCTCGCTCTCGGGCGCGTACTCGCTCGCCTTCAGCGCGGACGAGATTCTCGCGGGCGGCCTCGCCTCGTCGTTCGGCAACCGCTTCTACGCCGGGAGCAACACGCCGCAGCGCTTCGACAGCGAGTTCTCGTGGCTCGGCGGCAACCCGAGCAACGACCCGAACGCGAGGCGCTACTTCGTCGGCGCCCTGCTCGGCTACACCGGCACGCGGGGCAACTCGGCGGCGGAGACGATCGCCATGATCGACCGCTCCGCGGGCGTGGACGGCACGCGCCCCGCCGGCACCTTCTACTACATGCAGACCACCGACCAAGCGCGCTCCGGCCCGCGCCACAACGCGTATCCCGGCGCGGTGAGCGCGATCGTCGGGCTGGGCGGGCAGGCGGAGCACCTCTTCGCCGTGCTGCCCGAGGGCCGCCACGACTGCCTGGGCATCATGACCGGGATCGCCACGCTCGACGTGCCCGGCGCGGACCTGACCATCCTGCCCGGCGCGTTCTGCGACCACCTGACCAGCTACGCCGCGACCTTCGACATCGGCTCGCAGACGAAGATGTCGCACTGGATCACCAACGGCGCGAGCGGGACCTGGGGGACGGTCGAGGAGCCGTGCAACTACCCCGGCAAGTTCCCCCACGCCCGCACGCACGTCTTCTACTTCCAGGGCATGTCGCTCGGCGAGTCCGTCTTCCGGGCGGTCTCGTACGCGCCCTTCCAGGGGCTGCTCTACGGCGACCCGCTCACGCGCCCGCACGACCACATCCCCACGATCACCGTCTCCAACCCGCCGCAGGGGACGGTGAGCGGCACGATCGGCCTCACGCAGTCGGGCACGACGACGCGGCCCGGCGCCTCGATCACCTTCTTCGAGTTGTTCGTCGACGGGCGACGCTACGACGACGCCTTCTTCTTCCAGACCCTCAGCCTCGACACCACGCTCCTCAGCGACGGCTGGCACGACATGCGCATCCTCGGCTACGACTCCTCGCCCACCGGATCGGCCGGGAGTTGGGCCTGGCCCATCGTCGTGGACAACCACGGGCGGTCGGCCTCGATCGTCGCCCAGAAGACCACGGGCAACTGGAACACGGCGTTCACCTTCGATGTCGCCGCGGACGGGCCGGGGCTGCGCGAGGTGCGACTGCTCCAGCACGGGCGGGTCGTCGCCGCGAGCAAGAGCGACGAAGCCTCGCTCACGGTGCACGGCTGGACGCTCGGCGCGGGCGTCTCCCGGCTCCAGACCGAGGCGTTGTACGCCGACGGCATGCTCGTGCGCTCCGAGCCGGTCGAGGTCGCCGTGACCTTCGGCGGGGGCAACCCGAGCGGCGCGCCGCCAGTCGCGCACGACTTCTCGATCCACGTCGATCCGGGCGCGGACGCGCTGGTCGAGTTGGCGCACACCTTCGACGACCGCGACGTCCCGCTCGGCTTCGAGGTGCTCTCGCCCCCGGCCAAGGCGGCGATCGTCCCCGGCCCCGACGGACCGTTCAGGCTCCTCCGCGCCGACGCCGACGCGACCGGGATGGACACCATGACCTTCCGCGTGACGAGCGCGACGGGCAACTCGAACACCGCGACCGTGCGCATCCTGTACGCCCCCTGCGCCGCCGACTTCAACGGCGACGCGAAGGTCGATACGCTCGACTTCCTCGGGTTCCTGAACGCCTACACCGCCGCCGACCCGCGGGCCGACGTGAACGGCGACGGCGCGGTCAGTTCGCTCGACTTCCTCGCGTTCCTGAACCTGTGGACGCCCGGGTGCCCGTGAACGCCGGGCGGGCCTGACGCGGGCGGCGTTCGCGGGTAGGCTTGTGGGTTCCCCCGGCCGGGGCCGGGGCCGGTGGCGAGCGCGATGACCGCGAGTTCGGTGCTTGAGAACGTCATCCGTCTGGACCCGCTCGCCGGGCCGCCCATCGACCCGGTCGAGATCACGGCGGGCAAGCCCTGCACGCTCGGTCGCGGCACGACCTGCGAGGCCCAACTCGCCGACCAGACCGTCTCGCGCCGCCACGCCATCGTCGCCTTCCGCGCCGACACCTGGTTCGTCACCGACCTCGAGAGCCGCCACGGCACCTTCATCAACGGCGTGCGGCTGGAGGTCAACACGCCCTCGCCCGTCAACGAGGGGGACCTGCTGCGCATCGGGCCGTGGACCTTCCGCGTGCGCTCGGCGGATGCCCCCCCCTCGACGCTGCCGACCACCAACGACTTCGGCTCGACGGGCCACCGCGTGCAGCACGTCCCGCAGCAGGAACTGCGCTCCATCGCGCAGCAGCGCCTCGAACTGCTGATCGAGTGCGCCGCCCAGATCAACGCCTCCCCCGACGAGAACTCGCTCGCCAAGGCCGTGCTGGACGCGGTCACCAGCGGCACGGGCTTCCCTCGGGCCGCCCTCATCCGCACCAGCGGCGCGGAGGTCGAGGTGATCGGCTACCGCGGGCCGAGCCAGCGCGACGCCCCCTCGCACGACCTCGCCTTCTCGCGCTCGCTCATCAACGCGGCCTCGGGCGGCGGCGTGGTGCGCCTCACCAGCCAGTCCCAGCCGGGCGCGTACGGCGAGTCGATCATGCGCCTGGGCATTCACTCCGCGTTGTGCGCGCCGGTCTACATCGGCGACACCGTGGCGGCGTACCTCTACCTCGACGCCCGCCACCAGGAGTCGCAGGTGCAGGCCGACGCCGCCGCCTTCTGCCAGGCCGTCTGCCGCATGTTCGGCCTCGCCCTCGCCAACCTCAAACGCGCCAGCCTCCAGAAACTCAACGAGGAGATCATGCGCGACGTTGGCGCGGCCGCCGCCGCCCAGAAACTCCTCATGCCCCCCCCGCACGGCCAGATCGGCCCCCTCGCCTACTTCATGCGCATGCGACCCGGACGCATGGTCGCCGGCGACCTCTTCAACATCATGCCCCTGCCCGACGGACGCGTCGCCGCCTACCTCGGCGACGTGGCGGGCAAGGGCGTCGGGGCGGCCATCCTCATGGCGACCACGCAGACCATGCTCAACCAGGCCCTCCGCCACGACCCCGACCCCGCGACCGCCCTCAACGAGGTCAACGCGCAGATCAGTCGGCAGATCGTCGCGGGCCGGTTCATCTCGCTCTGGGCCGGCGTCTTCGACCCCGTGCAGAACTCGGTGCGCTACGTCGACGCCGGGCACGGGCACTGGCTCTACCGCTCGGCGACCGGACGACCCTGCAAACTCGACGCGAGGGGGGGGCTGCCGCTCGGCGTCGACGCCGACGTGCCCTACGAGAGCGAGCAGGCCCCCTTCCCGCCCGGCGCCCGCATGATCGTCTTCTCCGACGGCGTGGTCGAGCAGCCCTCGCCCGAGGGCCAGGAGTTCGGCCTCGACCGCATCCTCGCCACACTCGCCGACGCCGACTCCACCGACGCCGAGGTCAACAGCCTCTTCGAGGCCGTCCGCCGCTTCGCCGGCACCGACAACCTCTCCGACGACGTGACCGTCGCCAGCCTCGAGTACAGGGTGCGGTGATGGGAACGGGTCGATTCGGTTCTATCGACCGGTGCGCGAATAGCCCTGGGTGAGCGATGGCACAGGCGTCCCGCCTGTGGCCTCATGGCCCCCCCTCCGTCCTGCACTCCACCTCCAGCCGGCCATCGCGCGCCGCGATCGACAGCAGCCGCACCCTCCGCCCGTCGATGAGTTCGATCACCGGCTCTTCCATCAGCGGCCGCCCGCCCCGCAGGGCCTCGATCAGGTTGCGGGCGGCGAGCTTGTTCCAGACCGAGATCGGGACAACGCGTGCATCGGGCGGGCCTTCCTCGCCGAGCGTCCAATCGGTCGGGAGCGAGAGCCGTCCGACGCCGACCGCATCGGCCGAGACCCACAGCGAGCCGTCCTCGCGCAGGTCCGGGCGCAGCGTCGCGGAGAGCACGCGCCGCGTGCGTCCGTCGTCGATGAGCACGCCGACGCGGATGCGCCCGCGCTCGAACGCGACGCGCACCTGCCGCACCTCGTCGGGCAGCGACGCCGAGCCGTGCGACAGGCTCTCGAGCCACGCCTCCAGCCGCGTGTTCAGCCACGCGTTGGCGTCGTCGGACCGCATGGCCACGCGCCAACGCTCGCTCCGCCATCGCTCGCCAGCGCCGAGCGCGGGGTCGGTCTCGCGGGCCAGGTGCAGGTGCGTGCCGACCGCGTTCTCGAGCTCTTCCGCGAGCAGCGCCTGGCGCGGGTCGTGCGGGTCGAGGTCCGCCCACCACGTGGGCGCCCGACCCGCCAGCACGATCGCGTACGCCGCGCCCGCGCACGCGACCACCGCGAGCGCAAAGGCGGCCCAGACCACCCGGCGACGGATGCGCCGCCAGAATCGGAGCGAGGACGCGGCCCTGGACATCGGCACGCGGATCGTCGCCTCCCCGGCCCGATTCGGCAAGCGTGGATGCCGGATTCGCGCGCGCCCGCCCCGCACGCCCGCCACAAAAGCGGCCCGGGACAGACCCGGGCCGCCGCTGCATGGACCGTGGATGAGCCGATCAGCGCTTGGAGAACTGGAACCGGCGGCGTGCGCCCGCCTGCCCGTACTTCTTGCGCTCGACCTCGCGGGCGTCGCGCGTCAGGAAGCCCGCGGCACGCAGGGCAGGCTCGAAGGTCGGGTCGTAGCCCGCCAGCGCGCGGCTGATCCCGAGCCGCACGGCCTGGGCCTGGCCCATCGTCCCGCCGCCCGCCGCCCGGATCACGACTTCCATCTTGCCGAAGGTGTTGGTCAGTTTCAGCGGGGCGTAGGCGTCGTTGCGGTCGCGCTCCTCCGAGAAGTGCTCCTCGACCGTCTTGAACCGCTTGCCGGACTTCTGCACCTTCACCGTCGCCTCGCCCTTCGCGGGACGCAGCCGCACCCGCGCGACGGCCGTCTTGCGCCGCCCCGTGCCCCACCACCAGCCCTGCGCGTCGGGCGGCGTCGGCTCACGCAGCGGGCGCGTCGAGGTCGCCGAGGTCTCGGCGGGGGTCGGCGTGTCGGTCCTCAGTGTCGTCATGGTGAATCTCGCGGTGCGTGCGTCTCGATCGTGGGAAAACGCGGTCGGGCGCGTGTGTGCGTGTGAGTGGGGGGGATCAGACTTCCATGCGGACGGGCTGCTGGGCCTGGTGCGGGTGGTCCGGCCCGCCGTAGACCTTCAACTTCGTGAGCATGTGCCGCCCGATCCGGTTCTTGGGCAGCATGCGGCGCACGGCGTCCTCGACGAGGCGCTCGGGGCGGCGCTCGCGCACCGAGCCGTACGACTCGGCCTTCAGGCCGCCGGGGTAGCGCGTGTAGCGGAGTTTCATCCGCTGCTCCGCCTTGCGCCCGGTCAGGCCGACCTTCGTCGCGTTCGTCACGATCACGAACTCGCCCGTATCGACGTGCGGCGAGTACTCGGGCCGGTGCTTGCCCATCAGCACCGTCGCCACCTCGACCGCGAGGCGACCGAGCGGCACGCCCTCGGCGTCCACCACCTTCCAACCACGCTCGATCTCGCCGGGCTTGGCATAGAACGTCTGGCGTCTCACGTCGGGCCTCCCGATCGGACGGGTGCGCGTCGGCCACTCGTCCTGCTCTGGCGACGGGGCAATCCCTTCGCCGGGTGCGTCTGCTCGCCGCCTACCGGGCGGGGCGGGCCGCGTCGTCCGCGGCATGGTTTCCGAAGGCTCCCGGGCCTCCCAGCCCGGGCACGGAGTATCAACAGCCGGGAACCCTAGCAGGCGAGCGGGTCGGGTCAAGATTCGCCTCCCCCTGTGGCCCCGCCCCCCGAGCGGGCCGATCATCGGGGGCATGTCCTCCTCTCCCCACCCCGGCCTACCACGTCGAGAGCCGCCCGACCCCGGCACGCCCCTCAGCCGCCGGGTCGCGTTCGCGCTGGCCGTCCTGCTCGTGCTGGTGGTGGCGGGGATCCAGGCCCTGAGTTCGTTCGCCCCGCAGCAGCCCGCGCCGGCGCAGCCCGCCGAGGTCGATGCGCCCGCGACCACCATGGACCAGTTCGGGCTGACGGCGCGCCTGTATGTGCTGGTGCTGCACGGGCTGGGGATGCCCGATCCCGACGGCGAGGCGTCCGACGCGCTGGCGAAGGCCGCCCCCACGCCGCGTGACGAGGTCCGGGCCGTCGCCGCGATGGCGGAGATGGCCACCACGCCGGAGGAGGGCGCGGCGCGCGCGCTGGCGCGCCTCGACGCACTCCGCCCCGAGTTCGAGCGGCGCGCGAGCGAGTCGCCCGAGGACGGCGAGGCCGCCGCGCTGCTCGCCGACCTCGATGCGCTGCGCGCCGTCTACACCGAAGGCCCGGACGCGCTCGGCGACGAGGCCCGCGACCGGCTGGTGCAACGCCACGGGTGGTTCGCCCGCCTCGCCCTCGCCTTCGGCCTCGACGACGACGACCCGCGGCGCGCGGCGATCTTCGGCGCGGCCGGCGCGCTGACGGCGGGCGTGCTCGCCGCGGCCGTCGTCGTCCCGCTCGCGCTCCTCGTCGGGTTCATCCTGCTCGTGGTCGGGCTGGTGCTCTTCATGGGCCGGTCGCTGCGCCCGCGCTTCGTGCCGCCCGCGCCGGGCGGGAGCGTCTATCTCGAAACGCTCGTCGTGTTCCTGCTCGGGTTCATGGGCGTGAAAGTGCTCGCCGACCTGGTGGGGCTTGTGCTCAGCGACGCGGCGGCGGTCGTCGCCGGGCTGACGCTCCAGGGCGGGCTGGCCGTGCTGATCCTCTGGCCCGTCGTGCGCGGCGTCCCGATCGCCCGCTGGCGGGCCGCGACCGGTTGGCACGCGCCGCGCGGCGTGCTGCGCGAGGTCGGCTGCGGCGTGCTGGGCTATCTCGCCGCCCTGCCGGTCTTTGTCGGGGGCGTCGTCCTGAGCCTGGTCCTCTCCGCGCTGTGGACACTGATCTCCTCCGCGCTGCGCGGCACGCCCGAGCAGCAGCCGATGCCGCGGAACGCCCCGCTCGACCTCGTGCTCTCGGGCAACGCCGTCCTCGTCGTGCTGCTCTTCCTGATGGCGACGGTCTGGGCGCCGATCGTCGAGGAGACGATCTTCCGCGGCGCGCTCTACCGCCACGCCAGGGCGCGGATCGGCGCGGCGGCGGCGGGCCTGCTCGCCGCGCTCGTCTTCGCCTTCATGCACGGCTACGGCCCGCTCTTCACCCCGCCGCTCATCGCGCTGGGATTCATGTTCGCCCTGCTGCGCGAGTGGCGCGGATCGCTCATCGCCTCGGTGACGGCCCATTTCCTGCACAACTTCGTGACGCTCTCCGCGCTGCTCATCGTCGTCCACCTGCTCGGGTCGTGAAGCGCCTCACGCGGAGCCGCGGAGGCGCAGAGCCGCAGCGGAGTGGCGCGGTGCCCGGCGAGCGAGGGCTTCCCACGATCCGCAGGAGACAGGCTCTCCTCTCCGCGCGCTCTGCGCCTCCGCGTGAGCGCCCGCTTGTCGAGATCGCCGGTCGCTCAGCACCCGGCGACGAAGGCGTTGAGGAAAGCCAGGACGTCCAGCGTGTTGACGACCGTGTCGCCGTTGAAATCGGCCCTCGGATCGCCTCCGGTGTAGGCGTTCAGGAAGGCCAGGAAATCGAGCGTGTTGACGACCGTATCGCCGTTGAAGTCGGCGGGGCACGGGTCGTCCTCGGGCCCCGCCAGCACGGGCAGGAACCCCCCCCCCAGCGCGAGCGGCCCCGCGCCGAGCGTGCCCACCTCGTGCTGGCCCGCCGCTCCGTGCAGTGTCAGCCCGCCACCGGCCGAGACGCCCCCCCCCGCGACGACGGAGCCGGAGAGCGTAACATCGCCCGCGTGCGTCGCGCCCGCGCCCAGCGCGAGTGCCACGACAGCGGTCCTCGTGCGTCGGTTCATCGGCCACCTCCCCCGCTCAGCGCGGCTTCCAGCGCGGCCAGCCGCGCGCTGAGCGACTCCACTTCCGCCCGCAGCGCGGCGATCTCGGCGTCCTTCTCCTCGCGAAGGTCACGCATCGCCTCGACGGCCATCGCCTCGAACCCGGAGATCGAGAGGCTGAGCAGCCCGTCGTCGCCCTCCTCGACCCACTGCGGCATGGTGCGCCGAACGTCCTGCGCGATGAACCCGGTCTGCACGCCGGGGCGCGCGAGCGGGTGCGCGCCGTCGCGGTACCGGAAGGTCACGCCGCGCAACGCGAGCAGCCGGTCGAGCGAGCCTTCGAGCGGGCGCACGTCGTGCTTGAGCCTCGCGTCCGAGAGGACGCTCCACGACCCGCCGCCGGGCTTGGCCGCGTTGCCGTTGACGGCCAGTTTCCACGAGCCGGGAGACGTGTCGAGGCCCATGTTGCCCGCGGTCGTCAGCGTGAATCGGCTGGAACTCACCGAGAACGCGGTCGAATCGACGACGACGGACGGCGCGACCAACTCGATGAGCGACGGCGACACGACCGCGGCGCGCGTCCCGCCCTCGAGCCTCGCCACCTTCCCGGCTTGGATCAGAGCATCGCCGCCGCCGACAAGGTCGAAGTCCATGGCCACGTCCATGTTCAGGTCCTTGTACGCCTTCAGGAGCGTCGGCGAGACGTCGAGCCGATCGGCGCCCGACGCGACCTCCAGCCCGGTGGTCTTCACCGAGCCGACGACGTCGAGCGTGTGGGCGGCGGTCGGCGAGGTCGTGCCGATGCCGACCTTGCCGTCGCTCGTGAACGTCACCAGGTCGGAGAACGAACCGCCGTCGGTGTGCGCGAAGAAGAGCTTGGTCGCGCTCGCGCCAAGGTTGAACCCGTGCGTGCTGTCCCCCCTCCGCAGCAGCAGGTCCGCGTTGCCGGAGGCCGGTCGGACTTCGAGGTCCGCGTCCGGCGACGGCGTTCCGATGCCGACGCTCCGCTGGAAGTAGTTCCGGCTGCCGATCGGCCCGAGGAAGTAGGCCGCATACCCGCTCGCGCTGGAAACCTGCCCGAGCACGCCGAAAGTCGTGCCCGTCGAGGCGGTGGCCATCGCGAGCACGCCGGTGCCCGAGGGGCTTAACGTCGATCCCCACACGCCGTAGTTGATCCCGTCCGAGATCGCGTGCCCGCGCACGCCCACGCCCGAGATGCTCGCGCTCTGCCCGAACACGCCGTAGGTCGTCCCGCCCGACGCGGTGTTGACGGCCTCGATCGTGCGCGTGCCGGCGGACGTAACGACGAGCGCGTTGCCCGGCGTCGTGGTCCCCACGCCGACATTGCCCTGCGTGTAGACCGCGTTGCCGTTCACGAGTTCGAACGGCGACGCGCCCGGAGGCCCTTGCGGACCCTCCGGACCCTGCGCCCCGGTGTCGCCTTTGTCGCCCGTGTCCCCCTTCGGACCCTTCGGACCTTCCGGTCCCTGCGGGCCTTGCGGTCCCTGTGGGCCGGTATCGCCCTTGTCCCCCTTGTCTCCCTTCGCGCCGGCGTCGCCCTTGTCTCCCTTCGGGCCTTGCGGTCCCTCCGGCCCCGGCGGCCCCTCCGGCCCTTCGTTGCCCGAGAGCGCAAAGAGCGCATACGGCGTCGGCGCGATGCGCTGCCTCGGCGTGAGCGTCACGAACGCGCCCCCCGCCGGGTCCGCCACGTCGATCTCGAGGTAGCGGTCGTCACCCGGAAACGCCCCCATGCCGAAATCCAGTTCGACCACGAACCGCCCCTCGACGAGCGCCGCGCCCAGCAGTTCCAGCTCGGGTCCGACCTGGAAACCGCCGATGGCGTCGTCGAACAGGCGGAACCGCAGGTCCACAGGCCCGACCACCGCGTCGCCGTCGCGACGGAGTTCGCCCTGGTACGTGATCGCCGCGTCGAGCGCCTGGGCGTTCGCCCGCCCGAGCGACAGCAGGCAGCACGCGAGCGCGGCGCACGCCGCAGCGAGAGTGCGGATTCGATGAGCGCCCATGGACGGTCCTCCTCGGGCCGGGGATCGGCGGCCCCCAGCCTGAGTGCGCCCGCCCGACCCGTGTGACAGCCGCGCCGTCACCGATCCCCGGAATCGGGATCGCCCCCCTCCACGGGGAGCCGGACGATCTGGCTGTCCACGAAGGCGACGTACCGATGCTCCTCGCCGAAGGCCGCCGCCAGGCCCGCCCTCGCCCGGACCAGCAGCGGGCGGGCCTCGTCAAACCGCCCCGAGTCGATGAGCGACGCCGCGAGCGACGTGTTCGCGACGTGTACGTAGTAGTGGTCGTCCCCGAACCCGATCCTCGCTTCGTCCGCGGCCAGGCGGGCGGTGGCCCCGGCGTCGTCCCACCGTTGCGCGGCCCGCAGCGCGGACGCAAGATTCAGCATCACGATCACCCGGTCGGCGTGCCCGGGGGGCTGCCGGGACCGGAAACCCTCCAGCGCGCGCTCGTACAGCGCGATGGCGTCAGGCAGCGAGTCCCGGCCGCGCACACCGAGCAGCCGGGCGAGGTCGCTCAGCGTCACCAGCGTGTCCGGGTGCGTCGGGCCGAGCGCACGCTCCTGGTCGGCCAGGATGGACCGCAGTTCCGGCTCGGCCAGGTCGATCTGCCGGCGCATCAGGTGCAGCGTCGCCAGGTCCTTGCGCGCCACCAGCGAGTCCGGGTGCGTCGGGCCGTGGACCTCGACGAGACGCGCCGCCGCCGGCCCGAGCACGCCCTCCGCCTCATCGAACCGTTCGAGAGTGCTCAGCAGCCGTCCGAGATCGGCGCTGGCCCGAAGCGTCGGCGCGGCGTCGGGGCCTGGCGCGAGCGTCCGCGCCTCGATCACGCGCCGGAGCATCGCCTCCGCCTCGTCGAACCGGCCCCGCTCGATGCGGAGCGTGGCCAGGTCGTGCAGCACGTCGATCGCGTGGGCGGACCCCTCCCCGTCGAGCGCGGCGTGCAGCGCGTGGGCGCGGGACAGGTGCGGTTCGGCGTCGTCGAGACGGCCCAGGGCAAGGAACGTCGCCCCGATCAGCGCGCGCGCCCCCGCCTCCACCGCGGGACGATCGCCCAGGTCGCTCGCCACCCGGGCCGACGCCAGTTCCAGCGCCTGCGCCACCGTGGCCTCGCTGCCCAGTTCACGCGGGTTGGCCGCGCCCAGCACCGAGCGCATGAAGGCGTTCACGGCCTCGGCGGCGTCGCGCGCGTCCGAGGCGTCCGATTCGGCCCGAAGCGCGCGGTCGCGCTCCGCGCCCACCACCACGAAATGCCGCACCCCGATCCCCCCGACGACGGCGAGCGCGGCCGCGCCGATCGTCGCCGCCGCCGCGTGCCTCCGCGCCCACAGCCCGACCCGCCCCGCCGCCCCGAGCGGGCGGGCCGACGTCGGTCGGCGGTCGAGCCACGCCCGCAGGTCGTCGGCCATCTGCGCCGCGCCGACGTAGCGGTCGCCGGGGCGCGGCGCGGTCGCGCGGGCGCAGATCGCCCAGAGCGTCGCGTCGATCGAGCGCACGCCCGACAAGTCCGGCCCCGCCGATCGAACCTGCTCGATCACGTCCAGCGACGGGCGCGCCGACCCCGGGCGCGGCGCGAACGGCGCACGCCCGCCCAACAGCGCCAGCAGCGTCGCCCCGAGCGAGTAGACGTCCGAGAGCGGCGTGGCTCGCTCGCCCCGCGCCTGCTCCGGCGACATGTACGCCGGAGTCCCCGTCACGCGACCGCGCTCCGTCGCCACGCTCACGGTGCGCCCGGGATCGCCGTGGTCCGAGCCGGGCGGCGCGCACACCGACAGCCCGAAGTCCGCCACCAGCACCCGACCGCCCGGCGTCATCAGCAGGTTGCCGGGCTTGATGTCGCCGTGCGTCACGCCCCGCGCGTGCGCCGCCGCCGCCGCTCGGCACGCCGACTCGACGATCCGCGCCGCCTCGCGCACCGGCAACCCCGGCGGACGCACGCCGACCTCCTCCAGCGAACGCCCGACCGCCACCGCATCGGGATCGTCCGGCGTCGGCGCGGCGTCGCCAACGAGTTGCGTGTCGATGTAGATCAGCCCCGCCTCCGCGAAACGCCCCGCCGCGTGCACCCGCACGATCCCCTCGTGGTCCAGGGCGGCGGCGGCTCGGGCCTCGGCGAGCAGCGACCCGGGGTCCGCGCCCTCCGGCTCCGGGATGAGTTTGAGCGCGACCTGACGGCGCAGCGATCCATCGTGCGCCCGCCACACCTCGCCGAACGAGCCGCGCCCGATGCGCTCGCGCAACTCGTAGAAGCCCAGCCGGTCGCCCGGCGCGAGCGAGCCGAGCGCGCCGCCGAGCGCGTGGAGCGCGCCGCCCCCGACCGATCGGAAGAACGCCACGACGACGCCGATGTGCTCGGCCAGGTCGGGCAGACGCGCCGTGAGTCGCTCGGCGACGCCCGGGTCGCTCCGATCGTCTCGACGCGCCAACTCGCACATGAGCAGCGAGCGGCACGCCTGCGCTCGCGACTTCAACCCCGGCACCAGCGGCAGGTACGCCTCCAGCGTCGCCGGCTCGCCCCGGTCCCACCGCTCCTCGGCGTCCGCGGCCAGCAACTCGGCCAACAGCGCATCGTCCGCCAGCGCATCGGGCGTCAGCGACCGGACGAGCGCGTCGTGCCCCCCGCCCGACGCCCACGCCTCGCGCAGCACGCGCACCGCCGACGGCTCGGCGTCGGTCATCGCGGGCGGATCGGGCATCGGGCGCGGCCTCCGGGCAGCGGGGCGGCGCCCGCCCCGTATCATCACTCTAAGTGCGGTCCGGGTGGCGGCGTGACGGGACGGAGCGGATGAGCGAACCGGCGGCGTTCTCGGCGTTCCTCGCGCAGGCCGCGCACGGCGACCCCGCCCAGCGCGACCGCGCCTACGCCGAACTGCTCCGGTGGGTCCGCATCGTCGTGCGGGCCGAGATGGGCCGGCGGCTGCGCGACCAGCGCGAGTCCGTGGACGTCTGCCAGTCCATCGCCCGCTCGTTCGTGGACGACTACCAGTCCGGGCGCGTGCGCTTCGAGAGCGAGCACGCCCTCGCCGCGTACCTGCGCGTCGCGGTCCGGAGCAAACTCGCCGAACTCGCCCGCCGGGACGACGCGCTGAAACGCGGCGCGGGAGCGCGCCCGGTGCCCATGCACGAGGCGCCCGAACCCGCCGGCGAACGCGACCCGCCCCTCCCCGCCGCCGAGGCGTGGGCGCGACTGCGCGCAAGCCTGCCCGACGACGACCGCCACCTCGTCGAACTTCGGATGCGCGGGCTGGACTGGGCGACCATCGCCGAGCAGTTGGGCACGAGCGAGGCGGCCGCGCGACAACGGTTCAGCCGAGTCGTGCGCGGGCTGCGCGAGGACGGACGGATCGACGGGTAGCCGCCGCCCGGGCCCTCGATCCCGTCACGGGCACCCGAGGACATAGGCGTTGAGGAACCCGATGAAGTCGAGCGAGTTGACGACCGTGTCGCCGTTGAAATCTGCCTTCGGGTCGTCGGATGTGTAGGCGTTCAGGAAGGCGATGAAGTCGAGCGAGTTGACGATCGTGTCGCCGTTGAAGTCGCCCGGGCAAGCCGCGGCGCATCCCTCGATGATCGCGACACCGGACGCCGACTGTCCATCGCCGGTCGTGCCGAAGTTGCCGCACACGACCAGGTCGCCGCGAAACTCGCCCAGCCCGAAGACCGACGGGAAGTTGGCGGGCGGGACGGGCGGCCCGGCGACCCCGCCGAGATACGTCTGCCACTGCCCGCCGACCAGGCGTGCGAGGTAGTTGATGCCCGGCGTGGCGGTCCCGGAGAGATAGAGTGCGGGCCCCGTGCCGTCGTCCCAGACGCGCAGGTCCGTCACGCGCCCGCCCACGTCCTGCCCGACCTTGCTCCAAGCCGTGCCGTCCCATTTGCAGACGCTCACATTCCCGCTCTGCCCGCTGGGGCGGAACGGCGAGCCGGCGATGTACAGCGCGACGCCCGTGCCGTCGTCGAACAGAACGGCGGCGTCCAGCGTGGTGGTCTGCTGCGGGGCGATCAGCCCGTTGCCGATGCGTTCCCAGCCCGTGCCCGGGCGGAACCGCGCGGCGAGCGCGGCGTTGACGCCGTCGATGGACGAGAAGCGGCCGACCGCGTACAGCGCAAGCCCGGAGCCGTCGTCCCAGAGGACCATCTCGTTCACGAAGGGGCTGAAGCCGGTCATGCCCGTCCCCTCGCCGACCACGCTCAGCGATGCGCCGTCCCACGAGGCCACCCCGCTGGCGGGCTGCCCGGCAATCGTCGTGAACCCGCCGCAGATGTACAGCCGAAGCCCGTCCCCGAAGTCGCCCGTGACCAGCCCCCAGACGGCATCGGGCGCGACGAAGCCCGCGCCGAGCGAACGCCAGGCGCTCCCGTCCCACGCGGCGAGGCTCTGCGTATCGCTCACGCCGCCCGCGGACGCGAAGAACCCGCCCACAACCAGCAGTTCGTCCGCGCCCGTGTCGAACGGTTCGATGCTCGTGACGAAGCCGTTGGTGTTGCCGAACGAAAGCCCGCCGCCGAGCTTCGAGTACGCGCCCGTCCCGGGGCTCCAGCGCGCGATCCCGCGCAGATTGCTGATGCCCCCGATCTTGGTGAACGATCCGCCCACATACAAGGCCTCCCCGGCGCCGTCGTCCCACGGCATGGAGGCCTCGGCGTAGCCGTCCCCGAGACCGGTGATACCCGGCGAGGCGTCCCAGGCCGGATCGCACTGGGCGAACGCGCAGGCCGGGAACGCGAGCGCAGCGGCCGACAGAACACGGGCAAGGTCCATGGGTCAGTCCTCTCTCTTCGCCCCGGGTCGATCGACGATCGCCACGCTACCGCAGGGCGGGGGGGACCACAAGCCAATTCGGGTCGTTTCCCACCGCCGACCCCACGCCCCAAGCCCCAAGCCCCAAGCCCCAAGCCTCAAGCCTCAAGCCTCAAGACTCTCCCCATCTCCCCCCAAGTCCGCCGGCTCGAGCACCGCCGACATCGACCCCCGGCACGAGGCGACGAACGGGTCCGCCCCGAACCCGTGGATCTGCTGCAGCTTCAGTTCGGCGTGCTCGCGGTGCGTCGTCAGCACGATCGCGCGGCCCAGCGAGTCGACGCGCTTGGCGATCTGGAACGCCCGCTCCTTCGGGTGCGCGAAGAGGCGTTGCATCATCGCGATGACGTACTCGTACGAGTGTTCGTCGTCATCCAGCAGCACGACGTTCCACAGGCGCGGCTGCTTCGTCTCGGGCTTGTCCGCCGCGCTCGGCCGGGTCTGGGTGGTGGTCGCAACCTCCGTCATGCCGTCATCCTACCACGCCCCCGCGCGCAGGAGAAGCCCCTCGACCCGCGCCGAGGGATCTGTCTCCCGGCGTCCGCGCCCGCCCGGGCCGTGCCGCGGCATTACGGGCAGCCGGCCACGTAGGCGTTGAGGAAGGCGATGAAGTCCAGTGAGTTGACGATGGTGTCGCCGTTGAAGTCGGCCTTCGGGTCGTTGGCGACGTAGCCGTTCAGGTACGCGATGAAGTCGAGCGAGTTGATGACCGTGTCGCCGTTGAAGTCCGCATCGCACGGCCATGCCCAGGCCAGCGTGACCTCGCCGGGGCTGTAGCCCGGGTACGGCGTCCCATCGAAGTACCCCACGAAGACGCGGTAGGTGGCGGCGTAGTCGCCGAACGAGAACGCGCTGGACCAGTTGTGCGTCATCGTGCCGTTCCACTCCCAGCGCAACGGCGCGCCATCGGTGCCCAGGATCGGCTCGAACGTGCCCTGCGCGTGCGTGCGCAGGCCGTCCGTCTGCTCGACCGCCTCGACCCACATGGTCGCGTCGGCGGGCAGATTGATGAAGCCGTTGGCGAGCCACCCGAACTGCCCGTTGTAGGCCGACCCGTTGAGTACCGACGCAGGCCCGTCGTAGACCTCACCGTAGTCGTAGAGCGTGAGGGGCAGTTCCCAGGGACGCTCGATGGTGACGTACACCGTCTTCTGGTAGAGCGAGACGAGCACGTGGTTCATCTCGCCGCCCATCTTGGGCTGCGATCCGGACGCCGGGCCGCAGGCGAGCGCGCAGGCGGCGGTCAACATGGCGCGACGCATCACCGCACCTCCCGTCCGCGCCGGGCGAGGAGGCACGCGCCCAGCGCGAGCGCGACGAGCGCGCCGGGAGACGGCACCGCGTGGAAGTAGAGGGTGGCCTGTCCGGGCGTGTACCCGTCCAGCGGCACGCCGGTCGCCACGTCCCCGACGTACACGCTGTAGGTCGCGCTGTACGCTCCCGGGTCGGTGGCGGAGTGCCAGTTGTGCACCATCGTGCCGCCCCAGAGCCAGAACGGGTCCGAGCCGTCCGTCCCGAGGATCGGGGCGTAGGTGTGCGTGTGCTTCATCGAACGCATGCCGCCCTCGTAGACCATCAGGCCGGCATCCGACGACAGGACCGAGACGAACACGCCCGCCCCGTCGGGCAGGGTGATGAAGCCGTCCGCCATCCACCCGTACCGGCTGTTGTAGTACATCCCGTTCAGCACGTCGGCGGGCGGCGTGTACGACTCGCCGGGGTACCGCAGCATCTCCATCGACTCCAGCGGATCGCCCTCGACGTGAACCATGATCGTCTGGTTCTCAAGACCGACCATGACGTGCTTCATCATGCCGTCCGCGTGCGGCCAGACGCCCGCGAAGGCCGGGGCGAACGCCGACGCCAGGGCCGTGGCCGCGGTCAGGGTGCGTGTGATCTTCTTGAACATGGTGGGACCCTTCCGTGCTTCGGGCGCGCCCCGTCGCGGGGCGCGCGGTGTGTGTGCGATCACGCGCCGGCTCAGTGCGCCCGCGCGGGGTTCCAGCGATCGACCCCGTTCGCGGGGTCGTAGTTGTCGGCGAGCGCGCACTCGCGCGCGTTGCCGTCGATGTACACCACGCCGGCGCGCGAACCGTGACGCTTCGTCTCCTGGTCCGGCGTGGCGTGCATCAGCGTCCAGAAATGCGCCATCAGGTGGTCGGTCAGGCTCGAGTCCTTGATCTCGCCGAACAGCACCGTCGCCGACGGACGCGGGACCTGCGCCAGCCGCTGGTACGGCGCGGCCTTCCGCCCCGCCCAGCCGATCGGGTCGATCTCGTCGCCGCGGAGTTCCGTGTAGACGTTCTGCCCGTAGGAGAGCGAAGGCACCGGGAACGGCAGCCCGTCGCGGCGCGCCGGGTTCTCCCGGCGATCGAAGGGGCACTGGTAGCGGTCGCGGCAGCACGCCCACCACGAGGCGTCGTCCCACCAGGGGTCGCCGGACTGCGCGTCGTACTCGCCGCCGGTGAAGTACTCGTAGTGCGCCTGCTCCCACGGGAGTTGGCGCCATGCGCCCGCCGAGTGCTGCGACCGCGGGAACGACTCGCGGTTCGCGCCGACGTACGAGTCGGTCGCGAGCGCCAGGTCGCGCATCCGGCTCAGGCACGCCACCCCGCGCGCCGCGCCCCTCGCCCGCGAGAGCGTCGGGAGCAACGCGCCAAGCAGCAGCCCGATGATCGCGATCACCACCAGCAACTCGATCAGCGTGAACCCGTGCCGACCGCGGAGGGAGAACGTGCGTGACCACTTCATGGCGAGGCCTCGTCGGGGCGCAGCGCACCCGCGCCGCGCAATGCTTGTGATGGAATCTCGGACGCCGATCGCGCAGACCCGCGGCTCAGGCTCTCGGCGGAGGCGCGGGAACCTCAATGCCCCGTGCCGCACGACGCGCAGGCTCAAGACCCACCACGCGCCCCGACTCACGCGGCGGATCGATCTCCAGCGCCGAACTCGCCGGCCACGCGAGCACCATCACGTCCGGCGCGGACACTTCGGGCGATCCCTCCCGACGCTCCTGACCCAGCGCGGCCAAGACCAGCAACGCCCCCGCGTCCGCATGCGCCGCCATCGGCTCTGCTTCCGAACAGCATCCCCCGACGTGCGCCGGTGGCACGGCGGCCGGCCCGCACGAGCACATCGCCAGCCCGCACCGCGACCAGACCGATCGCCCGGCCCCCGCGTGCCACTCCGCCCCGATCGGCGTCCACCCCTGCACCCCGGCGAGGAACGCGATGATCCATCCGAGCCGGGCGATGCACGCCGCCCAGCCCGTCACCCGTCCCAGCACGGCCGAGAGAGCGATCATGTGGACAAGTATATCCACATATACACAATGTCAAGCAGCGGCCGCGATTCAGTCACGCAGACGATACCAATCAGAATACAAACAGAACAGCCCCGACGGGAGATGTGGCCCGCGATCCAGCCCTCACGCCCCGAACGCCGACTCCGCCAGATCGATCGCCCGTGCCAACGCGGCCGCCTTGTTCACCGTCTCCTGGTACTCGGGCTCGGGTTTGGAGTCCGCGACGATCCCGCCCGCGGCCTGCAGGTAGTAGGTCCACGCCCCGCCTCGGGCACGCGCCACGCTGTCGGTCGGCACGACCATCGTCCGCAGCGCGAGCGCGATGTCCATCTCGCCGTCCAGCGAGACGTAGCCCATCCCGCCCCCGTACGGCCCGCGCCGCACCGGCTCCAGTTCGTCGATGATCTGCATCGCCCGGATCTTCGGCGCGCCCGAGATCGTCCCCACCGGCAGCGTCGCCGCCAGCGCATCCCACGCGTCCAGGCCCCCGCGCACCACGCCCGTCACCGTCGAACTGATGTGCATCACGTGGCTGTAGCGCTCCACCTCCATCACCGCCGGCAGGTCGATCGTGCCCGGCACGGCCACGCGCCCAACGTCGTTGCGCCCGAGGTCCACCAGCATCACGTGCTCCGCCCGCTCCTTCTCGTCCGCCAGCAGCTCGTGCTCCAGCGCGGCGTCCTCCTCCGGCGTGCGCCCGCGCGGGCGCGTCCCCGCCAGCGGCCGGTTCGTCACCACCAGCGCGCCGTCCCCCCCCCGGCGCACGCGGCACAGAATCTCCGGGCTGGACGCCACGAGAATGCACCCCTCGCCCTGCATGTACACCATGTACGGGCTGGGATTCACCGCCCGCAACGCCCGGTAGACGTCGAACGGGTCCGCCCTGCTCTCGCGCTCGAAACGCTGCCCGATCACCACCTGGAAGATGTCCCCGGCCCGGATGTGCTCCAACGCCCGCTCGACCATCGCCGCGTGCCGCTCGCGCGTGATGTTGGACCGCAGCGGCGCGGGCGCGCCCTCACGCTCCACCCGCCCCGCCGGCAGCGGCTTGCTGTGCCGCTCGACCTCCGCGACCCGCGCCTCGATCGCCGCGACGGCCCGCTCGTACGCCTCGCCGGCGTCGTCGCCCGGCGCGAGCATCGCCAGCCGAACGACGTGGACCAGTTTGTCAACGTGGTCGAACGCCACCACACCGTCGTACAGCCCGAAGTGCAACTCCGGCAGGCCGCGATCGTCCGGCGGCGCGTGCTCGAAGGGCAGTTTCTCCGGCTCCGCGTAGCGCACCGCGTCGTAGGACGCATACCCGAACCACCCGCCCAGCGGGCACGCGGGCAGCGCGGGGCGCGCGCCCGTCGGCGGACGCACAAGCCGCACCCCCGCCGTGATCCCGCGGGGCACGAGCAGCGGGTTCGGCTCGTCGCGCTCCTCGACCCTTCCGGTCGCGTGGTCCGTCACGCGCACCCTGAACCGGCGCGCCACGACCTCAAGCGCGGGACGCGCTCCGAGAATCGAGTACCGCCCCTGCCGCTCCCCGCCCTCGACCGACTCGAGCAGGAACGACGGCGCGGTCCGCTCGTCCGGCGCGACCAGCCGCCGGTACGCCAGCACCGGCGTCAACTGGTCCGAGAGCAGGCGCACGCCCACCGGCACCGCCAGCGTCGCCGCGGGCGTCGCCGCACGCTCCGAACGGACCAGCGAAACAAACTCGTCCCTCGTCAGGCTCGGCATCGCGTCGAGTCTATGGATCGGGCGTCCGGGCCGCGTTCCGCACCTCCACGCCCCCGCGCCGCGACCGCACAACCCGCACGCGGGTACATTCAGGCGATGAACACCCTCGCGACCATCGCGGCGTGCGTGGCGACGACCCTCGGCCAGCCGGAGCCTGCCGCGCCCCAGCCCGACCTGCCGCCGCAGGTCCTGCTGGGTCGGCGTGCCGAACTGATCCGCGCCAACGCGCCCGTCATCCCCGAGGTCGTGATCGTGCCCGACGGGCCGTCGTACCTGGCGGCCGTCGCGGCGTGGAAGCCCAACGGGCGCTTCCCGGTGCTGATCGACGACGGCACATGGCAGGCGGGAGAGGACATCGCCCGCTTCGTGCGCGCGTTCGAGCCGCGCCGGGTCGTGCGCTGGTCGGGCGGCGACCGGGCGGCCCGCGGCGACGCGCGGCGCGACGCCGTCGAGCGTGCCGTCGCCAGCGCGTGGGGGCAGGAGGGCGATCCCGCGTCGATGCTCGACTTCTGGCGCGCGCACAACCACGTGCCGCCCGCCATCGTGGTCGCCGACGGGGCGGACCCGGCGTGGACGGCCGCGCTCGCCCTCGCCGCCGGGCGCGCCCTGCCCATCGCCTGGGTCAGCCTCGAACGGCGCAACGTCAGCGGCGCGATGTCGCGCTCCGACGCCGACGCCCTGTGCGCCGAGATCGAGCGCGCCTGCGACGCGACGGGACTCGCCTGGCGCGCCCTGGGCGACGACCTCGACGCCGTCGCCCTCTGCCTGAACGCCGCCGTCAAGATCGAGACGAGCGAGCGTGAGTTCGTCGCCACGACCGACCGCGTGGGCCGACCCGCGATCGGCGCGAGCGCGGGCGAACGGTGGGCGTGGTCGTCGCAGATCTTCGGCACGGAGGCCGAGGCCGCCTCCCGCGCCATGTGCGCCCTCTTCCTCCGACCCGCGAGCGCGTGGGTCTTCGACTCCTACCCGCACGAGGCCCCGTGGTCGATGTACGACGGCTCGGAGGCGGCGGGCGTGCTGCGCGAGGCGGGCCTGCGCGTCACGCTCGACGACGCCCCGCGCCAAGGCATCGCCGACTGGCGGGCGCGCACGCTCCGGGCCGTCGACGCGGGCGTCGTGCTCCTCAACTCCAAGGGCAACCGCGACTGGTTCGAACTCTCGCCCGGGCGGGCGTACGCGGGCGACGTGCCGATGCTCGCCACGCCCGCGATCGTCCACATGGTGCACTCGTGGTCCGCCAACGCGCCGCGCAACCGCGCCACTGTCGGGGCGCGCTGGCTCGAGCGCGGCGCCTACGCCTACTGCGGCTCCGTGCAGGAGCCGACCCTCCCGGCGTTCGTGCCCACGCCCCTCGTCGCTCGGCGCCTCGCGCTCGGCTCGGTGTGGGCCGCGGCCGTGCGCAACGACGGCGCGCCGCTCTGGCGCATCGCGGTCATGGGCGACCCGCTCATCGCCCTCGGCCCGCCGGCGCGGCGCACCGACGACGCCGCGCCGCTCGAAGGCGTCGAGGACGAGGGCGAAACGACGAAGCGTGCCGCGGGCGAGACCGATTACGACACGCTCGTGCGATCGCTCTGGCTCGCGGGTCGCGACGCGGACGCGGCGAAACTGGCGGCCGCGTTGCTCGCCGAGCGCCGCGAGGCCGTCACCCCGCGGTTCGCGCGCGACGCGCTCTTCCCCGTCTTCCGCGCCGGCGCGGACTCGACCTTCCTCGACCTCTACGCCCGCCTCGCCCCCGACGACGCGGCCGACGGCGCGGCCCGCGACGCGCTCTGGTTCGTGGGCAGGCGCGTCATCCCGCAGGGGGGCGCGGCGCGCGACCAGGCCCTCCTCCTGCTCCGCCAGCACGCCCGCCCCGACCAACTCGACGCGGACAACGCCGAGCTCGCCGCGTTCCTCGGCGGGTAGCGTCAGCGCGGATCGCGCATCGCGCCGGATCGCACCGTCCCGTCGCGGCGCAGTTCCGCCCACGACGCCCCGTGCGCCGCCGTCACCAGCCACGCGCGCCCGGCCCGCTCGCCCGACCAGCGCGGATCGTTCACGCGCGACGCCCCCGTCGATTGCAGCACGACCGCCGGGCGCGACGCCGCGACGAGCGCGCGCGCCTGCGGGTTGTGGCTCCCGTGGTGGGGGAGTTCCAGGACATCCGCGCGAAGGTCCGCGTCCGGCGCGAGCAGCGCGGCCAGGGCGGCCGGCCCCGCGTCGCCCGTCAGCAACGCCCGCACGATCGAGCCGTCCTCCGCCCGCGCCTCGACGAACGCGACCAGCGAGTGGTCGTTGTCGGCCAGGTACCCCGCTCCGTCCGGCGGCGCGATGAACCGGACCGTCGCGTGCCCGAGCGAGATCGCGTCCCCCTCGCCCACGACCCGCACACGCACGCCCCGCGCCCCCAGCGAGTCGTACGTCGCCCGCAGCGGGCCGGAACGCAGCGCCCGCGCCCGCCCGTCGGTCCTCGCGCCGACGACGAGTTCACGCACCCCCAGCGGGCGCGCCGCGTCCGGCAGCGCGGAGTAGTGGTCGTAGTCCGGGTGCGTGATGACGACCGTCCGAACGCGGTGCGCGCCGAGCCGACGCAGGGCGCGCGGGATGTCGATCACGCCCATGCCCGGATCGGTCGAGCCGCAGTCCCAGAGCAGCGCATCGCGCCCCGAGCGCACGAGCAGGCACGACCCGTCCCCGACGGCGACCGCGTCGATGCGCACGAGCGTGCCGCCCGGGAGCGACGCCCGCACGAAGGCCTCGCCCCCCGCCCAGAGGGCGAGCGCGCCGGCCGCCGCCCACGCGAAGCGGTCGCGCAGGTGCCCGCGCGCGAACCAGTAGAGCGCGAGCGCGGTCGCCGCGACCGTGAGCGCGAGCGACAGGCGCGGCGCGTAGAGCGCGGTCCCCGGCACGTCGTCGAACCGCTCGACCAGCCACGCCGCCGCGTCGCCGACGCGACGCACCGCGCCCGACGCCCACGCCCCCGCCGACGGCACCACCGCGCCCAGCGTGAGGACGGCGTACCCCGCGAAGAGCAGCGCCAGCACCACGGGCACAAGCACGACCGTGCAGACCGCCGCCAGCGGGCTGACGACGCCGATCGTGTGCGCGATCGTCGGCAACGCAACCGCCCAGCAGAGCAGGCTCACCGAGACCAGCCCCTTCGCCCGCTCCGACCACCACCGCGCCCCGAGCGCATCGGGCGGCTCGCGCGGGCCGGTGCGGATCGTGCCGAACAGCCTCGCGTGCGCCGTCGGCCCGAGCCACATCAGCACGCCCGTCAGCCCGAAACTCAACTGGAACCCGAGCGACCACAGGTCCATCGGGCGCACCACGATCATCACGCACGCGATCCACGCGAGGACGGTCAGCCGGTCGTAGCGCCGCCCCGCCGCCTCGGCCGCCAGCAACAGCAGCACCATCCACCCCGCGCGCAGCACCGGAGCGTTCGCGGGCACAACCGTCATGTAAAGCGCGACCAGCGCCCCGACGATGAGCGGCTCGAGCCGCCCGCGCTCGCCCGTCAGGCGCACGGCGAAGAGCGCAACGCCCGCCATGATCGCGAGGTGGAACCCGCTGATCGCCAGCAGGTGCGAGAGGCCCTGGCGTGCGAAGGCGTCGCGCAGCGGACGCAGCCCGCCCTCGTCCTCGCCCAGCAGCAGGGCGAGCATCAAGGCCCGCCCCGGCGTCGCGTCGCGTTCGTCATGGCCCTTCAGCACGCCCAGCGCGCGCCCGTGCATCGCCGCCCGAGTCCGCAGCCACCACGCCTCGATCGCGGGCACAACGCCCGGCAGCGTCGGTTCGACACGCACAAGCGAGGCGTCCGGCACGCGAAGCCGCCCGGCCTCGCCGCGCTGCGCCGCCCACAGGCGCGAGTCCGGCTCGCCCGGGTTCAGCGGCCGCGCCACCGGCGACAGCCGCCCGGTGACGCGCACGCGCGTGCCCGCGCCCACACTCTCGCCCACGCCCCCGACGACGCCGACGCGCACGACGCCGCTCGTCCGCACCGCGCCGGCGTCGGTGTGCGCCGTGTCCGCGCGGAGCCGGAACGTCCACGCCGGCTCCCCCGCGAACGCGAACGCCGCCAGCGCGCCCGGCGACGGGCGCGATCGCCTCGGATCGTCGAGCACGACGCCCTCGAGTTCGACGCCGATCGTCGGCCCGGACCCGTCGTCCGCGGGCACGAGCGCGCGCAGGCTGCCCGTCGGTGTCGCGACGATGCGCGCCGTGAACCACCCGCCCCCGAACGCGACCGCGCACACGACCAGCGCACCCGCGCACGCCCGCCCGCGCAGCAGCATCGCCGCCGCGGCCGCGGCGCACGCCGCCCCGAACCACGCCGGCGCGGGGACGCCCATCGGCGCGCCCGCCCGCGCCGCGATCATCCCCAGCGCAAGGCACGCGAACGCGACCACCGCCCTCGCGCGCGCGGACGGCGCCGGCCCGGTCTGCGGCGCGAGCGGATCGACCCCGGCGAGCATGGCACAGCCTCGCGGGCGTGCCGCGATCCGTCAAGACTCCCGAAGAGTCGGGCTGTGTCCGGGTGCGATCAGTTGCCGCCGGGGACGACCACGTCGTCGAACCCGTCGAGCACGTCCTCCACCGTGACCGCGCCCTTGCTGTCGGTGTACTTCGTGTCCGATCCCGGCACGTAGAAGTTCCAGGCGTAGCGCAGCACCGGGTCGGCCGAGGGCAGACGCCGCCCGCCGCGGTCCTTGCGCCCGAGGTACACCCCGTCCGCGCCGGGGGAGTGAATGACGAACCGCCCGCGCGGCGAGCCGGGCAGCACGGAGTTGCGGTCGTAGTTGGCGGGCGTCGGCCCCTTCGGGTCGCCGAGCAGCCCGAGCAACGACCCGACGACCTCGGGGGTGGGGTTGGTCGCGCCGATCAGGCTCTCGACCGTCTGGTCCTTGCCGAGCTTGCCGAGGCTCGTCGAAGCGAGGAAGCCCTGGTTCGCCCGCCAGTAGAACCGCGACGGGTGCTGCGCGCTCGGGCGGTACTCGCCCGCGGCGAACTCGGCTTCCGTCGTCGTCGCGCGCGGCGCGGAGTCGTCCTCGATCCACAGCAGGATCGGGCTGCCGAAAAAGTCCACGAGGTCGGGCAGTTGCTTCTCGCCCTCGGCCGCCGTTGCGCCGGGCTTGCCCGCCTGCTTGCCGATCGTCTGCGCAATGTAGTTCCGCGCGGGAGGCACGAAGTACACATCGTCGCCCACGCCCGCGAGGTCCGGGTTCACCTGCACGCCCTCCGGCTTCACGCCCTGCAGCACCACGCTCTCGCCCGGCGCGCCGCCCGGCTGCCCGAGCGCGGACGTCGAGGTGATCTGGCGCGTCCCCGCCAGTTCGATCATCGCGTTCTCCATCACCGTCAGCCCCTGGCCCTGCGGGTTGCGCCCCAGCGTCTGCTGCGTGAAGTACCCCGGCATCCGCCCGCTGTTGTCCTGCCCGAACTGCGTGATGGCGTTCGCCAGGTCCGTCATCAGGGCCTGCGTCGCCGTCCGACGCGCGACCGTGCGGGCGCCGCCCAGCGCGGGGATGATGATCGCCAGCAGGATCGCGATGATCGCGATCACCACCAGCAACTCGATCAGGGTGAAGGCTCGGCGATTGCGCATGATCGGCTCCCTCGGCGGTCGGCCCCGGCTCGGGGACGCGCGGCAACCACACCCGCCCGGGCGGGCCACCGCCATTCTGTTCGTCCGCGGGCGGGCTGCTGTTGCCGTCCGCCCCCGGACTCGTGGTGGATTCTACGGGCCGGACGCCCCGCCCGGCACAAGAATCCCCCGTGCCACGCGACACCTGCTACTACGACGGGCGATGCGGCCTGTGCCGACGGACCTCCCGCTGGCTCCGACGGCTCGACTGGCTCGACCGCCTCGACTTCGTCGATCTGACGCTGGCCGACCCGGACGAACTCCCGGTCCCGCCCGAGGCCGCCCTCCGCGGAATGCCGATGCGGACCAGGGATGGACGGGTTCTGATCGGTTTCCCCGCCGTGCGTCGGGCGCTCACCCGCACGCCCCTCGGCCTGATCCCCGGTGCGTGCCTGTATGTTCCCGGGGTTTCGTGGGCGGGGCGACGTGTATACGCCTCGGTCGCCGCCCGACGGAGCCGGGATGCCGCATGCCCGGTCCCGATGCAAAGTGCGGACGGCGATTGATCGGGGGGTGCCCTTTGCGCATACTCACATGGTGAGTTCGGGTGCGCGGTCGATCGAGGAACAGTCGACGGGCGGGCGCGATGCGACGATCGCCTCCGCGGCGGCCTCCCTGCGCGAAGGCCGCCTCATCGTCGTGCCGACCGAGACCGTCTACGGCGTCGCGGCGAACGCGGCCTCCGACGAAGCCCTCGCCGCCCTCGCCGCGCTCACCGGCCCCGGCACCAGCGAGGGCGAGCCGCTCACCTGGCACGCGCCGAGCGTCGAAGCCGTCGAGCGCGTCGTCACGCTCGAGTTCGCCCTGCACCGTCGCCTGCTGCGTCGGCTCGCGCCCGGACCCGTGCAGTTCTTCGTCGAGATGCCAGAGGACCGCCTCGCCCGGTCGCTCGAGGCGATCGGCGTGCGTGCCGGGATCATCGACAACGGTCGCGAACTGAGCGTGCGCGTGCCGAACCAGCCGACGACGCGGCGCATCCTGCTCGACGCCGGCGTGCCCGTCGTGATGAAGCGCGCCGTCACCGCCGGCTGGTCCCCCGACCGCGACGCCGCCGCCGCGCTGCGCGACGACCGCGCCCTCAAGGCCGGCGTGGCCGTCGTCATCGACGACGCACCGGGACTCGGCCGACCCTCGACGCTCGTGCGCCTGCGCCGCGACGGCTCCTACGCCGTCGAGCGCGAGGGCGCGCTCGAAGCCCGCTACGTCCAGCGCGTCGTCACGCGCACGATCCTCTTCGTCTGCACCGGCAACACCTGCCGAAGCCCGATGGCCGAGGCCATCGCCCGCTCGCTCGCCGAGAACGCCGGCCCCGGCTCCGTGCCGACGCGCGTGGTCTCGGCGGGCGTTTCCGCGGCCTCCGGGCGGCCCGCCTCGCCCGAGGTCGGCGTCGCCCTGCGCGAACTGGGCATCGAGCCGCTCCAGCACCGCTCGCGCGAACTGACCCGCGAACTCGTCCGCGACGCCGAGGCGATCTTCGCCATGGGCGCGATGCACCGCGACGCCGTCCTCTCCCTCGACCCCGGCGCGGACGCGCGTACCGTTCTGCTCGACCCGACCGGCAGCGACGTGCCGGACCCGATTGGCCTCCCCCAGGCCGTCTACAACACCACCGCCGCGCGGATGCTCGAGATGGTCCGACGCCGTCTGGAGGAACTGGACGCATGAAGATCGCTCTGGGCGCGGACCACCGCGGGAACGCCGCCGTGCGCACCCTCCTCGCCAAACTCGCCGGCGAGGGGCACGACGTGCAGATCCTCGGCGACTGCGGCGGCGAGGTCTGCGACTACCCCGAACCCGCCTCGCTCGTCGCACGCGCCGTCGCCTCGGGCCAGGCCGAGCGCGGCGTGCTCATCTGCGGCACGGGCATCGGCATGAGCATCGCCGCCAACAAGGTCCCGGGCGTGCGCGCCGCCGTCGTCCACGACGAACTCACCGCCCAGCTCAGCCGCTCCCACAACGACGCCAACGTCCTCTGCCTCTCCGGCGACCTCCTCGGCGTCCGCCTGATCGAGAAGATCGTCGAGGTCTTCCTGCGCACGCCCTTCGACGGCGGCCGCCACGCCCGTCGCGTCAAGAAGATCGAGGCCATGGAGCACGGCCGCGAGCCGGCAAGCGTGACGGACTGAGCCTCGGAGCCTCCCCGCCGTTTTCCCGCTGCGGGCTTGTGCCAGGCGGAGGCTGGTGTAAACTTGGGTGGGGAGGGAGCGCGATGTTCGAGCCTGATGGGCAGCGCGTGCGCCCGGGAGGCCGGCGATGAGCCGAAGTGTTGCGGTGATGGCTGCGGCAATGATCGCTGCTCCGGCGTGCGATGCGATTGCCCAGGTGGCGACCTGGTATTGGATTGTGACGGACACCGGCAACGGCGACGGCCTGATCGAACCCGGCGAATCCGCCCTGCTCACGCTGTGGGTCGCCTTCGAGCCGCGCCAGGACCAACTGGGTGGCGGGCTGGCTCAGGCAGGCTTCTACGACATCCTCGGCAACAGCGCATGGGCGCAGGGCCATGTCGAAGAGAAGATACAACGCCTTCCGTACTCAACGAGCGACGGCAAGCTCGACGACGCGAACAACATCCTCGGCATCGACCACTTCCAGTTCCCGTGGGTGTTTGACGGGTACTTCAGGAGTGAGAACCCCATCGATGTGTTCATCATCCGCTGGGCACCGACGACATACGCGAACCGCACCGTGTCCCTCGACAACGGCGCGCCCGTCGCGAACATTTACACGGACGCCTTCGGCGCGACCATTCTCTACTCCGGCGCCGGCGGCTCGGTGACTTTCCACATCGTCCCCGCGCCCGCCAGCGGTGCGGCGGCGCTCGGCCTGTGGGCCATTGCCGCGTTGCGCCGCCGCCGTTGAAGAGGGAGGGAGCCGCCGTGCGGGCCGCGCCGATCATCATCCTCGCAGCCACCACCGCCGCGGCCTCCGCGCAGGTCGCTACCTGGTACTGGACCGTCTCCGACACCGGCAACGGCGACGGGGTGATCGGGCCTGGGGAATCCGCCCTGCTGTCGCTCTGGGTGGCCTTCGACCCACGCCAGGATCAGCCGGGGGGTGGGGTCGCCGCCGCCGGACCGTACGACACTCTTGGAGAGGGAGGATGGGCGAGCGGTACCGTCGAGAGCCGTGTCAACCACCTGTTCTTCGGCAGTGGGAACGAGGCTGGGTTCCTTGACGACGAGAACAACCTCCGGGAAGTCCAGCACTATCAGTATCCCAGCAGTTGGGGATATGGCGGTCCGTTCGAGGACCAGAATCCAATCGTGCTCGTCTCGCTGCGATGGACTCCGGACTTTTACTCGTTCCGTTCGATTACCTTGGACAACGGCGCGCCGAGCGTAGTTATTTATGTTGATGACGCTGGCAATCACGTCTCCTACACCGGCGCGGGCGGCATTGTGACGTTCAACGTCGTCCCCGCGCCGGGCGGCGCGGCCGCGCTGCTCGCCTTCGGCGCGTTCACCGGCCGACGGGTGCGGGGAGCACGAGTGTCGTCTGGCCGGCGGTGATGAGGATGCGGCCCTCGACGAGGGCGACGCGACGCGGCGGCGCGCCGAGCAGCACGCGCTCCGTCGCCACCAGCCGCCCCGTCTGCGACTCGAAGATCATCACCGCGTGCGTCGAGCCGCGTCCCTCCGCGTCGGGCGTCCCGCGCGTCTCCACCGCGACCGAGTGCGGCGAGCCGAGGGCGGGCGCGATGAACCGCACGGACCCGTCCAGCGCGTCGGCCCCGACCAGGCGCGCCGCCTCGCCGAAGACGACCAGCCCCCGCGTCGAGCCGAAGAGCGCCAGGTCGCCCAGCGGCGCGAGGTCCGCGCTGGCGGTCGGTTCGACGCGGTTGCGCGTCTCCAGCGGCATCTCGCGCAGGCGCCCTGTCGAGACCGAGCCGAGCCGCAGGTCGCCCTCGGCGGTCAGCAGGAAGAGCCGGTCGTCGAGCGTCCACGCGCCGGCCGAGACCTGGGCCGCCTCGTCGGTGGCGATCCAGTCGAAGTCGGCGGCGGGGGGGGTGAGGGCGAGGATGCCGCGCTCCAGCCCCGCGACCAGCCTGCCGCGCGGCGTGACGCGCACCCACCGCACGCGCCCCACCACGTCGCCGATGCGGTTCAGCAGCAGCCCCGTGCGCAGGTCGTAGACCGCGAGCACCGGCTCCGGCTCGGCGGCCTCGTCGGCGCGCCGCCCCGCGCCGCCGACCGCCAGCAGCCCCGCGCCCGCGTCCGCGTCGTGCACCACCATCGCGTCGGTGCGCGCCGTCCAGAGCGTGCGCCCCGTCGCCAGGTCCACCACCGCGACGGCCCCGCTGCGCGTGACGACCGCCAGCGTCTGCTCGTCGAGCGCGACGAGCAGGTCGCTGTAGCGCACCGGCCCGTCGAGCGGCGTCTCGGTCAGCACGTCGTCGCCCAGCGCGCCGTCCGCCTTGCCGGCCAGCAGGTCCGCCACCGGCTGCGTCTGCCAGGCCACCGCCCCGTCCGCCGACGACAGCCGCGCGAACGTGCCGCCCGAGTCTCCCGGGACGTACACCACCGCGGCCTCGGGGTCCATGCGCAGCAGCGTCGGCACCGCGCTGAGCGTCGCCTCCCACCGCTGCACGAGGCCCGGCCCGTTCGGGTCGGGCGTCCACAGCGCGACCGCGCTGCGCTCCGGCGAGGCGAGCAGCGCTCCGCCCGCGTCCCGGTGCGCGCCCTCGCGCACGAGCGGGCGGAGCAGCGACCACCCCCGCAGCGCCTGCACCGACTCACGCTCGACCGTCGCCCCCACCGACGCCAGCCGGCGCGCCGACTCGCGGCGCCCGAGCAGTTCGGCCCGGAGCGACTCGGCGTCCACGGGCGTGCCCCCGACCGTCAGCGCAAGACGCGAGTGCTTCGCCGAGAGCGCGGCCAGCCGGTCCGCCGCCGAGTCGTACCGCCCCGAGCGCACCAGCGTCGTGACCAAACGCCCCGCCAGTTCGCCGAGCAGCGCACGGTCCGGTGCGGAGCCGGCCGCCGCGCGGGCTTCGAGCACCTCGATCCCCGCCTCGAGCGCGGCGGTGGCCGCCGGCGCCCGACCGGCCCGCTCGTGCGACTCGGCGGCGCGCATCCACGCGCGCGCGCCGGCCTCGGCCATCGGGAAGCGTCGCGCAATCGCCTCCAGCGCGCCCGCGTCCCCCGCGCCCGCCAGCCGCTGGGCCGCTTCGGCCTCGAACGGGGCGTACAGCCCCAGCCCGCGCTCGGTGGCGATGCGCCGCACCCGCCGCGAGGCCTCCACGTCGGCCCGCACGCTCAGCGTGGGGCCGGTCCACGCCGCACCGGACAGCGCGGCGTCCGCCAGCACCGACTGGTACACCTCGACGGCGATCGCGTGCCGGTTCTGCACCTCGCGCAGGCGCCCGAGCGCGAGCAGGTGCGCCACCCGCTGCTCCGGCGCATCCGCCACGCGCCCGAGGCGAGCGATCAGGTCCTCCAGCAGCCGCAGGTCGCCGATGACCGGCTCGTCGCGCGGCGAGGGGGGGGCGTCGGGACGGCTCGGGTCCGCCGCGCCCTCGCTGAACCACCGGCGGCTCGCCGCCTCGACCATCGTCCGCAGCACGCCGAACAGCCGCTCGCGCGACGCGCGGTTCGCCTCCGAGATCGGGTCGCGGTCGATCGCGGCCAGCGCGGCGTCGCACGCGCCGATGATCCGGTCCGGCTTCCCCGCCCGGTACGCGAGTTCCGCGAACGTGATCGCCGGGTCGGGGTCGTCGGGCGTCTCCTCCATCCGTCGCCCCAGGACGCGGGCAGCCTCCTCCCACACCAGGTAACTGTGCAACCGCTCGTTGCCCAGCACCAGCAACTGGCTGTCCAGCGCGAGCAGGTTGCCCGAGGCGTCGAGGCGGACGATGCGGGCGTTGGCCGGCGCGTCGGGATCGACCACGGCCACGCCCTCGGCCACCGGCGCGAGCAGCCGCCCGCCCGAGACCACCACGCGCCCGACAATCCCGTCCTCGCCGAAGCGGAGGCTCGCCGGGGCCGCGCTCTCGACCTCCGCGATCGGAACGAAGGCGATCTGGTTCTGCGCCACCGCGGCGAGCCGGTCGCCGATGCGCACGAGGTAATCCGGCTCGCCGAGGTCCGCGGCGTTGCGAACCCCGAGCATCGCGCCCGTGGCAAGGTCGAGGCGCACGACGGCCTGCCGACCCGGCGCGATCAGCAGCAGCGTCTCGCCGTCGGGGACCGGCTGGTTGGTCGCCCACGGGAGCGTGAAGGGGTAGCCCTGTCGCCCGACCGCGGGCATGCGCCGCGCCCACACCACCCGCCCCGTCGCCGCCTCGACCGCCGCGACGAGGCCCAGTTCGTCGGCGCGATAGACGATCCCCTCGTGCAGCAGCGGCCAGTCCGAGGCACGCCCGACCGTCTGGAACCCGAGCGAGCCCGCGCTGCCGAGCAGCCGAAGCCAGCGCAGCTCGCCCGTGCCGACGTCGAGGCCCGCGAGGTACAGGCTCACGACGCGGCGCGACTGCTGGAACTTGCGCAGCGAGACGACGGCGGTGTCGCCCTCGACGACCGCCGGCCCGCGCACCGTCGCCTCGACCAGCTGCGGGTCGAGCGCATCGGGCGCGACCGACCACAGCACCCGCCCCGTGCGCCGGTCCAGCGCGTGCAGGCGTGTGTCGCCCGTTCGCCCGCCCGAGGCCGCCATCCCCGTCGCCGCGATCGCGAGCCGGTCGGCGACGACGACGACGTTCGCGTCCTCGACCGTGCGGGCGAAGCGCACCTGCCGCGCCGTGAACGGCTCGTCCATGATCGCCGCCGCGTCGCTCCCGCGCGGCACCACCCGCCACCGCGGCGCGAGCGTGAAACGGTCCCACGCGCTGATCGCCTGCCCGTCGCTCACGTACACCACGTCGCCCACGACCGCGGGGTACAGCCACGGCGCCTCGATGAGCGACCCGCCGTGCCCCGAACGAGCCGGACGCTCCGTCTCGCGCCGACCGGGGCGCAGATCGACCGTGCGCATCGGCGTCGGCAGCAGCGTCGCCGGGTCCATCTCCGGGCCGGCGTGCGTCGGGTCCAGCGAGCGAACCCCCGCCGCCTCGGGCCACGCGACGGCCCGGCGATCGGGCGCGGCCTCGCGCGACCACCGCTCCGCCCGCGCCCACACCGACGGACGGTCGAGATACGACGCGACGAGCGCGAGCGCGGCCGCCGCGTCGCGCCCCCGAGCCACGTCCGCCGCGCGATCCGGGTGCGTCTCGAGTTGTTCGAGCGTCAGGCGCGCCGCCTCGAACCGCGCCGCCTCAAGATGCTCGCGCGCCACGACCAGCGCGGCGTCGAACCCCGCGGGCGTGAGCAGCCGCGACCGCTCCACCGCACCGGGCTCGCCCGAGCCCAGCATCGCCCGCGCCCGCTCGCTCTCGGCCGCCCGATAGCGCTCGAGCAGGTCCGCGTCGCCCAGCAGCCGTTCGTGGACCCGCCGACGCACGCTCACGAGCAGGTGCGAGTCCTGGACCGTCTCGATCACGCGGTCGGCGTCGTCGTCCAGCAGCCGCTGCAACGCGCGCACGGCCTCCGCCTGATTGCCCGCCGCGATCAGCGCGTCGATCTGGCCCAGCGCGTCGCGCGCCCGCGGCGAGTCGTCCATGTAGACCGGGTTGGGCACCTGCGCCGGCGCGCCCGCCGACAGCCCGAGAACCAGGACCACCCCAACCAGCCGGGCCGCCGTTCGTCTGAGCCGGTTCAAGGGGCCTGCCTCCCGCCACAGCGGCCTTTCGGCACGACCCTCACATTCCGCCGCAACGGCACGGCCGGGAGGGTCGTCGTGCTCCGAGGGAAGTATGGCACCTTCTCGGCTCATTGACCCGCCAAGGCGCGCCGAAATGCGTTGCGGACATGGCTTTCCGCTCGTCACAGGCCGGGGTGGGCGTTCGGGGGGGCGCATCGGCCGCCTTCGGGGCCTGCCACCACCCGCTCCGGGCGTGGGGGGGCTGGGTCGTCCTGCTCGGCTCGCACTGGCGGGGATGCCGGGTCGCGGTGCTCATGGCCGCCGTCGTCGTCATGAGCCTCGCCGACCTCGCCATGACGATGACCTACCTCAACCACGTCGGCATGATCGAGAGCAACCCGCTCGCCCGCATCGTGATGCACGGCGGCGGGCCGGGGTCGCTGGTGGCGTGGAAGCTCGCGAGCACCGCCCTGGCCGTCGGCATCCTGTTGCGCCTGAGGCGGCGCGGCGTGGCGGAGTTCGCGGCGTTGCTCTGCTGCGCCGTGCTGGTCTGGCTCATGGTCCGGTGGGTCGCCTACGTCGAGGCCGCGCCCGCCCTCGCCGGCGCGCTCGCCGCCATGCCCGAGCACGTCGGCGACGAGTGGGTCTCCTTCGCCCAGCCCCTGGGCGGCTCGTGACCCGATCGGGGCGGGGCCTGTCCAGGCCCCGGAGCAGCCTCCACATCACACCCGCTCGCCCTTGTGATACCCTCCCCGCGTGAAGACCCGCCCGCTCGCGTACACCCTTCTCGCCCTCTCCCTCGCCCTCGTCGGCTGCTCAGGCGCCCGTGCGCCGTCGCTCTCGGTGAGCGAGGTCTACGTCGTCGAGCGGACGAGCGAGGGCGTCGCCGTCGAGTTCGTCCTCGACGCCGAGAACCCGAACTCCGTCGAACTCCCGCTGCGACAGGTGTTCTACTCGCTGAGCGTGGACGGCCGGCGCGTCTTCTCGGGCGAGCGGTCCGCCGAGGCGACGCTCCGTCGCGACGGCACGCAGCAGATACGCCTCCCCGCCGTCGTCCCCTTTGGCACGGGCGAAGCCACGCTCCGCGGCGCCCGCCCCTACCGGCTCCACGGGACGCTGCGCTACGTCACGCCCGGCGCGTTCGCCGAGGCGATGTTCGAGGCGGGGCTTAACCGTCCCAGCGTCTCATTCTCCGACAGCGGAACGATCGACTTCGGCGAGTGAAGGACTCGGGAAGTGAAGCAGTGAAGAAGTGACGCAGTGGCGAAGTCACGAAGTGTCGGAGTGATGCCCTGAATGGTGGCACAGGCGTCCCGCCTGTGCCCCTTGCTTCTCACGCCGCCACTCCGCCACTCCGTCACTTCTCCTCCCCCCCCATCCGCTCCGCCGCCAGCAGCGCGGCCCCGACGATGCCCGCGTCGTCGAGCAGTTCGCTCGCCACTACTTCGACGGCCTTGCACTTGTCCGGGAACGCGACCCGCCGCACGGCGTCGCGCACGCGCGCGACGTAGGGCGGCCCGACCGCCTCGGTCAGCCCCCCCCCCAGCACGACCCGCGGCAGCGCAAGCAGCGTCACGATCCCGCCCACGTGCGCCCCGAGCAGGTCCGCCGAGTCGTCCACGACCTCGCGGACCAGGGCGTCCCCCGCCGCGTACGCCTCCGCGATCGTCTTCGAGCGGATCTTCTCGAAGTCGCCCCCGACGAGATCGACGACCATGGACTTGCGGTTGCTCCGCACCAGCCGCACGATCCGGTCCACGACCGCCGAACGCGAGCAGTTGTGCTCGAGCGTGCGCTGCCCCGGCGGGTTCGTGGGCAGGACGTGCATGTGCCCGATCTCGCCCGCCGTCAGGAAGTGCCCGTAGTGCAGCCGCCCGCCCAGCACCAACCCCCCCCCGATGCCCGTTCCGACCCACACGCCCAGCACGTCGGTCACCCCGCGCCCCGCCCCCGCGACGAACTCCCCCCACACCGCCGCGTTCACGTCGTTGTCCACCACCACCGGCACGCCCAGGCGCTCCGAGAGCAGCCCAGCCAGCGGCACGTTGTCCCAACGCAGGTTCACCGCCTCGAGCACCACGCCCGACGACGGCTCGACCGCCCCGGGCGCGCCGATCCCGACCGCCCGCAGGCCGCCGCGCGACAGGCCCGCGTCCGCGCACGCCCGATCAACGCCCTCCGCCACCCGCGCCAGCACGCTCTCCAGCCCCTCGTCGGCCTTCGTCTTGCGCCGGCACCGACCGACGATCCGCGCGCCCGCGGCACGGTCATCGCGCGCCACCACCCCGATCTGCACGTTCGTCCCGCCGAGGTCGATGCCGACGATGGGGCCTTGCCTGCTCATGCCGCCAGTGTACGGCCAGCCCAACGCGCCGCGCCCACGCGGGCTAGCCCACGATCTCCGTCGCCACCACCGCCGCGCCCGCCAGCGCACGCGCCGTGCGCTCGCCCAGCGCGGACGCCTCTTCAGGCTCGCACAGGGCGAAGAGCGTGCTCCCGCTCCCCGTCAGGTGCACGGGCCGCCCGATCGCCCGCGAAGCCCGCTCTCGCAGCGACCGCAGCGCGGAGTGCAGCGCGAACGCCGCCTCCGCCAGGTCGTTGAAGAGCGCGGCCCCGACCGCCCGGCCCGCCCGTGCCATCTCCGCAACCTCTCGCTCCCGCATCGGCCCCGGATGCAGCGCGTCGAACGCCTTGTAGACCGCCGGCGTCGCGCACCCGAACCCCGGCACCACGAGCACAACGCCCGCCCGAACCGGCGCGACGCGCTCGACGCGGTCCGCGAAGCCCGTCACGAGCGCCGGCCGCGGCGCCCCGGCCTCGTCGATGAAGAACGCCACGTCGCTCCCGATCGCCGCCGAGAGCGCACGAAGCCGATCCGCCCCGAGGCCCAGCCCGAACAGGTCGTCCAGCGCGAGCATGACGCCCGCCGCGTCGCTCGACCCGCCGCCCAGCCCCCCGCCCGGCGGGATGCGCTTCGTCACCGCGATCGCCACGGGCAGCGGTCGCCCCGCCTCGCGCTCCAGCAGGGCGTGCGCGCGAAACGTCAGGTCCGACGCGACGGGCCAGTCAAACGCGATGCGCCGCGGCGCATCGGGCGCGCACGCGAACGACCACGTGCTCGCCGCGCCCTCCGGCAATCGCCGCACGCGCACCTCGTCCGCCAGCGCGACGGCACACGACCACGACGCGATCCGGTGCCACCCGGGCCGCTCGGACCCCGCGCCCTCCGGAGGTCCGACCGCCAGCGCAAGATTCAGTTTCGCGTGGGCGCGCCGAATGACCGTTCCCGCGGGCACGGCCGGATGATACGGCCCGCTCCGCGATCGCTCCCGCACGATGCCGCTCCGCCGCATCCCCCCGCTAGACTGCACCGCCCGGGGCGGGAGGACGCGCATGACCACCGTGCAGAGCCTGATCGACGCGATGCAGCGGATCGCCCCGCTCGAGTACGCCGAAGCGTGGGACAAGGTCGGCCTCCAGGTCGGCTCCCCCTCGCGCCCCCTCGACGGCCCCGCGCTGCTCACCATCGACCTCACCGAGCGCGTCCTCGACGAGGCCATTGACCGGCACGCCCGCGCCATCGTCGCGTACCACCCGCCGATCTTCGAGCCGCTCAACCGCGTCACCGACCGCACGCCCCGCCAGCGCATCATCCTCGGCGCGGCCGAGGCGGGCATCGCCATCTACTCGCCGCACACCGCGCTCGACGCCGCGCCCGGCGGCGTGACCGACTGGCTCTGCGAGGGACTCTCGGGCGGGCAGGGCCGCGTCGAGGGCGACTGCCGCGCCCTGACGCCGCACGGCGCGCGCGACGCCGAGCAGGAAGTCAAGATCGTCACCTTCGTCCCCTACCCCGACGCCGAGAAGGTCCGCAACGCGCTCGCCTCCGCCGGCGCGGGCATCATCGGCGCCTACCGGGTCTGCTCGTTCGGCGTCACCGGCACCGGCACGTTCCTCGCCGGCGAGGGCGCGAAGCCCACGGTCGGCGCGCCCGGTCGGCTCGAGGAAGTCTCCGAACTGCGACTCGAGATGGTCTGCTCGAAGCGCGCCCTCCCCCTCGCCATCGACACACTCCGCAAGTTCCACCCCTACGAGGAGCCGGCGTTCGACGTCTACGAACTCGTCCCCAAGCCCCTGCGCGGCGCGGGCACCGGGCGGCGACTCACGCTCGACCGACCCGCCACCATGCGCGAACTCGCCCAGCGGCTCCGCTCCTTCCTCGACCGCGCCCGCATCAAGGTCGCCCTCGTCGGCGAGGACCGCCCCATCGCCACGCTCGGCGTCGTCCCCGGCTCCGGCGGCGACCTGGCCGCGCTCGCCCGGCGCGAAGGATGCGACGCCTTCATCACCGGCGAGATGACCCACCACGCCGTCCTCGGCGCGCTGCACGCCGGCATGAGCGTCCTGCTCGCGGGGCACACCAACACCGAACGCGGCTACCTCCCGCGCCTCGCCGAACGACTCCGCACGATGCTCCCCGGCGTCGAGATCGTCGTCTCAACCACCGACCGCGACCCGCTCAGCGAAGTCTGAGACACCGCGCACGCAGAGGCGCGGAGACGCAGAGGTGAAGAGAGAGACGGGCAGGAGGAACAAGGAAGTTCCGCAGAACCGGTGGCACAGGCGTCCCGCCTGTGCCATTGCTTCCTCCTCATCATCCTCTCTCCGCGCCTCCGCGTCTCCGCGTCTCCGCGTGAGATTGCCTTTCCATTGCCGGAGTAGCATCACGCCACGATGCCCCGCCCGCTCGTCGTCCAGACCGAGGACCTCGACCCCCAGCCCGCGGCGTGGCTCGCCGAGCGGTGCGAACTGGCGCGCTGTGCGCCCGACGATCCGCGCTTCGCCGCGCTGCTGGCGCGGGCCGAGGGGCTGATCGTGCGGACCTACACCCGCGTGGACGACGCCCTGCTCCAAGCCGCGCCGCGCCTGCGCGTCGTCGGGCGCGCCGGCGTCGGCGTGGACAACATCGACGTCGCGGCGTGCGCCGCGCGGGGCGTCGCCGTCGTGAACACGCCCGGCGCGAACACGCGGGCCGTCGTCGAGTTCGTCGCCGCCGCGATGCTGGACGTCCTGCGCCCGCGCGCCGCGCTCGACCGCCCCCTCCCGCTCGACGAGTGGAACCGCCTGCGCAAGAGCCTCGAAGCCGAGCGCGAACTCGCGGGCCTCACGCTCGGCGTCCTCGGCCTCGGCCGTATCGGTTCGCAGGTGGCGCGCCTCGGGGCCGCCCTCGACATGCGCGTCCGCTACCACGACCTGCGCGAGATCGCGCCCCCCGATCGCCACGCCGCGCACCCCGTCCCGCTCGGCGACCTGCTCGCCTCGGCCGACGTGCTGAGCGTCCACGTCGACGCCCGCCCCTCGAACCGCGGCCTGCTCGGCGAACCCGAGTTCGCCCGCATGAAGCCCGACGCCCTGCTCATCAACACCAGCCGCGGCTTCGTCGTCGATGCCGGGGCGTGCGCCGCGTTCCTGCGCGCGAACCCGCGTGCCGCGGCCGTGCTGGACGTCCACGACCCCGAGCCGCCCGGCCCGTCGTGCCCGCTCTGGGGCCTGCCGAACGCGCGGCTCACGCCCCACGCCGCCGGCGCGACGCGCCACGCGAAACGCGAGATGTCCTGGGTCGTGCGCGACGTCTGGCGCGTGCTCAGTGGTGAGACGCCCGAGCACGCGGTGACGCCCGAGCACGCGTGAAGTCCCTCGTTCCGCACGACGACGAGCCCCGTGCGGAAGCACGGGGTCGAACGCGCCGAATGAGCCGCGCGCCGACGGCGTCATGATCGCACACACCGACCGGCGCATCGGCTCCATTTGGATGTAGACCTGTTCCTGTTCGTCCGTTAGAGTGCCCCTGTGGAGCTGACACCTATGGAACTGAGGGCGAGAGAGGAAGCGATCTTCCACTCGCTGGAGAACGCGCCGAATGACACCACCTTTCTGGGCCGACTGTATCGCGATGGCGTGCCCAGCCCCGAGGTATACATCGCCGAGCCTGTCCGAGTCTTGTTTGTGTTTCGCGAGCCGAACATGAAGGGCGAAGCCCGCGCTCATGACATGCGGGACGAAGTCAGCGACGTGCGTTTCCGACCCCTCGCACGAGATGGTACGCGCGAGGAAAGATCCGCGAAGAGCTGGTGGAATCGGAAGGCCGGCATGTTCGCCCACGCCGTTGCCGCGGCGCTGGCCGATGAAGCTTGGACCGAGGCGTTTGGCCGGTCTAACAAGGGTGGATGGAACCACGATGTCGTGAATCGATTCGCCTACATCCAGATCAAGAAGGTCGGCGGTGGAGGAAAGTCGAAGGCCAGGGAAATCCGCGCCCACGCGGCCCAATACGCGACAACCTTGGCGCAACAGGTGGATCTGTACCGCCCTCATTTGGTGCTAGGCTGTGGCATGGAGCCCGGCTCGCCGGCCCGGCTGCTCGCGGAGCACGTATTGGCCGGAGGTCGAAAGGAGGTCACGGGAGGGACCGGAGCGACTTGGTGGGAGTTGTCGCCGACCGCGCACCCGAGGGCCATGGTGCAACTGTGGCATCCGGCGAGGCGAGGGCTGAGAGAGAAACTCTACCAAGATGTTTGGAGTTCCGTTCACGAAGTTCTGCACAAGATCGGGCTTGGCTAACGATGAGGCAACCGTAACCGGCTTCGCCCGTCTGGATCTGGCCAACGGGCATGCGCCCGCGCACCGGCGCATCACTCCGGCACGAGTGTCGTCACGATCATCCGCTCGGGGTCGAAGGTGCGGGCGATGAGCGCGGCGAGGTCTTCGGCGGTCAGTTGCTCCGCCTCGCGCACGAGGGCGTCCGGGTCGGGGCCGAGCCAGAGGTCCCGCATGCCGATCTCTAGGGCCGAGTTGCCGAGCACACTGTCGAACGCTCTCTGCTGGCTCACGTCGGGCGCGCGCGCGAGGGCGGCCGCGGTTCGCTTGAGTTCACCTGCTTCGAACGACCACGGACGGGCGGCGGCCTGCTGCACGCTTCGCTGCACGAGGATCGGCGAGTCCGCCCTCGAAAGCACTTCGCGCAGCCGCCGCTCCAGGGCGTCGCGGGCCTCGGCAGGGTCCGCGCCGTCGCGCAGGGTCGCCGCGAGAAAGACCGGCAGGCGGCCGACGGGCCACGCGCGGTTCGAACTGTCGATCGTGCTCGCGTGGCGCAGCACCTCCGGGTGTCTGGCGAGCACTTGCACCACCTGCGGCACGAGCGCGGTCAGCACCAGCCGCTCGGCCCGCGACTCGGGCGGCTCAAACGCCAGGTACACGATCGTCGCCGGGGCGTCCCATGTCACCGTTGCGTCGCGCGGGGCGCGGGTCCAATCGATCGGCTCGTGGACCGGCGGGCGCGCGGGCAGGTCGCCGAAGTGGCGACGCACGGAATCCAGCGCGGCGTCGCGCTCGAACTCGCCCACGATCACGAGCGTCAGGTTGCTCCGTGTGTAGAACGCACTGTGGAACGCCCGCAGATCGTCCAGCGGCGAGTCCTCCAGCCCGCCCATGACGAGGGCGCGGTCGAGGCCGTGCCGCCACGACTGCGTCGCCGCCATGAGGGCGAACTTCCCCAGCGCGGGCGGCGTGCGAGTGGCGACGAACCGAACTTCCTCGTAGCAGCGCGGCGCTTCCTGCGCGACGATCGCCCCGTCGATCCGCAGCGAGCGCAGCCGGTCGGCCTCGACGCGCAGCACGAAGTCGAGTTCATCCGCCGGCGCGCACAGGTCGTAGTGCGTCAGGTCCGGCATGGTCTCCGCGTTGGCCACGCCGATCTCGTTGAGCCGGCGGAAGGTCTCGCCCGGCCCGTCGTTGGCCGTCGCCCCCACGCACGCGAGATGCTCGATCAGGTGCGCGGCCTGCGGGATGCCGCGGGGATCGTCGATGATCCCGACGCCGTAGACGGCCTCGACCGCCACGCGCCCCGCGCCCTCGACCGCCAGCAGGATCACCACCGGCCCGCCCTCGATCGCGATGCGCTCCGGTTGTGCCGCCGCGGCCGCGAGCGTGCACGCGAGCGCGGCGAGGGCCGCACCAACACTGGTCCCTCGAGGAGGAGGGATCGTGGTCATGATCGGCTCTCCGTTGAGTGTGTGTCAGCCCCGCCGCAGCGATTCGGCGTCCAGCCGGCGTTGCTCGGCCTGCGCGTAACGCCGCGCGACGACCGGGATCAGCGGCCCCGTCACGAACGCGAAGATCACGCCCGGCTGCAGCAGCCAGAACCAGACGTGGAACGGCTGGCCGACGATCAGCCCGACAACGCCCGCCGCGACCAGTCCCAGCCCGATCAGGACGAAGGCCAGCATCGCACCGAGCACCGCCCGTCGCCCGATGCCCCGCGGCGCGAGCACGCCCGCCATCGCCCCGAGCAGGCCGATGGCCGTGCCACCGCCCCCGCCGATGAACGCCCCGAGCATCCACGCCTTGTCCAGCGGCACCCACGGTTCCATCACACGCCTCCTTCTGGTTCTTTCGCGCGGGCCTCCCGCACCGCATCCCGAATCCGCCTCGCCGTTGCCCCGGTCAACTCTCCCCTGGCCACCAGGTCCGCCAGCAGGTCCGTCACCGGGTCCGGCTTGCGGTCCTCGAGCACCATCCGCAGCCGCTCGATCACCCGGTCCACCCGCCCTCGGATCGTCGGGTAACTCACGCCGTACGCCTCGGCGACCGCCTTCAGCGACCCCGACGCCAGCACCAGTTCCGCCACCAGGTCCAGGTCCTCCCGCGGCATGCGGCAGAGGGGATGCTGCTCGACGGGTTTTTCGATTTCGACATGCACGTTTCACATTATCGAAGTCGATTTCGATTTGTCAAATGAATTTTTCGATTTTCCGTTTCACTCATACCGTACATATACCGATCGCAATCCCGGCGAACTGGCGACTTCGATCCCAAAAAAAGTCACAATGGGTTGACGGGGAGGGGGGGGGGCAGGCGGTAGACTGGCGCCGTGCGGCCGACCCGGACCAGCCCGGTTCGTGCACGAGGCCTTGCCGCCCGGCGGGGCTTCTCCCTTCCCGAACTCGTCGTCGTCATCGGCGTGCTGCTGATCCTGGTCGGTGTGCTGCTGCCGTCGGTGCGTCGGGCGTGGCACCAGTCGCGTCTGACCGCGCTGCTCGGCGAGATCCAGCAGCAGGCGGCGCTGGTGGAGATGTACGGCAACGAGCACAACGACCTCTATCCATTCGCGGCCTTTGACACCGTCGGTGCCTGCTCCGCCAAGTGGTACGAGGCGCTCGCGCTGGAGGGGCTGCTCGACGATCGGGCGGTGGAGCGGGCCTCCGTCTTTCAACTCTCGCTCTGCATGGTCTACGACGCGCGCCGGATGGAGCCGGGCAACACGCCCGACCGGACCGTGTGGGACGAATCCCCGGTGCCCGTGTATCGCCGCCAGACGCGCCTGCCGGCCTCCAAAGGGATGCTCGCCTGGCTGTTCACGTGGCCGCAGCGCAGCCCGTGGCCCCCGCGCTGGTGCTGCTTCCCGGACAGTTCGCCCGGCCCCGTCGCCATGGCCGACGGGAGCGCGATGATCGGCCGTTGGATGGACTTCCTGCCCGACGGCGAGTTCGTGTACGACGATGTGAGCCATGTCGGGTTCCCAGTGATCACAACGTGGTACGGCGTCGAAGGACGCGACCGATAGGAGCAACCACCATGAAACGCGAAACAGGGAGCCACTGGAAGCGAGCCACGTTCGCGGGGGCACTCACGCTCATCGTCGCAACCGCCCTCTCCCAGCCGCAGCAGCCGTGCTACAGGCCCAAGACCCCGCTCGGGTGCGATGATTGCGGTTCAGAGGAGATGGTCTACTGCGAACGGGGATGCGAGTCCGGAACCCCGGGCAGGGATGGGTCTGGCGCCAGCCTCAAGACCTACTACAGCCTATCCCGGAACCTCTTCCATTGCAGCGCGTATGAGGTTGCATGGCGATGCGACTCACGGACGAGCAGCTTGACTGGATCTGCGATCGGGT
>JACTNA010000020.1 GCA_014584315.1 Planctomycetota bacterium | reverse complement strand
TGGTGTATGCCTCGTCCGCTTCATCGAGAGTCTCCTGGGCCCGACCGGGACCCCTCGGGACTCTCATAGCACATGGATCAGGTTTTGGGGGGCAGGTCACCAGCCCTTGGCATCTCGTGGGAACTGTTCGAGATTCCCCCCGGGCGACCGGACGTCACGGGGCACGGAGGCACGTGCGTGGGCCAACGGCTGTCCCGACGCCGACTCGATCCCCGCGATCAACCACGACTCGTACTCTCGGCACGCGAACGTGACCGCCACCGAGTACGCCTCACCCGCTCTCGCCTCACGAGCGGCCGTCGCCAGTCTGCGTGCGACTGTCGCGGCGCAGAACCGCTCTCCCTGAAGCCGATCGGCGTCTCCATCGAGTAGCAGGACCACACCGCCGAGTTCAGGTCTGCGTTGCGCAACGCCAAGCATCCGCCGCCAGAACCTAAAATCATCTCCTGTCAGCTTGCCGGGGCTGCCCACCTTGATGCAATCACCATCAATGAAGAGGATGTCCTTTCCTCTCGTATCCGAAAGAAGGTGGTCCACAAGCCCGGGAACAGCGGCCGCATCGCCGTCGCCCTCGACCATCAGCACCAGCCGCTGCATCACGCACCCGCGGCGCCGCGAACGCTCGACGCGTCCGTCCGTGCTTCGTCCGTCGTCAGCAGTTCGCCGGGTTCGAGAAGTTGTTCCTCAAGCGACGCTCGCTGCTCCTTCGAGAGCGGCGCGATCCGCGTCTCCTGCGTCTTCGGGTCAAGTTCCGTCACGCGGAACGACGCCGGATCGAAGTAGTTCAGCAGCGTCGGGCTGTGCGTCGTCAGGAGCACCTGCCCGCGACCGGCAGGCGGCGCAGCCTTGAACTCCTCCGCGAGAATGGCCATCGCGCCGGGATAGATGCCGTTCTCCGGCTCCTCGAACATCAGCAGCGGTTTGGGCGGCGTTTGATATAGCGCGAGCAAGTGGGCGTAGAAGCGACGGAAACCGTCCGATTCCTGGGACAGATTGAGCCCCAGTCTTTTTCCATCAAACTCGTGTGCGACAACAGCGCGTGTCGGCGCGCTGATATCGTCAAGTTCGACAGCGCGTACAGTTGGATTGAGTTGCTGCAAACGGGCAAGAAGCGACCTGCGCGCACGTTGGTCTCGCAGGTCGCGAGTCAGCGCCTGGAGTACGCGAAGGAAATTGCTGGCGTTGTCGGACAATCCCTCCCGCAGGTCGGCCTTGCCGTTGCTTTCGAGCACGGAGGACTGGAAATCGTACATGCCGATGCCTGTCGTCAACGTAGTAAACGCCAAGACGGCTTCGGAAAGGGTCGGTAGTTTCCCAAGCGCAGGCGAGTTGCCCAGACTCGGCAATCCAACGACAGGAGGTTGGTCTTGCCATCGCTGATGCGTTCTGCGGAACATGGGTACATCGCCGAGACACAACTCCTCATTCGCAAGCCCGGCGGAGTGGCGTGGACTCTCCCGCAAGAACTTGATCGAGTAGAAGAACGGCGATTCGTATCCCTCCAACCGAAACCGCAGGTCGATCGAGAATGCCGATGCCGGTTCAGTCGCAGGACAAAGTCGATCCCATCCTCCCGCTGCGTTCACGGCATTGTCGCCGCTCAGAAGGTAGTCCCGCAGAAACGCGATCGCCCCGAGAAAGTTCGACTTCCCCGTCCCGCTGCGGCCGATCAGCACCGTGACCGGTTCGAGATTGACGGTCACGGACCGGATGCTCTTGAAGTTCCGGACTGTGATCTGCTCGATCATGCTGAGCCGTGCCCGTGATGCGCCGGAAACGCCGCCTCGTTACATCTTCTTCCCCACCACCAGCCCCACCACGCCGGCGACAAGCGTCACGCCCGCGCACACGCCGACCCACATCCAGTGGTTGTCGCCCACGGCCGCGAGCAGGCCGGCCGAGGCGCCTGTGATGGCGAAGAGCACGACGGCGAGCGCGAACGCGCACGTCGCCACCACGCCCAGCGCGAGGCCGCCGACCAGCCCCGAACCGGGGCCGTCGATCACCTCGGCGACGAAGAGCGGTGCGGCGACCGGGGCGGCCTCGGCCTCCGCGCCCGTGGACTCGAACAACGCGCCCGGCTCGCCGCCGACCGCCGACGCCGCCGCGGTTTCCTGCCCCCCCCCGAGCACGTCCTCGAGCAGGTCCGCGCCGAGCGAGGTGTCGTCGCTCTCGCGGGTCAGGTCCAGCAGGCCGGACCCGGACGCTCCGGCGTCGATCTCGAACCCCGCGCCGAGGGCGGTGTCCGTGATCTGGGTCTGGGCCGACGGGTCCGCCTCCTCGGCCTCGTCGGCGTCGAAGATGCTGATGCCCGTCTGCTCCTTGGGGTTCTCGACGCCGAGCGAACTGCCCGACCCGGACGACGTGAGACTGATCGGCTCCAGATCGTCCGCGAGGGGGATCGCGTCGTCGCCGCCCGCCAGCAGGTCCACCTGCTCACGCTTGAAGACCAGCCGGTCGCGGTCGCGGAACTCCTGCAACTGCCCGCTCGCGGCCATCTGCTTGACTTCCTCCTCGGACTTGCCGAGTTTCGCGGCCGCCTCTTCGAGCGAGTAGAACATCTTGGCCATGACAACTCTCCGCGTACCGATGCACTCTGGTGGGGCGGGCCTCGCGCCCGCCGACGGTCCATCATACTCGCCCCGCCCTCCAGGCCCAGCGACCCGCCCCATGACCCCCGACCACCCCGACTTCGCCTACCGCCGCCCCGTCCCGCCGTACCCAGTCGAAACCCATGAACTCCCGCTCCCTTCGCTGCCGGCGGCCCTCGAGGGGCTGCGCATCCTCCACCTTTCCGACCTTCACGTCCGACGCCTCCGCCTCCGCTCCGGCCTGATCGCTCGCACCGTCGCCGCCCTGCCGCACGCTCCCGTCGATCTTGTCCTGCTCACGGGCGACTACGCCGACCGCCCCGGCCACGAGCATGCCGCCCTCCGAACCCTCCGAGCGTTCGCCTCCTCGTGGCGTGCCCCGCACGGCGCGGTCGCGGTCTTCGGCAACCACGACACGGCCCTGATGCGCCGCCTTGCGCGGACGGTCCCGGGTCTCCGCTGCATCGACGCGGGCGCGATCGACCTCCCCGACCTCCCGCTGCGCATCCTGGGTGCGTCCTACCCCGAAGACCTCTTCGCCGCTGCGCTCGAGCGCAGCGTGGACGACCGCTTCGAGGTGGCCCTCGTCCACGACCCGGTGGCGGCGATCGCGGCCGCGGAACTGCGCGTGCCGCTCGTGCTGGCGGGGCACACGCACGGGGGGCAGGTGCGGGTGTCGGCGCGGGCGATCCCGCACACGTCGTCCGATCTCCCGGCGTCGTTGGCCTCGGGCGTGCTGCGGATCGACGGCACGACCTGCTGCATCAGTCGCGGCCTCGGGGACGCGATGCTGCCGCTCCGCCTCAACTGCCCCCCGCACGCGCCGCTCTACGTCCTGCGCCGGGGCGACGACGCCGGCCCTTCGGTGCGCGCCCCGTGCAGCGTGCGCCCGTGGTAGCCGCTACATCGAATCGATGATGCGCTCGACCGCGTCGCGCGTCTCAAGCCCGGGCCGCCTCAACTCGTAGACGACGCCGGGCGGAGAGCCCTCGACCATGCGCCGCGAGAGAAGCCCCGCGCCGACCGCCGATCGCAGCGCGGCCGCGAGGGCTCGATCGGTGATCCCGGGCAGCGCGGCGCGGATCTCGACGAACCTTCCCCCCCCCTCGCCCGCCGCCCACACGGTGGGGAGTGTCCACTTGCGCAGGCCGATCTCCTCGATGCCGCGTCGGCGGAGCAGTGCCCACAGCGACGCGCACGCCGGCCCGAGCCGCGCGCCGCGCGCCGTGAGCACGAGTTCCGGGCGCAGCGGGTGGCCGTAGCCCGGGTTGCGGCGAAGCCAGCCGTGGGCGGTGGCGAACTCGACCGTCTCGCGCAACGCGGCCCGCGCAACGCCCAGGCGGTGCGTCAGGCCGACGAAGCGCGCCCCGGTCGAGTCCCGGCTCGCCGCCGCCAGGTGGACCTCCGCGATCACGGGCACGGACCATCGGCGATGGAACAGGTTGACCACCGCTTCAGGGCAAGCCCTCACTGTCGCTCCAATTAAAGCCATCCGTAGCCCCCTCGCGCCCCGGGACTCAGGACTCGGGACTCCCCCTCTTGACTCCAAAGTATAGCCACTATACTTTATGCCAGTCGCCCCCGCAACCCGCGGCGGCCCAACCACGGAGCCACACCATGCCCGGCACGCCCCAGTACGACGGCGGACTCACCATCTCCACCCAGGTCAGCAGCCTCGACAAGGCCATCGACTGGTACACCAACGTCCTCGGCATGAACCTGCTTTACCGCGTGGACCACATCGGATGGGCCGAGGTCGCCAGCCCCGTCGCCCGCGTGAACGTCGGCCTCTCGCAGGTCGATCGCCCCAAGGTCGGCGCCGGGCCTGTCCCCACCTGGGGCGTCCACGACATCGACAAGGCGCGCGCCACGCTCGAATCGCACAAGGTCCGCTTCGACGGCGACACCATCACCATCGAGGGCATGGTCCGACTCGCCACGTTCTTCGACCCCGACGGCAACGCCTTCATGCTCTACCAGAGCCTCTCGAAGCAGTAACCAACGCCCCGCGGTGGCACAGGCGTCTCGCCTATGCGATTGCCGCCAACAACTCCGTCACCCACGGCTTCCCCGCTCTCGACTCCGCCCGCTTGCCGCGCACCGTCGCCGACGCATCCTCGGGAGATCCATCGATGCCGTTCCAAGTGCTCGCGCTCCTGGCCGTCCTCGCCGCCCCGTTCATCCCTCCCGCGTCCTCGCCCCCCCCTCCCGACCTCGCCGACTTCGCTTGGCTCACCGGCGAATGGCGCGCCGACACCGAGCGCGGGAGCATCGTCGAGACGTGGGGCCGACCCGAGGGCGATGCCCTGCTCGGCATGATGCGGATCACGGAGGACGGCCACGCTCGCCTCTACGAACTCTTCGTCATCGAACGCGACGGCGACGGCCTCGCGCTCCGCGTGCGGCACTTCGACCGCGCTCTCGTGCCGTGGGAGGGCGAACGCGACGGCCCGATGGCCTTCACGCTCCTGCGCGCCGAGGACAGCCACGCCGTCTTTGAGGACCCGACGCGCGCCTTCCCCCGGCGCATCGTCTACACGCGCGAGGGCGACCGGCTCAGCGTCCGCCTCGAACCGGCCCCCGAATCCGCCGCCGGGGCGCGCGCGTTCGATTTCGAGCGCGTCCGCTGACCCACGTCCGCCCCTCCCCCGCGTCAACATGGCATAGCATCCCCGAACCCCCGGGGAATCACGCCATGTCCAGCCCGAAAGTGCTCGCATTCGCCGGCAGCATCCGACGCGACTCGATGAACCGAAAACTGCTCCGCGTCGCGGCGGCCGGCGCGCAGGAGGCCGGCGCGGCCGTGACGCTGCTGGACCTTGCGGACTACCCGCTGCCGATCTACGACGGCGACCTTGAAGCCGCCGAGGGCATCCCGAAGAACGCCCACAAACTCAAGGACCTCTTCCTCCAGCATCACGCGCTGCTCATCGCGTGCCCCGAGTACAACTCGTCGATCACGCCGCTGCTGAAGAACACGATCGACTGGGTCTCGCGCCCGCGCGACGCGGACGGAGGCCCGCTCGGGTGCTTCAAGGGCAAGACGGCGGGCCTGGTCGCGGCCAGCGGGGGCAACCTCGGCGGCCTGCGTGGGCTGGTCCACGTCCGCGCCATCCTCTCGAACATCGCCGTGCTCGTCGTCCCCGAGCAGTTTGCGCTCGCCAAGGGCGACACCGCCTTCGACGAGGCGGGGCGGCTGAAGGACGCGGGCGCGGAGAAGTCGGCCAAGGGCGTCGGCGCGGCCACGGCACGGGTGGCCGCGAGCCTGCTGGTGCGCTGAGCGACGTGAGCCATCCGCTCCCAAGCCCCCCCTGATCGGGGCGCGGTCACGATGCCTCGTCTCCCTCGCCGACCTCGCGACCGATCGCGTACTCCCCGCTCATCCAGCGGTAGAGGTCGGCCATGCGGGCGCGCTCGTCCGCGAAGGGCCAGGTGGGCGAATCCGCGGGCACCGGCCGGCCGGTGATCGGGCAGACCGTGGCTGTTCGCACGCGGTCCGGTTCGCCCTCCCACGGGATGCCCGCCCGCACCGCCCACGACTCCGGCGCTTCGATGGCGGCGCGGCGCGAGGACTCGCCGGTGACGGCGAGCGTGACCCAGACTGTGCGATTCGGCGGGAGCGCGCCCGCGATACGGTCGGCCCATTCGACGATCAGCACCGATGAGCCGTCGGCGAGGCGGTCCCAGCCGAGGGCGTCCAGATCGTTCTCGCCTCCGAGGCGGTAGGCGTCCACGTGGACGATGGCAGGCTCGTCGGGGGCGGCGGCGGGGTACTCGTTCACCATGACAAAGGTGGGGCTTGCGACGAGGGCCGGATCGACGCCACGGGCTTGGGCGATGGCGCGCACGAGCGTGGTCTTGCCCGCGCCGAGTTCGCCGCGCAGGGCGAGGGCGTCGCCCGCGCGGAGCGCGCCGGCGAGGGCGCGCCCGAGCGCGGCCGTGTCGTCGAGCGTGCGCAGTTCGATCTCGGCGCGCATGAACGAAGGATACACCCGGCGGCGTAGCATCCGGCATGGACCCGGACGATCACGTCTGCCTGTGCTTCCGGGTGTCGCTGCGGAAGATCAGGACGTTCCTGGCGGTGGAGAACCCGCCGGTGGCGTCGTTGATCTCGGAGTGCCTGAGCGCGGGGACGGGGTGCCACTGGTGCGTGCCGTTCCTGGAGCACCTGCACGCGCAGCACGCGCGGGGGGAGTCGCCGGACCTGAACGTCTCGCCGCAGCGGTACGCGGAGGCGCGGTTGAAGTTTCACGAGTCGGGCGCGCGCGACGAGAAGGTGGTGCGCGAGGCGGGCGCGCCGTCCCTCGACGGTGCGCCCCCGGACGAGCCGCGGCCGTAAGGGGTCGGTCTTGTCTTCGTTCGGCGTGCCGACGCCCGGTCAGACCGAGTCGAGCGTGCGGAGCGTCAGGCCGAGTTCGCCGAGGCGTTCCTTGACTTCGACGAGCGAGGTCGCGCCGAAGTTCTTCACGCCCATCAGTTCCGCTTCCGTGTGGCTGGCGAGGTCGCCGAGCGTCTGGATGTTGAGCAGTTGCAGCGCCTTGCGGGCGCGGACCGAGAGTTGCAGGTCGGAGACGGGCTTGTTGAGCACCATCTCCTTCCCGGAGCCGCGGAGTTGGTCCATCATCTGTCGGCGGGCGGCGCGGTGGGCGTCCTCGCGTCCCTGGCCGAGGCGCAGGTTCTTCGAGGTCAGCATCCGCTTGATCTCGGCGAGGCTGGACTCGCCGAAGTTCTTGTACGACATCAACTCGGCCTCGGTGTAGTTGATGAGGTCGCCGAGCGTGCGGATGTTCATCTTCTTGAGGCACGTCCTCGCCCGCACCGAGAGTTCGAAGTCCGAGACGGGCGTGTCGAGCAGCGCCTTCTTCTTCACGACGTCGCGGTCCGGCTCCTCCTCGACGACCATCTCGCGGCTGGCCTGCACGTCCTTCATGTAGAGGCGGGCACGGGGGTGGTTCGGGTTCGTGTCCAGCACCTGCCGCACGCAGCGCTCGGCCCGGGCGTAATCGCCGCGATCCTCGTAGAGGATCGACAGGTTCAGCAGCGCGTTCACCGGCGCGGGAGGTGTCTCGCAGATGCGTTCGTAGAGCGCCACCGCCTCGTCGTCCAGCCCCATCTGGTCCAGCAGGTACGCCAGGCTGAACGCCGACGAGGCGTCCGCCGGGTTCGCGCCCACCGCCTTGCGGTACTCGGTCACCGCCGACAGCCTGTCGCCGGCCTTCTCGGCCTCGCGGGCGGCGGCGGCGTGCTTCGCGGCGGCGGCGGCGTCACGCTTGGCGGATTCTTCACCGATCACCAGGTCCAGCGGGTCGTGCGGCATGGGGCCTCCAACGCCTCTTCGGGCGAGCGGAACTCTATGGACCGCGCCCGCGAGGCTCAAGAGCGGCGGGGTCAGGCCTGCCCGGGGCTGGCGGGAGCGACGGCCTCGGCGGCGGCGGCCAGGTCCGGCTCGCCCGCGGATGCCGATCGCGAGAGCAGGTCGATCCGCTTCCAGTTCCCGGCCAGGAAGCGGGCCAGCAGGAAGACGCCGAGCAGGATGATGTACGCCGATGCGCCGACCCACGGCCCCATCGACCCCCAGTGCGGCACGACCGCGATCGCCACATGCCCGCCCCCGACGATGCAGACCCATGAAAGAACGATGGTGACGACGCCGGGCCAGACGGTGTCGCCCGCGCCGCGGAGCGCGCCGCTCATGGTGATGGCGACGGCGTCGAACAGTTGGAAGACGGCCGCGGCGATCATGACGGACGAGCCGACGGCGATCAGCCGCTCGACCTTCTCCGGGGGCATGTCGTCGGGGACGAAGACGCCGACGAGGGTCTCGCGGAAGAGGACGAACATGAGGGCGCACGCGCCCATGTAGGCCATGGTGACGCCCATGCCGAGCCAGGCGCGGCGCGCGGCGAGGTCGGGGCGGCGCATGCCCATGCACCGCCCGACGAGGGCGGTGACGGCGATCGAGATGCCGACGGCCGGCATGAACGAGAGGTGCATGTAACGCAGGGCGATCCAGCCGGCGGTGTTGTGGACTTCCGGTGCGTCCCCCATGGCCTGGCCGCCCTTGCCGAGGAGGACCGCCATGAGGTACGCCCAGCAGATCATTTCGTTGCCGAACATCAGGCCGCCCGGCCAGCCGATGCGCCAGACGTCGCGCACGTGCCGGAGCGACGGCCTCCACGCCGAGCGGGTCGCGTAGCGGCGGTTCATCCGCGGGCTGAGGAAGACCACGAGCGGGATGAGCAGTTCGATCGACGTGCCGATCACGGTGGCGACCGCCGCCCCCGCCACCCCCATCGGCGCGATGCCGAGCGACTCGGCCGTCGAACGGAACACGCCGGCGAAGGGCGTCCACTCCGGCGGCCCATCGGAGCCGAAGATCAGCAGGGCGTTGAGGGCGACGTTCACGACGTTCGCCGTCAGCACCGAGACCATGACAATGCCGGGGCGGTGCAGGCCGTAGAAGTAATGGGCGATGGAGCGCGAGCCGAGGACGAAGAACGCGCCCCAGACGTTACAGCCTATCCCGGAACCTCTTCCATTGCAGCGCGTATGAGGTTGCATGGCGATGCGACTCACGGACGAGCAGCTTGACTGGATCTGCGATCGGGTC
>JACTNA010000023.1 GCA_014584315.1 Planctomycetota bacterium | reverse complement strand
GTCGGGGCTGCGCCCCTCCCTCCGCGGCGGCCAGCGTCGGTCACTATCCTTGAACCACGACTCTCATAGACACTGGTACAGAAACTGGGGGCAGGTCACTGGCTCCGGGAGCAGATCGGGGAATATCAGCCAACACTCGACCAGCCAGCACTGACGAGAGTGGTGGATTTCAGCGTCGTGGAGCGGAGAATGCGTTCGTACCAACGCTTCAAGAACTCCATTCTTCAGATAGTCGAGGCGGTTCGAACAGGTCGGCATGTTGCCACACCAACGTGACCGCGGCGGCTGACCGAAGTGTGTGGAGCTTCGAGATTACCGTTGGGTCAGCGGCTGCGCGCCCGGCACCCCGCCGCCTTCGCGCAGCGCCCGTCCCACCGGCTCGGTCCAGGCCTCGAAGACCTCGCGCAGGCGCGGGTTGCGGCGGGGGTTGTGCTTGTAGCGCTGCGTCTCGGCGTAGGCGTCGTCCATCGGCACGCCCTCGACCAGGTGGCGGTACATCGCGACGGCGCACCCGGTTCGCTCCGAGCCGGCCCCGCACTGCACGAGCACGGGCTGGCGTTCCGGGTCGGTCATGATGCGCAGGGCCTCGGCGTAGTAGTTCGGGTTGCCCGTGGCGTCCCCCTCGAGGTCCATGCGGAAGCGGTCGACGCCCAGCGCGTCCGCCGTCCGCTGCGCCAGCCGCTCCTCGCGCGTGCCCGGCTCGAACGCGCCGAGATCGACGATGGTGCGGATGGCGTGCCTTCGCACGACCTTCTCGACGGCCGCGGGCGTCAGTTCGCCCGAGCGGTAGAGGACCCCCTCGGTGACGACGCCGAAGTTCTTCGGGAAGAGGTTGGGACGCACCCACTCGCGATAGGCCAGCACGCCGACCGTGACGATCAGGCCGATGGCGAGGGCGTTGCGGAGGAACCCGGCGACGGAGAACGGTTCGCGTGGTTGTCGGGGCATCGGGCGGATCGTAGTCCCTACCATGTGCGCATGACGAACCGCGCTGGCGCCAGGGAGGGGGCCGGGGCGGGCGCGGGGCGGCCCGCTCCCGCCGCACCGCGGGCGCGCGCCTACCCCGAGGCCGTCGATCGCCTGATCGAGCGGCTGGCGGACCTGCCGGGGATCGGGCGCCGCTCGGCGGAACGCCTGGCGTTCCACCTCCTCAAGAGCGACGAGGCCGCGGCCATGGCCCTCGCGCGCGCGATCGCGGACGTGAAGCGCACGGTTCGGCACTGCTCGGTCTGCTCGAACTTCGCCGAGGGCGACCCGTGCGCGATCTGCGCCGATCCCTCGCGCGACCGGTCGGTCGTGCTGGTGGTCGAGCAGCCCAAGGACCTCATCGCGCTCGAGCAGACCGGCATGTACAAGGGCCTGTACCACGTGCTGATGGGTCGGCTCAGCCCGCTGGACGGGATCGGGCCGGAAGACCTGACCGCCGCCGACCTGCTCGCCCGAGTCGCCGACCCGGCCAGGAACCCCGGCGGCGTGCCGATCCGCGAAGTCGTGCTCGGCCTGAACCCCACCCTCGAAGGCGACGGCACCGCCCTCTACCTCGCCGAGGAACTGCACAAGCGCGGCGTGGCGGTCTCACGCCTGGCGCGCGGCCTGCCCAGCGGGTCGCAACTCGAATACGCCAACAAGGCCGTGCTGGCCGACGCCATTCTGGGGAGGCAGCGTGTAGAGTGACAAAGTGGCAAAGTGACGGGTGCGGGTTGGTAATGGACTGGGTTGTGCATGCGGTTTGAGACGTCACAGCACATGCGACTCGGCCAGCAGATGAAGCTGGCGCCCAGGGTCATCCAGTCCATGGAGATCCTCCAGATGCCCCTCACCGAGTTGGAGGAGCGCATCGAGCAGGAACTCGCCGGGAACGCGACGCTCGAACAGGTCGAGCCGGGCGCGGATCGGCCGGAGGCCGGACCGGAGGGCCGAGTCGAGCAGGCGGGGCCGACGGGCGACGCCGAGAACGGGTTCGATCGGCTCGACCGCTTCGAGCGCGCCAACCCCGAGGCCGCCGAGAACGAGTACTCGGCGACCCCGCTGCGCGACCGGCCCGAGCGCGCCGTCTCACGCAGGCTCGAGGGCGAGCGCGACGGGAAAATGGACGCGATGGCGGCCGCCCCGGCCCGGGCGGCGTCGCTCACGGAGCAGTTGCTCAACCAGTGGCACCTGGCGGACGTGGACGAGTCGCTCCGGCGCCCGGGCGAACTCATCATCGGGTACCTCGACGACGACGGCTACCTGCGCACGCCGCTGGAGACCATCGCGGCCAACGCCCCCGCAGGCCCGGACGGCGCGCGCGCCGGGGTGGGCGACCTCGAGCGCGCCCTGACGGCCGTGCAGTTGTTCCTCGAGCCGCCGGGCATCGCCGCCCGCGACGCGCGCGAGTGCCTGCTGCTGCAACTCGACGCGATGGAGGACGGCGAGGGCTGGGACTCCGACGAGGACCGCGCCGCCACGCTCCGCGTGGCGCGCACGCTGGTCGCCGACCACCTCGAAGACCTGACGCAGAACCGCCTGCCGAAGATCGCCGAGCGCGCCGGCCTGACGATCGACGAGATCAAGTCAGGCCTGGAACTGCTGCGACGCCTGAGCCTCGCGCCCGCACGCCGACTCGTCGCCGAGCAGCCCGAGCCGATCATCCCGGACGCGATCGTGGAGTACGACGAGGAGCAGGACCGGTACATCGCGTTCCTGAACGACTCGCGCCTGCCCAACCTGCGGATCAACAAGGAATACGCGGAGATGGTCCGCGACCGGGCGGTGCCGAAGCGCGACCGCGAGTTCCTGCGGACGAACCTGAACAACGCGCAGTGGCTGATCGACGCGGTGGAGCAGCGTCGGCGGACGCTCCAGCGGGTGCTGAACGCGGTGGTGGACCACCAGCGCGAGTTCTTCGACTACGGCCCGCAGGCGATCAGGCCGCTGCCGATGACGCAGGTGGCCGAGCAACTCGGCATCCACGTCGCCACCGTCAGCCGCGCGGTTGCGGACAAGCACGTGATGACGCCGCGGGGCGTCGTGCCGCTGCGCCGGTTCTTCACGGGCGGCACGGAGACGGAGACCGGCGAGGAGATCTCGTGGGACGCGATCAAGGCCGCGCTCCAGGAGGTCGTGGACGCCGAGGACAAGGCGAACCCGCTCTCCGACGACGCGCTGGTGGACCGCCTGAAGGAACGCGGCATCGAGATCGCGCGCCGCACCGTGGCGAAGTACCGCGCCCAACTGGGCATCCCGAGCGCGCGGCTGCGGCGGCAGTTCTGAGGGGCGGCGCGGGTGACCGGGGCGCGGCGGTCGGCCGACTATACTTGCTCGCATGAGCTGGCGCGAACGCATCACGTCGGACCCCGCCGTCTGCCACGGCAAGGCGTGCGTCCGGGGGACGCGCGTCATGGTGTCGGTCGTGCTCGACAACCTCGCCGCGGGTTTACTCCCCGACGAGATCGTGCGGCATTACCCCACGATCACGATTGACGACGTGCGTGCTTGCGTGGCATACGCGGCGGAACTCGCCCGCGAGCGCCTGATCCCCCATTCCCCGGACGCCGCGTGATGAGTTCCAGCGTCCGAAGTTCAAGCCCAACGAGAACCCCTCTGAGGGCCTCGCTGGGTGGCTGCGCGGTCAGGGGTACGAAGCCTTGGCGAGGCCGCAGACGACCCGAGTGCCCCCCTAACGCTCAATTTTGCCGTCGGTTCCCTCCATTTTTTTCTTGACAACGCTTGCGGCACTCCTCATTCTCACAAAGTGGCGAGCGCTCCAATCTGGAGTGAAGGAGGTTGCTGTGCTGCTGCGTGATTGCCCAATTCAACCTGGTGCGGCGGGGATTCTGTGCGACCAACCGTGTTCAGCGGGCAAACTGACAGTAGCTACTTTCTTGGTTGCACTGGTTCAGCTGTTCGGATCCCATTGGTCGTTCGCTCAGAACTGCTCTGCTCCCTACTCCGGGGCCCCGAGGATTACTTCAACGTATGTGCCATCACCTACGGGCTCTTTCTACGAAATACCGAACTGGCAGAACCTGAACGGCGGTTCTGTGCGGTATATGAACGATGGTGGAGTTGGGGTGTATACTTGGGGCCCAAAGCAGGGTCTGTACTACCCGAAAAGTGGGGGCGACTGGTTTCTCTTCGCACTACGCCCTAACGGTGAAAACCCGCCCGGACAGAGTCCCGGCCAACGCAACCAGCCCATTCTCCTGGCCGATCCAGCGGTCATGCGAATTGATGATGTTGGTCAGAACGCAGAGACATGGTACTACATCACTGGAACTAGCGGAGCTCCGGATGTAGTTACCAACTTCACAGGGGATCCGAGTACTGGCAACAATCGCGATGAGCTAGCAGTTCTTGGCACACAACACGCCAACTTCATCATTTACAGAACTAAAGATTTCTACAATTTCGAAGTGCACATGACCGTCTTCGATGAGAATAATCGTGGCTGGTCTGGGCAGGATCGTATCTATCGTCTTTTGTACCTTAACGGTGGAAACCGTCGTTTCATCAATCTCGTGTCTCCGCACTTGTATCGTGTGCCAGGCGACCAATCGGGGACTATCTATCTGGCGTTCAGTGCGATCGAGAACCCGCCGCCCTTTCCGGGCGAACCAGGGTATATTGACGAGCCAACCTTTCTGGCCGCCTTGGCGGATGCCGAGTTGAACAATTCTTCTATCTTCTTGGTATCGATCAGCCTCAACAACTTCTTATCGTGGCATAATAAGGATTGGTTTTCGGATATCGGGCCACGTTTCAGCACGAGCCCAGCGTGGTACGCATATTCGTACGGCGGAATGTGGCGATACGACGGTGGCGTTGCAGTGGAGCGATTCATCCCCTGCAGCGGCGATCCGAATATTCTCGCTGGACCAAGTCAGGGGCAGCTGGAGCAGCGCTTTTGGACTTCGACGGCTCCATGCGGCTCGGGATCGCTGCCCGGAAGAGGCTGGGGACATCGTGCATGGGCATCACACACATTCATGGCGGAGGGACCTTCGTTCTTTCATGATCCTCTTACGGGCAAGAACTGGTTGCTGTATGATTGGAACGACGCGTACGGGGTTCCATCCGAGCTGCGAGATCCAGACGATGGTAAATGGGGCAACCATGTTGCCGCACACGAGCTATCCAGCTCTCAGTACGAGTTCAAATCTAATACATCTGCGATTCGACTGGCCAACAATCGCAATTGGAACTGGCTTATTTGGAATAGCAGCGCCAACCAGTGGGAATTTAACGGTCGAATGGACAAGATGATGAAGCCTTGGTGCTGGGGCGGCGTTGCCGAAGCGTCGGCGGCCTGCTATATGAGTGGTCAGGGTTATTTTTTGCTGTTCTCTCGCAACACATGGGACTCTGCTGCATACCAGATCGTTTACCGGCATAGGTTTAGTAACTTTAACTTTGCGAGTTTTGACCTGGTGAATGACGGGCACTATACCGTTGTCGAGAAGCTGCTCCTTCGCAGCGATCGACACAATGTGCCTGCTGCAAGCGAGAGTGCCCACGGCCCAGCCAGCTTCGGCAGCCCGTGCGTCTTTCCGTTGAGGGATTCCGATGGAGGTGAGCAGCTGTATATGGCATTCCACGCGAAGTTCGAGAGTTCCCCTCGTCGCACGATTTTTTTCAAAGAGCTTGTCCCCGTCCCCGGCGAACCTAGCGGAACCCTGGAGCGACTGTACGAAAACTCCACGGGAGCGTACGACAGTGACAAGCGGAAAGCTATCAATGTTTTCAGGCGTCCGCGGTGCATCCCATAGCGGTTTGTGTGTTGCTGTACGGAGTTAATCTCCCGCGACGTATGGGCTGTTTGTGTTCCTAGTAAATGTCGTGCCCTTGCGATGCCAGCAGAATGTGTCGCCAGTATTGGTGCCTCGCCGGGTCGAGCATGTGCGGTTCCGCGCGTGTCCAGTGAATCGTTCCCGGTCGCAGCCAGAGCACGTCCTTCTCGTAACCGACCTGCTTTCGCGTCAGGCGGTGCAGGAACAGGCGGTGGCGGCGGCGGAAGCCCGAGCGGTCGAGGGCGAAGGCGGCGTAGCCCAGCCGCGCGAGTTCGTCGTGGACGGCCTCGGGGGAGGAGCCGTTCGCGCCCAGCATCTCGCCGTTGACTTCGAGCAGCACGGCGGGCGAGCGCGACTCGACGACCTTGCTGAAGCCCGAGAGCGCCTTGTGCTCGAAACCCTCGACGTCCAGTTTGATGAAGAGAGGCCTGTCGCTGCGTGTGTCGATCACGTCGTCGCCGCGCACGACGCGGACCCGCTCCCGGTCGAAGACGGCCTCGCCGTAGCGTTCCGGCACTGCGCCCAGCGTGCCGTTGGCCAGGTTGTCGAAGCCCGGCCGCTTGTATTCGAGGGTCGTCGGCTCGTCCGACAGCCCCTCGGCGTGGACGACCACGTGTGCGAGACGGTTCCGCTCGACGTGCCAGCACAGCCGTTCCAGCGGCTTCGGCCCCGGCTCGAAGGCGTGGACGACCCCCCCCCCCCTCCCCCCCACGCACCCCGCCATGTGGAGGGTCACGAGGCCGATGTTCGCCCCGCCGTCCACGCACTCGTCGCCAGGCCGCACGACGCACGAGACCGCCGAGAGCACGTCCAACTCGCCGTAGCAGCCGAAGAACCAGGCGATGCGCTGGAAGAAATCGGCGAGGTCGAGCCTCATGCGGTGTCCGAAGAAACGCTCGCGGCACTCGACCGTCGGGGCGTCGCGCCAGGCGTCCTGCGAGTTCATGCCGCAGAAATGCAGGAAGTAGCCGTAGCGGGGCAGTTCGAGGTGCGCGTACAGCCTCGCCGCGGGCAGCAGCAGGTCGCGCTTCGGCGGCATGGCTGGGTCGGCCATCGCCGCAAGTCTATCAGGCTGTCTCGGGCGACGGGGCTACGGGTTGGGGCCGCCCGCGTCCGGTCGGGCGTCGGTGGACTCGTCGCGTGCGCGGATGTTGAGGCGCACCTCGCGGTCGCCGGCCTCGAAGCGGACGGTGGTGGGCAGGTCGGCGAACTCGGCCTGCTTGGCGGGGATGGCGCGCTCGAGTTCCTCGAACGAGAGCGGGACGAACGCGATCAGCGTGCGCTGCCCGGAGCGCAGTTGGGCGATGAACTCGGCGGGGCCGGTGACGAGGACGTCGCGCAGGGCCTGGTCCTCGGGGGCGATCTCAACGATCCAGCGGGCCTGTTCGAGCGGGCCGAGGCGAAGGTGCACCGGCACGTTCGGAAGCACGATCGAGTCCGTGCGCGTGCGCAGCGTGACGGTCACGTCCACGCGCTGCGGCGCGATGAGCAGCGGATCGACGCCGATCAGGGCGGGGCCGGGCAACAGCGGCACACCGCGGACCTGCTGGGCGCGCCCGGGTGTGAGAGCGGCTAGGTCGGCGCTGGTGAGCCGTGCGACGAGCGTCGGCGTGCCGACGAGCGCGGCGTCGGCCTCGCGCGACAGGCGCACACGCGCGGTCTCGACGGAGGGCACGGGCTGCCCGTCGGCCTCGCCATCGGGCGCCTCGACCCGCACCGGCACCGTGCGCTCGACGAGTTCGTAGACATACACGGTGATCGTCGGCGGTTCGACGCGGGCGATCGTCACGCCGCGGTTGCGGAAGGCCTCGTGGGCGCGCAGCACCGTGCGCAGATCGACCACCTGTTCGCCGGGATCGGGCGGGAATCCCTCCATGCCCGGCTCGATCGCGATGGCGCGCCGGAGTTCATCGTCGATGCCCGCCAGAGCGGCCGTCGTGCCCTCGAGCGAGAGGTTCACCTGCCCGCGCCAGTCGGTCTCGCCGGATTGCACGCGGACGAGGCGCGTCGGCGCCGCGTCACCGCGCAGCGCGAGGTCCACCCGCCGGGTCTGCCGCTGGAGGCTCTCGCCCTCGGCGAAGACCCAGATCAGGATCGCGACCAGGGTCACGAGGCCGTAGATCTTGAGGTCGCGGGCGAGGCGTGGCCTGCCCTCGCCGGCGGCGTGGTCAGTCGGTGCCATTCGCGCCTCCAGACGGTTCGGGCGTCGGCTCCGGCTCCTGCGAGGCGGTCGCCGATTGCCGGATGCGGGTGAGGCGTTCCTTGAGGTGGTTGCGCAGTTCGTCCGGCGTGAGCGTCGGCGTGAAGCGCCCCCGCTCGCAGACGCGGATCGAGCCGCGCTCCTCGCTCACGACGACCACGATCGCGTCGCACTCCCTGGAGAGTCCGACCGCGGCCCGGTGGCGCGCGCCCAGCGAGGGGTCGGGCATGTCCCCGGGGTCGGCGAGAGGGAGTTGGACGTTCGCCGCGTGGATGACGCGCCCTCGGACGACGACCGCGAGGTCGTGCAGCGCGGTGCCGGGAAAGAAGATCGTCTGGAGCAGGCGCGCGGAGAGGGCCGCGTCGAGCCGCGTCCCCCCCTCCGTGAGCGCGGCCAGCCCGACCTGGCGTTCGAGAACGATGATCGCGCCGAAGCGGCTCTTGGCAAGGTACGCGCAGGCCTCGACGATCGGCCCGACCACCTGGGCGATCTCGCCGGGCGAGGAGCGGAAGAACGGCGCCTCGCCCAGCCGGATCAGGGCGCGGCGGAGTTCGGGCTGGAAGATGACCACGAGCCCGATGGCCACGACGGCCAGAAACCGCTCGTACAGGAACGACAACCGCGGGAAGGCCTGCCCGCCCCCGATCATGTGCACCACGAGCGTGGCCACCACGATGAGGACCAGCATGCCCTTCATCACCCCGGCCGCGCGCGTGCCCTGGACAAACCGGACGATCAGCAGCACGACCACCCAGATGACGGCCAGTTCGAACGCCGCCGCGAGGGCGTTGTAGGAAGCGAGCCGCTCCCAGAGGTCCTGAATCCGGGGCAGGGCGAACAGGGCGAGACTCCTTACGCTCGTGCCGGTGAGTGTACCATCGAGGCGTTCGACGCGGGCCGGCGGCAGCGGCGGATGGCGCGGCGTGCCGATCCGGAGTCGCACGATCCGCGGAGTGCCCGATGCGGCTGCCCCGGCGCAAATGGCCGCTGCTCCTCGCCATCTGGATGATCCAGGCGGTCGTCCTGATCGGGTTCCATGCGTTCATGTGGGCACAGAGCGTTTCGATCGGCGGAAAGCCAACGACGCTCTGGGTATGGCCCACACCGACGGACATGCTCGGCATCTTCGAGAGCGGGTCGGGCCTGGTGTATTGTCTGCTGCTCGCGGTCGTTCCGCCGATGCTGCAGAGCGTGCTGGTCCTGCCGTTCCGGCTCGATCGGCCGCGACGCAGCAGGGGGGTGGCGGTGTATTTCAGCCTCGCGACGGCGGCGATCGGCCTGGGCGTGATGGTCGCGGCGGCGGTCGGGTCGGTAGGAGCCGTGATGGCCAACTACCTCCCCGTTTCATTCGACCAGGACCACGTGACGGTCGTCATGCTGGCCGCGCTCGGCGTCAGCTGGGCGGGATGCACGACCCTGCTGGTGGCGTACGTCCACGCGACCGACAAGCCGAGCGGGTCGGTCCTCGCGCGCATCGCGCGGGTGCTCTTCCGCGGGAGCATCGTGGAGTTCGTGGCGTTAATCCCGCTGGACGTGATGGTCCGGCGCAGGACGGGCTGTTACTGCGCAGAGGGGACGCTCTTCGCGCTGGTCGGCGTCGGCTCGGTCGCGCTCATCATGGCCGGTCCCGCCGCGCTCTTGCCGCTGCTGGCCCGTCGCCGGGCGTTTCGGCAGGATCGGGCGTGCGAGTGGTGCGGCTACGACATGTCGGGAACGCCGGGGGCGGCCGTGTGCCCGGAGTGCGGCAAGCCGTGGCGGTTCACGCCTTCGCCGTGAGCGTGGCGAGCGTTCGGTCCGGGTCGAAGCGGCCCCAGGTGGGTGAGAGGGCGAGGGCTGCGCGCAGGCGGCGGCGGTACTCGGCCCGGGCGATCTCGACGCAGCCAAATCTGGCGAGGTGGTCGCTCCAGGCCTGGGTGTCGAGCAGCGCGAAACCGCGCCGCCGAAGGTGGGCGACGAGGTGTGCGAGGCAGACCTTGCTCGCGTCGCGGCCCCCGAGGTCGGGGCGGGAGAACATGCTCTCGGCGCAGAACGCCGCGCCGACGACCAGGCCGTAGAGGCCCCCGACGAGGACCGGTGCCCCCCCCTCCGGCGGCGTTCGCCACGCCTCGACGCTGTGGGCGTGCCCGAGCCTGTGGAGGAGGCAGAAGGTGTCGATGATCCACCCATCGATCCAGCCGCCGGGGCGGCGCGGGTCCGCGCAGGCGCGGATGACGCCGGAGAAATCGGTGTCGCACCGGACGACAAAGCGGGCCGAACGGATCGTCCGGGCCAGGCGGCGGGGCAGGTGGAAGGCGTCGAGGGGGATCACGCCACGCGGGTCGGCCTCGTACCAGCCGAGTTCCGGCCGGCCGCCGGGACGCGCCGGGACGGCCATCGGGAAGAGGCCCTGCCGGTAGGCCGCGAGGACGACCTTGGCCCCGCGGGCGTCGGGAGCGGGGTCGGCACGGGATTCGGCGTCGGGCGGCGGATTCATGGGTGGGGTTCGGGGGTCGGCGTTTATAGTTGGGTCGCCGGGGCGAGCGGGGGGATGAAATCGACCACCCCCCGATCCCAACGAGGTCGGGAGGACCGCGAAAGGGACTGCACCATGAACGACAACCTGATCCAACAGCTGCTGGACAAGGACGTCTTCATCTTCGTCGTCGGCGGGACGGTCGGCATCGTCGCGATCATCTTCGGGACCGTTTCGTCGATGGTGCGTTCGACGGCCCGCGAGAAGTCCCGGCGCGAGATCGCGGCGTACATCGCCGAAGGGTCGATGTCGCCCGAGCAGGGCGAGCGTCTGATGAAGGCGGGCGAAGCGAAGAAGTGCTGATCCGGGGAGGCCGGCATGAACGAGCAACTCGCGCTCTCTCTCCCGACGCTGGCGAAGATACCCGAGGAAGCCGTGGCGATCGTGGCCGTCGGGGGGGGGTTGGTCGTCGCCGTCGTCTGGATCGTGCTGGCGACGATCGACTCGATGGTCAAGTCGCGCGAGCGCGAGCGTTCGCGCCGCGAGATCGCCGCCTACGTCGCCGAGGGGTCCATGTCCGCCGAGGAAGGCGAGCGCCTGATGAAGGCCGGGGCGGAGGCGGAGGACGAGTGAGCCGGCAACCGGAGCGAAACGCATGAGCACGCCGCACCTGATGACCCTCGGGGCCTCCGGGGAGATGATCGCGGTCATCGCCGTAGTGGGCGGCATCGGGATCGTGCTGATCTCCATCCTGTCGGGGACCATCCGGCGCGTGTACCAGACGCGCGAGCGCGAGCGCACCAAGCGCGAAGTCGCGGCCTACGTCGCCGAAGGCTCGATGACGCCCGACGAAGGCGAGCGGCTCATCAAGGCGGACATGCCCGTCTGGGAGAAGGGGCGGAGTTGAGACGTGCCCGAAGGACCGGACGCTCAACGAGCCGCGACCATGAGGGAGCGGTTCGTCGTCGTGCGTGTCGAAGGGGTCCGACGTTCCCACGCGGTCGCGGCTCGAGGGCGCGTGGGTTCGGTTGAGTTCCCGCGTCCCGCTTGACTGCCCGCACCTTGCACGCCACACTCTCTCATGGCGACCCTCTCCGATCGTTCCGCCTCGCCCGGGGCCTCGACAGGCCCGGGGCGAGCGGCCGCGTCCACCCCCTCCACGCCCACCGCCCCCAACGACCCCCGTCCCGCGCCCGCTCCCGGGCGGTCGGTCTGGGCAGGCAAGATCGCGGCCGAGGGGATCACCTTCGACGACGTGCTCCTCCTGCCGAGGCGGTCGGGGGTGCTCCCCGCGGACGCCGACACGAGCACCCGCCTGACGCGGACCATCCGCCTGAACGTGCCGCTGGTCTCCGCGCCGATGGACACGGTGACCGAGTCCGCGCTGGCGATCGCGCTGGCGCAGGAGGGCGGCATCGGCATCATCCACAAGAACCTCTCGGTCGAGACGCAGGCCCGCGAGGTCGCCAAGGTCAAGCGGTCGGCCAACGGCGTCATCACCGATCCCATCACCCTCGGGCCCGACGACACCGTCGGGCGGGCCGTGCAGTTGATGCGACAGCACAACGTCTCCGGCTTCCCGGTCACGGACAGCGGCTCCTCCGGCGTGCGCCACGACGGCGGGCGCACGGGCGGCACCGTCCTCGGCATCCTCACGCGGCGCGACCTCAAGTTCGTCGAGAACGACGCCACCCCCGTCCGCGAGGTCATGACGAAGTCCAACCTCATCACCGCCCCCCCCGGCACGACGCTCGCCGAGGCCGAGGTCATCCTCAACCGAAACAAGGTCGAGAAACTCCTGCTCGTGGACGAGCGCATGCGGCTCTGCGGCCTCATCACGATGCGAGACATCGAGCGGCTCAGCCAGTTCCCGCGCGCCAACGTGGACGAGCGCGGGCGCCTGCGCTGCGGGGCGGCGGTCGGCGTCGGGCAGATCGACCGCGTCGGCGCCCTGCTCGATGCCGAGGTGGACGTCATCGTCGTCGATACCGCCCACGGCCACTCCGAGAACGTCATCCGCTCCGTGCGAGAGATCAAGTCGCGCTACGCCGTCCAGGTCATCGCCGGCAACGTGGCGACCGCCGAGGGCGCCAAGGACCTCATCGACGCGGGCGCGGACGCCGTCAAGGTCGGCATCGGCCCGGGCGCGATCTGCACCACCCGCGTCGTCACCGGCGTCGGCGTCCCGCAGGTGACGGCCATCCTCGAGGCCGTCCGCGGCGTCGAGGAGACCGGCGAGGACGTGCCCGTCATCGCCGACGGCGGCGTGCGCATGAGCGGCGACATCGCCAAGGCCATCGCCGCCGGCGCGCACAGCGTCATGATGGGCTCCCTCTTCGCGGGCCTCGACGAGTCGCCCGGCGAACTCGTCATCAGCCAGGGGCGACGCTACAAGACCTACCGCGGCATGGGCAGCGAGGGCGCGATGAACCGAGGCTCCGCCGACCGCTACGGGCAGGCCGACAAGTACGACCCGCGCGGCACGCCGAAGGAAAAGTTCGTCCCCGAGGGCGTCGAGGGGCTCGTGCCGTACCGAGGCCCGCTCGCCGAGTTCGCCTACCAACTGGTCGGCGGCCTGCGCAGCGCGATGGGCTACTGCGGCTGCCGCACAATCGAGGAACTCCGCACGCAGACGCGCTTCTGCCGCGTGTCCGGCGCGACGGTGATCGAGAACCACCCGCACGACATCCGCATCACAAAGGAAAGCCCGAACTACACCGTCGAACACCTCCGCGAGTAGCGAGGACAGTGGACAGTGGACAGTGGAACGTGGACATGCGGACGGTGTTCACGCGGCGGGTTCTGGCGGGGTGGCGCCGGCTTCTCTCCGTTCCGGGCGTGCCACCCCGCCGCGGATCATGGCGTTGGGCGCCACCCAGTCCGCGGAGATTCCGCACGCACCTGACAAGGTGTGGGTACAATCGCGCATAATGCCATGGAACGCGTTCAGAGCGGGCATGGCAACGGAGGTTCGCCTGGAGGATAACATGCAGACGACGAGGCGGAACATCGTGAGGCGAGCCGTATCGAGAGGCATTCGTGTCGCAACGGCGGCCGTGAGGACTGTCGTCGGAAACAACGGCGAGCCGGCGGTCTGGCGAGGAAGCCTGCAGGTCGGGCGGGCGCTGTCGATGGCCGGTCGGGAGGTGCCCAGACTCACGAAGAAGTACCGGGATGAACTCGCGTACTGGGTTGAAGTGGGAGTCAACGCCGAGCGTATGTTCACGTGTCCGTATCCCGAGGTGTTCCGGCATTGGCAAGCGGGTCGAATGAGTGAACTCGCGGAGTTCCTCGAACTTGATCCGTTGGCATTCACCCAGTGGTGTGCTGGGCGGACAGCGATTGAGATTGGCGCAGGGCCATTCCCTTCAATAGCGATGAAAACATGGCGCAGGGCCGTGGCGATCGATCCGCTGGCTGACGGGTACGCCATCGAAAACCTGCTGCCTCCGGAGTGTGACGGTGTCGTCTACATGGCTGCACAGGGAGAGTTCCTGCCACTGGCCAGCAGATGCGCCGACATCATCGTCATCGAGAACTGTCTTGACCACGTGGATGATCCTCCCGAAGTCCTGAAGGAAGTTGTCCGTTTGCTGAGAGCGGACGGCTTGCTCTGGCTGCTTGTTGATCTCATGGACTACAGGGATCACCTGCACCCCAATCCCTTTTCGGAGCAGTCACTTCGGGCCCTGCTGGCCGATTTCGGCTTTGATGCAATCCGGGAGCGCACGAGTCCGCACAAAAGCCACCCCCAGGCTTACGGCGAATACCGCGGGCTGCTTAGAAAACGAGTTGCCTGAACGCTCTTGGGGGACTCGAATCTGGCGGGTACTCGCGTCTGTGCATGCTCAGCGAACAGCCGTTCCTAGAACCCCTTCACGCGAAACTTGTGCATGCTTCGACTCCAGTTTGAGTCGTACTCGTACAACTGGAGAATGTCGCCGTTTGCTTGAAACGCAAGTTCTTTGAAGTACGGGGATCTAGTCCACCGATAGCCGCGGCCATCATTGTTATTTATCCAGACCCGGGAGTGGCACAGCAGGTAGACCCTTCCCAAGCCTTGGAAGACTTCGCCGTTGCCGAACTGAGAGAACGAGTCCTCAAATGATCGGACGAGAACCTTCTCGGGTGCGCTCGACTCCGCCCAGTTGATGCCCAGGCCTCCCGTGGAATGGTGGTTCTGAATCGTTGTGCTCGTGCCATTCGAGCGGCGATACAGTATCTGGTAATCGGGAGAATCCCAGGTGTTGCGAGAATAGAAGACGTAATACCATCGCTTCAACTGGCCATTGACGACCGACGTCCGGTAGAAGACAGACGGGCTTTCGGCGACACCGCCGGCATAGTTCTGTCCCTGATGGCAGCGAGTGTACTGCTGCCGATAAAGGTTCGACATTCCGTTCGGCAAGGGATTGCCGGTAATCGGCTTGTTCAGGTCGCTGCTCCGATACGCAACGTGGAATCCCGCTCCCGTCGCGTGCATCTGTGAAATTCCATCCCACATCTGGTGCGCGTAGATGTGGTTGCCATTGACTGTGTTCTGTGTCGGGTTGGTGAACGCCATCCAACTGAAGAAGAGCCAAGGTTGATTGCTGTTCGCAGGGTCGAAGAAGACGAATGGACCATCTGCAATCCACGCCTCGCCGCCATGACACCTGTGTTGGAAACCCCACACAAGCCGCTCGGCCTGTCCGCAGTTGGGGCCAAACGCATACATAGTTCCAGTGACCGGGATGGCGTATCGCCCCTGTGCCTCACCGCCATCGTAATAAAGTTGAGAGCCGGCGTTGTTCTTGCGGTAATGGTAGTACGCGGGCTGGTTGTTGTCCCATGGATCGGGCGACCCGGCGAAGCGATGCGACGCGCTCATGAAAGCGCTCTTGGTCATCGCGCAGGCCATCGCACTGATGTACTGGAGGTCTTCGCCATCGTAGAACGGATCGCACGGCTGGCTCGCTGCGGGGAGACCGGGGTTGATCGTTGTGCCGGAACTATCAGGGATGGGTACTTCTTCGTTGCACGCGAAGGCCAAGTAAACATAATTGGAATCATTTGGCCGCACATACAGCTGCGGCGACCAGAGTCGGGTGAACTTGCGGCCGTTGATGGTTGTGTAGGTGGTGCCCGGGTTGAACGCGAGCATGTGAAGCGCCCAGTAACGAAGATTACGGGACTTGTAGATGGGGAACGTGAGCGAGTTGTAATCCCCGCTCGTTCCTGTCAGGTAGAAGATCGGGCCATGCTCGTCCGTGAGAACGAGAATCGATGGGTCGCCGATGTGCGGGTAAAAGGGTTGCGGTCCGGGAACGTTGGGGTCGGTGACGAGGAAGTTGAGGTAGTTGTCAGCCCACGTATCGTTCCCGGTCGGGATGGTGTTCCAGTTCGGTTGTGCCTGCACCAGTGCTGGAATGCAGAGGAGCAGAGCAAGCAATGCGCCGATGACCGTCGCTCGTGCTGATGCGTGGGTACCAGGGTGCACTGTGAGGCGGTTTGGGAACATCATGGCTCATCCTCCATGGCAGTTCAGCCAGCACCGAAAACTCCGCGCGATGTCGCATTTTATCAGATCTCGCGACGGATGCAAGCGGCGTATTCTGAAAGTAGTTGTCGGCGATGCAGTCCGGGATTTGTATGGCGTAGTGGCGCGATTCAGAGGCGTTCCCAGGACCGCCCTCCCGTTGTCCGCTGTCGGCATTCAGCCGGCCCCGACCCCCACGTCGTCCGTCGCCGGCTGGCGCGGCCGCGGGGCTGCGGCGGCGAGCGAGGCTTCGACACCCTGCGTCGCGGCCCGCGGCGTGATGCCGCGTGCGGTCAGGTGCTGGTGCCACGCGCGGGTGTGGACTTCCCAGAAGTGCTCGAAGGAGTGGCGGATGGAGAACGGCTGCATCGACTCGTGCGCGGCACGCCCCATGCGGGCGCGCCGCTCATCATCGGCGACGAGGCCGACGATCCGCTCGACCCACGCGGTCGGGTTCGCCGTGCTGAGGACGTAGCCGGTCGTGCCGTCCTCGACGACCTCCTTCGGCCCGCCCTGGTCGGTAACGAGCACCGGCAGGCCGCTGCCCTGGGACTCCATGACGACCTGCCCCAGCGTGTCGGTGACGCTGGGGAAGACGAAGAGGTCCGAGGAGGCGTAGATCTCGGTGAGTTCGCGCCCGTGGCGGAAGCCGAGGAACCGGGCCGGCGTGCGGCGCAACTCGCGCTCCATGCGCTCGCGGTACGGCCCGTCGCCGACGACGATGAGTTCGGCGTCGAGGCCCTGCTCGCGGCAGCGGGCGTGCGTCTGCTTCCACACAGTCGTGAGGAAAGGCATGTTCTTCTCGACGCTCACGCGCCCGACGTAGAGGACCTTCACGCTCGCGGGGTTGACGCCCTCGAAGCGCGACCAGAGGTCCGCGCTGCGGTACCGGGTGTGGAAGACCTCGGCGTCGAAGCCGGGCATGAGCCGCGTGATGCGCTCGGGCTGGATGCCGAGGCGCACCAGAGCCTCCGCGTAGTCGCCGCTACGCGTGAAGATCGTCTGGAACGGCTTGTAGAACAGCCGCATGAACCGTTCGCAGGCGTAGGTGAACGCGTGGTCCTCGAAGAGCCGGTCGATGTAGGCGGGGAAGTCGGTGTGGTAGACGCCCAGCACGGGGACGCGCAACATGCGGGCGGCGAGGAAGCCGATCATCCCCACCGGACCCGGCGTCGAGATGTGGATGCAGTCAGGCTGGTGCCGGTCGAGGTGCCGCAGGATCGGGATGAGCGGCGGCAACGCCACTTCGAGGTTCTGGTACCGGGGCATCGTCGTCGCCCACACCGGGTCGAAGTTGTGGACGTTCGGGAGCGGCGGGTACGGCAGCCGGGTCGAGGTGATCACCTGGAGGTCGCGCCCGGTCGCGTGGGCCTGCTCGGCGACGTTCTGGATGAACCGGCAGACGCCGTTGACATCGCCGAGCGTGTCCGTGAACAGGCTGATGCGCATGGGCCGCTCCAGAACGCTGACGCCCGAGCCGGGCTCCGAGGTCTCGTGGTCGAAGCGCTCGACGAACGGGCGCTCCTTGTTCTGGTAGAACAGGCTGAAGACGTACGGCGCCTGGGCGAGGTTGAGGACGGCGTAGGAGATCAGGTGGTCGATCATGCCCGTGCGGTCACGCTTGCGCAGGGCGCGCAGCCCCGAGTCCGCCAGCGCGTGGTTCACCGCCGCGGCCAGTTCGTCCGCGAACTGCGCCATCCGGTCGTGGTCCGAGAGCGGCGTGCCCTCGGTCCATCGCTCGGGGTCGAGCCGATCGCGCAGGTCCGGGTAGCGTTCGAGCACCGGCCCGATGCTGGTGCGCAGGGCGCGGAGGATCGGCAGCGAGCGGCGGTTCCGACGCTTGATGACCCGCCGACGCACGGTGTGCGCCGCCAGGCGCACCTTCGAGGGCCGCGGCAGGTCCACCCCCGCGAACCGCAGCAGCCGCGACGCGACCGCCTGCCCCTGCGTCGAGGCACGATCGGCGAAGCGGTCGGCGTAGAAGTGCGCGCCCACGCTCGTCAACTGGTGGGCCAGCAGCGAGGAGTGCCCGCCCACGCCCCCCGCTTCGCACCGTCCCGCCATCACATAGCGGAAGAAGTCCCGCGGGTCCGCGATCACGCCCTGCTCGACCTGCACGCCCGTCCACGTCCGCCCGATGTTGAGCAGCGCGTGGTCGTCCGAGCCGCCGGTGCGGGCCTTCTGCCACGCGCGGGGCCAGAGCGGCTCCATGTGATGCTCGCGGGCCAACTGCTGCACACGCGCCGGCGTCAGCGCGTCGAGGAACCGCTCGATCGGGGCGCGGTGCCCGGCGGGGTGCGCGCCGTTGAGCACCTCAAACCCCTTGAAGAGCAGCGCGGCACGCTCCACGTGCCACCGCGTCAGCCGACCGTTCTGCATGTACAGCGGGTGCGCCAGCGCGTGCGGCAACTGGTGCTCGTGCAGCCACGCCGCGAAGGCGTAGACGTCGTTGCGAAGGCCGAGCCGCGTCAACTGCTCGTCCAGTTCCGGCGTCAGCCCCCAGGTCAGCACGTGGAGTTTGCACCGGTCCTCGGGGAAGTAGACCGACACCTCCTGCCCGATGATGAAGTTCTGGAAGCCACGCTCGTGCAGTTCCAGCGCGCCGCGGATCGTGTCGTGGTCCGTGATCGTTACCAGGTCCATGCCCCGCGCACGCGCCTGGTCGTAGACCCGCTCCGGCGGCGAGAAGCACTCGGGGCACCCGACGAACCCCAGCGCGGCCACCACAGGGCCGTCCGACGCCCACGAGTGGACGTGCGTGTCCATCCGCGTCACCACCAGCGGCGTGTCGTCGGGGTCGCGCTGCGGCGCGGGCGGCGGCGTGGGGTTCTCGTGCATCGCTTCGCCTCCGCGTCGGACGCGACCGGCCGGTCGGTACGGCTCGCGGCCCCGGTCGCCCGCTGGCCTCCGGCCGACACGGAAGGGTATGCGGGCCTCGCCGAACGCACCGGAGTCGTCGGCGGGCGACCGCGTTCCCGATCAGGTTTCGGCGACGGGCAACGCGGATTTCACGCGCCCTTTGCGCCCGCTGCACGAACAGGACCGCGGCGCATGTCGCGGCATACGATCGTGCGAACACCCTCCGCGCCGGGGAGGAGGCAACGAGGAGGTGTCCCATGCCACGATTGCCGCTCATCGATCCCGCGCAGGCGACCGGCCGCGTTCGCGAGATCCTCGACGGCCCGCTGAAGGGCAAGCACTACGCGATCTTCCGCGCCATGGCGAACTCGCCCGTCGCCCTCGACGCCTACCTCGGCCTGGCCGGCGCGGCGACGCGCGCCTCGCTGACGCCCGGCGAGCGGGAGATCATCCAACTGGCCGTCGCGCAGGCGACCGGGTGCGACTACTGCCTCGCCGCGCACACGGCCGCCGGCGCTCGCGTCGGGCTGACCGCGGAGCAGATGCTCGGCGCACGCCGGGGCGCGATCCCCGGCGATCCCCGCCTCGACGCGCTGGCGAGGTTCGCTCTTGCTCTCCACGAGAAGCGCGGGCACGTAACGGACGCCGACCTGGCGTCCTTCCGCGGGGCCGGTTTCACGGACGCCCATGTCGTCGAGGCCGTGGTCGTCTTCGCACTGGCGACGTACACCAACGTCATCAACCACGTCGCCGGGACGCCGGTGGACTTCCCTCCCGCTCCCGCCCTCTAGGGGTGGAGAGGGGGGCGGGGCCCGGGCAGGGGGTTTTTGCTTGTGTCCCCCCCCGAGAGGCCATACACTCGTGTACCTGAAGCCAAGGGCGAAGCCCCCGGCGACCCGCGTGCGTGCCCGCGAGCCGTCCGAGCCGACGGAGGTCGGACACGATGGCCAACGCAACCCAGACGCTCACACGACCGAAGGTTGACCTTCCGCTGACGCTCGAGCCGCCGGACCCGGCCTCGCAGCGGGTGGCGGAGCACTTCGAGACCGTCTACCGCGAGGCCGCGGGGGACGAGTCCCGCGTGCCGTGGCAGGACGGGCGCGCCAACCCGGCCCTGGTCTGCTGGCTGAACGCCGAGGCGCCGCGCCTCGTCCGACCCGGCGTGCGGGCGGTGGTGGTCGGGTGCGGGCTGGCGGACGACGTGGCGGAACTGGACACCCGCGGGTACGACGCGCTCGGGTTCGACGTTTCGCCGACGTGCGTGGCCTGGGCGCGCGAGCGCCACCCCGCGCTCGCGGACCGGCTACTCGTGGCCGACGCGATGCGCCCGCCGACGAACCTGCGCTGCCGGTTCGAGCTGGTGGTCGAGTGCTACACCATCCAGTCGGTGCCGCCGGAGATGCGGGCGAAGGTGGTGCGCGGGCTGGTGCTGCTCGCCAAGCCGCACGGCGTCGTGCTGGCGGTGGCGCGCTCCCGCCCCGAGGGCTGGCCGCTGGACGAGGTCGCCGGGCCGCCCTACCCGTTGACGAAATCGGAACTGGTCTCGCTCTTCGAGCGCGAGGGCTTCACGCCCGTGCGCTCGCCGGACGAGTTCGAGGACGACGAGACGCCGCCGGTCGCGCGCCTGCGCTGCGCGTTCCGCCGGGCGTGATCGAACCTGATACCGCTCTCCCCTCCGGGCGGGGCCTTCTCTGGGCCCCGCCTACCTTTTGGGGTCCACGTCGACTTCGACGCCCCGAACGAGCGCGAACGAGAACTCGTGGACTCGCCCGTCGTGGATGCGTTCGAGGCGCCCCGACAGGCCCGCGCTCTCGAGGCGTGCCCCCTCGTCGCTTCCCGCGTCCGTGCGCACGCCCGCGAACACGCCCGGCCCGAGCGCGCCCAGCGACGCCAGCCCCGGCTCCCAGCGGACGCTGACGCTCCGCCCTTGCTCGCGCGCGCGCCGCGCGGCGTAGAGCAACACCTCCGGGCGGGCCTCCACGAGGTGGTCCGCTAGGACCGTCGCTCCGTCCGGCAGGGCGTCGGCGAGCGCGGCTCCCGCGTCCAGGCCCGAGGTCGCGCGCGCTCGCGCCTCGAACCACGCGACATGCGCCGCCACGCCCACGAGCAGCACGCCGCCCCACGCGACCGGGCGACCCAGCATGAGCGCACGCGCAATCCCGGCCCGGATCGGCACGAACGCCCCCCCCGCGCCGGCGAAGACGTACGCCGCGAGCGGAGGGGCAAAGACCGCGGCGGGCATGGCGTAGCGCGGGTTGCTCACGCCCGCGACCACCAGCACGCCCAACGCCAGCAGGCACGCCCAGGCGAGCGTTCGCGCCGTCTCGACCTCCGCGGGCGGAAGGCGATCACCCGCCTCCGCCCGTGCGTCCGGCCCCCACGGGAAGAGCAACGCGAGCGACGCGGGCAGCATGGCGATCAACGCGGCCGGCGCGAGCAGCGCGACGCCCCAGAGCCGGTCCTTGTTCCACAGAAAGTCGTCCACGGGCTGCGTGACGACGCTGTCGAGGCGTGCCGCCTGGCGGGCCGTCGCCCATGCCAGCAGCAGGAGCGGGGCCGCGCCGAGCGCGAGCATCGCCCAGAGGCGCGGGCAGGTGAGCGGGCGGAGCGATCGTGCCACGACGCACGGGGCGAGGAGCGCGCCGACGAGCGAGGGCACGCCGGCCGGCCCCTTCATCACGCCCATGAGCGCGATGCCGAGCGCACCGAGCATCACCACGACGACCGCCCGCGACGCGGGACGACGCGCGAGGTCCACCGCCGCGAGCGCGCCGACCTGCGCGCCGAGCAGGTTCAGCGACTCGATCTCCGCGCTGCGCGCGCTCGCCCACAGCCACGGCATCAACAGGTGGGCGAGGCCCGCGGCCACCGCCCGGCGCGGGCCGAACCACCGACGGGCGAACCACCACGCCGCCAGCGTCATGCCGAGCATCGCCAGCGCGGAGGGCAGGCGGGCGGAGAACTCGGTCTCGCCCAACGCGGCGGCGGATGCGGCCGTCGCCCACGCGATCCCGGGGGGCTTGCGGAGATACGGCTCCCCGAACAGCGTGGGGACCAGCAACGCGTCCACCGACGGGCCTTCGGCGCGCAGGCGGTCCAGCATCTCCCAGCCGGGGATGGCGCGGTGCCCCTCCGTCGAGTGCAGCCCCCCCGTGCCGAGCAACGGCAGACAGACCACGGCCCATGCCATCAGCAGGATGAGGGCCTGCCGCGCGGCGCGGGGGGGGGCGGGCACGGGGTCTGTTCCGCTGATGGGCATGCGCGGTCGGAGTCTATCGAGACGGGGCACGGAAAGGCCCCGCCCGGCCGGCAGCGCCGCGTCCGAGCCGTGCGCAGTCTCCCCCGCTCCCTCGATCCCTCCTCCCCTGCTCCCTCGATCCCTCTTCCCCTGATCCCTCTTCCCTTGATCCCTCTTCCCTTGATCCCTCTTCCCTTGATCCCCTGATCCCTCCTCCCCCGTACCATCCCTCATGCGACGCGCCGGGTGCGACGAGAACAACCTCGACATGTCGGACGTGATGTGCGACTTCTGCGGCGCGGAGTGGACGCTCGACCGCCCGATGGTCGAGGGCCACCGCGGCGCGTGCATCTGCGGCCCGTGCCTCAGCATCGCCTACACCGAACTGGTGATGTTGGGCACGAACGCCGCCCCCGCCGGCTACGAGTGCCGCCTCTGCCTCGAACGCAAGGCCGACCCCGCGTGGAGCAGCCCCCTCTTCGACGGCGTCCACGCCTGCCGCCAGTGCGTCAAACGCAGCGCGGGAGTCCTGCACAAGGACCCGGACATCCCGTGGCGCAAGCCCGACGCGCCGGGGACGCCGTGATCGGGGTCAGCGGTCCGGCTCGTTCTGCTCGTCGTCGCCGGGTTCTTCGCCGGTTTGGGCCCGGAGCGCCTCGCGCAGGGCGGCGAGCCGGGCGGTCTGGGCGTCGGTCAGTCGGCCGGTGAAGAGGCGTTCGAAGGTGTCCGCCGCCTCCTCGGCGTGCGGGAGCGAGGCGGCGCGATCGAGGGCGTCGAGCCAGGCGTCGGCGTCCGCGTTCAGGGCGGCCGCCTCGTCGAAGCGCCGCAGCGCGACCAAGGCGCCGAGCCGGGCACGCACGGCGCGGGCGTGGGACGCATCGTCCGTCTCCTCGGGCATCACACCGAGCACGGCCAGCGCGGTCTCGGCGCGTCCGAGGGCCAGGCGAGCCTCGGCGAGCAGCAGGATCGCCTCGACACGGTCGCGCTCGTCGAGGTTGCGGGCCATCGCACCCTCGATGAGCGGCCCGAGCGCGAGTTCCCGCCGCGCCGGCGAACGCACCACGCGCGCCACCGCCACGCGGTCGGCGGGCGTGAGCAACTCGACGAACGCGTCCAGCGCAGCCGCGTGCGCGGCCGGCGACGGCGCGGGCAACAGCACCATCCGCTCGAACGCCTCGACCGCGGGCAGGTGCGCCTGCACGGCCTTGCACGCCGCGGCGAAGAGGCCGGGGTCGTCCGCCGCCCGGGCCGTGATCGCGCCCGTGAACTCCGCGAACGGCGCGAGACTCTCCGCGGCGGCGGCGCGGACTCCCGCCCGCGTCGAGCCAAGCAGCGTCGCGACGACGCGCCGGTCCGCGCCGTCCCCGAGCGCGGCGAGCAGCCGGACGGCGGCGGCGTTGAGCGCATCGGCCGGAACGGCGCGCAGCGCCTCGACGACGCGCTGCCGATCGGTCGGGTCGTCGAGCAACCCGGCGCGGTGCAGCGCGAGCAGCGCGTCCGCCGCCGCGCCGCGCGCCCCCGACTCGCGTTCCAGCCACGCCAGCGCAGGCCCGCGGATCACGGGCGAGGGCCAGCGGGTCGCGGCGACGAGCAGGGCCTCGGCGGCGCGGGCGTCCGTCTCCCGGGCGAGGGCGCGCCCGACCACAGGCTCGGCCTCGGGGGGCGCCAGCCGGCTCACCAGCAGGGCCGCCTCGGCGCGAACCTCCGCCCCCGCGTGCTCGAGCAGCGAGATCGACGCCGACGCGACCTCGCCCCCGAGCGTGTTCGTCGCCGAGAGTTCGCGCGCGGCCAACTCAAAGCCCAGGCGCCGCAGTTCGTCGCGATCGTCGCGCAGCAGCGACGCGAGCATCGTCAGCCGCTCCTCCGCGGGCACCAGGAGGTACAGCCGGCGCGTGGTGTCGACCAGGCGCGACTTCGCTCGCTCGTTGCGCTGCCACAGGTCCGCGCTCCGCCTCGCCAGCGACTCGATCAACTCCCGCTGCCACAGCCGCTCCGGCAGCGACTCGACCCGCACCAACCACGCCTGCCACGCCTCGGGCGTGCGCGGCAGGTCGGTCCGCGCCGCGAGCCGTTCGAGCGCGTCGTACGCCGCCGTGCGCACCGGCGCCGGGCGGCTCGGCTCGACGAACGCCACGATCGTCCGCGCGGCCTCGCGCGTGCGGACGCTCGCCAGCGCGCCGAGCACGGCGGGCGTGTGCTCGGGCGTCGACGCGATCGCGAGCGCGGCCAGCGGCGCGCCGAGTTCGGGCGCGACCGACGGCGAGCGCGCCATCGCCGCCAGGAGCAGGCGACGCGACCCCGCCGCGTCGTCCGCGCGGGCGAGCACGTCGCCCACCAGGCGCAGGACCTCAGGCTCGACGCACCGATCCACGAGCAGCGCGGCCGTGCGCTCGCGATCGGCCGGCGCGGCGGCGGCGTCGTCGAGCAGCGCGAGCAACGAATCCGGGGTCGCGGCGGCGGCCGCAGCGGTCGGCGGAGCCGCGCCGTTCTGGAGCGCGAGGGCGGAGGGACAGGCCACCGCGATCGCCACCGGGATCGACAACGCCCATCGGGCGCACCCCGGCCGCCGCGCCGATCTGTCCGGCCTCCGTCCCACGCGTTGTCGGCTCCCACGGAGGGCGTGCGGCGACCAACGCCGGCCCACCGCCCCGATCCTACCGTCGCCCCGGCATTGATGTTGCTGGGCGTTCTCCCTACCATCGGTCGGCCCGTCTTCCGGGGGCCATCGGCGAGGCGACATGAACGACTGGTTCGACGCCGAAGAGCACGTTGAACGCGCCCACGAGCTCTACGAAGCCGGGCGCTGGGACGAGGCCGAGTCCGAGTTGCGCAAGGCCCTCTCGCGCAACCCGTACCAGGCGGAGTGGCAGTTCAACCTCGGCCTGACGCTGGAAGCGGCGGGGCGCTACCGCGAAGCCGCCGAGGCGTTCGCCTGCGCCGCCGAGTTGCGCCCCGACGACGCCCCGACCGCCGTGCTGGCCGGCCTCAACCGCCTCCGGGCGGGCGACCCCGAGGGGGCGCTCCCGCTGCTCGAGAAGGCGGCCTCCCTCGACCCCCAGAACCTCGACGCCTTCACCTACCGCATCGAGGCCAACGCCCGTCTCGCCCGCCACGAGCAGGCCGAACTCCTGTTCTACATGGCACAGCAACTCGCCCCAGACCACGCGGACATCTACGCCGCCATGGCCGACTCGCTCCTCGACCGCGGCCTGCACGACAAGGCGGTCTGGTGCCTGCGCGAGGCGGCGCGTCTGGACCCGGACCTGCCGCGCGTCCAGGCGAGGCTCGCCGAGGCCTACGCCAGCACGGGTCGCCACGAACGCGCGCGACAGTTGTACCTGCTGGAACTGCGGCGCGACCCCGGCGACATCGAGACGCTGCTCGACCTCGGTTGCCTGCTCACCGACATGAACCGCTTCGCCGAGGCCGGCGAGAAGTTCCGGCGCGTGCTCGAACTGGAACCCGACAACCCCGACGCCCACTTCCACCTCGGCGAACTGGCCGAACGGCAGGGCGACCGGGCCGGTGCGCTGGTGCAATTCGACGTGGTCGTCCGCCTGAACGCGGAGTTCCCGGGCGCGCGGTGCGCGCTCGCCGAGTGTCTCATGCAGCGCGACAAGCCCGGCGACGCCGATCGTGCCGCGGACCTGCTGCTCGAGGAGTTCGCCGACCAGGCCCGCCACCCGGAGCGTTCCGAGCCGGAGGACGCGGCCGAACTGGCCCGCCTGCTGCTGGACGCCGACCGTCCGAAAGAGGCGGCAACAGTCTTCGCCCGCGTGCTGAACCAGCGGCCCAACGACGCCGACGCCCACCACGGCCTCAGCGTGGCGCGGTTCCGCTTCCGCGACCTCGCCGGCGGCATGGAGTCGGCCCGGGCGGCCCTGCGCCTCGACCCGACGATGGTCGCCCCGATGCACAACCTCGCCCTCGCCTACCTCGAGCAGGGCCAGTGGACGCGGGCACGCTACTGGGCCGCCCAGGCCTGCCGGATCGACCCCGACGACCCCTCACTCCGCCGCCTCCGCCTCCGCCTCCGCGTGCACGCGCTGGTGGAAGTCGCCGCCTGGCTCGCGGGGCGGGCGCTGCGACGGAAGCGCTAGGAGTTCGTCCTCACGCGCCCCAAGCCCCAAGCCCCAAGCCCCAAGCCCCAAGCCTCAACCCCCAACCAGCCCCCGCGCGATCGCTCGCGTCGGCGCGATCATCTCGTCGCCGTGCGAGGCCGTAAAAACGGCGAGTTCGGCCAGCGTGAGCCATCGCGTCTCGTCGTATTCCCACGAGTCCGGCGCGTCGGAGCGCGAGAGCGTTTCGGGCGGCGCGACGTACTCGGCGCGGATGACGATGTCCGCGCCCCGGCCCTCGCGGTCGATCGTCAGGCACTCGACCGTCGCGCGGGCGGGCGGCTCGGCGATGCCGGTCTCTTCGCGGATTTCGCGCAGGAGATGGTCGAGCACGGCCGCGCCGGTGATGGTGGCAGGGGCGTCGCGATCGAACACGCCCGGCGCGCTCAGGCCGCCGGCGGGGCCGAACTCCCACAGGCCCGGGCAGGCCCACACGTCGCGGCTTCGCTTGCCGAGCATGACGCGGGGGACGGCGTCCCGGCCCGGAGCGATGAGCAGGCCGGTCACGCCGAGGAGCATCACCTCCGGAGGGTCGTGCTCGTCCTGGCAGGCGAGGCGCATGTAGAAGTCGCGCCGGGCGTGGACAACGCGAGTCGAATCGTCGTAGCCGACGAACGCGAGGATCGGGCCGTTGAAGAGCCTCGGCGTGCGCGCGCGCAGGCTGTCCCAGCGTGCGAGCATCGCGTCGGTCGGCGCGGGGGGCGGGCCGGGAGCGATCTCGACGCGGAGCGCATCGAGAGCAGTGGGCAGTGGACAATGGACAGTGGACATCACACAGTCCGCCGCGCGAGAGGATCGGATCCGACTGTCCACTGTCCGCTGTCCATTGTCAACTTTCGCTCGGCCGCTTGGGCGTGACGCGCCCGACCGTGCCGTCGAACGCCTCCATCGCGGCCCTGACGAGCGGGTGATCCGTGACGCTCACCTCCGGGCGTGGTGTGTCGGTCTGGGCCTCGGGGCGGGCTTCGTCCGCCGCTCGCTCGCGGATCTCGACGCGGACGCGCCTGCCCGTCGCCTCGCCGATGAGCCGCTCGACCGCCTCGCGCTGCGGCTCGATCAGGCCCATCGAGCGTGCAGGGGCGTGCAGCACCACCGGATCGGCGTCGAGCGGGCCTGCCTCCACGCCCGCGAGCAGCGCGCGCAGGCGGTGCGAGGCGCGGGCGACCACCTCGGCCCACGAGCGAGCCATCGGAACCGGGGGACGCTCGGCGCGAGCGGCCTTTGTTGAAGCAGGGGGGGGCACGGCGAGGGGCACGGCTCGGCGTTCGTCGGGCGCGCCCCGCGGCGGCGGGTCGGCCCTTACCCCCGCCGCCGGTCCGGTTTTCCCGGCGGGCCTCCGCCCTCGAGGTGCGCGACGAGCGCGGTGACGTCCGCCAGCCGCTCCGTCATCGCCAGACGCACGATGCCCGCGTCCAGCACCGCCCGGGGCATCGCGCTCCCCTTGGCCGCTCGCTGCACGCTCTCGCACACGGCGATCATGTGGACCAGGCCCGCCGCGTCGAACCGGGACGCGCGGGCCGACTCCTCCTCGCGCGTCGGGCCGGAGAGGTCCAGCAGCGGCGTCCGCGGCCCGCACGCGGCCAGGATCATCAGGTCCCGCAGGCGCGACATCAGCGTCTCGAGCAACTGCTCGACGCCCACCCCCTTGGCGAGCAGTTCCGCGGTGCGGTCGAGAGCAGCCCCCGCGTCGCCGTCCGCGAACGCGTCGATCAGCGCGCCGACGAGCGTGCGGTCCGGCAGGCCGAGCAGTTCCTCGAGCAGTTTGACGGTGAGCCGAGGCTCGCCCGCGGCCATGATGCGGTCGAGCAGCGAGAGCGCGTCGCGCATCGACCCGTTCCCCAGCCTCGACACCTCCGCGATCAGTTCCGGCTCGGCTTCGAGGCCCTCCTGCCGGATCACGTTCGCCAGGTGCTCGGCGATCAGCGACGACGGGATGTCGCGGAAGTCGAACCGCTGGCATCGGCTCTGGATCGTGGCCGGGACCTTGTGCGCCTCGGTGGTGCAGAGGATGAACTTGACGTGCTCGGGCGGCTCCTCCATCGTCTTGAGGAGCGTGTTGAAGGCGTCGCGCGTCAGGCCGTGCACCTCGTCGATGATGTACACCTTGTACGGCCCGCGCATCGGGCGGTAGACGCAGTTGGCGATCAGTTCCCGCGCGTTCTCCACGCCGCGGTTGCTCGCCGCGTCGATCTCGATGACGTCCTGGTCGCGTCCGGTCATGATGGCCTGGGCGACCTCGTCGCTCAGTGCGCCGTCCTTGGGCGTGTTCAGGGCCTTGGCGAAGAGCCGGGCCATCGTGGTCTTGCCCACGCCCCGCGTGCCGCAGAAGAGGTACGCATGCGCCACTCGCCCCGCCCGGATCGCGTTGCGGAGCGTCCGCGCGATCGGCTCCTGGCCGACGACCTCGTCGAAGTCACGCGAGCGGTAGCGGCGGGCGAGGACGGTGTAGGCCATGGGGTCGATTGTACGGCCCCGTCCCGGCGGCGTCGGCGGGCCGTAGACTCACCCCATGCGGACCCTCGCCGCCACCCTCGCCGTCGCCGCGTCGATCGCGCTGGGCGCGTGCGCCGGCGGTTCGGGCGGCTCGTCCGGGCGGACCGAGACCTTCGAGCCGCTCTTCAACGGGTTCACGCTGCACGACTGGGTCAAGCGCGGCGGGAACGCGGAGTTCGTCGTCGAGCGCCCCAACCCGCTCAAGCCCGCGGTCATCGTCGGCCGCACCGCGCCGAACACCGAGAACACCTTCCTTTGCACCGAGCGCGAGTACGCGGACTTCGTCCTGGAAGTCGAGTTTCTCGTGCATCCCGAGTTGAACTCGGGCGTGCAGTTCCGCTCGCGCAGCGACCCGGCCTACCGCGACGGCCGCGTCCACGGCTACCAGGCCGAGATCGACCCGTCGGCGCGGGCGTGGACCGGGGGCATCTACGACGAGGGCCGGCGCGGCTGGCTCGCCGACCTGAGCGCGAACCCGGACGCGCGGGCGGCGTTCAGGCAGAACGAATGGAACCACATGCGCGTCGAGGCGGTGGGGACGCGCATCCGCACCTGGATCAACGGCGTGCCCGCCGCCGACCTCACCGACGGGATGACGCGCAGCGGGTTCATCGCGCTGCAGGTGCACGGCGTGGGCGACCGGACCGACCCGCTCGAGGTGCGCTTCCGCAACGTGCGCATCCGCGAAGTGCGCGGGGACTGAGCCGGCATGGCACGCAGGTTCGATTGTGCGCCGGGCGTGGTGGGGGTCTCGGGCGAGGAGTTGCCCGCGCTGCCCGACCGGATCGCCACGGACACGGAGGCGGGTCGCATCGATCCCCGCGCATGGTTCGAGCGCCCCGAACGCCCGCTGGAGATCGAGATCGGCTCGGGCAAGGGGACGTTCCTGCTCGCGCAGGCCGAACGCGATCCGGCCACGAACTACCTCGGCGTCGAGTGGGCGGGCGAGTTCTACGCCTACGCCGCCGACCGCGTGCGTCGGCGCCGCGAGGCGACCGGCGGCCCGACCAACGTGCGCCTGCTCCACGCGGACGCGACGGAGTTCCTGCGCTGGCGCGTGCCCGCGGGCATCGTCCGAGTCGTGCACCTGTACTTCTCCGACCCGTGGCCCAAGCGCAAGCACTGGAAGAAGCGTGTCGTGCAGGACCGGTTCCTGGCCGACGTGTGGCGAACGCTGGAGCCGGGGGGCGAGTTGCGCGTGGTGACCGACCACGACGCCCTGTGGGCGTGGTACGAGGAGCGCTTCTCGCGCTGGACCGGCCCCGAGGGGTGGTCGCTGCTGGGCGCGCCGCCCGAAGGGGGGGGCGGCCCCTTCGAGCGCGCCCCGTTCGAGCCGCCGGAGTGGGTAGCCGAGGGGGAACTGGTCGGCACCAACTTCGAACGCAAGTTCAGGGCGGAGGGGCGGCGATTCCGGTCGGCGTGTCTCCGGAAGGTCGGGGGGTAGGTCCGGTCGGGTTATCGCCGATCGGCGAGCCGGTCCGCCTCGCGCACGGCGTGTTCCCGGACATTTGCCCAAGGCGTGTCGCCGTCAGGCCGATCCTGATACGGGGCGTCCGGGCGCTCCCGGAGCGATCCATGGTCTGGATCGGGCTTGATTACGCCGTGTTCGTCGGCGCGTGTGCCGCGGCCGTCGGTGCGCTCTCGTGGTGGCTGCGCCGGCATCCGGGGCGCGGGCGGGTGCCGGCGTCGGCGTGGCTGCTGATCGGCTCCGTGGCGGCGTTCGGGTGGTCGTTCACGGAGTGGGCGGGGCGCGAGGAGCGTCGCCGACTCGAGTCCATGGTGCAGGGGTTCGCGCCGACCTTCGCCATGGAAATGACGCGCCTCGGGCACACGGACATCCGCCTCGACACGCCACCGAGCGACCCGACGTACCTGCGCCTCATCGAGGCCCAGATCCGATGGCTCGCGGTGAACCCCAGGATCGCCGACGTCTACACCTTCCGACGCCTCGACGACGGGACCATCGTGCTCGTCGTGGACTCGGAGACGGACTACGACGCCGACGGGCGCTACGTCGGCGAGCGCGAGTCGCGCACCGCGATCGGCGAGGTATACGAGGAGTCCTACCCCGCGCTGGAGCGAGCGTTCGCGGGCGTGCCGTGCTTCGACGACGAGATCGTCGAGGACCGGTGGGGGACGTGGGTGAGCGCGTTCCATCCCATGTACGACGAAGAGGGCGGCGTCGAGGCCGTGCTGGGCGTGGACTTCCCCGCCGAAGAGTGGATCGCGCGCATCAGCGCGGCGCGGTGGCGCGTGATCGGGTACGTCGCCGGGCTGTGCGGCGTCCTGCTCGCGTCCGCCGTGATGGTGACGCGGACGCGCGACGAACTGGCCGAGCGAATGAGGATGCAGAGCGAACTCGTGCGGGCGCGCGACGAGGCGGCGGCGGCGGCCGAGGCGCGGGGGGCGTTCCTGGCGAACATGAGCCACGAGATCCGCACGCCGATGACCGCCATCCTCGGCTACGCCGACCTGCTCGACGACCCCTCGGTGGACGGTGCGGGGCGGGCCGAGGCCGTCCGCGTCATCCGCCGCAACGGGCGGCACCTGCTCGCGGTCATCAACGACATCCTCGACCTGTCGAAGATCGAGGCGGGTCGCCTCGAGGTCGAGCCGGGCGACTGCGAGCCGGTGCGGATCGTCGAGGAAGTCTGCTCGCTGCTGCGCGTGCGCGCCGTCGAGAAGGGGCTGGACCTCGAGTGGTCGATGGGCGGGCCTGCCCCACGGCGCATCCGCACCGACGCGCGACGGCTCAAGCAGACCCTTCTCAACCTCGTCGGCAACGCCGTCAAGTTCACGGAGCGAGGCTCGGTCCGCGTCGTCGTGTCGATGGGCGGGGATGCCGAGTCGGGCCGCGTCGTCCGCTTCCGCGTGACCGACACCGGCATCGGCATCGCGCCGGACAAGATCGCGTCGCTCTTCGAGCCGTTCATGCAGGCCGACGAGACCATGTCGCGGCGCTTCGGCGGCACCGGGCTGGGGCTGGCGGTCTCGAACCGGCTCGTCGAGATGCTGGGCGGTTCGATCGAGGTGCGCAGCGAGCCGGGCATCGGGAGCGAGTTCACGCTCACGCTGCCGGTGAGCGATGCGGAGGCGTCGGACCTGATCTCGTCGCCGGACGAGCTGTTCGTGTCGGACGCGTTGGCCGAGCGGTCCACGGACGCCGACGGGCTGCGCCTGCGCGCGCGCGTCCTGCTGGCCGAGGACGGCGAGGACAACCGCCGCCTGATCGTCCACCACCTCACGCGGGCCGGCGCGGAGGTCGAGACCGTCGCCAACGGGCGGGCCGCCGTCGAGCACGCCGTCGCCGCCGTCAACGAGGGCAGGCCCTTCGACGCCGTGCTCATGGACATGCAGATGCCCGTCATGGACGGCTACGCGGCGTCGCGTGAGTTGCGGCGCGTGGGGTACGGCCTGCCCATCATCGCTCTCACGGCGCACGCCATGGCCGAGGACCGTGCCCGCTGCCTCGCCGCCGGATGCGACGACTACGTGAGCAAGCCCATCGACCGCGCCGAACTGCTGCGGACCTGCGCCAGGTGGGCCGATCGCCAGGGGCGACGCTCGGCGGCGTGAGGACGCGGCGGGCCTCTACAGTTGCACGTGGCGAACGCGGACGACGACGAGCGACGGTCGGCGGTGGTGCTGCTCTCCGGAGGGCTGGACAGCGCGACCGTGCTGGCCATGGCCCGCGCCGAAGGGCTGACGTGCCACACCCTGAGCGTCGACTACGGGCAGCGGCACCGCGGAGAACTCGGGTCGGCCGAGCGGGTGGCGGCGAGCCTCGGGGCGGCGTCGCACCGGGTCGTGCGCACGGACCTGCGGGCGACCGGCGGCAGCGCGCTCACGGACGAACTCGCCGTCCCCAAGGGAAGGAGCGAGGCCGAGATCGGGGGGGGGATTCCGGTGACGTACGTGCCGGCGCGAAACCTGGTCTTCCTGTCGATCGGGGTCGGGCTGGCGGAGGCTGTGGGGGCGCGAGAGTTGCACGTCGGCGTGAACGCGGTGGACTATTCGGGCTACCCCGACTGCCGCCCCGAGTTCATCGCCGCCTTCCAGCACGCCGCGGACCTGGCGACGAAGACGGGCGTCGAGGGGCGCGGCGTCATCGTGCGCACGCCCATCATCGCCATGACCAAGGCGCAGATCATCCGCGAAGGCGTCCGCCTCGGCGTGGACTATTCGCTCACGACGTCGTGCTACGACCCCGACGAGCATGGGCGGGCGTGCGGCGGCTGCGATTCGTGCGTGCTTCGGCGGCGCGGCTTCGAGGCGGCGGGCGTGCCGGACCCGACGGAGTACGCGTGAGTGAGCGGCGCTGAGACGATCCCGATCGCCGAGACCTTCCTCTCGATCCAGGGCGAGGGGAAGTTGACCGGCGTGCCGTCCTACTTCGTGCGCGTCAGCGGCTGCAACCTGCGCTGCGCCTGGTGCGACACGCCCTACGCGAGCTGGTCGCCCGAGGGGGGGGCGGTCGACGTCGCGGAGGTGGTGCGCCGGGCGTCGGCCGGCGGGACGCGCCACGCCGTCGTCACCGGCGGCGAGCCGATGATCTTCCCGCAGATCACCGCCTTGACCCACGCCCTGCGCGAGGCGGGCCTGCACGTCACCATCGAGACGGCCGGGACCGTGCACCGCGAAGTGGCGTGCGACCTGATGAGCCTCAGCCCCAAACTGCGCAACTCGACGCCCGTCGGCGACCCGCGCGACCCGCGCGGCGAGTGGGCGGCGAGGCACGAGGCGCGCCGGCTGAACCTGCCAGTGCTGCAGCGACTCATCGACGAGCACCCGGATCGGCAGGTGAAGTTCGTGGTCTCGTCGCCCGCGGACCTGCCGGAGATCGACGCGCTGCTCGCCCACCTCCGCGGCCTCGCGCCCGCCGACGTGATGCTCATGCCCGAAGGCACCGCCGTCCCCGACCCCGCCTCGGTGCGCTGGGCGGTCGACGAGTGCCTCGCACGCGGCTGGAGGTACTGCCACCGCCTGCACGTGGAACTCTTCGGGAACACGCGGGGGACGTGAGACCACCGACCGTTGACTGTGGACAGTGGAAAGTGGACATGAAGAAAGGGGAGGCCGCGGTGTAGAATCAGCCGGCAGCGCCATTCCCTGCATCCATCCCGCGTTCCGAATGTCCACTGTCCACTGTCCACTGTCCACTGTCCACTGTCCACTGTCACCATGTGGTACCGCGTCTGCAAGTCGTTCGAGATCGAGAGCGGGCACATGCTCTCGAAGCACCCCGGCCGGTGCCGCCACCCCCACGGGCACACGCGGCGCATCGAGGTCGTGGTGGCGCGCCGGCGGCTGGACGAACGCGACATGGTCTGCGACTTCAAGGCCCTGCGGCTCGCGCTGGAGGACTACCTCGACGCCCTCGACCATGCCCTGCTCGTCAACAGCGACGACCCCGCCCTGCCCGGCCTGCGCGACGCCGCCGGCGGCCGGATCGTCGCCTTCGAGCGCGAGGACCCCACGACGGAGGCGATCGCGCGGCGCATCTACGAACACCTGAGAGCGCAGGTCGAGGCGGGGAGTGCCTACGCCGACGCCGAAGGGCACAGGTACGCGCTGCCCCGGGACCTGGTGGTCGAACGGGTCCGCGTGTGGGAGACATCGTCATCATGGGCGGAGTACGGCATCGAGCCGGGAGGATCGTGAGCATGGCAGGGTGGCGTCGACTGGCGTTGTGGGCAGCGGTCGTGGTCGTGGCGCTCCCCGCGCTCGGGCAGCCGGAGCGCGACCCACCCTCCGCGGCCGACTACGACTACGCCCGTGGCCTGTCGCGCGTGTTCGAGAGCGCAGTGGCCCGTGTCGAGGAATCGGTCGTCCACATCACCTCGGTCGAAGAGCGCCAACTCGTCGCGCGAGACTTCTTCGGCCGCCCGCAGAACCGCACCTTCCGACGCTCCGGCCTCGGCTCCGGCGTCATCGTGAGCGACGACGGCCTCATCCTCACCAACAACCACGTCGTGCAGGGCGCAACGCAACTCATCGTCCGCCTGCACGACGGACGCGAGCTCGAGGCCACCGCGGTCGGCACCGACGAACTGCGCGACCTCGCCGTGCTCCGCGTGCGCGCCGACGGCCTGAAGGCCGCCACGTGGGGCGATTCCGACCGCGTGCGCGTCGGCGAGTGGGTGCTCGCCGTCGGCAGCCCGTTCGGCTTCGCGCGCACGGTGACGGCCGGCATCGTGAGCGCCAAGGGGCGGGGCCTGGGCATCGGCTCCGACGAGTTCAAGGAGGCCGAGGAGTACATCCAGACCGACGCCGCCATCAACCCCGGCAACTCGGGCGGGCCGCTCATCAACGCCGACGGCGAGGTCATCGGCATCAACACCGCCATCTTCTCCACGCGCATGGGAGGCTCGATCGGCCTCGGGTTCGCCATCCCGTCCGAACTCGCGCGGGCCGTCGCCGACAACATCGTCCGCGGCGGCCGCGCCGACTTCGGCTGGCTCGGCGTCGAGATGCGCGCCCTCACCGAGCAGGAAGCCGCGAGCGCGGGGGCCGTCGGCGTCGCCGTCACGCGCGTCGTCCCCGCAAGCCCCGCCGATCGCGCCGGGCTCCGCACCGGCGACGTCATCACGCGGTACCGCGGACGCGCCGTCGCCAGCGAGGACCAACTGGTGCGCGCCGTGCAGTTCACGCCACCGGGAAGCGAAGTCGAGATGGACATCGTCCGCGACGGGCGGCGGGAGCGCATCCGGGCGACCATCGTGGACCGAACCGCCGCGCTCGGCGGCGCGTGGCTCGACGCCGTCGGGTTCGCGGCCGCCCCCATGCGCCCCGACCTCCGAGGCTCGGGCAACGCGCCGACCGAAGGCCTGCTCGTGCTGCGCGTCGATCGCGCCGGACCCGCGGCGCAGGTCGGCCTCGAGGCGGGCGACGTGATCGTCGCCGTCGGCGGGCGCACGGTCAAGGACGTCGATGAGTTGCGCCGGGCCATCGACCGCGCCCGCGACCGCCGCCTCCCCATCGCCATCGTGCGCGGCGGGCTCCGCGGCGAGGGCGTCCTCCGCTGGTAGCCGCGCCGTACCATCCGGCGATGAAGACCCTCTACGTGATCGACGGGTACGCCCAGTTCTTCCGCGCGTACCACGCGATCCGAACGCCCATGAGCAGCCCCGTCACGGGCGAGCCGACCAACCTCACCTTCGGCTTCGTCGGGATGCTCCTCAAACTCCTCCGCGGAGAGGGCGCGGTCGGCGGAACCCCGGACTACGTCGCCGTCGCCCTCGACGTCTCCGGCGACCGCGGCACCTTCCGCAGCGGCCTCTACCCGGACTACAAGGCGACGCGCCCCCCCCCACCCGAGGACCTCCCTCGCCAGGTCGAGCGATGTCTCGCCATCCTGCGCGAGATCGGCGTCCCGATCGTCGGCGCGGAGGGGTTCGAGGCCGACGACGTGATCGCGACCATTGTGGACCGCCTGCGGGCCGAGCGCCCCGACGTGCGCGTCCGCATCGTCAGCAAGGACAAGGACCTGAAGCAACTGCTCCGCGACGGCGCGGTCGAGATGTACGACGTGCACCACGACGCCATCATCGACGAAGCGACGCTCCGCGCCGAGACCGGCCTCTCGCCCGGACAGGTCGTGGACATGCTCGCGCTCATGGGCGACACCGTGGACAACGTGCCCGGCGTCGACGGTGTCGGGCCGAAGACCGCGGCCCAACTCATCGCCGAGTACGGCTCGCTCGACGCCCTGCTGGCCCGCGCCGGCGAAGTGAAGGGCAAGCGAGGCGAGAAACTCCGCGAGGCCGCCCCGAGGCTGCCCCTGTCGAGACAACTGGTGACCCTGCGACACGATGCGCCGGCCGTGCTGGACCTGGACGCGGCGGAGGTGCGCCGCCTGCGCCTGGAACGCCTGCTGCCCATCCTCAAGGAACTCGGCTTCAACCGCTACCAGGACGAAGTGCGCGAGTTGCTCGCCGGGCCGGGGGCGCGCAGGCCCGACGAGCCGGCCAAGGGCGGGGAACCGGCCCTGTTCGCCGACTCGCTCTTCACGCACGCGGCGGACGCCCCGGCGCGAACCAGGGCCGAGGGCGACTACCGATGCGTGCGAACCCGGGCGGACCTCGACGCGCTGGTCGAGGAGCTGCGCCGCGCCCCGGCCGTGTCGGTGGACACCGAGACGACGTCGGTCAGCCCCATGCGGGCCGCGCTCTGCGGGCTGAGTTTCGCCGTCGCCCCGGGCGCGGGGTGGTACGTCCCCGTGCGCTCGCCCGAGCAGGCGACCCACCTCGACGAGCGCACCGTGCTCGACGCCCTGCGCCCCGTCCTCGAAGACCCCGACAAGCCCAAACTCGGGCACAACCTGAAGTACGACATGCTGATCCTTCGCCGCCACGGCGTCGAACTGCGCGGCCTCTCCAGGGCGGGCGAGGACGCCGAGGACTTCGCGTCGTGCGATTCCATGGTGGCGAGTTACCTCATCGACTCGTCGCGTTCGAGCCACGGGATGGACGCCCTCGCCCTCGCGCTGCTGGCGCGGACGAACATCTCCATCAAGGAGTTGATCGGCGCCGGTAAGACGCAACGCACGTTCGACAAGGTGCCCCTCGAACAGGCGACGCCCTACGCCGCGGAGGACGCGGACGTCGCGCTCCAGCTCGCCCGATCGATGGCGCCGAAACTGCGGGCCATGGGCCTGATGCCGCTCTTCACCCGGCTCGAGATGCCGCTCGTCGAGGCGCTCGCCGAACTCGAATGGAACGGCATCCTCGTGGACCCGGAAGAACTGGACCGGCAACGGCAGAGGTTGGAATCTCAGATCGCAGACCTGAAATCGAAGATTGCCGACGCCGCGTTCACCGCCCTGGGCCGGACCTTCGATCCCGACTCGCCCCGGCAACTCGCCGCCGTCCTCTTCAACCGCGCCGATGCGCCCGAGCCGGGCCTCGCCCTGCGCCCCACCAAGCGCGGCAAGACCGGCCCGAGCACCGACGCGGAAGTCCTCGAGAAACTGGCCGAGGACCCCGGCGTCGAGTCCCCCATCCCCCGACTCGTGCTGGACTACCGCCAACTCACGAAACTGGTGAACACCTACCTCGTCAGCCTGCGCGACGAGATCAACCCCGACACGAAACGCATCCACGCCAGTTTCAACCAGACCGTCGCGGCCACCGGACGGCTCAGTTCCAGCGACCCCAACCTCCAGAACATCCCCATCCGCACCGACATCGGGCGCGCGATCCGCAAGGCGTTCGTCGCGCCGCCCGGACGCGTCCTCATCACCGCCGACTACTCGCAGATCGAACTCCGGCTGCTGGCGCACCTGTCGCGCGACCCCGCGCTCATCCGCGCCTTCCGCGAGGGGCAGGACATCCACGCGGCGGTCGCGGCCCAGATCCACGGCGTGCCCGTCGAGCAGGTGACCCGCGAGCAGCGCAACGGCGCGAAGATGGTCAACTTCGGGATCGTCTACGGCATCACGCCCTACGGCCTGGCGCGGCGGCTCGGCGTCTCCAACGCAGAGGCGACCGAGATCATCGACGGCTACAAGCGCCGCTTCGCCGGCATCACCACCTTCCTCCAGGAGTGCGTCGAGCAGGCCACCCGCCGCGGCTACGTCGAGACCATGATGAAACGCCGCCGACCCATCCCCGACATCGAATCAACCAACCCCCAGCGGCGCGCCCTCGCCGAGCGCACGGCCATCAACAGCGTCGTGCAGGGGTCCGCGGCGGACCTCATCAAGATCGCCATGGTGGACCTGCACCGGCGCCTCAGCCCGCACGCCTCGCACCACCGCGCAGGCCGACCACCCGAGATCGAGGGCGTGCGCATGCTCCTCCAGATCCACGACGAACTCGTCTTCGAGGCCCCCGAGGAGCGTGCCGAGGAGGCCAGGCGGCTGATCGTGGACCGCATGGAGCACGCGATGACCCTCGACGTGCCCCTCGTGGCGGACTCCGCCGTCAGCCGCGACTGGCACGAGGCGAAGTGAGGACTTCCCCGTCGGCGGCTCGTTGACTGCGGGCTAGAATCGTCCGCGGCCGAACCGCCGTGGAGTGAACCGATGATCTGGCTGAGGGTCGCTCTCGACGACGATACGTACCGCTTCCTCAAGGCGCGGGCGGAGCGCGGCGGATGCGGCTCCGTCGAGCAGTATGTCCGCAGACTGCTGGACGAGGCGAAGCACAGCACGGGCCATGAAGCGCCCGCGGAGTGTCAGCGAGCGCTTCCCCGATGGGAAGGCAGCGCGATCGGCGACCTGAGACGGGAAGACATCTACGGTGATGCAGCCTGAATCGCCCTTCGTCCTCGACACGAACGTCCTCATATACGCCCTCTTCGAGGCGTCGAGCCATCACCATCGGAGCCGCGCATTCCTGGATCGCGCGATTGCGGGCGGGCTTCCGATCTGCTTGACGCCGCAGGTGGTAGCCGAGTTCGCTGCGATCGCGACCGACCCGAGGCGCGTCACGCGTCCCCGTTCACCCCAAGAAACCGCCGATACGATCGCGGACCTGCTGTCCGCGCCGAACGTGACGATGCTCAGCGTGACGCCAGGGGCGACGCGACGTTGGCTCTCTCTGCCTCGCGAGCACGGGCGGTCTCGCCAGCATGTCTTCGACCTCCAACTCGCGGCAACGATGCTCGAACACGACGTGCGGACGATCTATACCTTCAACACCGTCGACTTCGAGGGCATCACAGGACTCATCGTGCGTACCCCGGACTCGCCGGAAGGCCCGCTCGGAGAGTCCGGGAACGGGCAGCGTCGAGCCTGACGGCTGCCCCTTGCCTCAAGCCATCACGCCCCGATCCGGCCGATGCCTTGACCCGCCCCGCCGGCGCGGTATACTTCGTCAGTTGCCGAAATGACGGAGTGACCCGTGCCCGCCGAAATCCTCAAGGCCCTGGCCGACGAAACCCGCCTGCGACTGGCCCTGGCCTGCCGCGGGAGGGAGTTGTGCGTCTGCCAGTTGCTCGCCCTGGTGCGCCTGGCCCCCTCGACCGTCTCGCAGCACCTCAAGGTGCTCGCCCACGCGGGCGTGCTGGCCAGCCGCAAGGAGGCCAAGTGGATGCACTACAGGGCGGCCGAGTTGCCCGAGCCGGAGGCCGCGGTCGTGCGAGCCGCGCTGGACGCCTTCGCCCGCACGCCCTCGGGCCGCGAGGACGCCCGGTCGCTCCGTGAGATTCTGCGACTGGAACCGGAGGAAGTATGCCTGATCCTGCGACAAGGCGGGTGCTGTTCGTCTGCACCGGGAACTCGTGCCGCAGCCAGATGGCCGAAGGCTGGGCGCGCACGCTCCACGCGGGCGTGATCGAGGCGCAGTCCGCCGGGACGCGGCCGAAGGCGATCGATCCGCACGCTGTGCTCGTGATGCGCGAGGCGGGTGTGGACATCGCCGGGCAGGGCTCGACGCGCCTGGAGGACATCGCGGGCGAGCGGTTCGACCTGGCGGTGACGGTCTGCGACGACGCGCGCGAGGCGTGCCCCGCCGTGCCGGGGGCGGCCAGAACGGTCCACGCGCCGTTCGACGACCCGCCGCGGCTGGCCCGAGACGCGAAGACCGACGACGAGGCCCTCGCCCACTACCGGCGCGTGCGCGACGAGATCCGCGACTTCGTGCGGGCGCTCCCCGCCCTGCTCGCCCCGACCGGCAGCCGGGAAAGGACGACGGAGCGATGACCGGCCCCGCAATCGACCGCTGCTGCACACCCGCATCTTCGTCGCCCCGCGCGAAGCGGCTCGGGTTCCTCGACCGCTTGCTCACGGCGTGGATCTTCCTCGCCATGGGCGCGGGCGTGCTGATCGGGCGGTTCGCCCCCGGCGTGCCGGAGGCGCTCGACCGCGTCTCGGTCGGCACGACGAACATCCCCATCGCCGTCGGCCTGATCCTGATGATGTACCCGCCCCTGGCGAAGGTCCGCTACGAGAAACTCCCCGAGGTCTTCCGCGACTGGAAGATCCTCGCCCTCTCCCTGGTGCAGAACTGGATCGTCGGCCCGGCGCTCATGTTCGCACTCGCCGTCGTCTTCCTGCACGGACACCCGGAGTACATGATCGGCCTCATCATGGTCGGCCTGGCCCGATGCATCGCCATGGTGCTGGTCTGGAACGACCTCGCCCGCGGCAGCAGCGACTACGCCGCCGGCCTCGTCGCGTTCAACAGCATCTTCCAGGTGCTCTTCTTCGGGGCGTACGCCTGGTTCTTCATCACCTGGCTCCCCCCCGCGCTCGGCCTGAAGGGCGCGGTCGTGGACATCGGCATCGGCGAGGTCTTCCGCAGCGTGATGATCTACCTCGGCGTGCCGTTCTTCGGCGGCATGGCCACGCGGTTCGTCCTCCGACCGCTGAAGGGCGAAGCGTGGTACTCGGACCGGTTCATCCCGACGATCGCGCCGATCACGCTCATCGCGCTGCTCTTCACCATCGTCGTGATGTTCAGCCTCAAGGGCGAGAAGATCGTCGAACTGCCGCTCGACATCCTCCGCATCGCCCTCCCCCTGACCATCTACTTCGTGGCGATGTTCCTGGTGAGTTTCCTCATGGCCCACCGCCTCGGCGCGGACTACGAGCGGGCGACCACCCTCGCCTTCACCGCCTCGGGCAACAACTTCGAGCTCGCCATCGCGGTCGCCATCGCGGTCTTCGGGCTTGGCTCCGGCGTGGCGTTCGCCACCGTCGTCGGCCCGCTCGTCGAGGTACCCGTGCTCATCGGACTTGTGTCCGTGTCGTTGTGGCTGGGCAGGCGGCTGTACCGGCCTTCTTTGGTCGAGGCCTGACAAGGCCGGAAAGGACGTGCGGAATGAACAACACCCGGATCGATACACGCGACGTGGTGCGCGAGGGGTACACCGCCATCGCCGAGAGCGGAGGCTCGTGCTGCGGCGGCGGGTGCTGCGGCCCGACCCTGGACTCCGGAACCCTCGCCGAGCGCATCGGATACTCCCCCGACGAAATCGCGGCCCTGCCCGAGGGCGCGAACATGGGCCTCTCCTGCGGCAACCCCGGCGCGATCGCCGCGCTGCGGCCCGGCGAGGTCGTGCTCGACCTCGGCTCCGGCGGGGGCTTCGACGCCTTTCTCTGCGGGCCGAAGGTCGGCGCGTCCGGGCGCGTCATCGGCATCGACATGACCCCCGCCATGCTCGCCAAGGCACGCGGGAACCTCGACCACTACCGCCGCACCACCGGCCTCGACAACGTCGAGTTCCGCCTCGGCGAGATCGAGAACCTCCCCGTCGCCGACGCGACCGCCGACGTGGTCATCTCCAACTGCGTGCTCAACCTCTCCCCCGACAAGCCCCGCGTCTGGCGCGAGATCGCGCGCGTCCTCAGGCCCGGCGGGCGCGTCGCCGTGTCGGACCTCGCGCTGCTCCGCCCCCTGCCCGAGCGCGTCGCGTCGATGGTCGAGGCGCTCATCGGCTGCGTCTCAGGGGCCGCGCTCGTCGCCGACGTCGAACGCATGGCCCGCGAAGCCGGCCTCAAGGACGTGCGCATCACGCCCAAGCCCGAGTACGTCTCCGCCCTCAGCGGCTTCAAGGACCCGCTCTACGCGAAGATCGCCCAGTCGCTCCCACCCGGCACCACCGTCGCCGACTTCGTCACGAGCGTGGATATCGAGGCGAGGAAGGAACAAAGCAGCAGAGCAGCACAGTGACAAAGTGACGGGGTACAAGAGTGGCGGGGGGGCGAAGGCCCCCTCGTCCTGTGGCCCGAACCCTCCACGCTTCCTTCGCGTGCCTTCGCGCCCTTCGCGCCCTTCGCGTTCAACCAGCCCCGTCAATCGCCACGCCGTCTCGCCATCACCACGCGCGGCCGCCCCTCGAAGTCGTCGAGCACTCGGGCGTCTTCGAGTTCGGGGGCGGCGCGGGCGATGGCGAGCGCCTCCTCCGCCCGCGACTCGGCGATCTCGACCGCGAGCATCCCGCCCGGCCGCAGGTGCGCCCCCCCCCGTTCGAGAATCGGCCTCACGAGCCGCAGCCCGTCCTCCCCGCCTCGCAGCGCGATCTCCGGCTCATACTCCTTCACGTTCGCCGGCACGTCGCCCCACTCGTCGTCCGGGATGTACGGCGGGTTCGCCACGAGGTAGTGCGCCCGCCCCTTCGTCCCCGCCGCCGGGTGCTCGGCCAGCGGCGCGAACAGGTCGCCGACCAGAAAGTCGATGCGGTCGGCGACGCCGTGGCGCGCGGCGTTCTCGCGCGCCAACCCGACCGCCTCGGCCGACACGTCCGTCGCCACCACCCGCGCGTGCGGCAGGCGCAGCGCGAGCGCCACCGCCACGCACCCCGAGCCCGTGCACAGGTCGATCACCAGCGTCCCGTCCCCCTCCGCCCCGCCGAAGCCCGGCGTCGCCCGCGCGTGCTGCAGCACGTGCTCGACGATCGTCTCCGTCGCCGGCCGCGGCACCAGCGCCCGCCGGTCGGCCTTGAACGGCAGCCCGAAGAACCACGCCTCGCCCGTCAGGTACTGCACCGGCTCGTGCCGCAGCGCCCGCGCGACGAGGTCGCGCAGCGCCTGCCGTTCCAGCGGCGAGGCCGGCCGATCCGGGTCCGTGTACAGCCGAAGCCGATCGCACCCGACGACGTGCAGCAGCAGCATCTCCGCGCACAGCCGCGGCGAGTCGATCCCCGCCTTCGCGAACGCCTCGCCCATCCACGCGAGGAGCCTGCGCGTCGTCCAGGTCTGTGCGGAGACGGGCTGGTCGGTTGCCACGGGCGGAGTGTATTCACCGCGGAGAACGCGGAGGGAGACTCGGAATCACCACAGAGGCACAGAGGGCAGAGAGAGGACATCCAGCACCAGCCACAGATGAACACAGATGGACACAGATGGAGAGGACCGAAGCCTCGTGTTCAAAGTCATCTGTGTTCATCAGTGTCCATCTGTGGCAATATCTCTTCTCTCTGCCCTCTGTGCCTCTGTGGTGAATCTCCCCGCGGTGGATCGCTTCACGCGGCCTCGACGCGGTGCGCGTACCGCACGCCCCGCTTCTCCTGTTCGCCCAACAACTCCCGCACCAGCGGCTCGTCCCCCGCCAGCAGTTCCGGCGGCAGCACGCCCGGCGTCGTGATCCGCCCGCTCGCCAGCATCCGGGCGACGGCCGTGCACGGGAACGCCGTCGTGCGCGCCATGCTCGTCCAGCCGGTCGCGGGGTCGAGGTGGTCGAGCAGGTCCCAGGTGCGCCGCTCGCGCCGCCCGCCGCGCACGCCCTCGACCGTGATGCGCATCACGGTCAGGTCCGCCTCGCCCGGCCCGTAGGACCACATGGGGAACATGAGCGCACTGATGACGTCGATCGGCCGCACTTTCACGCCGCCGGCGTCGATCGGGTCGTGCCCGAACAGCCCCGTCGCCCGCAGCACGCGCATCAACTCAATGTGCCCCGGATACCGGAGCGTGCGTTCCTTCATGTTGGGGACGGTCATGGTGCGGGCGAGCGAGCGCAGCCCGTCCGTGTTGAAGGCTTCGAGCGTGCCCACGCCCTCGAAGTCGATGAGTTCCGGCTCGCTCAGGGCCTCGCGCACGACGACCTCGCCGCGCTCGACGAACCGCGCCGGGCGGGTGTACTCCTCGATCACGTCGTGCGGCGAGAAGCCGGCCTTGTACTCGAACGGCCAGCGCCGCTCGCGCGGCAGCCCGCCGACGAGGATGTCGATCCGCTCGCACTCGTCCAGCCGCCCCGCCTCGAACGCGGCCAGCAGGTTGCTCATCCCCGGGGCGACGCCGCAGTCCACGACCGCCGGCACACCGCGGGCCTTCGCCGCCCCGTCGAGGTCGAGCGCGTCCTCGGGCATGAACGAGATGTCGCAATACGGCCGCCCCGCCTCGATCACGGCCCGCAGCGTCCGGAACCCCAGCCGACTGGCCAGCGCGCCGAGCACGACATCGTGCTCCCCCGCGAGCCGCGCCACCGCCGCAGGGTCCGAGAGATCCGCGACCACCGTCCGCAGCCGCCCGCCCGCCCACCGCTGGGCGCGTTCGAGCGCATCCGGCCGGGCGTCGGCGATGGTCACGCGGAAGTCGGCGTCCGCCGCGAGGTCCGCGGCCATGACCGCGCCGACAAGGCCGCTGCCGAGAACGATGGCGTTGGGCACTCAGGCTCCTCCCGTGGCGGCCGCGGCGGACACACGCCGCGCCGTGCCGCACTCAGGGCAGGGTCGGACGGCGTCCAGGCCGCGCAGATCGTAGCGGCAGACCCCCAGCCCGAAGGGCTGTTCGTTCGTAGCCGGGGGTGGAGGCGGCTCTGCGACGACACCCCCGGAAAGCGATGCCCGTCCATCCCCTTCTGTTGGTTCCCCAGCCCGAAGGGCTGTTCGT
>JACTNA010000010.1 GCA_014584315.1 Planctomycetota bacterium | reverse complement strand
CGGGAGTTGGCAAACAAAGACCGCCGCTGTCCGTGCTGGACAACGGCGGTCTTCAAAGCGGGCGAAGGGAATCGAACCCTCGACATTCAGCTTGGGAAGCTGACGTTCTACCGCTGAACTACGCCCGCGTAGGCCATCAGTATACCTCCCATGGGCGGCCGCCGTCAGGTCTCTCCGGGGCGACTTTCGGTGCGGTCCGGCACCGGCGCTGCCGCCGGAGCGGAACCGCCGGATCGTTACCGTGGTTCACTGTCCCCGGTCCCCCCCGTCATCGACTCGGCGGACCGTTTCACCAGCCCGAACCAGATCAGGCAGAAGACCGGCCACGCCAGCCCGAAGAGCAGGATCATCGCGACCGAGATCGCCATGCCGATCGCCGCACCGGGGCCGGTCTGGCCCTGCGCCATCGGGCTGTTCGGGTAGTCGGCCGCCCACTGGGCCATCGCCGCGTTCTTGTCGAGCACGTTCCAGATGTTGACTCCGACCAGCGGGATGGAAGCGACGGCATAGGCCAGATGCAGCGCCCTGCCGACCGACTTGCGGCCGACCGTCGTCACGCCCGCGAAGAGCAGCACCAGCGTCAGCGCGAGGCCGATCCCGGCGAGCGCCCAGTCGAGCGGCCCCATGACCATCGTCGGCGGGAGCGGCGCGCCCTCGAGCATCGGCTCCATGAACTGGGCCTGGAAGGGCATGACCGCAAAGCCGCATCCGGCGCAGGTCAGCCCCATGCAGGCCCACACGATGCTGATGGTCCCCACCACCTTCGGCCACCTGGGCGCCTCGACGAACAGCGACGGATCGTCGGGGTCAAACCCGGTCGGTGGCGGCCCAAGCCCTCGGTCGTACTCGCTCATGCGACCCCCTTCGGCGGCCCCTTACACCTGCCCGAGGAACCGCAGGTCGTTCTCGAACAGCAGGCGGATGTCCGGGATGCCGTACCGCCCCATGGCGATGCGCTCGATCCCGAACCCGAACGCGAAGCCCGTCCATGTTTCGGGATCGATGCCGCAGGCTTGCAGGACGGCCGGATCGACCATGCCGCACCCGCCGAGTTCGATCCAGCGCGCCGGCTCTCCGGGGCGGAGGGCGATCTTCATGTCGAACTCCGCGCTCGGCTCGGTGAACGGGAAGAACGAGGGGCGCAGCCGCACCTCGGCCCCGTCGCCGAAGTAGGCCCGGGCGAACTGGAACAGCGTCGTCTTCAGGTCCACCATCGTCACGCCGCGGTCGATGAACAGGCCCTCGATCTGGTGGAACATGAACGAGTGGGTCGCGTCCACGGTGTCGGGCCTGTACACGCGTCCCGGGCTGATGACCTTGATCGGCGGCCCCCAGCCCCGAGCGACGGCGTCCTCCATCACGCGCACCTGGACGGTGCTTGTCTGGCTGCGCATCATCCGGGGCCGGGCGGTCGTGCGCGGGTCGTCGACGTAGAAGTTGTCGATCGGGTCGCGGGCAGGATGGTCGGCCGGGATGTTCAACTTGACGAAGTTGTGCTCGTCGTCCTCGAGTTCCGGGCCGTCGGCGACGTCGAACCCCATCCGGCCGAAGACCTCGCACAACTCCTCGCGCACGCGGGTGAGGATGTGGCGCCTGCCGGCCGTCTCGGTGACGACCCGCCCCGGCTCGGTCATGTCCAGCGCCGGGCCGGTCGCGGCGGGCTGGCCATTGTCGATCGCGGCGCGCCTGGCCTCGAACGCCGCCTCCAACGCGGCCTTCACCTCGTTGAGCCGCTTGCCGACGGCCGGTTTCTCCGGCCCCGGGACATCTTTCAGCCCGGCCATCGCGGCGCGGAGCCGTCCCTTGGCGCCGAGGTAGGCGATGCGCCAGGCCTCGACGGCTTCGGCGTCGCCGGCGGCCGCCAGCCCAGCAAGCCCCTCCGATTCGATCTTCGCCAGTTCCGCGAGCATGGCGGCATGGTACGGCGATCGGCGGCAGCGTGCGTCATGGCCCGCCGGACGCCGGCGGCTGCTCGTTCGCCTCGACGAACGCGATCAGGCGCCACGAGCCGCCCGTCACGCCGCGCACGCGACACGTGAAGACCGCGCCGCCGCCCGGCGGGACGACGAGTTCGATCCGTGTGCGCCCGGTCGGCCCGATGGGCAGGCCGAGGTCCCGCGTCAGCAGTTCGACGCTGCTGAACGCTTCTGATGCCGACACCTCGGCGTCGAGGATCGCGCCGCCGGCTTCGGTGAGCCGCGGAGTGAAGGTGAGGTTCAGGTCGCGCGAGCCGGAGCCGGCCTTTTCCTGCACGCCGATAGCGGCCTGCTCGCCTTCGTGCTGGATCACGCCCATCGTGGCGTCGCACTGGGCAAGACCATCGACAACGAGCGAGTCGGCCAGGCCGCGGAGCATCTTCAGCGTCGCGGCGTCGGCCCCACCGCCTTCGAGCCGCGATGCGGTCTCGACGAGCATTCTCGCTTCGCCGCGTTCGAGCGAAGTCTCGGGGATCCGGTACAGGCTCGCCCCCACCACCACGATGCGCTTGGTCGCGCCCTCGGCCGCCCGCGCAGGCTGGGCGTTCGCCATGGCCGGGGTCGCCGGAGGACGTGCCGGACGGATGAGGTTCGTCCGTACGCCGATGAGCACGAGCGTCAGGGCCAGCACGCCGACGATCGCGACACCGATTCTCGCGTTCCGCATGTCCGCGTCTCCGCATGACAACGCCCGACCGTCATGGCCGGGCGTTGGGCGAGTCTACCTTCGGCGGCGTGTTCAGGCCGTGGCGGCCTGCGCCTCCTGGGCGTCCTTGCGGAGTCTGGCGGCGTAGGCGGTGCGGCGGTCGGCCTGACGGCGCCGGGTGCCCGGCTTTCCGCCGACCTCGGGGCCTTCTTCCGCCCCGACGAACTGGAGCACGCAGAGCGGGGTGCCGTCGCCGAGTCGGCGGTACCCGAGTTTGACGATCCGTGTGTACCCGCCCTGACGATCCTGGAATCGGGGGGCGACGTTGTCGAAGATGTGCTTGACCAGGCGGGGTGCCTTGCGGAGTTCGCCGTAGCGGTTGCGCTCGACGCCGGACGCGTCCGGGATATCGAAGAAGGCCTCGGCCCGCTCGCGTTGCTGCTCGACGCGCTCCCGTTCGGCGTCCGACGCCTGCTTGGGGAGGTACGACCAGGCGAAGGCCTTTCGATCCTGTCCGAGCATGGCGATGACCTGCCGGCGGGCGTGCAGGTCGCCGCGCTTCGCCTTTGTGACGATCCGCTCGACGAACGGCTGGACGGCCTTGGCCTTCGGCACGGTGGTCACGATCTGGCCGTGCTCGAAGAGCGACGCGGCCATGTTGCGCAGCATCGCCTTCCGGTGCGCGGTCGTCCGACCCAGTTTGTAGCCAGCCTTGCGGTGACGCATGACGCGACTCCTCTACGCCCCCGGGCCGCCCCGGCGGGCTTCAACTGTAGGCCGATGCCCCCCTTCAGGCGGAGGAAGTCGGCAGCGTGTATCCCTCCGGCAGCGACATCCCCAGGTCCAGCCCGAGGTCGAGCAGTTTCCGCTTCACCTCGCGCAGCGAGGTCCGGCCGAACGAGCGGAGTTTCAGGAGTTCGGCGTCGCTGTGCGTGACGAGTTGCGCCACGGTGTCGATCTTGGCCGACTCGAGGCAGTTGCTCGCCCGCACGCTCAACTCGAGGTCGCCGATCGGCATGTTCAGTTTGCGGATCAGTTCCTCGTCGACGCCCGCGGCGGCCGCCGCCTCGTCCGAGACCCGTTCCTGGCCGAGTTCGAAGTACTGCACGAACGGGTTGAGGTGCTTGCGGAGGATCTTGGCGGCCTCGACGAGCGCGAGTTCGGGCGCGACCGTGCCGTTGGTCCAGATCTCCATGATCAGTTTGTCGTAGTTCGTGCGCTGCCCGACGCGGGTCTCCTCGACCTTGTAGCGCACCCGCTGCACGGGCGAGTAGATCGCGTCCATGAAGATGCGGCCGATCTCCTGCTCCTCGTTGCGGCTGTACTGCTCGCTCGCCGGGACGTACCCGCGCCCCTTGCCGACGACGAACTCCATCTCGAAGTCCACCTCGTCGGTCAGCGTGCAGATCACGTACCCCTTGTTCAGCACGGTGATCGCCGGGTCCGCCTCGATGAGGTCGGCCGTGACCTCGCCCGGCCCACGGGCCGCGAGTTTCATCGTCTTCTCCTCGTCGCCGTCGAGTCGGACGACGAGGCCCTTGACGTTGAGGATCAGGTCCGTCACGTCGTCCAGCACACCGGGGAGGGTGGTGAACTCGTGCTCCGCGCCCTTGATCTTGACGCTCTTGACGGCCGCCCCTTCGAGCGAACTGAGCAGGATGCGACGGAGGCTGTTGCCCACCGTCGTTCCGAACCCGCGCTCGAACGGCTCGATCGTGAAGCGACCGAACGTGTCGCTCCTCGCCTTGGGGTCGTTCGTGACCCGGTTCGGCAACTCCAGCCCACGCCAGCGAATGCGCATGATGACCACCTCGAACCGCGGCAGCCTCCAGGGAGGTCAGACGCCCGCCGGCTCTCGGATGCCGAGGCCCTGCCGCATGGCCTCGGCCCCTGCTGTCCGGGGCGACGCGAACGGATCCGTATCAGACGCGGCGACGCTTCCGCGGCCGGCAGCCGTTGTGCGGCACCGGCGTGTGGTCCTCGATCGCCGTCACTCGAAGCCCCGTGCTCACCAGCCCGTTGACGGCCGACTCGCGCCCCGGGCCGGTCCCCTTGATGCGCACTTCGACCTCGCTCATGCCGAGTTTGCGGGCCTTCTGGCCGGCCTGCTCGCCCGCGCGGGTGGCGGCGAATGGCGTGCTCTTGCGCGCGCCCTTGAACCCGATCGTGCCCGACGAGTCCCAGCACAGCGTCTCGCCGTTGGGGTCCGTGATCGTCACGATCGTGTTGTTCTGCGTCGCGCGGACGTACACGATGCCGCGGACGACGTTCTTGCGAACCTTCTTGACCTTCTTCGCCATCTGTCCCTCGCTTCAGCGGTTCCTTCTCCCCGTGCGGGGCAGGAACCTCGCGACGCCGCCGCACCGCGCGGCGATCACTTGGCCTTCACGCCCTTCTTGCCCGCGACCGTCTTCTTGCGGCCCTTGCGCGTGCGTGCGTTGCAGCGCGTGCGTTGCCCGCGGACGGGCAGCCCCTTGCGGTGCCGCTCGCCCCGGTAGCACCGGATGTCCTTCAGACGCTGGACGTTCTGCGACACGTGCCGACGCAGCGCGCCCTCCACGAGGTAACTCGCGTCGATGATGGCGTTGATCTGCGCCACCTTCTGCTCGGGCAGCTCGCCGGCGGCCAGGTTCGGATCGACCTGCGCCTCGGCCAGGATGTCCGACGCGAACTTCGGGCCGATCCCGTGCACGTACTGCAGCGAGTACAGGATCTTCTTCTTCTCGGGAACGTCAACGCCGGCGATACGTGGCACCGCGATGCTCCTTCAACCCGGTCGATGTCAGCCCTGCACCTGCTTGTGCTTCGGGTCGGCCTTGCAGATCACGCGAACCTTGCCCCGGCGGCGGACCACCTGGCACTTCGCGCAGATACGCTTCACGCTCGCCTTGACCTTCACGGCTCAAACCCCAGGCCCATCGGCCGATTCGGACACGATCCGCACCCACTTGCCCGCCCACGCGGCGGGGCCGGGATGGTAGGCTCGCCCCCCAAACCCGGCCACTCCCCTGCTCAAGGCGAGGTCTCGCGTGGCCCTTCCGATCTCGGGGGCGGGGCCTTGCAGGCCCCGGTTCAGTGCCGATAGGTGATCCGCGCCTTGGTCAGGTCGTAGGGGCTCATCTCGACCGTCACCCGGTCGCCCGGCAGGATGCGGATGTAGTTCATCCGCATCTTCCCCGACACATACGCCAGCACCTCGGTCTTCTGCTCGTTCGGCAGGCGGACCTTGAACGTGGCGTTGGGTAACGCCTCGATCACCGTCGCCTCGAACGTGAACTTCTCGTCCTGCTTCGCCATACGCCTCCCGGCTGCCGCCGATCCGGGGGGCGACGCCGCCCCTCCCAAGACCGGAGGCACATTGTTGGCCGCCCGATCCCCCGCGTCATGCCCCGGTCAAGACCTCCGTGCCGACAGCCGGCACGGCGAGCGTCCGCTCCTCCGTACAGACCAGGCCTCCGTCCGCCGTCCGCACGGTGCCGTCGGGGGCCTCGACCGTCGCACCGTTCCCGAGCGTGACGGTCGGCTCCAGCGTCACCACCATGCCCGCTCGCAATACCAGGTCCCCGGGTCCTCCCGCGGTCGCGTCCAGCCGCAACGCAGGCCCCTCGTGCGGTCGGCGGCCGATCCCGTGCCCGGCGAGACTCACAACGAGGCCCACTCCCCTTCGACCGGCTTCCGCCCGCACGGCCGCCGCCACCGCGGACCACGCGACTTCCGGCCGGATCGCGGCCAGCCCCGCGGCGAGCGTTGCGTCGGCGGCCTGCGCGAGCCGGAGGGCGTCCTCGCCGGGCGGCGCGACGACGGCCACGCGTGCCGCATCGCTCCACCAACCGCCGACCGCACCGGCGACATCGACGGTGACGAGATCGCCGGCGCACAGCCGACGCGGACCGGGCGGGGCGAACGCGGCTTGGTCGTTGACGCACACGCTGATGATCGCCGCCTCGAGGCCATCGGCGGCTGCGAGGGCGGCACCAGCGACTTCGGCCGTCGTCATGCCCGGCGCGCACCGCCCAACGGCGGCCGACACGGCGTGCCAGACCGCTCGCCCGGCGATGCGCATCGCCGCGAGATCGTCGGCGGTCTTGAGGGCGATGACCGAGCCTGAGCCGGGCGCGATCACCCGCGTGGGCCGCGGATGCGCATCTTCGGCCCGCCCTCCTGCCCGCTGAGGAAGCCGGCGTAGTTGCGCATGAGGAGGGCGGCCTCCACCCGCTGCAGGAAGTCGAGCGTCACGCTGACCACGATCAGCAGGCCGGTGCCGCCGAGGAACTGCGTCACCGAGAAGTCGATGTTCAGGCTCTTGTTGACGACCATCGGGAGCACGGCGATGACGGCCAGGAACGCCGCGCCGACGTAGGTGATCCGCTCCATCACCGTTTCGAGGTACTCTGCGGTTCGAGGGCCGGGTCGCAGGCCCGGGATGAACGACCCGTGGTCTCGCAACTGCTTGGCCATTTCCTCCGGGTTGAACTGCACGGTGATCCAGAAGTAACTGAAGAAGTACACCATCAGCACGTAGAGCAGGACGTAGGGGAACTCGCCCATCATGAAGGCGTCCCCGAGCCAGCGCGTCGTTGCGATCCACCACGCGGGTGCGGAGCCGGGCTGTGCCGTGCCCGCCAACGCCTCGAAGATGACCGAAGGGAAGATCATCAGCGAACTGGCGAAGATGATCGGCATGACGCCGCCGTGGTTCACCTTCAGGGGCAGGTAACTGCGCTGCCCGCCGTAGACCCGACGGCCGCGGGTGTGCTTGGCCTGCTGCACCGGGATTCGGCGCTGGGCGACGGTGAGGATCACCGATCCCCCCACCACGAGCACGAACCCGCCCAGCAGGAAGAGCAGGCTCATGTAGTTCATCTTCGTCGGGTCGGTCGGGTCGAAGTTCCCGAAGACCCAGAGGACAGCCTGTGGCATCCCGGTCAGGATGCCGGCCATGATGATCATCGAAACGCCGTTGCCGATGCCGAAGCGGTCGATCTGCTCGCCCAGCCACATCAGGAAGACGGTGCCCGCCGTCAGGGCGGTGACTGCGGTGATCCACCACATCGGGTTCTGGGCGGCGGACTGGTACACCATGCCCTGGGACGTGATGTAGGTCAGCCAGCCGACCGCCTGCACGATGCACAGGCCGACGGTCGTGTAGCGCGTCCACTCCTGGAAGATGATCGCCGCCGAGATGTAGGGCATGATCCCGAGGCCGAAGATGGTCGATTGCGAGAAGGAGCCGCCGGAGAAGATCGCGACGTACTGCGAGAGGCGGCCGACCGCGCTTCCCGTCTCCGCCGCCTGGCGGAAGTACTCGGCCAGGCGTTCCTGGTTCACGCCGGGGAGCGGGATCCAGAACCCGATGCGGTAGACGACGAGCATCCCGAGCGTGAACAGGATTTTGTTCCGCAGTTCGGAGATGCGAAAGACGTTGACGAGGGTGCTCAGCATCCTGCCGGCTCCTGGACCCGGACCCGCGCGCGATGGCCGCGCCCGCCGGACTCACGCGCTCGCGGGGCGGTCACGATTCCTCCGTCGGCGCGGCCGCCTCCGGCTTCGCCGGCTTCTTCTTGGAGCCGCGACGCAACTTCTTCGTGAGGTTCTTCGGGGTCGGGTCGCCGGAGTTGCGGTCGATGCCGCGGACGCGATCGCGCCGTGAGCCCGTCTCGTTGACCGAGCCGCCCGCGCCCTCGATGAGTTTCCGCGCCGAGGACGACACCCGCGCCGCCTCCACCGTGAACTTCTGGGTCAGGGTGTGCTCGCCGAGATCGCCGAGGACCTTCACGCCGCGGCTGGTGTCGCGGATCAGTCCGGCCTTCACGAGCGTCTCGGCGTTGATCGCGCCGCCGCGTGCGAAGTCGGGGTGCGAGACGATCGAGCCGAGGTTCACGATCCAGAAGCGCGTCTTGAAGTTGACGTTCGAGAAGCCGAACTTCGGCATGCGCCGGAAGTAGGGCATCTGCCCGCCCTCGAACTGGTGGCGGGTCGAGTGGCTGGTGCGGCTGCCCGCGCCCTTGTGCCCGCGCCCGGACTGCTTGCCCTGGCCGGAGCCCTGGCCGCGGCCGATGCGCTTGCGTGCCTTGTACTTGCCGGCCAGTTTCGTTACGTCGTGGATCATCATCTCGGGTCACTCCCGCTCGATCGGGGCGATGTGCTGGATCGTTCAATACCTCTGCCGTCAGGCCCGTGCGCCGTCCGAACCGCCCTGGGCGTCGGCCGGCCCGCCCTGCTGGCCCCCACCCTGCTGACCGCCGCGGCGGCCGCGACCGCCCCCACCGCCGCCGCGTCCGCCACGACGCTCCTGGCCGATGGTGTTGACCGGAGCGCGCATGCGCTCGCCGGCGACGTTCGAGGGCATGAACCGCTTGCCGCGCTCGATCTTCTGCTCGATCTCGGTCGCGGGCAGGTCCACGCCGCGCAACTCGCGCACGGTCTCGCTCATCCGCAGCCGGGCAAGCCCGTCGAAGACGGCCTTCACCGTGTTGATCTTGTTCGTCGAGCCGTAGCACTTGGTCAGGCAGTCGCTCACGCCGGCCATCTCCAGGACCGCGCGGACCGAGCCGCCCGCCACGACGCCCGTGCCCGGCGACGCGGGGATCAGCCGCACGCGAGACGCGGCGTATCGGCCCTCGACCTCGTGGGGGATCGTGCCGCCGACGCGGGGGATCGTCGTCATCTGACGGCGGGCGAACTTCTCGGCCTTCTCGATGGCCGTGGGGACTTCCTTGGCCTTGCCGTGCCCGTAGCCGACGCGCCCTCGCTTGTCGCCGCAGACGACCAGCGCGCCGAAACTGAACCGGCGTCCGCCCTTGACCGTGGACGCTGTGCGAAAGACGCCCAACGTCGTCGATTCCATCTGCCCGTGCTCTTCGAGACCCTGTGCCATGATGCTCTCTGTTCGTCCCCGGGCCGCAGCCCGTCATGCCGTCCGTCCGTGTGCGGGGCACGCGCCCGCCGCGCACCGCCCCGATTCAACCGTTCCTCGTCAGAACTCCAATCCGCCCTTGCGAGCCGCGTCCGCGAGCGACTTGACCCGCCCGTGATAGCGGAACCCGCCGCGGTCGAAGACGACCTTGGTGATGCCCTTGGCCTTCGCTTTCTGGGCGAGTCTCGCGCCGACCGCCGCCGCCGCCGCCGCGTTGCCCGTCTTCTCGATCGAGGCGTCCTTGTCGCGCGTGGACGCGGACACGATCGTCCGCCCGGCGAGGTCGTCGATGACCTGCGCGTAGACGTGGTTCAGCGAGCGGTAGACCGCCAGGCGTGGCCGCTCGGCCGTGCCCGTGATGCGCTTGCGGATGCCGATCCGCCTTCTCGCGTGACGCTGCTCTTTTTTCTGCTGCCTGTCCATCGTCCAACTCCGCCCGGCTCGCCCGGGCCTGCGCGCCCGTTCAGGCGCCGAACTGCTTGCCCTGCTTGCGACGGATCGTCTCGTCCGAGTACTTGATGCCCTTGCCGTTGTACGGCTCGGGCTTGCGCTTCGAGCGCATCGCCGCCGCGAACTGCCCGACCGCCTGCTTGTCCGGGCCGGCGATCTTCACGATCTGCTTGTCCACCGTGACCGTGAGGCCCTGGGGAATCGGCATGACCACGGGATTGGCGAACCCGAGTTGGAGGCGCACCTCCCGCCCCGCGAGCGCCGCCTGCCAGCCCACGCCGACGATCTCCATTGTCTTCTCGTACCCCTTGGAGACGCCGTCCACCATGTTCTGGATGTGTGCGCGCGTCGTGCCCCAGTGCGCCCGCACCTGGCGGTCCTCCGCTCGCGCCGGGTCGATCTCGCAGACGACGCTGGCCGCGCCCTCATCGACGCGCACCGAGACCTCGGCCGGTCGCTTGATCGAGAGCGTGCCCTTCGGCCCTTCGACCTTGACCGTGTCGTCGCTGACCGTGACCTTGACGCCCTTGGGCACGGCTACGGGTTGTTTTCCGATCCTCGACATCTCGGCTGTCCTCGTCGTCCGCCACGCGGCGGGGATTCCAGTCCTTCCTCAGCTCACTCGACCGTGCAGAGCAGCTCGCCGCCGATGCGCTCCTCACGGCACTTGCGGTCGCTCAGCACGCCCCGGCTCGTGGAGACCACGCCGATGCCGAGTCCCTGGATCGGGCGCGGCAGGGCCTCGACGCCCACGTAGACGCGCCGGCCGGGTCGGCTCTCGCGCCGGATCTCATGGATCACGGTCTCGCCGCGCGGGCCGTACCTGAGCCGCAGTTTGATCAGCCCCTGCCGGCCGTCCTCGACCACGTCGTATCCCTCGACGTAGCCCTCGGCCTGGAGCACGTCCGCGATCCCGCGGTTGACCTTGCTGTTCAGGCAGGTCACCGTCCGGGCCTTGTTGCGCACGGCGTTCCGGATCCGTGTCAGCATGTCCGCGATTGGGTCGCTCATCGCCATCGTTCGTCACCGCCTCGAAGCCTGTGTGGCTCGGTGTGTTTCGTCCCGTTCAACGCTTACCAACTCGCCTTTCGCATCCCGGGGATCTTCCCCTCCAACGCCAGTTTCCGCAGCATGATGCGGCTGATGCGGAACTTGCGGTACACGCCCCTCGAGCGTCCGGTCAGTTCGCACCGTCGCACTGTCCGCGTCGAGAACTTCGGGGTCCGCCTCGTCTTCGCCATCTGCGCCTTCGTCGTCATGCGTCCTCCAGAACCGACTCAGTTCTTCTCGCCCACCTTCTGGAACGGCATCCCCAACTGCTCGAGCACGAACAGGCTCTTCTCGGGGTCCGAGTTCGAGAAGGAGAAGTTGATGTTCATCCCGTGCGTGAACTGGACCTCGGCCATGTTGATCTCGGGGAACACGCCCTGTTCGTTCAGGCCCATCGAGTAGTTGCCCTGGCGGTCGAAGGCCGTCCGCGACAGCCCGCGGAAGTCCTTGATGCGCGGGGTGGCGAGGTTGATCAGGCGGTCGAGGAAGTGCCACATCCGGTCGCGCCGGAGCGTCACCATCGCCGCCGTCTCGTACCCCTCGCGGACCTTGAAGTTCGACACCGACTTCTTCGCCTTGAGCACGACGGGCCTCTGCCCGCTGATCGTCTTCAGCGTGTCGAGCACCTGCTGCTTCACGGTGGGCGGGATCTTCGTCCCGTCCAGGTGCCGGCCCATGTTCACGTTGATGACGATCTTCTCGAGTTTCGGCATCGCCATCCGGTTCTCGATGCCGAACCGCTCGGTGACCTTCGGGCGGACCTCGGTGTCGTAGCGCGTGCGGACGCGCGACGGCCGCGCCGGCTCCGCGCCCTCGACCACGCCGCCCTTGCCCTTCTTCTGCTTCGTCGCGTCTTTCGCCATGATTCAACCCGCCGTTCTGCCCGCTGGGGGCCTCACGCCCCCGTCTTCGCCCGCGGCCCGCGCACCTTGCCCAGCACCTTGCCGCCGCGCACCGCCACGCGGACCTTGCTCCCGTCCGGCTTCACTTCGAACCTGACCCTCGTGGGCTTGCCGTCGGCCACCGGGCTGACGTTGCTGATGTGGATGGGGGCCTCCTTGGTGATGATCCCGCCCTGCGGGCTGGTTCGCGTGGGCTTGAGGTGCTTCACGCGGAGGTTCACGCCCTTGACCACCACGCGGTCCTTGTCGGGGATCACGCGCATGACCTCGCCCTGCCGGCCCTTGTGGGAGCCGGAGGTCACGATCACGACGTCGCCTTTCTTCACGTGCCTGGGCATCTGCTCACCTTCCCTCAGACCACCTCGGAGGCCAGAGAAACGATCTTCATGTAGTTCCGCTCGCGCAACTCCCTCGCCACCGGGCCGAAGATGCGCGTCCCCTTCGGGTTCCCGTCGTCGTTGATCAGCACCACCGCGCTGCGGTCGAACCGGACGTACGACCCGTCCGCGCGGCGTTTGGCCTTGGCCGTCCGCACGACGACGGCCTTGGACATGTCGCCCGGCTTCACCTCGGCCCCGGGCAGGGCCTTCTTCACGCTCACGAGCACGCGGTCGCCGACGCCCGCCGTCCGCCGGCGGAACCCGCCGCGCCGCGTCGAGCCGCCGTACACCTTGATGACATAGGCGATCTTCGCGCCCGAGTTGTCCGCGACCTCGCACCTTGATTCCTGCTGCAGCATGACGGCACCTCAACCCGATCTCACGCGCCCTCGACCAGGCGCTCGCTCTTTCGCTCCACGACCCGCACCAGACGCCACCGCTTGGTCTTGCTCACCGGGCGGCACTGCGTCACCTCGACGACGTCGCCGCGGCGGCTCTCGTTCTCCGGATCGTGCACGTGCAGGACCGTGCGGCGCTGCACGTACTTCCCGTACTTGGGGTGCCGCGCGGTGAAGCGCACGACCACCTTGCGGGTCTTGTCGCGCCCGTCGGTCTCGACCACACCGACCTTCGTCGTCCTGGAGTCAGTCTTCGCTTCGCTCATCGTCGATGGTCCTCAGCCGATCCGCCGGTCACGCCCTCGCCGCCGACGCCGCCCGGCGCCGGGTCCGTTCCGTCTCCAGCCTCGCCACGTCGCGCCGCACCTTGCGAAAGAGCGACGTGTCCTCGATCTTCTCGCTCGCGGCCTGCGTCCGCATCCTGAACAACTTCTGGCGCAGGGTGCGCAGTTCGATGGTCAGTTCCTCGTCCTTCATCCGCCTGATCTCAGGGCCAGTCATCGCGCCGACCTCCTCACGCCGTAATCCGCCGGCCCACAAACCGGCACCGCACCGGCATCTTCATCGCCACCCGCGACAACGCCTGCTTCGCCACGTCCTCGGGGACGCCCGCGATCTCGAAGAGCATCGTGCCCGCCCGCACCCGCGCCGCCCAGTACTCGACGTCCGCCTTGCCGGTGCCCATCCGGGTCTCGAGCGGCTTCTTGCTGATCGGCTTGTCCGGGAAGACGCGGATGAACAGCTTGCCCTCGCGCTTCAGCAGGTGCTGCGCCGCGATGCGCCCGGCCTCGATCACGTTCGAGGGCAGCCAGCACCCGTCCAGCGCCTGGAGGCCGTAGTCCCCGAACGCGACGTAGTTCCCCTTCGTCGCGCGGCGGTCGCGCACGCGCCGGAACTCCTTGCGGTACTTCACTCGCTTGGGAATCTTGTAGGGAGGCATCCGTCAATCTCCGCTGCTGCTGGTTGCCAATCTCAGTGACGCCCGCGGGCTCGCGGCCTCGCGCCCGCCGCGCGGGACGCGCCCTCTTCCTCGGTCTGTTGCTCGTCGTACATCCCGCGATAGATCCACACCTTCACCCCGATCACGCCGTACCCCGTCCGCGCTTCGGCGAACCCGTAGTCCACGTGCGCCTGCAGCGTGCTGAGCGGCAGCGATCCGAGCCGGACGTCCAACTGGCGGCTCATCTCCGCGCCGCCCAGACGCCCCGAGATCAGGATCTTCACGCCCTTGGCGCCGGCCTGCATCACGCCCTCGGCCCGGGTCTTCACCACCCGGCGGAAGGCCGCCCGCTTGGCCAACTGCTCCGCCACGCCCTCCGCGACCAACTGCGCGTCCAGGTCCGGCTGCTTGATCTCGATGATCGAGATCGCCACCTTCCGGCCCGTCATGTAGGCCAGTTCCTGCGTGATGCGCTCGACCTCGGCCCCCTTCGGCCCGATCACCAGGCCCGGGCGAGCCGTCCGGATGATGACCTTCAGCTCCTCGCGGGTGCGCTCGATGTGGATGTCCGAGACGGCGGCGTTGGGCGGCGTGCGGTTGAGGCGCTTGTCCAGGTGCTTGCGGATCTTTTCGTCCTCGACCAGCAGCTCGCCGTACAGCGCCTTGGGGGCGTACCACCGCGAGCGGTGCGCCTCCGTGATGCCGAGCCTCAGTCCGAACGGGTGCGTCTTCTGTCCCATCAGCCGCGCTCCTCCACGCCGATCGTGATGTGGCTCGTCTGCTTGATGATCTGGTGCGCGCGCCCGCGGTCCTTCGGGCGGAACCGCTTGATCTGCGATCCCTCATCGACGCGGCTCTCGGCGACGACCAGGCTCCCCACGTCCGCCTCCGCCGCCTCCGCGTCCGCGACCGCCGCCGAGAGCGCCTTGCGGACGTTCGTCGCCGCACGCTTCGGGCTGAACGCGAGCACGTTCAGGGCGTCCTCGACCGTGCGCCCGCGGACCATGTCCGCCACGAGCCGCGCCTTGCGGGTGCTGCCGCGGCTGTAGCGCACGCTGCTCGTGAACCGGGCGAGGTCGCGGACCTCGCACCCCAGAGCCTCGGCCAGCCTCGTCACGTCGGCGGCCTTGCAGCGGGGGTGGTCGCGCCCGCCCATCCAGTTCCGCACGGCGGACGCGGCACGGTCGCCCTTCAGGCCGGTCCGCTCGACCGCGCGGGCCAGTTCCTCGGCCGTCACGCCGCTCTGCTCGGCCAGCAGTCTCAGTTTGTCGCCTCGAATCCTCACGGCACGGTCCCTTTGCTGCTTCGCCCGCCTCAGGCGGACTCGCCCGCCTTGATGCCTTCCTTCTTGTTCGTGTGCCCGCGGAAGGTGCGGGTCGCGCTGAACTCGCCCAGTTTGTGCCCCACCATGTCCTCGGTCACGAACACGTCGATGAACACGCGCCCGTTGTGGACCTTGAACGTGTGCCCCACGAACTCCGGCACGATGGTGCAGCGTCGCGACCAGGTCTTCACCGGCTCGCGACGGTTCTGCTGGTTCATCCGCTCCACCTTGCGGTAGAGCTTCTCAACGACGTACGGGCCTTTCTTCAGACTGCGTCCCATGTGCCTGGTTCCTCAGATCACTTCAGCTGCCCGTAGCGGCGGCTGTACCGGCGACGGATGATCAACTTCTCGCTGTGCTGCTTGCGATTGCGGGTGCTGCCGCCCTTGGCCGGCACGCCCGTCGGCCCGCACGGGGCGCGGTTGCTCTTCGAGCGGCCCTCGCCGCCGCCGAGCGGGTGGGCGTGGTGGCTCTTGGCGACGCCGCGCGTGATCGGCCGACGACCCAACTTGCGCGTCAGCCCCGCCTTGCCCAGGCGACGGTTCTGATGGTCCGTATTGCCGACCGCGCCGATCGTCGCCCGGCAATCCGCGGGGACGCGCCTGATCTCGCCGCTCGGCAGCACCAGCGTCGCGAACCCGCCCTCGCGGTTGCTCAGCCGCGCGCTCGCCCCGGCGGAGCGGCACATCTGTCCGCCCTTGCCCGGCGTGATCTCCACGCAGTGCACCTCGAGGCCCGTCGGGATGTACCGCAGCGGCATCGCGTTGCCGACCTCCGGCTCGACAGGCCCGGCGCTCGAGCACACGACCGTCCGCCCGACCTTCAGGCCGGCCGGCGCGGGGATGTAGCGCTTCACGCCGTCGGCGTACTCGATCAGGGCGATGTGGCACGAGCGGTTCGGGTCGTACTCGATCCCGGCGACCTTGCCCGCGATCCCGTCGCGGTCCTTGCGCCGGAAGTCGATGAGGCGGTACATCCGCTTCACGCCCCCGCCGCGACCGCGCGACGTGATGACCCCGTGGTGGTTGCGCCCGCCCTTCTTCGGGAGGGGGCGCACCAGCGACTTCTCGGGCCGCTTCTTCGTCACTTCCGAGTGCGTGTTGACGGAGGCGTTGCGGCGTCCGGCGCTCGTCGGCTTGTATGTGCGGATGGGCATCGTCAATCACCTCAGAACAACTCGATCGACTGGCCCTCGGCCAACCGAACGCTCGCCTTCTTCACCACCGGCTCCTTGATCCACCCGTACCGCAGGCGGCGGCGCCGGCCCTTCTGGTTCTGCGTCCACACCCGCTCGACCTTCACGCCGTAGAGCGTCTCCACCGCGTGCTTCACGTCGGTCTTCGACGCGCGCCGGTCGATGACGAAGGCGTAGTGCCCGCGCTCGTTCATCCCGAGCGTGGACTTCTCGGTCAGCAGCGGCCGCTTGATCACGTCCGCAGGGTTCATCACTTGGCCTCCCCGCCCGCCGCCTTCGCGCGGCCCATCGGCTCGATCTTGGCTGACTTGCCCGTCTGGCTGCTCGGTCCGTTGAGCCAGGACTCCAACTCGCGCCGCCCGATGACCAGGTAGCGGTGGTTGAGCATGTTGAAGCACGTCAACTGGTCCGACCGGCAGAGCGTCACACCGTCGATGTTCCGCGCCGACAGCGCGGCGTTCCGCTGCCCGTCGCGGTCGCCCGACAGCGCGACCAGCGCGCTGCGGTCCACCTTCAACGCGCCGAGCAGATCGACGAACGACCTGGTCTTCGGCTCGGCGAAGGCCAGGTCGTCCACCACGCGCACCTCGTTGTCCACCAGTTTCGCCAGCAGCGCGTTGCGGTTCGCCTTGCGCCGCATCTTCGTCGGCATCGAGAGGTGGTAGTCCTCGCGCGTCCGGCGCTTGGCGAATGCGTGCCCGCCGCCGCGGAACTGCGGGACCTTCCGGTCGCCGTGGCGCGCCCGGCCCGTGCCCTTCTGCTTGTAGATCTTCTTCGTCGAGCCTTCGACGTCGTGGCGGTTCTTCGTCCGCGACGAGCCTTGCCGAAGGTTCGCGTGGTACATCACGTACGCCTGCTTGATCAGCGCGGCGTTCACCGTCCCGCCCAGGGACTGCTCGTCGATGTTGAGCGTCGCGACCTCGTCGCCCTTCGTGTTGTAGACGGGGACATCCATGCGTCTTACCTCGCCTCGCGCCTTGCCCCGGGCTTCGCCCGGCTCGCCTATCCGCCCTCCCCTGTCGCCCTCGCGGGCCGTCGGGTCGCCCCGACGGGGGCCGGGTCGGCTTCGACTCGGCTGCCATTGCGCGGCCCGCCACGCGACGGGCCGCTCACGTCTCCTGTTGCCGCCCGGCGGTTTCGTCGGCGCTCGCCTCCGACCCTCCGGGCCTCCCGGGCGAGTCGCTCTCGCCCGCGGAAGTCGCCTTCATCGTGCCGCTACTTCGCGGCCGCCTTCTTCGCCTTGCTCTTGTTCAGCCGAACCGCCGGCCGAATCTCGACCACCGAACCATAGGGACCGGGGACCGGCCCCTTCACGAGGAGCAGGCCTTTTTCCGCATCGATCCGCACGACGTCGAGGCTGCGCGCCGTCACGCGCTCCGCCCCGAGGTGCCCGGACATCCGCTTGCCCTTCTTCAGTTTGCCGCTGAAGCCGCGGTTCGTGGCCAGGCCGCCGATCGAGCCGGGCGCGCGGTGCTTGCGTTCCGTGCCGTGCGTCGCGGTGAAGCCCTTGAAGTTGTGGCGCTTCATGGTGCCCGCGAAGCCCTTGCCCTTGCTGACCCCGATCACGTCCACGTACGGCACGCCCTCGAAGCGATCGACGCCGAGCGACTGGCCCGCCTCGAACGCCGACGCCTCGTCCGCGCTCAGACGCGACTCCAGGTGAACGCGCTTGGGCGTCGTCCCCGCCTTCGCGTCGTGCGCGATCATCGCCATCGTCGACCGGCGGGGCTTGATCTCGCCGTACCCGACCTGCACGGCGGCGTACCCGTCGCGGTCGTCGGTGCGGACCTGCGTCACCACGCACGGCCCGACCTCGATGACGGTCACGGGCACGCTGACGTTCGCGTCGTTGTAGACGCGCGTCATGCCGATCTTCCTGCCCAGCAGTGTCAGGCCCATCGTCCGTCGTCCTTCGCTGCTTCGTGCCTCGCCGGGCAGAGGAAGCCTTCGTTCAAACTCATCGGGCCGGCCCTCTCGTCTGAGGCCCGGCCCGGCACACGTCACGCCTTGATCTTCACGAACACGCCCGCGGGGACGACGAGTCGGTTGAGCGCCTCGACGGTCCTCGCGTTCGGCTCGATGATGTCGATAATCCTCTTGTGGGTGCGGATCTCGTATTGCTCGCGGCTCTTCTTGTCGATGAAGGGCGAGCGCAGCACGGTGTAGCGCTCGATGCGCGTCGGCAGCGGGATCGGTCCCGCGACCTTCGCGTTCGTGCGCTTCGCGTGCTCGACGATCTCGCGCGCGGAAGCGTCCAGCGCGATGTGGTCGTACGCCTCCATCCGGATTCGGATCTTCCCGCCCGTCATCGTGCGCCCCGCATCGCCGACGGTCGCCGTCGGCCCAACCACTCCGTGCCCGCACGCCCATTCGTGCGACACACACCGCACGCCGATCGGAACGCCCGACCGGCGATCCACACCGCCGCGCCCGGACGCCCGGACGCGATTCGGTCCACTCCCCGAACTCTGGCGGCCGTTCCCGCCGGACCGGCCAGTTCGTGAACTGCGCCAGGCTCCGCCTGCGCGCGCTCTGCCTCCGCTCGGAGACAAGCCCCGTAGGGTACGGCCCCAAAGACGGTTGTCAACGCCGCACACCCGGCGTCCCACCCATTTTTCCATCCCCGGGCCCCGGCGCATAGTCTGGTCCGGGTCCGCCGCACGCCCTGCCAAAGCCGACTCCCACCCCCGGTCGATGAACCACCGGACCGCGCTCGAACCACGGAGGCCCCGACATGCTCCCCACCGCCACGCACCGACCGGCCGTCCGCGCCGCCGCCGTCGTCATCGCGGCCTTGTTCCTCCTCCCGCCGTCGCTCGCCTCGGCCCAAACACAACCCGATCGGACCGCACGGCCGGTCTCCATCGAGTTCGACGACACCCCGTTCCGGCGCGACTCGATCGGCCTGGAGATGTACCTGCCGGTCGGCTCCGAGGCGGCCTCGAACGAGATCGGAGGAGTCACCAACGTCCGCATCAACCTGCCGGAGATGATCGGCCTCATCAATGTGCAGACGGCCCGCGCCGAGCCGGACCAGACGGTCATTTCGATCGGCGACGACATCATCCGAATGCGGGAGGAGTCGGTCTCCAGCATCGTCCGCAACCCCGGCGACACCCGCACCACCAGGACGCAGGCCGCCACATTCGACCGGGCATCGAACCTGGTGCTCGACGGCAAGCCCGTCGATCGCTTCTACATCTCGACGCCCGCGTACTCCGGCCCGGCCATCGTGTACGGCTACACCGTCTTCCGCCCGACGTCCGAGCGGATCGTCACCTTCGAGCTCATCACGACCGAGCCGAATCTGCCGATCGCTCGCGCCCTCTACGAGGCCACCATGGCCCGCGTCGCCTTCGCCGATCCGGCGGACATCGCCCTGCGTCGCGGCACGGGGCTGAACCTCGGAGCGGCCGTCGTCTCGCAACTCACGGCCGCCGATTTCGCGGCCGTCGTCGCCCCCACCGGCCCGAACTGGGAGTGGCACCGCCTGCACGTCCCCGCGAGCACCGGAGCGGACGCTGACTCGACGGAACTCGGCTACCGCCGCGTGGCCGCGTACAAGGGAACGCGGAGCGAGCTCTCCAACGCGGGAGGGACACGTACGCCGGACGCCGTTGGCGGGCAGGCGGGCTACGTCGTTCGAGTCGAGAGCCGCACGCTCACGCCCGAGGGCACGATCGACAGCGCGGGCGCGTTCTTCATGACGCCTGACGGGCGGGAGGAAGCGTGGACCATCCGCATGGCCGTCCGCCGTGACGGGGCCAAGCCCGCGGTCTGGACGGAGACTGGCGCGCGCAGCGACCGCAGCATGACCATCGTCACCGCCGGCGCCGGCACCGCGCCGACCGAGACGCGGCCCGTCATCGAAAGCGACGGGTACGTCAGCCGCGCCCTCGCGTTCCTGCTCCCCGAACTGCTCGTCCGCAAGGGCATCCCCGGCGACTACCGCTTCTACGCCTACAACTCTCGCGCGGGCAAGATCACCCTCCGTGCCGACACGCTGGAACGGCCCGCCGACCGCCCGAACGCCTGGCGATTGACCACCCGGCTGAGCGAGGACGAGGCCCCGCAAGTGTCGCTCTTCACGGAGAGCGGCGACCTGATCCACACCGACCTGCCCAACGACGCGGGCGTGTGGGAGCCGATCGACCTCGACCGCCTCGTCCGTCTCTGGAAGTCGAAGAACCTCCCGATGGACTGAACGCCGGCCGTGGGCAGGCCGGGGCGGTCACGATCGCGTCCGGCGTGTCAGAGTCCGACGGCTCGGCGGTTCTCCACGGGAAATCCCTCGCCGCTATCGGGGAAGTGTTGTCGCTCGCACCACGCTCTCGTGCGGTATGCTCAGGCTCGAATCCCCATCGGAGCCTCCTCATGCGAGCCACGTCCCTCAGTACCGCCGCCCGGTTGTCCTTGATCGCGCTGAGTCTGACCACGCTCGCCGGCGTCGGCTGCCAGGCGACGTGCCGTGCCTGTCGCGATGCGGACTCGGGCAAGACCGGCGCGGCCGCCACGCTCGCCGCGCCAGTCGCCGAGTACGCGGTGGTCAACGGCGAGAAGGTTCCCGTGCCCGAAATTCCGATGGGGGACGAAGCCACGATTCGGGCGATCCTCGATGAGGGCATGAACCGCAACCAGGTGATGGCGCAGTTGACGACGCTCTGCGACACCTTCGGCCCCCGCCTCACCGGCTCGACCGATCTCGAACGGGCCGCCCGCTGGGCACGCGATCAGTTCGCATCGTGGGGGCTGTCGAACGCGCACCTGCACGAGTGGGGCACGGTCTCGATGCGGTTCGACCGCGGCCCCTCGACCGCGGCGGTGTACCGACGCGTTGAGCGCGACGACGGCACGGTGACGCACGAGAAGATCCGCGATCTCGCGGGCTTCACGACGCTCGCGTGGACGCCGGGCACCGAGGGTGCCGCACGCGGCCCGGTTGTGCGCATGCCCACCACCGACGACGAGTTCGAGGCCGCCAAGGATTCGCTTGCCGGCGCGTGGGTCGTCATTTCGCCGGAACAGACCGGGCGTCGCGGCATCCGGGGCGCGCCCGGCCGCGTCTCGGCCCGCTACTCGGCCCGTGTCGAGGCTCGGCAGAGCATCGCCAGTCGCGCCGACGCACCGCCTCCCGATGCCGTCGCGGGCGTCTGGTCCGGCGTCGTGACCGGCGAGGATCTCGGCGACGGGCTGGACATGCGAGTCGAGATCACTCGGCAGGACGACGGCTCGCTTGCCGGCGCGTTCACCGTGCAGGACTTCACCGCCGAACTGGAGGGCGTTACCTTCGACCCAGCCACGGGCACCCTTTCCTACCGCAGCGTCAGCCCGGCGGGGGCGTTCACCTCGACCTGGTCGATCGCGGGCGACACCGCCGACGCCTCTTCGATGCTGGCGGACAATCCCGATGCGCGGTACCACGCCACGCTGACGCGCGACACCGGCGACGGTCCTTCTCTCCTCGAACGCGTCCTCCTCGCGGGGCCTCTGGGCTTCGTGTCATCGTCCGGCGACGAACGTGTCTGGACCAGCGCGGCCCCCGGCTGGCGCGAGATGACGCCGGAGAAGGTCGCCCAGGACGTCGAGGTCAACATCTCGGAACCGGACTACGACTACATCAACTCCCGCCTCTACGACGGCGTTCCCCTGGATCTGGAGTTCAATCTCCCCCACACGTTCACCCCAGGCCCGATCCCCGTCTACAACGTCATCGCGGAGATTCCGGGCACCGAGTTCCCCGACGAGGTCATCATCGTCTCCGCCCACCTCGACTCGTGGAACGGACCCGGCTCGCAGGGCACGACCGACAACGGCACCGGCTCCTCGGTCACCCTCGAGACCGCTCGCATTCTCGCCGCGGTCGGCGCGAAGCCCAAGCGCACCATCCGGTTCATCCTCTGGACGGGCGAAGAGCAGGGCCTGCTCGGCTCGCGCGCCTACGTCGAATCGCTCCCGCCCGAGCAACTGGCGAAGGTTTCCGCCGTGTTCGTGGACGACGGCGGCACGAACTACCAGGGCGGTCTGCACGCGGTCGCCCCCATGCGCGACTATCTCGCCGCCGCGACCGCGCCGACCAACGGCCGGTTCTTCGACTCGTCACGCGACGTGTGGATGGACGTGAACGTGCGGGTTGAAGAGGCGATGCCGCGCGGCGGCGGGTCCGACCACGCCTCGTTCAACCGCGTCGGCGTGCCCGGCTTCTTCTGGGACGAGATCGGCCGCGCGAACTACGGCTTCGGCTGGCACACGCAGCACGACCGCCTCGACCTGGCCATCCCCGAATACCTCGTGCAGTCCTCGACAAACTCCGCGATTACGGCGTACAACCTCGCGTGCGCGCCGACCATGCTGCCGCGGGCGGAGCAGCCCGCGAGGGACGGGCAGCAGGCGGCCGCCGGCAACTGATGGGTTCGGAACGGGTCGCTTCCATGACCCGCCCGTTTCCCGTACACTCCCCGCATGGCCACGGAACGGCTCGTTACCGCGCAGCAGCAGCCGGAGGATGAAGCGGCGTCGAACGCCCTGCGCCCATCGCGCATCGACGAGTACGTCGGTCAGGCGGACCTCCTCGAACGCCTGCGCATCACGATCGAGGCGGTCAAGGCGCGGGCCGCCGCAGGCTCCGCTGCGCCCGAAGCCATGGAGCACGTGCTGCTGCACGGCCCGCCCGGCCTCGGCAAGACCACTCTCGCCCACGTCATCGGCAACGAGATGGGTTCACGGGTCTACGTCACCAGCGGCCCCGCCCTCGCGCGCGGCACGGACCTCGTCGCCGCCCTCACCCGCCTCCACCGGGGTGACGTCCTGTTCATCGACGAGATCCATCGACTCCCCGTCGCCGTCGAGGAGTTCATCTACCCCGCGATGGAGGACTTCCGCATCGACGTCACGGTCGATAGCGGCCTGCACGCGCGCACGGTGCAGATCCGCTGCAAGCCCTTCACGCTGATCGGCGCGACGACACGGGCCGGCCTGCTCTCCGCCCCGCTGCGTTCCCGCTTCGGCCTCGTCCACCACCTCCGCTACTACTCGCCGGACGACCTGCTCACCATCCTGGAACGCACGTGCCGCGTGCTCGCCGTCCATGCCCCGTCGGCGGCGGCTCTCGCGACCATCGCGTCCCGGTCGCGAGGCACGCCGCGGATCGCCAACCGCCTGCTCCGCCGCGTCCGCGACTACGCCCAGGTGCGTGCCAACGGCACGATCACGCCGGACCTCGTGGACGAGGCCCTCGCTCTCGAAGGCGTCGACGCCCTCGGGCTTGACGAACTCGACCGGGCCTACCTCCGCGTCATCGGCTCGGTCTTCGAGGGGGGGCCTGTCGGCCTGGAGACCGTCGCCGCGACCATGAACGAAGACGCCGGCACGCTCGAGGACGTTGTGGAGCCGTACCTGCTCCAGATCGGCTTCCTCGCACGGACCAGACGCGGGCGTGCGCTTACGCGCGCCGGCGCGTCCCACTTGGGCATCGAACTGAAACCGACCGCCGCCGGCGTCGAAGCCGAACTCTTCAGCGCGGAGTGACCATTTCAGCCGAGCGCCGCCATCAGGTCCCGCGCCATCCGATCGGCGAAGAGGAAGCCGGCGTCCGTCGGTCGCCAGCGCCCGTCCCCCGCGTCGAGCCATCCCTGCTGGACGAGCCTTGATGCGCACTCCGCAAGTCTGTCGGGCGACTCCCCGCTGATCGAGCGCGCTTCCGCCATCACACGCGCAGCATCGACGCCCTCCGCGATCCGCACGCCGGTCATGAGCCGTTCCGCGAGCAGGCGACGGGGGTCCGGTTCCTCGGCGTCCACCACCGGACCGAGCGCCCCGTCCGAGCCGAGGTAGTCGTCCAGGCGCGGCACGTTCCGCCACCGTCGGCTGCCGCCCGTCGGATCGAGCACGTGCGACGCGGCCGACGGCCCGACGCCGATCCACTGCGCCTGCCGCCAGTACGCCAGGTTGTGGCGGCACTCCGCGCCCGGTGCCGCGAAGTTGCTGACCTCGTACCGGGCCAGCCCGGCCTCGCGCAGCCGGGCAGCCGTCCAGACCATCATCTCGGCCTCGGATTCCTCGTCGATCGACTCGAACTCACCCCGGCGCATCCGGGCGGTCATCGCCGTGTTCGGCTCGTAGGTCAGGGCGTAGCAGGACAGGTGCGTCGTCCCCAGCGCGATCGCCCGCTCGACGTCCCGCGCCCACTCCCCGAGCGTCTGACCCGGCACGCCGAAGATCAGGTCCACGGACTGCCGTGCGATGCCGGCCCGGCGCGCCGCTTCCACGGCCCGCGCCACGTTCTCGGGGTCGTGCCGGCGTTCCAGCGTCCGAAGGTGCCGAACCTCGAACGACTGCGCCCCGATGCTGACTCGGTTGACCCCCCCTGCCGCGAGCACGTCCATCAGTCCGCCGCTCGCCGATTCCGGGTTGCACTCGACGGTGAACTCCCCTTCTCCCGACGCGATCGCCCGCGTGTCGAAGCGGCGATGCAGGAGGCCGAGCACGCGCTCCCACAGGTCGATCCGGAGGAGGCTCGGCGTGCCACCCCCCACGAACACGGTTCTCAGCGGCGTCCCCGCGAACCACGGAGCGACGCCCTCCAACTCGCGGGTCAGGCGGTCCACGAACGCGGCCTGACGGTCGCGGGTGTCCACCAGGCTGTAGAAATCGCAGTAATGGCACTTGTGCGAGCAGAAGGGCATGTGGATATAGAGGGAGGACACACCTCGCCATCCCGCCGGCACCGACCCCAGGGGGTGGGCCGAGGGGCGCTCGCGTTGCGGGAGGACGGTCAGCACGGTATGGTGGTCGGCGAATCCCGGGGGCAGGCTGCCCGTGGCCGGGGATCCATTCACGGAACAAGGATACGCCCAGCGTGAACGCTTCCCTCGTCCATGTTCGATCCGACGGCCGTCAGCGGGAAATCTCGCTCCATCACCCGGTCACCGTGGTGGGCCGCAGGACCGACTGCCAACTCCGCATTCCCATCTCGAGCGTGTCTCGTCGGCACTGCGAACTTCGCATGGCCGACGGAGGTCTGTACCTCCGCGACCTGGGTTCGAGCAACGGCACGTTCGTCAACGGCCACCGCCTGCAGGGCGAGGCCGAACTCACCCCCGGCGATCTTGTATCGATCGGGTCGCTGGTCTTCGTCGTCCGCCTCGACGGGCACCCCCGGGCCATCGACGCGTCCGAGGCGGCCAAGCGGGGCAAGCCGGCGCAGGCTCCGGGTGCTGCACCGTCCGCCATCCAGTCCGGGTTTGCGGCGGACTCCTCCGGCGACAGCAGCATCGACTTCGAGTTCGACCTCGACGATGACGACGACGAACAGCCCTCGCTCTGACCGGTATCGTCCGCCATGCGACCGCGATCAGGCCGCGTTCGCGGGGGGCGCCTGCTTCTCGGCGGAGGGTTTGTTATCGGCGGGCTTCGCGCCGGCGCTCGACTCAGGGATCCGGATCCGCGTCCCGCAGGCCCTGCACTTGACCGTCTTGCCCCGCGCCTCGACGGGCACGGCGAGCACCTTGCGGCACACGAGACTCGGGCACATGATTCGGATGGTTTCTTCGCTCATGTTCTCACCGCCCCGGGGTAGTCCCGCCTATCGATCGGCCGAGCATCGCTCCCCCTTCACCGTCCCGCCCCGGTGTTCGTGATCGATGCGCACCCGGTGCGGTCTGGCGCGGCTGTGCGGTCTGGGCCGCACACGCCCCGGCCTATCGTTCGCCCGCACCGGCCCGCCCCAACCACGAGCGCCGCATGACGCTTTCTCCGCAGCACACCGGCCCGACGCCCACCCGAACCGCCTCGGCCACCGCCGTCGTCGGGCTCCAGTGGGGCGACGAGGGCAAAGGCAAGGTGGTGGACCTGCTCGCCGCCGGGCATGACGCGGTCGTGCGCTACAACGGGGGCGCAAACGCCGGGCACACCGTGGTCGTCGACGGCGAGCGGTTCGCGCTCCACCTCATCCCTTCCGGGATTCTGTATCCGGGCAAGACCGCCGTCATCGGCAACGGCGTCGTCGTCGATCCCGAGGCGCTCGTTCGGGAGATCGACTCGCTGAATGAACGAGGCATCGACACGTCGGGTCTCGTGCTCAGCAGCCGTGCGCACGTGGTGATGCCCTACCACAAGGCCGAGGACGAACTCCGGGAGAGCGTGACCGCGGGCACGCGCGCGGACCCGGCTCGCGTGGTGATCGGCACGACCAAGCGCGGCATCGGCCCCTGCTACGCCGAGAAATCTCAGCGATCGACCGCCGTTCGCGTGGCCGACCTGCTGCGGCGGGACACGCTGCGTGAACGGGTTGAGGCCGCGTGCCGATGGAAGAGGCACCTGCTCGCGGACCGCGCCCCAGAGGCGGTGGATGCCGATGCGATCGTCGAGCGGATGTCGGCGTGCGGCGAGCGGCTCGCTCCGATCGTTCGCGACACGACCTGGCTGCTCCACGACCTGCTCGCCGAGGGCAAGCGCCTCCTGTTCGAGGGCGGGAACGCCACGCTCCTCGACGTGGACCACGGCACATACCCGTTTGTCACGTCTTCATCCGCATCCGCGCTCGGCATCGGGCCGGGCACGGGCGTGCCGCCACAGCGGATCGGGCGGGTCGTCGGCATCATGAAGGCCTACTCGACGCGCGTCGGGGCAGGCCCGATGCCCACCGAACTCCTCGACGAGACCGGCGACCGCATCCGCGAACGCGGGCGCGAGTACGGCACGACCACGGGGCGCCCGAGACGCTGTGGGTGGCTCGACCTCGTCGCGGTCCGCTACGCCGCCGCGATCAACGGCGCGACGGAACTCGCGGTCATGCTGTTTGACGTCCTTGCGGGCTTCGATTCGCTCGGCGTCTGCACCGCCTACGAGATGGGCGGCGAGCGCACCGACCGTTTCACTCCGGACGGCGTCGCGCTCGCCCACGCCCGCCCCGTCTACCAGCGGTTCGAGGGCTTCAAGGAGGACATCGGCTCAGCCCGCCGCCTGGCGGATCTCCCCGCTCCGGCAAGGAAATACCTCGACTTCGTCGCCGAATACGTCCGGGTGCCGATCTCGATCGTGAGCCTCGGACCGGACCGGGCGCAGACGATCGTTCTCTGACGGCGGGCGAACGAACGGCATCCTCCCGTCGTAGTCTCAGCGAGCCACCGGAGCAGTGCCGTGCCGAACCACGCCGCGGAGACCGTCGAGTCGCACTCCCCGTCCGTCGCGCTTCTGGACGACGCCGACAGGGCCGCGCTCGAGCGGATGCGGCGCCTCAACCCCCGCGCGAATCCGCAGGAGCGTCTGCCGGACGTGCGTCCTTCGCGCATCCCCCGTCACGTCGCGATCATCATGGACGGGAACGGCCGCTGGGCGGAGCAACGCGGGTTTCCGCGCATTTTCGGACACCGCAACGGCGCGGCCGCGGTGCGGGAGATCATCGCGGAGTCCGGGCGGCTCGGGCTCGAGGCGCTCACGCTCTTCAGTTTCTCCAGCGAGAACTGGAAGCGTCCCTCCGACGAGATCGAGGCGCTCATGCGGCTCTGCGTCATGTACCTGGAGGGCGAGCGAGACGCCCTGATCCGCGAGAACCTGCGCCTTCGCGTGATCGGGCGGCGCGAAGGGCTGCCCGACGACGTCGTCCGGGCCATCGAGGCCGTCGAGGGCGCGACCGCCAGGCTGACCGGCCCGACGCTCTGCCTCGCGATCAACTACGGCTCGAGGGCGGAGATCATCGACGCGACCCGTGCCCTGGCCCGACGGGTCGGCTCGGGGGAACTCGACCCGGGCGACATCGACGAGGCCGCCTTCGAGGCCGAGCTCGGCACCGCGGGACTTCCGGAGCCGGACCTGCTCATCCGGACCGCGGGCGAGTTGCGCCTGAGCAACTTCCTGCTCTGGCAGCTCAGTTACGCCGAGATTTACGTGACCGACGTGTACTGGCCCGACTTCGACACGGCTCAGTTTCACGCCGCCATCCGCGAGTACGCCCGGCGCGGGCGGCGTTTCGGGGGTCTCGCCCACGGCCCCGCACCCGACTGAGCGACCCCCGCTACAGTGCCCGCCGTGCTCCAGCAGCGGCTCCTCTTCGGCCCCCTGATGGTCGCCCTCCTCGTCGCGGGCCTTGCACTTGACGAGTGGGTCAACGATCTGCCGCTGCCGGACGGTCTTGCCGACCTCCTCGGCCGCCAGACCGCGCCGCCCGGTGTCGTCATCTTCCTCGCGGTGGTTCCCTTGAGTTGGCTCGCGGCCATCGAGCTCGCTGCCATCCTGCGCGCCAACGGCATCCAGGCCTCCGCCCGCGTCAGCGCTGCCGCCGCGCTCGTCGGTCTGGCGGTCTCCTGCCTTGTGCCCAGCGAGGCGGATGCGGTCGCGAGCGTTGCCACGGTCTCTTCCGCGGCCGTGATCGTGCTCGTGGGTTCGCTGTTGTTCTTCTCTCGCCACCAGAGTTTCGAGGGTGTCGTGGCCGCGGCGGGCGGGACGCTGCTCGCCTTCGTCTATCTCGGGCTGATGTTCGGCTTCCTGCTCGCGCTGCGGCGCGAGCACTCGGTCTGGACGATCCTGTGGGTGCTGATGACGACCAAGTCGTGCGATATCGGCGCGTACTTTGTCGGGCGGGCCGTCGGGCGACACAAGCTCATCCGCTGGCTCAGCCCCGGCAAGACCTGGGAGGGTCTGGTGGGCGGTGTCGTGGTGAGCGCTGGGGTCGGAACGCTCGGAGCCTGGGCGCTCGTGCGGGTGGGCATTGCCGGCGGGCCGGGACTTGCGATCGGCGCGGCCGCCGGCGTTGCGTTCGGCCTCCTCGGACAGGTGGGCGACCTGCTCGCCAGCCTCCTCAAACGAGACGCGGGCATGAAGGATTCCGGCCACTCCCTGCCGGGGTTCGGGGGCATCCTCGACGTGCTCGACTCTCCCCTGCTGGTGATGCCCGCGGCGTACTGGATCCTCCGTTTCGCGCCCGCTGCGGACTTGGCAATCCCGCCCGGCTAGACTGCGGGCGTGAGTGCGCCCCGGGAGGGATCGATGGACGACGTGACGGCCCGCCTGCTCCGCGTCTTCCAGGCGGACAGGCAACTCGCGGGACTCCAGAGCCGACTCCGGGCCGCGGAGGCCTTCCACGCCGAGCAGGTCCGCCAACTGACGCTGATCAAGGCCAAGACGGAGTCTGTCGGGACGCAGGTCCGGCAGCTCGCCGCCACCGCGGGCAACCTGGAGAACGAGATTCGATCGCTCGACGAGCGGATCGAGCACCTCCGCGCCCAGATGAACGAGGCCCGGACCAACAAGGAATACAAGGCGCTCCTGACCGAGGTCAACACGCACAAGGCGGACCGTGAACGGATCGAGGAAGAGGCCCTCGGGCACATGACCCGGATCGATGAACTGAAGGCCCAACTCGCCGAACTGGCCGCGCAGGAGGCCGATCGCGATAAGGTCCGCAAGGTCGCGGAGTCGGAACGCAACGCCCGCGAGGCCGAGATCAAGGACCGTGTCGAGCAACTCAAGGCCGAGCGCGACGCGCTGGCCCGCGAGGTTCCCGGCGACGTGATGGCGATGTACGCTCGTCTGCTCGAACTGCGCGACGAGGAGGCCATGGCCGCCCTCGAGATCGCCGACCGCAAGCGGCACGAGTACACCTGCGGAGCGTGCATGATGAGCCTGCCGATGGAGATCGCCATCTCCCTGCTCGGCGGCAAGCTCACCCTCTGCCCCAACTGCCAGTGCATCCTGTACCTCACGCCCGAGACCGCCGGCGCGATCACGCCCGCCTCGTCGAAGCGGTAATCTGGGCTCGTGCGATCGATCCGGCACTGGCTGCTCCCGCTCGTCCTCCTGCTGTGCATGACCCTCCCGCACCTGGGCCAGGGCGACTGGCAGCGGACGGACGGCGCGTGGTACGGCGCGATCGCGGTTCAGGCGTGGCGCACCGGCGAACTCTGGACGCTCCACGGCCCGCCCGGACAGCCCTACTTCAACAAGCCGCCGCTCGCTTTCTGGCTCCACGGCATCGCCCTGCACGCCTTCGGGCCGGGGCCGTTGCCGGCCCGGCTGCCGAGCGTGCTCGCGGCCTGCATCGGCCTGGTGGCGTGCGTGTGGACGGTGCGGCTGCTCGCCGGGAGACGGGCCGCGCTGCTCAGCGGCGTCGCGCTTGCGCTGACGGGGGAGTACTTCCGACGCACCCGCGAGATCTCGCTCGACCTGTGGCAGGCCGCGTTCGTCATGCTCGCGATCGCGATGCTCGTCCGCGCCAGCGGCGCACACGCCCACTCCACTCGCGCCCGCGCGGCATGGGCGTGCGCGTCGGGCGCATCGCTCGGAGCGGCCCTCCTGACGAAACCCTTCGTCGCCGCGGCCACGGTTCCTCTGCTCGCGTTCTGTCTGGCCTGGAACTCGCTTCGGCCCATCCGATCGCACGCGCCCCCCGACCTTCGGCGATCGCTCGCCCTGCTCGGGGTAGCGACGGTTGTCGCGCTCGCCGTCGCCCTGCCCTGGCACCTGTCGATGGTCGCCCTGCACGGCGGCGAGTTCACCTCGCAATACCTCGGAGCTGAGGTCGTCGATCGCGCGGCCGGCAGACTCACCGCCTCGCCTCTCTGGGCCAAGCCGTGGTGGTTCTACCTCCACCAGATCGGCGTCGCCTACTGGCCCTGGCTCGCGTGCGTCGCGATCGCCGTCGCGGCCTGGGTGCGGCGAGGGCGACTCTCGGGGCGCGGGTCCGTCGAGCGGTGGGCGATCGTGTGGGCCTTGGGCTGGCTGCTTCTTCTTTCGATCTTCCCCGATCGTCGCGACCGCTACGCCGTCGTCGTGTGGCCCGCCCTGAGCGTGCTCGCCGGGCTGGGCCTTGCGCACGCGCCGTGGGCATGGCTTCGCTTCGGCGTGCGCGGCTTCATCACGCACTGGCGGATCGTCGCTGGATGCGTGATCGGCGGGGCGATCGTCTTCTCGCTCCTGCCCGTCCGCGTGCAGAGGCCGATCGAGCCGCAGTGGCCCGCGCTCTTCGGTTTCCTCGACACACTGCCGAACGAAGCGGTCTGGCAGGGCGGCTTCAGCCCGGCGCGCGGCGCGCGCCTCTACCTCGAACGGGGCGCCTGGCCCGTGCCGTCCCGCGACCGCTGGGGCAACGCCGTCGCCGAACCGCCCGAAGGTGCGCTCCTGATCTACCACCGCCGGGACGGCCTCGCGCCGGGCGTGAACGAGCAGCCCGTCTTCACGTTCGACGACCTCACGCTCACACGCCTCGGACCCGGCGGATGGCGCCCGTTCGAGGTCGATGACCCCGGCTGAGCGAATCGATCCCGCGTGCCGATCCGCGTCCTCACGCTTCGAGATGGCTCTCCGATCCGGCCGCTTCCGGGCGTCTCAAGCCCAGACGCGACAGAAGGCTCCGAAGGTCACGCGGCCACTGCGTCCGCACGTCCAGCCGATCACGGGTCACCGGATGATCGAGCGTCACGCGGTGCGCGTGCAGCGCGAGACGCGGAGCGGCTTTCCTCACCGCCTCCGGGCCGTAGGTGTCGTCGCCCAGCACCGTCGACCCGATCGAGTCGAGGTGCACGCGGACCTGGTGCAGCCTGCCGGTGATCGCGCGAGCCTCGACGAGAGCGCCCATCGGCGACGCCTCGATCACGCGGTACGCCGTCGCCGCCGGCTTGCCTGCGCCGGTAATCTTCGCCACCTTCACGGTGCGATACCGATCGATTCGAACTGTCTGCTCGGCGATCGGGCGCTTGATGACGCCGGTCGGCCTCGTCGGCGCAGACCTGGTAACCGCCCAGTAGTACTTCCCCACCTCGCGCCCCTCGAATGCCTCGCGCAGCCGGTCGTAAGACGGCGCGGTCAGGGCGACGACCACCAAGCCGCTGGTGTCCTTGTCGAGCCGGTGCAGGAGGCCGAAGTCCCGCTTGGCCCCGAGCGCCTGAAGCCGCGTGCCGAACCGGGCGAACAGGCCGTTGAGGAGCGAGTCCGCTTCGTGGGCCTTGCCGGGCGTGGTGACCAGCCGCGCCGGTTTCTCGACCACGAGCAGGTGCTCGTCCTGGTGGGCGATCCCGAAGGTCACTCGATCGTTCGGCTGGACGGTGAGGGCGGGCATTCGCGTCACGCTGTCGGGCACGCGTCGCTGTCGATGTACCACCGGAGCGAGCCGCCGATGGGACGCACGCCGAGGATCGGTGCGTCCTCCGGCGACGGCCGCTCGTGCACCAGGCGCGTCAGGATGCCGCGCTTGCCGCGGCCCGTCACCATCACCGCCACCAGCCGCGAGGCATTGATCAGCCGCCAGGTCATGGTCACGCGGTCGGGCGGCGTGACGGTCGGCCCCGAGTTCGGCGCGACAAGACGATCGCCCGAGTGCAGGGCGGGCGAGCGTGGGAAGAGGCTGGCCGTGTGCCCGTCCGCGCCGACACCGAGGAGCACGAAGTCGAGCCGGTCGTGCCCTCGCTCGCGCCACTCCAGTTCGTTCTGGAGTTCGCGCTCGTAGGCGTCCGCCGCATCGTCGGCCGTCGCGTGGATCGGGTGCACCTGCGAGCGTGGGATATCCGAGTGCTCGACGATCAGTTCGCGGATGTGCTTGAAGTTGCTCCGCTCGTCGTCGAGCGGCACCCGCCGCTCGTCCACGATCCACAGGTGGGTCCGGCTCCACGGCATCGAGCGCAGCCTCGGGTCGTACATCAGCCGCCGATAGAGCGGCTCGGGTGTCGTGCCCCCCGACAGTGCGAGGTGAAAGTCCCCGAACGCCCGGGCGCATGAGACCGCCTGCCCGAGCAGGTCCGCGGCGATGGCGTCCACGACCGCATCCACCGTCGCCCGCACGATGACCTCGCCCGGCAACGCGGGGGGCGTCGGCTCCGGCTCGACCTCGATCCGATCGGGCATCATCCGTGCATTGTCCGCGCCCCGACCCGCCGGGGCCAGCCTCATCCGGACGAGTTGTGCCATCGGCATCCCGACGCCTCGATCAGCGCATCAGCCTCCGCGGGTCCCCACGACCCGGGTGCATACGTCGCGATCCGCTCCCGGAGCGGGCCGGGGTCGAGGAACGGCTGCACGATCGACCACCCGCCCTCGACCTCATCGCGGTGCTTGAAGAGCGTCCGGTCGCCGCGCATCGCGTCCAGCAGCAGCGGGCCGTAGGCCTCGATCGGCTCGCCGCCGAAGCGTTCGACGTAGTCCAGGTCGAGCGCGGCCGACGCGATCCGAAGCCCGGCGCCAGGCACCTTGCCGCGCAGTTCGAGCGAGATGCCCTCACGCGGGGCGACGTTGATGACGAGGCGGTTCGGGGAGCACCCGTCGCCAAGCCCTCGCACCCCGCGGAAGATCGCGGTGGGCGGCTCGCGGAACTGCACGACGACCTCGGTGAGTTTGGCCGCGAGGCGCTTGCCGGTGCGCACGAAGAAGGGCACGCCGGCCCACCGCCAGTTGTCGAACTCGACCCGCATCGCCGCGAAGGTCTCGGTCCGGCGGCTCGGATCGACGCCCGCTTCGTCGGCGTACGCCGGGCCGTCGGGGCCTGCACCGTACCGGCCCAGCACGCCCCACGACGCGGCCTCTTCGGGCGATGCGGCGATTTTGGCGGCGGAGAACAACTTGATCTTCTCACGCACGATCGCGTCCGCCTCGTAGCGCGGGGGTGGCTCCATGGCCACGAGCGCGAGGACCTGCAGCAGGTGGCTCTGGATCATGTCGCGGATCGCGCCCGCGCCGTCGTAGAACGAGCCGGCCCGGGCCCCGACGCCGATCGTCTCCGCGGCCGTCATCTGCACCGAGTGGACCGCGTCCCGGTTCCAGATCGGCTCGAAGATCGAGTTCGCGAACCGCATCACCAGCAGGTTCTGGACCAGTTCCTTGCCGAGGTAATGGTCGATGCGGTAGACGGCGTCCTCCTCGAACACCCGCCCGAGAGCGCGGTTCAGCGACCGCGCGGTGGCGAGGTCTGTGCCGAAGGGCTTCTCGACGACGATCCGCTGCCACGCGGTCGCGGCAGGGTCGATGACGCACCACCGCTTGCCTTCGGTGACGAGGCCCGAGGCGCCTACGTTGGCGACGATCGGCTCGTACAACTCCGGCGCGACGGACAGATAGAACAGCACGTTCGGCCCGCCCTGCGCGCGCGCGATGCGCCGCTCCGCGCCGAGGGATTCGATCCGGCGCGCGAGCGAGGGATACGCCTCGGGCCGCACCGCGTCGCCGGCGAAGTAGTGCAGCCGACGGGCGAAGGCGGCGTAGCGATCCGCGTCGAACGCGTGGGCGTGATTCGAGACCGACTCGCGCATCCGGTCGCGGAAGGCGTCGTCCGTCATCGCCGTCCGCGACACGCCCAGCACGCACAACCCGTCCGGCAACTGGCGACGCTGGTCGAGTTCGTACAGGGCCGGGACGAGTTTGCGGGCGGTCAGGTCGCCGGACGCGCCGAAGATGACGAGCACGCACGGCTCGGGGACGGTGCTGGGGGGCATCGGCGCATCCTACCGCGGAGTCGCCCCGCCCGGGGCCTATCCTCGCGCCGTGCGGCACGAGGCACGCCTGTTCGACGCCAACGCCAACCGGGCACGCGAGGGCCTGCGCGTCCTGGAGGACGCGGCCCGCTTCCTGCTCGACGACGCCGAGATGTGCGCCTCGCTCAAGTCCATCCGCCACGACCTGCAAGGAACGGTCGAATCGCTCCCCATTGACCGTGGCGCCCTGCTCGCGCACCGTGCGGTGCCCGACGACCGCGGCACAACCGTCTCGACCCCGGGGGAGATGCGCCGCGAGACGATGGCCCGGGTCGTCGCCGCCGCCGCGGGCAGGACGAGCGAGGCCCTCCGCGTCCTTGAGGAGGTCGCCAAGACGCTCCCCAACTCGGATGCCGCGGCCCGCGCGTTCGAGTCTCTGCGCTATCGCGTCTACGACGCCGAGCGGTCGCTGGCCCTTTCGCTGGGCACGGGCCGCGCCCGCCAGTGGCGGCTGTGCGTGCTGATCACCGAGGCGCTGTGCGTGCATCACTCCTGGGACCGCGTGGCCGAACTCGCCCTCGAGGGCGGCGCGGACTGCCTTCAGTTGCGCGAGAAGTCGCTCGACGGGGGCGAACTCGTGCGGCGCGCCCGGCGACTCATCGAGATGGCACGCCCGCACGGTGCGAGCGTCATCGTGAACGACCGCGCCGACGTGGCTATCGCGGCTGGGGCGGACGGCGTCCACCTCGGCCAGACGGACATGACGGTCGAGGACACACGCCGAGTCGCGGGCTTCCGCCTGCTCGTCGGTGTGTCAACGGCCGACATCGAGCAGGCCCGTTGCGCCGTGCGCGCCGGGGGGGACTATTGCGGCGTGGGACCGATGTTCGCGACGACAACCAAGCCGATCAGCACGGCCGTTGGGGTCGCCTACCTGCGGGAGTACCTCGCGGACGATCGATGCCGGCGAGTCCCCCACCTGGCCATCGGCGGCATCACGCCCCTGAACGTTTCCGACCTTTCGCGGGAGGGCGCAAGAGGTGTGGCCGTGGCAGCGGCGGTTTGCGGTTCTGACTCGCCCGCCTCGGCGTGCAGGTCGATCCGCGAGGCACTGAGACTCGGTCTCAACGGCGACGGCGGATAGGCGGGACGAGGAATGCGGCCGGGCGTGGCCAGTCCGAGTTGCGTCCGGAAACGCACGTTGGTATGCTGCGACGCCCCGGTCCGGAGAGGGAGCGATGCCGTCGATTTGAGTACCGGGCTTGCGGCGGCGACTTGTGGTTTGAGTGGGTCTCAGCAACTGAACATGGGGCAGCACGTTCGCGCAACCACGACACTGCGTTGGTGTCGCGGTCCGGGCGGAACATGCGGCCAAGGAGGTATCCGATGAAACGCGTGCTTGCGTTGGTTCTCGGTGTGTCGATGGGGTGCGGCGCGGCGGCGATGCCGGTCGCCATGCCCGTGAGCCCGGTCAGTCCTCAGCCCGACCTGAATCCGGTCGAGCGATGGGATGGAGAGCCGATGCTCTTTCGAGTGCTGGACGGCCAGCCGGTGATGGGGCCGCGGGGGCCGCACGACCTGCTGGGCGGCGGCTGGGGCTTCGCGGACCCGCCCCGTGTACTGACGGAGGAGGAGTCCGCGCTCCGCCAGATCCGCGAAGTGCCGGACGGTGGCTTCCCCGACGCACGGATGAGTTCAGCCCCGGTCGGCTGGAACGGCGGAGACGAAGGCGGCGATGGCTCACGCATGATCAACCAGCCGCCGGACTGCAACGGTGGCGTCTGGTTCTCGAACAACAACTCCAGCGTCAGCCCGTACATCGCCTTCGACGACTTCGTGGCGGACGGGTCGCAACTGACCTCCGTCGAGTTCTACGGCGGCATGTGGGACATGACCAACTGGACCGGCTGCGGCCTGACGAACCTGTCGTCCGTCGGCATCGAGATCTGGACCATCCAGGGCGGCGGGGCGTGCGGATGGCAGTACGCCAACTTCGTCGCGGCGCAGAGTTTTTCCGTCGCCTCCCTCAACCCCTCCTTCCACTGCAAGGGTGGGTTCGGCGAGGACATCTACAAGTTCGTCGCGAACTTCTCGTCGGGCATCTCGCTGAACAACGGCCAGAACTACATGATCACGATCTACGGCACGCTCTCAGACTCGAACCATCGCTGCGTGTTCGGGTGGTCCACCAGCACCGTGAACAACTTCAACCCCGCGACCTCGTGGGACCGCACTGACGGCAGCTACGACCGTTGCGGCCCGGACAACGCCTTCCGGCTCAACCCGAGCGGCGGCGGGACCTACTGCCAGAAGAACGACTGCAACACGACCTGCTGGTTCAGCAACGCGTAGCACAACGTCAACCCCTACATCGCCGCGGACGACTGGAAACCCTCGGCGAGCGGGCCGTGGACCCAGGTCACGTTCGAGGGCGGCGGCTGGAATGTCAACACCGGCTCCCCCTGCGGCATCGGCGGGATCGACAGTTTCCTCATCGAGCTGTACACCGGCGGACCCTCCGGCAGCGTCTGCGGATGGAACGTGCAGTCCTTCCTCGGCAGCTTCACCGTGCCCTTCGCCGCGACCAACCCCACTCCGACATGCGTGGACATCTTCGGCATCCAGCACTACAAGTTCACGGTCAGCGTTCCCGCGGGCTTCAACGTGTCCGCCGGGACAACGTACGTCCTCGGCATCTACGCCCTCGCCAGCAACCCCAACGACCCCTGCATCTTCTGCTGGGGCGGCAGCAGCGGCGTCGTCGGATTCCCTTCGTATTCCTACAACATGACCACCGCCATGCAGGAGCTCTGCCACGACACGGACCTGAACTACTGCGTCACGGTCGGCAACCCGTGCCCTGTTGATTGCAACGGCGACACCGTCGTCAACTCCCTCGACTTCCTCTGCTTCCTCAACCTCTACGTGGTGAGCGACCCCAAGGCCGACTTCAACGGCGACACCGTCGTCAACTCCCTCGACTTCCTCGCCTTCCTCAACGCCTACGTCGCAGGCTGCCCGTGACGACGCGGGATCGCGGCTGAACGGCGCAACGAGCGCACGATGAACGCCCCCGGGAGCCTGCCTCCCGGGGGTGTTTCGTTGCCGCCGATCCGTGCGCGTACACTGCCGCCATGCCAATCGAGTTCAGACGGCACACGCTTCCCAACGGCCTCACGGTCATCGCCGAGGTGGACGACGCGGCCCACTCCGCGGCCGCCGGGTTCTTCGTCCGCACCGGGGCGCGCGACGAACCCGCCGAACTCATGGGCGTCAGCCACTTTCTGGAACACATGATGTTCAAGGGCACCGGCGACCTTTCCGCCGACGCTCTGAACCGCGCCTTCGACGACCTCGGCGCGCGGCACAACGCCTACACCAGCAACGAGATGACCTGCTTCTACGCTCAGGTCGTCCCCGAGCGTCTCGACGAGGCCGAGTCCCTGCTCGGACGCATGATGCGCCCCGCCCTCCGCGACGACGACTTCGCCACGGAGAAGGGCGTGATCCTCGAAGAGATCGCCATGTACAAGGACAATCCGTTCTGGGTGCTCTACGAGGAGTGCGTCGATCGCTACTACGCCCCCCACCCGCTCCGGCACCGCGTCCTCGGCACGCCCGAGACCATCACCGCCATGTCGGCCGCGGACATGCGGGGTTACTTCGAGCGCCGATACTCGGCCGACAACACCACGCTGGCCCTCGCGGGGCGCCTGGACTTTGACCGCTGCGTTGATCTCGCCGAGCGTCTCTGCGGGACGTGGCTCAGGACCGGCGCGACGCGCGAGCCGACGCCGCCTCGCGTCAACGAGGGCCGCTTCCAGATGCGCGACGAGAAGGTCAACCGTGCCTACCTGCTCGGCCTCTCACCTGGGCCTGGCGCGCAGGACGAACGCCGCTACGCCGCCATGATGGCCGCACTGGTGCTCGGCGGACCGGACAACTCCCGCCTGCACTGGTCGCTCATCGAGACGGGCCTGGCCGAGGAGGCCCAGGCGGCCTACGACGCCCACGACGGCCTGGGCGAGTTCTTCGTCTACGCCTCGTGCGACCCGGAGCGTTCCGACGAGGTCTGGGAGGCGGTCGAGCGCGAGTGCGCCGCGCTCGCCGATTCGCTGACGGACGACGACCTCGAACGCCTCCGCAATCGTCTCGCCACAGGCGTGACGCTCTCAGGAGAGCGGCCGTCCGACCGCATGCAGCGCATCGGCCGCCTCTGGACGCTCACGGGCACGCACCGGACGCTCGAGGACGAACTGGACCGGATCGAGCGCGTCACCCTCGACGATCTTCGCTCGCTGCTCGAGGCGTTCCCCGTCCGGCCCGTGATGGGCGGCCGTCTCCTGCCCGGGGGCTGAACCCCGGGCAGCCTCGCCCGCCGCTACGATGCTCCCGCCATGACCACCTCGACCAAGCCCTCCACCAACACCAAGGCCGCGGCCGACGACCGCCCGCTCCTGCGCGTGCGCGACCTGAAGACCTACTTTCCGGTGCGTTCGGGCATCCTCCAGCGCATCACCGGCTGGGTGAAGGCGGTGGACGGCGTCTCCTTCGACCTGGCCCGGGGCGAGACGCTTGGCCTGGTCGGCGAGTCCGGATGCGGCAAGACGACCGTCGGCCGGACGATCCTCAGGCTCATCCCCCACACCGCGGGCACCGTCGAGTTCGAGGGCAAGAGCGTCTTCGCCGCCCACGGCGCGGCCCTCAAGGCCCTGCGGCGCGACATGCAGATCATCTTCCAGGACCCCGCCGGCTCGCTCAACCCGCGCATGCGGGTGGGCGCGATCGTCGGCGAGCCGCTCGTGGTCCACGGGCTTGTCAAGTCACGCGACGAACTGCGTGAGAAGACGGGCGAGTTGCTGGTGCGGTGCGGGATGCCCAAGGCCGCGGCGGACCGATACCCGCACGAGTTCTCAGGCGGCCAGCGCCAGCGCATCGGCATCGCCCGCGCCCTCGCGCTCGAGCCGAAGTTCATCGTCTGCGACGAGCCGACCAGCGCCCTCGACGTGTCGATCCAGGCCCAAATCATCAACCTGCTCACCGACCTCCAGAGCGAGTTCGGCCTCTCCTACCTCTTCATCTCGCACGACATGGCGGTCATCCAGCACGTCTGCCGGAACATCGCCGTCATGTACCAGGGCAAGATCGTCGAGCACGGCGAGCGCGAGCAGATTCTTGAAGACCCGCGGCACAAGTACACGCAGTCGCTGCTCTCGGCCGTCCCCGAGCCGGACCCGCGGACGGAGAAGAAGCGCGTGGTGTTCGAGGGTGGGGCGATGTGATCTGGGGAACGGCGTTCCGCACGGCCGGGCGTCGCCCGGTGTGCATGGTGCGGGGGCGGCTACTGCCGGCCCGGATGACGCGACTCCGGCGCCAGCTCTCCCCGCAGGGCCGTGCGCGCGACAGAGTCGGCCGTGACGTACCGCTTGGCTCGGCACAATACCGTCGACGCCACACAGCCCGCGGCGCCGATCCGAACGTCGCCTGCCGGTAGACTCAACCTTCTCTCTCGGTTGAAGGAGAACGCGCGATGACCCCAGCGGGGACTGCCTTGGCTTGTGCGGCGGTGGTGTGGGTGCTCGGGGGGACCGGCGCGGCCGCCATGGACGCGGGGCGCCTGCGCGCGACCAACCTGCGGTGTGAGTACCTGCGCGACCCGCTCGGCGTGGAGGAGCGGTCGCCGCGGCTGGGGTGGGTGGTCGAGTCCGATCGCCGGGGTGAGGTGCAGACGGCGTACCGGGTGCTCGTGGCGTCGTCGCAAGAGCGGCTGGCTCGCGACGAAGGCGACCTGTGGGACAGCGGGAAGGTGCTCTCGGACGAGACGGCGCACGTCGAGTATCGTGGCGCGCCGCTTGCTTCCCGGCAGGCGTGCTTCTGGAAGGTCAGGTCGTGGGACCGTGACGGCGAGGCGGGCGACTGGAGCGCGCCGGCACGCTTGGAGATGGGGCTGCTCGCGCCGGAGGACTGGAGCGCGGCGTGGATCGAGGCCGGGTCTGCCACGGCCGAGATCGAGGTCGAGCGCGCGGTCTACTACTCGATCGACGGCGCGGTTCGAAAGGACGTCACGGCCGAGGCGGCGGCGATGGTCGCGCGGGGCGAACCGATCGTCGCGAGCAACGGCGCGTTGGGAGGCGACCCCGCGTACGGCGTCCCGAAGCGGCTCACGGTCGTTTACCGCTGCGGCGGGGCGACACTGCGGACGGACGTGGCGGAGAACGCGCAGGCGCTGCTCGCGCGAGAGCGATACCCGTACCTCCGGCGATCGTTCGACGTGAGCAGGCCGGTGGCGCAAGCCCGGCTCTACGCGACCGCGCTGGGCGTGTACGAGGCCTACCTGAACGGCGATCGCGTCGGAGACGGACGGTTGACGCCGGGATGGACGGATTACCGCGCACGCGTGCGCTACCAGGTGTACGACGTGACGGACCGGATCAGGCCGGGCGAGAACGTGATCGGGGCGATGGTCGGGCCGGGGTGGTTCTCCGGGCGTGCGGGGCTGTTTCAGGCGAGGGCGTTCTACGGGCAGGCCCCGGCGTTCCTGGCGCAACTCGAGATCACGTACGCGGACGGCTCGACCGAACGGATCGTCACCGATGCGGCGTGGAAGCGGCACGACGGCCCGATCATGGCCGCGGACCTCATGGACGGCGAGGTGTACGACGCACGCGCGGAGATCGACGGCTGGAGCGGCCCGGGGTTGGACGACAGCGCATGGACGCGCGTGAGCGTGCGCGCGGAGTCGCGCCGACTCGAAGGCGACGTCGATCTGCCGATCCGCCAACTCGCGGAGTTGCCCGCGGTCTCGGTGAGCGAGCCGGAACCGGGGCGGTGGACGTTCGATCTCGGACAGAACATGGTCGGCGTCGTGCGGCTGCGCGTGCGGTGCGAGCCGGGCACGGTCCTGACCGTTCGCCACGCGGAGATGCTGAACCCGGACGGAACCATCTACACCGCGAACCTGCGTGCCGCGGCGGCGACGGACACGTACATCTGCAAGGGAGGCGTGGAAGAATGGCAGCCGCGCTTCACGTTCCACGGGTTCCGGTACGTGGAAGTCACGGGGTTTGGCGAGAGACCGGGGCCGGAGGCGGTCACCGGGATCGTGCTCGCATCGGACCTGATCGAGACGGGTGAGTTCGTGTGCTCGGACGAGCGGATCAACCGGCTGCAAGCGAACATCGCGTGGGGGCTGCGCGGCAACTTCGTGAGCATCCCGACCGATTGCCCGCAACGCGACGAGCGCATGGGATGGACCGGCGACGCCCAGGCGTTCGCGCCGACGGCGGCCTACAACGCGGACATCGCCCCGTTCATGACGAAGTGGCTGATCGACCTGGCCGACGCCCAGCGCGACGATGGGGCGCACTCGGACGTCGCGCCCGCGATGCGCGGGCTGAGTTACGGCACGCCCGCGTGGGCCGACGCCGGCGTCATCGTGCCGTGGGCGGTTCATCAGGCCTACGGCGACGCACGCATTCTCGAACGCCACGCCGAGTCGATGATCCGGTGGGTCGAGTGGTGCAGGACGCACAGCACCGGCCTCATCCGCGACCACGCGCGGGGAAATGACTACGGGGACTGGCTGTCGATCGGCGCGGACACGCCGAAGGACATGCTCGGCACCGCGTACTTCGCGCACTCGACAGACCTGCTGGCGCGGAGCCTGCACGCCATCGGGCGCGACGAAGAGGCAGCCCGGTACGAGCGGCTGTTCGAGGATGTCCGCCGCGCGTTCGTCGAGCGTTACGTCGACTCGCAAGGCCGCGTCGCGGGCGAGACGCAGACCGGCTACGTCCTCGCCCTTCGGTTCGGACTGGTCCCCGACGAACTGCGCGCGGCCGCGCTCGACCGGCTGGTGGCCGACATCGAGGGGAGGGGGTGGCGGCTCTCGACCGGATTCGTGGGCGTCGGGCACCTGCTGCACGCGCTCAGCGACGGGGGCCGAGACGACGTGGCGTACCGGCTGCTCGTGCAGGACGAGTTCCCGTCGTGGCTCTTCTCCGTGAAGCACGGGGCGACGACGATCTGGGAACGGTGGGACGGGTGGACGCCCGAACGGGGCTTCCAGGACCCGGGGATGAACTCGTTCAACCACTACGCGCTCGGTTCGTGCGGGCGGTGGCTGTTTGAGTGCGTCGGAGGGATCGAGCCGGACCCGCAACACCCCGGCTTCGCGCGCTTCGTGGTGCGCCCGCGAACGCACGGCCCGCTCACGTGGGCGAACACCACCTACCGCTCGATCAGGGGCGAGATCGCGACTCGGTGGAGACGCGACGGAGACAGGCTGACGCTGGCCGTGACGATCCCCTCGAACACCGCGGCGACCGTCTACATGCCCGCGGCGGAGGGATCGGAAGTGCTGGAATCGGGGCGCAGGCTGGACACGGTGGATGGCGTGCGGGTTCTGCGAAGGGAACGAGCCACCGTCGTGCTGAGCGTGGGGTCGGGAAGGTACGAGTTCACGTCCAGCAGAGCGGCACAGGAGTGAACACGCTCCGCCCTCCGGGGCCGATTCCGGCGGCGAGCGGGGCCGCCTGTTGCACACTTCGGGGTGAGAGCACGCCGATAGAACCGATCGCGCCGGGAATCCGCCCCCGTTGACCAAGACCACAGGATCCGCAGGCCGAGAAGCCGCGGAACCCGACGAAGAACACACGCGACGAATCGCGGCCACGCAGCTGAGTGATGACGATCACCTTCGAGAGGGCGATCCGAGCATCTCCTTCATCACGCCGTCGAGCGCGAGGAGCGCGGCGGCGCCATCGCCCGTGAACGAACTCCCGTGCATCGTCGCCAGTGTCCGTGGGCGCAGCGACGCCAGCCCCTCCAGCAGCGGACGCGTGTTCGGGGTGTACGGCATGTAGTCCATGAGAGGCCCGGCCTGGAACGCGGCCAAGGATTCCCGGGTGCGCCCCAGGATGTCCGACTCGGTCAGCGGCTCCACGTCGCCGTTGTGGGTGAACAGATCGCCACAGAAGAGCACGCGCTCCGTCTCCTCGAAGAGCACCCCCGCGTCCCACCCGTGCGGCAGGTGCGGCGTAGGGCGGTGACGGAAGCGAAACCGGCCGGTGCTGAGCGACTCCTCCGGGGTCAGCACGCGTGGCGGACGATCGGCGAAGTCCGTGAGGTTCACGAGCGCGCCGACGACGCCAGACACCGCCTGCGCCCGCGGCGCGACCCTGAGCCACTCATTGAGCGAGCCGCACTCATCAACCTCGAAGTGGCCGAAACCAATCCACCGAAGCGCCGCCGGATCAACCACTCGCCTCACCGCATCCAGCACCTCCGGAAACATGCGCCGCATGCCGGTGTGGTAGAGCAGCGGCTCGTCGTCGACCACCAGGAAGTGATTGAACTGCAGGTTGATCTCCGGGTACAGAATGCTGATCCGATGAACGCCGGGCGATATCTCCGTGATCGACGCCATGTCCAAGCCTCCTGCGGATTGCCGCCGACAGCCTACCACCAGCAGCCAGAATCATGGGCCACGGCGTGCGATCGAGTCCCCTCGCTCCCGCATCCCGCCTCGCAAGGACTCGCCCGCCGCACAATCCGCGAAGAAATCGGGGCGACAGTACGCCAATCGCACTTCTCGTGCAGGGAATCCGCTCCTTGGGGCCGGGAACGCGAGTGCTGCCAAATCCTCAGTCGCGATCGCGCGACGGCTCTTGTCTCTCGGCGTGAGCCGGCACCTCAACCTCCATCCCCTGCAACCGCCCATTCAACCCTCGCCGCAGCAGGCCCGGCCCGACCGGCCTGCCGCACTCCGTGCAGACCGGGCTTGCGCCGAAGGGATACGCGCACGCACCGCACAGGCCCCGCCGGATGCGCCTCCGTCGTCTCCACGCGAAGGGCAGCGCGAACAGCAGCCAAGCCGCCGCCGCATAGACCAGCGCGTTCAACGCAAAGCCACTGAAGATCGGCCGCATCGGCAGGACGAGGTCGGTGACGATGAATGTTTCGGGCGTCTGCCGTTGCCCGAGGTGGATGCCGCCCTGCACCGGGCCGTGCGTGCCCTGCTCGAAGGCGCACCACATCGAGAGCATCGGCCAGCCGCGCGCCGTGTGGCCGATCGGCATGGTCATCGACTCGTAAACCTCGCGCGGATCGCGGCCCGCAAGCGGTCCCCAGTTCGGCCAGAGGCCGTCAAGCGGAACGACCGGCCAATCCGCCCTGCGCATCGTCCACGGCCCCTTCTGCACGACCATGGTATCCGCGCCGAGCTGTCTCATGCGGGTCAGTGACAAGCCGGCAGGACCGATCAACTCGTTGGGAAACTCCTGAGGCACAAACTCCCCTGGCTCCATAGGCACTTCCGTGTGCCGAAGCGAACCAGGCTGAAACAGCACACGCCAGCCGAGCCACCACGCGACGGCGACGTTGATGCACGCGCCGAGCAGCAGCCACCCGATCACGTGCAGAAGAGCACGACGCCATCGTCTCATGCGACCGATGTTACCGTCGCCACTGCCACGCCGCCGCGCAGACAACCCGGTAGAAGCGTGTTCACAACGATCGTGACCGACAGCCCGAGCCAAGTGGACGGTGAAACTCGTGAAGGAAATCGGGGTGACAGTACGCCAATAGAACTTTTCGTGCAAGGAATCCGCACCTGGGGGCCGGAAACGCGGGTTCTGCTGGCCGTGAAACCGTGAAATCAGACGATGGAAGCGACGTCGCACTGCGGCCGCCACGTTAGCGGTATGTAGCCCGTTCACGGCCCGTCGGACACGGGCGTTGCCGTGTAGCCGTGTCGCTTGGCCGCCGCCTGAACCTCCTGCACGATGTCTGGATTGGCGGTTTCGATCCGTGCGGACTTTGTTTCATAGTCCACCGTGGCTGAGGCGACGCCGTCGATCTTCGCCAGGTCTGCCTGAAGCGTGACGGCGCACGCCGCGCACGTCATGCCTTCGACGGCGTACCGCTGCACGGTGAGCGCCGCGACTGAAGGGGTGGACACCGCAGGCTGGCTGTCACCGTATGCGGCCCGGGCAACGACTCCAGCGTAACGGGGAAAGAGCACGAACGCGACAACCAGTACCGCCGCAGTCCACAGCATGACCTGTGTGAACACGGGTCGCCCGCCGGCGCGCGGGGCGCAGGTCGCGGCGCCGCAACCCTCGTCCGCACATGTCGATCGGCGGAAGTACACGAGGATGAAGCCGATGCCCAGCATGACAAACGCCACGGCTGCCAACACCGGCCGCCAGCGCTCGAAGAAGGCGCTCACGCCTGCGGCAGACGCTCCGAACGCGAGAAGCAGGAGCGGCAGCCAGCAGCAGGCGCTGGACAGGACCGCCACAAGGACCGATCCGCCGCTTGCCAAGAGACGACGCCGATCCCGCGATGGGGCCGAACCGGCGTCAGCCTTGACTCCCAATGCCGCGAGAAGCATCTCCTCGGACGGAAGGCCGCCGGGTGAGTGGTAGACCCGGCACGACATTGCAAAGTCCGTCCGCTGGCGCGCCGCCGGCTCGATGTCAACACCGTCCACCTGGACGGTCGGCGATCCGAGGAAGCGCAGTCTCTCCTCATCGCCGGGCGCGATTTCGCGCTCCTCGATGCTCGCGTCCAGATGGTGCTCGGCCACCAGCCGTCGGATCATGTCCACGACGGGCCGATGATTCGGGCATCCTTCAAAGTAGAGAACGCTGATCTTCATGAGTGGTCGCACTCCGGTGTCAGTTTCGCCTGCACCATGAGTATCGGCCCTGCACCTTGGTTCAAGGTCAAGCGGGTATTCCGGGGCGGCGTGGAGTTTTTTCGCGCTTCCCGGCATCACCGCGCTCATCGGGCCGGCTCAGCCCGTCCAGAACTCCGCACTGGCCGGTCCGCTCCGTCTTCCGGCAGACCTTGAGCCACCGCCCAAGAACATCCCGCACGTGGTGCAGGTACTCGATCTCCCGATCGACCTTGGCGAGGCGCTCGCCGATCACATTCTGGACCTCCCGGCAAGGCGACACGTCGCCGTCGCGGAAGTTCAGCAGCAATCCGATGTCCTTGAGCGTGAACCCTGCCACCTGCGCCGCCCGGATGAAGCGCAGCCGCTCCAGCGTCGCTCCGCCATACAGGCGGTAGTTGCCGGGACTGCGACGAACAGTCTTCAGCAGGCCGCGGCGCTCGTAGAACCGGACCGACGAAGTCGGTACGCCGACCGCCTTGGCGAGTTGTCCGATGGTGAGTGTCTGGTCGTCGTTCATCACCCAATGTGTAGACGACCTTGAACCGAAGTGCAAGGTTCAGCGGTTCAAACCTGCTACGTGCACCAGTGGGTGACAGGACGTGATTGAAGCATGCCGTAAACGCAGACGGCCCCGGCACTTGCCGAGGCCATCCAGTCTGCTGAATCGGGGTGAGAGGATTTGAACCTCCGACCTTCTCGTCCCGAACGCCGACCGGCTCCAGGCCAGGTCGCCAAACCACGATACGGGCGGGGTTTGCGGATTGCAAACGATGTGCTCTCTGCGGCAGTTGGTGGCTCTTTGCGCGGAGAAGCGCGGTCAACACCGCGCGGAAAGTCACCCGTTCCGCCGATGACGCCCCACGCGACGAGGCGCGGACTCGCCCATCGCGAGGTTCTTCTTCCGCAACTCGAGAATCCAGGAGCAAAGCGAGTCACGTTTGACCCGGCGGTCTCTTCCGCGCTTGCCATTATTGGCGAGTTGGCCGCGCGTCACCGCGGAGGAAACGCGCGCCTTGGCCGCGTCAAAGTCCAAGCCGTCCACAACGTCGGCCTTAAGGAGGTGGGTGGCCGCTTCGGTAACGGTCAGCCACTCGCCCTCCGCCGTTCCTGTATCTGACTGCTTTCGTCGCTTCGGGTCCCGGATTGCCTCGACCACTTGCTCGACGACGGCGGGCAGGTCGCCGAAGTGGTTGTGAATCGTTACGTCCCCGACGCTGGCGCTCGCCTGCGCAGTGGCGACCTCCCGTCCGCATCGCTCTGAAACATCCATAGCGAACCGTTGGACGCGGAAAACGCCAGGCTTCAGAAGCGATGGGAGAGTTCCTAGCGATAAGATCTGATCGTACGGCCCGTCGCCTTCGCCAATGAGACTGCGCCGGACATTGACTCCCTCTCGGGTAAGGCGCGCAGCCACGACTTGAACTTCAACACGCGCATTACGTACGCCAGCGTCCCAAAGGGCCTGTTTCATGGCCGTCTGCCAATGCCCCCACGCTAGAGCGCTCCCGGAGGCGCGCCGGCCGTCGTCCCATGTTGCCGCCAGTTCAAATCTGACTTGGACAACACCGCTCCAAATCAGCAGCGTCAGTGCCGTCTCGCGCGCGTGCGGCCAGTGCCTGCAATCGACAGGCATCCAGGTTTCGGTCATACCCCGAGCGAGATCAATGACATCGACGCCTACGGGATCCGTCGGGGAAAGATCTCCATCTCGCATAGGTCGATCGTATTCAGACGCTATGGTGAGTGCAACACCTGTGCTGACACCTCGAATGGCAACACGCGCGTCTGGACTACTTCGTCCCTATCGATCGCCCATTCCTCGGGGTCCGGGTCGTTGAACGCCCGGTAGACCCCGATCACGCGCCAGCGGTCGTCGTAGACGAAGTGGAACCACGGGTCGTCAGCGTTGTGTTCGGTGTTGGCCTCGACCGTCCCGTCCGCGTCCACGTCATAGTGCCAGCCCGTCCTGTGGCCCAGGCCGTTGTACGTGTACTCCGCCACCACGCCCTGGTCCGTCGTGTCCTTCACGAACCGCAGCCGGCCCCACACGTCGTACACATACTCGTACTGCTCGCCGTCGTCGGTCAGGTTGCCCACCGCGTCGTAACTCAGCGACACGTTCTCGTCGTCGTAGGCCGTGTCGCCGTCGAGGTCGCGGTCCAGCGCGATCAACTCGTTCACCACGTTGAACGTGCCCTCCTCGTCGCGGTCGAACACCCCGGTGTGGAAGTCGCCGTTGCCGTCCCCGTCCAGCCTGTGCAGCCCCCAGTTCCCCGTCTGCGTCAGCGACCACAACTCCCGGAACGAGCGGTTCGTGATCGCCGACCCCGTCCACTCGCCGCGGTCCGCATCCACCAGCCGGTGCAGCCCGTCCAGCCCGAACGCGAAGTCACGCTTCGGGTACACCTTGTCCTCGAACCGCGTCACGTTCGACGCCCGGTCCCAGAAGACGTGTACCTCGTACAGATCGCGGTACGCGTCGTATGGTCTTTGATCTTGCTGCATTTATACAGCCGAAGTCTTGCTGAAGAACCACAACGTGCTTAAGGATCCCGCATCAATCGTTCCGCTGCTGTTGCTACAATTCCAATCTGGATCACTACAAGCACCGTAATGATGCCATCCGGAATACTTGTATTAGGCATGTACAATAGCATGAGAACCAACGAACTCACCGAAGCAAGGGCTATGCCGCACATCGCAGTCTTTCGCCCCTGCGAACTTGATTTGATGTTCTTAGACATCCTTCGTCTCTCTTCCACGAATCCGGGGGCATCAGATTGGCTAGAGTATTATTATCGAATCTGAAGGATCACCGGAATGGATGCCCTTGAGTGCCTGGCGGGCAGGGGCCGTAGACTACTAGTCGGCTTTGATCCAAGCAACTGGCGTGGCACGCAGCATGTGTCAAGACGCAGTACGCACGAATGAGATTCGGAAACGTATTGCATCCCAAATACTTGACCAGCCCCGCAACGAGCCCACAGAACCCCTTTGCAGATTGACAACGGAAGCGATCCTCAGGAGTCGCATAAGGTTGTCCAGGGCCAGGGCATCCAGCAGCCATTTGTGACATGCAATAATCGAAGATGGCGTCGCTTCCCTGGCTGCACCAATACTGCCAGTTCGTGAGAAGGGTATCGCAGAAGTTGAACACTGGGTCGCAGGAAGATGCTAAACAATTCAGATATGTGTCCGGGTCGTAGCAAATCGATTTCTTGTTGTTGCACGAAGCCATCGTCCGCATCGCTAGTTCTACGCACGTCGACTGGCGTTGGCCATAAGAGTTACGACAACACCACGCAGCGGCTTCAACTCCCGAGTTAAAGCACGGGTGGTTTGGTCTGTAGCCCCTGGACGCAAGGAGCGCACGTGCCCACGTCTGGCATTCGCCCGTGCCGCGCCGGCTCGGGAACTGCGGTGTCGGTGAGAGATTATAATCCCATGTGTCGTTGCGATCACTCCCAGATCCGCAGCGAGAACCGCAGCCTCCGCCTCCACCCGGCGTGGTCGCGAGGCCGAAGGGATCGATGCCTACCAGCGGCCGTGATCCCACGAACGCGTACAGGCTCATCCCATCGACGTACCCCAGCGGGTCCCGTCTCGTCCACCGCCCGAGGCTCGCGTCGTAGACGCGGTGTCGGACGTGGTAGAGGCACGGCTTGGCGACGCTGAGTTCGGGGGCGAGTTCGTAGCCCGCGTAGGCCTTGCGGTTTGTGCCGCCGGCGCGCGCGTGCTCGTACGACAGCACGCCGTAGCCCAGGGCGGCGTCCGCGTTGTAGGAGTTGCCGAAGGCGATGAGGTCGAGGGAGCTCAGCGAGCCGTCGAGATTCCAGTCGGCGAAGGGGTGGGTGCCGGAGCCGGAGTTGTACAGCGTGACGAACAGGCTTGAATCGTTCGAGTCCAGGACGCCGTCGCCGTTGATGTCGGCCTTGCTGATCCCGAACGGCACGCCGTAGGGGTCGTAGCGCACCTGCTGGAGCATGTGGCCGCTGGAGTTGAACAGCGCCACCACGTCCGCACGCCAGAAACTATGTAAGCCGGGCGTGCGTGCCGCGGGGGTCGCGGCCTGCGATGGCCCGGCGAAAGGAGCACGGCGATGAAGATCCTGGCGATGGACCTGGGCAAGAGCAGCACGGTGATGTGCCAGCTGGACACCGACACGGGCGAGACGGAGTACGTCACCGCGGGCACGAGCGCGGGGGAGTTCACCCGTCTGCTGGAGGAGCGTCGGCCCGACCGGGTGGTGATGGAGGTGGGGCCGATCGCGGGGTGGGTGCACGATCTCGCCGCGGCGATGGGCATGGAGGTTCATGTGGCGAACCCGAACCACGAGGCGTGGCGCTGGCGCAACGTCAAGCGGAAGACCGATCGGCTCGACGCGCTCAAGCTCGCGCGTCTGTCCGCCGGCGGTGACCTGCCCCTGGTCTACATGCCCTCGGCGCGTGTGCGGCAGTGGCGCAGCCTGATCGCCTACCGCCACCACCTGGTCAAGCGTCGGACGCGGGTCAAGAACCACATCCGGGCGGTGATCCTCCGCCAGGGCGTGCGGATGCCGGCGGGGACGAGCGGGTGGACGCGTGAATGCCGCGAGCGACTGGCGGAGCTGGCGCAAGCGGCAGGTGAGGAGCGCGAGGCCTGGCGGGTCGAGCTGGCGTTGGAGCTTGCGCAGCTGGAGGCGGTGGAGAGCGCGCTGGAGGCGGTGCACGCCGAGCTGGACGCCCGCGCGGAGGCGGACAGCCGCGTGGCTCTGCTGCGCACGATCCCGGCGGTGGGGCCGCGGCTGGCGGAACTGATCGTGGCGATCATCGACGACCCGCACCGGTTCCGGTCGGGCCGGCAGGTGGGGTCCTATGCGGGGCTGGCGCCGGGTCAGTTCCAGTCCGGCGCCAGGGACCGGGTGGGGAGGATCCACAAGCGGGGGAACACGCTCTTGCGTTCGCTGCTGGTGGAGGTCTCGTGGCTGGCGTTGCGCTACAACGGATGGGCGTCCTCGCTGCACGCGCGGCTGACCCGCGGGAGCAAGACGCGGCGGAAGATCGCGATCGTGGCGGTGGCACGCCGGCTGCTGGTGATCTGCTGGGCGATGCTGCGGGACGGGAGGGCGTGGGACGCGAAACAGGCCCGGGGCCCCCGGGCAGCGCCGGCCTAGCCGCCCGGCGCTGAGCCGCGTGTTCTGAGCGGGAGCGGAGCGGGGGAGGATCGGCATGGGCAATAGCTCGGGTCAGAACTTGCGTCGAGAAGACCGTTCGCCAGAATGAGCGTTGCCGCAGAGTTGATTGAGCCCGGGCAGGCCAGACCCACGCCCGGAGACCTCGGATAGAAGAGTGGAAAGACCCTCCCCCGCTTCGAACTCGCACTTGACAAGCCCGGCTTCATAGAAGTTCTGGCAGTAGTACACCCGCTCTTCGAGCGTCCCGTCGGCCTCGTCGGCCCAGGCCGTGTTGGCATCGCGGTCGCGCAAGATCACGGCATCAATGTACGAACTCCCGCCGTACCCGTCAAGACCCGCGTTGTGGTAGACGAACCGCTCCTTCGGGTCGGCGTCGAACGTCCACCCGCCGCCGTCCTTCCAGTGCAGCACGCGGTACACCGCCACGATCCGCCAGCGGTCGTCGTACACGAAGTGGAACCACGGGTCGTCCGAGTTCTGTTCGGTGTTGGCCTCGACCGTCCCGTCCGCGTCCACGTCATAATGCCAGCCGATCCTGTGCCCAAGGCCGTTGTAGGTGTACTCCGCCACCACGTCGCTCGTGCCGCGCGCCACCACGAACCGCAGCCGGCCCCACACGTCGTACACGTACTCGTAGTTCTCGCCGTCGTCGGTCAGGTTCCCCACCGCGTCGTAACTCAGCGACACGTTCTCGTCGTCGTAGTTCGTGTCGCCGTCTCGATCCGGTGCAGGACGCTGCTCGGCGGGGTGCTCAAGAGCCACGAGCGGCTCTCCGCGTAGGTCCGCAATCCCAGGTGTCGCGACCTCCAAGCCAGAGGACAGAGTTTCGGCCCAGCACAGAAAGTGCTTCGGAATCGGCAACATCGGCTGTGGCTCATGTCAGTCACAGGACGGACACAGGTCGAGATTACTGCTTGCTGTAAGCCCATAGGCAATGGAAGCCGTCAACAGACACTTCGTACAAACCCCTCTCGGTCAGTATGTGCCACGCACGATCCTTCTCGAATGACGGTGCAACACCGCGTACTAAAGAGCCGTGCATCTCTGGAACAACGATTCGGTCTTCACTGTCATCGACGCACACTATTTCGCAATGTCCGCTAGGCAGAGGGCACAGAATATATTTTCCGTCGCGATCCAGACGCATCTGGCTGCGGTCGCCATGCAGTCGCAATGCACTCAGCACTTCGCCTGTTTGTGCGTCTACGCAAACCGCCTTCGACTCATTAGTTACCACGCCATATCGCACAACATCCTCCATTGTGGTGCCGATCGCTAGTATCGTAGACCCATCGCCTGCTAGAGATATCGCATACGAATGGATGTTTCCAGCTATTACTTGCGCAATTGCATCACCTTCTGTAAGCGAAACACGCCACAGGCCAACTTGTCCATCCTCGCTCGTTCCTGATACAATAATACCGGCGCGGCCAACACACGATCCCCGACGAGGTATGTCTCGCACAGGAGATACCTCCTTTAAAAGAACGCCGCTGTTCGAAAGCAGCTGCAGCCTCCCCGCAAGACTCAACACTGCGCCCTGGTCATTCGCGTCAACGACGGATACAAACAAACTATCATCAGATATATTAACTCTTCGAGTCGCCAAGCCCGTTGTGATATTCGCCGACCATACGCTTTGCCGGTATTCGCCGATTGGCGAACATTCGATCACACCGAACCACAGGTCTTTGCCGCTCTTATCAAAAACCAGATTCTGTCCTGGAATCACAGACGGCGTCGACACCAGGACATGACACGTTCTTTTTGCCACATTGAGTAATGCGATATGATAATTGGAGTTCACTTGGATTGTTGTAGCCAATAAGTGACCCGATGAATCTGAGTACAAATCATCTACTTCTCCGAGACTGCAGATCGCATCGCCAACCCATGAAGGATAAACAGACCATTCTTGCGCGTCTTGAGCATATGCCGGAACTGAAATCAAGCAGATGGCGATGGTTGCAGATATAACAATATTCATAATTCAATCCTTTCTCTAACGTCCCGGGAGACCAATGTCTCCCGGACTCGGCAGATTCGGAAAAGGCCAGTCATCGCCAGGCTCCAGCCAAGGTCCTCGCCAAGGGGCCTGAGGGAGTCTGTTGGCATTGTAGATGCAATGCATCCGTTTGAGTGGATCCGAAAGTTCGCAGCACGCCATTCCGGCGGCCTGGACCGCTATCCGTCCCCCGTGGTATCCTTCGCATCGAGCGAGCTCAATGCACTTCGCCTTCGTGAATCCTGAGCCATCAATAGCTGGATTCTCACTACATCCATAGATCGATGTCAACCACTTTGCTAGAGCAATCAGGTCTTTGATAGGAGCATCCCAGAAGATGCTATCTTGCGGCGCCTTGCCCCCTTGGCAGCGAAGTGCAGCGGCCTTCGCACTGTTGTAACATCTCCATTCAAACGGAATGACGACCGGTGGTCTCTCCTTACAACATTCTATATACCTTTGCCTGAAAGCATCGCGGGAGTTGCATTTGTGCCACGGAAGATCCCGTCTGTGCCACGGGTCCACCCATCCCTCATTGATGGCATGTTCAAGTGCGCGGTTTGCGGCTTCGCGGCATTGTTTTTCCACGATGGATTTGTCGTTCCAGTCGTCTTCATCGTAACTGAACGCGATCTCACGATCGTCGAATGAATGTTGACTATTACAATTCGATGTACTACAGCCTCCTCCGCCACCAGTGTTGCTTGATGCTAGGCCATACGGATCGATGCGTCCGATCGGCCGCGATCTCACATACCCGTACAGGCTCATCCCGTCGATGTATCCGAGCGGATCCCTGTGTATCCACCGCCCCATGCTGGCGTCGTAGACGCGGTGTCGGACGTGGTAGAGGCAGGGCTTGGCGCTGCTCAACTCGGGCGCGAGTTCGTAGCCGGCGTAGCCCTTGCGGTTCGCGCCGCCTGGGCGCGCGAAGTCGTACGAGAGCACGCCGTAGCCCAGGGCGGCGTCCGCGTTGTAGGAGTTGCCGAAGGCGATGAGGTCGAGGGAACTCAGCGAGCCGTCGAGGTTCCAGTCGGCGAAGGGGTGGGTGCCGCTGCCGGAGTTGTACAGCGTGACGAAGAGGCTCGAATCGTTCGAGTCCAGCACGCCGTAGGGGTCGTACCGCACCTGGTGGAGCATCTGCCCGGCGCTGCTGAACAGCGCCACCACGTCCGCCCGCCAGTTCTGGCAGTAATAGATGCGCTCTTCGAGCGTCCCGTCGGCCTGGTCTTCCCAGGCCGTGTTCGCGTCCCGGTCGCGCAGGATCACGGCATCA
>JACTNA010000036.1 GCA_014584315.1 Planctomycetota bacterium | reverse complement strand
GTGCATCCGATGGGAGAAGTCCACCGTGTTGTTCCAAGGCTACCTTCACTTCGCGTGCTCGTTCATGTTACTTCGAGAGGTTCTGGGATAGGCTCTAGACTAATCGGCACATGGAGCAGTTCAGCCCCCAAGATGAACAACGGGTATTTGAGGCGGACGTCCGCCGCGTGGCAGAGAGTCTTTGGCCGGCGGCATATGGCGGATCTGCCTTTGTTGATGGACGAGAGCGTGACGGCGTGTACGAGTCCGATGACGCCGTTCACTTGATCGAAGCGACCGTCTCCAAGAAGCTGGAGAAGGCGAAACAGGACCTGTCAAAGCTCGTTGAACTCCACCGGAAGCGGAAGCGGACGACCCGAGACAGAATCGTCAAGGGATGGTGGGTGGTTCGAGACGGTCTATCGCAGGAGCAGCGTGAGGAGTACGTAGCGATCCTCCGTCGGCACCATCTGTCCCCCGCTGACCTCGCTGCGGTTTCTTTCGAGGAATTCCGGCGCAAGCTGATTGATGTGAATGAGTACCTGGGCCTGCGAGAGAAGGCCCCATTCGGCAGCATCGCCGATCCCCTCACTGGCGAGACCAACGACAAGACCGAATACGTCGCGCTTGACATGGTTGACCGAGTATCGGGTGCCATTGTCAGCGTGAAGGAGCTTTGCCGTCGGCTCCTCGCAGACGATGAGCAGGACCGCTTCTTTGTGCTCCTCGGGGACTTCGGAGCAGGCAAGAGCATGACGATTCGTGAGGCATTTCGTAAGCTCTCGGAACAGGCTCGCACGGGGGCGACCACACGGTTTCCGATGGTTCTGAACCTCAGGGACCATCACGGACAGGTTCGGCCTCACGAAGCACTCCAACGGCACGCCGACCTGATTGGATTCGGTGCGAAGGCAGACCACCTTGTCCGCGCATGGCGAGCTGGATACGCGATTCCTCTGCTCGACGGGTTCGATGAGCTGGCGACTGCGAAGCCGATCGGAAGCAGCAAGCACTTGCGCAATGCCCGGTATGCGGCAACAGAGCTCATCCGGAATTTCGTGACCCAGACGCCAGCCAGTGTGCCCCTCGTGGTTGCCGGCCGGACGCACTACTTCGACGCCGACCAAGAACTCCGCAAGTGCCTCGCTACCAGGCTCAAGACATCCAGCCTGATGCTCAACGAGTTTACCGACGCACAGATTCGGGAGTTCCTCAAGAGGCATGGTCTCGCGTTGCAGCTACCCGAGTGGTTGCCATCGCGGCCGCTGCTGCTGGGCTATCTCGCGACATCGGGGCTGCTTGATGATGTTATCGCAGTGGGTCGCGAAGAGCCGCCCGCACGGGCGTGGCCCATGCTGCTTGACCGTATCTGCGAGCGTGAGTCCAAGCAGGCCAACATCGAACCAGAGGAGCTGCGGCATGTCCTTCAACGCTTGGCTACCCGAGCCCGCCAGTCGTCTGACGGGCTTGGGCCGCTGGGCCCCGACGAGGTATGGCGGACGTTTGCCGACGTGTGTGGGCGCGAGCCGGATGAGCGCGGTGTGGTTCAACTGCAGAGGCTTCCCGGACTCGGGCTCACACGTAACCCATTGCTTGGACCGGGAGATGCTGAGACCCAGAGCCGAATGTTTGTCGATCCGGAGATTGCCGACACCGCGCGTGCCGAGTTTGTCGTGGAACTCGCGACTTCTCCATTCGACACATGCAAGGCCCATGCCGCAGACTTTCCGTCTTGGAAGTACGTCCTTCCGGACGCCGGCATAGACGTACTGGCTGAGCAGATTCGGGGGAGACATGTGAATGCCGGACTAGTTCAGACTGCTACCGAGGAATGTGCGAAGTACGCGGTGGGGGGCAACATCCTAGCTTGGGAACTCTTGATGGCTGCGAGCAGACTGGGACTCGCCTTGGATCACGCGGCGGTAACGATCGGCGGGCTTGATATCGAGGAAATCTCGATCAGCGACGATACGCTTGTTCTTTCACACGCGACGCTTGAAGGCTGCTACGTTGGCCGATTATTATATTCCAAGCCTGACTCCTCCGTGCATCGGCCAGCGTTTAGGCGTTGCGCGTTCGAGTCGGTGGAGGGCGCTGTTGGCCTGCCCGATCTCGACGGCACGTTGTTCTCTTCCGACTGTGAGTTTGATCGGTTTGAATCATCCGTCGCCACGAACACGGACATTCGGAGTCTGCCGATCCCGCTCGGAGTCAGGGTTGGCCTCACGATGCTCCGCAAACTTTTCTTGCAGCGCGGTCACGGTCGGCGCGAGAGTGCATTGCTCCGCGGACTCGGGGGGAAGGAAAGAGAAATCGCTGGTCGGGTTCTTCAAGTGATCCGGCGCGAGCGAGTCGCGTCAACACTTGGGGGAAAGCTGAGCGAAGTCTGGCTGCCGAACCGGTCAATGCGGTCTGAAGTGCTCGCCGCATTGGCAAATCCGCACAACATGGATCGGCCGCTGATAAAGGAACTCGCCGGTGTCAAGTGAGCGGTGGAGCAGACGACATGGATTGTGTTCGCCTAATTTGCTCTCGCCCCTCTCGCGCGCGACTTCGGAATCCCATCGCGTAGGTATCTCGAAGCGCGTTGGGGCTCACAGCCCTGCGACCGGTTTCTGATCACCTCGACCATTCACGGACGGTTGCGCGTCTCCGCCCTCTCAAGGAGTGCCCGATGTCACTGCTCGCCGACCCGACGGACCTGTCGGGCATGGCGGCGGACGAGCGACCGGGCCGCGGGCGGGGCGGACTTCGACGGCGACGGCATCACGGACACGCGCGACCTGCTCGGGTTCCTCGACGAATGGTCAAGGGCGAGGTGACGCCGGCGGCCCGGGGCGGCTGGCACGGGTTCGTCGGGGAGGCCTTTGTGCGTTGAGCGCGGGCCGTGGTTGAGTTGGCTGTGGAGCGGGGCCTGCAAGGCCCCGCACCGGAAGTGGTGGCCAGAGTGAGGTAACGGGGCCTCGAAAGGCCCCGCCCCGGGGCGTGTCGGGCCGCCGCGGCTGCTGCGCGGGTGCCGCTCTCTACCATCCGCCGTCGCATGACCTTCCTCGCCCCTGCCTCTGCTCTGGTCGCGCTTGCTCTGGCTGTGCCTGCGCTGCTGCTGCTCTACTTCCTGAAACTGCGGCGTCGGCCGGTGCGGGTGAGTTCGACGATGCTGTGGACGCAGGCGGTGCGGGACCTGCAGGTGAACGTGCCGTTCCGGATGATCCGTCCCTCGTGGCTGCTGCTGCTGCAACTGCTCGCCCTGCTGCTGCTGATCGGCGCGCTGGGGCGTCCGGCGATCCACGGGTCGGCGGCGGCGCCGGACGTGGCCGTCGTGCTGATCGACCGCTCCGCGAGCATGTCGGCGCGGGACGGCGAGGGGGGAGGCACGCGGCTGGAGGACGCGGTGCGGGCGGCGTCGGCGTTCCTGGACGAGATCGCCCGCGCCCCGTCGAGGCCGGCGGTCGTGTTCGCGACGTTCGCGGCGTCGGCAGATACGCTCGCGGGGCCGACGACGGACCTGCGCCTGGTGCGCGATGCGCTCTCGCGCATCACGCCGACCGACCAGGCGGCGGACGTGCGGGGGGCGCTGCGGCTCGCGGAGTCGTTCGCGCCGACGGACGCCGACGAGGAGTCGGGGCCGGCGCGGACGCTCGTGGTGCTGTGCTCGGACGGCGGGTTCGCCGCGGACGGGCCGATGGCGGTCGCGGCAACGGAGGTGCGCTTCGTGCGGGCCGGGCCGGCGGGGGGAGACGGGCCGCCCCCCCCCTTCGACAACGTCGGCATCGTCGCGCTGGCGGCGCGGCGCGATTTCCGCGATCCCGGCGCGGTGCGGGTGTTCGCCCGGCTGGTCGGGCCGCCGGGGCTGGCGCTGCCGGTCGTGCTCGAGGTGGACGGGCGCGAGCGGGATCGCGCGCCGGCCGTGCTCGCGGATGAGGACGGGTCGGGCGTCGGGCGGGCGTCGCTGACGTTCGAGATCACGACGCGCGAGGCGGCGTTGGTGTCGGTGCGCCTGGACCGCCCGGACCTGCTGGAGGCCGACAACGAGGCGTCGCTCGTGCTCGCGCCGGCGACGCGTCCGGGCATCCTGATCGTGCGGCCGGACGGCGACCCGCCCGGCGACTGGCTGCTGGCGGACGTGCTGCGCGAACTCGACCCCGCCTCGCTGGTCGAGGTCGAGTCGTCGCGGTACGACGAGTTGGGCGCACCGCTGCTGACGGGGATCGACCTGGTGGTGTTCGACGGCGCGCGGCCGCGAACGCTGCCGACGCTGCCGTCGCTCGCGTTCGGCCCCGGCCCGCCGACGCCCGGGCTGCGGGTGCTGGGCGCGGATGCGCGGCTGTCGTCGTTCCTCACCTGGCAGCGGACGCACGCGGTGATGCGGCACGTGTCGCTGGACGCGGTGCGGTACGAGCCGGCGGCGTGGCTTGCGCACGACGAGGCCGCGGCCGGGACGCGGTTCGAGGAACTGGCCCGCGGCCCGGGCGGGGCGGCGATCGCCCTGGTCGAGGAGCGGGGCGTGCGTCGGATCGCGGTGGCGTTCGACCTCGCGCGCTCGACCTGGCCCGTGCACGTGAGTTTCCCGATCTTCGTCGCCAACGCGGTGGACTACCTGACGCTGCGGGGCGAGTCGGAGGCGGGCGTGGCCTTCCGCACTGGCGAGGCCGTCGTGCTGCCCCCCCCCACGCCCGGCGCGGCCCCGACGAATCTGGGCGTGGTCGAGCGCGCGGGCGTGCATCGGGTCGGGGACTCGGGGGGGGTTGTCGCGGTGAACCTGCTGAGCGAGACCGAGTCGCTGCTGCGCACGGCCGACACCCTGGCGATCAGCGGGCGGCCGGTGGCGTCCGCGCACCCGGGCGAGACACCGACCGCGCCGCGCGAGGTCTGGCCCTGGTTCGTGCTGACGGCGGGGCTGCTGCTCGCGGTGGAGTGGGTGCTGTACGCCCTGGGGATGCGCGTCAGACCGCGCTGACGGGGAGGGTGTCGAGCACGTTGCGGACAACGGCGTCGGCGGCAACGCCCTCGGCCTCGGCCTCGAAGTTGAGGATGATGCGGTGCCGCAGCGCGGCGGGGGCGACCCGGCGGACGTCGTCCACGCTCACCGCGGCCCGCCCGTCGAGGAGCGCGGCGACCTTGCCGCCCAGTTCGAGCGCCTGGGCCGCGCGGGGCGACGCGCCGAGCCGCACGTACTTCTCGACCATCGGCGTGGCGAAGCGCTCGCGCGACGGCTCCGGATGGAACGACTCCGAAGGCGGGTGCGTGGCGAGCACGAGCCGCACGGCGTAGTCGCGCACGTGCGGGGCGATGGCGACACGCCGAACGAGCCGCTGGTGCGCCAGGATCGCCCCGGATTCGAGCACGCGCTGCACCTCGGTCGTGCGGCCCGTGGCGGTGCGGTCGAGGATCTCGACGAGGTCGGCTCGAGCCGACGACCCCACGAGCAGCTTGAAGAAGAAGCGGTCCAGTTGCGCCTCGGGGAGCGGGTACGTGCCCTCCTGCTCGATCGGGTTCTGCGTGGCGAGCACGAAGAACGGCTCGGGCAGGGCGTGCGTCGTGCCCGCGACGGTGACGCTGCGCTCCTGCATCGCCTCGAGCAGGGCGGACTGCGTCTTGGGCGTGGCACGGTTGATCTCGTCGGCGAGGAGGATCTGCGCGAAGACCGGGCCGGGCCGGAAGACGAAGTCGCGGGTGCGCGTGCCGCCGTCGGACTCGGACTCGACGACGACGGTGGTGCCGGTGACGTCGGCGGGCATGAGGTCCGGCGTGAACTGGATGCGCGAGAACGAGAGGTCGAGAGCGCGGGCGAGTGTGCGCACGAGCAGCGTCTTGCCGATGCCGGGGACACCCTCGAGCAGGACGTGGCCGCCGGCGAAGAGGGCGATCAGCACGCCATCGACCACCTCCGAGTGCCCGACGACGGCTCGGGCGATCTGCTCGCGGACGGCGGCGAAGTCGGCGCGGAAGCGCTCGGCGGCCTGGGCGGCCTCATCGGGAGTTCTTGGCTCGGCGGTGGGATCCGGCATGGGGTGGGGGATGGTACAGTGGCTTGGGGCTTGGGGCTTGGGGCTTCGGGCGGATGGAGGGTGCGATGCGTGTGGTCGCGCGCGGGGTGGTCGTGGGGTTGCTCGCCGCTCTGGCAGCGCTGCTGGCGTTCGGCGCGATCGGGTGCGGCACGGGCGGGGGGACGCGAGGCGGATCGCAGGCGATGCGCCTGCGGGCCGTCGAGCCGCGCGTGGACCTGATCGCCGGTCGGACGGCGGTGGTGCCGGTGGAGATCGACGGCTCGATCGACCCGCGGCGCCGGCCGTCGGTGCGGCTCGAAGACGGGCGCGGGCTGGACGCGGAACTGGTCTGGATCGGCGTTCGCAGCGGAGCCGGCGCCGAAGGCTGGCTCGCCGATCCGGGCGAGTGGTCCGCGACGCCTGCGACGGCGGGCGTCCTGCCCCGTTCGCTGGGCACGTGGGCGATCGTCTTCGACGTGCCGCCGGACGCCGGGGATGGCGCGGTGAGCGTCGAGGGCGTGCGGCTGGCGGCGGCGTGGCAGGCGGATCCGGCGTCGCTCTCGAACGAGGGGGGGGGCCATCCGGCGTGGACCAGCCCGGTCGGCGCTGCGGCGTGGTCGTCGGCACGGTTCCAGCGGCTGATCGAGCCGGAGCGCCGAAGCCCGACGCTGCGCTGGAGGTGGCGGCTCGCGACCATGGGGCTGAACGCCGAGCCGGCCGAGGGGGGGGCGTGGCCGGGCGGCGGGCCGGGCGCGGCGGTCGTCGAGGCGCTCGCGCGCCAGATGGAGGCACGCTGGCAGGTCGCGCTGGCGCGTCTGTGGGAGGCGGACGCCGCCACGGCCGAGCGCGTTCGTCGCTCGCTGACCGCCTCGGCGGACTTCGGCGACGGGACGATCGCGCCGGTCTGGCCGGAGGACGGGGGCGCGATCGAGACCTTGCTCGCCGACCTCCTGGACCCCGCGCTGACGGGGGGGGCGCTCGCGGCCCGAGCGACGCGGTGGCTCGACACGCAGCCCGCCGCGACGGCGTGGGTGATCGACGACGCGGGGCGCGAGATGGCCGTCACCGGGGAGACCGTCGCGACGATCGGGCTGGCGAATCTCCGCGACGTGGCGACGCTCGGGTGGCTCAGTCGGGCGTCGGGGGGGAGCACGAGCGCTCCCGAGCCGACGCCCGTGCCCGGGCTGAGCGCGGCGTGGCTCACGATCCCCCTCGGGAGTGGTCCGGGCGCTCGCGCCGGCGGGGCGGCGCAGCGCGGGCCTGCGCTCGCGTCGGCCGTCGACGCTCACTGCGGGCCGTGGAGCAGGCGGTTGTCCGTCGCCTCGGACGCGCTCGCCGCGATGCCGCCCGGCCTGCGCTGCGGTCCGCTGCTGCACGATTGGACGCTGGCGGCCTGGGTTGCCGGACGCGAGGACGCGGGCGCGATGCCGGCCGCGGACTCGCTCACAGTGGCGATGCTCCAGCGTGGTCCGAGCGGGGATGCCACGGGCGACGACGGGGCGTGGACGCTCTACGTCGAGTGCATGGCCACGGGGAGAACGGACGGCCCGGACTCTGTGCGGGTGTGGCTCGGCCCGTACGGCGCGCCGAGGGCCGTGCTCCGCGTCGGCTCGGACGGCTCGCTGGTGGACGAGCTGTCGGCATGGTCGAGCGAGGACCACGACGGGGGCGTCGGCGAGCGGGTGGCAGTGACGCGCGGGCCGGATCGATGGACCGTCGCCCTGCCCATCGCGGCCCGGTGCGTCGAGGAGGGGGGCCGCCTGCGGCTGGCGATCGAGCGGTTCACGGGCGAGGAGGGCCGACGGACGGCCTGGCCGAGGCGCATGCTGCCGTGGCAAGCGGAGCCGGGGAGGGTGGTGGTTGATCTGAACGCGTGGTGACCGCTTGTGGGAGGGTCGGCGAGAGAAGTCCCATAGGACCCGTACGACCGATACGACACATTGGCACGGACCCGACGGTCGCCGGTACCGTGTCGCAGGAGCGCGAACAGCGCAGGAGGTTGCCATGGCACGGACGGTCGAGGCTCGGGCGGCGTTCGAAGGGCTTGAGGGGCGGGTGCTGCTCTTCGCGTGGACGGCCAACGAGGTCTACATGCTCGAGCTCGTCAACCGCGCGAGGTCCGACCCGGCAGCCGAGGGCGCGCGGCTGGGGCTGGACCTGACGGCGGACCTGCACCCGGACGAACTGGCGAGGCTTGCGCCGCAGGAGCCTCTGGCGCTCGTGCCGGAACTGACCACGATCTCGCGGAACCACAGCCTGGACATGGCGCAGCGGAGCTTCTTCGACCACGAGAACCCGGACGGGGACCGGGCGCAGCAGCGCGCGGACAAGGAGGGGTACGAAGGCTCGGCGGGCGAGAACATCGCTGTCGGTTGGAACACGATCGACGACGCGCACAAGGCGTGGCTGGACTCGGTGGGGCACAGAAAGAACGTGCTGAGCCTGTGGTCGACGTTCACGGAGACGTTCCATTACGACGAGTTCGGGGCGGGGTTCTTCTTCCCGGGCGCCGGGGGGGGGTTCGAGTTCCGGACGTACTACACGCAGGTCTTCGGGGCGTCGGGGTTCAGCGCTCGGACGTGGCTGCTCGGCGTCGTCTATCACGACGCCAACGGCAACTCGTTCTACAACGTCGGCGAGGGGTACGGTGGCGTGCGGATCGACGTCAGCCCCAAGGGCGATCCGAACACCGTCGTCGGCACCTACACCACCGACGCGGCCGGCAACTACCAGATCCAACTCCCCGGCGGCGAGTACCGCGTCACCTTCACCGACACCTCGACCGGCAAGATCAAGACGTCCGACGTGACGATCGTCGCCGGCACGAACGTCAAACTGGACGCGAAGCGCTCGGAACTCACCGACGACGCCCCGCCGCCCGGGAACGTGGTGGCCGACGGAGCGATCGTCAACGGGAGCGCATCGCCCGGCGGGCTGATGACGGTGACCACGATGAACGCCGAGGGCGTGCCGATCGCGTTCCAGGAGCAGGGCCTCGGGACGTGGGAGGTGGTGGACATCCGGGCGACCGCGGGCGGACCGGTGCCGACCGGGCCGATCGAGACGTGGACGGACCCGAAGGACGGCCGCACCTACGCCGCCGCGGCGTCCGGCGAGGGGCTGCTGCTCTACATGCGCAACCCGGCCGGGCAGTGGAGCGTGCGGAACCTGACCACGGAACTCGCGAACGCGGGCAGCATCGTCGGCTCATTGACGGTGTTCATCTCGACCGACGATCGCGTCGCCATCGCCGGGCTGGACGCGGACGGCGACCTGCTGCACTTTGCGCAGACCGGGGCGGGCAGCGCGGGCGCGTACGCGTGGGCGTTCCAGAACATCGCCGAGGATCACCTTCGGGCCAACGGGCAGGAGATGCCCGTGATCGTGAGCGAGTTGATCAGTTACGTGACGTCGTGGAACGGGATGAACGTCGCGGGGCTGGACGCGAGCGGCGCGATCCAGTCCATCTGGTGGGCGCCCGGCATGGCGTCGTGGCGCGTCGACAACCTGAGCGAGATCACCGGCGCGCCTTCGCTCTCCGGTGGGCTGACCGCGTACCTGACCTCCTGGGGCGGCATCAACCTCGCGGGCACGAACGCGGGCGGGAAGGTGCTCGTCACGTGGTGGGTGCCGGAGTTCGGCGGGGACTGGCTGACGAACAACCTGTCGGACCAGTTCGGCGGGCCGCCGCTGGCCGCCGGGAGCATGACGAGTTACGTCACCTCGTGGGGCGGGCTGAACGTGGCGGGGATCGACACCGGCGGCGCGCTCGTCATCTACTGGTGGTCGCCGGGACTCACCGACTGGGTCATCTCGCCCCTGAGCGACGAGATCGCGGATGCGCCGCTCCCCGTCGGCGCGATCCGCGGCGTGACGGCCGACGCGACAGGCTCGATCAACGTGCTCGGGGCGACGGCCGACGGCGAGGCGGTGCGGTACACATGGGTGCCCGGAGGGGCGTGGGAAGTGCAGAACCTCACGGCGTTGACCTGATCACGGCGCCGACAGGGAGCCGACTCGGAACCGCCGGCTCAGGCCGGTGGATCGGAGATGACTGTGCGCAGCGCCGCTTCGCCCTCGCGGAAGCGGAGTTCGAGCACCGGTCGCACCACGGGCACGCGCCACGCCGACAGGTCGCGGCGCGCGAGTTTCGCCCAGTCCTTGCCCGTCGTGACGACCGCTTGCGCCATCGAGGCGGCGATGCGGCCGGCGATGCGGGCCACCGTCGGCGGGGCGTAGGGATCGTGGTCGCGCAGGACCACCGCCTCCGCGACGCGCGCCCCCGCGGCCTCGACGCCCGCGAGGAACGCCGCGGGGTTGCCGATGGCGCACAGAACGAGCACGCGCCGGCCGCGCAGCCACGGAACCGGCTCCGCTCGATCGCCGCTCGATTCCGAGATTCGAAGCCCGGACCACGCGTGCTCGGTGACGGCGACCGGAGGGCGGCCGTGCGCGTGGTCGATGCGCTCGGCCAGCCGGGCCAGCGCGGCACCCTCCGTTCGTTCGGCGTGCGTGATGACGACGTGCGTCGCCCGGCGCAGCGACTCGACCGGCTCGCGCAAGCGTCCGGCCGGGATCAGCGCGTCCGCGAACGGGCTTCGCGTGGCGTCGATGAGGACGAGGTCGAGGTTGCGCGCGATGCGCCGGTGCTGGAAGCCGTCGTCGAGCACGACGCGGTCCACGCGCTCGCCGCGAGCCGTGGCGAAGAGTTCGATCAGCCCTTGCAGGCGGTCGGGCCGCGCGACAACGGGCAGGTCCTCGAAGTCGGACCGGTACTCCTCGGCCTCGTCGGACACGCCGCTCTGCGAGCGGTAGCCGCGCATCGCGATGCACGGGTCGTGCCCGGCGTCGCGGAGCGCGCGCACGATCCACGCGACCATGGGCGACTTGCCCGTGCCTCCGGTGGAGAGGTTGCCGACGCTGACGACGGGGCGGTCGAGCGTGACGACGCCGCGGCGCGCGTCGAACGCGCGGTTGCGGCGGGCGATCGCCGCGCCGTACACCATCGCGGCGAGCCGGCCCGGCAGCCCCGGGACGATCGGGCGTTCAGCCGCGTCGGGGGGGGGATCCGCGCTGGTCGCGGGGCGAGTCGCCGGCTGGCTCGGGGCGTGGTTGGTCATCGGCGTGCGCGGCGGCTGCGGTCGAGGCGAGACGGGCGAGGTGTGCCCGCAGAGCGGCGGCACGGGCTTCGAGGTCGCGCCGCTGCGAAGCGTAGAGCCGGACGTTGTTCAGGATATCAAGCCCCGCGAGCAGGACGACCATCCCCAGCAGGCCGGTGCAGGCCGTCCAGACCATCGCGAACGTCCGCGGGTCGCGGGTGGTGGCGATGCCGAAGGCGTAGGCGAGCAGGGGCGTGGCTACGAGCATCACGACGCCGTTCGCCTGGCGCAGCCTGCGCCGCGTCGCGGGCATCTCGGCGCGCTGCATCGCGGCCAGGTGCGCGGAGATCACGAGGACCGTGACGATCGCCAGCGGCAGCACGAACCAGGCCGGCAGGATCGGTGTGGTGGCGATCTGGGTCACGCGCGGGCCTCAGGCGGCTGACCGGGCGAAGGTCTCCAGCCGCTGCAACACCCTGCGAACGGGCAGCCCCATAACGCTCTCGGGGTCGCCGTTGCAGGCGAGAGGCCAGCCGTCGGCGAGGCGTTCGGCGTAGTTGTACGCCCCGGCCTTGCCGCGCCAGGCCCCCGAGGCAATGTACCCCGCGATCCTGTCGTCGCCAATGAATCCGAGGGAAACCGTGGCCCGATCGGTGAAGAGGTCGCGCCGACCCGTCCGGGGGCAGACCAGAGCCACCCCCGTGAGCACCCGGTGCGTGCCGTCCTGGAGCGTGCGGACGATCCGCTCGGCGTCGGCTTCGTCGCGGGGTTGGCCCAGCAGTTCGCCGTCCTTCAGGCAGAGCGTGTCGGCGGCGAGAACGACCGCGCCGTCCGCGCCGTCGAGCGAGGCCGCGACGGATGCCGCCTTCAGGTACGCCAGCGACGCGACCCAGGCGTGCGGCGGGACGGAGCCGGGACGGAGCAGGGCGTCGTCGATGGCCGGATCGACGGCCTCGTGCTCGACGCCGTGTCGCGCGAGCAACTCGCGCCGACGCGGGGACGAACTGGCGAGGATCAGTCGCGGGAGCGTGGCCGGGCGAACGGGAGCGTTCGTGGATGCACCGGCCATCGCGTGAGTGTACCGCCGGCGCTGGGCGTGGTTCATCGCGAATCGGGCTGTTGCGCTACTGTTCGTCATATGCGCGCACACCTCGTGCAGATGGACATCGTGTGGGAAAACCGCCGGGCGAACTGCTCGCGGGTCGAGCGGCTGCTGGACGGCGCGGACGTTCGGCAGGGCGACTTCGTGCTCCTCCCGGAGATGTTCGATTCGGGGTTTTCCGTCAACGTTTCGGCGACGGCGGACAAGGGGGGTGAGACGCTGGCGTTCCTGGGCCGTCTGGCGGAAGACCTCGGCGTGTACGTGCAGGGCGGGCGGACGGTGCTCGGGTGCGGGTGCGCGAAGGCCGAGAACCGGGCGACGGTCCTCTCGCCGGACGGCGACCTGCTCTGTGAGTATTCGAAAATCCACCCCTTCTCTTTCGGGCGCGAGAACGTGGCCTTCCAGGGCGGCGGCCGAGTCGAGACCTGGGACTGGCGCTCGGGCGGGGACCGGGCCATCGTCTGCCCCGCGGTCTGCTACGACCTGCGATTCCCGGAGTTGTTCCGAATCGGCGCGCTGCGCGGGGCCGAGGTCTTCGCGCTGGGGGCGAACTGGCCCGATGCTCGGCAGTCGCACTGGCGGACGCTGCTCGTCGCGCGAGCGATCGAGAACCAGGCGGTCGTTCTCGGCGTCAACCGCACGGGGAGCGACCCACACCTGAGGTACATCGGCGGATCGATCGCCGTGGGGCCGAAGGGGGAGACGCTGGGCGAGTTGGGCGACGACGAGGGTGTGTTGAGCGTGGATATGCCGATCGCGGAGGTGCGCGAGTGGCGGCGGGTGTTCCCCGCGCTCAAGGATGCGCGGCTGATCGGCGCCGAAGAGGCTCACGCGGAGGCGCAGAGACGCGGAGGGGGAGAGGGCGGAGCCGAGGCGTAAGATTGCGGCATGTCGAAGGGGCTTGAAGTGCCTGCCGGACGGACGGTCGATCCGGTGATGGCGCAGCAGCGGGCCGCGGCGTTCGCGAAGCGGTCGATCAAGACGACGGCCAAGGCCGCGGGGCTGCGGCTGGCCCTCTCGATGGTGGACCTGACCACACTCGAAGGGAAGGACTCGCCGGAGAAGGTGCGGAGCCTGTGCCGCAAGGCGGTGCGGCCGTTCGAGCGCGATGAGGACCTGCTGGGCGAGCGGCTGCCGAGTTGCGCGGCGGTGTGCGTCTATCCGAGCATGGTCGAGGTGGCGAGGGAGGAGTTGAAGCGGGCCGGCGGGCGGGACGCCCGCTCCACCGGGGGAGCGGTCAAGGTCGCGAGCGTGGCGACGGGGTTCCCGAGCGGGCAGTACCCGTTGAGCGTGCGCCTGGCGGACACGGAGCGGGCGATCGCGGCCGGGGCGGACGAGATCGACATGGTGATCAACCGCGGGGCGTTCCTCTCGGGCCGCTACGCGGCGGTGGCGGAGGAGATCCGGGAGGTCGTCGCCGTGTGCGACAGGGCGACATCGCCGGTCCACCTGAAGGTGATCCTGGAGACGGGCGAGCTGGAGACGCTCGACAACGTGCGGCGGGCGAGCGACATTGCCATCGCGTGCATCCGCGACGGCGACTTCATCAAGACCAGCACCGGGAAGGTGCAACCGGCCGCGACGATGCCGGTGACGCTGGTGATGCTCGAGGCGATCCGCGACGAGTGCCTGCGGAGCGGGCGGCGGATCGGGATGAAGCCGGCGGGGGGCATCCGCTCGGCCAAGCAGGCGCTGCACTACCTCGTGATGGTCTCGGAGACGACCTGGGGGATAGGGATCGAGGCATCGAGGCATCCAGGCACCGAGGCGGGGGGCAGCGCATGGCTGTCGCCGGACCTGTTCCGCTTCGGGGCGAGCACGCTCGTCAATGACCTGCTGCGGCAGATCGTGAAGGAACGGACGGGGCGGTACGCGGCGGGGTACGACTTCTCGGAGGCGTAACGATGCGGCGCGTCCGGCTGATCGCGGCGTTCATGGCGATCGGCGCGGTGGTCAATGTGCTTGTGGCGTGGGCGTGCGCGTTGTGGAGTCCGTTGGATTACCGACGGATGTCGTTCGATTTCGGCGTCGATGCGTCGCTGCTGGCGGGTATACCGTCCGATTGGCTGCGGCCGCCCTCGGATCTGGCGGCACCTGTATTGGTCAGCGGGGAACGTCGTACGGCGACCGCCCCCGGCATCGCCATCGATCTTGCGGGTGTGACGTACTTGACCTTCAACGGCTTCCCAGGGGGTCCCAGCCGGTTTGTATCCGTCTTTCAATCTGGAATCCCGTTTCGCTCGCTTGAGGCAGTCCAAATCTACGACGTGTCTCAATCGCGGAACGCGCCCATGACGCCCGGATGGTCCTGGTCGATGACTCCTCCTGACAGTCTCCCTGCTGTGAGCGGCCCCTACGAACACTTGCTGTTGCTGCTACCTCACAGGCCGCTGCCGCTCCGACCCGTACTTCCCGGATTCACGCTCAACACCGTGATCTATGCCGTGATCGCGGCTGCGCTGTGCGTCGCTCCGTCTCGCGTACGGGCTTTCGTGCGGCATCGGCGCGGTCTATGCCTGTGTTGTGGGTACGATGCCCGCGACCTTGATGTGTGCCCGGAGTGCGGTCACGCGCGTGTAACGGAGCAGCGGGCAGTTGTGGCGGGGGAGGCCTCGGGCGAGTAGAACGGGCGGATGCAGAGAAATGGCACGATGGCACGGCGGGTGCGGGTGGGCCTTGTGTCGCTCGGGGCCGGGGTTGCGCTGACGGTCGCGGTGGCGTGGGGCTTTGCGCTCCTCGGCACGTTCAGCGGCGGCCGGCTTCACGTCAGTTACGGCGGCGATGGCCCGCCGCGCCCGGTGATCCTCCCGCCCGAGGGGTGGGACATCGCCACGTGGCGGGAGTTGCACGGCGTCGGGCTGCGCATGGACATGGTGAGCGAGCGGGAGTGGATCGGGTCGTCGCTCATCCTGTCGCTGAACGGCGGGCCGCAGCGGACGGTGACGCACTACCGGGCCGGGTTCCCGTTCCTCGCGCTGCGTTGGCTCGGCGAGGGGAGCGACGTGCCGGAGCAGGACACGACGGGGATCGCGCGGGCGTGGTGGATGGGGATCGACGTGGGGCTGCCGGCGCGTGCGGGGGGGGTGCCGCGGTCGGGGATCGAGCCGCGCCTGCCGGTGCGACCGGCGTGGCCCGGCTTTGCGCTCAACACGCTGGTCTACGGGACGGCGGCGTTCGGCGTCATCACGTCGGTCGGCGGGATCCGGCGCTCGCGTCGGCGACGGCACGGGCTGTGCGTGCGGTGCGGATACGATGTGGGCGGCCTCGCGGTCTGCCCCGAGTGCGGGACGGCGACGGGGCGTTGAAGGAGGGCAGCATGACCCGCCAGGCCCCCGCCGCGCCGCGCAGGCTGGATTTCGCCACGGAACTGACGCGGTGGGAGTACGCGGCCGCGCCGGAGACCACAAGGGTCGAGATCGCCCCGCGCTACGGGCACTTCATCGGCGGGGAATTCGCCGCGCCGGCGGGGGGGGGCGGACACTTCGCGTCGATCAATCCCGCGACGGAGCAGCCGCTGTGCGAGGTGGCGCAGGGTTCGGACGCGGACGTTGACGCGGCGGTGCGCGCGGCGCGCGATGCGCTCCCCGCGTGGGCCGGACTGCCGGCCAAGGAGCGGGCGAAGTACATCTACCGCATCGCTCGCCGCATCCAGGAGCGGGCGCGCGAACTGGCGGTGCTCGAGACGATGGACGGCGGCAAGCCGATCCGCGAGAGCCGCGACGTGGACATCCCGCTGGCGGCGGCGCACTTCTTCTATCACGCGGGGTGGGCGGACAAACTGGAGTTCGCGTTCCCGGGGACGCGGACAGCCGGGACGCCTGTCCCACCGGTGCGGCCCGTCGGCGTCTGCGGGCAGATCATCCCTTGGAACTTCCCGCTGCTGATGGCGGCGTGGAAACTCGCGCCCGCGCTCGCGTGCGGCAACACGTGCGTGCTCAAGCCCGCGGAGACGACGCCGCTGACCGCGCTGCGCCTGGCGGAGATCTGCGTCGAGGTCGGGCTGCCGCGCGGGGTGGTGAACGTTGTGACGGGCGATGGGCGCACGGGCGCGGCGATCGTCAACCACCCCGGCATCGACAAGATCGCATTCACGGGGTCCACGGAGGTCGGCAAGAAGATCGCGGCCGCCGTGGCGGGGACGGGCAAGCGGCTGACGCTGGAACTCGGCGGGAAAAGCCCGAACATCATCTTCGAGGACGCGAGCATCGACCAGGCCGTCGAGGGGATTGTCGAGGGCATCTACTTCAACCAGGGGCACGTCTGCTGCGCGGGGAGCCGGCTGTTCGTGCAGGAGTCCGTGCTGGAGGAGGTCGTCGAGAAACTGCGCATTCGCATGGCGAGCCTGCGCGTCGGCGACCCGCTGGACAAGAACACGGACGTCGGGGCGATCAACTCGAAGCAGCAACTGGCGACGATCCGGAGGTACGTGGAGGCGGGCGTGGCGGAAGGGGCGCGGCTGCACGAGGTCAACGGCCACCCGCTCCCGGATCGCGGCTACTGGTGCCGGCCGTCCTTCTTCACCGGCGTGCAGCCGAGCCACGTCATCGCGCGAGAGGAGATCTTCGGGCCGGTGCTGGCGGTGATGAGTTTCCGCACGCCGGAGGAGGCGATCACGCGGGCGAACAACACGCCCTACGGCCTGGCCGCGGGCGTGTGGACGGACAAGGGGTCGAAGATCTTCGAGATCGCGCGGCGGCTGAAGGCGGGGGTGGTGTGGCTCAACACGTACAACAAGTTCGATCCGGCGTCGCCGTTCGGCGGGTTCAAAGAGAGCGGCTTCGGGCGCGAGGGCGGGCTGCAGGGACTGCGCGGCTACGTTCGAATCTGATTGGAGTCATTCGAGGTATGACATGCCCGAACGCCTGAACGTCACCAAGACCTACAAACTCTTCATCGGAGGCGCGTTCCCGCGCACGGAGTCCGGGCGGTCGATGAAGGTCGCCGCGGCGGACGGGCCGGTCGTGGCGCACCTCTGCCGTGCCAGCCGCAAGGACCTGCGCGACGCGGTCGAGGCGGCCCGCGCGGCGCACGTGAAGTGGGCCGCGGCGACGGCCTATCTCCGGGCGCAGGTGCTGTACCGGCTCGCGGAGATGATGGAGGGCAAGCGGAGGGAGTTGGAGGGGGCCGTTGCGATCGGGGGTGGGATCGAGGGCGAGGTTGCACGGGCGATCGACCGCGTGGTGCACTACGCCGGGTGGGCGGACAAGTACCCGCAGGCGCTGGGGTGCGCGAACCCGGTCGCCGGGCCGTACCACAACTTCACCGTGCCCGAGCCGGTGGGCGTCGTCGGCGTGGTCTGCCCGGACGATGCGCCGCTGCTGGGGCTGGTGTCGCTGGTGGCGCCGGTGGTGTGCGCGGGCAACGCGTGCGTCGTGCTGGCGAGCGAGCGCAGCCCCGTCGCCGCGTGCGTGCTGGCCGAGGCGATCGCAACGAGCGACATGCCGGGGGGCGTCGTCAACATCCTCACGGGGTTGCGCGAGGAACTGATCCCCCACTTCGCGTCACACCGGGGGATCGACGCGATCCATGCGGCGGGCGTCGGCGAGGAGCATCGCCGCGTGCTCGAACTCGGCGCGGCGGAGAACCTCAAGCGCGTGAAGGTGTGGGTGCCGGAGCCGGATTGGTTCGACGACGGCGCGTGCGAATCGCCGTGGTGCATCGAGCCGTTCGTGGAGTTCAAGACGATCTGGCACCCGAGCGGGAGTTGAGCGCGGCGCGGGCTGATGCCCGCGGCTCGGAACGTCACCGCGCCGCGGCGACTTCGACGGCCGCGACCGCCGTGTCCTCGCGCCAGTGCTCGGGCCAGACGATCTCGACCTCGGCGTCGAAGAGAGCGAGCAGGGAGCGGAGTTGGCGTTCGATGCTGGCGCGGGCCTCGGCGGCGTACTTGTGCTCGTTCTCGGAAAAAAGGCGGGCGGCCTCGTCCTTGGCCCGCTCCATGAGTTCCTTCTGGCGCTCGGCGGTCATGGGGAGGATGTCGATGAGTTGCAGGAGTTTTCCGTCCTGCACGTCGTAGGGCGTCACGTCGGTCAGTCGGAGTTCGCCGTGGGCGGGCGGCAGGCGCAGGCGGTAGCGCCCGGGGCCGATCTCGCGGACGTCCTTCGGGCGGATCTCGGCGAGGTTGATCGAGTACTGCTTCTCGAAGTGGAAGATCATGGCGAGGCGAGCGCGGCTGAGGAGCAGCGGCGGGAGCCACGGCAGCCCGTGCGTGGCGGTCGCGATCTCCTTCGCCCGAACCTCGAGGCCGACCAGCTTGCCGACTGAGGCAACGCGCTCGGCGATCGTGTGCGATTCAACGGTCGTTCGGGCCGCGCGCGGGAGGAACCGGCGGCTGAGCCACCACACGAGCGCGGCCCCCGCGACGAACGCGACGAGGAGCGCGAAGAGTCCGAGCCAGAACGAGCCGGGCATGGGCGATTATTGGGCCGCTCGGGGGTCTGGTTTCGCCGGGGCCTCCGGGGGCGGCGAGAAGGCCCCGATCACGAGGTGCGCGCTGATGCTGAGCAGGATGGCCGAGGCGATGCCGGCGAGGCAGACGACCACGACCCGCACGATGCCGATCGCGGAGTCGACGGGCGCGAGGATGACCTCGTCGCCGTTGAATCCCACGATCCATCCCGCGGCGGCCGCGACGGGGACGGCGCAGGCGACGCCCCACGCGAGTCTGCGCCATCCGCGGCGATCGCGCCCGAGCGCGATCAGCAGCCCGAGCGCGCCGAGCGCAACGGCCAGCGCATTCTGGGCCAGGAACCAGGGGTCGCGGACGAGCCGTCGGACGGCGTCGCTGGTGCCGATCGGCTCGGCGGCGGCGGCGAGCACCGCGCTGAACCGGCCGAGCGTCGCCCCGGTGAAGATCGCGCCCGCGAAGCAGACGAGGGCGAGCGCGGGAGCCGGCGTGCCCCGGGCGCGGGCCGTGAGCGCCGCGAAGAGGCCCGTCAGCGCGATGATCGTCTGGAAGCCGACCGTGAACCACACCGGCGGCGAGGCCAGGAGCGCAAGGATTGCGCCGGCAGTGCCGAGCAGGCAGGCGATGCCACCGAGCAAGACGACGGCTCGTCTGATGATCGCGGGGATGATTGGGCTTGGATCGGCCATGGCGTGCGTGGAACGGCACGGGCGTCGGGGCGCCTGTGCCGCCGTCCCGGATGCTCTTGCATCGTCCGTTCGGGAGACCGGGATTCGAGGGGCGCGGAGGATGGTTGCCCGTGTGCAAGTCGCGGGCAAGCGGGGACCGCGGATGAGCCGATGAGAGGGGCGGGGATGACCGGGGGCCGTGGCCCGCGCCTTGCGGCTGCGAGCACCGCGGGCGGAGCCAAGGCGCGGGGATGATCGGGGAGCGTTCGGGATGGGCGGAATCACCACCGGGATCGGGCTGTTCAGCGGGATCGATACGGCGACGCTGATCCAGCAGTTGTTGTCGCTCGAGGCCCGCCCCAAGGCGCTGGCCCAGCGGCGCATGGCCCAGCTGCAACTCCAGCAGACCGCGTACATGGACGTGAACGCCCGGATGTCCGCGCTGCGGACGGCGGCCTCGGGGTTCCGGACGAACAAGACGTTCTCGACGATGGCCGCGTCGAGCAGCAACGCGAACGTGCTGACGGCGACGGCGGGGGTGGGCGCGTCGCCCGGGTCGTACAGTTTCGTCGTCGACCGCCTGGTGTCGAGCCAGCAGTTGCTCTCGCGCGGGTTCGCGGACCGGGACGTCTCGTCCATCGGCGCGACGGCGTTCACGTTCGAGTCGGCCGAGGCGAGGCTGGACCGCGACGTCGCGCTCGCGGACTTCAACGCCGGAGAGGGCGTGAAGCGCGGCAAGATCGTCATCGCGCAGGGATCGTCGAGCGCGACGATCGACCTCTCGAAGGCGGTCACGGTCAACGACGTCATCGACGCCATCAACGCCGCAGCCGAGGTCGACGTCACCGCAACCGTGAGCGGCGGGCGGTTCGTGCTGACGAGCGCGACGGACTTCTCGGTGTCGAGCGCGGCCGGGTTCACCACAGCCGAGTCGCTCGGCATCAAGGGGTCGTCCGCGTCGGGCACGCTCACCGGCTCGGAGGTCTATTACGCGGGCAGCGGGACCGCGCTCGCCTCGCTCAACGACGGCAACGGCGTGTTCATCGGCACGGACATCAGCACGAGCCGCTACGACCTCACCATCACGATCGATCCGGGCGGGGCGAACCAGTCGGTGAACGTCAACATCGGCAGTGTGTACGACGCCGAACTGAACGTCGTGAAGGGGCCGGTCTCGACCCTCGGCGGCGTGATCGAACGCATCAACGCCGCCCTCACCGACGCGGGCCTGAACGCGGACGTCACCGCCTCGCTCAGCGGCGGGCGCATCGTGCTCACCGACGCGCAGAACCGCACCGTGCAGGTGACGGAGAAGAGCGGAACGTCCAGCACGGCCAAGGACCTGGGCATCCTCGGCTCCGCGACCGGCACGCTGACGGGCGGGCGCGTGCTGGCGGGGCTGAACACCACGCTGGTCTCGAACCTCAACGGCGGGTCGGGCATGGCGGGCGACGGGCAGGTCTCGTTCACGGCCCGCGACGGCACGTCGTTCACGGCCGACCTCTCCGGCGCGGAAACGATCCGCGCGATCGTGACGGCGATCAACGACGCCGCCGGCAACGGCGGGCGCATCGTCGCGTCGCTGAACGGCGCGGGGAACGGGCTGCTCATCACGGACACGACGGGCGGGAGCACGAACCTGATCGTGACCGGCGAGACGGCCGAGTCGCTGGGCATCGCCACCGACGCCGGCGGGGTGGCCGAGTCGAGCGTGCAGGGCACGAACCTCCAGCACCGCTATGTCACGCTCTCGACGCGCGTCGCCGACCTCAACGGCGGGCGCGGCATCGGCACGGGCACCTTCCGGCTCACCGACGGCAGCGGCAAGACGGCGGTCGTCGACATCGGCACGGACACCAAGACCCTCGCGGACCTGATCCAGGAGATGAACGCGCAGGCCAGCGCGCTCGGCCTGAACCTCATCGCGTCGATCAACGCCACCGGCGACGGCCTGCGCGTCGCCGAGAAGGACGGCGAGCCGCAGGGCGGGGCGGCGATCAAGGTCGAGGACCTCACCGGCACGGTCGCCAAGTCGCTGCGGATCGCGGGCGCCGCGTCCGGCACGGGCGACGACAACGTCATCAACGGGTCGTACGAGACCACCGTGGAGTTCGAGGCGGCCGACACGCTGGACACGGTGGTCAGGAAGATCAACGAGGCGGGCGTCGGCGTGCGGGCCACGGTCATCAACGACGGGTCCGGCTCCACCCCGTTCCGCATCAGCCTGGTCTCCGCCGCCTCCGGGCGGGCGGGGCGGTTCATCCTCGACGACGGCGGGCTGTCGCTGGGGCTGGAGACGCTCAACGCGGGGGAGGATGCGCGCGTCTTCTTCGGGTCCAGCGACCCGGCCAAGGCGGTGCTGCTCACGTCCTCGACGAACACGCTCGACACGGTCGTGACCGGCGTGACGATCGACCTGCACTCCACGAACGCCAACCCGGTGACGCTGACGGTCTCGCGCGACACGGGCGGGATCGAGAAGGCGATCGACGACTTCATCAGCGCGTACAACGCCGTGCTCGACCGCATCAAGACGCAGACGAAGTACGACACGGAGACGAACGTCCGCGGCCCGCTGCTGGGCGACTCGACGGTCGCCAACCTCCTGGCGTCGATGCAGCGCACGATCCTCGGCGAGGCGAAGGGCGTCACGGGACGCTACACGCGGCTCACCGAGGTCGGCGTCCGCGTCGGCGAGGGAGGCACGCTCTCGATCGACCGCAACCGGTTGCGCGAGGCGATGGAGACCGACTTCGCCGCCGTGCAGGAGGTCTTCGCCGCCCGCGAAGTGGCGGCCAAGGAGGAGTTCGTCGAGGTCGAGCCGGGCGTGTGGGTGAAGAACACCAGCACGAAGGACGAGTTCTCGAAACTCGGCGTGCTCTTCCGCGTCGAGGAACTGGCCAAGGAGTACGTCGACTCGGTGGACGGCGTGCTGCGGCAGCGCGACCGCACGCTGGCGACGCAGATCGAGCTCCAGGGCAAGCGGATCGAGGCGTTCGACGTGCGGCTCGAGCAGCGCCGCAAGCAACTGGAGGCGCAGTTCCTGGCGATGGAACGGGCGCTGGCCGCGCTCCAGTCGCAGCAGAGCGCGCTCGCCGGGCTTTCGTCCCTGCTGGGAGCGCGCTGACGCGCCCGGACGCTCCGGAGCGGGGCGCAAGAACCGGCACGCGTGGCCGGCTCCGGCGTTGAGTTGAAGCCCGCCCCGCCTCTGGCCGATACACGGGGCGATGACCACCAGCGACCCCTCGGCGGCGGCGACCTACCTGCGGACGCGCGTGATGACCGCCCGCCCCGAGGAACTGCGCATGATGCTGCTCGACGGCGCGCTCCGCTTCGCCCGGCAGGGGCGCGAGGGGCTGGAACGGCGCGACTACGAGGCGAGTTTCACGGGCCTGAGCCAGTGCCAGGACATCGTCATGGAACTGGCGACGTCGGTGCGAGCGGAGCAGGACCGCGCGCTGGCCGAGCGGGTGCGCGGGCTGTACCTCTACCTGTACCAGGAACTGGTGCAGGCGAGCGTCGAGCGCGATATCGGGCGCGTGGACGGCGTGATCCGCCTGCTCGAGTACGAGCGCGAGACCTGGGCGATGCTGCTGGCCAAACTGGCCGCCGAGCGGGCGGGGCAGGCCGCGAACAGGGCCGAGGCTGCCGTCGAGGCGGCGGCGCGGTCGATCAGTCTCAGCGCGTAGCGACGGCTCGCGAGGCCATGTCCACGAGTTGCGCGGCGAGGTTCTCGAAGACGAACGCGAGGGGGACGTTGCGGTCGATCTGCCGCTCCGCCTCGGCGACGAGTTCGATCGCGCGGGCGCGGACGCCCGGCCGCCGCGAAGCGCGCATCGCGGCGTGGTGGTGGTCGGCCACGAGACGGAGCATGTCGGCGGCGGCGGCGACGTTGGCGGCCTCCTTGCTCGCGGACGGGTTGCGGGCGACCATCGCCGCCGCGCGCTCGTCCACCAGTTTCGCCATCGTCGCGCCGATCGCGAGGTCGAACGTCCCGCGGTCGGCGTCGGCGAGCATGGGGGCGAGCGCCTCGTGCCACGCCGTCAGGTTGCCCTCGATCACGCGCTGCAGCACGCCCGGGCTGCCCGCGGCGTAGCGCAACGCCCACGACTCGTGCTTCGCGTCGATCGTCGCGCCGGCGCGGCGCAGCCACTCGCGCATGTCGGGGTCCGGGAGAGCAAGGAACGGGATGCGCTGGCACCGGCTGCGGATGGTGGGCAGCAGTTCCTCCTCGGCCGGCGTGACGAGGATGATGACCGTGCCCTCGGGCGGCTCCTCGAGCGTCTTGAGCAGCAGGTTCTGGGCGTCGCGGCCCAGCAGGTGCGCCTCATCGACGATGAAGACCTTGGCGACGAGCGACGGTTCGTGCAGGTTTCGCGTGCGCGTCGCCGGCTCGACCAGGAACTCCTCGGCGACGGCGAACGGGATGCTGCGTTGCTTCTGGCCCCGCACCCCCGAGTCGCGGCTGAACGGCGTCAGTTCCTTGTTCACGACGTGCAGGTCTGGGTGCGCGGCCGCCGCGAGCAGCCTCTGCACGTGCGACGCGGGATCGGGCGTGCGGTCGTCGTCCGGGTCGGTCGTCGGGTCGAGGACGGACGCCGCGAACGCGAGGGCCGTCGTGAACTTGCCGACACCCTCGGGGCCGTGGAAGACCCACGCGTGGTGGACGCGGCGGGAGCGCACCGCGGCCCGGAGCGCCTCCACCGCGTGGGGCTGGCCGAGCACCTCTCGCAAAGGGAGGGGGGGGGCGTGGGCCGGAGGCGCCTCGGCCGTCGCGTCGGGGGGCTGCCTGGCGGGTCGCTTGGCCATGCGGGAGGGTAGGACGCCGGGCCTCAGACCCCCCGCAGCTTGTTGATCCCGTTGTGGGCGGCGACCTTGTAGCACTCCGCGAGCGTGGGGTAGTTGAAGACGGCGTTGACGAAGTAGTCCGCGGTCGCGTTGAAAGCCATGGCGCACTGCCCGATGTGGACCAGTTCGGTCGCCCCGGTCCCGATGATGTGCACGCCAAGGACGGCACGCGAATCCTGATGAATGAGCATCTTCAGCATCCCGATCTCATCGCCGAGGAGTTGGCCGCGGGCGATCTCGCGGTACTGGGCGACGCCGGCCTCGTAGGGGATCTCCTGCTCGGTGAGCGATTCCTCGGTCCAGCCGACCATCGAGATCTCGGGGATGGCGTAGATGCCGTAGGGCAGGTGCCCGCTGACGACGTCGCAGCGTTCGCCGAACATCTGGCAGACCGCGAGCCGCCCCTGCTCCATGCTCGTCGACGCGAGGGCCGGGAATCCGATCACGTCGCCGCACGCGTAGATGTGCGGCACGTCGGTGCGATAGTGCTCATCCACGGCGAGCCGGCCTCGGCTGTCGGGCTTGAGGCCGGCGTGCTCGAGGCCGAGGTCGTCGGTCGCGCCCTGTCGGCCGATGGCGTAGAGCAGGCAGTCGGCGCGGAGCGTCTTGCCGCTTTCGAGGACGGCTTCGACCATGACGCGGTCGGCGGAGCGTGCGCCCGGGGGCGCCTCGATCGTGCGCACGGAGACAACCTTCTCGCCGAGGCGGAGGGTGAGGCCGTTCTGGCGGAGGTGGTACTGGAGGGCCTCGATGATCTCGCCGTCGGCGAAGTCGAGCAGGCGTGCGCGGCCCTCGATGAGCGTGACCTTCACGCCGAGGGCGGCCAGCATGGAGGCGTACTCGACGCCGATCACGCCGCCCCCCACCACCAACATCGAGTGCGGCAGGAACGGCAGCCGCACGAGTTCGTCCGAGGTGACGACCGTGCGCTCGTCGAAGGGGATGCCCGCGGGACGCGCGGGAACGGTGCCGACGGCGATGATGAAGTGGTCCGCGGCGAGGCGCTGCGAGCCGGTCGGGCCGGCGACCTCGATCGTGTGCGCGTCGGCGAAGCGGGCGTGCCCGGTGATGACCGACACGCCGTTGGAGGCGAGTTGCTGCTGGAGGATGCGGATCTCGGCCTCGATGACCCGGTCGGCGGCGGCCTGGATGGCGCGGAACGTGGCGTTGCGGGCTTCGAGGAAGTCCTGCACGAGCGGGGTGGCCGAGACGCGGCCGCCGGCGCGGAGGATGGCCTCGCGCAGGGCCTTGGAGGGGATGGTGCCCGTGTTCACGCCCGCGCCGCCGACGACGGTCTTGCGTTCGACGACGCAGGCGCGCCTGCCGAGTTTGGCGGCTTGGATGGCGGCACGGGTGCCCGCGGGGCCGGAGCCGATGATGCACAGGTCGTAGCGGTTCATGTCTGCGTCCGGTCGGGCGATGGATCAGAGGGATCGGCGAGCGGGTGCGGCGCACCCCAGAAACGGGGGCGTCCCGGGGGCGTCCGAGGGTGTCCCTACAATGCCGCCCGACTCGGGAGTTCCCCGCATGCGCCGACTGACCGCCGACCAGGTCCGCAGTACGTTCATCGAGTTCTTCCGCGAGCGCGGGCACACCGCCGTGCCCTCCAGCCCGGTGGTGCCGCACGACGATCCGACGCTGCTCTTCACCAACGCGGGGATGAACCAGTTCAAGCCGCTGTTTCTCGGGACGGCCGCGCCGGGCAGTCCGCTGCACGGCCTGAAGCGCGCGGCGAACAGCCAGAAGTGCATCCGGGCGGGCGGGAAGCACAACGACCTCGAGGACGTGGGGAAGGACACCTACCACCACACATTCTTCGAGATGCTGGGGAACTGGTCGTTCGGCGACTACTTCAAGGCCGAGGCGATCGGGTGGGCGTGGGAACTGCTGACGAAGGTCTACGGCGTGCCGGGGGATCGGCTGTACGCGACCTACTTCGGCGGCGACCCGGCGACAGGACAGCCGGCGGACGACGAGGCCCGGGAGTTGTGGCTGCGCCACCTGCCGGCGGGTCGCGTGCTGCCGGGGTCGTTCAAGGACAACTTTTGGGAGATGGGCGAGACCGGCCCGTGCGGGCCGTGCTCGGAGATCCACTTCGACCGGATCGGCGGGCGCGACGCCGCGGGACTGGTGAATACGGGCGATCCGGACGTGATCGAGGTCTGGAACCTGGTGTTCATCCAGTTCGACCGGCAGGGGGACGGCTCGCTGCGCCCGCTGCCCGCGCGGCACGTGGACACGGGGATGGGGCTGGAGCGGCTCACCAGCATCCTCCAGGGCGTGCGCAGCAACTACGACACCGACCTCTTCGCGCCGCTCTTCGAGGACATCATGCGCAAGACCGGCGCGCCGCACGAGTACCGCGGCCGGCTGGGCGAGCGCGACGAGGGGCGGGTGGACACGGCGTACCGCGTGATCGCGGACCACGCGCGGACGCTCACGTTCGCCATCGCCGACGGCGCGACGCCGAGCAACGAGGGACGGGGGTACGTGCTGCGCCGCGTGCTGCGCCGCGCGGTGCGGTTCGGGCACCAGTTCCTCGGGGCCCGGACGGGGTTCCTGAGCGAGGTCGTGCCGTCGGTGGTGCGGGTGATGGGCGGGGCGTTCCCGGAACTGCGTGCGGCGGAGGCGCGGGTGGTGGAGGTGATCCACGAGGAGGAGGTGAGTTTCGGGAAGACGCTGGATCGGGGGATGAAGTTGTTCGAAGAGGCGGCGGGGCGAGCGCCCGCCGGCGGGCGCGTTTCGGCGGAAGATGCGTTCATGCTCTACGACACCTACGGCTTCCCGCTGGACCTGACGGTACTGATGGCGGAGGAGCGAGGCCTCACGGTCGATGTCGCAGGCTTCGAGCGGCTGATGGGAGAGCAGCGCGAGCGGTCGCGGGCGGGGGCGAAGGAGGGGGGGGACGGGCTGACGCTCAGCGCGGAGGCGATCGACCGGCTCGGGAAACTGCGCGTCAAACCGACGAACGACTCGGACAAGCACCACGGGCGCGACGTGCGGGCGACCGTCCGCGCGGTCTGGAACGGCACGAACTTCGACGAGCACGCGACGGCGTCCGACGGGCACGCGCGCGTCGGCGTCATCCTCGACCGGACGAACTTCTACGCCGAGTCGGGCGGGCAGGTGGCCGACCACGGGCGCATGCTCGTCACGCGGGAAGCGAGCGGCGGCCTGCCGCACGGGGGCGAGTTCCGCGTCGAGGACGTGCGCTCGTTCGGCGGCTACGTCGTGCACGTCGGGCGGGTGGTGCGGGGCGAGATCCGCGTGGGCGACGACGTGCAACTGCACGTGGACCACTCGCGTCGCGGGCCGACGGCCGCGAACCACACCGCGACGCACCTGCTGAACCTCGCGCTGCGGCGGACGGTCGGGGCGCACGTGGACCAGAAGGGGTCGCTCGTCGCGCCGGATCGGCTGCGGTTCGACTTCGCCAACAACGGGCCTGTCTCGCCGGAGCATCTGGGCGAGTCGGAGCGGATCGTGCGCGAGTTGATCGGGCGCGACCTTCCCGTGTACGCCGACCTCGCGCCGCAGTTCGTCGCGCGCGGGATCACCGGGCTGCGGGCGGTCTTCGGCGAGGCGTACCCGGACCCGGTGCGCGTCGTCTCCATCGGCGTGCCGGTGAGCGATCTGCTCGAGAAGCCGGACGACCCGCGCTGGGCGGAGTACTCGGTCGAGTTCTGCGGCGGGACGCACCTGGCGAGCACGGGCGAGGCGAAGGAGTTCGCCCTCGTCTCCGAGACCGGCATCGCCAAGGGCGTGCGCCGGGTCGAGGCGGTGACCGGCGCGGCCGCGATGGCTGCGCACACGGCGGCGGACTCGATGGCGGCGCGCATCGAGGCGGCGTCCTCGCTGGCGGCGTCGCGGTTGCGGGCCGAGGTCGCCGAGATCGGCGCGGAGATCGACGAGTTGACGATGCCGGTTGCTCGCAAAGCCGATCTCCGCGCCGCGCTGCTCGGGCTGCAGGAGCGGCTCAAGTCCGCGGCGAAGGAGGAATCGAAGGCGAAGGCCGCGGAGGCGGCGCACCTCGCCAGGCAGATCGCCGAGTCCGCGGGCGTCTCGCCGGACCCGATCATCGTGGCGACGCTGGACGCGGGCGGCGATCGGCAGGCGTTGCAGGCCGCGCTCCAGACGATCCGCGACCGCTGCCCGCGCAAGGCGGTGATGCTGCTGAGCGTGGACGACGGAGAGAAGCCGGCGGTGTCGATCATCGCGGGCGTGCCCGAGGAACTGGTGAAACTGGGCATCCGCGCCGGCGACTGGGTGCGCGAGGCGGCCCAGGCGGTGGGCGGCAAGGGGGGGGGCCGCCCCGACCAGGCCCAGGGCGGCGGGCCGGAGGTCGGCAAGGTGAAGCAGGCCGTCGCCGCGGCCCGGACGTGGGCGATGCGGCAGGTGACTTCGAACGCGTGAGCGGGGTGCTCGATGGCGCGACAGCCCGGCGAGCCGCCCGAGTTGCCGGAGGAGTTGAGGCCCAGTCCGCCCCGGGCTCGACCGTCCGACCCCGCCCCGAAGCGGGCCTTCTCCGCCCTCGGTCCGATCGCGTCGGTTGGCACCCTTGGGACTGAGTTCGTGGCGGCGGTCGGGTTGCTGGCCCTGGGGGGGTGGTGGCTGGACGGCAAACTCGGCACCGCCCCGGCCCTGACGCTGGTTGGGATGGTGCTGGGGCTGACCGTCGGCATCTGGCGGTTGATGCGGGCCGTGAAAGAACTGAACAAGCCCCGCGGCAAAGGCCAGAGCGGAACGGGGTCCTCCGGGTCGTGAAAGGTGAGGCCGCCGGCTCGCCGGGGGGTGGCGTGGCGGCTATTCTTCCCGTCCTACGGGACTGGCTGCGGCGTCATGGGAATCGCCGGGCCGAACCCCGAGGGGTTTCGGACGCCACCATGACCGCGAGCGCCTCCCAACCGACGGTGCGGCTGCCTCTGCCGAGACTCGGCGCGGCCGTTGCGCTGGGGACGCTCGCGGGCGCGGGGCTGGCCGCCGTCGTGTGGCTGCTCGTTGGCGAGGAGGGCGCGACGCGGGCGGTGATGCTCGCGACGATCGTCTGCCTTGCCGCGGCGGTGGCGGGGCTTGTGCCGGCGTGGCTCGCGGGCGAGCGGAGCGTGATGGCCGCAACGGCGAGCGTGATCGCGGGCACGACCGTGCGGATGGCTGCGGCGGTGGGCCTCGGGTGGGCGGTGTACTCTGCCCAGGGGCTGGAGAAACTGCCGTTCTGGACCGCGCTACTGGCCGCGCAGGCGGGCGCGCTGGCGGCCGAGACGAAGGTGGCGACGGGCGTTGGTCGGCGTCTCGGCGCCGGGGAGAAGAGCGGGTCATGAGCGCACTGCTGACGCTGGCCGCGGACAACCCGATCTCGCACGTGATCGACCATCCGCTGTGGGTGGTGGACGGGTGGTGGCTGTGGTCGGCGAACATGACGAACCTCGTCATTTCCGCCGCGATCCTGCTGATCCTGGGGCCGTACGTCGCCAACAAGATCGCGACCGGCCCTGAGAGCGAGGGGAACGACCGCTACCTGACGAAGAACGTCTTTGCGAGCATGGTCGAGGTGATCTGCACCTACCTGCGCGACACGACGATCCGGCCGCTGCTGCACGAGCGGACGGAGAAGTACCTGCCGTTCCTGCTGACGGCGTTCTTCTTCATCCTGGTGAACAACCTGATCGGGCTGGTGCCGCTGCTGGACATCCACAATCTGACGTTTTCCGGCCTGAAGGAGCGTCACCTGGCGTGGGTCGGCGGGACGGCGACGCAGAACCTGTGGATCACGGGGGCGATGGCGCTGATCTCGGCGATCGTCTTCAACATCGGCGGGCTGCGCAGCCTGGGCGTGAAGGGGTACATGGCCCACATGACGGGCGGCGTGCCGATGAAGCCGATGTTCCTGCCGGTCATCCTGCTCGTGGTGGTGATCGAGTTGTGCGGCGCGCTGCTGATCAAGCCGGCCGCGCTGGCGATTCGTCTGATGGCGAACATGACGGCGGGGCACATCCTGCTTGCGGTGCTGCTGGGATTCCCGGCGGCGGCGTTCGCGGGGGGCTGGGCGCTGGGCGTGCCCGTGACCCTGGTCGCGGGGCTGGGGGCGATCGCGGTGTACATGCTGGAGATCTTCGTCGCGCTGCTTCAGGCGTTCGTGTTCATGTTCCTGACGACCGTGTTCATCAGCCAGCTGATGCCGCACGGGCACCACGACGACGAGCACGGGGAGGGCCACGCGCACGCCGCGGCGCACTGAGACGGGTACGGGTCCGATGGTCGGGGCGTCGCGGCGCGTGTGCCGGGCAGGCCCCATTGAAGGAATCTCGCAACGAGTTCTCTGAATCTGAAAGGGATCGGTAGAGCCATGAAGAACATCGTGAAGCACGCTCTGATCGCGACGGCTGCGGTTGCTGTGTTGGGCCCTGCGCTGGCCATGGCGCAGGACTCCGCGGTCGAGGTGGCCGCCGCCTCGACGGGCAAGATCGGCAAGGGCCTGGCGGCCATCGGCGCGGGCTTGGCCGTGCTTGGCGGCGGCCTGGGCATCGGCCTGATCGGCAAGGGCGCGGTCGAATCCATCGCCCGCCAGCCCGAGGCCTCGGGACCGATCATGACCAACATGATTCTCTGTGCCGCCCTCGTCGAAGGCGCCACGCTCTTCGCCGTCGTCGTCGGCATGATCGCCTGACGCGACGCGAGACGACAACGCCCGTGCGCCGGCCGAAGGGGCGGCGCGCGGATTCGAGGCTCGATCACGGACCGCCCCAGCGCGGGAGATGACCCATGGAACGAGTGATGCGTGCGGTGGCAATGGCGGGAATGGCGTTGATGCCGGCGGTCGCGGTCGCCGCGGAGGACGAGGCCCACGGCGCGGCGGGCGAGCCGAGCGTGATCCACGCCCCGAACGCGGGCGTGATGTCCGGCATCATGGCCGTCGTCGTTTTCCTGCTGGTGTACCTGATCCTTGCGACGAAGGTCTGGCCCAAGATCTCGAAGGGCCTGCGGGAGCGTGAGGAGAAGATCCGTCAGGAGATCGCGGCGGCGGAGGCGGCCCGCCAGCAGGCCGCGGACGCCCTTGCGATGTATCAGCAGAGCCTGGCCGAGGCGCGGGCCGAGGCCCAGAAGATGCTGGACGAGACTCGGGCGCAGCAGCAGAAACTCGCCTCGGAACTCAAGGCGAAGGCCGACGCCGAACTCGGGCAGATGCGCGAAAAGGCGCTGCGGGACATCGAGGGCGCGAAGCGCGCCGCGCTGAACGAGGTCTACGCCGATTCCGCGAATCTCGCGGCCATGGTCGCGTCGAAGATCCTGCGGCGCGAGATCAACCCGGCGGACCACCAGGCGTTCGTGGACGAATCGCTGGCGGAACTCGAGTCGGCCCGCTCGTGAGGCGGCGAGGAAGGAAGCGGCGATGCCCCTGATCGAATCGAAGCCCGACGCCGTGGCGAACACCTACGCCCGCAGCCTCTTCGAGATGGCCGAGGCCGAGGGCGGGCGTGAGAAGACCGAGTCGATCCTCGACCAGTTGGAGGACGTGCTCGAGATGGCCCGCTCCGACGGGCAGTTCGGCGAGTTTCTCGCCTCGCGCGTGCTGGGCGTGAAGGCCCGCGAGGGCGCGCTGCGGCGCATCTTCGAGAACCGGTGCGACGACCTGCTGCTGCGGTTCCTGCTCGTGCTCAACGTCAAGGGTCGGCTCGGGCACCTGCCCGCGATCGTCGCCGCGTACGACGCGATCGTGCAGGAACGGTTCGGGCGGGTTGAGGTTGATGTCTTCACCGCCGCGCCCGTGAGCGCGAACGAACTGGCGGCCGTGCGCGAGCGGCTCGGTCGCGCCCTGAGCAAGGACGTCGTCGTCCACCCCTACGTGGACGAGTCGATCATCGGCGGCGTGAGGTTCCGCATCGGCGATCAGCTCGTCGATGCTTCGGTCGCCACCCGCCTGCGCCGCATGCGCGAGCAACTCGCCTCGCGCGGCGCCGCCGCCGTGCGCGGCAACGCGGCGAAGATCATCGAGAACGACGGCGGGTGGTGACCCCCCCACCGCCGGACGATCGGCGGACGATCGGCGCAGGACGAGGAGGCACAGGGATGGCGAAGAAGAGCGTCGGGGACATTGATGTCGCCGGCAAACGCGTGCTCGTGCGCGTGGATTTCAACGTGCCGCTCGACGGCGGCGTGATCGGCGATGACCGGCGCATCCGCGAGGCGCTGCCCACCATCAGGTCCGTGATCGACCGCGGCGGGCGGGCCGTGCTGATCTCGCACCTGGGACGGCCCGAGGGCAAGGGCTACGAGGAGGCGTTCTCGCTGCGCCCGGTCGCGGCGCGGCTCGGCGAACTGCTCGATCGTCCGGTCGCCTTCCCCTCGAAGGACTGCACGGACGACGACGCCGCGAAGGCCGTCAACTCGATGAGAGACGGCGAGGTTGTGCTGCTCGAGAATCTGCGGTTCCACAAGGGCGAGAAGGAGGGCGACGCCGCGTTCGCGGCGCGGCTCGCGCTGCTCGGCGACGCCTACGTCAACGATGCGTTCGGCACGTGCCACCGGGCGGACGCCTCGATGGTCGCGTTGCCGCGGGCGATGCAGGGCAAGCCGCGGGTCGTCGGGTTCCTGGTCAAGAAGGAGATCCGGTTCCTGAGCGACGCGCTGCGCGCACCCGCCAAGCCGTTCGTGGTCGTGCTGGGCGGCGCGAAGGTGTCGGACAAGATCGGGGCGGTGGGCCACCTGTTGCCGAAGTGCGATGCGTTGCTGATCGGCGGGGCGATGTCGTACACCTTCCTCCGCGCGCTCGGGCGGCAGGTGGGCGAGAGTCGGGTCGAGGAGAAGTTCGTCGCAGAGGCGAAGCGGATGATCGAGGAGGCGGCGCGGCTGAAGTGCGACCTGCACCTGCCCGAGGACCACGTCTGCTCGACGCAGTTCGCGGAGACGTCGGGGCAGGTCGAGGTGCAGCGCGAGCACATCAAGCCGGGCTTCATGGGGCTGGACATCGGGCCGTCGACGCAGGCCACGTTCGCCCGCGTGCTGCGCGGCGCGAAGACGATCGTCTGGAACGGGCCGATGGGTGTCTTCGAGTGGATGCCCTTCCGCGTCGGGACGCAGCAGGTCGCCAGGGCGATCGCCGACGCGACGGGCGCGGGCGCGACCAGCATCGTCGGCGGGGGCGACACGGCGGCGGCGGTCGAGCGGTTCTCGCTGGCGGCTAAGATGTCCCACGTCAGCACGGGCGGCGGGGCAAGCCTCGAGATGCTCGAAGGCAAGTCCTTCGAGAGCGTTCGGATTCTCGATGATGCCTGACGGACGCCCGGCGTCGCGGCCGGGAGACCTCGATTGCGTCCCGAACTCAGCGGCAAGGATGGCGCGGGCGGTCGGTGGGCATGGGTGCGCTGGTGCCTGCTGACCGCGGCCCTGGTCGTCGCGCTCCAGATCGTCGGGTACCTCGTCGTGCCCGTGCCGAAGGAGTTTCACGCCGAGGGCGGGCCGCTGGAGATGGTGCAGGTGGCGCTCTGGATCGGCGCGGCGGTGGTGGCCTGCATCGCGGTCGTTCGGCGGCCATCGCGGCGCGACGCGCTGAACGCCGGCTGGGTCGCGCTGCTCGCTGCGCTGGCCGCGGCTCGCGAACTGGACTTGCACGAGTCGCTCCAGACGGAGCGGCTGGGCGGGGTCGTCGTGCGGTTCAGGATCGACTGGTGGCTCGACCCGGGAGTTCCGATCGCGCCGAGGATCGTCTGGGCCGCCGTGTTCGCGGCCCTGATCGTGGCGCTCGTCGTTCCGCCCCTCGCGGTGCGCCCGCCGATTCTGAGGCTGCTCCGCTCGGGCGACGCGGCGGCATGGCTGTTCTTCGCCGCTGGCGGGCTGCTCGCCGCCGGTTACGCGCTCGACGATCTGCTGGGGCGTGGACGGATCGTCGAGGACATCGAGACGCTCCAGGGGATCGAGGAGGCGTGCGAACTGCTGGGGGCGGCAGCGTTCGCGGGGAGCGCGTTGCACACCGCCTTGCGTCCGCTGTCGCGGCGTGAGCGGGCGGCTTGTGCGGCGCTCGGTCCCGACGCCGGCGACGCCGCGGAGCGCCCCCGTTGAGCGATCCGACCGACCTCAGCCGCGTTCGAACGATCCGGCGGCATCTGATCGTCATCACCGCCGCGTGCGTCGTCGCCTACTTCACCGGCCTCACGGTGCACGGCGTGACGAACTGGCAGGAGGGTCTTCGCGCACTCGTGGCCCGCGAGATGCACGACTCGGGAGAGTGGATCGTCCCGACAGCCCACGGCGCGCCCTACCTCGCCAAGCCGCCGATGGTGTACTGGTGGCAGATCGCGATCGCCGGCGCGCTCGGACGCCGACCCGAACTCTTCGATCTTCGCGCCTCGGTCGCGGTCGCCGGGTGGTTGGGCGCGATCGGGACGTATTTCGCCGCGCTCGGATTGTTCCGCGCGGGCACAGGAGCGGATTCCGCTCGCCTCCGCCCCGAATCCGTCGGACTCTGGGCCGCGTTGTTTCTCGCGACGGGAATCCTGTACGCGCGATCGGCTCGCATCGGCGAACTGGACGCCTTGCTCGTGCCGTTCGTCGTCGGTGCGGTCTGGGCGATCAACGCCGCCTGGCGGTCGCACCGCGAACGTCGGCGGACGGCCTGGGGCGCGGTGGCGTTCGCGTGCGTGTGCGCGGCGGGCGCCGCGCTCACGAAGGGGCCGCCGGGGCTGCTCGTCATCGGGCTGGCCGCCTACGGCGGGATCGCCCTGCGGTGCGCCGTGGAGCATCCCCCCCGCGGCGGCCGGGCGTGGGGCGTCGTCGCGGCGTGTGCGCTCGCGGGCGCAGGGGCGGTGGCGGCGACACGGGCCGACGAAGTGCGGTCGCTCGCGGACGGCGTCGGGCTGGCGCTGATGATGGCCTGCGCCGCGCTGCCGGCCGCGCTGTTCGGCGCGCTGGCGCGTCCCGCGCCGTTACGGGCGTGCATGGCCGCGTTTGCACGCACGCACCCGGTCGGCGTGCTGGGCGCGGGCGCGCTCGCGCTCTGGGCGTGGGGTCGGGCGGTGACCGCGCGCATCGGGCCGGACGCCGTCCGGGCAGCGCTGGAACTCGAAGCCTCGGAGAACCTCCAACTCTTCGTCCACGAGGCGCCGCTTGCCTACCTCGAGGCCGCGGCCTACGGCGTGGGGCTTGGCTCCATCGCGGCGATCGCCGGGCTGGTGTGGCTCGTGCGCGACCGCGTTCGTCCGACGCCGGGGTTGTGCATCGTGATCGCGTGGGTCGTGCTGGGCGTGGGCGGGTTCGCGGTGCTGAGCAAGGGCGTCCCCCGATACCTGACGCCGGTGTGGCCGGGGATCGCGCTGCTCGGCGGGGCCTGGATGGCGTCGGCAGTGCGCGACTTTGCGTGCGGGCGGACGCTGGCGCGGGTGACAGGCGTAATCGTTGCCATCATGGCCGTCGGACAGGGTGCGTGGTACGGGTATGTGCGCGAGGTGGTGGAGGCGGAGCGATCGCCGCGGGCGTTCGTGGCCGCGCTGCGCGAGCCGGGCCTGCTCGTGGACCCGAGCCGGCTTGCATCGGTGGACTTCTGGCACCCGGCGGTGGAGTACTACGCGGGCGTGCGGATCGAGCCGTACTTCGACGCGGGGCCGGAGACGCGGCACCCGTTCGGCGCGCCGCTGCCGCTGAGCGTGCTGGTGGATCGCGTGCGGGCGGATGGGGCGTGGACCGTGCTGGTGCGCTCGTCGCCGCACGCGGACGCAGAACCGGGCGACCCGCTGGAGCGCCTGCGTGCGGCCGGTCTGGACGTGACGCCGCTGGAAGTGGGCGCTCGGTTCGAGATCGACTACGGCCGGACGGAAGTGCTGGCCGTGCGGGTGCGCGCGGCGGAGCGGTGAACCGGGGTTACGACAAACCACCCGAGGGCCGCGACCCCGCTGCGGGCATCCGGCAGCATGATGCACCGCATTCGGGGCAGGTCTGGCCCGTGCAGCCCGTGAGGTCGTAGCCGCAGTGTTCGCACAGGCCGCGGGCGCGGCGGCGCGAGCGGCGGATCGCGCCGGGCACGGTGAGGAGGAGGAGCCACAGGGCGGTCCACGCGGCCGCGTTCAGCGCGAGGCCGGTCCAGATCGGGCGCAGCGGCAGGGCGCGGAAGTCGCGCCCGCGCGACGAGGGCACGCCGAAGAGCCGGACGCCGCCGACGAGGCGTTCGTTCACGAGCGTGGTGCCCGTCAGTTCGCCGCGCACGGAGTACCACAGGCACGGGCGCGGCCACCCGAACGCCGAGTCGGAGCCGACCACGTCGACCGGCCCCGCCCGGCCGCGGGCGAGCGTGCCCCAGGAGGGGGGGGCGGACGTAAGGGCGATCTGTCCGTCGGCCACGGCGCGTCGCCCGGCGGCGTGGGCCTGCTCAGCGCTGTGCCGCTCGACGACCTCCGCGGGAGACAAGCCGGCATAGGCGTCGGTGACGTCGTGCCACCACGCGTCGCGGACGCCGAAGACGCCGGTCTCGTAGCACGACCAGGGTCGCCCGTCTTCGCCGAGCCACGCTCGTGCGACGTGGCGCGGGTACATGGGCACGGGCACGGCAGCCGCGAGCAACCACGCGACGGCGAGCGTCGTGAGCAGACCGAGCGGTCCGGCGGCCTTCCAGCGGCGCATGGCGACATGTTACAGGTTCGGCGACGGGGACGGCTCGGTGTCGCGCGCGAGCCGCCACGCCGCGCCGCATTCGGGGCAGACGGTGCAGCCGTCGAACTCCGGCTTCAGGCCTCGCAGCGAGTAGCCGCAGGCGGCGCAGTGGCCGATGGAGAGCCAGGCGCGGATGGCGCTCGCCTCGAACCTGCGGCGGACAACGGCGGCGGCCACCAGATAGGCAATCGCAAGGCCTGCCGTGAGCGATCCCAGTTCGGCGACGTCGGCCCACGTGACGCCGCTTTGGCCGAACGCCCGGACGACGAGCCGGAACGCGAGCACGGCGATCATCACGACGGCGACGATCGCGAGCGAACGCAGCGAGAGCATCCGGGCATCGGCGATTCGGGACCGCACGGCGGGCGGCGTGCTCGGCGGCAGGAGATGCGGGTCGGCCGGCGTAACAGCCCGGCCGCGGGCGTCGTAGCAACGCCTGCTCGCACGGCGCGAGTGTTTCATGGCACGGGGCCTCCCTGTGGAAGGTGCAGCCGCCACGCCGCGCCGCATTCGGGGCAGACGGTGCAGCCGTCCGGGTGGGCGGGGACGCCGGTGAGGTCCTGCCCGCAGGCGACGCAGACGGGGGGGAGGGCGGCGAGTGAGGCGCGGTCGCGGGCGACGGCCCGTCGCTCGGACTGCGCAGCCAGCATGATGACGGGGATGACCGCCGCGAGCGCGAGCAGGACACCCGCCGCGACTCGGAACGCGAAATAACTGATCGCGATCAGCACGAGCACGGCGCCCTCGGCGACCACCAGCCCCAGACGGAACCTCCGTGTGTTGATGTCCGTGCCCGCGCCTACGCGGAGCAGCCTGCGACGGACGGCCAGCGATCGCTCCGCCGGGCCGGGCCGGGCTTCAGAGTTCACGAGCGAGATCGTACCCCGCGTCAGTCGGAACGAGGTTTTGTCGCGGGCCTCGGTGGTTCGCATCGCGTGCCGCGCACCGCGGTCATCTTCGACCTTGCCGCTGAGGATGACGAGGCGTGCCATAGTGCCGGGGCCAGTGTACCGGACGCCCCGGGAGAAGCATCGCGTGCTCACGGAAACGACCGCTCCCTCACGGTCGCGGCTCATTGATGCGGAAAACCGCTCTCCTACGGTCGCGCACAGGCGGGACGCCTGTGCCACCCTCGTCGTTATGCGAAGGGGTCGTAGGGCGGGAAGTCGACGCCCTCCAGGAAACGGGCGTAGTTCTGGTTGCGCCCCGCGGAGGTGGTGTAGAGCGGCCGGTTGACCTGGTCGTACGAGAGCGTGCGGACAGTGCGTCGGCTCTTGTGGAACTCCGTGCAGGCGTCGTCCCACTCGAGGCCGAGGAACTCGATGATGCGCGGGAACTCGGTGTCCGGGTCCCGCACCAGCCGCTCGTAGTGCACGTCGAGAATGGGGACGTCGAGCGTCGCCTTCCAGTGGTCCATCATGCGCATGGACTGCTCCCACGCGGCGACGACCCAGTCGATGCGCGTGGTCCAGGGGTGCATGCGGTTGTTGAACCCGCCCATGAAGCAACTGACGGCCACGTCGCGCGGGTCGCGGATGGCGTGGATGATGCGGGTCTTGGGGAAGAGCCGGGCGATGAGGCCGACGAGGCGGTTGTTGCCCAGCGACTTGTTGACGATCCGCTCGGCGGTCGGGGCGAGTTTGCGCACCTCGCGGACGTACTTCTCGGCGACCTGGGTCCACTTGCGGCTGTTGAAGGGGCCGAAACTCTCGGGCGGCTCGAGGTCGGGGTTCCAGGCCCCGGCGAGTTGGAGGGCGAACCGGTCGATGGTGTCGAGTTCGCCGACGCCCGCCGCGCGCGGGTGGGCGTCGATGATCTGGTCGATGAGGCTGGTGCCGCTCCGGGGCATGCCGGCGACGAAGACGGGCACCTCGCTGGTGCACGAACTGATGGGGAAGTTCGCCATCTTCTCGCGCGACCAGTGCGTCATCAGGGCCGTGACCTGCTCGCGGTAGACCTCGGGGTCGAAGGGGAGGGCCTCGAAGGTGTTGGCCTCCTGGGCGGAGCGGAACGCGCCCTCGTAGTCCTTCGCCTTGTCGCACGCCTTGGCGCGGGTGTAGAGCAGGCCGCACTTGCGGCGCTCGTCCGGCTGGTGGTTGGCGATCAGGTCGTCGATGACGCCGATGGCCTCCGCGTACCGCTTCTGGTGGATCAGCAGTTTGGACCACTCGGCGAGGATCGGGGCGTCGGGCTGACGGCCCTGCTGCCTCGCACGCTCCAGCAGCGGCTCGACCACGGCGAGCGCTTCGTCGTATCGGCCTGCCTCTTCGAGAGACCCCGCCTTGATCGCCAGGGCGAGCACGTTGCCCGGCGCGAGTTCGAGGGCGCGGTCGCACATCCGCACCGCCTCGTCAGTCTCGCCGCGCAGGCGGTGGGCACGGGCGATCAGGAGGGCCGCGCCCGGGTTCGGAAGCAGCCGCATCGACCGTTCGCCGAACTCCTGAGCGGTGTCGATCTCGAAGCGCACTTCGTGGAGAATGCCCATGTAGTAGAGGGTCTCCGCGTCGGGGCGTCCGCGCTGCATGGCCTCGTGGAGCAGTTCCTCCGCGATGACCCATTGCTGCGCGTTGACGGCCTGGCGGATGGCGTGGATGCGATGTGACTGGCCCTGGATGATCATCGTTGTGCCTGTTCCGAACGGAACCGCCGCCCCGACACGCGGCGGGGACGCAGCATGCCCCGATCTGGAAGGGGATGCATACGCCCGCGTGCCGATCCTAGGACGGGGCGCCGGTTCGGCGCACCGGGGCGAGGGGCGGTCGTGAAACAACCCGACCCGGCTTTCGCCGGGTCGGGCGTGGTGTAGCGCTGCCTGCTCCGACCCGCCGATCCCGCATCGGCGATGCGAGCGGAGGGTTCGGGGCGAGAGGCTCCGTCAGCGACGACGGCGCGTCGCGACGAGCCCGCCGACGGCCAGAAGAGCCGCGGTGCCCGGAGCGGGGACGAGGTAGCTGCAGACCTTGGCCTGCACGCCCTCCGCGCCGCCGACGGAGTCGAACAGGTCAACCGTGTTGATGGGGGCGCCGATGATGCCGATGTTCCGGCCGGTTCCGACGGCGACGCTGCCGAGGGAGTTGCCGTTCACCGTGATGTTGACGCTGGTGCCGCCGAGGAGCGTCAGGGCGTTGAACTCGACCGCGGCCGCGCCGGCGAAGTTCATGCGGAAGGTGTCGGTGAAGTAGTTGGCCAGCAGGGCGTTCGACGCGTTGCCGAAGCCGTACTGGGGCCCGAGGGTGGCGATGTTGTAGAAGTAGTTGGCGCCGTTCACGGAGTCGAACGAGTGCGTGGGGTAGACGGTGCCGGGAGAGACCGGACCGTTGCCAGCGCTCGTCACCGGGCCCTTGATGCCGATGAGCGGGTAGTTGGCGTCCTTGGTGAAGTCGGAGCAGCCCTCGAGGATGAGGCCGGCCTTCGCCGCCGCCCAGGCGCCGGGGTTGGCATCGATGTCAAAGACGGTCCACTGAGCCGAAGCGGGGGCAGCGAGGCCCGCGGTGAGAATGGTGCCGCCGAACAGGCACCGGGCGCTGCGAGTCACAGTTTTCATTGTCTCGTCACTCCCTATCTGGAACACTCGATCACCCGTCGCGGGTGAACCGGCCCGGACAACAAGTCGTGGGCCGTCTGTCTCCGATCACGCTCGCGATCAGTCGCGTTCGGAACACGCGGACACACGCCGCACGCGTGCGATCAACCCGATCGTGCCCAACAGAGACTTCACGCTTTGAAGAACCCTTCTCTCTCTCAGTACGGGCAAGTCGTGCCCGGCCCCATGGCTCTCTCTGCCGGGTGAGAATACCGGAACCGCCGTTGGCGTGTCAATATCAAATCTTGCCGCGAAAGAAGAAATCCGCGCTCCGGCGTCGCGCTCCCTCCCTCCCGCTCCCCCGATTCAGGGGTTTCCGCCCGGATCGCTCATCGCCCAACGAGCCGGATCGATCGCAACCGGCCTTCTGGCCCACGCCGGAACCGAAGCCCAACGACCCAACTTGCCACCGCTGGTCGTGGACGACCGCTCCATCGGACTCGGGCGTCGCTCCGCGGTCGCCTTGACCTGCTCCGTTCGTTTGCCAAATGAAATACGAACACAGAATGCCGAGCCAAAAACGGCGGTTTTCCCTTGTATTGCTGCGGGCGATCGGGGATATTACCCCGTAAGCAGGCGGGCAATACCACTTGCTTCATGGAGAAGTGAGCGTTCCGTCCGGTTCGCGGGAGATGAGAGCCTCCTTGATGCGGGTCGAGAGCATGGGCCGAGGCGCCCTTCGTCAGCACGGCGGTGCGTCGTGCGGGGGTCGCCGGAGCGCGGATCGCCGGAACGCGGAAGGAGATTGGGACATGAGAGGTCTCGTCGTGGTCGGCGCGCTCGCGCTGGCGGGAAGCGCGGCGATGGCTGACATCGCGGAGCCGGTCTCCGCTGTCAACTACGCCAAGTACAACATGGCCACGGGGAAGGTGAAGGTCGGCGGAGGCAACCACCGCACGCACCGGATCGCGTGGGACAGCACGTCGTTCACCGGCTTCTTCTCGAACCGCGTGAGCACGCAGTGGGTTGTTGACTGGGGTGACGTGCCCGCGGGCAACCTCGTGCTGGACACGGTGGACGGCTTCCAGATCGGGTACGCCACCAACAGAGCACCGTGCCGGTCGATATCGAGGTCCGGTTCTACGAGAACGGCAACGGTTTCGGGGACGCCTCCAATGAGGTCGCGGCCTTCCTCATCACCGGGTTGCCCGGCTCGGGCAGCGGCGGCGTTGAGGGCTGGATCGTCGACATCGATCTGGTCCCGGGGAACCTGTCATTCATCATGAACGGCCCGGACAAGGACTCCATCCCCGGCCAGGACTTCGAGTACTCCTACAACATGACCAATCGCGGCAACGCCACCAGCATGGGGCCGCTCATCTCCACCGGCGGGCACGGCCAGGAAGACGCCTTCGACCGCTACACCGGCGGGCCGCAGGGGAGCGGAACGTACGACGGCACGTTCTTCTTCGGCGGCAACCCGTTCGCGCAGTTCCACATGCGTCTCTACACACTCCCCACCCCCGGCGCTCTCGCCCTCGTCGGACTCGGCGGCCTGATGGTCGCACGCCGTCGGCGCTGAATCTGTCGGGCACGCTCGGCCACGACCGGGCGATGACGGTCCGACTCTCTCCAGTCGTGCGCACACCCGTCCGATGAGGACGGGTGTGCGTTTTCACAGACGCCGCAGGGCGTGCAGCCCCCGCGACCGGCGCGCTCGATTCAGGCGGTCGAGGGCGGGCGGGTGCTGCCCGATCAGACGGACGAGCTGGCTCGGCGTGCAGCAGAGGCGGGCGGCCGCCCGCTTCACGTCCAGGCCGCACGCCTCGACGGCGTCGAGCGCCTCGGCGAGCATCGCCGGATAGTCCGCGTGGCGCGGGTTGCACGCGATCCGCCCGTCCGGGCCGCAGCGCGACAGCCAGAGCGCGGTGCGGCACTCTCCGCGGGGCACCGGTGCGCGGAACTCGGTGGCGAGCAGGAGTCGTAGCCGCCGCAACGCGACCCGACGGTTCTCCTCCGCGCTGCGCCGTTCGGAGGCGTGCGCCGAGAGGCCCGTCGGCGCATGGGTGAGCGTGACGAGGGTCTGCACGCGGTTGCGGTGCTGTCCGCCCGGACCGCTGCTCGGTCCGCGTTCGAGCGAGCAGTGGCGGAGCAGGTCCTCCGGCTCGAGCGAGGCCGGGTGGGTCGAGACGCGGGGCTTGACGGCGGGGTCGTGCATGGAGGAGCGCTGGCGGTCATTGCCGCTCGGCGTTCGCGGCCACAGCGTCGGCGAGTTCGTCCCGGTTCATCGTCCAGAGTCGCTCAATGAGTTCGAATCCGCGCGGGTCGTGATGCCGAAGTTGCGGCCGCGTGAAGGGGAAGTAGTCGTTCAGGCCGAAGTACGCCTCCGTCAGTTCGGCGAAGTACTCCTGCGGGTTGTTCGCGGCGTAGGCCCGCACGGGCGCTCCGTCCGCAGCGAGGTTGTAGGCGACTGCCTCGTAGAGGCCCTCAGCCATCGCGGCGTCGTAGGCCGCGCGAACGCCCGGATGCTCGTAGCCGAGGGCGTGGTGATACGCGTGCGCGAGTTCGTGCAGGGTCATGAACGGCTGGTTGCGTCGCCACTCGAGGAAGTCCCGTGCGTTCACGACTTCGATGCCGCCCGCCTTCTCGCGGAGCAGGCCGTGGGCCGCGAGCCACCGGGCGGACGGGTGATAGCACATGCCCCGCCCGCTCATCCCGCCGGGGACGACCGCCCCCTGCGTCTCGACCCAGACCGTGACCGATCGAAGGAACTCGAGTTGCGGCCGCGCGATCGACCGCTCCACCATCGACAGGTCGTGGTCCAGCCCGGCGAGCGTGTCGTGCAGCAGCGCACGGTCCTCCAGCAACGACCGGTTGACCATCACCCGGAAACCGCGGAGAGCGCGGGACTCGTAGTCCTCGATCGATTCCGCAGGGCGCGAGGGGGCGGCCGGCTGCGCCAAGAGCGGGCGCGCAGCGGCGCACGCGAGCAGCAGCAGGGTCAGGACGTGCAGCGAGCGCGTCGCCATGCGATGGTCCTCCGATCAGCAGGCCGTCGTCGGAACGGCGGAGAGCGACAGATCGTGCCGCACGCCGGCCATCAGGAGCGCGTGCCCCAGCCCGGCGATCATCGCCGCGTTGTCGAGGCAGAACCGGGGCGGGGGCACGCGCAGTTCCAAAGCCTCGCGCCGCGCCATGCCGGCCAACTCGGCCCGCAGGCGGGTGTTCGCCGTCACGCCACCGCCGGTGAGCAGCGATCGGCACGGGCCGCGCTCGCGAACGACCGACAAGGCCCGCCCGAGTTTCAGCACGACGGCCGCGCACGCCGCCCGCTCGAACGACGCCGCAAGGTCCGCGCGGGCGCGGTCGGTGAGAACCGGAGCGGATGCACGCTCGCCGGGGCCGGGCACGCCGCGCACGGCGTAGAGCAGGGCGGTCTTCAGTCCGGAGAAGGAGAAGTCGAGCGAATCGCCCGCGAGGCGTGCGATCGGGAAGTCGTGAGCGCGGTCGTTCGCGCCGGGCGTTCGGGCGAGCGCGTCGAGGGCCGGCCCGCCGGGGTAGGGCAGCCCGAGGATCGTCGCGGCCTTGTCGAAGGCCTCCCCGAGCGCATCGTCGATCGTCGCGCCGAGACGCGTGAGCTCGACGGGCGACTCCATCGCGTAGATCGAGGTGTGCCCGCCCGAGACGACGAGGCCGAGCGCGGGAAAGAGCGTGCGATCGTCGCCGGTCGTGCCGTCGCCCTCGTGCAGCAGGCCGGCGTAGAGGTGCGCATGGACGTGATCGACGCCGACGATGGGGATGCCGAGCGACCACGCGAGCGCCTTGGCCGCCGCCACGCCCACGACGAGCGAGCCGATCAGCCCCGGCCGGTAGCCGACCGCCACCGCGTCCAGGTCCGCGAGCGCGACGCCCGCCTCTCGCAGCGCGGCCCGCACGACGGGCGTGATCCGCTCGACGTGCGCTCGGCTGGCGATCTCGGGCACGACGCCGGCGTACTCGGCGTGCAGGTCGTGCTGCGAGGCGACCACGCTCGAACGGACGCGAGTGCCGTCCTCGACCACCGCCGCGGCGGTCTCATCGCAGGATGTCTCAAGGCCGAGCGTGAGCATGGGGGGCACAAGGCATGGGGCGCCGGGCGTCGGTCCGAGCGCAGCGGCGAAGGAGCCGTGTCATTCGGCGGGTTCGAGGGGCGCGTCGAGGAGCCAGCGTTCGAGATCGTCGGCGGTGATGCGAAGGCGTACGACGCGGTTGCCGTCCGGGTCGAGGACTTCGAGCGTGCCGCCGGCGAGATCGAGGGCGTCGTCCCAGAGGTCCCGTTGCGCCCGACCGGCGGCGTCGGGCACGCCGGTCTCGATCGCGGCGATGCGGCGTTCGAGGCGGCCGATCTCGCGCAGCATGAGGTCTCGCGTCCGCTCGGCGCGGCGCAGTTCGTCGAGGGCGATCGCCTCGCGCTCCGGGCCGGGTCGGCCGGTCTGCTCCCATTCGCCGGTGTCGATCCTGGCCTGCACGGCGCGCAGCGCGGCCGCGAGTTGGGGGTCGCGGAGGCGCTCGACGATCGACGCCGGGTCGGACCAGTCACCCTCGTTGTTCGCGCGGATCAAGTCCTCCTCACGCCGCACGCGGAGCAGTTCGGACGCCTGCTCCGTCGTGAGCGGCAGGTAGAAACCGGGCGTCGGATCGACGCCCCACTCGACCGATGTGTCCGTGCGCTGGAGGCTGCGGCCCGACGGCAGGTAGTAGCCCTGCTCGGTGATCTTGAGTTGTGCACCCTTGCCGTTCGGGAGGGTGATGACGGACTGCACGCTGCCCTTGCCCACGGAGCGCGTGCCGAGGACGACGGCGCGCCCGTGCTCCTGGAGGGCGCCCGCGAGCACTTCGCTGGCCGATGCGCTCGCTTCGTTGAGCAGGACGATGATCGGGAAGTCGGGCAGCGTCCCCTGCGTCCGGGCGTTGGCGACCTCCTCGGGGTGCGCCCTGCCGCGTGTGGAGACGATCACGCCGTCGCTGAGGAACATGTCCGCCAGCGCGATCGCCTCGCCGAGGACGCCGCCGGGGTTCCAGCGCAGGTCGAGGATCAGGCCGCCCAGCTCGCCCCGGTCGGCCCCGTGGCGGAGCAGCACTTCGCCGACCGTGCGCGCGCAGCCGGGGTTGAACTGCGTCAGCCAGACGTAGATGACACCGCGGTCGGCGTCGATCAGGTGCTGCCACTCGCCCTCCGCGCCGCGGCGGTGGAAGCCCTTGACGGGGAGGGTCTTGATCTGTTCACGGACGATCGTGACGCCGAACCGCTCGCCCGCGCGCTCGACCGTCAACTCGACCGACGTGCCCGGCTGGCCGGTCAGCACGTCCACGCTGTCCTGGGCGGTCTTGCCGAAGGTGGACTCGCCGTTGATCTCGACGATGCGGTCGTCGGGCATGAGGCCGGCGCGGAAGGCGGGCGAGCCTTCGAGCGGTGTGACGATGGTGAGCCAGCCGTCGCGCACGAGCACCTGCGCCCCGATGCCGACGTACTCGCCCGTCAGTGCCTTCTCGAACTCGCGCACGTCGGGCGGCGGGACGAAGACCGTGAACGGGTCGTTGAGCGACTCGACCATGCCGTCGATCGCGGCCCGCTGGAGCGCTGCGGCGTTGACCTCTTCGACGTAGCGCGTGGTGAGGATGTGCTTGACGTCGATCAGCGGGTCGAAAAACTCGTAGTCGCCGCCCATCTGGGCGATGCGGAGCGTCGAGCCGAGCACGGCGACCCCCAGAATGGCGACCAGCGCGACCTGCACGAACACGCGGACCTTTGGCACGGCGTACTCCCTTCGATGCCGCTGCGGGCGCGTGATTCTACGGTCGCGAGAGGGCCGGCGCGGGCTAGACTTGCCCCGTGCCTGAGCCAAGGGAAAGAACGTCGCTTGGCGTGCAGGCGGAGCGCGCCGTGCTGGCCGCCGTCCGCCTGCCGGAGTCGCGCTACGACCGGGCCGACCCGTTCGGCGAACTGCGTGCTCTCGCCGAGCAGGCCGGCGCGGTCGTCGTCGGCGAGATCGCCCAGAGCCTCGACCGGCCAGTCCCGGGCACTTACATGGGCACGGGCAAGGTGCGCGAACTCAAGGGGTTGTGCGAGCGGGTCGGCGCGACCACCGTCATCTTCGACCACGACCTGTCCCCGCGGCAGATCGCCAACATCGAGCAGGCGGTCGAGCGCAAGGTGCTCGATCGCTCCGAACTCATCCTCGACATATTCGCCGCCCGCGCCAGCACGCACGAGGCGCGACTCCAGGTCGAGCTGGCACAGCTGGAGTACACCTACCCGCGCCTCCGCGCCATGTGGGACCACCTCGAACGCATTGTCGGACGCGGCGGCATCGGCGGCGTGGGCACACGCGGCCCGGGCGAGCAGCAGCTCGAGATCGACCGCCGGCTGGTGCAGCGCCGCCGGCTCGCGCTGCAGCGGGAACTCGCCGAAATCCAGGGGCGCAAGCGCCGGGCCGTCCGTAAACGCAACGAGGAGCACTTCACCGTCGGGCTGGTCGGCTACACGAACGCGGGCAAGAGCACGCTCTTCAACACGCTGACGGCCGGCGGGGCGTACGCCGACGACCGTCTCTTCGCGACCCTGATGACGCGCACGCGGGAGTGGTCGGTCGAGGGCGGCCTGCGCGTCATGCTGTCGGACACGGTCGGCTTCGTGCGCGACCTGCCCCACAATCTCATCGCCTCCTTCCGTGCGACGCTCGAGGAGGCAACCCACGCCGACCTGCTGCTGATCGTGCTCGACGCCTCGGACCCGGCGGCCGAGCACCACCTCGGCGTCGTCGAGCGCACCCTGGACGACCTCTTCGGGGAGGTCCGGCGCCAGGAGGAGCGCGAGGGCGAGGCCGGGTGGCGCGCCCCGGAACGCCTCCTGATTCTCAACAAGGCCGACCGTCTGCGCGACAACGCCGAACTGCTCGTCTGGAAGCAGAAGCGCCCGGGCGCGATCGCGCTGTGCGCCCTCCCCGGAGCGGACGGGCGTCCGCGCACGGGAGCGGACGAACTCGCCGCGGCCGTCGCGCTCGCGGCACGCGGCGCGGAGCGCGAAGTGCTGGTCACGCTGCCGAGCGCGGACGCGCGGGCCGTCCACCTGATCGAGACCGAGGGTCGCGTCCTCGACCGGTCGTACAACGACTCGGAGGTGACGCTGCGGGCGCGGCTCGGCGAGCGGCAACTGGTCCGTTTGCGTGCCGCGTCACCCCTCGCGCGGGTCGCGGATGCGCTCGATGTGCGCCGCGCATGACCGGCCAACGCCTCCCCATCTCCCGGCGAACCGCTACCGACCCGCCACGTGTCCCCTCCCGGAACGGCCACCGCCCGATCCCACCCCGCCGCGCCGACGGGACTGGACATCCGGCCCCGACGCCCGGATACTTCCCCTCCGCGGCGTCCCCGCCGTCCGGCCGCCACCTTAGCTCAGTTGGTAGAGCGGCGCTTTCGTAAAGCGCAGGTCCGGGGTTCGAGTCCCCGAGGTGGCTTTCCAGTCGTCGCCAGTGCCACGCTCCGCACCGGCCTGCCCCACAGCGCACAACTCCCCGTCAATCCCAGACTTACAGCCCACGCCCGCGAGGTCGTCCGCGTCCGGCGCGCCGTTGGCGTCACTGCACGACGATGCCAGCCGAAGCCCCGTCCGGCGTGCGTTGCGCTGCGCATGCGCTGCGCGCAATATGCGTTCATCCGGCTGAATGGATGAACCGTCGGTGCCCGTCGCCCGCGCCTGCTCCGTCCGGTCGTCCGGCGTGAGGCTCGGGAGGGCCGCGAGGGCACCGGCGGAGTCGGCCAACTCGACCCGGGCGTAGCGGTCCAGCGTGAGCGTCACCGTCGAGTGCCGGGCCAAAGTCTGCGCCACCTTCGGCGTCACGCCCGCCCGGGCGAGCCGGGTGCAGTAGGTATGCCGGAACGAATGGAAGTCCAGCACGCGCCCTTCGTCGTCCACCGGCGCGATGCCAGCCGCCGCGAGGTCCGCCGCGACGATCGGGGCCATGTTGCTCGGAAGGTCCGGCCACAGACGCCGCGAGGGATCACGGCCCGCCAGGAAGCCGCGCACTTCGTCCGCGAGGTCGTGGCGGATCGGCTGCTCGTCGCGCCGACGCCGCTTGCTGTACGCCGCCTCGACCGTCACCGTGGGCGGGTCGGCGTCGAGGCTGAACGATCGCGGCGTGAGGGACCGGAGTTCGCTCAGCCGGAAGCCCGTGCCCAGCGCGAGGGCGTAGAGCGTCGCCCGGTCGGGGATCGTGAACCGACGCTCGCCCGTGCGGAGTTCGCCCTTGAAGCGGTACCGCTTCGGGACCACCACCACCGGCCCGGCCGTGCGCGTCGCGTCCAGCAGACGGCGGATTTGGTCATCGGTCAGTGCCCGGCGCACGCGCCGCCGGTCGGTGCGTTCGTTGAGTAGCCGCACCGACGCCAGCGGGTCGGCCGAGAGCCGACCGTGCGTTGCCAGCCAGCGCGTGAAACCCTTGACGGCTCCGATGCGGGCGTTCACGGCCGCCGCGCTCATGCCGCCGTCCCGAAGCGTTTGGACGTGCTCGGCGAGCGTCGCCGCGTCCACGTCGCCGATGCGCTCCCAGCCGAGCGCGCCCGCGGCCTGCCGCACGGCCGACACCACGCGAACCGTCCGCCGGGCCGTGTTGCCCTTCGCTTCCAGCACGCGCCGGTAGTCGTCGAGGTGTTCGTCCAGCGGACGCCGGACGTGCTCGGCCCGGCGTTCGTCGGCGGGGTCGATCAACCCGTCCCGACGCTTGCGGGCCTTGTCCTCCAGCCGACCGCCGAGCGCGAGCGTCGCGGCCTTGTCGGTGTAGCCCGTGCGGGTGCGCTCGCGCGGCCGCCACTCGCCCCCGATGCACTCCCAATCGGTCCAGGTGAGCATCCACGCGGCCCCGGCCTTGCGCTTGTTCTCGGATCGCTTCCAAACTCGGGCCATGATCGTTCCTCCCGTTCACGCCGCGATGGTAACGCCGCGTCGCCCGGCCGCCCGGCGGAGTTTGTCCAGTGCCTTGACGGCCGCGGGGCCGGGCTTCACCGCGCCGCGCTCCCAGCGGGAAACCGTCATCGAATCGACGCCGATGCGCTCGGCGAGTTCAACCTGTGTCAGCCCCAGGGCTTCGCGCAGGCTGAGGATGTACCCCGGCGTCGGGGCCTTGGGCGTCTGCATCGCCAACGCTTGCACGCGGTCGAGCAAGCGGATCGCCTCGGGCTTGAGGAGCAGTTCGCCCGTCACGTCCAGTTCGCACCACTCGGGGCGCAGCAGCACGAACAGCGTGCGCCCGTCAGGCAGCGGCATCGTGTACGGCACGTCGTCTGTCAGTTTGCCCCGTCGCTTCGCGCTGCGCTTCGCCATCGTTCAGTCCTCCCGGAACGCGGATGGTGGACAGGGCTTGACGGGCGTCGGCCTTCATTGGTCATCCTTCGCACTATACACAACACTAGACACTGTGTCAACCCCCGCCCCTCAACGTCCGCGCGCCCACTCGGCCGCTTCGGGCCTTGCGGGCGGGTGGCACGCCCCGCACGTCCAGCCGCCCGCCTCGCCCGCCGGACGCCACCACCGGGCGCGTCCGCACCACCGGCAACGCCCGGGCGGTTGCACGTCGGCAGGTCCGGCCGTGAGCAGGGCGAGCAGGTCGGCCTTGTGCCGCCGCAGCCCGTCCAGCAGGTGCGGAGGCAGGTGTTCGGGCCGGTGCTTCAGCCGCGTCGGGTCCGTCGGCGACGGCCGCACCCGGACGCCCGACAGGTGCAGGGCGAGCATGAGCAGCGCGAGGTCGGCGCGGGGTTTCACAGTTCGCCCCAACCATCGCCGTCGCCGTCGGCGTCCGTTGCCGATTCGCTCGGCTCCGACGGGTCCGAGCAGTACGCCCCGAGGTCATCGTCCGCCACCGATTCGGACACGGCGACACTGGCGACGGTGACAGAACCCCTGCTAGCGGGGTCGTGGCGCGGGGTTTCGTCGCCGTCGCCGCTGTCGCCGGTCTGATCGACGAGCCGGAACCGCCGAGTCGGTGCCCCGCCCGCCGGTCCCGGGGCGATAGATTCCCACACTCCGAAACCGTCGCGCTCCAGCGCGTCGAGCGCACGCTGCGCCAGGCCGGGGTCGCGCCGAAACTCCCTCGGCCCGCGCGTGAGGTCGCGCAGCGTCACCGTGCCGCCCCGACGCGCGATCAAGTCGATCAACTCCCGGCGAGTTTTCTCGGGTTCCGACTCGGAGAACGCCCCGTAGACTCGCTCCGCCTCCCGCGCGAACCAGTCCGCCGCCGCCACGGCGTCGCGCATGGTGCGCGGGCCGATTGCGCCGAAGCCGCCGCAGCCCCCCCGATCCGCCCAGCCGATCAAGTGGAACAACGATGCCAGGCGGAACGCGATGCCCTTGAGTTTCCCGAGCGCGGCCCGCAGCGCGGGGTCGGACTCGTCGCGCGTGCGGTCCCGGAGCGCATTGACCCACGCCCGCGCCACGTCCTGCGCGTCGCGCGAGAGTCCGACATAGGCCGGATCGGGCGCGCCGTCGTCCGTGAGGTTGAGCGGGATGCGGAGCAGCCGAGCGAAGACGGCCGTGTACCGTTCCGAGATTCCGGGATCGGCTTCGCGTTCATCGACCCAGCCGCCCGGGTTGTCGGGAGGCGCCGACCAGAGAAACCGGCTCGCCGTGCCGTCTTCAATGCGCTGATTACCGAGCACGCGAGCGAGCGCGCCGGGCTGGATGCCGCCGCACACGCTCAGCAAGGGGCAGTCGATCCGCAGGTACGTTCCGCCGTCGCCCTTGCGGTTCTCGATGTACGTTTCGCCGTTGAACGCGCTGCGATAGAACGCCGCGCCGCACTCGGCACCGCCGCTGTTTTTCGCGTATCGCCCGAACCCGCCGAAGAGTCCGCCGAGTTCGTCGTGCGCCACAAGCACGCCGCGTTGATTCACCGCGAGCACTTGCGCCAGTGCCTCTACGGTCGTGTTCTGCGCGACGCACTGCACGCGCGACGGCTTGCGGGGTTCCTCGCCGCGCTCGGCCTTCTCTGTCCCCTTCCACTCGGAGAGGCGGCGCATGTATTCGCTCATCGCCGCGGCGTGGCTTTGATCGTTCGCACGCTGCGCAGCCCAGACGGGCGCGAGCGCAGCACGTTGCGCCGGGGTCTTCATGTTCGATGGGAGCGCGACGACGCCGACGAAGAGCGCGCACGGCTCGATCCACCCGCGGCGGACCACGACGCGGACCGCGCAGCCGACGGCCGACGCGAGCGCGGCCAAGGCGGGCAGCACGACCAAAACCGGATCACACCCCTTGTTTTCCGCCTCCTCCGAAGCGAAATCCCGCAGAACGCGAGGCAGCGCATGAAGCGGGAACGGCCGCCACGCCGGGATCGGAGGCGTATGATTCGAAGGCAGTTCCGCGCCGCTCGCCCCTGCCCGGGCGGCAGCGCATTCGGGGGGCGTCATCATCGTGCCCCCCCCTTCGCCAGACCGTCGCGCGCGATGCGGTCGAGTTCGGATCGCGGCACCCGCGTCGCCCGCCCGAGTTTGATCACGCGGAGTTCGCGCTCGGCGATCAATCGCCATGTCGCCCGCTCCGAAAGGGCCAGCAGCCTCGCCGCTTCGCCCACCCGAAGCAGCACCCGATCGTCACCCTGTTGCATCGTCGTGCCTCCATCACTCACCGCCAGACTAGAGCCTATCCCAGAACCTCTCGAAGTAACATGAACGAGCACGCGAAGTGAAGGTAGCCTTGGAACAACACGGTGGACTTCTCCCATCGGATGC
>JACTNA010000034.1 GCA_014584315.1 Planctomycetota bacterium | reverse complement strand
TGGTGTATGCCTCGTCCGCTTCATCGAGAGTCTCCTGGGCCCGACCGGGACCCCTCGGGACTCTCATAGCACATGGATCAGGTTTTGGGGGGCAGGTCAATTGGATGCGAGACCGACGTAGTACATCTTCCCCTTGTTGTAGAGCACGTATACGCCGCACTTGCCCCGGGCGTACTCTGCGATGACATCTCGGTGCTTCGCTACCAGAGATCCGCTGACGTTTTCAAGGTGCCGTAATACCAGGTGTCTTGCCACGCTTGCCTGCTCCGAAGGGCCAGATGCCACGAATATACCGTGGACTCAACTCGCATGGCAACCCCGCGGCTCCTCCCTCGTCGCCTTCACCCGCCGATACCCGCGCGACCCGCTACGCAGGAACCGGAGACTCTTGGTTCGCCGCCAGGTCGTCGAAGACCTCGATCAGCCCGCGGAACATCGCCTTCGCCCCCTCGACGGCGAGGCTCTGCTCGTCCGGCGTGAACGCCGCCCCCCGGAAGTCCTCCTTGAACGCCCCCCACCTCACCTGCTGCTCGTCGCCGTAGGGGTCGAGATAGCGGAGGCCCGCCACCGGCCCGAGGCCCAGCGACTTCCCAACCGCCCGCGCGATGAAACGCCCCCCATTGGTGCTCCCCTCGAGGACATACAGCATCCCGAGCAGTTCGGGCACCCCCGCGGCGTCGATCCTCCCGATCAGCCGCGCGGTCCCGGGAGTCGCCGACATCTCCATGCCGCGCCCGCCGAGCACTCCGAGGTCTTCCGCAATCAACCCGGCCCGGAAACGGCAGTCCGTCGCCACCGCGGCCACGCGCACGTCGCCCCTGAGCGTGGCCAGCCGATCCTCCAGCGCGCGGTGCACATGGAGAATCTGCTCGAGATACGCCGCATACCCCTCGCGGCCCAGCAGACCCCGGATCATCGAGGCCTGGAACGGGTGCCGTTCCGCGGCCGTGTGCAGGTCCGCCGTCTCCGCCTTCAGCCGATCCATCACGTCCATCGCTCCCTCCATCCTCCTTCGTGGTTCAACCGATCGACCTGAAAATACCCGCCGCGGCCAGTGCAGGGATGATGAGCCACAGCAGGCCCTTGACCGTAAAGAAGATCAGTCCCGCGACGCCGAATCGAGCCACCCAGCGACGAACCGCCGAGCCTTCGGGCGGCCGGCTCTGGGGCGGAGAGGCAGGAGTCTGATCCATGGGTTCACCCTGACCCTAAATGAGACCGATTCGCAACTACGCCCGACGGTACCCCTCACCGGGCGAGGCGTCAAGCCACTCGCCCGTCCGGCCGGCCCGCCCGGTGTACCCTTCGCCCCGATGACCGCACGACCGGAATTCCTCGACGAGATCACCTGGCGCGGCCTGCTTCACCAGTGCACGGACGAGCCGGGCCTGCGCCGCCACCTCGCCGCGGGCGCGCGCCGCGCCTACGCCGGGTTCGACCCCACCGCCGACTCGCTCACGATCGGCAACCTGGTCCCCATCACGATGCTCGCGCACCTCCAGCGGGCCGGGCACACGCCGATCGTCGTCATGGGGGGGGGCACCGGCCTGATCGGCGACCCTTCGGGCAAGAGCGCGGAGCGGCAGTTGCAGACGCGCGAACAGGTCGAAGCGAACGTCAACAGCCAGCGCCGCATTTTCGAGGCGCTGCTCGACTTCTCCGGCCCCAACGCCGCCGTCATCGTCAACAACGCCGACTGGCTCTGCGGGCTGGGCTACCTCGACGTGCTGCGCGACGTCGGCAAGCACTTCTCCGTCAACATGATGATCCAGAAGGAGTCCGTCCGCGAGCGCCTCCACAACCGCGACCACGGCATCTCGTACACCGAGTTCAGTTACATGATCCTCCAGGCCTACGACTTCTGGCATCTGTACAAGCATCAGGGCGTCACGCTCCAGATGGGCGGCTCCGACCAGTGGGGCAACATCGTCTCGGGCGCGGACCTCATCCGGCGCATGGCCCACGACCACTCGGTCGAGACCTTCGGCCTCACATGCCCCCTCGTCACCCGCTCCGACGGCGGCAAGTTCGGCAAGACCGAGGCCGGCGCGGTCTGGCTCACCCCCGATCGCACCAGCCCCTACGCCTTCTACCAGTTCTGGCTCAACGCCTCCGACGACGACGCCGTCCGGTTCCTGCGCCTCTTCACGTTCCTGCCGCGCGAGGAGATCGACGCCCTCGCGGCCGCGCACGCGAGCAACCCCGCCGCCCGAGAGGCCCAGCGGACGCTGGCGAAGCGCGTCACGGCGCGCCTCCACGGCCCGACCGAGGCGGACCTGGCCGAGCGAGCGTCGCAGGCCCTCTTCTCGGGCGACATCGCCGGCCTCCCACCCGAAACACTCGAACAGGCCCTCGCCGGCGCGCCGAGCAGCGACCACCCGCGCGACCGGCTCGCGGGGGGGGGCGTCGTTCTGCTGGACCTCCTCGTCGAGACCGGCCTCGCCAAGAGCAAGCGCGAGGCACGCGAGTTCCTCGCTGCGGGGTCCGTCTCCGTCAACGGCGTGCAGGCCGCCGCGGACCGCACCCTGACGGCTTCCGACCTCCTCCACGGCCGCTTCCTGGCCCTCCGGCGCGGCAAGAAGACCTGGCACCTCTCACGCTGGTCCTGACGCTCGTTCGGCCCCCCAAGTCGGGTTTTCTCGCATTCCGACAGGAAAGGACTTCCCCTCGACGGCCGCTCTCGGCATACTGGGAGGTGGCGCACGGATCGTGCCCGCGGGTCAGGGACGCCCGTGCCCGAACGCGAAGGGAGATCGCCATGCACACCGTCGCGAACCTGCTGGACGCCAAGCAGCGCTGGGACGACTCGTACGACCGGGTCGAGACGGTGGTCACCATCAAACCCGAAGCCACCGCCCGCGAGGCCGCCCGGCTCATGAGCGACCGCCGCGTCGGCGCGCTCGTGGTGACGGACCCGTCCGGGCGGATGGCCGGCATCGTCACCGAGCGCGACGTCATGCGCCGCCTCGTGGCCGTCGCCAAACCGCCGGACTCCACCCCCGTCGGCGAGATCATGACCAGGGCCGTCATCAGTTGCACGCCGCAGACCCCGCTCGACGAGGTGCGGCACACAATGCGCGAACGCCGCATCCGCCACGTCCCCGTGCTCGAAGACGGCCGTCCCGTCGGCATGGTCTCGATCGGCGACCTCAACGCCGCGCTGAATCAGGACCTCATGGTGACCGTCCGGGCCATGGAGGCGTACATCACGCAGGGATGAACGGCGCTGTCGCTTGGCCGCCTGACCGGCGTGCAACAACCAGGGTGCGTGATCACAACTCCGGCGCAAACCCCCGTCGCATCGTGTTCTCGCACGTCGCCCGCGGCTCGACGAACTGGAGCAGGTAGTCCCGCCCGCCCGCCTTCGAGCCGACGCCGCTCATGCCGAAGCCGCCGAAGGGTTGGCGGGCGACCAGCGCACCCGTGCATCCCCGGTTCAGGTACAGGTTCCCCACGCGAAACTCACGCTTCGCCCGCTCGAGGTGCGCCGGCTTGCGGCTGAACACGCCGCCCGTGAGTTTGTACGGGTGGTCGTTGGCGATCGACAGCGCCTCGTCGAACGTCCGCGCGTGCATCACCGCCAGCACCGGCCCGAAGATCTCCTCGCGGGCGATGGTGTGACGAGGCTCGACGCGGCTGAACACGTGCGGCCCGACGTAGTGCGCCGACAACACCCCGCCCGGTGGAACAGGCGTCCCGCCTGTTCCACCTGCTGCGCCCCCAGGCAACGGCGCCTCCATCGCCAGTTCCTCGCGGCAGCCCTCGCCCCGCGCGGCCTCGATGAAGCGACGGATGCGCTGCGCCGACTCCTCGTCGATCACCGGCCCGACATCCGTGCCCGGCCGCGTCGGGTCGCCGATGACCAGCGAGCGCGTCGCCTCGACCAGCCGCGTGACGAACGTCCGCGTCGCCGCCCCATCCGGACCCTCGGGATCAACGATGACGCACCGCGAGCACGCCGAGCACTTCTGCCCCTGGAACCCGAACGCGGAGTGCCGCACGCCCAGCACGGCCTCGTCCAGGTCCGCCGAGGTGTCGATGATGATGGCGTTCTTGCCGCCCATCTCGCACACCACGCGCTTCACGAACGGCTGCTCCTCCGGCGTCACGCCCGCGGCCCGGATGATGTCCAGCCCCACCGCCTTCGACCCTGTGAACGCGATCACCGCCACGCGAAGATCGCGCACCAGCGCGGCCCCCGTCGTCTCGCCCGGCGCGGGGCAGAAGTGCAGCACGTGCGCCGGATCGACGCCCGCACGGCGCACGCCCGCATCCTCCATCGCGCGCCACAGCACGTCGCACAGGACCTTCGCGATGCCCGGCGTCTGCTCCGCCGGCTTCAGGACCACCGTGTTGCCCGTCACGAGCGCGGCCGTCGCCATGCCGCAGGCGATCGCAAGCGGGAAGTTCCACGGGCTGATGACCGCCGCCACGCCCCGCGGCTGATACCACTGCTCGTCGAGTTCCCCGATGAACCGACCGATGCGCTCGCGCCGGAACAACCGCACCGCCTCGCGGGCGTAGTACTCGCAGAAGTCGATCGCCTCCGCCACGTCGGCGTCCGCGTCGCGCCAGCACTTGCCGTTCTCCTTGATGACGATGCCGGACAGTTCGTCGCGCCGCGCCCGCATCGCCGCCGCCGCCTGCACGAGCACGCCCGCCCGCAGCGCGGGGTCCGCGTCGCGCCAGGCCGGGAAAGCGCGGTGCGCCGCCTCCACCATGCGGGCCGCGTCGGCGGGCGTCCGGTCGTTCGCCACGCGCGGCACGCTCGCCCCCGCCACCGCCGAAGCGAACGACTCACGCACCGAGCGACGCGAGAAGTCCCGCAGCGGCTCGTTCACGAACGGCTTGCCGTCGCCGACCCCCGCCTCGGCGTGCGACAGGCGGTGCCGCTCGGCGGAGACCTCGAACAGGTCCCGGCCCGGCTTCGGCGCTGCCTCGCCGTTGACCGTCGGGGCCGGCGCTCGCAGCAGCGTCCGCGGGTCCGCGTTGTCGAGGAACCCCGCCTTCAGCCACGACTCGTTCGACGTGTTCTCCAGCAGCCGTCGCACGAGGTACGCCATGCCGGGGATCATCTCGCCGACCGGCACGTACTCGCGGATGCGCAGCCCCGTCTCCGCCGCCGCGTGCTTCAACTGGTCCGCCATCCCGTGCAGCATCTGGAGTTCGATCGCGCTCGTCGGCAGCGACCGCCGCTCCAGCCCCGCGATGGCGCACGCGATCGACCGCACATTGTGCGACCCGAGCGCAATCTTCACCCCCCCAGCCCCCGCAGCCAACCGAGTAGGGCCGAGCACGGCTTCCTGTTCGCTGTTCGCTGTTCGCTGTTCGCTTTCCCCGCCCCCGCGCGGGCACGCGTCCAGGAAAACCGCCGTCATCTCCTCGAAGCACCGGTCCGTCTGCCACTTCTCGTTCCACACGGGGCACGGCCACCCCTGCTGCTCCGCGTGGATCGTCTCGTAGTCCCAGTACGCGCCTTTCACGAGCCGCACCGTGACGACACGCCCGGTCCGCTTCGCCCAGTCGCAGACTCGCCGGGCGTCCTCGACGCCGCTCTTGAGATACGCCTGCATGGCGAGGCCCGCGTGGAAGTCCACCGCCTCGCAGCACCGCATGAACAACTCGATCGTCAGGTCCTTGAGCGAGTGCTGCTCCATGTCGAAGTTGATGAGCACGCCGCGGTCGCGGGCCGCTTCGAGGATGGGAACGATCCGCGTCATCAGGTCGCGGATCGCGCCCTCCGTGTCGATCGGATCGCACTTGGCGCTCAGCGAACTGATCTTGATCGAGACGTTCGTCCGCGGGATGCCGCCGAGGTGGTCCGATTCCAGCCGCGGGTTCGGCTTCCACGACGCCACCTCGCCCGGCAGGTTCGTCACGAGGTCGAGGTACTTGTCGCGGTACGCATCCGCCTCCGCGTCCGACACGCACGCCTCGCCCAGCAGGTCCACGCTGAACGCGATGCCCTCCTTCCAGAGGTCGCGCAGCCCCGGCAGCGCGCTCGCCGCGTCCGTCCCCGCGATGAACTTCGACGCCATCCCCTTGATCTGCGACGAGACCGTCGAGGTCAGCAGCCCCTTGGCCACGCCCCCGGCGCGCAGGCCGAGGTCCATCCCGGGCGGCAGCTTCACCCCCGGCTGCGAGAGATAGTCCACCAGGTGGTCGTGCACCGCCTCGGGCGTCCGCAGCATCGGGAACGCGTCCACGAATCGGAACAGCTGCACCTTGAAGTCCCGGTCGCGCATCGACCAGTCCATCAGTTTGTCCGAGTAGAACTTCGCCGAGAGCAGGCCCGCGCGATGCCCGCGAGCGCGCTCCAGCAGGTCCAGGCCGAGTTGGTACGTCCGCTCGTCGCCCCCCGGCGGGGGCGCTGGCTCGGCGGCGGGAGCGGGGGCAGACTTGCGGCGGAAGATCGACATCGCGTGGGTCCAGACGCAGGCGTGCGAATGCGCCCGCACGACCGCGGGATCGGGGGCCGGGGAGTATACGGACGACCCGGTCGAACCCGGACAACCCGGCGCGGAATCCGGTCTCATGCCGGTGCCGATCGAACCACGCGACCGCGCCTACGCTCCCCCCTTATGCCCCGATCGGTCGTCAGCGTCGGCACGTTCGACGGCGTCCACGCCGGCCACGCCGCGCTGCTCGCCCGTGCGCGTGCCATCGCCGATCAACACGGCGACGCGGAGGTCGTCGTGCTGGCGTTCGATCCGCACCCCGCGACACGACTCCGCCCGGACACCGCCCCGCCGCGACTCGGTTCGTTCGAGCGGCGTGCCGACCTGCTGCGCCAGGCGGGCGCGGACCGCGTCGAGCGTCTCGAGCCGACCGCCGAGTTGCTGGCGCAATCGCCCGAGGCGTTCGTCGCGTCCATCGCCGCCCGCCTCGACCCGATCGCCTTCGTCGAGGGGCCTGACTTCCGCTTCGGCAAGGGACGCACCGGCGACGCCTCGATCCTCGCCTCACTCGGGCCGCGACACGGCTTCACGGTCGAAATCGTCCCGCCCGTCGCCGTCGCGCTCAACGACCAGTCCGTCGTCACGGCCTCCAGCACCATTACCCGGTGGCTGGTGCAGCAAGGCCGGGTCCGCGACGCATGGGCCGTGCTGACCCGTCCGCACGAACTCACGGGGCGTGTCGTGCGGGGCGACCGCCGCGGCCGGGACCTCGGCTTCCCGACCGCGAATCTCGACACCCCCTGCCTGCCGCCCGCCGACGGCGTCTACGCGGGCGTGGCGTACCTCGACGACGACCGCTCCTTCACGGCCGCCGTCAGCGTCGGCACCAAGCCGATGTTCGCCGGCAACGCGCGCGCCGTCGAGGCCTACCTGCTCGACGCGCCACTCGGCGACGGCCCTTGCCTCGCGGGCCTGCCCGAGTACGGCTGGAACATCCGCCTCGCGCTCGTCGGCTGGGTGCGCGAGCAACTCCGCTTCGACAGTGTCCAGGCCCTCATCGCCCAAATGCACCGCGACTGCGACCGCGTGCGCGACGTTGTCGCCCGGGTCTCCACTCCCCAGGCCGCCGCAGGATCACACGCATGACCGACCCGCGCGACCAGACCCACCCGTGGACCGCGAACACCGAAGCCGCAGGCGCGGCACGATGGCTCGCCCATCGTGACTTCGTCGTCGTCACCACCCACTCGAAACCCGATGGCGACGCGGTCGGCTCCACGCTCGCGCTCGCACGAACGCTGCATTCGCTCGGCAAACGGGCCGAGGTCTGGTACCTGGGCGCGTTGCCGCTGTGGCTCCCCGAGATCGCCGGCGACACGCCCGTCCGCTCCATCGAACGCGACGGCCTGCCCGCCGACGCCGACCCCGACGCGGTCGTCCTGCTCGACACCGGGTCGTGGTCGCAACTGGACGGGCTGCGCGACTGGCTCGCGGCCCGCGCCGACCGCACGCTCGTCATCGACCACCACCTCCACGGCGACGGCGACATCGCCGCCCTGCGCCTGCTGGACACCAGCGCGGCGGCCGCTTGCCAGCCCCTCGCCGAGGTCTGCCGCCACCTGCTCGCCCTGCCCTCCGCTTCGCGCCTGCCCGCCCGCGTCGCGACCCCGCTCTATCTCGGATTGGCGACCGACACCGGGTGGTTCCGCTACTCGAACGTCCGCCCGCCGGTCATGCGGCTCGCCGCCGACCTGATCGAGGCCGGCGCGGACCACGTCGAGTTGTTCCGCGTCGTCGAGCAGCAGGACGAACCGGGCCGCTTCCGGCTCCTCGCCGCCGCGCTGTCGTCCCTCGAGTTCCACGCCGACGACCGCATCGCGCTCATGTCGCTGAGAATGGACGACTTCCACCGCGCCAAGGCCGACGCGACCGATTCCGGCGGGTTCGCCGACAAGGTGCTCGCCGTGCGGACGGTCGTCGCCGCCGCCGTGCTCACCGAGGTCTCCGACGGCACGCAGGGCAAGCCCCCGCTGACGAAGATCAGTCTTCGCAGCAAGGACGGTCCGCACGCGATCGACGTCAACGAGCTCGCACGAACGCTGGGCGGGGGGGGGCACGCCCGCGCGGCGGGCGCTCGACTCGCCGAGCCTCTCGCGCAGGCCCGGTCACGCCTGCTCGAAGCCCTCACCAAGGCGCTCGGCTGACGGAGGCTCCATGGCCGGACGGCACGGACCCAAAGTTACGCCCACACGCCAGCGCGGCACCACGTTCCACAAGCCCGTCCTGCGCCTCTTCACCACCACCCTCTGGGAGTTCCCCAGCCAGCACTACCTCGACTACGAGGACACCCCCGGCGGCCGCGTCGTGCGCACCAAGGCCCCCGGCGGCGTCCAGGGCGATCCGAAGTACGAGGGCGCGACGCCATCGTGGGTCGTCTGGCAACTCCTCCAGCGATACACCACACCCGGCGAGACCGTCCTCGACCCCATGTGCGGCTCGGGCACCACGCTCGACGTCGCGGCCGACCTCGCCCGCGTCGGCGTCGGCTTCGACATCGCCCCGAGCCGCCCCGACATCCGGCGCGCCGACGCCCGACGCCTGCCGATCGACGATGCGAGCGTGGACTTCGTGTTCGTCGATCCTCCCTACTCCACGCACCTGCGCTACTCCGATGACCCCGCCTGCATCGGACGCCTCGACGCGGGGGGGGCGGATGACGGTCGGGCCTACTTCGACGCGATGCGCCGGGTTTTCGCCGAGGTGCACCGTGTGCTGCGCCCGGGCCGGCACGCCGCCGTCTACGTCAGCGACTCGTGGGCGGACGGGGGACTGGTCCCCATCGGCGCGGAGTTGTGGTCGCTGCTGCGCCCCCGCTTCGGGCTGGTGGACTGGATCGCCGTCGTGCGCCGCAACGCCGACCTCGCCGACGCCGCCCGCCGCCGATCGGCATCGCAGTCAGGCACGCTCATGCGCGGGTTCAACCACCTGCTCGTGGTCCGCCGTTCTGGTCCGGCGCAGCGCCCGAGGGCGCGCCGAGGATGACGCCCTCACGCGGCTTGGAGTGCGTGGGCTTCTCGCGCGACACCGGCTCCTCGACGATATTGTCGTAGTTCGGATGGAAGTTGCTCGCGCCGGACGCGCGCGGCGCGTAGGACATCCGCGGCCGCTTCGGGTCCAACTTCCCGACGACCCATCCCTCGAGCAGCATCGCTTCGAGTGTCGCCGCGGCCTGCACGACCAGGTGCGTGCCGGAGATCTCCCCGATCCGCCCGCCGCGCCGGACGAACTCGTTGAGCCGATCGGCGATCGTCGTCATGTCCGGGGCGTCCTTGAGGATGCCGATCATCAACCCGTACAGGCCGGCGACCGGCAGGAGGTGCCCGCCGCGGAAGTAGGCCTCGGTGCGCGTGATCCGGCCCGCGTGGTAGACGGGCATGTGGCCCTTCTTCGCGTCCGTCAGGTTGAGGCGGAAGACGTTGTAGCGGTTGATCTCCCACTGCCCGGCGTCGCCGCCGCCCTCCTCCTTCGTGAACATCTTCGTCACTTCCTTCACCGCGAGCAGGTCGAACCCGCCGACGCCGGGGAAGAGGAAGTCTTCGTGCGCAAGCCCGCCGAAACTCAGCCACCGGAACGCCTCGCGCGGCGTGAACTTCAGACCCGACTCGCGCGCGAGCCGCGCGCAATGGTCCTCAAGGTCCGTGAAGCAGCCGTTCGCCAGGTACCAGAACTCCGCGAACCGGATGTACTGCATCACCCGCTTCTTCTGCCGGTCCTCGTAGTTGGCCCGGAGCCAGTTCGGATCCAGTTCGCCCCGGTCGAACTCGAGGATCGAGTACGCCGCCTCGCGGGCGCTCGTATGCGCCAGCGTCACCCCGCCGGAGAGGATCGGGTCCGCGAAGCCGGCCGACTCCCCGACCAGGAACCAGTTCTCGCCGACCAGCCGATCCGAGATGTACGACCAGTCGCTCGTCGTGCGGACGTTGCCCTCGGGCCGCCCGTTCTTGGTCAGCGCACGCACGCGGGGTTCCGAGTTCACCGCCCACTCGTAGAGTTCCGCCGGCGTCTTCCCGCACGTCTTGTAGTACTCGACGGGGCAGACGAATCCCAGCGACGTCCGCGTCGGACCGATCGGGATGAACCAGATCCACCCGCACCCGACGCTGAGGATCTGGATCCGCGTCCCGCCGACACCGATCTCCACCGCCCAGTCCGCGTTCTCCCAGTAGTCCCAGATCGCCACGTTCATCAGGTGCGTCGGGATCGTGCGACCGATCCCCATGCCGCGCCGCAGCGTCCCGTTGTACCCGGACCCGTCGATGAAGTACCGGGCCGTGACGTTCCGCCCGTCCCCCAGACGCAGGGCCGTCACCCGGTCGCCTTCCCGGTCGATGCCGCGCACCATCGTCTCTTCATGGACCTCGCAGCCGAGTTCGGCGGCGTGGCGGAGCAGGATGTCGTCGTAGCGCGAACGCTCCACCTGAAACGCCGTGATCTTCCGCTGGCCCTCGAACTTCGCCGGGCGCGGCTCCTCCTTGAACATCCCCAACGGAAGGAACTCGAAGTCCCACAGTTGCTGGTTCTGGCCCCACCGGTACGTCGCGCCGACCTTGATCGGGAAGTTCGCCGCTTCGATCTTGTCCCACGCGCCGATCTCGTCAAGGACCGGCGAGATGGCCGGCAGCAGGCTCTCCCCCACGTGCTCGCGCGGGAACTTCTCCTTCTCAAAGATCCCCACCCGCAACGCCGGGTTGTACTTCTTCAGGATCGAACCGATCGTCGAGCCCGAAGGCCCGCCACCGATGACCGCCACGTCGTACGACAGTCCCGTCCCTGAGCCGTTATTCACCACGGACCCCCTTCGCCGCGCACCCATGAACCGGCCAAGGCCCGCGCGGCCCGGCCGACTCCCCCCGGACCGGGGGATTCCACCACTCTAATCCATCGGCACGCCGAATGAAAGGGGTAACCTCTCCCGGAAACCCCCGATCGGTTCCGATCCACACGGAAGGCCTCTCGGAAGCGAGAGCCAGCTATCCCCCGAAGACTCCCCGGTCGATCCAGCCGCCGCCGAGCACCCAGTCCGTGTCCTCGGCGTCGTACACGACCACCGCCTGGCCGGGCGCCACCGCCGCCAGCGGATCGGCGAAACGGACCTCAAGCCGATCGTCCGCGAGCCGGCACCGAGCGGCCACCGGCTCGCTGTTGTACCGGCACCGGACCAGGCACGCCCTCCACTCCGCGAACGGCCCACGCTCCGTCAGCCAGTTCACCTGCCCCGCCTCGCACCCGCTCGCCAGCAGCCGCCCGCGCGAACCGACCACGACCGTGTTCGTCTCCGCGTCGCGCCCGATCACGTAGATCGGGTGCCCCAGCGCGACGCCCACCCCGCGCCGTTGCCCGACCGTGTACCGGTGCTGCCCGGCGTGTTCGCCGACCGTGTTGCCCGACTCATCCACGATCCGCCCCGGCGACGCCGCCCCCGGACGCCGGGACTCCACCAGCGCGGCGTAGTCCCCGTCCGGCACGAAGCAGATCTCCTGGCTGTCCGGCTTGTCGAAGACCGGCAGCCCGAACCGCTCCGCCAACGCCCGAACCTCGCGCTTCGGCATCCCCCCCACCGGCAGCAGCATCTCGCCCAGCCGCTCCCTCGGCGAGCCGAACAACACATAGGACTGGTCCTTCCCGCGGTCGGCGCCCCGCAGCAGCCTCGGCCCTTCGTGCCCCCACCGACCGCCGCCCCCCCCATCCTCCACCCGCGCATAGTGCCCCGACGCGATGTGCGACGCCCCGATCTGCCGCGCGTACTCGTGCAGCCGACCGAACTTCAGCCAATCGTTGCACCGCACGCACGGGTTCGGCGTCCGACCGCTGGCGTACTCATCCACGAAGTAGTCGATCACACGCCCGAACTCGCGCGCGAAGTTGCAGACGTAGAACGGGATGCCCAGTTCCGCCGCCACCAGCCGAGCATCCGCCGCGTCGTTCACCGAGCAGCACCCCTGCCGACGCTCGCGGCCCGGCGCGCACGCCTCGGCGTTCCCGTCCCACTCGACCATCCCCTCCGCCCGCTCGCCCGGCGTCCCCAGCCGCATGAAGCACCCGACGACCTCGCAGCCGGCGCGCACCAGCATCGCCGCGGCCACGGACGAGTCCACGCCGCCCGACATCGCTACCAGCACCTTCGCCCCGCGGGGCAGCCCATCCATGCCGGATTGTTCGTGCGCCCGGGGTACCCCGCCACTCCGTGGCGGCTCCGTCCCCTCCCACCCCCACCAACCCCCAAGCCTCAAGCCCCAAGTCTCAAGCCTGCTTCGGAGGTTTCTCGCTCAGCGGGATCGTCTGGTCCAGGATCGGGTCGCGCTTCATCGGCCGCATCACGATCCCCCGCCCCGGTCCCCCCTCCGGCTCGCGGCCGCACTCCGGGCACGGCGCGCCCGGCGGCAGGCCCTCCTGCTCGTACCCGCAGTCCGGGCACGGGCTGAACGGGCCCAGGTGCGCCCCCGCGCCCGTCGGGATCGGGGCGTCCGCGGTCGCCTTCGGCCCCACGCCCTCGAACCGCCTCGCCTTGCGGATCGCCACGCGCAGGTCGCGGTCCATCCCGTCCGACGCGTTCCGCACCGCCCACCGCGCCATGTTGCACAACTGGATCAGCGAGACCATGAACAGGATCAGCGCGACAAGCACCGCGATGGTCGCGAAATACCCGACGATCGCGAACGGACCCATCAGCCCGCCGGCCGCAGCCGCGATCGCCGCCCCGCTCCACGCGACCGTGGCGATCGAGCCGCCGAACGCGATGAGCCACGCCACAACGCGCAATCGGTCGCCCAGCGACGTATCCATCGCCCAGTCCGCCAGGTCCGCAAGCCAGAGCGACAGCGGCACGAACCCCATGAATCCCACCACCGTCAGCACGCCCGCGAGAATCAGGAACGGCAGCACCGCCGGCAGCGGTGCCCCGGCGCTCGACATGCCCGCCGCGATCGTCTTGAGCGCGGCCGCCGCCGGCCACGCGCACTGCGTCAGCCGCGCCGCACGCCGCACACGGACCATCTCCTTCTCGGGCGGCTCCGTCAACCCCGCCCGGTGCGGCTTGGGCTGCGCAACCCGCCACACGACCCACGCCCACGCCAGCCCGACCACCGTCAGCAGCGCCTCGGGCCACGCCGCACGCGTCGCCCCGGCGATCAGGAATGCCACGCCGTTGAGCGGCCCCAACGCCGCCAGCCCCACGCACACCCACGTCAGCTGCCGAAGGTACGACAGCGGCGCGAGCGTGAGCGCATCACGCACCGCCGCCTTGCTCCCCGCCCGCCCGATGGTCGTCCCGCACTCAGGGCACACCCCGCCCACGAACAGCCCGCGCAGGTCGTACCCGCACCGCGCGCACACCCGCCCCGACTCCACCGCCCGCCCCTCCCCCTCCACCGGCCGCAGCATCGACGGATCAACAGGGCACATGCGAGGACTGTACCGGCCGCCGACCGCAGCGGTTGAAATGTGCGGAAAGGGTTCGAGGGATCAAGGGAAGAGGGATCGAAGGGGCGGTGCATGTTCTGTGGGGCGGGGCCTTTCCAGGCCCCGTCTCGTCCGCCGAGAACATGGCACCCCCCCGCCGCCCTCCGCGTTCCTCTTCCGCCATCACGCCTCACGATCAACAGGGGCGCGCCGGACGCTGTCGGCATAGATGTATTCCTCGCTCAGCACCGCCCCCAGCCGGGCCGTCAGCGCGAGATAGCCCAGCATCCACACCACGAACAGGATGACCGCCGTGGGCATGATCACGCCGTCCACACGCGGGGACGGCGGCGCCCCGAGACTCGTCCACACCTCGCGCCCGAGCCAGATCGCCGCCGGGATCGGCCCCACCCACAGCAGCCACCCCGCCCGCGCCCGCATTGTCCGGTCGGGCACGCGGCGGGCGAACGCGCGCACGAACAGCAGGTTGGCGTGGTGCTGCGCCACCGCCGCCACGACCGCGAACGCAACCGCAACGTCCGCCCACGACACGCCCGCTCCCACGCCCGCGGGCGCGGCCGCCTGCGACGCCACGGCGACCACGGCGGCGATCAGCACCGTCGGCACCAGCAGGCGCGCGATGATCCGGCAGCGTTCGCCCGGCGCGTTGGCTCGCAACTCCGGGTCCGGGCGGAGCACCCCCCACCACCCGACGCCCCAGCACCACGCCGCCAGCACCCACAGCGGCGGAAAGCAGCACGATACCAGCGCAATCCACACCAGCGCGCTCAGGTACGAGCCGGCCGCCGACATCCGCCGCAGGTGCGCAATCGGCGCGTGGCGCAGCAGCGCGCCCCGCATCGACCGCTCGATCGGCGTGCCGCACTCAGGGCAGACCGCGTCCACGCGCAGCCCGCGCAGGTCGTACCCGCACGCGACGCACTCGGCCGCATCCACGCGCCGCAGCGGCCCGGCGTGACGACGCCCGTACCGCACCATCGACGCCCGCACCGAGAGCGAGCACTCCGGGCACACCCCGTCCACAGGCAGCCCCACCAGGTCGTACCCGCATGACGCGCACGGCACCGCGTACGACAACAGCCGCACCCGATCCGCGCCGCCGCCGGACGCCGCATCGCTCACCGGGACACGATACCGGGAGGGCGAACGGGGAAGGGATCGAGGGATCAAGGGATCGAGGGGCTTGAGACTTGAGGCTTGGGGCGTGGGGAGAAGGCGCGTGGGCGGAAGGGATCAGGGGGGGCCTTCGGCCTTTCGCTTTCCGGCCTCCTAATACACGATCTCCAACAGGTTCCTGCACGTCCGCGCCGCGAGAGCGTCCGCTCTCCGCCCAGAGGGCGCACGTGCGTTGCCAGGGGCGCAGCGAGGCTCGGCGAGCAAGCCCCTGGAAACAGGCCCACACACACTCTCATTCCTGTTTCTGTCTTCCCGCCCGACAGGGCGGACGAGCGCACCGCATCGGGCATGTCACTCTTCGGAAACACCCCTACGACGCGCAGGTAATTCACGGAATCCGTTTGTCGGCCCCGCTTGGAATCCCGCGTCGCCGCCCGGCGGGAGCCGACACCGCGCAGAAGCCCCGGCAAGGCGACGTCGCGCAGCCCTTGCGCGTGCGCGCGCCCCGGGAACGAGCGGCACGCCTCCGCGCTCGCTTGACAATGCTTCATGTGCAGTTGGAATTATTCTGCGCGCGCTCGAAACTGTTCCCTGTGCGCTTGGAATTGTTCCCTGCGCGCTCGCGCAGGCTCGGTGCGCGCCCGCGCAGCCCCCGCGCGCGGCCGCCCGACCCCCACGACCCCCGCCAGCAAGGCTCCGGTACACTCCCCGCGTTGAGCGGAGCTCACTCCGCCGGCGCTGCAGGAGGCAGACCTTGGCCGACAGCCCCCACGGCCGAATCGTCGAGATCGGGCGCGGACAGCACCGGACGGAGGCGGAGACGGCGCCGCGGGGGTTCGTTGCATGAGCAGGGAAGGGCGGGAACGCAAGAGCCGAGCGTTTGACAGCCGCCTCGTCCAGCAGGTATGCTAACGCCACCCGTACCAAAGGGCCGGCATGTAGGAGGTCCAGCCTTGTCGCCACCATCTCCGGCCGAGTCGGCCGCACAACTGGGCTTTGCGACCCCGGTCATTCACGACCGGTTCTCCGAGAGTGCCGAGGTCGTGATCGCGCGGGGCGATTGTGCCGAAACGCTGCGGAGCCTCCCCGCCGGGTTCTGCCATCTCGTCATCACGTCACCGCCGTACAACATCGGGAAGGAGTACGAGCGTGCGACAGACCTTGACCGGTATCTCGACGCGCTGTCTCCGGTCGTCGACGAGCTGGTCCGGGTGTTGTCGCCTCGGGGGTCGCTCGTCTGGCAGGTCGGCAACTACGTTGAGAACTCCGAGATTTTTCCGCTCGATGTGTTCTACTACCCGTTCTTCAAGAAACACGGCCTGAAGCTGCGCAACCGTATCGTGTGGCACTTCGCACACGGCCTGCACGCGAGCAAGCGGTTCTCCGGCCGCTACGAAACGCTGCTGTGGTTCACGAAGGGTGATCAATACACTTTTAATCTTGATGACGTACGTGTTCCCTCGAAGTACCCGGGAAAGCGGCATTTCAAGGGTGACAAGTATGGACAGCCTTCGGGCAACCCGCTGGGCAAGAACCCGTCGGACATCTGGACCATCATGGCTCACGAATGGGAGACCGGCCTCTGGGACATCCCGAACGTGAAGGCCAATCACCCCGAGAAAACGAGCCATCCGTGCCAGTTCCCGATCGAGCTTGTCGAGCGATGCGTGCTCGCGCTCACGTCGCCGGGCGACTGGGTGCTCGACCCCTTCTCGGGCGTCGGCTCGGCGATGCTCGCCGCGCTCCGTCGGAATCGCCGCGCGATCGGCTGCGAACTTGACCCGCACTACAACGCCATCGCCCGGCGTCGAATCGAGCAGTTCTTTGCGGGGGAACTCCCGTACCGCCCGCTGGGCAAGCCTGTACACCAGCCCTCCGGGAGGGAGAAAGTGTCTCAGGTTCCGCCCGAGTGGCGACAGGACGTGAGCCAATGAGGATTGTCGGCCGTTACTCGTCCAAGAACGGCGAGCGTGTCGTCATGCGGGAGTACGCGCCACTGCTCAGTGAGATCGAGGCTGCGATCGGCGCGGTCGATGCGGGATCGCACAAGACCAAGGAGAGCCTCGAGAAGACGATGCCGGGCAGGATACTCTTCAACCCGGTCTCTATCAACAGGGCTTTCAAGGATCAGTTTGGACCTCGCGGGTGGGTTCCGATCCGCGTGCGATGCGACTACTCGACGGCGCACTACGTCTCGGGCTACGAACCCAAAGCCCTCAACACCGGCGCGTTCCGGGAGATGGACTTCGTCAAGGGCGGGCTTGGCGTCGAGGTCCAGTTCGGCAAGTACGCCTTCATGGTCTACAACGTCTGCGCCAAGATGACCATCTTCAAGAACCTCGGGCACATCAAGGCGGGCGTCGAGATCGTGCCCGTCAAGGCGTTCGCCGACGAGATGTCCAGCGGCGTGTCGTACTTCGAGCAGTTTGTCTGGGATCTGAACGCTCGCGGCGTGGCGGATATCGATGTACCTGTGCTGATCCTCGGGATCGACGCATAATGTGCGTGAGAACAATGCAGCAAGGTGGCATCGAGTTTCGTGGCAGGGTGGCACGATGCGGTTCTCGGCGGATGAAACGGGGCCTGGAAAAGCCCCGCCCACAAACACAAGCCACGCCCCGCCCCCTCGACCCCTTGATCCCTTCCCCCTTGATCCCTCATCCCCCTCTGTGCCTCGGTGGTGAGTCCCCTCCGCGTTCTCCCGGGAGGGCACTCGCTTGCGCTTCGTGCTCTGTTCTGCTTCGCGCCCGCCGCGCCCCCCCTCAGACCGAGACGCGCGAAGCCGCCTCCACCGCATCGCGGAAGATCGACAGGCCGGGCGTCGGGCCGCGGCGGGTCTCGGCGTTCAGGCGCGTCCAGAACGGGTGGCGCGTCCAGTCGAGGTAGCGCTCGGGGTGGGGCATGAGGCCGAAGACCAGGCCGCTCGCGTCGCACACGCCGGCGATGCGCCCATCCGAGCCGTTCACGTCCTCGGCGTAGCGCAGCGCGACCTGCCCGTTGCGCTCCAGATCGGCGATCGTCTCCGGCGAGTCCGCGACCAGCCGCCCCTCGCCGTGCGCGATCGGGAGCATCATGACATCGTCCGCGCCCGCGCCCGCCGCGGCGGCCCCGAGCGTGCGCGTCCAGACGCAGACCGAGCCGGGCACCGGCCGCACCCGCACCCACCGGTCGATGAAGCGGGCCGAGGCGTTGTCGCGCAGCGAGAGCCGCTGCGGCGCGGCGCGGTCCCACGGCTCGCCCGGCGTCGGCCCCGGCAGCAGCCCGCACTGCACGAGCGTCTGGAACCCGTTGCACACGCCGATGATCGGCACGCCCCGCTCGACCGCCGCGCGGAAGGCGGGGAAGAGCCGCTCGCGGACCTTCACCGCGAAGATGCGCCCCGAAGCGATGTCGTCGCCGTAACTGAACCCGCCGGGCAGCCCGATCAGGTCGAAGCCTTCGATGCGCGCCGGCTCCGCGACCAGCCTGTCAAGATGGACAAGCGACGGCTCCGCGCCGGCCAGTGCGAACGCGCGGCACATCTCGCCGTCGCAGTTCGTTCCCGCCGTCCGGATCACCAGCGCACGCGCCATCCGCCAAGCATAGCCCGGCGTGAATCACCCGCCCGCCTATACTCGCCGGCGTGACAGCCCGAAAGGCTCGCGGGGGCCACTCACCATGCCGAACGTGCATCCATTCAGAGCGGTGCAGTACGCCCACGGCCGGGGCGACGTGAGCGTGTTCGTCTCTCCGCCATACGACGTCCTCGACGCCGAGTCGAAGCGCGCCCTGCTCGCCCGCGAGCCGCGCAACATCGTCGCCGTCGATCTGCCCCACACGCCCGCCAAGGAACTCGGCCCGCCCTCGGCCTACGCCGGCGCGGCTGACGTCTACCGCGCCTGGCTCGCCGACGGCCCCCTCGCACGACGCGAACGCCCCGCGATGTTCGTGTACCGCCAGACCTTCGACTTCGCGGGCAAGACCCACACGAGAAGCGGCATGGCCTGCACGGTCGAGGCTCTCCCCTTCGGCCCGCGCGACGGCGGCGGCATCCTCCCCCACGAGCAGACCTTCTCCGGCCCCAAGGAAGACCGCCTCGCCCTGATGAAGGCGACCGCCGCCCAACTCTCGCCCATCTTCGGCCTCCACGCCGACGACGACGGCGCGGCCACCCGACTGCTCGCCGCGGTGGCGTCCGCCCGGTCCGCCGACATGACCGCGCGCACAGCCGATGGCGTCCTGCACGAGGTCTGGACCGTCGAGGACGACGCCACCATCCGCGCCTACGCCGACGCCCTCGCGGGCGAGGACGTCTTCATCGCCGACGGGCACCACCGCTACAACACCGCCCTCAACTACCTCCGCTCCTTGGAGGAGCGAACCGAAGTCCCAGCCGACCACCCGGCGCGGCGCGTCATGATCGTGCTCGTCGGCATGTCCGACCCGGGCCTCGTCATCGGGCCGACGCACCGCGTGCTCGGCGGGATGAAGGACTACACCATCGAGCGCTTCATCGAGGAGGCCGCGGGGCTGCTCGACGTGCGCGCCATCGACAACAACCCGGCCGCCATCGAAGGCGAGATGAAGAAGATCGCCGCCGAGGGCCACGAGAACGTCTTCGGCCTCATCGACTTCGCCACCGGCCTCTGCCACGCCGCCGTCCCCGCCGTGCCCGACCCCCTCGAAGACCAGTTCCCCGACAAGCCGCGCGCCTGGCGCACGCTCGACGTCGCCATCGTGCAGCACCTGATCGTCGAGCAGATCTGCGAGCCGATGCTCAACGGCGGCAAGCCCGTCAAATGGGCCTTCCCGCACTCCGTCGCCGAGGCGATGGAGATCGGCCGCGGCGCCGAGACCGGCGCGGGCGGCGGCGCGGGCTTCGCGCAACTGGCGGTCATCGTCCGGCCCACGCCCCTGGACGCCGTGCGCGACGTGAGCCGTGCCAACGAACTCATGCCCCAGAAGTCGACCTTCTTCTACCCCAAACTGGCGACGGGCCTCTTCATCAACCCCCTGTCGTAGCGGCCCGCTCCAGCCACCGGAGCAGTTCGTCCGCCCCGACCGCGCCCTCGATCCTCGACACCTCGCGTCCGTCGCGCAGCATCACCAGCGCGGGCACCCCCTGGATGCGCAGCCGATCCCCGAGTTCCCGCGCTCTCGGATCGTTCGCGTTCGTGAGGTCGGCCAGCGCGGCGTGCGCGTTCCCCTCGATCCAGGCCCCGACACGCGCGTCTGCCAGCGCGCCGCGCTTGAACGACTGGCACGGCCCGCACCAGTCCGCCGTCGCGAAGACGAGCGCGGGCCGCCCGCTCGCCCGCGACGCCTCGATCGCCTCCTCGACGCTCGGCGCCCCCGTGAACGGCGCGGGCATCGGCGCGGTCCCACCCCGCAGGATGTGGAGCGCGACGAGCACCACCACCCCCGCCGAAACAACCATCATCGCGGTCTGCCAAGGCTTGCGTTTCATCGGGTCGCTCCTCGCTACCACTCGCGGATGTCGCCGATCAACGGCTCCACGAGGTCTTTTACCGTCACGACGCCCAGAGGTCGCCCACCCCGCTCCACGATCGCCAGCGCGGCCCCCTCGCCCCGCATCACGCTCAGCGCGTCCTGCACCGACATCCCGGGATCGAGCCGACGAACCGGCGTCATCAGTTCCCGCACCGAAGCCCGCGGCCGCAGGAAGACGTCCATCTGCCGAAGCACCCCGACGACCCGCCCCCGACCGTCCACCACCGGAAGCCGCGTGTGCCGCACCTGCGCGAGCGCGGCGACCACCCGCCCCCGCGGCCAGTCCGCGCCGATCGTGCGCACGCCCGCCCACGCGACCATCTCATCGCCGACGCGCGCGGTGCGCAGCGCGAGGGCCCGGTCCAGCAGCGACGACTGCGACTCGCTCAGCACGCCGTGCCCCGCCCCCTCCAGCAGCAGCACCGCGACGCGCTGGCGCGCGTCCCCGGTCGAGTCGCCGGGCGGCGTTCCGAGCATCCGAGCCGCCCACCGCCCGACCGCCAGCAGCGCGGGCAGCACCAGCGTCACCGTGAATACCCACCGCAAGCCCGCGAGCGGCGCGGAGAAGACGGGCGTGAGCCGATCCGCCCCAACGCGGAAGACTTCCTTCGGCGTGCTCTCCGCCACGACCAGCAGCGCCGGCGTCACCACCAGCACGCTGAACGCGATGACGGCGGCCTCGGAATACCCCGCGCCCTCCAGCAGCGCGGTCACGCCCAGGATGCCGAAGTAGTTGAACGCGTTGTTCCCCAGCAGCAGCGTCGTCAGCATCCGATCTGGCCGCTCGAGTTCACGATGGAGCATCCGCGCCGCACGATCCGGCGGCGATGCGCTCGCGCGCAGGTCCAGCCGAACCCGGCTCAGCGAGTACAGCCCCATTTCCAGGCCCGAGCACAGCGCGGACCCGACGATCCCCACAACCGCCAACGCCGTCCAGAACAGCGCTTCCTGCCCCGTCACGCCGCACCCCCTTCGAGCGTGACCAGCACCGTGTCCACGACGCGGTCGCGCGCCGACTCGGCCCGCAGCCGCACGTTGCCGATGGCGACCTCGTCCCCGACCGCCGGGATCCGCCCGAGGCGCGCGATCAGCAGCCCCGCGACCGTCGCGACGCGCGGATGCACGCCCAGCAGCGACGTCTCGACCCCCAGCAGTTCCGCCCATTCCCGCACGCCCAGCCGTCCCGGCACCAGCCACCGCCCGTTCCCGAGCGCGCGCACCTCGCTCTCCGGCTCGCCCTCGCCGTCCGGTTGATGGCTCACCAGTTGCTCGACGACATCCTCGATCGAAATCAGCCCCGACACCCCGCCGTGCTCGTCCACGCACACCGCGACGCTCGTTTCCGCCTCGCGGAAGCGTTCGAGCAGCCGGTCCAGCCTCGCGTTCTCCGGCACGAAGATCGCGCGCCGAAGGTACGACGAGACGGCCGCCGTCCCCGCCCGATCGCACGCGAGCAGGTAACGCTTGACGTCGAGCATCCCCATGACGCCCCCGTCGAGCGACCCGCGCGCCACCGGGAGCGTCGTGTGCCCGGTCTCCTCCACCGCTGCTCGCACCTCTTCCGGCGTCGCGTCCGCGTCCACCCAGCGCACGTCCTGCCGCGGCACCATCACCTCGCGCACCCGCCGCTCGCCAAGCCCGAGCACGTCCGCCAGCAACTGCTGCTCGCCCGGATCGATCACGCCCCGCCGCGCGCTGTGGTCGATCAACGCTCCGAGTTCCTCCGCGGAAAGGCGGCCCCGCGCGCCGTCGCCCTTGCCGGGCAGCACGAGCCTCGACAGGGGCGCCACCAGCCACCCGTCGATGAACCCAACGATCGGCCCGAGGATGCGCACCACGACCATCAGCGGGCGCGCCGCGACCACGCACCACGTCGTCCGGTGCGCAGCCGCCACAAGTTTCGCAAGAATCTCCCCAACCAGCACGATCGCGATCAACGACGCGACGCTCAGCCCGACCCGCACGCCCACCGACTCGCTCCGCAGCGCAATCACCGACGAGACCACGAAGTACCCCCCGTTCGCCACCATGTTGAGCAGCAGGATCGTGATCAGCGGTCGGCGCGGCTTCTCCAGCAGCCACGCCAGCGCGCCCGCCGACCCGGGGCTTCGCTGACGCAGCCGGACCCGCTCCGCGTGCGACATCCCGAACACCGCCGTCTCGCTCCCAGAGCAGAGCGCGGAGACGACGATGAGCACGGGGAGCGTCAGGATCAGGGAAAGATCGGCGAAGGGCATGTCGGTCGCCGGAGCAGGATTCCTCCCCGGGCGAGTCTCCGGGCCTGAGCGGGTCTTGATCGACGCTCAGGCCTCGCGCGTCGCATCATACTGCGGGTCCAGTTGCTCGATCAGCCGCTCGACGTACCGCCACGCGTTCAGTTCCGTGCGGATGGCCCGCAGCGCATCCGCCGACGCCCCATCCGCGAGGCCGGCGAACATCGCGCCGACCCGGCGTTCATGCTCTCGCCGTTGCTCGACCGCCCACGCCTCCCACCGCGCGCGAGCCTCGGCCCCGCCCGAAGCAAGGTCGGCCTCGACCTCCTCGCGCACCGCCATCATGCGGGCAAGGAAACCGTCCGGAAGCGATCGATCCGCCTCTTTCGACGGCCCGCCGAGCCGGTCGAGCAGCGCGTTTGCTCGTTGCTCGGGGTCGCTCAGCGTCGCCCGGGCCTCGTTCAGGTTCGAGGCTTCCGCCCCCTCTCCCCCCGCCGCGTCCGGGTGGACCGCCCCCACCCTCGCCAGATAGGCCCGGCGGATCGTGCCTTCGTCGAGTTCGAAGCGGGCCGGCAGCCCGAGGGCGTCGAAGGGGTCCACGATCGACTCTAGACCCCGAACCTCCCGCCTCCGTTGACATCCGCCCGCCGCCCGTCGAGGATGGGGAGACCACGAGCCGGACCGGCTCGGGAAGGGATGCACCGCAAGTGCCACGACACATCGGCATCGCCGCGGTCAGCCCGGAGGGTGCGGCCCTGTTCTACCGCAGTCTCTCCCGACGCCTCGCCGCCATCCCGGCCGAGGAACTCGCCCCCCGGGACCACCCCAGAATCTCAATCCACAATGAGCCGCTCGGCGCGTATATCGACGCCCTCCAGGTCGGCGATTGGATGCGGATCGGCGGCCTCCTCCGCCGTTCCGCCGAGAAACTGGCAGGCTGCGGCGCGGAGTTCTGCCTGACCCCGGACAACGCCGTCCAGCACGCCATCCAACTCGCCGAGGTCGGTTCTCCCATCCCCTGGCTCACCATCACCGACCTCGTTGCCGAGTCGGTCGTCGCAGCCCGGCTCAGGACCGTCGGCCTGATCGGAACCCGGCTTGTCATGGCAGGCTCCACCTACCAGACCGTCCTCGGCCTCAAGGGAATCCACGTCCTCACCCCCGACGACCGCGACGCGGAGGCCATCAACGCCATCATCTTCAACGAACTGATCTACGGCCGGCAGGTCCCCGAATCCCAGCGAAAAGTCATGGACATCATCGCAACGCTCGGCGCGAGGGGGTGCGAGGGGGTCATCCTGGGATGCTCCGAAGCCCCTCTCCTGATCACGGCAGAGCAGTCCCCCCTGCCGGTCTTCGATGCCGTCGCCGTCCTCGCGGAAGGGGCCGCACGCACGGCCACCCGGGCCTGAGGCCTGAAGCAGGGGAACCTTCAATGCCCGCGGGCCGAACAGTCCGATCGTGGGGCACCGGGGGTGCCCGCCGCTCCCGCGCGAGGCGGGACCGAACAAACTCCTCGGCCAAACCCGGCGCAACCCGCTGGACGCGCCGATGCGGTTTGTGATACGCTGAGGCGGCAGCCGGCCGACAGGCCCCGGCCAGCGGGGCCAGCCACGACAAACCCGCCACCCGAGCCGGCCCGAGACCCCGCCCGCGCAATGATGCGTGCCCCAGCCGACGCGGGGCGCACAACGGGCGGCCAAGAACCGGATGGCCCACAGGGACGCCGAACCACGCCGACACGACGGCGACAGACGGGAGCACTCGAATGAGCCGATGGGAGCGCCGTAGCCTCTCCGCACACGCCAATGAACACGCGAACTCCGCTCCCGCACGCCGCGTCCGCGCACGCGCGGGCCGAGCGCTGGGCAGCCGAGCCTTCACCGCGCCGCTCGAGCATCTCGAGAACCGCGTGCTCCTCGACGGCGTCCCCGGATGGCCCGACTTCGACAACGCCCAGGCCGTCACGCTCGACGGCAGCGGCAACGGAACCTTCGACGAGGCCATCGACTTCGAGGGCGACGACGACCTCTACCGCTTCGAGGTCGACACGTCCGACTTCGTCACCATCCTCGCCGACGCGCTCAAGGGCGGCGGCCAGAGCCAGGCCGACTTCAACGCACGCGTCGACACCCGCCTCGAAATCTACGACCGCAACCAGGCCCTGATCTTCTCGTCGTCCAACAGCGGCACGCTCTCCGCCGGCACGCCGACCGAGGCGTGGGTCGGCTTCGTCCCCACCACCGGCCACTTCGATCCGCAGACCAACACCGCGACCTACTTCGTCCGCGTGCTGAGCGACCAGCAGACCGGCGCGAACGCGACCGGCGACTACACGCTGCGCATCTCGACCCGGAGCACCCTCATCACGCCGTCGCCCTCCGAGGGCGCGGTCACGACGAACGGCTCCCTCAACCGCCAGTTGCAGGACCGCATCTACCGCCTCGAGACCGGCAGCGCGGAGGCCTACAACAGCCTCGTCACCGCCATCGCCGCCGCCAACGCGGCCCAACTCGACACGCGCCTCGACGTCTACAGCGCGACCGGCCAGTTCGTTTCGGGCGACAGCCAGACCGCCTTCCTCACCAACGCCTACACCTCGTTCCTCGGCGGCCAGGACTCAACGTTCTTTGTCCGCGTCCGCAGCGACGAGTTCGCCCCCGGGCGGCCCTGGGCGGGCAACTTCTCCCTCTACACGGACACCTCGGCGGCAAGCCTGTCGCTCGACCCCGTCCGCCGTTACGGGTTCGTCGGCTTCACGGGGGTGAACGGCGGCGGGATCGAGTCGCACGCCTTCACGGCCCTGGGCACCGGCCGAACGATCATCTCCGCGACCGGCGTCGGCATGGCTTTCGTCGTCGATCCCACCATGCGCCTCTACGGACCCGACGGCAATCTCATCGCCATCAGCACGGACTTCTTCGGCGACAGCCCCCAACTCGACGTCGACCTCATCGGCGGCCAGACGTATTTCGTCACGATCGACAACTTCGTCTCCGGCGGCGCGACCTACGCCATCCAGGTCGAGTCTCCCCACACGCTCAACACCGGCAACGTCGACGACCACGCCAACGCCGGCGACTTCCCCAACGCAACCCCCATCGTCTGGAACTGGATCGGCGACACATCCCCGCGCGCGGCCACCGAGCCGGCCGAGTTCAACCCCTTCATCCCGGGCTGGACCTACGCCCCGGTCAGCGATCACGCGCAGGTCTTCACGGGCCACGCCACCGGACGCCTCCACAGCGAGCCCGACACCGACCTCTTCGCCTTCGTCCCGCCCGTGGACATGCTCGGCGACTTCGCCGGCCGCGCCGACACGCGCTCGGCGGACGACGGCGGCACCGACGACCGCGTTTGGTGGGAGGGCTACCGCCCCTCCACCCGCGTCGAGATCCAGGTGATGATGTACCCGGACGACATCGTCGATCCGCTGCATCCTCCCTTCAACTTCCTCAACACCCAGATCCGGGTGTTCGATTCCAACGGCGAGGTCGTCTACCCCACCGGAGGACCGTTCAACGACTTCATCTTCAACCCCTCCATGGGCGGCGAGCCCGCCGGGATGATCGACCCCGCGCGCTACCCCAAGCAGTTCATCAACGGCGACCCGTGGTTCGACATCCCCACCTTCAACGGCGCGGTCATCGGCATCGAGGCGTGGGCCGGCGAAACCTACTACCTCGAAATCTCCGGCACCGGCTCCGGCCGATACTCCGCCGAGGTCATCGTCGACGCCTCGTTCGACCCCACCGATCCCGCCAACATCGTCGATCCGCAGCAGTGGACCATCGGCGAGGGCGACTTCAACGGCCAGCCGTTCTCCCGCATCAAGGAGTACACCAACGCGGGACAGTGGACCGCCGCCGCGGAGATCCCACTCAACCCCGCGACCGGCGACGGCACAGCCCCCGTCGGCGGCCCCAGCGGCTGGTTCGATCGCACCGCGCACTACGAGCGCGCCTACTCCATCAACGGCGCCGTCATCCCCGAAGGGTTCCCCGGCTACTACCAGGACGCCGAGATCGTCGAGAACGGCATCGGCATCATCCAGGAGTCCTCGGGCGGCGTCATCATGCACCCCAACGACTCCGACCTCTACTTCATCACCGCCCCGCGCACCGGATTCGCCGAGGTCCGCATCAACTCCACCGGCATCACCCGCACATTCGATGAGATCGAGGTGGACTGGGACGAGCGTCCGGACCAGGAGAAGGCCGAGGAGCCGTCCGTCCGCACGGTCACCAAGAGCAAGACCTACAACAGCAACTTCCACTCCGCGCTGCGCATCTTCAACCGGGACCTCGAGGAGATCGCGTTCAACGCCGGCAATCCGGCCATGGTCGGCGTCACCGAGGCCACGTTCATCGGCACCCTCGGCACCTTCACGTTCCACGACCGCGACGGGCGCATCGTCTTCCCCGTCACCCAGGGCGAGGTCTACTACATCCAGGTCGAGAGCGGCCAGCGCGACAACTACGCCGCCTGGCTCGACGACCCCACGCTCCCCGTCCAGTGGCAGCACCTCACCGGGGCCTACAACCTCCTCGTCCACACCGTCCCATCGACCAACAACACCTTCCAGGGCGCGCCCGTTCTCGCCATCGACGACCAGGGCGAGGCCTCGTTCAGCGGCACCGCCAGCGCAGCCACCCCGGACCTCCTCGCCTTTACCGCCCCCGTCAACTCGACCGCCACGCTCCAGGTTAACCGCGCGTCGGGCTCCGCCCTCATCCCCGACGTCGTCGTCTACCGGCAGGAGGGCGGCGCGATCAACCCCTTCGCCTTCGGCACCGCCGCGAGCGACGGCCAACTCACCCTCACCTTCCCGGTCGCCAAGGGCGAACGCTTCCTCATCGAGATCGGCGCGGGCGGCGGCACATCGGGCACCTACGACCTCACCCTCTCCGGCCTCCAGTACATCGACGACCACGCCATGTGGCGGGATGTCCAGAACGCCACCGAGATCGAAGTCTTCGACTTCCTCGGTTCCGGTTCCGCCAACGGACGCATCGAAGGCTCCGGCGACTCGGACGTCTTCAAGGTGCGCACGCGGGATTTCGCCCAGTTCACCGCCACCGTCACCAGCCTCACGCAGGGCTTCAATCCACGCCTCGACGTCTACGAGACCTCCGTCGATCCCGCGGGCCACACCATCCTCCTGCGCATCGGAAGCAACGACGACATCAGCGGCACGGACACCAACGCCCGCGTCGTCTTCGCCGTCAACGGCGACCGGATCAGCGACGACACCGGGCTGGAGTATCCGTGGTACTACCTCGTGGTCCGCGGCTCCAACGCCAACAACGACTTCGGCGATTATCGAATCGACATCGGCTTCCCCCCCACCGACGACCACGCCGACGAAGGGCAGTTCTCGCTCGCCACGCCCATCGGCGTCGACTCGGGGACCGGCGAAGGATCGTCCTCCGGCATCATCGAGGTCGTCGGCGATACCGATCTCTTCCGCTTCACCGCACCCGCCGGCGGGTTGGCCCGCATCACCATCAGCCGACCCTCGGGCAGTTCCTTCCTCCCGAAGGTCTCTCTCCTCGATTCGAACGGCAACGACGTCGTCGCGCCCGTGGACGGCGTCATCCCAGCCGCCATCCAGGGGCAGGTCATCCGCGGGCAGTCCTACTTCATCCTCATCGAGGCCTCCACCATCGCCTCCGGCGCGCAGCGCACGGGTGGGTACAACGTCAACATGCTCGTGCCCCCCATCGACGACCACCCCAACGCCAACGAATGGTTCCTCGCCACACCGATCCCGCTCGATTCCACCACGGGTGACGGCTCCGTCGGCACCATGACCATGGGCCACCCGTCGAACCCGACCATCTTCCCGCTCGGCGACTCCGACCTCTTCACGTTCCTCACCATCGCCGACGGCGTCGTCACCATCAGCCTCTCACCGCTCGACACCACGCAGATCGCGATGACGGCCAAGCTGACGATCTTCGACGCCGACTTCAACCTCGTCACCGACGACGTGTCGGTGAACCCCGTCATCGGCGCGGCCCCAGGAGAGGCAGTCGCCGTTGTCCTCACCAACACGTTCATCAACCAACGCTACTACGTCCTCGTCGAGGCGAACCTCAACAACCGCACCGGCGAGTACCACCTCCTCGTCGACGGCCCGCCCGGCGATGGCTCCGGCGGCGGCGGCGGGGACGTGGACTTCGGCGATCCCACGACCATCACGCTCAGTTCCGAGGACGGCAACGGCTCGGTCAGCGGCGTCATCTCACGCCCCGGCGAACGCGACCTGTTCACCTTCACCACGCTCGGCGCCGGCCGAGTCTACGTCCAGGTCGTGACGCCCACCGGCTCTCTCCTCGACGCCAGCGTGACGGTCCTCAATGCCCCCGACCTCCAGGCCGTGCAGGCCTTCGACGCGACCGGCATCCCCGGCGCGACCGCCAACCTGGCCTTCGACGTCGCCGGCGCGGGGCAGCAGTTCTGGATCGTCGTCACCGGCCTCGGCAACGGCGTGGGCTCCTACACCCTCCGCCTCGACACCCCCCCCGCCGTCTTCAAGCTCTACTACCCCGAAGGCTTCACCGGCTCCACCATCCGCGAGTTCGTCTCGCTGAACAACCCCAACCCCTTCCCCGTCACCTACTCGATCACACTCCGATACGAGACCGGCGACCGCGATCAGACCATCGTCCAGAACGAGACCATCCCCGCCGGAAGCCGCGGCGGCGTGACCATCAGCGATGCCGCCAACGGCTCGCCCGTCGGCGCACGCACCGAGCCGTACTCCGTGGTCGTCGAGTCCATCGGCGGCCCGCTCGCCGCCACCATGGCTCGCTACGACTTCAACAGCGCGGTCGGCGATGCATTCACCAACCGCATCTCCACGATCTGGACCTTCGCCCGTGTCGAGCGCGTCCCGGGGTCCATCTTCGACTTCATCGTCTTCTACAACCCCTTCGACTTCGACGTCAACGTCACCTTCACCGCGCACGACACCAACGGCAACGAGACGTCCTTCACCTCCACCGTCGCCGGCCTGCGCCGCGGCGGATGGAACATCAACGAGATCAACTCCCTCCCCACCGGCGTCTTCGGCGCTCGCGTGACCGCGGCCGCGGCCGACCCCGCCAACGCCGCCGCCTTCCGCGGCATCGTCGCCGCCATCAGCCACTACGACTCCCCGGGCATGGCCGGCTTCGGCTCCCTCGGCGACTCCACCGGCGGCAGCACCGTCGGCGCGGTCCCCGGCCTGACCAACGGCAACGGCTCAGCCGCCGAACTCGTCCTCTACAACTCCAACCCCGTCCCCGCCTCCGTCACCGTCAGAGGGCGCTACACCCGCGTGGCGCTCCCCGACGTCGTCAAGACCGTCGAGATCCCCGCACGCGGCACCGTCGTCCTCGCCGGCGGCGACCTCGGGTTCGCCGTCGGCCAACCCGTCGGCGTCCGCTACACCTCGAACGTGCCCGTCAGCGCGTTCGGCTCGGAACGCCGCTCCGGCGAGGGCCACGACGTGCGCGGCAACAGCCTCGCCGCCACCGGCTGGTTCTTCGGCGACGCCTTCATCAACACCGTCCTCGCCGGCGAGTCCTACTTCGAGACCCTCACCCTCTACAACCCCACCCCGGTCTCCACCAACATCTCCGTCCGACTCCTCTTCCTCGACGGCACCGACGACACGCTCGTCGTCCCCGTCGGCGCCCGGGCCTTCGCCGAAGTCCGCCTGCACGAAGTCCTCGGCTCCGCCTTCGAGGCCAACGCCAATCGACCGGCGCACTTCGATCCGTTCTCCGTCCTCGGTCGCCCAGGACTCAACTTCTTCTCCATCTCCGCCACCGCGCCGATCCCCGTCATCGTCGGCTTCAGCCACTACGACCTCTTCCTCCGCGGCGGATGGGGCACCGGCGGCGCGCCCTTCGGCCTCACCAACGCCGTCCCCACCCTCGGCTGACGCAAACAGTCAACGACGCCCCCCTCGCGGAGCGGTGTGCCATCCGGCCCCGCTCCGCTTTTCCTGCGCTTCATCCCGAACTCATGGGGATGGGGATTCGCACGACGCGCACCGTCAGCCCGCGCCCTCCCCCCTCAGAGCCGCGGGCGTCAGCCCGCTCGCAAGCGTCACCGAGTCACGCGCCCCGCCCGCCATGCATGGCCCGATCACTCGCCCGTGGATGTTGGATACCCCGCCGCGATCCACGCGTCCAGACCGTCCGCGTACCAGCGGACGTTCTTGTACTCAAGTTCCATCAGCCGCTTGCCCACGGCTTTCGCGGTCGCCGTGCCCCGATTGTTGCCGTACACCACCAGGCTGCGGAAGGACTCCAACTCGGGGTCTCGCCCCCCCCGCACGGGGAGCCTCGTCAGGTCGATCCGGCGCGCGCCGGCGATGTGCCCCGCCCGGTACTCCTGCTCCGATCGGGCATCCAACAGCGCCACCGCCCGCGGCTGACGCTCGCCGTCCAGCGTCAGCCGCCGAACCTCCTCCGTGGAAATCCGAGTTCGATCCAGGTGACGGTCGCTCGTCGTCGTGCCACAGCCCCCGAGGCTCACCCCGGCCAGCACCCCGGCCCCGATCGTCAGAATCCACGCTCCCGGCAGTCGATTCCGTGTCCTCATGCGGGGAGAATAGTCGGCCTGCCGGGCGCGATCAGCCCGGCGCAACGGGCTTGCCCCCACAGGAGTCCCAGCGATGCTCCGCTTCGGTGTCATCATCGCCGCAGCCCTCATTGCTTCGCTCACGCTCGCGCAGCCCGCCCCCCCGGTCCACGCCAAACCTCGGATCGTCCTTGAGCATCTCACCGCCACCCCCGGCGAGACCGCCTGGATCGGCATCGCCTTCGAGATCGAGGACGGATGGCACATCTACTGGGACGGCATCAACGACTCGGGCATGGCCGTCGAGATCGAGGCGGACCTCCCGGCCGGCTGGCGGGCAGGCGACATCCACTGGCCCGCGCCGAAGCGGTACTTCCCGGCCGAGGGCATCCTTGACCACGTGTACGAACACCGCGTCACCCTGCTCCTCCCGCTCGAAGTGCCGGAGCACGCCCGGCCCGGGCGGATCGAACGCGTCAGGCTCTCGCTCGCTTGGCTGGTCTGTGCCGACCTCTGCCTCCCCGAGGCCGCCGATCTAGAGGCCCCAATCCTCATCGGTCGCCCCGGCGAGCCGCGACGCCCCTCGCGCGATCTCCCGCTGATTGAGGAGTCGCGGACTCGCCTTCCCCGGGTGATTCCCCCTGATTCGATCCGCTGGGAGGGGCGTACACTCCTGCTGACCGCGTCAAACGCCGCCCGCGTGGCGTTCTACCCGCGACGGGACTCGTTGGAGCCGGTATCAATTCTCGACGACGGCGTGGCCGACGGGGGTCGTCTCGCCGTTCGATTCCGGGAGGGCGATCAACCCGTCCACGGCGTCATGGAAGTCTGGCCGATCGGCGAGGGGCCGTCGGCCGTGTACCGAGTGTTCACCGAGCCGCCGTCCGCGGCTCGCCCGGGGCAGTAACCGGTCTTCGCGTCGCCGACGCGCCGGTCCGCCCGGACAACGCACAAGGAGGCCATTCATGCTCACCCGTTCCCGCAAGTCCGGCGCTCTCGCCGCTCTCCTCGCCGCGTGCGCGATGACGATCGCCGCGCCGCTCGCCTCGGCGCAGGACGCCGTCAAGCCCGCCGCCGTCCAGATGGCGAACCCCGAGAAACTCGTCGGCCAGAAGGCCCCCGACTTCAAACTCGTGGACACCGAGGGCAAGACCCACGTCCTGAGCGAGTACATTCAGAAGGGCAACGTCGTCGTCCTCGAGTGGTTCAACGGCGAGTGCCCCTACGTCGTCAAGCACCACGCCCACAACAAGACCATGAGCGACCTCGCCAAGGCCTACAAGGACAAGGGCGTGGTCTGGCTCGCGATCAACTCCGCCCATGAGGGCAACTCCACGACCGGCGCGGACGTGAACGAGAAGTTCCGCAAGGAGTGGGGCATCGCCTACCCCATCCTGCACGACTTCACCGGCCAGACGGGACGCGCCTACGGCTCCAAGAACACCCCCACCATGTACGTCATCGACAAGAACGGCATCATCGCCTACGCCGGCGCGATCGACAGCGACTCCAGCCCGAACCGCCTCGGCGAGACCAACTACGTCAAGGACGCCCTCGAGGCCGTCCTCGCCGGCAGCACCGTCGCCACGCCCTTCGCCAAGCCCTACGGCTGCTCCGTGAAGTACGGCCGCAACTGACGCGCACCCCCATTCGATCCCGGCACGCACGGCCCGCGCCACGCTCGGCGCGGGCCTTTTTCATCCCCCATCGTCAGTCCTGACGGTACAGGATGATCCGGTCGGCGTTCTCGTCGATCCCGGTGATGTCCGTGTCCCCGTCGCCGTCGCGATCGTGCAGCACCGCGCACGACCCCGCCGTCACCGCCGGCAGCGTGAACCGCAGCGTGAAGACGCCCGCGCCGTTGTTCGTGTAGACGTGGAAATCGCCCGACCCGTAACTCGACGTGACCATGTCGAGGCTCCCGTCGCCGTCCAGGTCGCCCAGGTCGATCGCGATCGGGAACTCGCCCGAATCGAACCACGTCTCCGGCCCCACCCCGCCCAGCCCGTCGCCGAAGTGGATCGCGGCACGCCCCGCCGACGAGCACGCGACCGCCGCGTCGGGCACGCCGTCGCCGTTCAGGTCGCCGCACGCGACCATCCACGGGCGCGAACTCGTCGGGATCGAGGCGTGCAGCGTGAATCCGCCCGCGCCGTCCCCCAGCATCGTCGAGATGCGCGAGTTGCCCCACCCGATCACGATCAGGTCCATGATCCCATCGCCGTTCATGTCCGCGGCGACAACGCCCGTCTCGCCGCTCACGCCCGCGTCGAAACTCACGGCCGGGTCGAACGTGCCGTCGCCGCGGTTGCGAAGGAACGAGAGCGTCGAGGAGACTCGATTCGCCGTCACAAGGTCGGGAAACCCGTCGCCGTCCGCGTCGAACGCCGCCAGCCCGCGAGGCTGCTGCCCCACGGCGTACTTCACCTGCGGCAGGAACGTCCCGTCGCCCACCCCGATCAGGATCGACACGTTGTGGTCCAAGATGTTCGCCACGGCGAGATCGACGATGCCATCGCCGTTCAGGTCGAGACCCTCGTTCGGGCTGCAATGAAGCCCCGCGCCGTAGTGGACCGGCGCGGTGAACGTGCCGTCGCCGTTGTTCAGAAAGACCGAGACGTTCGAGGTCGCCTCGTTCGGCACCGCGAGGTCCAGGTCGCCGTCGTCGTCCAGGTCGCCCCCGTGCGCCCCGTACGGCACGTCCCCGGGGATCAGCACACCCGCCATCGTGAAGTTCAGCGAGCCGGGCCCGCTCCGCGCCCAGAATCCCGACGTGTACCCGGTCGCAAGCGAAGCGCCGTTGACCGCCTTCAGCCCGCGCGACACCTGCACGGTCACGCGCTCCCCGGGCGAATACGCCCGATCGCGCACGAACGCCACCGTGCGGCTGTCCAACAGCACGTGCTCACCCCATACCGGGCCGCTCCAGCGCCCCGCCACGTTCAGCGTGTGCGAACCCAGCGTCGCCGGGTCGATCGGCAGCGTGAACCGCACGATCACCACGCCGTCCCGATCGAACCCGAGAAACTCCGGCGGCGGCACGACGCCCTCCACCGCGAATCGCGGCTGCGTCATCGCGGCCGGGGGCGCGACCTCCGGCGTCCGCTGCCCGCTCGCAGCCCGCGGCAGCAACGCGGCCGCTCCGATCACGAGTGCCACCGTCGCACGCTTCAGCACCATCGACGCACCTCCCCGGCCATCGCTCACGGTCCGTGTCTACCCGCAGCCCGCGCTCCAGGCGTTCAGGAACGCCAGAAAGTCAATCGTGTTCACCGTCCCGTCGCCGTTCAGGTCGGCACGAGGATCGCCCGCCGCCCAGTCGTTCAGGAACGCGAGGAAATCCAGCGTCGTCGCCGCGCCGTCGCCGTCCCAGTCCGCCACGCACGGCGGCACGAACTCCACACGCAGCGTCGGCCGCACGAGGGGGTCCGGGTGCTCGCGCGTGTCAAACCGCTTCGCGCCGGGCACCACGCTCTCGTCGGCGACCGCGACCCATCCGAAGTTCGTCGTCGGATCGTCCAGCCACGCCTGCACGTCCGCCACCATGCGGTCGGTCGATCCCCAGGCGTACGCCCCAACGGCGCCCACGACGACGCTCGCCGACGGCGCCGGATCGAAGTCCCCGCCCGCCTGGTTCCAGAACTCCCCGGGATAGAACGTGTGGAGCCACGTCGCGTCGCCGGGCTCGGCCGGCGCGCCCTGACCCTCCGCCCCGACCGCGTCCGAAGCCCCCTCCCCCCAATCCCGCAGCACACGATGGATCGCCACATCCACGCCACCGACGATCGTCTTCGACATATTGAGCGTGAGCGTCGCGCTGACGATGACCGAACCCTCGGGAATCGCGCCCGCCAGATCGAACGCGACGAGCGCCCGCCGTTTCTCGCCCAGCGCGGTCGTGCCCGCGAAGCAGTGCTGCCCCGCGCCGTTGCTCAGCGAGCCGTCGTCCGTTTCGCACAGCGTGTTGTCACGGACGGCGACGAGCAACACCTCATCGGAGGCGAAGACGAACCCCGGCGTCACGCTCGACGCGACAACAACGACCCGTACCAGCATTCTCACCACGGCCGACCTCCGGATGCGCGCGACCCACCCGCCCGGCCACTCTACCAGAGCCGTCCTGCCCCACCAAGCCCCGCGCCGCACAGACCCGTCCCGATCGCCCGAACCGAGGGACTTCCCGCGTTCGCCCCGCTACGCCACGCCGTCGCGCGTCGCCATGAACCGGATCAGGTCGATGCACCGCGCCGCGTACCCGGCCTCGTTGTCGTACCACGACACGACCTTGAAAAACCGGTCGTTCAACTGGATGCACGCCTTCGCGTCGTAGATGGACGAACGCCGGTCGCCGATGAAATCGCTCGACACGACCTCCTCGTCGGTGTACCCGAGCACGCCCGCCATCGGCCCCTCCGCGGCCTGGCGCATCGCCTGGTGGATGGCGTCGAGGCTCGTCGCCCGCGAAGTGCGGAACGTGAGGTCCACGGCCGACACGTCCGCCGTCGGCACGCGGAACGCCATCCCCGTCAGTTTGCCCTTCAGGCTCGGGATGCACAGCGTCACCGCCTTGGCCGCGCCCGTGCTCGCCGGGATGATGTTCTGGTAGGCGTTCCGACCGCCGCGCCAGTCCTTCTTGCTCGGGCCGTCCTGCGTCGGCTGGGTCGCCGTCGCGGCGTGCACCGTCGTCATCAGCCCCTCGTCAAGCCCGAACGAGTCGTGGATCACCTTCGCCACCGGCGCGAGGCAGTTCGTCGTGCAACTCGCGTTCGACACCACGTCGTGCTTCGCCGGGTCGTACTGCTCGTGGTTCACCTTGAAGCACAGTGTCGGCACCTGCTCCGTGCTCTTCGTCGGCGCGGAGATGACCACGCGCCGACACCCGTTGTTCTCGACGTGCTTGTGCGCGCCCTCGTAATCCGTGAACAGCCCCGTCGACTCGAGCACGTACTGCACGCCCGCGTCGCCCCACGCCAGTCTCGCCGGGTCGCGCTCCGCCGTCGTTCGCGTCGTGCGCCCGTTCACCGTGAACGACCCCTCCGTCGCCTCGACCACCGCCGGCTTGCCGGCGAGCGTGAACCGCCCGTGCATCGTGTCGTACTTCAGCAGGTACGCCAGGTTGTCCGCGGGCACCAGGTCGTTCACCCACGCGATCTCCAGCCGCGGGTCCTCCGCCGCGATGCGGTACACCAGCCGACCGATCCGCCCGAACCCGTTGATCCCGATACGAATGGCCATGACCGCACCTCCGGGCCTTCCTGGGCCGCGTTTGCCGTTGCCGACGCCGAAACACTAGAGACCACGCCCGCCGCGTTTCCAGCCCGGCTACACCGCAGCGAGTGCTCGCCCATCAGCCGAGCGGGCGCCCGTGGTTCGTCCCGCACCGATCCACCCGTGCAGCGTCTCGTCCGCCGCATGGAGCGCCTGTTCCGGAGGCGCCAGGTCTTCGATCCACAGCCGATCCCACTCGTAGACCACCCAACCCGCGAACCCTGCGTTCCCCAGCGCGTCCACCGCCGCCCGGCACGGAACCTCGCCGCGCCCCAGCGCGCAAGGCCGCCCGCCCGCCAGGTCCTTCACTTTCACCGTCCAGAGCCGCTCGCCGAGCGCGCGAATCGCGTCGCCCGGCTCCTCACCCGCCGCGTGCCCGACCGCGACCGAATACGCGGCCCCGAGCATCGTGTGCCCCACCCGGTCGAGCAGGCGCGCCACGTCCGCCCCGGTCGGGAACGACCCACCGTTCTCGACGACGACGCGCACGCCGCGCGCGCGTCCCGTGTCGGCCACGGCCCACAGCCGCTCGGCGATCCGGCTCACGCACGACTCAACCCGCTCGCCGCGCGGCGCCTCGAAGCCGAAGACCCGCACGAAACCGCACCCGAGCCGATCCGCCAACTCAACTTCGCGCTGCGCCGACCGGATCGGCCGAAGCACGTCGCCGATGACCCGACCGACCACCGGCGGCCGGATCGGCGCGTCGAACCGGGCGGAGGTCGCCAGGCTCGGGATCGACAACCCAGCCCCGGCCGCAAGCCCCCGGGTCTTCTCCGGATCGGTCAACGCGGGATCGCACGCCAGGTCCGTCGAGGCGGGACCGAGCGTCCTCAGTTCGACCCCGTCAAACTCGAGGTGAGCCGCGAAGTCGAAGACCTGCCCGAGCGTCCATTCGGGGCAGGCGACCGTGCTGAATGCGGTCTTCATGGCGAGTGCCTCGTGTCGTCCGTGCGCGCGCCCCCAACCGCTCGGACAGGGGCGGCTCGATGGTAGTGCCCGCCGGTGGACCGTCAATCCAATCCGCTGGAGCCTGGGAGTCGGCCGCACCCGAACCGAACCCGATCGCACGCGCAGCCTCGTCTAGCGAGAAGTCCGATATCGCCCGCAACCGAAACCGGAGAGAAAGTCGAATAGCCTCTAAGACCCCGGGAATACAGGACTTAGCGACAGGGTCCGCCCCCACAACCCGCCTTGGCGGCCCTCCTGACCCGGCAATCGACACCCGATCGATAACTCGACCGAAGCGGCCCCCCGCCACGGCCGATGGTGATATCGGTATGGCAGGGAGACTGCACAGGTCGCGAGGCTTGGAGACTCCCATGATCCGTTCGCGAATCAGCAGCAGGGCCGCCCTCGGGGGCCTCGTCGCCCTCACCCTCGCCGCCACAGGCTGCGGCTACTCGACGGCCGAGGAATCCTCCTTCCTGCGGGGTGTCGTCTTCCAACCGATGGCCGGCGACGGCTCCAGCCTCGAGCCGATCCACGCCCGCAGGGCGGCGATGCTGCGTGACGACCTGGCCGCCGCGGACCGCGGCTCGCTGGACAGCGTCGTTCGCTAGCCCCCACTCGGGCACCGGTCCCCCACCCGATCGTCTAGGCTCCCGAACCGGGGCGCTGGGGCACTGCCGCCCCGCGAATGCCGACGGGAGCGACCGATGCCCTCCGACCAGCCCGGCCCGCACCAGCGGGACGACATGACCACCGACCTCGAGGGACGCCTCGACTACGCGAGGTACCTGTCCCTCGACACACTCCTCAGCGCACAGCGGCCTCTCTCCTCCCCCCCGCACCACGACGAACTCCTCTTCATCATCCAGCACCAGACCACGGAACTCTGGTTCAAACTCATCATCCACGAACTGCGGGCGGCGATCGAGCACGTGCGGCGTGACGAACTCGAGCCGTCGTTCAAGATTCTCGCCCGCGTCAAGCACGTCCAGGCCCAGTTGCTCGACCAGTGGAGCGTCCTCGCCACGCTCACCCCCAGCGAGTACGTCCAGTTCCGCCACGTCCTCGGCCCGGCCAGCGGCCTCCAGTCCGCCCAGCACCGCATGGTCGAGTTCCTCCTCGGCGCGAAGGACGAGCGCATGCTCGCCGTCTTCCGCCACAAGCAGGAGACGCACGCCGAACTCGAGCGCGCCCTGCGCGCGCCGAGCCTCTACGACGAGTTTCTCCGCCACCTCGCCCGCCGAGGGCTGCCGATCCCCGACGAGGTGCTCCGCCGCGACACATCGCGCCCGCACGAGTCGCACCCCGGCGTCGTCGCCGTCATCAAGCGCATCTACGACGAGCCTCGCGCCCACTGGGACGCCTACGAGATGTGCGAGAAACTCGTGGACCTCGACGAGCAGTACGCCCTCTGGCGATTCAGGCACCTCAAGGTCGTCATGCGCATCATCGGCTTCAAGCGCGGCACCGGCGGCACGGCCGGCGTCGCCTACCTCAAGCACGCCACCGAACGCACCTTCTTCCCCGAACTTTGGGACGTCCGCACCCTCGTCCAAGGCCCGGGAGGCATGTGATGGCCCACGGCTCGCAGGTCCTCGGCTCGCCCCCCCCCGGCGTCTCCTTCGGCCCGGAGATCGCCGACGCCGTCCGCTCGCTCGGCGACGGACCCCTGACCGAGGACGCCCTCCGCAGGCACGTCCACCCGCTCTTCTCGCGGGTGCTGCGGCGCGACGAAATCTACCTCTCCAACCACTCGCTCGGCCGTCCCCTCGACCGCACGGCCGACGACATCCGCCACGCCCTCGACCTCTGGTACGAGCGCCTCGACGGCGCGTGGACGCACTGGATCGAGGCCTCGGGCCGCTACCGAGCCATGCTCGCCGCGCTCATCGGCTGCTCGCGACCGGACGCCGTCGTGCCCCGCGTCTCCGCCGGGCAGGGGCTTCGCGCCGCCATCAACGCCCTGCCCACGCACCGCCCCCGCATCGTCACCACCCGGGGCGAGTTCGACTCCATCGACTTCATCCTCAAGACCTATCACCGCAAGGGCCGTGCGGAGATCCGATGGGTCGCGCCCGACGAACGCGGCCTCTTCTCCCCAGACGCGATCATCGACGCCATCGACAACGGCACCGATCTTGTCGTCGTCAGCATCGTCTACTTCGTCACGGGCCAGGTGCTCGACGCCCTCGACCGCATCATCGCCCGCGCACGCGAGGCCGGCGCGTTCGTCCTGCTCGACGCCTACCACGCCGCCGGCGCGATCCCGATGCAGTTCGACCGACTCGCACCGGATTTCGCCATCGGGGGCAACTACAAGTACACCCGCGGCGGACCCGGCGCAGGCTGGCTCGCCGTCCACCCCCGCCACCTCGAGCAAGGCCCCCTGCCCGTTCTCTTCTCGACCGACACCGGCTGGTTCGCCAAACGCGACACCTTCGACTTCCGACGCCCGGACCAACCGGAACTCAGCCCCGGCGGCGACGCCTGGCTCGAAGCCACCCCGGCCGTCCTCACGTGCTTCCAGGCCCTTGCCGGCCTCGAACTCACGCTCGCGCTCGGCGTCGAGCGGCTGCGTGGCTACAGCCTCGAGCAGCAGGCGTTTCTCGAAGACGAACTCGCCCGCGCAGGCGTGCCCGTGCTCGACGTTGAGCCGCACGGGGCCTTCCTGCTCGTCCCGTCACCCCAGCACGCCGACATGACGCGACGGCTGCACGAAGCGGGCGTCAACACCGACAGCCGCCCCGCGCCCCACGACCCGTCGTCGGGCTACGTCCGCCTCTGCCCGGACATCCTCAACACCCGCGACGAACTCCGCCGCGCCGCGACCATCATCGGGCGCGTCTACGGCCAACTCTGAACTCGCTTCCTCATCGACTTCGGGGCGGGTCCTTTCCAGGCCCCGCTACCCCCCCCTCCCCCTGCTTCCCACGACTCCCCTCCACCGGCAGCACCACCGCGAAGTCCGTCCCCTTGCCCACTTCGGAGTGCACCTCGATCCGACCGCCGTGCGACTCGACGATCCGCCGCGCCGTCGGCAGGCCCAGCCCGGTGCCACCCGAACGAGTCGTGAAGTACGGATTGAAGATCCGATCGAGCGTCTCGCGCGGGATGCCGGGGCCGGTGTCGATGACGTGGATGACCAGCGCCGCCCCGTCGCTCGCCTCCTCAAGCCCGGTCCGAACGATCAGTTCCCGTGGGCGCTCGTCGCTCTGCCCGGCCATCGCCTGCACCGCGTTGAGCATGAGGTTCAGCAACGCCTGTTTCAGGTGTGCGGCGTCGACGACGGCCACGAGCGTCCCCGGCGCGAGGTCCGACCGAAGACGCACGCGCTGCCGCTCCGCCTGCGGCATGAAGAAGTCGATCAGTTCGCCGACGACCTGGTTCAGGTCCGTCGCCGCGGCGTCGAGTCGCAGTTCGCCGGCGTACTCCAGGAAGTCCGTCAGGATGCCCCTGAGCCGATCGACCTCTCGTCCGAGCGATTCCAGCCGGCGCAGCAGCCGACCCTGCCCCTCCGCGTCCGCCCGCATCTCCCGGACGCCCTCGCGGAGCAACTGCACGTTCAGCCCGATGGTCGAAAGAGGGTTCTTGATCTCGTGCGCCAGCCCGCTCGTCATCGCGCCGAGTTCCGCGAGCCGTTCCGCCCCGCGCGCCCGGCGCTCCGCCGCACGAACACGCCGGACCTGCCGGCGCACCAGCCCGCGCGCCGCCAGCGCGGCGGCCGCAACGCCCACACCGAATCCGACGAGCGCGGGCGCAAGCCAACCGGGGGGCGACCCGGTTTGCAACGTGATTTCGGTGACGGCGTCGGTGATGCTCAAACGTGCTGAAGGATACCGCTTCCACACCTCACCCGAACCGAGCCTCGGGCCGAGCGCACCGGCGTCCCGCCTGCCTCGATGCCGGTGGCACAGGCGTCCCGCCTGTGCCGATCAGCGCCTCGGCGTCCGCGCATAGTTCCGTTTCGGCATCACCGCCACGACCGGCTCGGAACGGCGCACCTTGGTTGCCTTCCACCCCTTGTCCGTCTTCTGCGCGTCGTAGACGACGGTGGAACCATCCTTCAACGCGCGGAACCCGTCCCCATCGATGACCGAGAAGTGGACGAAGATGTCCTGCCCCTCCGGGCCGATGATGAACCCAAACCCCTTGCGAGGGTCGAACCACTTCACCACGCCCTCGATCTCCGTGATCGTCTGCGACGGCACGTCCGTCATGCGTCAATCCCCCAACACGCCGCGAAGATGCCCCACCCCGCACGCTCCACACGCCCTGCCGGACCGTTCGTGTCGTGGCGAGTCTTCAACGCAAACCCCCTGCTCCGCTCGTCGCACGCCGCGACCGCCACGAGCGTGAGCCGCGAACGCCGGGCACCGATGTCCGTTCACCGGCCTTGTCCAGATTACCAGAAACACGGCGGCGGTCAAACGGCGATCTGACAACCGCGCTCCCCGCGCGCAAACGCCGACCCCAGTTGGGGTTAGCGCATCCGCCCTCCCGAACGCCCCAGGTTGCTCAGACCCCCGCGGGCGAGGCCGGCTCCGACATCGCCTGCTTGCGGCTGAGCTTGATGCGGCCCTGTTCGTCCACCAGGATGACCTTGACCTTCACCACGTCGCCGACTTTCACGACATCCGTCACGCTCTTGACGTAGCCCTCGGCCAGTTCCGAGATGTGGCACATGCCGTCCGTGCCGGGCGCGAGCTCGATGAACGCGCCGAAGTCCTTGACCGAGATCACCCTGCCGTTGTAGATCGTGCCGACCTTGATCTCCTCGCACAGGGCCTCGATCTCAGCCCGCGCGGCGTCGATCGACTCGCCGTTCGGCGCGGAGACCATCACCGTCCCGTCGTCTTCCACGTCGATCGTCACGCCGTGCTTGTCCTGCAGGGCGCGGATGGTCTTCCCGCCCGGCCCGATCAACTTGCCGATCTTCTCCGGGTGGATGTTCAGCGTGATCAGACGCGGCGCGTACACCGAAATCGACTCGCGCGGCGCGGCGATGCACTGCTCCATCCGATCGATGATCTTCAGCCGGGCCGTCCTCGCCTGCTCGAAGATGCGGGTGATCTGCTCGACGTTCAGCCCCCGCGCTTTGAGGTCCAACTGGATGCCGGTGATGCCGCTCCGCGTCCCCGACACCTTGAAATCCATGTCGCCGAAGAAGTCCTCCTCGCCGATGATGTCCGTGACGAACACCTCCCGCCCGCCCGAATCGTCGGTGAACCTGCCCACGGAGATGCCCGCGCACGTCGCCGTGATCGGCACGCCCGCGTCCATCAGCGCCAGGCATCCCCCGCACACCGACGCCATCGACGAACTCCCGTTCGATTCCGTAATGTCACTCACCACCCGGATCGTGTACGGGAAGACGTCCGGCGAGGGCAGGATCGCCATCAGCGACCGTTCCGCCAGCGCACCATGCCCGATCTCACGCCGCCCGGGACCCATGATCCGCTTCGCCTCGCCCGTCGAGAACGGCGGGAAGTTGTAGTGCAGCGTGAACTTCTTCGAGTACTCGGGGATCAGCCCGTCCACGATCTGCTCGTCCCGGGCCGTGCCCAGCGTGCACGACACCAGCGACTGCGTTTCCCCGCGCTGGAAGAGCGCGGACCCGTGCGTCCGCGCGAACACGCCGACCTCAGCCTCGATCGGCCTGATCTCGTCGAACTTCCGGCCGTCGGCCCGCACACCGCTCTCGACGATCAGCCGTCGAGTCACCTTCTTCTCCAGCGTGCGGAACGCCTCGACCGCCTGCGCGCGCGCCTTCGCGGACTTCGCGTACTCCTCGTACGTGCCGCCCGGCCTGAGCGGGAAGTGCTCGTCGAGCACCTTCGCCCGCAGAGCGTCCACCGCGTCGTTGCGCTCCTGCTTGCCCGGCAGTTTGCGCGCCGCGGTCATCGCCGCCTCCGCGACGGCCTTCACCTTCGCCACGATCTCGGGGTCCGGCAGGGTCAGGTCGCCGACCCGCTTCTCACGCCCCGCCTTCGACGCCAGTTCCTCGATCGCGGCCAGCGTCTCGGCGATCTGCGACTGCCCGAACCGGATCGCCTCGACCATGTCCGCCTCGGCAATCTCGGCCGCGCCGACCTCGATCATGTTCACCCCGTCCTTGTGCCCCGCCAGCACGAGGTCGAGGTCGGAGTAGTCCATCTGGCTCACCGTCGGATTCACCACGAACCGCGGCCCGTCGTCCGTGTGGATCCGCGCGACGCGCACCGTCGCCGTCGGACCCTCGAAGGGCGCATCCGAGAGCGCCAGCGCCGCTGACGCGGCCGTCCCCGCCAGCACGTCCGTGTCGTTCTCACCGTCGTGGCTCATCACCCAGACCTGGATCTGAATCTCGTCCACGAACCCGTCCGGGAAGAGCGGCCTGATCGGGCGGTCGATCATCCGCATCGTCAGGATTTCCTTCTCGTTCGGCGCGCCCTCGCGCTTGCGGAACCCGCCCGGGAACTTGCCCGCCGCCGGCAGTTTCTCGCGGTAATCGACCGTCAGCGGGAAGAAGTCCAGCCCCTCGCGCGCCGGCGCGCGCACCACCGTCGCCATCACCGTGCTCTCGCCGTAGGTGGCGATCACCGCCGACGACGCCTGACGCGCGATCCTCCCGGTCTCCAGCACCAGCGTTCGGCCGCCGATCTCACGCTCAACGCGGACCGCGCCCAACTTCGACACATACTGACCCATGTGCTTCCGCCTCTTTCATCATCGCCGACCGACGCGCCCATCCACGAACGGACGCATCCAAAGCCGGCACGTGCGTATGCGGCTCCCCCGGTCGCCCGAGAGGCAGAAGGCAGGATGCAGCCTGTTCCCCACGCCGAACGGCTGCCGCCTGCCCACTGCCGCTGAGGACCGGCAGGCCGCGTTCTCAAACGAATCGGGCCTCCCCGCTCGCGCGGACAGGCCCGTGTTGGTTCACTTCCGGAGGCCGAGACGCTGGATCGTGTCCAGGTACCTGTCGCGGTTCGTCCTCGCCAGGTACCGGAGCAGCCGGTTGCGCTTCCCGACCATCATGATCAGGCCGCGCCGCGTGTGGAAGTCCTTGCGGTGCGACCGCAGGTGCTCCGAGACCTGCTTGATGCGGTCCGTCAAGAGAGCGATCTGGACCTCGGGCGAGCCGGTATCGCCCTCGGCACGGGCGAAGTCCGACACGATCTGTCTGCGGGTCTCGGCAGCGGTCGCCATGGCGCGTTCGTTCCTGGCCTGAAGGTTGGGGCCTCGTCCGGCGCAGTCCCACCGCGCCGAGCCAGCCCGTCGAGGGCCGATCCTAGGCCCAACCCGCCCGGCCATCAACCGACCGTCCCGCCCCGTTCCCCACCGGCCGTATCCTCCCCGGTCCGGCGTCCGCTCGCCGGCCGGGAGGACTCCACATGCGGCTCTCCAACCGGGTCGAAGGCCTCAAGCCCTCCGTCACCGTCGCCTTCGGCAACAAGGCCAAGGCCCTCAAGCGCGCCGGCGTCGAAGTGCTCGACTTCACCCTCGGCGAGCCCGACTTCGACACCCCGCAGCCCATCAAGCAGGCCGCCATCGACGCCCTCCTCGCCGGCCAGACCAGGTACATGCCCACGCTCGGCGACCCCGCGACCCGCCAGGCGATCGCGGACAAGTTCACCCGCGACAACGCCATCCCCGGCCTCAGCGGCGACCACGTCGCCATTTCCGCCGGCGGCAAGCACTCGCTCTACGTCGCCATGCAGTGCCTCCTCGACCCGCCTCCCCCCGGCACGCCGCCCCTCGAGGTCCTCATCCCCGTCCCCGGCTGGGTGAGTTACGCGCCCATCGCCGAACTCGCCGGCGCGCGCGTCGTCGAACTGCCGACCCTCCCCGCCAACGACTTCAAGATCACGCCCGCCCAGTTGCGCGACGCCATCACCCCGCGCTCGCGCATCCTGATCCTCAACAGCCCCAGCAACCCCTGCGGCACGATGTACACCGAAACCGAACTCCGCGCCCTCGCCGCCGTCATCGCCGACGCCGCCCGATCAACCGCCCCCGACCTCGTCGTCATCTCCGACGAGATCTACGAGAAGATCGTCTACGGCGGCATCCCGCACTTCTCCATCGGCTCCGTCCCCGAGATCGCCGACCGCGTCCTCACCGTCAACGGCATGAGCAAGGCCTTCGCCATGACCGGCTGGCGCGTCGGTTACGCCGCCATCCCCGGCGAGTTCGGCAAGCGCCTCATCGGCGCGATGGCCACGCTCCAGGGACAGATGACCACCAACATCACCTCCTTCGTCTATCCGGCGATCCGCGCCGCGCTCGGCGAGTGCGCCGCCGACGCCCAACGCATGCGGGACGCCTTCGCACGCCGCGCCTCGCTCATCAGCCGCCTTCTCGCCGAGATCCCGGGCCTGCACGCCGTCCGCCCCACCGGCGCGTTCTACGCGTTCCCCGACGTCTCCGCCCACTTCGCCCGCACCTCTCCCGCGGGCCGCCGGATCGACTCATCCCTCGACCTCTGCGAGGCCCTGCTCGACGAGGCCCGCGTCGCCATCGTCCCGGGCGAGGACTTCGGCGGCTGCGCCCGCAATCACGTCCGCATCACCTTCGCGTGCGGCGAGCAGCAGATCGAACGCGGCGTCGCCGCCCTCGCCGACTTCCTGGGCAGACTGACCTGATGCCTCGATGCCCCGTGCCTCGATGCCGTCGTCCGACTCAACCGCTACACGCGCTCCGCCTCTCCGTCACGAAGCCGAAGCACGAACCCTCCGCTCTCTCGATCGTGCGTGACCGACACCGCCCGCCGGCGCACCAGTTCGAGCACCGCGAGGAACAGCCCGATCGCCTCCGGCCGCGTGCGACCCGTGAACAACCCGCGCAGTTCCAGCCCGTCCGGCTCGCGCCGCAGCCGGTCCATCACGTCCTCCGCGTGGAGTTCGATCGGCGTGTCGTCGGCGACGACCTCGTGCTCTCCGAGCCGATCGAAGACGACCGTTTCGCTGATGCGGCGGAACGCCTCGACCAGGTCGATGAGCGACACGTCCTCCAGGTCGATCTGATCCTCGCCCTGCGCCGCCGCCGCCGCACGGTCGAACCCCGCCCGACCGCCCGGGAACCGGCGCTGCCACTCCTCGTGCCGCCGCGCCAGTTCATCCGCCACGTCGCGGTACATCTTGTACGCGAGCAGCTGCCGGACGAGTTCCGCCCGCGGGTCGTCCGGCTCGGCGCCGCGCTCGCTCCCGTCGGCCGTCCGTGCCCCCCCCTCGGGGGCCGGCCTGAGCAGTCGCGACTTGATCTCCATCAGCGTCGCCGCCATCACCAGGAACTCGCCCGCCCGGTCCACGTCCACGCGCTCGATCTGCCCGAGATGCTCGAGGTACTGGTCGGCGATCGTCGCCACCGGGATGTCCGCGACGTCCACCTCCGCCTTGCGGATCAGGTGCAGCAGCAGGTCGAGCGGCCCCTCGAACGCTTCCAGCCGCACCGTGTATTCGCTCTGCGCCACTCGCCGCTCCTCGCGACCGTCCGTGTCCCCCGTCCCCGGCCAGTGTACCCTTCCCTCATGCCGCGGACCCGCTCGGCGCAATCCCCTTCCGCCCTCTCGGCCCCGGAGGCGGAACTCGACTTCGCCCGGGGCGTCATCCGCGCCGAGTCCGCGGCCCTCGACACGCTCGCAGACCAACTCGACCCGCGATTCACGCTCGCCGTCGATCTCCTCGCCCGTTGCCCCGACGCCGGCGGGACCGTGCTCGTCACGGGGCTTGGCAAGAGCGGCCTCATCGGCGCCAAGATCGCAGCCACGCTGTCCTCGCTTGGCATCCCCTCCCACCCGGTCCACCCGACCGAGGCCGCGCACGGCGACCTGGGCCGCTTTCGCCCCGCCGACACCGTCATCGCCCTCAGCCGCTCCGGCGAGACCGACGAAGTCGTCAACCTCGCGGCCATCCTTCGTCAGGACGGCATCCCCATCGTCTCGATCACCGGCGGAGACGGGCGTGATACGGACCGCCCGAGGTCCAGCCTCGAACGGCTCGCGACCGTCGCGCTCACGCTCGGCGACGCGGACGAGGCCGGAGACGGGCAGGTCTCCGCGCCCACCTCCTCCGCCGCGGCGACGCTCGCGCTGGGCGATGCCCTCGCCCTCGCAGCCGCGCGCCGACGCAACTTCACCGACGCCGATTTCGCGAAGCGCCACCCCGGCGGCGCGCTCGGCGGGCTGCTCCGTCCCATCACCGAACTGCTCCGCTTCCGCGCGGGTGTGAACACGCCCCTCATCCCCCACGACCGCTCCGTCGCCGAAGCGCTGCGCGAGGCATCCCGCGCGGGCCGCCGACCCGGCGCGATCCTCCTTGTGGACCCCTCGACCGGACGGCTCTCCGGCATCTTCACCGACGGCGACCTGCGGCGGCTCATCCTTCGCGACGCCTCCGAACTCGACCGCCCGATCGGCGACGTGATGACCCGCTCGCCGCGCGCGCTGCCGCACGACGCCCTCATCCGCGATGCGGTCCGCATGGTGCGCGAGCATCGCCAGGACGAAATCCCCGTCGTCGACGCCGACGGGCGGCCCGTCGGCCTCCTCGACGTGCAGGACCTCGTCGCCATGCGCCTCGTCAGGAACGACCCGTGAGCGTCCCGGCCACCGTGACACTCCTGATCCTCGACGTGGACGGCGTCCTCACCGACGGCTCCATCGTCTACGACGACCGCGGCGCGGAGACCAAGACCTTCAACGTCCGCGACGGGTTCGGCGTGAAACTCTGGATCGAAGCGGGCGGCGCGTGCGCCATCGTCACCCGACGCGGCGGAGAGGCCGTGCGAAGGCGGGCCGCCGAACTCGGCATCGAGCACGTGATCGAGGGCGCAGGCGACAAGGGCGACGCCGTGCAGGAGATCTGCCGACGAACCCGAGTCCCGCCGGACCGCGCGGCCTACCTCGCCGACGACTGGCCCGACCTCGCGGCGATGCGACTCGTCGCCTATCCCATGGCCGTCGCCGACGCCGACCCGCGCGTGCGAGAGCGAGCAAGGTTCGTGACGCGCGCCCCCGGCGGGCGCGGCGCGGTCCGAGAGGCCGTCGAACACCTGCTCGAAGCGCGCGATGCCCTGACGCACCACTTCCGGAGGTACGATGGCACTCAGGCCTGACGCAACCCGCGACCCGCGACGAACCGTCATGCTCGCGTCGATCGCCCTCGCGGGCGTCGTGCTCGTCGCCGTCGTCGTGCTGGCCGTCCGAGGCTCGAGCCAACGCCCGAGCGCGAACCCGGGCGACTTCCCCGACCTCATCCCGCCCGGAGCGCGCGACGCAACCGTCATCGGCGGCGTACCGCAACCGACCGGAGCGTCCGGCCTCTTCGTGCAGGTCATGGACCGCAACGACCCGACCCGCCTCGCGGGCGAACTGCGCTCCCGCACGGTCCAGCCGACGAACCCCGGCCGCTACCACGTCGGCACCCCGCGGGCCTGGATGTTCCTCAAGGACGGGCGTGCCATCCACGTTCAGGCCGACGAGGGCTCGCTCTACATGCCCGACCGCTCCCGCGAGCCGGAGTCGGGCCGATTCGTCGGTTCCGTGGTCATCCGCCTCTTCGAAATCCCGCCCGACGGCGCCCGCCCCGACATCGACTCCGACGAACCCGCCCTCACCGCGCGGACCGACTCGCTCACCTTCGACTTCACGCTTGGCGAGGTCTCCACGCCCGACCGCCTCCTCCTCAACGGCCAGGGCGTCGAGTTCGCCGGCTCCGACGTCAAGATCCTCGTCAACCAGGTGCTCGAACGCCTCGAAGTCGCGACCGTCGCCCGAGGCGAGTACCTTCGCGTCGATCCGGCCGAGCGCGCCCGATCGACCGCGCGCCTGCGCGAACGCCGCCAGGCCGCGACCACGCCCACCGATGCACCGAGCGGGGTGGTCCGCGCCGACACCGAAGGCACGGAGTCGCCGCGCTCGACGGCCCGCGCCGTTCAGCCCGGCGACGCACGGCAGCCCGAGTCATCGCAGCAGGTCCAGGCCACGCCGACCGCCGAGCCGAAGGAGTCCTTCTACCACGCACTCTTCCAACGCGACGTCGTGCTCAAGCAGGGATCGCAGACCGTGCGCGGCGACCGCATGAGCGTCTGGACGCGCCTGCTCGACAACCGCCTGCCCGACGACGCGATCGGCGAGCCTCGCAAGACCGAACCCGCGCCGACGACTCAAACGCCCGCCGCTCCGCGCACCGACGCGGACGAGCGCCCCGCGCCACCGACACTGCCGGCAGCACCGCCGATCGAACCGCCCGCACCTCCGGGGACGCCGATCTTCGGCCGCCCCGCCGCCGACGGCCCCGCGGAGTTGACCTGGACCGGCCCCCTCGAAATCCGCCCGCTCGCCGACCGCCCGCCCACGCTCGCCGAGGACCACGTCGCGGCCCGCATCACGGCGGAAGAGTCCGGCGTTGTGCAACTCGCGGATGAAGCGTCGGGCGGCGCGGGACGCACCGCACAGGTTGACTACGCCGCGACCCGTCGCGTCGTCGTCCTCAGCGGCCAGGGACAGGAGGGCGTCCTGCTCGAGCAGCCCGGCGAATCCGGCGGCTCGGTCCGCGTCGGCAGGCTCGAACTCCCGCTCGACACCGGCGTCGCCGTCGCGCGAGGATCCGGAGTGGCCTCCTCGATGAACGGCCTGAGCCGCATCGACTGGGGCGAACGCGCCGACCTCTGGTTCATGGTGCGCGACGGCACCATGACCGGTGAACTGCTCCGCGCGGACTTCATCGGCAAGGTGCGCGCCGCCGACGAGGAATCATCGCTCGAAGCCGACCTCATCCGGGCCGTCTTCGAGCAGGATGCGCCGCAGGCCGCCGCCCTGCGCAGCATCGACGCCATCGGGACCGCCGTCGTGAACGACGGCAAGGGCGGCGGCGGCGGGCCGTGGGACAGGCTGCGCATCGACTTCGTCGCCAACGCGGCGGGCGACGGCGTCGATCCGGTCCGCGTGACCGCCGAGGGCAACGGCCGCTTCCGCCAGGACGACGCCGAGGTCCGCGCCCGCACCATCGACGCCGATCTCACGACCGATGAACGAGGCGCGGTCGTCGCGCAGACCGTCTCCGCCCGCGGCGAGGTCCGCTTCTCGCGCCGCTCCGACCGCCTCCGCATCGAGGGCGAGTCGCTCTGGGCCAACCTCGACGAGCAGCGGCTCGAAGTCGCCGGCGAGGGATCGCTGATCGAACGGGAGGGCACGCGCATCACCGGCGACGAGGTCCGGCTCGACGGCAACCGCCGGACCGCCACGTCGCTCGGCGCGGGCACGTTCGAGCACCGCACCCGCAACGCGGGTGAGCCGCCCACACGCACGCACGCCGAGTGGACCGCGGGCATGACCTACGACGACCGAACCGGGGTGCTCGAAGCGGCGGGCGAGGTTGTCGCTGTCTCCGAGCCGGACCCGCACTCTCGCGACACGATCCGGGCGGACCGCGTGCGGGTGGAACTCGAACCCGCACTGGAGAGCGATGCCGTCGCGCTCGACTCGGCGGACCCGGCGGCGCAGTCACGCGATCGCCGCGTGCTGCGGATGCACGCCTGGGCTTCGCAGCCCGAGGCGGGCGACGACACTTCGCCCGTTCCGGCGTCGGTCGAGAGCACGCGGTCGGTTGACGCCGGCCCGGATGCGCCGCCGCGTCTGGCCCGGGCGTTCACGCTCTTCGGGCACGAGATCATCGCGGACCACGCGGCGGGCACGCTCGACGTGCCCGGCGCGGGGCGGCTGATGGTGGCGGACCTTCGGGCCTCGGGCGACGCCGACAACCGAGGGACCGCGCTCTTCGACTGGACGGGTTCGTTCCACGTCGAGCAGGCGAAGGGCGAGGCGACGATGCTCGGCAGCGTGCGGATGAGCCACCGGCGCCTGGCCGACAGCCTGCGGACCGACCTTGAAGCCGAATCGCTCACGGCCCGCATCCGCGACGCGGCGGCCGACGAGGCCGGCGACCTGAGCGGGGAACTGGAGTACGCGACGGCGATCGGCAAGGTCTGGGTGCGGTCGGGTCGGCACGAACTGACCGGGCACCGGCTGGAGTACGACGCGATCGCGGGCACGGCCGAGGCGTTCGCGGACGAGGGGGGGGTTGTGACGGTGGTCGAGGCCGGGCGGACATCGCCGGTGACGGCCAAGCGGCTGTTCTGGAACCTGGTCACGGACCGGATCGAGGTGCGCGAGCCGGGTCCGGCCCGCGCGCCGCGCTGACTCATGCGCTCGAACGGTCGATGACGCGGTAGGACTCGCGCTCGCCGCGCCCGCGGAGCGGGTAGTCCTTGCGGAGCGGGTGCGCCGGGTAGTCCTGCCAGGTGAGGATGCGGCGCAGGTCGGGGTGGTTGCGGAATCGGATGCCGAACATGTCGAAGACTTCTCGTTCGCGCCACTCCGCGCCGGGCCAGATGTCCGTCACCGAGTCGACGCAGAGGGCGGGGTCCGCCTCGATGCCAGCGGTCGGGATTGAGGGGTCGAGGAACGTTTTGACGAAGAAGCGGTCTTCGCGCGAGGTCGAGACCAGGATGTACACGACGGCGAAGCGGCCGGGCATCTTCGCGGGGTAGTTCAGGTAGTCGACGCCGAGCACGTCGGAGAGGAAATCGTACTTCGCGGCATCGTGATCTCGCAGGAGTCGCATCACGCCGTGCAGGTCGGCCGGCTCGACGATGAGCGTGGACTGGCCCCGGAACTCGGTGGCGCGGAAGCGCTTTGCGGGGAAGTGGCCTTTCACGAGAGCGAAGGTCGGGTGGTCGAGGTTCGGCATGGTCGGCTCCGCGTGCGGGGAGACTCTAGGGCGTCGTCCGTGCTGTGGCGGCGAGGGCGGCGAGTTGGTCTTCGGCGGCGTCGGCGAGCAGCACCACGGGGAGGTCCGCGCGGCAGGATGCGATGAAGGCTGCGAGGCGGCGGGTCCCGATCGCCCCGCGGCCGACGGGGCAGCGCACCAGCGATCCGGCGGAGACTCTCGCATCGGCGATGAACAGCGCGGCGCAGGCCGGGTGATTGCCGAGCGAGCGGGCGATGCGGTCGAGGTGGTCGTCGGCGTGGTCGAGCATGGCGTGCGTGAGCAGGGCGGCTGGTTCGAGAACGAACCCGAGGCCCGGATGCTCGGACATGAAGGCGGCGGTGCGGGGGGCATCGGAGAGCACGTCGCCCGAGGCGGGCAGGAGCCAGAGGCGCAGGCCGCACTTGGCGATCTCGGCGCAGAAGCGGGAGAGGGTGGCCCAGGACTGGCGGCTCCAGGTTCGGACGGCGGCATGGGCGGCGTCGTCCGGGTCGGAGGCGTCGATGCAGCCCGAGCGGATGAGCAGGCGCGGCGAATCGGCGTGCTCGACGGCGAGCACGCGGGGATCGTCGGTGAGCGGGTTCGCGTGCGCGAAGAGGGCGAATGGCGTCGCCGTGTCGTCGGCATCGGCGGGAAGGAGCGCCGCCCCGTCGGGCGTGCGGTGCCAGAGGATGACTCGGTGCGGCGAGAGCACGAGGGAGCGTAGGGCGAGCGCAAGGGATGCGCGACACGCGCGGTTGTGGGCGTGGGCGGTTGGAGCGGACGATAGTGGTCGGCTTCGCGCTGGCGCGCGAGATGACGGCTCGGCCGGAGGCCGGCGGAACCATGCGACGCGCGGGCGGGATGCCCCGCGGGCGTCGCCGGGAAGGACCGGCCATGACCGACAATCTGTTCGAAGGGGTGGCGTGCGGCACGATCCGGGCGAGGGAAGAGCGCGAGCGCAGGGCGCGGCTGGCGGGCGACGAGCGCACGGCCGATGCCCCCACGCGGGATGCGACCGGCGCGGCAGCGGACGAGGGCGCACCTTCGTTGACGCGTGAGCAACTGATGCTCCGCATCCTGGACCTGACCGGGGGTCGGTCACGGGACTTCCTGGAGGGGTTCACGGATGAGCGGCTCGCGGACTATCTCGAGCGGCTGCTGTCGAGCCGTGAGCCGCGCGGTCCGGGCGCTCGGTGGGTGCGGCGCGGTGAGACGCCGGCGATCGTGGGCCGGGAGGCGGCGTGGTGAGGAGTGGCTTGGGGCTTGGGGCTTGAGGCTTGGGGCTTGTGGCTTGGGGGTTGAGGCTT
>JACTNA010000022.1 GCA_014584315.1 Planctomycetota bacterium | reverse complement strand
TGTGCATCCGATGGGAGAAGTCCACCGTGTTGTTCCAAGGCTACCTTCACTTCGCGTGCTCGTTCATGTTACTTCGAGAGGTTCTGGGATAGGCTCTAGGAAGCAGTCGGCTCGCAGAGCGAGCAATCAAGTGCGCGATTCAACTTCGGAGTCAGAGGACGTGCCTCTGCAGCGGTAGGCGTGAACGCAACCGTTTGGAGGCGAGAGAATCGCCTTCGGGAGGGTTCGTCGTCGGATCGTGACAAGCCCCGGAGTGCAGCCCCCCTGTTCGGCTCAGCCCACCCGTCAACCAGAGAGATCGAGGGTCCGAGCGGGGGGCCGCCGCTCCCCACTGGGGCGAAGGCAACCGTCGGGGTTGCCCTCGGACCCCGGGATTCGGCTTCAAGACTGAACGCGTGGGGGAGAGCCGGGGAGGTCGGCCGCGCCGAGGGGAGGGAGCGAGGGAAAGCAGGCCGCTTCCTCACCGGCGCGGCTCGTCGACTCACCGGCGCGGCCCGTCGGGGCCGTGGTCCCGCGGGGCCTGTGGTTCGCGCGGCACGCGGTACCCCTCCGCCACAACATACGTCTCCCTCGAAGCCCCCCGACTGGCTTTCGGCTTGAACAGCCGCGCCGAGTCGAACACCCGCCGCGTTTCCGCCAGCAGGGGGGGGGTCTCCGCCCCTTCCAGGGTCTTCATCACCAGCCGTCCGCCGGGGGCGAGCAGCCCCGGCAGGGCGTCGAGCAGCGATCGGCACAGCCGGGCCGACACGAGGTCGTCGCCGTGCCCGGACGTGCTCGGCGCGATGTCCGAGAGGACCGCGTCGAACCGCCCGCCGGCGAGCGCGATCAGGGCCTCCGCGTCGAGCGTCCGCGCATCGGCCACGACCGTGCGCACGTTCGCCGGCATCGCGTGCGTCACCGGGGTCAGGTCGAACCCGACCACGACCCCCCGCGGCCCGACGAGTTCGCCCGCCACCTGCAGCCACGAGCCGGGGGCGCACCCCGCGTCCAGCACGCGATGCCCCGGCCGCAGCAGCCGGAACCGCTCGTTGATCTCGAGGAGTTTGTACGCCGACCGGGCGAGATACCCCTCGCGCTTGGCACGCTTGAAGTACTCGTCGTGGAGGACCCGCCGGGCCATCGGGCGATGGTAGCGGAGGCGGCCAAGAATCGTGCCAGTGGACGGCGAACCGTGGACAGCGGACGTGGGAGAGGCGACATGCCCGACGCGAAGTTGCTCGAAGTGTTCGAATCGCCCGGCGACGAGCCGTACGTCATCGAACACATCGCCGACGAGTTCACCTCGCTCTGCCCGGTGACCGGCCACCCGGACTTCGGCTCGGTGACGGTGCGCTACCAGCCGCGCCCGCGCCGCGAGGGCGGCACGTGCGTCGAACTCAAGAGCCTCAAACTCTACTACCAGTCGTTCCGCTCCGAGGGCGTCTTCTACGAGGCCGTCACGAACCTCATCCGCGACGACCTCGTCCGCCTGATGCGCCCCGCCTGGCTTCAGGTGCGCACCGACTGGCGCGGCCGCGGCGGCATCCGCTCCACAATCCGCGCCGACCACGGCGAGGTGCCGGCGGAGTATCGGGGGAAGTGACCGAGTGGCAGAGTGTCGTAGTGGCGACGCGGGTCGGTGCTAGGATTGACCACGGCGCGGGAGCGCGTCGCCGGAGGGTGCGGCGGATGCCGAGCGAATCGAACGGGGAGCGTCGTTTCATCGCGGATTTCGGGCCGACGGAGCGCGTCGAGGGCGTCTTCGCCATCACCAACGCGCAGCTGGGCCGCACCCGCCAGGACAAGCCGTACCTCCGCTGCCTGCTCAGCGATCGCACGGGCGAGCTGCCCGGCCGCATGTGGTCGATCGACGAGGCGGCCTTCCGCCGCCTGCCCACCGACGGCTTCGTCTGGGTGCAGGGGGAGACGCAGCCCTACCAGGGCGAACTCCAGTTCATCATCCACACGATCGACCCGCACGAACCGACGCCCGAGCAGATGCGCGACCTGCTGCCGGTCTCCGCGCGCGACCCGGACGAGATGTTCCGCGAGCTCGTCGGCCTGCTCGAGACGGTGCGGCACCCCGCCATGCGCGACCTCGTCGGCGCGTACCTCGAGGACGAGCACCTGATGGAGGCCTTCCGGCGCGCACCGGCCGCCAAGAGCATGCACCACGCCTACCTCGGCGGCCTGCTGGAGCACACGCTGAACCTCCTGCGCCTCGCCGACGCCGTCTGCCCGCTCTACCCGAAGATCAACCGCGACATTGTGCTGATCGGCCTGTTCCTGCACGACCTCGGCAAGACGCGGGAACTCGTCTACGACCGCGCCTTCGGGTACTCCGACCGCGGCGAACTCATCGGGCACATCGTCGAGGGCGCGATCATGCTCCACGACAAGGCCCAGCAGGTGATGGCCCGCACCGGACGCCGCCTCCCGCCCGGCGCGCTCATGGTCCTCCAGCACATCATCCTCTCGCACCACGGCATCCCGGAGTACGGGGCGGCCAAGGTGCCCTCGACGCCCGAGGCCATCCTCGTGTCGCTGCTCGACAACGTCGACGCCAAGACAACGATCGCGCTGTGCGCCGCGCGCCCCGATCGTGCCGCGGCGTTCGACCTCGGCGGCAACTTCACCGAGCGGCAGTGGGCCTTGGACACCAAGCTGTACCGCCCCGACCCGCTGGCGGAGGACTGAGCGATGTCCGACCAGTCGGCCATCACGGTCAACTTCGGGCGCCCGATGCCGCTCTTCCCGCTGGACGTCGTCACGCTCCTGCCGCAGCAGGTGCTGCCGCTGCACGTCTTCGAGGAGCGCTACCGCCAGATGGTCCGCGATGCGCTGGACGGCGCGGGCCAGTTCGCCATGGCCGTCTTCGAAGGCGACCGCTGGAAACAGGACTACCACGGGCGACCCCCGCTCAAGCCCGCCGTCTGCATCGGGCAGATCGTGCAGCACGAGTGCACGCCCGACGGGCGCTACAACCTGCTGCTGCAGGGCGTCTGCCGCGCACGAATCGTCCGCGAACTCCCCGCTCGCGAGGGCAGGCTCTACCGCGAGGCGGTGCTCGCTCCGATCGGCGACGGTGGGGGGGGAGAGGGCGGCGAACTCGAACCGATGCGACGCTGGCTCGAAGACGCCCTGGCCGAAGGCCCGCTCGCCGGCATGGCGGCCGCCGAGCCGGTCCTCGCCCTGGTCCGCGACGAGGACATCCCCACCTCGGCCGTCATCGAACTCGTCGGCTTCACCCTCACCAGCGACTCGGCCTTCAAGTACCGCCTGCTCTCCGAGGGCAACGCCGCCAAGCGGGCCGAGATGCTCCGAGTCGAACTCGAATCGCTCGGCGACCTCATCGAGCGTGCCGGCCGCCAACGTCCGGAGGACTGGCCCAAGGGATGCAGTTGGAACTAGAAGTAGGCGTATGTTCGGTATGGCGTGCCACGGAATCAGGCCGCAACCTAGCAATCGCTAGCATGTATCGCATGATGAATGAACCGGCGGGGCGGTCCGCCGGTACGAACTGCTGATCGGGCAAGTCTCGAGGAAAGGAGGCGGCCGTGGAACAGATCAAACGCATGAAGGGGCGTGGCGCGGCACTCGCGGTCGTCGCGGGCATCCTCGCGGCCGGGGGGTTGGGCGGATGCAGCAACGCCGGTGAAGGGGCGGCCTCCGGCGCGGCGCTCGGCGCGCTCGCCGGCATGGGACTCGGCAGCCTCACCGGAGACATGGGCAAGGGCGCGGCCGCGGGCGCCATCATCGGCGGCGTCGGCGGCGCGATCATCGGCGACCAGAACAACCGCAACGACAACCGCGGCCGCTCTCGCAGCGACTGGTAACGATCGAGCCGCCCGGCGCGGCACGATCAAGAGAGAAGACTCCTCCTTCGGGGACGCGGCAGGACGCCTGCCGCGTCTTTTTTTCTTCGTCCGAACCCTCAGAACCCGAACGGGTCGTCAACCACGTTCCGCCGGCGACGCCCCGCAGGCTCCGCCGCACCGATCGCCGATCGGCACGCTTCCTCCAGGCGCTGGTGCAGTTTCTCGTGGTCCGGGTGCGCGTCGAGGAACTCGAGCAGGTCCTCGACCCGCCAGTGGGGGGGATCATCGGGCTTGAGCCGCTCGATCGCGGCGTCCCCCAGCGCCTCGGCCGCCGCCTCGAACCACGCCGCGTCCGGGGCCGTCGCGTCCGCGGGGGGGGGCACCTTCGCCCGGATCGTCTGCGGCCCGACCGCAACGATCGGCCACTGCCCGGCCCGCGTCGCCGGCTCGCGGCAGAGCACGAGCGCGGCCACCCGTTGCCGGTCCGCGACCTCACGCAACGCCCGCGCATCCGCGCCGATCATCGGCGGTTGTACGAGGTACCGCCCGGCTTCGAGCCGCCGCGGCACGTCCTCCGGGCGTGAGATCACGAACACCCGCCCGGAGTCGATCGCCATCAGCCGCTTCTGCCGCCGGGCCTCCTGCAGCGGAAGGCAGATCCGCGCCATCCGTTCGAAGTCCGCGGCCCGGTGCGCCATGTCCAGCGCCCGAAGGCACAGCGACTCGGCCTTGAAGTAGTCCGTCCCGGCGAGCGCCTCGGACGCTCGCTCCATCGTCTCGTCGATCCGTGCCCCGGCGCGTGCGTCGTGCATGGGTCCGCGGCCTTCACTGCTCGCCCTGGGCGTTGCGCACCGCCTCGGCCAGCCCGGTCAGCAGGTACCGCCACCGGTCGGCCTCTTCGCTCAGGTCGAATCGCAACGCGTCCGCCAGCCCCGACAGGTCCTCGGCCGCCACGCAGCGGCGAACCTCCTCCAGCTGCCGCGACAGGCTCGCCACCGACTCGTCCACGCGGATCTCCTCACCGTTCACGACAACCGACGCCTCGGTGAGATCGAACCCGAGCAACTGCGAGACGCGCTGCACGAGGTCGCGCACCGCGTCCCAGACCCCGAGCGCGACGCCGAGCGCCTGGAACGCATCCGGCGCGCGCCCCTGGTCGATGTGGTCCGCCGCGACCACCTGCTCGGCCCGTGCCTGCTCGAGCGCATCCGCCGCCTCCATGAGCGTCACGCGCAGGAACGCCGCCGGCTCCGCCGACGTCATCCGCAGTTCCCCGAACGAGCCGGCGTGCGAGGCCGGGTCGTCCAGCAGTTCGCCCGGCAGCGGCTCGCCGTCGGCGACGACATCGACGATCAACCGCCCCAGCGCCTCCGCCCGCTCCGTTCCTGCGCGCAGGCCCTGCTCCAGCGTCGCGGCGTCGCTCAGCAACTCGGCATCGTCGAAGATCACTCGCATGGCCTGCCTCCCCGAACCGTACTACCGCTGCGCCGCGACCGGCTCCGGCTCGGCCGCGCTCCCGCGGGCCGCCGCCTCGTCGCGTCGGGTCCGCCGGTTGTGCTTGTGGATGAGCCGGAGATTGCGGGCGTAGATCACCACGCCCGTGGACTGCCCGAGCACGCCCACGATGTCCGTCCGCCACACGAAGTACGTGAAGAGCGTCACGCCGCCGAAGAAACTCATCCACCAGAACACCGACGGCACGACCGACCGGCGCGACTTCTCGCTCACCACCCACTGCACCATCATCCGACCGAAAAAGCACGCCTGCCCGGTCAGGCCAACGACGATCCACGCGAAGTTGCCCCACGACGAGATGTTGAAGAACCCGAGCAGCGTCCGCTCGAGCGCGGGCCGCGCCTGCCACGCGAGCATTCGGTCGTTCACGATCGTCTGGAAGCGACCGTCATCGACCCACGCCAACGCCTCCAGGTCGCGGTCGCCGACGAAGTGGTACTCGAACCCGCCCGCGTCGCTCGTCCGTTGCTCGACGCCGACCCGTGCCGAGCCCAGCGAGAGCTCGATCCGGGCCGCCTCCGGGTCGATGCGCTTGAACTTCCGCAGCGTGGGCTGCAGCACCAGCCACACGCCCACCAGCAGCAGCGCGATCATCGCGATCAGGGGGCCGGGCTTCATCGCGACGCCTCCTGCGGCGTGCGCTCCTCAATCACAGCCCCCGCTCCCGCGGGACGCTCGACCTCCACGCCCTCCACCGGCCGGCGACGCGAGCGCATCCAGCGGACCGCGAAGCAGTCGATCAACCCCGGGATCGCCCGCTGCGCGATGCCCAGGCCGTACTTCGTCGTTCCCGCCGCTCGTGCCCGGTGGTTCACCGGCGTCTCGACGACCGTGTACCCGAGGTGCCGGGCCGTCGCGGGGATGAACCGATGCGCCCCGCGAAACTCGAGCGGCAGCGCGAGCGCGACCTCACGGCGCATGATCCGCAGCGAGCACCCCGTGTCCCGGATCGTGTCCCCGAGCAGCCAGCGTCGGAAGAGCCGACCGACGACCGATCCCCACCGGCGCACCGCCGGGTCGCGGCGCGCCCGAGACCGGTCCCCCTGCACCACGTCCGCTCCGCTCGAGCGCATCAGGTCCAGCATCGCGGGCAGGTCGGCCGGATCGTTCTGCAGGTCCGCGTCCAGCGTGGCGACCAGCGGCGCCCGCGCGGCACGAAACCCCGCGTGGAACGCCGCCGACTGACCGTTCCCCTTCCCCGGCGGCGTGCGCATCATGGCGATGCACCGCAGCGAGGGTCGATCCCGCATCAGGCGTTCGACCGCCTCGCGCGTGCCGTCCGTGGAACCGTCGTCCACGATCACGATCTCGTACCGGGTCCCGCGCGCCCCCAGAGCGGCTTCGATCTGCCGAACGAGTTCGGCGATGTTCTCCCGCTCGTTGTGCGCCGGGGCAACCACGGAGATGTCGGGCGGGTCGAAGATGGGGCCGGGAGCGGGCATGATGGGGAGGGTAAGGATAGGTCCGGGCGGGGATGAAACCGGTGTTGGGCGACGAATCAGCCGGGCCTACAGTCGAATGAGTCTAAACCGCAGCCAATCGCCCCGTTCCCCGGAGTCCACCCCGATGCACCTGCGACGATCCGACCACGACCACGGCCCGGCGACGGTGCCTGTCAAGTTCATGCTCGAAGACCCGGAGGGTCTCACGGGCACCGAGAAGACCGAGTGGGACGTCCTCGCCGCCAAGGGCGAGCACCTGCTCGAGGTGGCGATCGAAGCCGGCATCAACATCGAGCACGCGTGCGGCGGGGTCTGCGCCTGCTCGACCTGCCACGTCTATGTTGAGAAGGGCATGGATTCGCTCTCCGAGGCAACCGAGGCCGAGGAGGACCGCGTCGAGGAGGCCCCGGGCCTGCAACGCAACAGCAGGCTCAGTTGCCAGTGCGAGATCGAGGGCGAAGGGCCGATCGTCGTGCGCGTCCCGGCGTGGAACCGGAACGCCGTCAAGGAAGTCCCGCACTGAGATGCGGAGGGGTGAACGATGAGCGATCGTTTCCACTGGCTCGACGTTGATCGCATCGCCGAGGAACTCGCCGGCCGGTTCCCCGACATGGACCCGGGGACCGTCGGCTTCGTTCACCTGCGCGACATGGTGCGTTCGCTCCCCGGTTTCGTCGAGGACCCGGCCCACCCCGTCAACGAGCGCATCCTCGAAGCCATCCAGGCCGGGTGGGCCGAGGAGTACCACGACATGCGCGGGGACGACGACGACGAGTGAACCGGGTTTCGATCAGCCGTACCGCGTGAGCAACTCGACGATCTTCGGCTGGTTCCGCTCGATGCGCAGCGAACGCCGCAGCGCCTCCAGCGCCTCGTCCAGCGCGGTCCGGTCCGTCCGATCCGACCACAGATACCGGTTCAGCAGGCAGACCGCGATCCCGTTGTGCGCCGGGTAGTGGTTCGCGTCCATCGCCACCGCGGCGCGGAACGACGCCAGCGCCTCGTCGTAGTGCCCGGCCCGGAAGTACGCCGACCCCAGCCGTTCGTGCGCCTGCGCGCTCGGCCGCTGGTGGATGACCTCGCGCAGCGTCGCCGCCATCTCGTCGTACCGCCCGACCTTGCCGTACGAGTCCGCGAGATTCAGCATGATCTCGGGCGACATCACCGTCAACTCGGCCGCGTAGTGGTACTGCGTGATCGCGTCCGCGTGCCGGTCGAGCGCGGCGTAGATCGCGCCCAGGTTCACCCGCGCCGGCCCGTCCGACGGGTCCACGCGCACCGCCTGCTCCGCGTACGGCAGCCCCTGCGCCGCCTCCCCGAGTTGCAGGAACGCCGTGCCCAGGTCCCGGTTGGCCGCGAAGTCCATCGGTCGGATCGCCAGCGCGCGCAGGTACGCCCGCACCGCCTCGCTCAGCCGGTTCAGCAGTTGCAGCGTCAGCCCGTGCCCGTAGTTCGCGTCGAAGTCCGAGGGCGAGAGACGCACAGCCTCCGCGTACCTCTGCTCCGCCGTCGTGTAGTCGCCGCGCTGTCGGTAGATCTCCCCCGCCCCGAGGTACGCCACCGTCAGCGTCGGATTGATCGCGATCGCCCGCTCGAACTCCGCCAGCGCGGCCTCGTCAAGCCCTTCCGCGCGCAGCCGCTGCCCGAGGTCCGCCGCTTCCGACGCCTTGTCCCGCTCCGCCGCGCTGCGGGCGCGCGTCTCGGCACGCTCGCGCTTCCAGCCGGAACACCCCGCGATCGGGAGAGCGGCGGCCAACGCCAGCATCGCAGCAACAACGGAAGATGTCGATTGTCTCATGGTGGCGCCCCGAATGCTCAGGAATCCTGCAGCCGCCTCAGCCGGCGGAGGTTGATCGTGTCGTGCGGCGTGCCCTTGGGCGTCGTCCCCTTGGGGGTTTCGAGAATCTTCGGTACGGCCCGGAGCGACGGTCGGTTCACCACCGCCGCGAACCCCGAGCGGGCCAGCCGCTCCGCCCGCGTCGAGCCGCCGATCGTCCCCTCGCCGACGTGCGCGTGCCGGTCGAGGCGGCTCCCGACGGCTCCCTTGGAATCGTTGAGATGGACCACGCGCATGAGGCCCTCGCCGCAGATCGAGTCGAACTCGTCCAGCACCCGGTCCGCGCCCTCCCGCTGCGACAGGTCGTACCCGCCCGCGTGGGCGTGGCATGTATCGAAGCAGAACGCGACCCGGGCCGGGTCCGCCCCCTCGTCGAGGATCATCGACCGGAGCCGGGCCAGTTCTTCGAAGGTGCGCCCCAGGTTCGTCCCCGACCCCACCGTGTTCTCCAGGCACGACACCGTGCGATACCCCTTCGTCCGCCGGGACAGTTCGCGGTAGGCCCGGGCGATCCTGGCCAGGCCCGCCTCGGGGTCGCCGTCGGTCGCGGCCCCGGGGTGATGCACGAGGTACGGGATGCCGAGCGCCTCGCACCGATCGATCTCGACCTGCATCAGATCGACGGACTTGGCGTGCAGGTCCGCGTCCGGGCTGGCGAGGTTGATCAGGTACGACGCGTGGCTGACCGTGCGCGTCTGCCATCCGAGCCGCGCCACCTCGGCCGTCCACGCCGCCGCCTGCCCCGCGTCCAACGCCGGCGCTTTCCACTGCTGCTGGTTCTTCGTGAAGACCTGCACGCACTCCATGCCGAGACGCGCCGCCTCGTGCAGCGCGTTCGTCATGCCGCCGGCGATGGAGAGATGCGAGCCGAACATGGCGGGGACAGCGACGGAGCGAAAGAGTCACGAAGTGACGAAGCGGAGGAGCGACAACAGGTCGTGCAGTGTAGCCGGCGGCACGGGCGTCCCGACCGCGCCGACGCAACGGTGCCCCGTCTACGAACCATCCCGCATTCACGCCACGCGCCGCACGCTCCCCACCGTTCAGTCATCCTCTGTGCCCCCTCCGCCTCTGCGGTGAATAATGCCCCTCAGCAGGCCGACCAACACAGGGAGTCCCGGATGCACGAGCGGCTGGACGGACGTATCGCGGTAGTCACCGGCGCGAGCGCGGGCATCGGCGAGGCCATCGCGCGCGACCTGGCCGGGCACGGCGCTCGCGTTGTCCTCAACGCTCGCCGCAAGTCGAGACTCGACGAGGTCGCCGCCCGCATCGGCCGGGACCGCGCCGCCGTCGTTCAGGGCGACGCCGCCGACCCCGCCGTCATCGCCGCCATGTTCGACGCCGCCCGCGAGCGATTCGGCGAAGAGGCCGACCTCGTCGTCGTCAACGCCGGCCGCGGCCTGAACGGCTCCGTCACCACCTCCGACCCCGAGCAGTGGGAGGGCATGGTCCGCACCAACCTCCTCGCCGCCGCCCGGCTGATGCGCGAAGCCGCCGCTCGCCTGCTGGCCGACATCGAGCACGGCCCGGGCTGGCAGCAGGAAGCCCACGACATCGTCGTCATCGGCTCCAACGTCGGCCGCCACATCTCCCCCTTCAGTTCCATGTACGGCTCGACCAAGTTCGCCGTGAACTCGCTCGCCGAGGCCCTTCGCCGCGAGATCGGACCGAAGGGCGTCCGCGTCACACTCATCGAGCCGGGCTTCGTCCGTTCCGAGTTCCAGGGCGTGGCGGGCTACGCGGAGGACTGGTTCGCCGGCGTCGTCGACCGCATCGGCCCCGTCCTCACCCCGGAGGACATCGCCGAACTCGTGAGTTTCATCGTCAGCCGCCCACCTGCCGTCAACATCTGCGACGCCCTCATCCGCCCGACGCGGCAGGATTATCCCTGAACGCACACGCCCGGATCGGTCGTCGCACATGATAGAGGGTGATAAACTTCCGATAGAGCCGGAGCGAAGACATGTGCCTCAACATCAACATCCCGGATGATGCCGCTCGCGCCCTGCTCGAAGCCTGGGGAGACGGCCTGGATCGCGCGGCCATCGAGGCACTGGCCCTCGAAGGGTACAGGGCCGCGAAGTTCGGCTCCGCGACCGTCGGAAGGCTCCTCGGCCACGCGTCAAGATGGGAAACCGAGCAATGGCTCGCGGCGCGATCGGTGCCGCTGAACTACACGCTCGAGGACCTTGAGGCCGACCGGGCGGCGCTGCACCGGCTGTTCGGGAAGAGCGCGTGAATGCTCATCGTCGCCGACAGTTCGCCGCTGAACATCTTGATCCGCATCGGTTGTGTGGACGTGCTTCCCGCACTCTTCGGCGTGGTCACCATTCCTCCTGAAGTGCTTTCGGAACTCTCGGACCTGCGAACGCCCGAGTCAGTGAGGATGTTCGTGGCCGCGCCGCCGACGTGGTTGAACGTCAGATCCGCGAAGGTGGTTGAGAACATCCCTCCCCTCGACGCCGGTGAGGCGGCCGCTATCAGTTTGGCGCGAGAACTCCGCGCCGACGCGCTGCTGATCGACGAAAAGGACGGACGCCGCGCAGCGACCGAGCGAGGACTGACGGTCATCGGCACGATCGGTGTCCTGGAGGAGGCCGGCCTGCGCGGCCTGGTGGATCTCGTCGCCGCTCTCGATCGGCTCAAAGCGTCGGATTTCCGGGCCGCCGCCGCGCTGATCGACGCTGCCATGGAGAGGTACAGGCGAGGGCTTGAATAGGTCGGGCAGCGATCGCTCGGTCGCCCACTTATCCGTCGCTGGGTGCAGCGCCTGCCGATCCCAGGCTCTCCAGCACTCCCAACAACGCCTCGTGAATCACCCCGTTCGTCGACGCCCCGTCCGGCCCGTAGGCCGTCGCCCGTCCGCGCCAGTCGGTGTACCGCCCGCCCGCTTCTTCGAGGATCACCGTCATCGGCGCGACATCCCACGGCTTGATCGACGGCTCCACCGCCGCCTCGGCGCGGCCCGTCGCCACCAGCAGGTGCGCGTAGCAGTCGCTCCACCCGCGTGTCCGCGCGAACGCTCGCGCCAGCCTCGCGTAAACGTCCTCCCGTCCCGCCTGCGCAAAGTAATCGAATGCCGTGAGCACCAGCAGGGACTCGCTCAGCGTCCGCGTCGCCGAGACTCGCGCCGGCACGAGATCGCCCGACCCGGGCGGGCGATGCCACGCCCCCTGCCCGCGCGCCGCGTGCACCGTCTCGCCCAGCGCGGGCATATGAATGACGCCGGCCACCGACACGCCCTCACGCTCCACCGCAACGAGCGTCCCGTAGAGCGGCACGCCGTGCACGAACGACGCCGTCCCGTCGATCGGGTCGATCAGCCACCTGTACCCCGAACTCCCGGCCTGCTCCCCGTGCTCCTCGCCGAAGATCGCATCCTCCGGGAAGGCCCGCTCGACGGCCTCGCGGATCAGCGTCTCCGCCTCACGGTCCGCGTCCGTCACGTGCGAGCCGTCGCTCTTGGCCTCGACCCCGAACCGGCGCGAACGGAAGTAGCCCAGCGTCAGGTCCCCCGCCTCGCGGGCGCACTCCAAAGCGAACTCGAGGCGAGCGAGGGTCGGGTCCGAGGCGTGCATGGCGCATGGTAGGGAATCCCCACCGCGCCCAACCCCACGTACCCGACTTCGAGCCGTGGGCTTCAGCCCGCGGTTCCGAGGTAGACTCCCCGCGACGGGGTCTGGCAGTCCCCGTCCCGGGAGGCGGCATGAGGCGAGTGGGGCCATTCGAGATCGAACGCGACCTCTACCGCCGAGGTTTCTGGACGGTCTCCGTCGCCTCGCGCGCCGGGGACACCGGCCCCGCCCGCTACGCGGTCAAATGGATGGAGCGGCCCGACGACGTGCTCGGCCCGGCGCGCGCCGAGGCCCTGGCCGTCGAGTTCCTCAAGGCCGCCGAGGCCCAGCGCCTCGCCTGCGCCTCCGGGGGCGAGCACTGGGCCGGCGTCGAGGACTACGGGCGCTCCGACGGCGGCGTGTTCGTCGCGTGGTCGCTCCGCCCGCGCACGGCCGCGGACCTTTCGGCCGGCCGCTTCATCTTCGACGACGAGAGCGCACCCTGGCTCAAGGGCCTCGTCCTCGGCGTCCTCGACGCCCTGCGCGAAGTGCGCGACGGCGCGGGACGCGGGCACGGCAACCTCAAGCCGGGCAATGTCCTCCTCGCCACGCGGAACGCATGGACCCCCGCGGATGTCGCGCTCTGCGACCCCGCCCCCGACCCGCCGAGGGGGGGGCAGCACGCCGACCTTGTCGCGCTCGGGCGGCTCATCCACCGGCTCGTCCTGCACCGCGAGTTCGCCGCGCTCGGCGGGTGGCCCATCCAACGATCCGAAGCGTGGAACCGGCTCGGCCGCGGCGCAGGCGAGGCGTGGCGTGAAGTCTGCGCGCGCCTGCTCGACCCCAACGCCCCTGTCGGCTCGCTCCGCATCGAGGAGATTCGCGCCGCCGTCGAGGCGATCCCGACGCCGTGGAGCCGACGCAAGCGTGCCCGCGTGAAGGGCGGCCTCGGCGTCGCGGCGGCGCTCGTGCTCGCGGTCGTCGGGTGGCAGGGCTACATCATCGTCGATCGCGCCATGAACCCGTTCGACCCGGTGCAGTGGCGCGAACTCTGCGAGGCCTGTGACGACTGGCTCCTCCCGCTCAGCGACGCGGTCGCGTCGCTCGACGACGAATCCCGCGCCCGCTGGCAGGGGGACGACTACCTGCGCGCGCACGTGCTTCCGGTCGTGCAGAACCGTCGCGCGATCGATCCCGCGGAGATCGCGCGCCGCCGCGGCGTCGCCGCACGTCGAGACCTCGTCGATCTGCCCGCGCGCCAGACCCGCGGTTACGGACGCGAGACCCGCGAAGCACACTCGGCCATGACCTCGATCGCGGACGCCCTCGCCTCGCCCGAGTGGGCGCTGCCCGGCTCGCTCGAGTCCGCCGCCGCCGCGCTCGCGGCACGCGGATGGGACGCCCCCGCCTCGGACGTCCGTCGGCTGGCCGCGGGCCTCCGCGCGCCGCCCGGCCCGGGCCTCGGCGAGCGGATCGACCGCGCGCTGCGGGCCGCGGCGCTTCCCTCGCAGATCGAGACCTCGCTCGCTCGCATCGAGACCGGCGCGCGGGCCGCGTCGTCGACCGGTGCGCCCGGATTCGCCGACTTCGGCGACGCCGCCCGCCGCGCGCTCGACGCATCGGCGGCCGGCGAGGACGCCCTGTCGCGCCTCTCGGACGCGCTCCGCGAGTACGCCGCGGTCGGCGATCGCCTCGCTTCGTTCGTGGAGCGTTCCTGGCCGACGATCGACCGCGCCGCCCTGGACGGGCACTCCCGCCTCATCGCCGCCCTTCGCGCCGGCGAGCGATCCCCGGACGCCGCGTTCTACGCCGACCTCGTCGCCGAGGCGTCGCGCGAGGAGTTCCGCGCACTGCCGCCCGAGTCCAACCCGACCCGTTCGTGGGAGGCGCGGGCGAGGATCAGCCGCGTCCTGAGCGGCCTCGAGGGCGCGCGAGGCTCGCCGGACGCCGACGGCGCGGTCCGTGCCCGCATCGACGCCCTGGCCGAGCGCGGCGTTTCCATCGGCGCCAAAGCCGACGAGGCCGCCGGCATGGCGTGGAACTCGTTCACGCGCGAGCGGGTCGCGGGCCTCGTCCGCGACGTCGAGGGCGACGTTGCTTCGCTCGAACGCGACTACGCGGGCGTCTCGGAGGAGATCGCCGCGCTCGAGCGCGCGTGGGTCCAGCGCGAGCGCACGGCGTCCGGACGCCTCGACAATCCGGCGCTGAACACAGAGTGGGCGCGCCGCCGCGATCAACTCATGGCGGAGTACGACGCCAACGGGGACTATCGCGCGCTCCGCTCCCGATTGCGCGCTCTGACCGACACGCTCAACGGGCTTGTCGAAGCGGCGGCGGGCACGATCCGGTTCAACCCTCCCGACGCGCTCCTCTTCGACGCCGCGCCGCTCATAGACGCCCTCCGTCTTCGCGCCGGCAACTCCGCCGAGCCGGCCCTGAGGATCGCACGCTGGGAGGACGGCGCGTACTCGAACCCGGAAGAGATGGCCCGCGTGGCGCGCGAGAGTGTTCAGGCGCTGCGGGAGTGGCACGCCGCCGTCGAGGCCATCTTCGCCGAGATGCTCGAGGTCCAGCGCGGCATCCAACTCCTGCACCTGCTCTCCGAGCCTGCCGGCTCCTCCGGGCCGATCGAGTCCGTACTGGCCCGGTGCATGGCGCGCCCCGAGTTCGCCGAGATCGACGGCCCGCGCGCGTTCGCACGCATCGTCGCGTGGGTGGAGGAACTCCGTCGGCTCGGCGCGGAAACCGACCGAGGAACGCTCGCCCGCGTCGCACGCGCGGGCGGCACCTCGCCCGCCGCGTCCTACGCGGCGTGGCGACGCCTGGGCGAACTCGGCTGGCCCGCCTCCGTCGCCGAACTCAACGCCGAAGCCGACGCGCGAGACGCGGTCTCGGTCGCGGTCGCGTCCGTCCCCGACGGGCCGCGCCGCGGCGTGCTGAACGCCGAACTCGACGCGGAGGGGCACGAACGCTGGTCCCGCTGCGCCGCCGCCCTTCGCACCGAGCAGGACTTCGCGGCGTGCGTGGGGTTCCTCCCGCGCTTCCCGGTCCAAGAGACACGGCTCGACGAACGCCTCCGCTACAACCTCGCGTTGCACCGGTTCCGTGCCGCGATCACGGGGCGTCCCTCGGACGAGGAGGCCGAGCGTGCCGCCGCCGTGTTTGTCGCCGATTCGCGAGCGCTGGGCGCGGGCCTCGCGCGCCCGGCCCTCGCGCTCGACGCGGCCTCGGCCGTCGAGAGCACCGTGCGCTCGTGGAAGCAGGGGCCGCCACGCGTCAACTTCTCCGCGGTCGGGCCGGGAACGCTCGGCTGGCACGCGACGCCCGACGCCCGCGACGAGACCGTCACGCTCGAATGGCGTGGAGAACGCCGATCCCGCTCGCGCGGCGCCGCGCCGAAACTCACCTTCGTCCGCGTCGACGCCAGCGGCGAGGCCGTCTATGTCGCGACCGAGGAAGTCTCGCTCTCGCTCATGCAGGGCTGGCTCGACGCCGAGGCGTGGACCGAACTCACGCCGATCCTCGTCCCCACCTCGCTCCAGAACAACGATGTCTGGTCCGGTCCGCGGCTCTGGTCGTGGCCCTCCCAGCCGCGCAACGGCCTGGTGTGGAAACGAGGCCGGCCCTCCCAGCAGGACGACTGGCTCCCCCCGAACGTCGAAGTCTCCGCGGCGACGCCGCAGTACGCCGCGGGGATCGGCGATCCCGCCGACCCGATGCGCATCGCCCCGAACCACAGGACGACCGAGCAGCACCCGGTCCAGCACGTCACGCCCGTCGGCGCGCTCCGCTTCGCGCAGGCCCTCAACTGCCGTCTCCCCACTGAGGCCGAATGGATCGCCGCGCTGCGGCGCTACGAAGACCCGGCCATGTCCGGTTGGAACCTCCGCGATCGCACGTTCGCCCGGCAGCGCGACCACGTCGCGGGCATCATCGCCGATCGTGCCGCCCGGGGCGTGGTGCGCGTCAACTTCCGCCACCCCGACGACGGGGTCTTCGTCCCGGAGGGCGCGACCGTCGCGCGCGGCGCGGAAGCCGGCGCGCTCGAGACCGACGACGGCGTCCTCTGGTTCCAGCAGGTGGAAAGGGGTCCGGGCCGAACCCTCAAGCACCTCATCGGGAATGTCGCGGAGTTCGTCCTGATGGACGCCGGAGGCGACCGTTTCGGCGTCATCGGCGGCTCGGCCCTGTCCCCGCCCGAACTCGCGCTCGACCGCGCGTACGAGATCCCCGCACGCCAGACCTCCGACGCGACCTACGCGGATGTCGGCTTTCGGCTCGCCTTCAGCGCGGGAGAGGCCCAGGTGCCCCTCGCCGCGCAACTCGCGCAGGCGATACAGGGCGCCGGCTTCGATCTGGGGGACTGACGGGCGCCGTCAGTCCGCGGCGCGGGCCGTCGCGACTCGCGCGCTCGTGCCCTTCCGTGAACCGAAGAGCGTGCTCCCCAGCGCGTCGCCGGCCCCAAGCGAGGCGCGCGGAGCGTAGGCCGACGAGCCGGAGGTGCGCGACGCGGACTGGGTCCGGGACGAGCAGCCGGCGGCGGCAACAACAGCGACGGCGAGGGCCGCGACGGCGAACGAACGGACGGGGCGCTTCATGGTGTGCTCCGAAGCCAGGGTGGGAGATCGAGCGGGGCCGCGCCGTTTCTGGACCGTCCGGGGACGGATGTCTGCCGCTTCTTCGGCCTCTCCTGATCCGGACTTGCGATCCGCCCGCCCCCCGCCCGACCCAGCCGCTTCGAGGCATCGAACAGCCCGCACAGCCCGCGCTGAACGGAGGGTCTCCCACGCTCTCGGACCTTGCCGCCAGGCGGCTGTATGATGCCGGCGCCGGGGCACGTCCCGGCCGGGAGGCCGCCATGAGCGAGGCGCACGAGTCGGGGAGCGGAGGATCGATGGACGACGCGCTCCGCGCGTTTCGTGCCGCCGCGCGGCTCGGCCCGAACGCCGACGTTCGACCCGAGCGAGTCGTCGCCCTCGCCGCCGCGCTCCTCCGTCTCGCCTACGGCCTCGACCAGATCGCGTGGGGGACGTGGAAGAAGATGGCCCCGACCAGCGCGATCCGCCGCGGAACGGGCCTCCCCGAGTGCGTCGCGGCGCACTTTGAGGGGCGAGGCGCGTCCGCCGATGCTGAGGTCGAGCGGCTCCGCCTGTTCGTCTCCTCGCTCCTTTCGTCCGTGTCGCAGGTGGGCCACTTCGCCCATCGCGAACTCGACCGCCTCGGTCCCGAGCGCATCGAGGACGGTGTCGCCGCGGGCGCGCTGGGGCGCGACGCGGCCTGCTGGCGGCGCTACAAGGAACTCGCGGGCGCCTACGACGAGGATCAACTCGAGGCCGCCATGCTCGCGTCGATGACCGAGTACGTCGAGGCGATGCTGGCCGGTGGGGCGCGGGCGGAGGCTGCCGCGAGCGGTGCCGAAGCATGAAACTCCTCGAACTCACCGAGCCGTACTTCCAGTACGTCTGTCGCCTGAACAGGTCGGCGCGCAAGGGAGCGCCGCCCGATGAAGCCGTTGTTCGCGCCGAGATCCGCGGCCTGCTCTCGGAGATCCGCGGCCAGGTCCTCCGCCACGGGCCGCTCGCCACCGAGTACGACCGTGTCGAGCCGGCCATGCTCTACTTCGCCGACGAGGTCATCAAGGGCAGCGGGCTTCCGTTCGCCTCATCGTGGGAGCCGATGGCCGCCTCGCTGCCCGATCCCGACGCCTCCCGGGTCTTCTACGTGCTGCTCGAAGAGGCGCTCCGCGACAAAGGTCCCTACGGGCTGGAGCGCCTCGCCGTGCTCTACACGTGCCTCGGGCTGGGCTTCACCGGAGGCCGTTCACCGGACGAACTGCGCCGCATCATGATCGATGTTTCGGCGCGCCTCCGCTCCGCGATGGACGCCGATCCGTCCTCGCCGGTCTGCCCCGAAGCCTACGAGCACGTGGACGGCACGGACCTCATCGAACCCGCGGGCCGCCCGCTCCTGGCGATCGTGCTGGTCCTGGCCGGGCTGATCGCAACGCTCCTGGTCGTGAATGGGTACCTCTACGCCAGCGGTTCGCACGACCTGCGCGAATCGCTCGCGGCGATCTCGTCGGAGCGCAACGAGTCGGGCCGCTAGCCCGGTGGAGTGTCGGTGGATGCCGAAGACGCCCGCAAAGTCCGGAGCGAAGGGCAAGAGGAAGGGCAACGCCCCGAGCCTCCTGCCCCTCAAGATCGGCCTCGCCGTCGCCTGCGTCGGCGGCATGAGCGGGGTGCTGTTCGTGCTCGCGGGCCCCAAAGGGCTGCTCGCCGTCCCGCTGCTCGTGCTCGCCCTCGCCATCACCCTCCTCATCTATCGCGGCATCGTCCGGTGGAGCGAGCGGCGCAAGAGCCGCCCCTTCGAGCGACGCCTGCGCGACGCCGCCGCCATGACCCCGCGCACCGGCGCGGACGCCGCCAAGCGCGCACGCCTCGAAGACATCCGCAAACGCTTCGAGGAGGGGATCGAGGTCTTCCGCCAGCACGGCAAGGACCTCTACTCGGTCCCGTGGTACCTCATGGTCGGCGAGCCGGGGTCGGGCAAGACCGAGGCCGTCCGGCACTGCGGCGTCGGCTTCCCCCCGGGACTCCAGAACACGCTCCAGGGCACCGGCGGCACGCTCAACATGAACTGGTGGTTCACGAGCAACGCCGTCATTCTCGACACCGCCGGACGGCTCATCTTCGAGGACATCGAACCCGGCTCGGGCAGCGAGTGGACCGAGTTTCTCAGGATGCTCCGCACGGCGCGCCCGAACTGCCCGATCAACGGCCTGCTCCTCGTCCTCCCCGCCGACAGCCTCATCAAGGACTCCCCGGAGGAGATCGCCCACAAGTCCGACCGCATCGCCACACAGTTGAACGTCATCCAGAAGGCCCTCGGCGTGCGCTTCCCGGTCTTCCTCCTCGTCACCAAGGCGGACCTCATCAACGGCTTCCGTGAGTTTTTCGACTCGATCAAGGACCCGCTCCTTCAGCACCAGATCCTCGGGTGGTCGAACCCCGCGCAACTCGGAGAGCCGTTCGAGCCTGAGGGCGTCGATCGCCTGCTCGACGGGCTGCGCCAGCGGCTCCGGCGCCGCCGGCTCGGACTCCTCCTCGACCCGGTGCACACGGAGGACTCGACCGCGCGACGATTCGACCAGGTCGATGCGCTCTACGCCTTCCCCGAAGCGGTCATGCAACTGGCGCCGCGGCTGAGGCGGTACCTCGAGTCCATCTTCGTCTCCGGCGTCTGGGGCGAGCCTCCCTTCCTGCGAGGCATCTACTTCACCTCCGCCATGCGCGACGGCTCCGCGCTCGACGCCGACCTCGCCGAGGCCCTCGGCGTCCCGGTCGACCGGCTCCCGGAGGGCCGCGCCTGGAAGAAGGACCGTTCCTACTTCCTCCGTGAACTCTTCCTCAAGAAGGTCTTCCGCGAGCGCGGCCTCGTCACGCGCGCCACCAACGTGCAGCGGCTCCAGCGCACCCGTCGGACCGCCGTGCTCGCCACGGGACTGGCCGCCGTGCTCATCGCGATCGGCGTCACCTGGGTGTCGGGCCAGCGGTTCCGTCAGGCGCTCGACGGCCACCAGCGCCTCTGGTCGGCCGTCCGCGCCGAGTTCGCGCCCGACAGCGACCGATCGCCCGCGACCATCGTCGTCGAACGCACGGGCGGCCGTTCCGGCTTCGATTACGACGGCGACCGCGAACTCCGCCTCGGTCCGCTCCGCACGACCGTCGCCGGGTTTGCCGCGGACGCGCTCCCCTGGGTCGAGCGCGAGGTCAGCGTGCCCGCGATCTTCGCGCCGATCGCGCGCGGGTTCGGCGACCTCGACGAGATGCGCGGACGCGCGTTCGTGGTCGCCGTCGAGCGATCGGTGATCGTCCCGGTCGTCGATGCCGCGCGCCGGAAACTCGAAGCGGAATCCGCCGACACCTGGTCTGACGAATCGACGCTCGCCCTGCGCCAGATGATCCGCCTGGAGGCGGGCCTCCCGCTGGCCGGCGGGGGGGGCGCGGGCCTCGACCTCGGCACGCTCGTCCGGTACGTGCTCGCCGACGAGCCGGACGACGCCGCCCGGGCCGCCCGGGCGATCGCGGATGCCTCGCCCGCGCTCGCGTGGGCGTACAGCCCTCAGGGTGCGCGACACGAATGGCCCCCGCCGATCCTGCGTCGGGGCACGCCCGAGGCCGGCGCGGCCGTCGCGGCCGGCGTGAGACTGTTCGTCGAGCGTTGGCGCGCCGAGGTGCGTGCCGGCGGCGCGGGAGGCATCGACCGACTCGGCGCCGCGCTCGAAGCGGTGGAGCGTGCCGAAGCGACGCTCCTTGCGGACGAGGGTGTCGCTCGCGCCGGATCCATCGAGGAGTACGACCGCGCGGCCCGCGCCTGGGCGGACGCGGTCGCTCGGTACGACGGGGCCGCTCGCGGGCTTTCCGATGCGCTGGCCGATCTCGACGCCACGGATGCGCAGACCATCCTCGGCGCCGCGGAGCGGGCCGCACAGTCGCTCCGCGAGCGCATCCGTCTCGCGTTCACGCCGCTCGAGGCCGAGTTGGGCGCGCTCCCGTCGCTCGCCCCGCTCCAGAGCGAACTCTCGACCGCGCGGAGCGTGCTTCTCGACTCGGAACTCACCGAGCGGACAACGCGGCTTCGGCAGGCGCTCAGCGGGCGCGGCGCGCGCTATCTCGAGACCGACGAGCAAGGCCGGCCCGCCTACCAACGCCGTCGGGACGCGCTGCTGCGGGTCGTTGCGTCGCTCACGCCGGGGGAGAGCCGCGCCGCCGCCGACCTCGCCACACGCCTCGACGAGATCGATCGGCGCACCCGGGAGGACAGCGACCTCGTCGCCGCCGCGGGTTTCGGCGACGCCGAGCAGCGCCTGCTCGCGATCCTCCGCGCTTCCACCGCACGCCAGCGCCACGCCGCCATCGACGCCGCGCTCGTCTCGCTCGCCGGCGGACCGGATCGCTTGCGATCGGTCGTCGCCACGCGCGCGTCCGGCCTGCCCCCGATCGATCGCCCGGCGATCCCGCTCACGCCGACGCACGGCGGCACGCACGATCAGGAGTTCCATCCCGGGGCCGCCGCCTCGCTCTTCCGGTCGGTCTCCGAGATCATCGCCCTCACGCGCGAGGACGGCGCCGCGCTGCTCGCCGGCGGGGAGTTGTCCGCTCGCGCCGGAGACCTGCTCGACTCCGCCACCGCCTACGCCGACGCCTATGTCGCCTACTGGGCGTTGCAGGTCCCGGGGCCGTTGTCCGCGAGTTTCGGCGTGAAGCCCGACTGGACCGCCGCGCAGGGCTCGCTCTCGCGACTCGACGCCCGCGAAGCCTGCGAGGCGATCCGCGTCACGGCGCACGCCGCACGCGAAGCGCTCGGCGTCGTGCCGCCATGGGCGACGCCGCAGGCCCGTTCGCGCGCGAGCGAAGCCGTTGTCCGGGCCGGGGACGAACTCGCCAGAGTCGCCGAGGACGCGTTCGTCCAGCGCTGCGAACGCGGCGTTCGCGCCTGGGAATCGCTGGGTCGCGATCCGGCGCAGGCCCGCCGGGCGGTCCTCGCCATGGAGCCGGAGGCCCTCACCGCGCGCCTTCTCATGGGCGGAGAGGACGCCGGGTACTGGTCCGGCGTCTGGATGGCGGCGCTGCGGACGCTCGCCGAGTCCGGGCAGTCACAGGCCAGGGCGGCGGTCGATCTCCTCCGTGACTCGCGCGGCATCCCGCTCTGTCGCGAGTCCGACCGCACGCTGGACAGGGGTCGCGTGGACGATGCCCGCCGCGCCGCCGATGAGGTCCGCGCCGCCCTCGCCCGCGCGCCCGCCAACGGCCCGTCCGGAAGCACGCTCGGCGAGGGCGCGCGCACGAACATCGCCGTCGTCGACGGCGAGATCGAGCGGATGCGGGGCGGCGTCGCGCTCCCCGGCCCGCGCGGCGCGGCGTGGTTCGACGGCGTCTGCGCCGTGCTCGACGCGCTGCGATCGGACGACTCGCCGCTCACCTTCGAGATCGTCGCGCTCCCCGCCGCGCACCATCCCGGCACGCCCCCCCCGTACGCGGCGTTCGGGCTGTTCGAGGCCGGCCTGCGCAAGACGGACGCGGACGGGCGCTCTCGGTTCCCGCTCGTGCCCGACTCACCCACGCCGGCCGTCGGCGGGATCGTCTCGCCCGGAGGTGAACTCGAGATCAGGTTCTATGAGACGGCGGCGGAGGGCGTCCCAGTCGCCGCGGTCGCCACCATCCCCGACCCGTGGACCGCGCTGGGCGCTCTGGCCGCGTGGGGTGGAGAGCCGTTGGCGGGCCAGGGCCTCGACGGTGTCTGGGCCGTCACCGTGCAGGCTCGGCCCGTCGGAGGGAACGCCCAGCCCGTCGGGGTGCGCATCGGGCTGCGGGCGAATCGAACCCTGCCTTCTCCCGCGCAGTGGCCCGCGGAGTCCTGGTGGCCGGAGTGATCGGCGGCGGACCGTCTGATGAGTGGGAGCGATGCTGAAACGGCTGGGCAAACTGATCGGGGGCCGTGACGGAGACGGGGCCGCCGTGCGCCTCGCCGTGTTCGGCAAGCATCCGGGCTGGGACGACCACATCGAGGACTTCCCGCTCGAAACAGAGGAGCTCGCCTGGGTCAAGCGCCGGCTCTACACCGAAGGCATCGCGAACAACATCGACTCGGGAGCATGGGAGCGACTCGACGAGCACGCGCGCGCCGAGGGCTTCCGTCACGTCTTCGTCTGGCGCCTGCCCAAGGGCCACGTCATCGGCAGGCTCTGGTCATCGCGCGACGGCAAGGGACGCTCGCAGTTTCCGATGGTCGTCGCCGTCCATTGCACCGGCGCGCCGCTCGAATGGTCGCTCGAGCAGATCGTGCGAAGGCTCGAGTGGTTCGAGGGCAAGTGCGTTCAGGCCCGAGACCGCGCCGCGGTCGCCGAGGCGTTCGCCCGGCTCGGCGACGACCTCAGGCGCGCCGCCGCCAAACTGGGGCACGAACCGCTCCCGCAATCCCTCGATTCCGACGGCGCAACGCCCGCGATCGTCGAACTCGCCGCGCGCCCGGAGATGGGGCCGGGCCGCGTCGGGCTGCACAGGCTCATGTACGAGACCGAGCGGGAACTCTCCGCGTTCCGTCCTCTCGGCGCCGGAGGGTCCACGACGCGCGCCCGTGCCGCCTCCGCCTTGCGCGCCAAGTCCGTCCGCGTCCCGCGCTGCGGGGACTCGCCCGTGGCCTCCGCGCTGCTGTGGTCGCGGTTCTTCGCCACGCAACTCGCCGAGGCGGTCCCCTTGCTGCTCCTGCTCCCCATGCGACACAAGTGGGTGGACGCCGTGATCGGAGAGCCAACGCCGCAGCAGTTCTTCTGTCTCCAGGCGTCCGAATCCGCTGTCCCGCTGACCACCGACGTGCCCTACGACCTCGAGTCGGACTTCGTCGCGGGCGTCGAGGAGGCGATCCGCGCCGCGGGCACGGCCTGAGCCGCCCCCTCGAACGCCGGAGGGGCTATTGCGGGGCGATCGAACTGCGGATACCTTGGGCCGAAGGTCGGGATACTCCCCACGGGTTAATCGCGCCGTGGGGGCGGTGGCTCCTCTGTTGGCATGGGGCGGACAATGAAGCACGATCGGCATCGGTTCTCTGGGGTGGGCCGGTCTATCGCAACCTTCTGGGCGGGGGTGGTGTGCCTGCTCGCCCAGACGGCCGCGATGGCCCAGGACGCCGAGCCTCCGCCGCCGGACGAAGACCCTGCGCAGGAGCACGCGGCGCCTCCCGCCGACGAAGAGCCGCAGCCGATCGCCGAGCTCTTCTACCCGTTGAGCGAACTGCGCCTCCGGTACTTCCGCGAGCACCCGGAGCACCCCGCGCTCGAAGCCCTCTACGCGCTGGAGGTCGAACTGGGGATCGACGACGGCGCGTACGTCGCGCCGCGCGAGGGCGTCGAGACCGTGCGCCTCCGCGTCGCGGACATCGGACGCGCAGGCATCGGCGAAATGTCCGAGAGCGCGATCAATCAGGTCGCGGCGGTCATCTTCGAGGCGTTCCGTTCGCGAGGCCTCATCGGCGTTGTCGTCGCCCCGAGCGACGACCAGATCGACCGCGAAACCAACGAGGACCTGCGCGACCTCGAAGAGGATGAATCGCTCACCCTCGACATCTACACCGGCATCGTCGTGCAGGTCCGCTCGATCGCCTCGGGGTCCAGGTTCCCGAAGGAGGAACGCCTCAACAACCCCGCCCACGCCCGCATCCGCGAGAACTCTCCGGTGAAGCCGTGGCGCCCCGAACCCGCGGAGCACGACGGGGCCGAGCCGACGCCCGACGAGCCGCGCCGCGACCTCATCCGACGCGACCAACTCGACTCGTACACCCTGCGCCTCAACCGCCATCCCGGGCGGCGCGTGGACATCGCCGTCGCCCCCGCCTTCGAGACCGGCGAGGCCGCCCTCGACTACCTCGTCGCCGAGAGCCGCCCCCTCTCCTTCTACTTCCAACTCTCGAACACCGGCACGAAGGAAACCGACACCTGGCGCGAGCGATTCGGCCTGATCCACAACCAACTCACCAACAACGACGACATCCTCACCGTCGAGTACATCACCGCCGGGTTCTCCCAGGCCCACGCCTTCGTCGGCTCCTACGAGGCCCCCCTCGCCCGCCTCGAACGCCTCCGATGGCGCGTCTTCGGCAGTTACAGCAAGTTCACCGCCTCCGACGTCGGGCAGGCCGGCGAGCGATTCACCGGCGAGGGCTGGACCGCCGGCGGCGAACTCATCCTCAACGTCCTCCAGGAGCGAGAGCTCTTCATCGACCTGTTCGCCGGCGCGCGCTGGGAGAACGTCGAGGTCAACAACGAGGTCGTCGCCATCCAGGGACGCGAGGACTTCTTCATCCCGCGCGTCGGCGCACGCGCCGAGCGCCGAACCGACGAGTGGACCCTCGAAGGCCAACTCGCGCTCGAGTTCTCCATGTCCGACGTCTCCGGCGCGGGCGTCGACGAGATGACCAAACTCGGCCGCCTCGCCCTCGATGAGGACTGGGTCGTCCTCCAGTGGGCGCTCGGCACGTCGTTCTTCCTCGAGCCGCTCCTGGCCGGCCGCGACGGAGAGCGCGCACGCACCCTCGCCCACGAGATCGCCCTCGGCGTCCGCGGCCAGTACGCCTTCGACAACCGCCTCATCCCCAACGCCGAGCAGGTCGCCGGAGGCCTCTACTCCGTCCGCGGCTACCCCGAGTCCATCACCGCCGGCGACACGGTCGTCATCGCCTCGGCCGAGTACCGCTTCCACGTCCCCCGAGCCTTCGAGATCGAAGAGGAGCCGCGATCGCTCTTCGGCCGACCGTTCCGGTATGCCCCCCAGCAGCCCTACGGCCGCCCCGACTGGGACCTGATCCTCCGCGGATTCGTCGACGCGGCCCGCGTCGTCAACAGCGACAGGCAGGCGTTCGAGAGCGACCAGGACATGCTCGGCGCGGGCGTCGGCGTCGAACTGCTCCTCTACCGGAACGTCAGCCTTCGGATGGACTGGGCCGCCGCCATCGAGGAGATCGAGGGTCAGGTCAAGGCCGGGAGCAACCGCTTCCACTTCGTGTTCACGTTCCTGTTCTGAGTCTGAGTGCGGGCGCGCCGGGCGCGCGAGGGCCGAGCCATGCCGAATCGACAGAAGATCCGTCACGCCGGGAGGCGATCGCAACGGGGGACGCACGGCGTCCTCGCCATCAGCCCGCTCCTGAGCGTCCTGTGCGGACCGATCGCGCTCGCAGGCCCCGACGGCCCGCGGGTCGTGCACGGCAGCGCGTCCTTTTCGCACCACGGCGCGACGACCGTCATCCACACCTCTCACACCGCCATCATCAACTACAACGCCTTCGGCATCGCCCCGCACGAGACGGTCCGCTTCGTGCAGCCGAACGCCTCCAGCCGCGTTCTCAACCGCGTCACCGGCGCGCTCCCCACGCACATCGACGGCTCGCTCCTCGCCAACGGACGCGTCTACATCACCAACCCCGCCGGCGTCTACTTCGGCGATGGCGCGATCGTCAACGCCGGCGCGATCTACGCCGCCGCTGGATCCATCACCAACGCCGATTTCATCCGCGGCATCGACCGCTTCTACGACCTCCAGGGCGAGGTCGTCAACCGGGGCGTCATCCAGGCCGACGCCGCCTACCTGCTCGGACGCCGCGCCGCCAACTTCGGTCGCATCGTCGCGGAGGGCGGCGTCGTCGTCATGGCCTCCGCCGACGAGGTCCTCATCGGCGAATCCGGCAGCAACGTCTACGCCCGCGTCAGCAAGCCCGCGCCGGGCGCGACCGGCGGCGTCGAAAACGCCGGCGAGGTTCGCGCCCGCCGCGCCCGCCTCGGCGTCGGGGACGTCTACGGCGTCGTCCTGTTCGAGTCTTCCCGCGTCAAGGCGGACCACGTCACGGTCGACAGCGCGGCCACCACCCTCGTCTCCGGCGAGATCGACGCCTCGAATCGCGAGCCAAGCGCCACGGGCGGCCGCGTCGAACTCCTCGGCGATCGCGTCGGGGTCACCGGCGCCCGCGTGGACGCCTCCGGCGACGCCGGCGGCGGCACGATCCTGGTCGGCGGCGACCTCCAGGGGGGGGGCGACACCCGACGCGCCTCGCACACCGTCGTCGCCGCGGACGCCTCCCTCACCGCCGACGCCGCCACCTCCGGCGACGGCGGCACGGTCATTGTCTGGGCCGACGGGTCCACCCGCTTCCACGGCGCGATCAGCGCGCGCGGCGGCTCGCTCGCCGGCGACGGCGGATTCGCCGAAGTCTCCGGCAAGCGGTCCCTCACCGCCGACGGCGCGGTCGATCTCGGCGCCCCGGCGGGCGCCAGCGGCACGCTCCTCTACGACCCGGACGCCATCGTCATCATCGGCGGCACCGCCGACGGCAGCGACGACCCCGACGCATCCGCCACCAACCTCGAAACCGACGGCGGTAACCCGGGCGAAGTCCTGTTCGCCAACGTGGGCGACTCCACCGAACCGTTCGAGGTCTACCAGTCCGAGATCGAGGGCACAGACGCGAACATCATCCTCGAAGCCGGTTCCGCCATCACCGTCAGCGGCACCTTCGACAACGCCGAAGTCCTCATCGCCAACGACCGCAATCTCACCCTTCGCACACGCAACAAGAGCGGCGACGGCGACTCCCCGGGCGGCATCGACCTCACCGGAAGCACCCACGGCGCGGACCTCGCCTTCCGCACCCAGGGCACGGGCACGATCACCCTCCACGCCGGCTACGACGCCGCCAACGTCGGCAGCGAGGCGGGCGACCTCGCCGCGAGCCTCACCGTCGGCCGTCTGACCACCGCCGGCGGCGCGATCGAACTCCGCGCAGGCTCTTCCGGCGGCGGCGCCGTCAGCCTCCTCGGCGACGCGACGGTCAACGGCTCCGGCGGCCTCACCGTCTTCGGCCCGTCCTCGCTCGGCGCATCCATCTCCACCGACGGCGGCGCGGTCAGTTTCTCGAACTCCAACACCGTCACGCTCCTCGCAGACGTCGCCATCGACACCGACGCCGCGGGCGGCGCGACCGCCGCCGGCAACGTCCTTTTCGCCTCCGGCGGCTCGATCAACGGCGCGTTCTCGCTCGACATCGACGCCACGGCCGACGGCGGCGGCGCCGGCGGCGGCGTCACCCTCGGCTCGGTCGGCGGCACGACGCCTCTGACCGGTCTCGAGGTCTCCGGCTCAGCCCTCATCATGTCGGGCAGCGTCTCCGTCGATGGCGGCGGCAGCGTCGACTTCACCGGCGTTCCGGCGATCACGCTGACCGCAAACGCGCAGATTGATACCGACGCCGCGGGCGGCGCGACCGACGCCGGCGATGTCCTCTTCGCCCCCGCCGGCGCGGTCAACGGATCGCGCACGCTGACCATCAACGCGACGGCCGACGGCGGAGGCACAAGCGGCGCCGTCTCGCTCGGCAACCTCGGCACGTCCTCGCCATTGACGGGCCTGACCGTCAGCGGCGCGACGCTCACCCTCAACGGCGATATCGCCCTCAACGGCGGAGGCAACGCGGACCTCTCCGGCACGAACGCCGTCACGCTCGCCGCGAACGTCGCCCTCGACACCGACGCCGCCGGCGGCAACTTCAACGCCGGCGACGTGCTCTTCGCGTCCGCAGGCTCGCTGAACGGCGCGTTCTCCCTCTCCATCGACGCCTCCGCCGACGGCGCCGGCGCGGCCGGCGCGGTCGCCCTCGGCTCGGTCGGCGACTCCACCCCGCTCAGCGCACTCGACGTGTCCGCCGCATCCCTGCAACTCGCCGGCGATCTCCGCGTGAGCGGCGGCGGCGACGTTGACCTCAGCGGCGCCACCGTCGTCACGCTCGTCGGCCCCGTCACCATCGATACCGACGCCGCGGGCGGCGACACCGACGCCGGCAGCGTCCTCTTCGCCAATGCCTCCACGCTCGACGGCGCATTCACGCTCGCCATCGACTCCACCGCCGACGGCGCGGGGACGGACGGGGACGCCAACTTCGGCTCCATCGGCACCGTCACCCCGCTCGCGGGCTTCACCGTCGCCGGCGGAAGGGCGACGCTCAACGGCGACCTCCGCACCGACGGCGCCGACGTGGACCTCTCGGGCCTCAACGCCGTCATCGTCGCCGCGTCCCTCTCCATCGACACCGAAGCCGGCGACGATCATGCCGCGGGCCGGGTGCTGCTCGCCGGCCCGACCGTCTCCGCAGACGCGGGCGCACTCACCCTGTCGATCGACACCTCCACCGGCGCGGCCGGCCTCGACGGCGGCGCGATCGAACTCGGCGACTTCAACGCCGCCGCGGGTTTCACCGTCGCCACCCTCGCCGTCGCCGACGCCGGCGGCGCCGGCGGCGCGGCGGGCGGGGTCTCGTTCTCCGGCACCGCGAGCCTCGGCGCGATCGACCTCTCCGCACTCGAAGGCTCCGTTCAGATCCGCGGTGCTACATCCATCACCACCTCCGACTCAATCATCGACTTCACCACCGCCGCGGGCGTCGAAGGACAGACCCCGGGACTCGACACGCTCACGCTGAACGCCGGCACGGGCGACGTGCGCCTGCCCGGCGTCGGACAGGCCGTCCCCCTCGGCGGCCTCAACGTCAGCACCACCGGCGAACTCCGACTCGCCGGCAGCATCGCCCTCACCGCCGGCGGCAACGCGGACTTCACCGGCGCGGGCGCCGTGGTCCTGGCCTCCGATGTCACCATCGACACCGACGCCGCGGGCGGCACGTCCGACGCGGGCGACGTGCTCTTCGCCTCTGGCGGCACGCTTGACGGCGCGTTTGCGCTCAGTATCGACACGACCGCGGACGGCGGCGGCGCGGGCGGCGCGGTCGCGCTCGGCACGGTCGGAAACACATCCCGCCTCACCGGACTCACCGTCAGCGGCGCATCGCTCACCCTCAACGGCAACATATCCCTCAACGGCGGCGGCAACGCCGACTTCACCGGCGTCAACGCCGTGACCCTTGCCTCCGATCTCACGATCGACACCGACGCCGCGGGCGGCGCGACCGACGCGGGTGACGTGCTCTTCGCTTCGGGCGGCACGATCAACGGCGCGTTCGCCCTCACGATCGACGCTACCGCCACGGGCGGCGGCGCGGGCGGCGCGGTCGCGCTCGGCGCGGCGGGCGGCTCCACCCGCCTCACCGGCCTCACCGTCAGCGGAGCATCGCTCACCCTCAACGCCGACATCCGCACCGAAGGCGGCGACGTGGACCTCACCGGCGCAGGCGCCATCGCCATCGCCTCTACGCTCCAGATCGACACCGCCGGAACCCCCGGCATCGCCGGAGGCTCGGTCGATCTCCGCGGCGCGACCGTCTCCGCGACAACCACCGATCTCAGCCTCACCATCGACACCGGCACGACCGGGGCGGCCGGCGGCGCGGTCTTCCTCGGCGACTTCGACGACACCGCCGGCGCATACGTCCACGACCTTACCGTCATCACGGGCGGCTCGAGCGCGGGCGACCTCACGCTGGCCGGCGCCGTCCTCATCCGCAACGACTTCACCGTTGTCGGAGGGGGCGATGTCGTCATCGCCGCCGGCGCGGCCGCCCTCATCGACACCAACCCCGACGACGCGGGCGATGCAGGCTCCATCGACCTCGGCACAGGCCGCATCTACGCCGCCGGCGCCGGCGCGTCACTCACGCTCGACGCCTCCACCGCCGACGCGGGCGGCTCGGGCGGTGCCGTGGGAATCGGCGAGGTCGGCGACGGCGACGGGGCCGGCTCCTTCCTCGCCTCCCTGTCGATCGACACGTCGGGAGGCGCCCGAGCGCCCGGCGACCTCATCCTCAACGGCGACGTGTTCGCCGAGGGTCCCATCGTCCTCACCGGCGTCGTCGTGCTCGGCGCGTCCATCACCATCGACTCCAACCCCGACGACCTCGGCGCGTCGGCCCTCGTCGATCTGAGCGGCGCGACCGTCACCGCGTCCGGCGCGGGACGCGACCTCACCATCGACACCCGCAGCAACGACGACGCCGGCGGCGACGTCCTCCTCGGCGTCTTCGGCGCGCTCGGCGGCTTCTACGTCAACGACCTCACCATCCACACCGGGGGCACGACCGCCGGGCTGCTCACGCTGTCCGCCGGCGTCTTCCTCGACGCTGACGGCTCCGACACCGCCGACTTCACCCTCACCGGCGGCGGTGCGATCGCCGTCGCGTCCGGCGCGGCCGCGGTCATCGACACCAACGCCACTCCCTCCGCCGACGCCGGCTCCATCGACCTCGGCTCCGGCCTGATCTACGCCCTCGGCGCGGGCGCGACGCTCACTCTTGACACGCGTTCCACCGACGGCGCAGGCGGCGCGATCGCCTTCGGCGAGATCGGCGCGGGTCCGGGCCAGCGCCTCGAAGGCTTCACCGCCAGGTCCAGCGGCGGCGCAGGCTCCGGCGTCATCTCGATCGCCAACGACATCGACGTCGCCGGCGACATCCTCTTCGCCAGCGACGTGCAGTTCGGCGCGTCTATCGGCCTCTTCTCCGGCGGCGGCACCATCGACTTCAGCGGCGCCACCGTCTCGGCCTCCGCAGCGGGCGTCGACCTCACCCTCGACTCCAGCAACGGCGCGGGCGCGGGCGGCGACGTCCGCCTCGGCGTCTTCGGCAACAACGGCGGGCACTACATCAACGACCTCGCCATCGACACCTCCGGAACCACCACCAACGGCGCGCTCCGTCTCTTCGGCGATCTCCAGTTCGACAACGATGCCGGCAACGCCGCCGATCTCGGCTCCATCACCCTCGCCGGCGGCGGCGACGTGGTCATCCACGCCTCCCTCACCATCGACACCAAGGCCGGCGCAACCGGCGACGCCGGACCCATCGACTTCGGCGCGTCGAACCTCTACGCCGCGTCACCCGCCCTCACGCTCACGCTCGACACGACCACAGCCGACGCCGCCGGAACAGGCGGCGCGATCTTCTTCGGCCGCGTGGACGACGGCGGCGGGGCGGGCGCGTTCTTCGCCGCCTTCACCGCCGACTCCCGCGGCGGGGCGGGCGACGGCCCGATCACCCTCACCGACGACCTGCTCGTCGACGGCGCGATCACGCTCGCCGGCAGCGTCCGCATCGGCGCATCCCTCGCCATCGATACCGAGCAGGGCGACGACGGCTCCGCGGGCGCGCTCGACCTCTCCAACGCCACCATCAGCGCGACCGGCGCGGGATTCACTCTCACACTCGACACCTCGACCGCCGCCGCCGCGACCGCCGGCAACGTGCTCCTCGGCCACGCCGACGATTCCGGCGGCGCATTCCTCACCGCGCTGAACATCGACACCCGCGCCGCGAGCGGCACCGCCGGCAACCTCATCCTCAACGGCGACGTGCAGGCCCTTGCCATCGGCCTCGCCAACGTCACCGGCGCGGTCACCGTCGCGGGCGACTCCACGCTCACGACCACCGACAGCGATATCAACCTCGGCAACTCCACCGGCATCAACGGCACGGCCTCGGGCGCGCAGACGCTCGCGCTCAGCGCGGGCGCCGGCACCATCACGCTCCCCGGGGTCGGCCAGGCCACCGCCCTCGGCGCGCTCAGCGCAACCACCACCGGCGCGGGATCCACCGTCCTCAACGGCGACGTCACCACCGCCCCCAACGGCGGCGCGGGAACCACCGGCAATCAGACCTACGCCGGCACCGTCACCCTCGGCGGCACGCGCACCCTCACCGCCGGCGCGGGCACGATCTCCTTCGCCGACGCCCTCCAGGCCGGCGCGAACGATCTCACGCTCATCGCCGACGGCATCGAGTTCAACGGCGCGGCCACGGGCACGGGCATCCTCTCCCTGCGCCCCTCGACCGACGCCACGTCCATCGGCCTCGCCGGCGCGGCGGGCACGCTCCAACTCTCCGCCACCACGCTCGGCAACATCGGCCCCGACTTCTCCGAAGTCCGCATCGGCACGCCCGCCACCGGCGCGCACACCATCACCATCAACTCATTCGCCATCGACGCGCCCCTCCGCCTCTTCGCCCCCGACGGCCTCATCGTCCTCTCCGGAACCATCACCACCACCGGCGATGCCGTCCGCTTCACAGGCCCAGTCCGCCTCGGCGCGGCCGCGCGCGTCGTCACGACCAGCGGCGCGCCCGCCGGTGCGAACATCACCTTCGACGACGCCCTCACCGGCGCCACCGCCGACACCCAGACCCTCACGCTCGACGCCGGCACGGGCGGCGACATCCTCTTCTCGGGCGCGGTCGGCGCGACCCGCCTCGGCGCGGTCACCGTCACCAACGCCCGCAACCTCACAGCCTCCTCGACCTTCGCCGCGCTCTCGATCACGCAGACCGACGGCCAGGGCCTCACCACCTTCGCCGATACGCTCACCGCCGCCGGGGCGGGCGGCGTCAGCCTCACCGGCAATCAGTTCTCCCTCGCCGCCGTGAACGCCCTCGCCGGCGGCGTGAGCGTGCAGTCGCGCACGGGCCTCACCGCCGGCGCCATCACCGCGGGCGGCGCGGTGAACCTCGCCCTCGACACCGACGCCAACACCGTCGGCGCCACCGGCACGCTTGCCGCCGTCACCGCCGACAGCATCACCCTCTCCGGCAGCGGCGACGACATCTGGACCCTCAACGGCCTCCTCAACGCCACGGGCGCGGGCGGCATCTCCATCGGCGGCGGCACCAACAACCTCAACGCCAACGTCACCGCCGACGCCGGCCCCGTCACCATCACCGGCACTACCGTCATCGCCGCCAACCGCGAGATCTTCGCCGGCTCCGGCACGCTCTCGCTCGCCGCCGCGCAGTTCGGCGCAAACACGCTCACCCTCACCGCCAACGAGATCGACCTCACCGGCGGCGCAGCGAGCGTCACGGGCACCGGCTCCGTCTTCCTGCGCCCCACCGGCGACGCCGTCTCGATCGACGTCGGCTCCCCCGCCGGCGGAACCGGAACACTCGACCTCAGCGACACCGACATGGCCGCCATCGCCTCCACCGTCGCGGGCGTCACCATCGGCCGCGTCGGCACCGGCGCGCACGAGTTCAACATCGGCTCCCTCTCCGTCACCTATCCCATCACCTTCGCCGCTCCCAACGGCCTCATCCGCCTCAGCGGCGACGTCACCACCACCGGCGACGCGCTCGTCTTCAACGGCCCCGTCCGGCTCGACGCCACCGTCTCCATCAACACGACCAGCGGATCGCCCGCCGGCGCGAACGTCACCTTCGCGTCCACGCTCAACGCCCTCAACGCGGGCGTCCAGGGACTCACCCTCAACCTCGGCACCGGCGGCGACGCCGCCTTCGACACCGCCGTGGGCGCAACCACGCGCCTCGGCGCGGTCAACGTCGCCAACGCCCGCAACCTCACCGCCGCGGCCGCCTTCAACGCCGCCTCCTTCAGCCAGGCCGCCGGCCAGGGCCTCACCTCCTTCCTCAGCACGCTCAATCTCAACGGCGCGGGCGGCCTCTCCATCACCTCCGCCTCCATCAGCCTCGGCGGCACCGTCACCTCCACCGGCGGCTCGGTCGCATTCAACGGGCCCACCAGCCTCGCCGGCAACGTCATCACCAACAGCCACGCCGTCGCCTTCAACGGCGCAACCACCCTCGTCGGCAACCGCTCCATCAACACGGCCAACGCCGGCGCCGGCGCGAACGTCACCTTCGCGTCGACGCTCAACGGCACCGCCGATTCCGCCCAGAACCTCACCATCAACGCCGGCACGGCGGGCGATGTCGCCTTCACCGGCGCGGTCGGCGGCACGACGCGCCTCGGCGCGGTCACCATCACCAACGCCGACGACCTCACCGCCTCCGCCGCCTTCAACGCCCTCTCCTTCCTCCAGAGCGCGGGCCAGGGCCTCACCCGCTTCCTCAGCACGCTCAATCTCACCGGCGCATCCGGCGGCAGCATCACCACCGCCTCCATCAGCCTCGGCGGAACCGTCACCTCCACCGGCGGCCCCCTCGCCTTCAACGCCCCCACGAGCCTCGGCGGCAACATCGTCACCAACAGCCGCACGGTCGCCTTCAACGGCCCCGTCACCCTCGTCGGCAACCGCTCCATCACTACCGCCAACTCCGGCTCCGGCGCGAACGTCACCTTCGCCTCAACCCTCAACGGCACCACCGACGCCGCCCAAAGCCTCACCATCAACGCGGGCACCGCGGGAGACGTCACGTTCACCGGCGCGGTCGGCGGCACGACGCGCCTCGGCGCAATCGCCATCACCAACGCCCGCAACGTCACCGCCTCGGCCGCCTTCCGTGCCCTTTCCTTCGCCCAGGCCGCCGGCCAGGCCGCCACCACCTTCAACGGCATCCTCGACACCTCGGGCGCGGCCGGCTTCGCCTTCACCGGCGCGGCCCTCACCTTCAACGACGACGTCACCACCTCCGGCGGCGGCGCGATCTCCGTCGCCAACTCCGGCCTCTTCACGATCGCCTCGGGCGCGCCCGTGAACGCCTCCGGCGGCCTCTCGCAGAGCGGCGCAGGTCCGGTCAGCATCGGCGCGAACATCACCGCCGCCGGCACGCCCATCTCTTTCGCCGGCCCCGTCACCTTCGCGCAGCCCGTCGAACTGGTCGGGGGCTCCATCACCTTCCTCAGCACCGCCGCCGCGAGCAGCAACGCACTCACCCTCACCGCCGATGAGATCGACCTCCTCGGCGGCGCGAACTCCTTCAGCGGCTCCTCCTCGCTCCTCCTCCGTCCGACCACCGCCGGCGTCTCGATCGACATCGGCTCACCCGCCGGCGGCTCGGGCACGCTCGAACTCAGCGACACCGACCTCGCCGCCCTCGCCGACGGCTTCTCCGCAATCACCATCGGCCGCGCCGACGGCCAGCACACCATCGTCATCGGCTCCGCGACCTTCCGCGATCCCACCACCATCCGCACCCCCTCCGCCGGCAGCATCACCGTCGCCGGCACGCTCACCGGCACGGGCAACGCTTCCTTCCTCCTCGACGGCTCCGGGGCCACGACATTCCTCAACGCGCCCATCGTCACCGACGGCGACAACGTCACCATCGACGACGCCGTCATCGTCGGCGCGGGCGCCAGCATCGACACCGGCGCAGGCCCGGGCAACGTTCTCATCACCGGCACGGTCGACGGCGCAAACGCCCTCCCGATCACCGCCGGTGCCGGCAGCGTCACGCTCCAGCAGGCCGTCGGCTCGACGACGCCCCTCGCCTCCGTCGCGTTCTCCGGCAGCGCGATCAATCTCCCCAGCGTCCGAACGACCGGCCCGCAGACCTACACCGGCCCGACCACCCTCAACGGCGACCTCACCACCCTCTCCGCGGGCGCGATCACCATCGACGGCCCGCTCACGCTCGCCGTCGGCGTCGCCCTCACCACCGCCGGGGCATCCGGCGACGACCTCACCGTCATCGGAACCACCGACGGCCCGCACACCCTCACCGTCAACGCCGGCAGCGGCGCGGCCTCCTTCGCCGGTGCGATCGGCGCCACCGCGCGTCCTGCCTCAATCAACGCCACCGCCGCCGCCATCTCGCTCCCCACCGTCGATACCGACGGCCCGCAGACCTACACCGGCGCGACCACGCTCAACGGCGACCTCACCTCCCACGCCGCCGGCGCGATCACCCTCGCCGGACCCGCGACACTCGCCACCGACCTCTCCATCACCACCCGCGGCCAGTCCGGCGACGGCGTCTCGGTCCAGGCGATCGACGGCCCGCACGCGCTCGCCATCGCCGCGGGCGAGGCCGGCTTCACCGCAACGGGCGCGATCGGCGGCACCACGCCGCTGACCCAGTTCTCCGCCGACGCCGCCACGATCGACGTGCGGTCGATCACCACGACCTTCGGCCAGACGCTCACCGGCGCGGCCACCCTCCGCGGCGACCTCGCCAACCTCGACGAAGCCCCCATCCTCATCGACGGCCCCGTCACGCTCGCCTCGCCCGTCACGATCACCAACAGCGGGAGCTCGCTCGCCACCGTCACCGTCACCGGCTCGGTCGACGGCGCAAACCCGCTGACCATCAGCGCGCCCGGAGCGGTCGTCTCCCTCGACAACGAAGTCGGCGCGACCACGCCGCCCACCGCGCTCACCATCACGGCCGCGTCGTTCACGCCGCCCCGCATCACGACCGCCGGCCCGCAGACCTACAACGCCGCCGTCTCGCTCGGAACGCCCCTCACCACCGTCGGCACAGGCTCGATCGCCTTCACCGGCCCCGTGTTCCTCTTCGCCGACAGCGTGCTCACGACCGCCGCAGGCGCGACCGACGGCGTCTCCTTTGTCGGCACGCTCGACGGCGCGTTCACGCTCACCATCAACTCCGGCGCGGGCCCGATCTCCTTCGCGCAGGCGATCGGCGCAGACGCCCCTCTCGCCTCGCTCCTCGTCCCCGCCGCCGGTTCGATCGATTTCGCTGCCCCCGTCGCCATCTCCGGCGCGGCCACCATCACCAACTCCGCCACCATGACAACAGGCCCGGCCGCACCGCTCACCATCGGCGGCGCATTCACGCAAGACGGCTCAGGCGCGACCGTCATCCTCGCCCCCCTCGCCGCCTCCTCCGCTTCCTTCGCCGGCCCCGTCTCCCTCGGCGGCGATATCGCCGCGGACTCGGTGTCGTTTGCCTCTCCCGTTACGCTCATCGGCGACCACACCATCACCGCCGACACCATCCTCTTCGCCGCCGGCGCGAACTCCGACGCCACGCCGCGCCTTCTCACCACCGACGCCGCAACCTCCGTGCGTTTCACCGGCGGCGTGGGCACGGCCTCGCCACTCCGTTCGTTCGTTCAGCAGGGCGCGGGCGTCGTCATTCTCGACGGCGACCTCACCACCACCACCGGCCTCACCTTCGCGGTCCCCGTCCTCGTCGCGTCGGACTCCATCATCCAGGTCCTCGGCACGCCCACGCTCGCCGACTCCATCGTCTTCCTCGACACCGTGAACAGCCTCGCCGACCCACGCTCGCTCACCCTCCTCGTGAATCCCTCGCTCGGCGAGGCCGCGCCCGGCCTCCCGCTCCAACTCAACCTCGCGCGGGTCGAGTTCCACGCCCCCGTCGGCGCGGCCGCGCCCCTCGACAACCTCCACCTCATGTTCTCCGAGTCCCGCGGCATCAACGGCCGGATCGGCGTCCCCGCCTGGGCCACCATCTGGGCGCCCGACGGCATGGCGGCCACCCTCGCCGGCGACTTCCGCATGGGCCAGAACGAGAAACTCAGCGCGCTCGGCGCCATCTCGCTCACCGCCGGCGGAAGCATCATCCACGGCGACCTCACGGCCCTCACGACCATCGACCTCACCGCCCCCGACATCTTCATCCAGACCCGCGAAGCCGGCCCGGTCCTCGCCGGCATCGGCGTCATCGACACCGACGACGGCGTGGACATGGTCGGCGCCCAGTCCATCACCTACTCCGTCGTCCCGCAGGTGCTCGGCTCTGGCCCGATCCCCACCTTCGCAACCAACGACGGCGCGGGCGGCTCGCCCACCGTCACCGGCTTCCCCTTCCGCGCGTTCGGATCCGTCACCGCCGACCTCTTCGCGTCGGGCCTCGACCTGCGCTCCAGCGGCCCGACCAACGCCAACGTCTCCGAGGCCATCGCCGGCGCGGCCCCGCGCGAATCGCAGAGCGCACGGGTCTCCCAGGACACCGCCGTCGGCCGCGCCGCCCGCGATGAACTCCAGCAACTCGGCCTCGCCCCGCGCGACCCCGACCTCGGAACGCTCATCGAGGCGCTCATCGGTCGCGCCCTCTACAACGACGTCCCCCGCGCCGCAACGGTCTCACGCGCCGAAGTCACCGTCAACCGCCTCTCCAGCGAGGTCGTGCAGGCCGTCCTCACCTCCTACCGCGAACTGGTCCTCGGCGACGCGCCGGACGCGACCGAGGGCAACGAGTCCCGAGTGGCCGAGATCCAGCGACGCCTGCCGCTCATCGCCTCGACGCTCAACGCCGCCCTCGAAGCCTACAGCCAGGCCGAACCGGGCGACACGTTCGACCCCGAGGGATTCCGCAGGTTCATCACGGATTCGCCCGAGTGGTCGGAAGCCGCGGGCTACATCAACGGGATCGACCGACTCCTCCGAGACGTCGAACTCCTCGGCCTCAGCCCGCGCGAACGGCAGATCGTCCGAAGCACGCTCTTCCGCGACGTCACCGACGGCCAGGCCATCCTCATGCAACGCCTCGAACAGGTCGTCGGCACGGACCCGCTCGCCGTCGGACGGCGCTGATCGCCCTCGTGGCGAGCATCAGCGGGCGTAGTCGCCGTCGTCCCAGATCAGCGTCTTCGTGATCTCGTCCGCCGGAACGATCTGCGCGTGCCCGTCGAAGAACAGCGCGTTCGCCCCGACGCCGTGGCGCCGCGGCGCGACGCGACGCTGGTTCTCGCTCCCGCTCAGGTGGATCGCCTGCCGAACGTCGTAGAACAACGCGATCTCGAAGTCATCGTCCCCGGCCGGCCGGATGCTCGAGTTGTAGTTCACGTTGTTCTTGTCCTCGCTGTAGTCCGTCAGGTAGACCCGCTCAGCAGGACGGAACACTCGCGTCAGTCGCATCGTCTCCTTGAATCTCCCCTTGCTGTTCGACAGCGTGTCGTACGCCACGAACCACAGCCCGTTGTTCACGTAGTGGATCTGGTGCAGGTCGTCGCGCGGGCGCGCGGGGTCCTGGAAGTACGGCGCCTTCACGTACCGGTCCCGAAGCGGCTCGTCCCAACTCGCCGTGTGGTCCACCAGCGGCCGCAACGCCCGCGGCCACGACGGATCGCTCGGCAGGCTCGCCTCGCGCGGGATGTACTCATCGAACGTGTCCGCGTACACCAGCAGCGCAACCCCCAACTGCCGCTGGTTCGACAGGCACACCGCCTGCCGCGACGCTTCGCGCGCCTTGCCCAACGCCGGCAACAGGATGCCGATCAGCAGCGCGATGATCGCGATCACCACCAGCAACTCGATCAGCGTGAACCCGCGCCCGGCGCGGCCGCTTCGGGTCCGGTCCCGGATCATCGCCTCAGCCTACAGGAACCCGACCCCCGGATCAACCGCCACCCACGTCCTGCATATCGCCCTCCGTCGTCGCGCCCGAGGGGGGCGGTGGGGGGGGGACGGGCACGGACTCGCCCCCGGAAGGCTCGGTCGAGGTCGTCGCCACGGCCGCCGGCTTGCCGCCGGGGGGAAACTCTGGGGTCGCTCGGAGCGTGACGTCCACACGCCGCGACGAAGGTGGCGGCACCGCGATCCGGTTCGTCAGACGCCCGTACATGTGACCCGCCGGCATCAGTCGCCACCGCATCACGCCGGACATCCACTCCTCGCTCTGAATCCGCTTGTCGTCGAAGTTGATCACCAACTGCTGCCCGACCGGCACGTCCATCGCGAACACGGCCTCGCCCGTCCGCGTGTCCACCACCGTGATCGTCTGCGGGGCGTACGGCTCGCTGACGTACGTGTACTCGTCGATCGACGCTCCGGAGCCGCCCGGATCGAAGTACGGCCGGTACGCGATACCGCACCCCACGCCCGATCCGACAGTCACGGCCGCGAGCAGCCCCGCGAGGAAGGCGGTCGGGCGGGTCGCGGGGCTGGTGGTGGCCATCGGCTCTGTCTCCGTCTGCGGGGGTGGCAGTCTAGGGTCTTCGGCACGGGCGCCGCCATGCCTACGCGGGGCCGCGCGCCATGGTTCTGGCCGGTCCCCACCGGACTTATCGGTAGACTCAGCCCCATGCCTGAAGCCCGAGCCTACGCCCAGAACCCTCCCCTCCGCGTCGGACTGGGCTGGGACCTGCACCGGCTGGAACCGCGCCGGCCGACGGGCGAAGGCCGGCCCCTCGTCATCGGGGGCGTTCCCTTCGACCACGACCTCGGCCCCGCAGGCCACTCCGACGGCGATGCCCTCCTGCACGCCCTGACCGACGCCCTCCTCGGTGCGATCGGCGGCCCGGACATCGGCGAGGTCTTCCCCGACGCCGATCCCCGCTGGGCCGGCGCGGACTCGGCCGTCTTCGTCGCCGATGCACAACGCCGCGTCCGCGACGCCGGCTGGCACGTCGTCAACGCCGACGCCGTCGTCATTCTCGAACGCCCGAAACTCTCGCCCTACAAGCAGGCGATCCGCGCGAACCTCGCCCGCTTGCTCGACCTCCCGATCGACCGCGTGAACGTGAAGGGCAAGACGCACGAGCGCATCGGTCCCCTCGGCGAGGGACGGGCCGTCGAGGCTCAGGCCGTCGTCCTCATCGAACGTGCCGAGTGACCCGCACGCCCCGGCGCCCAATGATCCTCTCGTGCAGCGGCGCGACCAACACGCAGGCCCAGGCAGGCTCAAGATCGCCGCCGCCGCGACCGCTTCCGGACTGCGCCGCTACCCCCGCGACCTCGCCGAGTCCATCCGCGATGTCGCCCGCGCCCGCACGGACGGCGACACCGCGCCCCCCGACCTGCGCGGCCTGCACGAGCACGAACTCGCCGCCGCGTGGCTCGGACACGCCAGCGTCCTCCTCCGCCAGGGAGGCGTCACCCTGCTCGTCGATCCCGTCTTCTCACGCCGCATCGGCCCACGGCTCGGGCCGCTCACGCTCGGACCCGCCCGACGGTCGTGCCCCGTCGATCCCGCAGCGCTCCCGCCGATCGACGCGATCCTCATCACGCACGCGCACTACGACCACCTCGACCGCCCGACCCTCGCCGCGCTCGCCTCCTCGCGCACCATCGTCATCACCGCCCGCGGCACTCGAAGGCTCATCCCTCGGGGCTTTCGCCACGTCGTCGAACTCGACTGGGACGACGAACGCGAGGTCGAGCGCCTCGGCATCCGCGCCATCCGCCCCGCCCACTGGGGAGCGCGGGCCTGGCTCGACTTCGGCCGCGGGTTCAACTCCTACGTCATCGTCTCGGACGCCCGCCGCACCATCGCCGCGGGCGACACGGCCCGAACCGACGCCTTCCGGGGCGTCGGCCCCATCGACCTGGCCGTCTTCGGCATCGGCGCGTACGACCCGTGGCAGCACAAGCACGCCACGCCGGAGCAGGTCTGGGAGATGTTCACCGCCGCCCCGGGCGCACGCCTGCTCCCCGTCCATCACTCGACCTTCGAACTCTCCGACGAGCACCGCGACGAGCCGATGCGCCGCCTCCTCGCCGCCGCCGGCGAAGACCGCTCGCGCATCATCGTCATCGAGCCGGGCGACCTCTGGGCCGCGAGCGACGATCAGCCCGTCCCCGATCGCCTGCGCAACTGCTGACGCTGCACCGCCGCGCTGATCCGCTGCATCCCGACCAGCAGCGACCGCGGCCCGTCCGACGGCAGGCAGAGCAGTCCGTACCGCGTCCGCCCGGGCGTCAGCGGCTTGATGCTCTGCACCCGCGCCCGACCGCTGTACGTCGTCCGCTCGTACTCCACCTCCACCGTGACCACCGCGCCGTAGCCGTGGTTCCCGCCGGAGATCATCGAGAACCCGGTCGCGCTCACGTCCGTCAGCGGGCACTCCGCCTCGCCGTCGATCGTCGCGCTGAACCCGGTGGTCACCGTGCAGACACGGAAGCACTCGCGCGATTCGCACGAGACGGCGTCGCCCGTCGTCTGGAACCCGAACGAGGGCGTGTCGCTCTCCTCCAGCAAGGCCGTGATCCGCGCCGGCTGCTGCATGAACCCGGCGCGACCCTGAAAGAACACCGCCACCTCCGCTCCCGGCGCGACCGAAATCCCCGGCTCCTCGAACCGGGCGACGAACATGCCGCCGCGCACGTCCACCACCTTCGCGGCGTGCAGCACCCGCGATGCGGACTCCTCCGGCAGCGTGAAAAAGACGTCTGTGCCCTTCGAGAACATGGAGCACCCCCTGTCGTCGATGGCGGGGGGAGTCCCCGCCTTCCTACGGGGGCTATCGGGCCGTCCCGAGTCCGGGTTGAGCCGGACTCGCCGCCGACCGCGCCACGCCGGGCTACGTGAAGTGAGCGATCCCAACAAATGCCAGCGCGAGCATCGACGCGAACGTCAGCAGGGCCACGATCGCCCCGTCCGAACGGTCCATGTCCATCATCTCCGCCAGCAGCCAGGCGTAGATCGCCCCAGCCGCCCCGATCCAGAAAATCCTGAACGGCAGCATCGAAGTCACCACCAGCACGAACGCCACCACGCTGTAGATGCCGATCAGGCGCAGCGCGTTCAGGTGGAACGGAGCATTGAACCCGATCCACCCCAGGCAGCACAGCCACAGCACGATCATGCCGATCGGAAGCGCCATGGCCGTCACGATCAGGAACGGCACGATCGCCAGGGGCGAGCCTACCGCCGTGAAGTAGCCGAGCGTCGCCAGCGTTCCGACGCCGAACATCACCACCGGCTTCGTGTACTCCCGCCGGACCACCTCCCGCGACACCTTGCTGTCGATCCGCTCCCGATGCGTCGTCCCCACGAACGTCCCGCACTCGGGGCACCGCGGCGCGTGCAGGCCCGTCAGGTCGTACCCGCACTTCGCGCACGGCAGCGTCACCCGCCCGTCCCCGGCGCGCTTCCCTTCCACCAGCGTCGAACTCTGGATCCCCTTCCGCTCGTCGTACCCGCAGTGCACGCACACCACCGCGTCCGCCGAGATCTTCAGCATGCACACCGGGCACGCCTTCTCACCCGCGACGTGCGCCTCTTCGATCGGGATGAAGTCCTCATCGCTCTCCGCCGCCAGGATCGCCGTGCTCACCGTCGCCGCCGGCGCGGGCGCCGCGACCCCGGGGCGACTCGCCGCTTTCACCTCGCACGGCTTGCAGTAGTACCGTCCGGCCCGGTCCTTCACCCGCGGCCGGTCCGAGCAGTCCTCGCCGCAGATGGCGCAGATCTTCGCCATGCCGCCGCTCCCACGGAGTGGGACGCCCACCCCGCCGCAGCCTACCACATCCCAGCCCGCTCCGCCCGTCCGACCTTACGTCCCCGCCTCGATCGCCCGTTTCAGGTCAGCGAGGTCCTTGTTGAGCGCCTTGCGGCACGCGCTCATCATCAACGCCCCCAGCGGGAGCAGCAACTTCGCCCCCAGGCTCACCGCCCGACCGCTGAACTCGATCTCCACCCGCGTGCCCTCCCCCGTCGGCACGAACCGATGTGCCGTCCGGTACCGCATCCCGTGCGACTCGGCCGTCATCACGAACGACCGCGGCGGGTCGAACTCGACGATCTCCATCTCCTCGCTCGCCTCGCGCCCGAACATCACGCGCGTCTCGCGGAACCGCGTCCCGACGCCGATCGGCCCCTCCGTCAGCACCTCGATCCGCGTGATCGCCTCGATCCGATCCGGCGCGCGCGCCAGGTCGGTGCAGACCGCGAACACCCGCTCCGGCGGCGCTTGAACCGTCACGCTCGACGTGCAACTCGGCATGATGCCTCTCCTTACGAACGCCCGAACAGCCGTTCCAGGTCACGGATCGTCAGCCGGATCGACGTCGGCCGCCCGTGCGGGCACGACGACGACCGCTCCACATCCCCCCGCAGGTCCAGCAACGCGCCCAGTTCCGGCTCCGTCAGCCGGTCCCCCGCCTTCACCGCGGCCTTGCACGCCATCATGTCCAGCACGTCGCGCAACGCCTCCTCGCCGTCGGGCGCGAACCCCTCCTCCTCCGCCCGGTGCAGCAGGTCCTCCATGAACGGCCCCGCCTCCACGCCGCGCTCGAACAGGAACGTCGGAAAGGCGTGAATCCCCACCGACCGCGGCCCCAGCGGCGACGCGTCCACCCCGATCCGCTCCAACAGCGGCCCGAGGTCCGACAGCCGCGCCACCCGCTCCGCCGGCGCCTCGACCACGATCGGCGTCAGCAGACGCTGGCTCTCCAGCGGCCCGGCCGACACACGCTCCAGCAGCAACTCGAACATCACACGCTCGTGCAGCGCGTGCTGGTCGATGATCACTACCCCCTCTTCGTCCTGCGTCACGATGTACGAGTTGTGGACCTGCAACGCGCGGTCGACGGGACGCGGCGCGGCCATCGGCGGCGGCGTCTGTTCCGGCTGCGCACGCTCCACCGACCCGACCGACGCATCCGCCGCCTCCACCGCCGACCGCACCGCCTCGTACGAGAACCGTCCCCCGGCCTGCGCCGGGACCTGCCGACTGAAGTACTCCACAAACGACGACACCCGCGCCTCGGGCGTCGCGCCCGCGAACCGCGACGACGCCACGCTCGGCGTCAGGTCCGCCGCGCGAAGCGCCTCCCGCACCGCTCCGAGCACGACCGAGTGCACCAGCCCCTGGTCGCGGAACCGCACCTCCGCCTTCGCCGGATGCACATTCACGTCCACCGACTCCGGCGGCAGTTCCAGCATCACCACCACCAGAGGGTGCCGCGTCGGGTCGATCAGACCGCGGTACGCCTCACGCACCGCGTGCTGCAGCGTCCGATCCGCCACCGCCCGGCCGTTCACGAACAGGTGCTGCGCCGTGCGCGACGCCCGCGACACGCCCGGGCGACCCGCCAGCCCCCAGATCGCCACCCCCGGCGGCGGCTCCGGCCCGATCCGGCCCAACTCCAGCAACTCCCGCTCCAACTCCCGCCCAAGCACGTCCAGCGCGCGATCACGCACGCTCTGCTCCGGCGGGAGATCGATCAGCGTCCGTCCGTCCGCCCGCAACTCGAACCCCACCGCCGGGTGCGCCAGCGCGAGCGTCCGCACCAGGTCCACGCACCGCGCCTGCTCCGTCCCGGGCGTCCGCAGGAACTTCCGCCGCGCGGGCGTGTTGAAGAACAGGTTCCGCACCGCGACCGCCGTCCCCGGCGCGCCCGCCGTCGGCCGGACCTCCGACGACCGCCCCCCCTCGACCTCGATCACCGACGCGCCTTGCTCCTCGCCCGTGCGCGAGCGCAGGCTCAGCCGCGACACCGACGCGATCGAGGCCAGCGCCTCGCCGCGGAACCCGAGCGTCGCCACGCGCTCGAGGTCCGACGCCCCGCGCAGCTTGCTCGTCGCGTGCGGCGCGACCGCCAGCGCGAGGTCCGCCGCCGGGATGCCGCACCCGTCGTCGCTCACGCGCACGAGTTCGATCCCGCCCTGCTCCAGTTCGACGATGATCCGTCGAGCGCCCGCGTCCAGCGCATTCTCGACCAGTTCCTTCACCACCGACGCCGGGCGCTCGACCACCTCCCCAGCCGCGATCTGGTCCACCACCAACTGCGGCAGCGGCGCGATGCGGCGTCTCGGCGAGGCCGCGGCCTCGGAAAGGGCGTCCAGGCTCATCCCCCGATTCTACCGATCCCCCGGCGCGGTACACTCAACCCATGCCCGAGACCGTTTTCGCCAGGATCATCCGCGGCGAGATCCCCTGCCACCGCGTCTACGAGGACGACCGCGTCCTCGCCTTCCTCGACGTCAACCCCCTCAGCCGCGGCCATGTCCTCGTCATCCCGAAAGAGCCGGCCGAGACCCTCGACGCCCTCTCCGACGAGTCCGCCGCCGCCATCGGCCGAGTCCTGCCGCGCATCTGCCGCGCCGTCCTCCGCGCCACCGGCGCCAAGGCGTTCAATGTCCTGCAGAACAACGGCCCCGACGCCCACCAGGCCGTCATGCACGTCCACTTCCACGTCATCCCACGCTTCCCGGGCGAGAGCGCGGGCGGCCTCGGCGTCGTCTGGCGGCCGCACCCGCTCGACAAGACCGACGGTGCGGCGCTCGCGGCCGCCATCGCCGCCGAACTCGCGGACTGATCCCTACGGCTCGACGACCTGCCCGAACCGGATCGCCCGGATCGTCTCTTCAAGGTCCTGCAACTGCTCCGCGGTCTCCGCACGCTGGCGGAGCAGCGCCTCGCGCTGGTCGGCGGGCAGGTCGCGTTGGCGCAGCGCGGCCTCGAATGCCAGAATCCTGTCCACGAACCACTGCCGTTGCAGTTGCAGCGCCTCGATCCGAGCGAACGCATCGCGCTCGCCCCGCTCCAGCCCTTCCGGCCGGACCACCACCCGCCAGCCTTCTTCCTGCAGCGCCTGCCGGGGCAAGCCTCCCGCGATCAGGGCCGTCCCCAGCCCCGGCTGCTGCGAAACGCGGATCGGTCCGCGCCGGGCCGCCCGTGCGTCCAACTCCGGGATCATCGGCTGCCACTCCGCCGGCTCCAGCCCCGCATCGATCACCTTCGACGGCTTCTTCGCTCGATCACGCCGCAACTCCCACGCCCGCGCCATCACCGCGTAGTCGGGCACCATCGGTTGCTGCAGGTCCGCGAATCGCCCGAGCCGGACGCCGATCTGCATCGGCCGCCCGTCGCGGATGACCTCGAGCGGCACGGCATCGCCCGGTTCGTACGACAGGATCACCGCGCGGAACGTCATCGTGTCGTGCAGCCGCACCCCGCCCGCCGACCGCACCACGTCCCTCGGCCGAAGGGCCACCGACGCGTCGAATCCCTCGATCGTGGTCGAGATCTCGGTCCCGTCCGGCGTCTGGCTCCCGAACGCCACCCCCAGGGCGCCGCGCTGCGTCCGCTGGAAGCACATGAACGCCACGCGATCCAGACGGGCCGCCTGCTCCGGCGTCAGCCCCGGAGCGTCCAGCATCGGCTCGACATCCGTCAGTCGGATGCCCTCAAGGCTCATCAGCCGCATCGTCGCGGCCTCGCGCACCTCAAGCGAAGGCGCGTCAAGGTCCCGGATCACCGCCCGCAGGTCGAGGCTCGGCGTGGGCGTCTGTCCGAACGCCGTCGTCGCGACCGACACCGCCAGCCAGGCCGCAAATCCCCATCGACCGACAGTCCCAGCGGTCATCCGGCCTCCTCGGGCGTCGCCCTGCCCCCAAGTGTGCGCAGCCCGGTCGCGCGGGTCAACCGCCCTGCCGCTCCCCGGACGCGGCCCGGGCCACCTCCGCCGCATTGTCCCGCAACCAATCCGCCTTGCGGAGCGCCATCGAAAGGAACTCCCCGGCGTCCAGCCCGCCGAACGTCCCCGTGGCCGCGATCGGCGCGATCGTCTCCGCGATCAGCGCCTCGACCATCAGGTCCGGGATCACACGCGCCGAATCGGGGGCACGTCCGGCCTCCCCCCGCCACCCGGCGAAGAACGCCGCGAGTCGGGGCAGGTCCAACTCCGCCGGCCACAGCGCCGGTCGGCCCGGCCCGCGCGTGATCGAGAACTGGAGCGCGCCCGCCGCCGCGTCCGCTTGCGTCGGCGCCACGCACGCCGAGTCGAAATCCACGACCGCCGCCACGCGACGCGACCTGAAGACCATGTTCCCGGGGTGCCAGTCCCCGTGCACCACCTGCACGGGCCACGAGCCGTACCCGGCCCGTTCCACGGCCTGCGCCGCGGCCTCGTAGTGGTGCCGCAACTGCCGCAGCGCGGACCTCGCGGGAGGGTCCGTCGGCAGCCGGCCGCCGTGCCGAAGCGCATCGACGATCGCGGGCCGCGCGTGGAACGAACCGACAGGGGGGGGGAACGTAGGCGCGAACCCCGCCAGCAGCCGGTGCAACCGGGCCAGCAGCGCGCCCGCGTCCGCCGTCGACTCCTCCGACCGGTCGTACTCCTCGCCCGGCACGTACCGGAACAACTCGTACACGCGACCGCCCGCCTGCACCAGCGTGTTGTTCGCCGTCCGTGTTCCGATGATCTCCGGCGCGGGGAACCCCGCCGCGTGCAGGTGCAACTGCAACTCGTGCGAGAACGCGACCCGGTGCGGGTCGTCGCGGCCCGGCGCACGGCGTTTGAGCAGCAGCGGCCCGCGCGACGTGCGCAGCAGCGCCTTCGGCGCGCGACGCGACCCGCGCGGAAACTCGTGCACCGACTCGATCACGCCCACGTCATAGTGCGAGCACACCACCGCCAACTCGCCCATCGAGAAGCGGTCGCGCCCGTTGTTCTCGCCGTTGCGTGCGACTTCCACGGAGTGCATCCGCCGCAGGGTACTCCGCCACCCCGTGGCGGCTCCGTCGTCCCGCCCGTTCGCCGGGCCGGTCACTCGACGTTCTGGACCTGCTCCTTGATCCGATCGATCAGCCCCTTGATCTCCACGATCAGCCGCGAAATCAGCGCGTCCGACGACTTGCTCGCGATCGTGTTCGCCTCACGCAGCATCTCCTGCGCCAGAAAGTCCAGCGTCCGACCGACGGGCTGGTCGTCCGGCGCGCCCAGCAGGTCGCCGAACTGATCGATGTGCGCGCTCAGCCGTGCCACTTCCTCCGCGATGTCCGTCCGCTCCGCGTACGTCGCCAGTTCGCGGATCAACTCCACCGGCTCCACCTTCACGCCCGCGGCCTCCAGCATCGAGTCGATCCGCTGGCGCAGCCTCGCCTCGTAGTCCTGGATCACCTGCGGCGCGCGGGCCGCGATCCGCCCAAGCCGCTCGCCGATCTCCCCCGCGTGCCGGCGCAACTCCTCCTCGAGCATCGCCCCCTCGCGCCGGCGCATCGAGATCGCGTGGTCGCACGCCAAATCCGTCAGCCGCGAGAACTCCCCCCGCGCCCGGAGCAGCCGGTCCTCCTCGTCCGCAGGAGGTTGCAGCACCCCCGGCAGCCCGAGCAGCGAACCCACGTCGATCTGCAACTCGCCGGCCGCCACCGCCTTCACCCGCCGCAACTGCTCCACGTACCGGTCCAGCGCGCGGTGGTTCACGTCCAGCGCGGCCGACTCCGACGAGTCCGTGCAACTCGCCGTCAGCGTCACCGTCCCGCGGCTGATCCGACGCCGGAGCAGCGACTCCAACTCCGCCTCGAGCACCTGCAGCGTCTCCGGCAGGCGGATGACGGCCTTGAAGTACTTGTTGTTCAGCGAACGCAACTCGACAAAGAAATGAACGCCGTTCACCTGAGACGACGCTTCGCCGAACCCCGTCATGCTCCGGATCACACGCGGCTCCCAGACCCACGGCCCGACACACGCCCGCCGTCCGACGGACGCCCCCCGGAGTCTAATCGATGCCCCAACGCAACGCCCGATCTCACTCCGGCTCGTCCCCGCCGGCCAGACCGTCGTCGGGCGACTCGACCGGCTGATCGCCTTCGACCGGACTCGCCGCGGGGAGATCCGGCACAGGCTCGGCCGCCGGCGCGGGAGTCTGCCCCGACGGCAGGTCCTCGACCGGCGCGGTCGTCTGGGCCGCGGGTGCGGTAACGGGGATCGGACCCGACGGTCGGCTCACGAACACGAGCGTCACCGCCATCACGAGCCAAAGCACGAAGAACCCGATCGTGGCGATCGTCAGGGCATCGCCGGTCCGTGCGCCGAACGCCGTCTCGCCCGACCCGGACCCCGATCCGAACGCGCCGCTCAGCCCGCCGCCCTGCGGCCGCTGGATCAGCACCGTCAGGATCAGCAGCAGGGAGCACGCAAGAAACGCCACCCCGAGCAACCCGCTCAGGATCGGCGACGCGGCGAGCAGAACGGGAACGGTCAGAGTCGCGTGCATCTGGCGTTGGCTCCGGGCGGCCGAGAGTGGTTCGGGATTCGGGCCGCGGGATGCCGGCGTCCGACGAACGGAGCCGGGCGGGAGTCTAGGCGACGGGCCTGCCCGCCCTCTTCGCGGCGGTCCGCACCAGGGCGCAGAAGTCCGCCGCCGACAGCGACGCTCCCCCGACCAGCCCGCCGTCCACGTCCGGCTGCGCGAGCAGGCCCTCCGCGTTCTCCGGCTTGAGCGAGCCGCCGTAGATGATCCGCATCGCCGCCGCGGCCTCGCGCGAGAAGCAGGACGCGAGCGCCGAGCGCGCCCGGGCGTGGGCCTTCTGGGCGTCGTCCGGCGTGGCGTTGCGGCCCGTGCCGATCGCCCAGACCGGCTCGTAGGCGATGACCAGCCGCGCGGCCTGCTCCGGACGCACGCCCGCCAGCCCGGAGCGCAGTTGCCGCTCGTTCACGGCGTCCGTCTCGCCGCGTTCCCGCTGCTCGAGCGTCTCTCCGATGCAGAGCACGCACGTCAGCCCAGCGTCCAGCGCGGCGCGGGTCTTGCGGTTCACGAGGTCATCGCTCTCGCCGATGACGTGCCGCCGCTCCGAGTGCCCCGTGAGCACGGCCGTCGCGCCGCAGTCGATCAGCATCGCCGCCGACACCTCGCCCGTGAACGCGCCGCTCTTCTCGGGGTAGAGGTCCTGTGCGCCGACCGCGACGCGCGAGCCGCGCAACGCCTCGGCGATCGCGACGAGGTACGGGAACGGCGGGAAGACCGCGACCTCGACCCCGTCGCACGCCGCCGTTCCTTCGGCCACCGCTCCCGCGAGCGCGGCGCCCGTCGCGCGGTCGGTGTTCATCTTCCAGTTGCCGCCGACGAAGGGGGTCCGCATGGCGGCAGCATACCCCGCGCGCTCAGAAGCGGTTCGAGCCGGGGGGCAGGGCGCGCGGTGCGGGCCGCTCCTCGGGCGGCGCGAGACCGAGCAGCACTTTCAGGATGCCCGCGGTCTCCTTCGGGTCGCTCCAGACCTGGCGGGAAGCGACCACGCCGTCCGCGTCGATCACGAACGCCCGGTTCGGGAACCCGCCCCAGGCCTCCGAGGCCTTGTTCTCCGCGTCGTCGAGCAGGACGACGCCGCCCAGCGTCAGTTTTTCCTTGGCGACCGCCGCCGCTTTGGCGCGGTCCTGCGCCGACGCGTGCTGCGCCACCGCGACGCCCGCGCGGGTGTTCACGGCGAGGGGCTTGGCGTCGCTCGGGTGGGCCTCACGCGTGTAGACGATCACCCAGTTCACGCGATCGCCGAACTCCTCGCGCACCTTCGCGAAGTCCGCGACCTTCTCTCGGAAGCGGGGGCACGTGTAACTGCCGAACTCGACGACCGTCGGCTTGCCGCGCAGCGAGGCGAGCGAGACGCTCTCGCCTTCGAGGCTCTTGAGTTCCGTGTCGGGCGCGGGCGAGCCGACGCGCACGGGCCGAGGTTGCTGCCCGCCCGGCGCGCCCTGCCGGCCCTGCCCGCCCTGCATCGCGCCCATCATCCGCCCGCTCAGGTCCGCCTCGGAGATGTACGCGTCGAACAACTCGCGCTGGTCGGCGTCGAGCAGGGCGCGGCAGTCGTTGATGAACGACTCGTTGATGGGCTTCATCGCGGCCTGCACGCGCTCGCGGAGTTGCTCGCGGTCCACGTCCGTCAGGGCCTGCCGTTCGCCCGGCGCGGCCTGCGGCATCAGGCCGCGCATCGCCTCGCGCTGCGCCGATCGGTACTCGTCGTGCCGGGCGACGAGTTGCTCCCACTGCTCCTCGGTCGGGTTGACCGCGCCGCGGAGGAGCGCGAGAAACTCGCCGCCCCCGCCCCGGCCTTCGGGCTGCTGACCGAACTGTCGCCGGCCCTCCGGCTGTCCCTGCCGCTCGGGCTGGGTCAGGGCTGCGGAGAAAGCGAGCGACACGGCGAAGGTGGCCACGGCGACGATGCGGACGTTCATTGCACGTCTCCTCGGGTGCTTCGAGTCTACCAGGCCGAACGACGTTCCGTTTCGGGAATTGCACCGGGGTAATCCCCGCCCTCAAGGGAGTATCCTGCGAACGGGTCAAAGCGGGAGGTGATCCATGCTGAGCATGAGGCTGGCGTTGGCGGCGGGGGTTGCGGTCGGTTGTCTGGCGATGGGGGCGTCCGGTCAGTCCAAGCCGAAGGTCGCGATCGTGGCCGCGGCGGCGAACACGGCCAACGAGCAGACCAACACCCGCTTCACCGACCCGCGCGACAAACTCATGGCCACGGGCCTGTTCGAGAGCGTCACCATCATCTCGACGACGCCGTATGGCGGCGGGCACACACCGACGCTCGACGAACTCCTGCAGTTCGACGCCGTGCTCACGTGGACCAACGACAGCCACGAGGATTCCGTCGGTGTTGGGAACGTCATGGCCGATTACGCAGACGCCGGCGGGGGCGTGGTGGTCGCGGTCTTCACCAACACGACGACGAATCCTGCGCGGCAGTTGCTCGGTCGTTGGATGGACGAGCAGTACTACCTCATCGAGCCTGCGTCGGGGTTCCGTGCGGGGCTGCCCGGCGGCGTGGCGATGGGCACGAAACTCGAGCCCGACCACCCGATCCTGGAGGGCGTCGAGACCTTCCGGTCGGCTTCGGACTGGGTGGACGGGCTTGGGTACTGGGGCGCGTTCCGGCCGGTGACGACGACGGTGATGCCGGGGGCATACCCGATCGTGCTGTGGGAGGACGGGGCGCTCCTCTGCGTCGTCAGCGACGCGCGGCCGAACGTGGTGGAACTGGGCATGCACCCGGTGTCGAGCGACGTGAATCACCGGTACTACTGGGATTCGAGCACGGACGGCGGGCGGCTGATGGCCAACGCGCTGCTCTTCGCCGCGGGGCTGCTGAGCGAGTGCGGGGCGGACTGCAACGGCGACACCGTGCTCAACACGCTCGACGTCCTCTGCTTTCTGAACCTCTACACCTCGGGCGATCCGGGCGCGGACTGCAACGGCGACACGGTGCTCAATACGCTCGATGTACTCTGCTTCCTGAACGCGTACACGGCGGGGTGCCCGTAGGGGTCGCTCGCGGCGGGACGCGGTAGACTGGCCGCCATGAAGGCGATCATCTTCGCGGCGTTGGCGGGCGTGTGCTGGGGCGTCGGGGAGTTGTTCACGAAGAGCGTCCTGCACACGGGCAGGGTGGGGCCGATCACGGCGATCGCGGTGCGCAGCACGGTCGCGCTGCCCGTGCTGTGGGCGGCGTGGTTCGTGGCGGTGCGCGTGCTGCGGGCCGAGCCGGCGGACTGGCACCGGGCGGGCGCGCCGACGCTGCTGAAACTCGCGCTGGGGTCGGGGCTGGTCGCCGGGGCGGCGGCGATGATCTTCTTCTACGCCGCCCTGCACCTGGGCGAGATCTCGCGGGTCAAGCCGATCGCGTTCGCGCTCGCGCCGGCGGTGGCGGCCGTGCTGGCGGTAATCGTGCTGCACGAGCCGATGACGGCGCGCAAGGCGGGGGGAGTGGCGGCGATCCTGCTGGGGATCGTGCTGCTGACGGGAAGGTGAGAGGAGGGGCTTGGGGGTCAAGGCTTGGGGCTTGGGGGTTGAGGCTTGGGGGTTGGGGGTTGGGGGCGGGCCTTTGCTCACGCGGAGGCGCGGAGGGCGCGGAGGGGGGAGGAGAGGTGGCCGCGTGGGACGCCTTGGTCGGGGTGGTGGGGTGGGTGAGGCATGTGTGGAGTGGCAACGGGGGGCGCACAGGCGGGACGCCTGTGCCACCGGGGCTGCCTGTGCCGCTGGGTTTGGGGTTTGAGGAGGCGACGGCGGCGCGGAGCAGGGTAGTTGCGGCGCGTCGGCGTTCGGTGGGGTGCTCGGTGGCGGCGATGGCGATCTTTTCGAGTTCGTCGGCCGCGGTGATGGCGGCGTCGAGGAGGCGGAGTTTGAGGGTGCGCTGGAGGGCGGCCTCGAGGCGGCCGAGTTGGTCGTCGATCTCGGGGTCCTCGACGAAG
>JACTNA010000014.1 GCA_014584315.1 Planctomycetota bacterium | reverse complement strand
GGACGTCTTCGACTACCTCAACGCCTGGGCCGAACGCAGCATCTTCACCGACTGGGACTACGACGGCGTCGTCAACACCATCGACTTCCTCGCGTTCCTGAACGACTACGCCCGAGGCTGCCCGTAGATCGCGCCTGATCGCTCGGACCCGCGCCGATCGCGGGCGCGATGCGCGACCGCCGCCGCGACGGGTGGTGATCCGGGTGGGGTGTCGTCGCGCGGCCGCCCAAGGATTTCCATTGCGTTCGTCGCTCCGGGCGGTATGATGGCGCGGTTCGACGGCCGCGGGGCGCGGGATGCTGACACGCACGACGACACGACTGATCGAGGGGCTGCGCGATCCGGCCAACGCCGAGGCGTGGTCGGGGTTTGATGCGCGGTATCGGCCCGTGCTGATCGCGTTCGCGTCGCGGCTCGGGTTCTCGCACGACGACGCCGCGGAGGTCGCGCAGCAGGCGCTGGTCGAGTTCGCCCGGGCGTACCGCGAGGGTCGGTACGAGCGCGAGCGCGGGCGTCTCAGTTCGTGGCTGATCGGGATCGCGCGGAACGTGGCGTCGGGGATGCGTCGCGGGCGCGGGGCGCAGCGCGTCGGCGGCGACACGATGCTGGGCGAGATGCCGGACGAGCCGGAACTGACGCGCATCTGGTCCGAGGAGCGCGAGCGGGCGATCTTCGCGGAGGCGATGACGATCCTGCACACGACGAGCCAGGCGAATGAGTCCACGCTGCGCGCGTTCGAGTTGTTCGCGATCCGGGGCGTGCCGGCGGAGGAGGCCGCGGCGGAGTGCGGGATCTCGGTGGACGCGGTGTACCTGGCGAAGAGCCGGCTGACGAAGCGGCTGCGTGAGATCGTGCGTGAGTTGACGGCCGCCTACGACGAGGGCGAGTGAGTGCGCACGCCCTGCCCTTCGCCGGGGTCGCTGGAACGGTTCGCGCTGTGCGGCGGCGGGCCGGAGGGCGTTGCGGCGCACGTCGCGCGGTGCGCCGCGTGCCGCGAGTACGTCGAGGAGGCGCGGGAGAACGAGGCGTTCCTCGGGCGTGCCGCGTCCGCGCTGGCGACGGCGTCGCCCGGCCCGCGCGAGCCGATCGACCCGCACGCGGTGGCGGGGTACGAACTGCTCGAGGAGATCAGCCGCGGCGGGCAGGGCGTGGTGTACCGGGCGGTGCAGTCGGCGACGAAGCGTCCCGCGGCGGTGAAGATGCTGCTCTCGGGCGCGTTCGCGTCGGACCGTCAGCGCCGGCGTTTCGAGCGGGAGGTCGAGATCGCGGCGCGGCTGCGGCACCCGAACGTGGTGTCGGTGTTCGAGTCGGGGGAGTCGGCGGACGGTCGGCCGTTCGTCGCGATGGAGTTCGTGAACGGGGCGCCGATCGACCGGTACGTGCGCGAGCGGCTGCCCGAGCCGGGGCGCGAGCGGACCGAGGCGGTCCTGCGGCTCTTCCTGGCGATCGCCTCCGGGGTGGCGGCGGCGCACTCGGCGGGCGTGATCCACCGCGACCTGAAGCCCTCGAACGTGCTGGTGGACGGCGACGGCGTGCCGCGCGTGCTGGACTTCGGGCTGGCCCGGCCGATCGCGCTGCACGCGGGGGCGACGGTGACGCACGAGTTCGCGGGGACGCCGGCGTACGCCGCGCCGGAGCAGTTCGGCGGGGACGGCGCGGCGATCGGCACGGCGGCGGACGTCTATTCGCTGGGGGTGATGCTCTACGCCGCGCTCACGGGTCGGCATCCGTACCCGCGCGACGGCTCGCTGGCGGACCTCGCGCGGCACGCGGCGGCGACGGAGCCTGTGCCCCCGTCGCGGTTGGTCCGTCGGTTGCCGGGCGACGCCGAGACGATCGTGCTCACGTGCCTGGCGAAGGACCCGCAGCGTCGGTACCGCAGCGCGGGCTCGCTGGCGGCGGACATCGGGGACTATCTGGCCGGGCTGCCGATCTCGGCGCGGCGCGACAGCACGGCCTACGTGCTGCGTCGGCTGGCGTTGCGGCACCGGGCGGCCGCGCTGGCCGCGGCGGTGGTGCTGCTGACGATCGTGGGCGCGGTGGTGGGCCTGGCGCTGCTGGCGTCCGACCTGGAGCGTGAGCGGCGCACCGCGCTCGACGCGCTGCGCGACAGCCGGATCCACCGGGCGCGCCTGATGTCGGCGGCGGGCGAACTCGACCGGGCGGAGGAACTCCTGTGGCGCGAGGCGTTGCTCGCGGGGGTGCGCCCGCACGGGGCGGACTTCGGGGCCGAGGGCGACGCGACGACGCGTCGGGTGTCGTGGGGGCTGATCGAGTACTACAGCCGGGTGCCGCGCGCGATGCGGGTGCGGCTCGGGGCCGGGATCGACTGGATGGCGATCTCGGAGGACGGCGCGACGATCGGGGCGGGCGCGCTGGACGGGTCGTCGGGCGAGTGGTCGCGCGAGGGGAGCAGGCTTCGCTCGTCGCCGCCGCTCGAGCCGCGCCCGACGAGCATCCCGCCCTCGCTCCAGTACTCCCGCGACGGCACGCGTCGGGTCGTCCACGCGGAGGGCGAACTGCGGATCGTCGAGGCGCGAACGGGCGCGACGCTCGCCGGGCCGGTCGCCATGGGACAGCCCCTGCGCCAGGTGTTCCTGACGCGGGACGGGAGGAGCGTCGTGGCGTTCCGGGACGATCGCGCGCTGCTCGTGCTGGACGGGGGCACGCTGGGCGAGCGCGGCGTGCTGGCCCGTCCGGAGGACGCCGTGTTCGACGTCGGGGTTGACGAATCGGGGATCGTGGCGGCGGTGTGCGTAGCGCCGCCGCGTGCGCTGGTGCGCGGTTGGCGCATCGACACGCTGGATGAACTCACGCTCCACGCGACCTTCGGCGGCGCCCCCGTGGGGATCGACGCCGCCGTCAACGCCTTCAGTCCGCTGACGAAGCCGTGCATCAGCGCGGACGGTCGGTGGTGCTCGGCGGCGTACGGCGGGAGCGTGCTGGTCTGGAGCGCTTCACAGCCGGACGCGCCGCGTCAACTCGAGGGCCATGACGCGAGCGTCTCGTTCCTTCGATTCAGCGAGAACGGCTCGTGGCTGGTCACCTCGAGCACGGACGGCGTGGTGTGCCTGTGGCGCACCACGACGGGCGAGTTGCTGCGCCGCTGGGGCAACGGGCAGCGAACGCTCGCCGCCGACCTGCGCACGGACCTCGGCCTGCTGGCGATCGGGGACGTCCTGGGGTTCGTGACGCTCTACGAACTGAGCGATCGCCCCTGGTTGCACGCCGCGCCCGCGCCGCCGCGGGGCGTCATGGGCCTGGCGGCGTCGCCGGACGGGCGGACGTGCGCGTGGGGCGGACAAAGCGGGACGATCACGGTGTACGACGCCGTGGCGCGCACGATCTCGCACGAGATCGATGCGCACGATTCGCTGGTGACCGACCTCTGCTTCTCGCCCGACGGAGCGACGCTCTACAGCGGGAGCACGGACGGCTCGGTGCGCGCCTGGAACTCGGCCGGGGGCGCGCTCGAACGGACGGTGCTCGAGGGCTTGCCGGCGGTCTGGGCCGTGGAAGCGAGCGGGGACGGGCGGTGGCTCGCGGCGGCGGGGGTCGGGGGGTTCGTGTGCGTCTGGGACACCGACACCTGGGAGCCACGGCTCTTCACCGGGATCGAGTCGATCCGGGTGCCCTCGCTGGCGTTCAGCCCGGAGGGGGGCGTGCTGGCGGCGTGCGCGGCGACGCCCGCCGCTGCGCCGTGCGTCTGGGACGTGCGAACGGGCCGGTTGCTCTTCCGGCTGGAGGGGCACCCGCGCGAGGTTCGCACGATCGAGTTCAGCCCCGACGGCGCGATGATCGCCACGGGGTCGGACGACCTGACGATCCGGCTGTGGGACGCGCGGACGGGCGCGCCGCTGCGCGCGATCTCAGGCCTGGCGCGCGACCCGTTCGAACTCGTGTTCGACCCGAGCGGGCGCATCGTCTACGGCATCGGCCGCGGGCCGTCGCTGAACGTCTACGACCCGCACGCGGGGATCGAACTCGCCTCGTTCACGGTCCACGATCGGCTTGTCTTCGGGCTTGCGCTCTCGCCCGACGGTCGCACGCTCGTGACGGGCGGGGAGGACGATCGCATCGCCGTCTGGGACCTGGACCACCTGCGTTCGTACGTGCGCGGGAACGCCGTCCGCTGGGAGGAGCAACTCGCCGCCGAGATCGCCGGCGATGGCCCACGGGGCGCGGGCACCCCCCGGGAGCCGCGCAGGTAGGCGCGGGGCAGGCCCGCGCCGGGTCACCGCGGCGCGCTCCCGCGGCATGTGGCCTGCTTCCACGCGATCACGAGCACGGCGAGCGAGTCCAGCGCAAAGACGCCGATGAGGACGGGGCTTGGGCGGCCGTTGGCGACGCCGATCATCACGCCGACGCCGACGGCGGCGAGGACGATGAGCGCGGCGGCGAGCAGCACGAAGACCAGCACGGATCGCATCGCTCGCACCTTCCTTCCTTCGTCAACGGCGGCGGCGCGCGGCGACGAGACCGGAGAGGGCGAGCAGCGCGAGCGAGCCGGGGGCGGGGACGACGGCGGCGACGTCCCACATTTCGCCGAGGGTCTGCCCGCTGCCGAGGAAGACGGTGGTCACCGCGCCCCCGCCCGGCGGGATCCACGAGACCGTGGCCGTGGACTTGTTGACGAAGTAGAGGCGGTTGGAGACCGGCTCGAACTCGAGGCCCGCGACGTATTGATGGCCGCTCAGGATCGTGTTCGGCGTGCCGCCGGCGTAGGGGACCGAGGAGATGGTGCCCGCGACGTAGTTCGACCAGAAGACCGTCTGCGTGCCGGGGTCCACGGTGAGGCCGGAGACGACCGTGTTGCCGGGGAGCGTGACGAGTGTCTGCTGCCCGGAGCCGTTGAGGTTCGCGGCGTAGATGCTGACGGACGACCCGCCCCAACTGTCGGTCCAGAAGACCTTGTTGGCCGCGCCGTCCACTTCGACGTCCTCGGCGTTGAAGGAGGCGAGCACCTGGGTCGCGCCGGTGCCGTCGTAGTTGCTGCGTTGCACGCCGGCCAGGTCGGTCCAGTAGACGTGGTGGTTGACGCGGTCGACGGCGACGCCGTAGTTGTTGTTCGGGCCGCTCCACGACGCGATCACGGCGTGCGAGCCTCCCGAGAAGTCGGCGACGTGGATCTCGTAGGTGTACTTCCCGTTCTTGTAGGTTCCGAGATGGTTCTTCCAGAAGACCAGCCGCTGCCCGCCATCGGCCGCCACGCCGGAGCTTCCCATCGGCGACGGCATGATGTTCGTCAGGCCGAGGCCGTCGAGGTCGGTCGTGTAGACGGCGTCCTGGCTCCCGTTGAAGCCGTTGGAGGTGAAGAACAGGTTCTGGGCGCGCGCCATCGGCGCCAGCCCCCCGAGCAGGACGGGGCAGGCCGCGCCCGCCAGAGCGAGAACCACGAGCGGTGAACCGGACTTGCGTGCCACGATCGCACCTCCTGGCGTGAAACGCCGTGCGTTCCGGCCCGACGCTCGGGCCGGTCAGGAGGACTCAGCGCGACGCGCTGCGATCTGTCACCGGACGGGCGAAGTTGTCCGATCGCCCGTGCTCGAATCGGAGGTGGGCCGGCCCGGCGCAACGACAACGCCGCGGCCCGAGGGTCGCGGCGTGGTGCGGGAAGTGGAGGCGAAGGGACTCGAACCCTCGACCTCTTCCATGCCATGGAAGCGCTCTACCAAAACTGAGCTACGCCCCCGCGTCGGATTGTCGGCCGGCCTCCGGGGGCCGGGGCGACATCCTAGGCCGATCCGCCACCGACGATGCCCGCCACGCCTCCGCCCGGCCCGGTCCGGCCTGTGACGGTTGTGCCGGCTGGCCGGGTCGTGCGGGGTGCGTCGGCCGTGCGGGTCGTGCGGCCCGGGCAAGGGCTGCGGACGCCGACGGGTGGAGCGGTCCGGAGGGCTGGACGGCCTGTGCCACTCGCCGACCGCGCCGATCGCACAGACCGCGGGCACGGACTCTCCCCCCCACTCGTCAAGGTCGATGGAGTGTGGCACGGCGTCGGCGGCCACGCGCCTTCACACCCACGCGTGGGACCGACGCCGCGTTCGGAGGAGCAGCCATGAAGCCCTTGCGCTACACCGACATCGGTCACAGCACGGACGCCGGGCGGGTCGAGGCGTGGTGGATCGGCGAGCAGGGCAGGCTGCGCACCCACGCGTGCCGGTCGGGCCACCTCCGGCGACGGGGGGACGACCGCCCCGCGCGGGCGGCGTCTCGGCTGCGAGCGTCCGCGCTGGGGAGGGTCGAAATCGACCGCGCGGTCGGATCGGTTCACACGCCGGCCGCGACGGACACCGATCACCTGGCCCGGACGCTCGACCTGCTCGAAAAGCGGTACCCCGGCGTTCGGTGGTTCGTGTTCGCGGATTCGGGCGCGTCCGGGTGCGCCCGATCCGCGGCGTGACGCGCAAGACGGGCGAAACGCCCGCCCCACAGCGGCCCGCCGCCGCGCTCCCTCGCAGCGGATCGGGCGGCAACCCGCATCACTCGCCGAGCGCGGCCCGCCACCGATCGAGGTCGGCGTGGCGCGTGAGGTCGTACTGGAGCGGCGTGATCGTGATCTTGCGGTCGAACAGGCCGTGGACGTCGGTGCCGGGGTCGGTGGCGTGGAAGTCGAGTCCGTCGCCGGAGGCCCAGTAGTAGACGCCGCCCGAGGGGCTGACGCGTCGCTCGTAGGCGTCGACCAGCCCGTGCGTGTTCATCGGGCAGACGACGACGGGGAGCGGGCGGTCGCGGACGGGGTTGTCGAGTTCGATGGGCGGGATGTTGACGTTCAGGCACTCGTGGCGCCGCAGCGGGGCCGCGGCCAGAATCTGCTCGATCACGCGGCGGGCGTGCAGGGCGGCGGTGTCGAAGTCCGGCTCGCCGGCGCGGATCATCAGGCTGACCGCGATCGAAGGCACGCCGAGGAACGCGCCCTCGAGGGCCGCGGCGACCGTGCCGGAGTAAATGACGTTCACCCCGCAGTTCGCGCCGGAGTTGAGGCCGCTGATGACGAGGTCGGGGCGTGACGGACGCCCGTCGTCGTCCGTGCCGAAACGCTCGGGCCAGATGCTGCTGATGGCGAGTTTCACGCAGTCGGCCGGCCGGGCATCGACGGCGACGCCGCGCATGGTCTCCGCGGCCTCGACCTCGCGGACCATGATCGGCTCGTGGAAGGTGACGCCGTGGCTCGTCGCGGATTGGACGGTGAGGGGGGCGACGGGGAAGACCTCGGTGCGGGTGCCGTCGGGAGCACGGAGAGGCCCGCCGAGCGTGCCGCGGGAGTCGGTGAGCGCCTGAAACAGGGCGACGATGCCCGGCGCCCGGATGCCGTCGTCGTTGGTGAGGAGGATGCGCATGCGGGGGGACGGTAGGGAGCACGGCGGGGTCTCACACGCTGTCGGAACGCGGACTCGAGTCCGGCCGAACGGGGTTCCGGGGCATTGCGAGCGTGGCCGCTATCCTCCCGTCGCGGCCGCCCGCTCTGCCCTGTCCCGTGCCCCTCGGAGTGTTGCGATGAAGCGGCATGACACGATCCTCGACGCCATCGGAAAGACCCCGCTTGTCCGCCTGCGCAAGGTCGTGCCCGCGGGCGCGGCGGAGGTGCTGGTCAAGTGCGAGTACCTGAACCCGGCGGGGTCGATCAAGGACCGGATGGCGCTGCACATCGTGGAGGAGGCGGAGCGGAGCGGTGCGTTGCGGCCGGGGGGCACGATCGTCGAGAACACGAGCGGGAACACGGGCCTCGGCCTGGCGATGGTCGCCGCGGTGAAGGGGTACAGGTGCATCTTCACGATGCCGGACAAGATGAGCCTTGAGAAGGTGAACATGCTCAAGGCGTTCGGGGCGGAGGTCGTCATCACGCCGACGGACGTGCCGGGCGACTCGCCGGAGCACTACGTGAACGTGGCCAAGCGGCTGGCGCGCGAGACGCCGGGCGGGTTCTACGTGAACCAGTACCATTCGCCGGCGAACATCGACGCGCACTACCGGCGCACCGGCCCGGAGATCTGGGACGAGACCGGGGGCGAGTTCGACGCGTTCGTGGCGGGCGTGGGGACGGGGGGCACGATCTCGGGGATCGGGCGGTTCATCAAGGAGAAGAACCGCGAGACGGGGCGGAGCGTGCGGGTGGTGGGCGTCGACCCGCTCGGGTCGGTGCACTACAGCCTGTTCTACACGGGGACGCCCGGCGAGGCGCACGTGTACAAGGTGGAGGGGCTGGGCGACGACATCGTGTGCGAGGCGTTCGACATGAAGGCCGTGGACGAGATGCGGCAGGTCGACGACCGCCAGTGTTTCGTCATGGCACGCAGGCTCGTGCGCGAGGAGGGGCTGTTCTGCGGCGGGTCGTCGGGCGGGAACGTGCACGTGGCGGTGGAACTGGCCAAGGAACTGGGGCCGGGCAAGCGCGTCATCACCGTGCTGCCGGACTCGGGGACGCGGTACATCACGAAGTTCCTGTCGGACGCCTGGATGAAGGACCACGGGTTCCTGGAGCCGGCGCGGCAGATGGGCGTGGTCGAGGACGTGCTGCGCCGGCCGCACAGCGAGGTGGTGACCGCGGACGAGGGCGCGACGGTGGCGCAGGTCGCGGACCTGATGCGCACGCGGGGGATCTCGCAGGTGCCGGTGACGAACGGGGCGGGCCGGCCGAAGGGGATCGTGCACGAGATCGACCTGCTGCGGGGGTTGCAGACGGGGCGCGTGGGGCCGGACTCGCCGGTGCGGGAGGTGGCGAACCCGCTGGACGGGGTGGTGTACCCGAAGGCGCGGGTGGAGGAGTTGTTCCCGATCTTCGAGAAGGACCGCGTGGCCGTGGTCGTGGACCACGGGCGGATCGTGGGGATCGTGTCGCAGATCGACGTGATTGATTACCTGAGCCGACGGGCGCAGGGGTGAAGGAAGTCCATTCACCACAGAGGCACAGAGGGCACAGCGGGGAACCGGAATCAGCCACAGATGGACACGGATGGACACGGATTCGGGAGAGAGTCCGCTCGCGGGTTCTGAATCATCTGTGTCCATCTGTGCGCATCTGTGGCAACGACTCTTCTCTGTGCCCTCTGTGTCTCTGTGGTGAATCCCATCGAGAGGCCGCGAGAGCATGAGCAGCGAGCAACGGTTCGGGACGCGCGCGATCCACGCCGGCCAGAGGCCGGACCCGACGACGGGCGCGATCATGACGCCGATCTACCAGACGGCGACGTACGTGCAGGAAAGCCCGGGCGTCATCAAGGGCGACTACGACTACTCGCGCTCCAGCAACCCGACGCGCAAGGCGCTGGAGGCGAACCTGGCGTCGCTCGAGGGCGGGCGGCACGGGCTGTGCTTCGCCAGCGGGTGCGCGGCGATGGAGTGCGTGCTGCACCTCTTCGAGCCGGGCGACCACGTGCTGCTCTGCGACGACGTCTACGGCGGGACAAACCGGCTCTTCAACCGCGTCTTCACGCGGCACGGGCTGAAGGTCTCGCTCGTGGACATGACCGACGAGTCCGCGACGCGCGACGCCATGACCGAGCGGACGCGGCTGGTCTGGCTGGAGACGCCGACGAACCCGATGCTGAAGGTGATCGACCTGCGGCGGACGGCGGAGATCGCGCACGGGCGCGGCGCGCTGCTTGCGGTGGACAACACCTTCGCGTCGCCGTTCCTGCAGAACCCGCTGGAGTTCGGGGCGGACGTGGTCTGCCACTCCTCGACGAAGTACCTCGGCGGGCACTCGGACGTGGTGGGCGGCGCGCTGGTCGTCAACGACGCGGACCTGCACGAGCGGCTGAAGTTCATCCAGAACGCCGTCGGCGCGGTGCCCTCGCCGTTCGATTGCTTCCTGCTGCTGCGCTCGACGAAGACGCTGCACGTGCGGATGGAGCGGCACTGCATGAACGCGTGCCGGCTGGCGGCGTGGCTGGAGCGGCACGCGAGGGTCAAGCGCGTGATCTACCCCGGCCTCTCGTCGCACCCGCAGCACGACCTGGCGACGCGCCAGATGCGCGGCTTCGGGGGCATGATCACGGCGGAACTGAAGGGCGGGATCGACGACGCGCGACGGTTCCTGGAGCGGCTCACGATCTTCAGCCTGGCCGAATCGCTCGGCGGCGTCGAGTCGCTGGTCGAGCACCCGGGCATCATGACGCACGCGAGCGTGCCGCCCGAGCAGCGGGCGCGGCTGGGCATCTCCGACGGGCTGGTGCGCTTCAGCGTGGGGATCGAGGACGGCGACGACCTCATCGCCGACGTCGAGCGCGCGCTGGGGTGATGCTCGCGTCCGGCGTCAGGCCGACTTGCGTCGCTCTTCGGCGCGGTTCAGCGCGGGGAACGCCGCGGCGGGGATGGGCCTGCCGAGGAACGGGCAGAGGTCCTGCCAGCCCCGGCCGGCGCAGATGTCGAGGATGAGCAGGTCGTCGGGTCGATCGGCGAAGTGCGCGCGCACGGCGGCGTTGTGTCGGCGGTAGGCCTCGACGAAGAGGTCGGCGTCCCAGGCGCGCGTCCCGTAGAGACGCTGGCGGACCTCGCCGCGCGGCTCGCCCGGGTGCATCGACTCGGGCGGCCGCCGGGACATGTGCTCGCCGACGGAGCGGAGCCACGAGCCGAGTTGCCTCACGGTGAGGATGAACCGCGAGCCGGGGTAGGCCGTGTCGAGTTCGCGGAAGAACGCGGCGACCGAGATGTCTGTCGCGGCGTCGTGGCCGCGGAGGGCGTCGGCGTACCGCCCGGCGAGCATGAGGGCGCAGTCGGGGTAGTGGATGGAGCGGTAGCCGAGCGTGCGGAGGGCCTCGTTGAGGCTGTTGGTACCCGTCTTGCTCAGTCCGATGCCGAAGACCATGCCGCTCATGCGCACCCCCGTGGCGAGTTTGTCCCCCGGCCCCATCGGCCGGTTCGGGGGGGCGGATGCACATTCGGGGCGCGTGTGGCGAGCGCGGAGCGGCGGATAGGCTGAGGGCGTGCCGCGGTACAGGCTGACAGTCGCGTATGAGGGGACGGCGTTCCACGGGTGGCAGAAGCAGGAGCCTCCGGACCCGGCGGTGACGCCCGGGGCCGCGCCCGTGCCGGCGGGGTCGGAGGTGCGCGAGGGGCGGGCGGTGCTGCGGACGGTGCAGGAGATCGTCGAGCGGGCGGTGCGGGAGGTGGTGCGCGAGCCGGTACGGCTGACCGGGGCGTCGCGCACGGACGCGGGGGTGCACGCGCGCGGGCAGGTGGCGGCGTTCTCGTGCTCGGGGGACGAGGGGGGGGGCGGCGACGGCGGCCGGAGCGCGGAAGCGACCTCGCGGGCGCACTCGGGCTGGCCGGCGGCGCGCGGGCTGGACCGCCTGCGGCTGGCGGTGAACGCGCGCCTGCCGGAGGACGTGCTGGTGACGGCCGTCGATGTCGTGCCCGAAACGTTCGACCCGATCGCGGATGCGCGGGCCAAGGGGTACTCGTACACGATCCTGTGCTCGCCCCACCGGCCGCTGTGGGAGCGGCGGTGGGTGTTCCATTCGTGGCGCGACCTGGATGCGGCGGCGATGGACGGTGCGGCGCGGCTGCTCGTGGGGGAGCACGATTTCGCGGCGTTCGCGGCCGCGGGGCACGGGCGGCTGACGACGGTGCGGACGATCTTCGACTGCCGCGTGCGCGTGGTGGAGACGGCGCTCGCGCCGCCGGGCGCGCGCCCCGATGCGAACCCGGACGGGCATTGCCGCGGCACGCTCCTACGCATCGACGTATGCGGGAACGGGTTCCTCTACAACATGGTCCGGATCATCGCGGGGACGCTGCACGAGGTGGGGCGGGGCAAGATGGATGCGTCGTCGATGCCGGAGATTCTGGCCTCGCGCGACCGCCGCCGCGCCGGGCCGACGCTGCCGCCGGAGGGGCTGTGCCTGGAGTGGGTGCGGTACGAGTGAAGGGTCGAATCACTCCTCGTCGAGCGTGCGCTTGCGGCGCAGGACGTGGTGGTAGAGTTGCGCGAAGCGGTGGGCCTCGTCGCGGACGGCCTGGCAGAGTCGCAGGCCGGGGTTGTCGCGCCCGAGGCGGATCGGCTCGGTGCGGGCCTGGACGTAGAGGAGTTCTTCCTTCTTGGCGAGGCTGACGACCATGGGCGGGCGCACGCCGAGGGTCTCGAAGGCTTCGAGGGCGGCGTGCAACTGGCCGAGGCCGCCGTCGATGAGGATGACGTCGGGGTAGAGTTCGTGCCCCCCCCCTGCGTCGCGGTAGCGGCGGCTGACGACCTCGCGGATGCTGGCGTAGTCGTCGTTGCCGCCCTCGACGGAGCGGACGCGGTAGCGGCGGTACTCGTTGCGGAAGGGGCGGCCGTCGACGAAGCAGACCTTGGAGCCGACCGTCTCGCCGCCGTGCAGGTGCGCGATGTCGATGCCCTCGATGCAGCGGACCGGCTGGTCGAGGCCGAGCGTGCGCTGGAGGCTGCGGGTGGCCTTGCGCGGGTCGAGGTAGCCGATCTCGGTCTCGGGCTGCCAGCGGGCCTTGCGCGTCGATCGCTGGTCGAGGCGGCGCAGGGCGTCGATCTGGTCGCGCAGCACGGCGGCCTTCTCGAAGTCGAGCGAGGCGGCGGCGGCCTGCATCTCGGCCGTCAGTTCGCGGAGCATCACGCTGCGCTTCGAGTCGAGGAAGCGGACGAACCGGTCCACGTCGGCCCGGTAGGCGTCGCGCGGGATGCGGTCCGCGCAGGGGGCGGAGCACTGGCCGATGGCGTAGAGCAGGCACGGGCGGAAGTGGCGGTTGCGCGGGTCGCCGTCGATGATGTCGAGGCTGCACGTGCGGAATCGGAAGATGCGCTGGAGCATCTGCACGGCCTCGCGCAGCGCGCCCGGGCTGACGAACGGGCCGAGGACCTTCGCCCCGCGGATGAGCGGGTCCTCCGTGCCGTCGTCCCGCACGCCGGAGGGGTTGCGCGTGATGTAGACGCGAGGGAAGTCCTCGCGCTGCGTGACGACGAGGTAGGGGAAGGACTTGCCGTCGGTGAGCATCGCGTTGTAGCGCGGGCGGATGTCCTTGATGAGGCGGTTCTCGGCGAGCAGGGCCTCCCACTCGGTCTCGCACCCGAGCGTGTCGAAGTCGTGCACGTCGTCGAGCATCCGCTGCTTCTTGGGGCCGAGGTCGGCGGAAGGCAGGAAGTACGACGACACGCGCGCGGGCAGCCGCGCGGCCTTGCCGACGTAGAGGACGACGCCGCGGTGGTCCTTCATGAGATACACGCCCGGCACGGCCGGGAGCGCACGGGCCTTGGCGAGCAGACGCGCAAGACGCTCGTCGCGCGTCTCGGAACCCCAGGCGGGAGGCTGGTCTGCGGCAGGTTCGGGCACGGGGGATGGTATGGGGAACGGCTTCTACCGCTCCTCAGTTCTCCGCCCGGAGGGCGCACGCCCGTTGCCAGGGGCGCAGCGAGGCTCGGCGAGCAAGCCCCTGGAAAGCAGCCCCCTTCCCTCCGCCCGAAGGGCGGACGCGATTCACCCGAACACCGCCGACTCGTCGAACTCGACGCCGTGCTTGCGCAGCAGTTCCAGGAACTCGCTCCTGAAATCCTGCGTCTTGCGGCGCTCCTTCTGCCGCGCGATGTAGCCTTCAACGGTGTCCACCATCGACGTGCTGACCGTGAAGCCGCCGTATCCCTCCTGCCACGCGAAACCTTGGAGATCGGGGAACGTCTCGTGAATCCACTCGCTCGACCGGCTCTTGACGTGGCGCAGCAAGTCGGAGTGCGAGAGATCGGCCCGGTACCGCGCCGGGAGGTGAACGTGTTCCGGCATCCCGTTGGCCGCGAGCAGTGAGCAGCCGGGGTCGCGGAGCATCCCGCCGATGAGCGGCTAGAGCCGCGGTTCGACGTCGGGCGTGATGAGTTCGGCGCGGGCCTTGGTGCTGAACACCATGTGGTAGAAGTTCTGTGTCCATGCGCTGGGCACCGCTCATCCCCTCCGTCCGCCCTCCGGGCGGAGTGAGAATACCGGCGATCGATCCCAGGGGCTTGCTCGGCGAGCCTCGCTGCGACCCTGGCACTGCGCGTGCGCAGTTCGGGCGGGGCGGGGCGACAGACTTCGGCACCGGCGGGACGCCTGTGCCACCGTGCCGTTGGGTGCGCCACGGCCTGGAGTTACAGCGCGGCCGGTTCGTCCTTCGGGCGTCCAACGGGCTTCGGCGCGGACCTGGGCTTGCCGGGCGCGGCGATGGCGGCGATGGCGAGGCCGGCGAGGGTCCAGCCGATGACGAGGTCGGCGGCGGCGGTGAGCGTGTAGCGCGTCGGGAGGTAGAACCAGTTCCACTGGATGGCGTGCGAGGCGAGCGCGGCGAAGAGCGCGATGCCGAGGATGAGGGCGGCGCGCTTCGCGAAGGGCACGCCGCGCTGGGCCGCTCCGGCGGAGACCGAGGCGAGGAGGAGCGCCGAGAGCAGCCCGATGAGGAAGCCGCGCACCATGACGATGGGGTCCATGGGCGTGATCCCCTCCTGGCGGTAGAAGAGCAGGGCGATCGGCCCCATCTCGTGCTTGCCCTTCCAGATGTCGAGGGCGGCCTGCCGCTCGGCTTCGGTCATGCCCTCGCGGTGTTCGGGCATCGGGAGGGCGTACGCGCCGCTCGGGCCGACGTGCGCGCGGAGCGACTCGGCGAGCGCGCCCTCGTCGGCGACGCGCGTGATCGCCTGACCGGAGAAGGGCAGGACGGTCCAGAAGACGAACCCCCACACGAAGGCGATCAACGCCCCGACGAACGCGCCACCGACGACTCGGACGGCCATGGGTCTCTCCGCACGTGTGCCCCGCCGCGACCGCGGCCGACGCGGGCGGGGAGGGGAAGCGCAGAGTATCGCACGGCCCGGGCTGGTCCGCCAGCGTGGGGTGCGGGGCCGGGCTGCTGAACGCTAATCGGCGTCCGCGAGGCGGAAGGCGGCCCGGAGCGGGCCTGCCTTGTCGAGCGTCTCTCGCCATTCGCCCTCGGGGTCTGAGTCGGCCACGATGCCCGCGCCGACGGCGTACTCGAACGCCGCGTCGGTGAAACGGCCGTTCGCGTCGGCGCGGCCGGCGACGACGGCGGTGCGGATGGCGACGCCGAAGACGGCGCGTCCGGCGTCGTCGATGACGGCGGTGGCGCCGCAGTAGGGGCCGCGCCGGAACCCTTCGAGCGAGTCGATGATGCGCATGGCGCGCACCTTCGGCGCGCCCGTGACGGAGCCGGGCGGGAAGGTCGCGGCGAGCAGCCCGCCGAGCGTCACCCCCCCCCTGAGCGTGCCCGAGACCGTGGCGGTGGCCTGGAGCACGCCGGCCGCGCCCGTGGCGTGGCGCTCGACACGCCGGGGCACGTCGACGCGGATCGAGCCGAACTCGCAGACGCGGCCGAGGTCGTTGCGCATCAGGTCCACGATCATCGCCAGTTCGGCGCGGTCCTTCGGCGCGTGCATGAGTTCGTCGGGGTCGGCGTGCGCCGGGCGCGTGCCCTTCATGGGGCGCGTCACCACGCGGCGCGTCGCGGGGTCGAAGCAGAGGAAGAGTTCGGGGCTGAGCGAGAGGACGGCCCAGTGCGTCGGTCCGGGCGCGGACTCGACATAGACGCCGTGCTCGGGGCGTGCCGCGGCGGCGAGGGCGGCGTAGAGGTCGCGGGTGGAGCCGGTGAACCGGCCGCGCAGGGCGTGGGCGAGGTTCACCTGGTAGGCGTCGCCGGCACGGATGTGTTCGAGGGCGCGCTCGACGGCGGCCATGAAGGCTGCGCGGCCCGTGGCGGATCGGAGCGTGGCGAGAAGACCGCTCCCTGACGGTCGCGGCTCGTTGATGGGGAGGTGGTCGGTGAACCGATGGAGTTCGATGAGGGGGGCATCTCCGGCCGCCGCCCCCCCCCCACCGTCCGCCGCGGGTTCGATCCATCGGCCGAGGTCGTAGGAGAGCCAGCCGATCCATCCGGAGCCGAACGGCGCGGCAAGGTTCGGGTTCGCGCGCATCGCCAGCACGCGGTCGAGGTCGAGGAGCGGGTCGTCGCGAAAGTCCGCGGGGGGCGGCCGATCCTCGCCCGTGGCCGCGTCGAGCCAGCGCGAGCGCGGACGGCCGTCGCGGTCGAGCGCGACGCGGAAGGTGGATTCGGCGGCGGCGTGCAGCGGGGCGCGTCCGGGCAGGTTGCACGCGAACGCGAGCGGGCGTGCGGCGGCGTGCTCGGAGATCGCGGTCGGGCGCTGCGGCGAGACGGTCTGCGTGGGCACGGGCGATGATAGTGAGGGCGCTGCACGGGCCAGGGAACACATGACCGGAGGAGGTCGAGCGGGAGCCGGGGCGTGGAAGGGCGCCGTTCCATCGGCGGGGCGTTCGCCGGGATTTTCCGGGGATTTCGCGGCGGTTCGCCGCGGGGCGTGGGCGCGTTCTACACTGTTTCCCCACTTCCGGTCGGGCGAGCGGGATCGAGGGTCGGCACTGGCGGGACGCCTGTGCCAACGGCGCGCAGGCGGGACGCCTGTGCCATCGGAAGAGGAGTGGTCGGCATCGCATCGCGGCGTGAGCGCCGCTGAGGGTCAATCCGAACATGGCGAAGAAGAAGTCGAAGGCGAAGCCCACCCGCGCGGCCGCGGGCGGGAAGTCAAGGTCCGCACCCCGTTCGATGCCCGCGGCGAAGAAGCACGTCGCCGACAAGGGCCGCGCGCCGGCGCGAGCGGCGGCCCGCAAGCCGCTCCGTCGCGGCGTGAAGGCGGGCAAGATGGTGTACTTCTTCGGCGGGCGCCGGACGGAGGGCAACGCCTCGATGCGGGCGCTGCTGGGCGGGAAGGGCGCGAACCTGGCGGACATGACGTCGATCGGCCTGCCGGTGCCGCCCGGCTTCACCATCACGACGGAGACGTGCGCGAAGTACTACGAGCACGGCAAGCGGCTCCCGCACGGGCTGATGAACGAGGTGCACCAGCACGTGGCGTTGCTGGAGCGGGAGACGGGCAAGAAGTTCGGCGACGACGCGAACCCGCTGCTGGTGTCCGTGCGTTCCGGGGCGGCGGTCTCGATGCCCGGCATGATGGACACGATCCTGAACCTGGGTCTGAACGACCAGGCCGTCGAGGGGCTGGCCCGCTCGACGGGGAACCGGCGGTTCGCGTACGACGCGTACCGGCGGCTGATCAACATGTTCGGGGACGTCGTGATGGGGGTGGGGCACGAGCGCTTCGAGCACGCCTTCGACGACGTGAAGCGGCGGCACCAGGCCCGCGAGGACAACGACGTGCCCGAAGCGGGCATCGTCGAGTTGTGCGTGCTCTACAAGGAGATCGTTCGCCAGCAGACCGGGCACGAGTTCCCGCAGAACCCGTTCAAGCAGTTGGAACTGGCGGTCGAGGCCGTCTTCCGCTCATGGAACGCCGACCGTGCGATCTCGTACCGGCGCCTCTCCGGCATCGCGGGGCTGAAGGGCACGGCGGTGAACGTGCAGGCGATGGTGTTCGGGAACATGGGGGACGACTCGGGGACGGGCGTCGCCTTCACGCGCGACCCGAGCACGGGCCGCAACGTCTTCTACGGCGAGTTCCTGGTGAACGCGCAGGGGGAGGACGTGGTCGCGGGCATCCGCACGCCCCAGCCGGTGGCGCAGATGGCGAAGTGGAACAAGAAGGTCCACGAGCAGTTGCTGAAGATCAAGGGCCGGCTGGAGAAGCACTACCGCGAGATGCAGGACATCGAGTTCACCATCGAGCGCGGCACGCTCTACATGCTCCAGACGCGGACGGGCAAGCGCACCGGGGCCGCGGCCGTGAAGATCGCGTGCGACATGGTGAAGGAGGGCCTCATCACGGAGAAGGAGGCCCTGCTGCGCATCCCCGCCGGCGACCTGACGCAACTCCTGCTCCCGAGTTTCGACCCCAAGGCCAAGACGATCGCGAAGGTGATCGCCCGCGGGCTGCCGGCCTCCCCCGGCGCGTCGGTGGGCCGGCCGGCGTTCACGGCGGACGAGGCCGTACAGCGCGCCCGCGCGGGCGAGAGCGTGATCCTGGTGCGCAAGGAGACCAGCCCCGAGGACGTGGACGGGATGCACTCGGCATCGGGCATCCTGACCAGCACGGGCGGCATGACGAGCCACGCGGCGGTGGTCGCGCGCGGGTGGGGCAAGTGCTGCGTCGCCGGCGCGGGGATGATCCAGATCGACGCGGGCGCGGGCACCTTCACCGTCGGCGGGCAGGTCTACGGACGGCAGGACCTGATCTCGCTGGACGGCTCGACGGGCGAGGTGATCGCCGGCGCGGTCTCGACGGTCGAGCCGACGCTCTCGGGCGACTTCGCGAAGGTGATGCGCTGGGCGGACAAGCACCGCACGATGGGCGTGCGGGCGAACGCCGACACCCCGGCGGACGCCGATCGGGCCCGCTCGTTCGGGGCGGAGGGGATCGGGCTGTGCCGGACGGAGCACATGTTCTTCGAGGGGCACCGCATCACGGCGGTGCGCGAGATGATCCTGGCGGAGACGCTGGAGGAGCGCGAGGCCGCGCTCGAGAAACTGCTCCCCTACCAGCGCGACGACTTCATCGGCATCTTCCGGGCCATGAAGGGCCTGCCGGTGACGGTCCGGCTGCTGGACCCGCCGCTGCACGAGTTCCTGCCCAACGACGAGAAGTCGCAGGAGGAGATGGCCGCGGCGATGCGCGTGCCCGTGTCGAAGGTGCGCGCCCGGGTCGGCCAGCTGCACGAGATGAACCCGATGCTCGGGCACCGCGGGTGCCGCCTCGCCGTGACGTTCCCCGAGGTGCTGCGGATGCAGGTGCGCGCGATCGTCGAGGCGGCCATCGCGTGCGCCCGCGAGAAGGTGCGCGCCATCCCCGAGATCATGGTGCCGCTGGTGGGCACGCGCCGGGAACTCGACCTCCTGCGCGGCGAGATCGAGGAGACGATCGAGCGGACCCGCGCGGGCGAGGGCTACACGGGGCGGCTCGACATCCGCATCGGCACGATGATCGAGATCCCGAGGGCGTGCATCGTCGCCGGGGACGTCGCCGAGGTCGCCGATTTCTTCTCGTTCGGGACCAACGACCTGACGCAGTTGACGTTCGGCTACTCGCGCGACGATTCCAACTCGTTCCTCCCCGACTACCTCGACCGCGACATCCTCGCGCACGATCCGTTCCAGTCGCTCGACCAGACCGGCGTGGGCGAACTCGTCCGCATGGGCACCGAGCGCGGACGCGAGCGCAAGGCGGGCCTGAAGGTCGGCGTGTGCGGCGAGCACGGCGGCGACCCCGCGAGCGTCCACTTCTTCCACCGCGTCGGGCTGGACTACGTCTCGTGCTCGCCGTTCCGAGTGCCGATCGCGCGGCTGGCGGCGGCGCAGGCGGCGATCCGCGGCGCGGCCTGATCGGCGGCCGCACGGAGCGTCTCAGTCCGGCTTGTCGTCGTCGCCGGTCGGACGGGGCCTGATCCGCAGAGGCGTGCCTTCGACCGGGCGTGCCGTGGGCGCGGGCGCCTGCCCCGGCCGGACGGAGGCGGGCTGCCCAGGCCGCTCGCCGGCGAGGGCGGCGTCGATGGCCTTGCGCATCTCGACGAACATCGTGTCGAACGAGCCGTTCTCGGGACGCCCGGACTCGTACACGATCTCCGAGGCCTTCCCGAGCACGATGAAGGCCGGGTAGAAACGCACCTCGTACAACTTCGCCACGTCGTCCGCGCCGATGATCTGCGGCCAGTCGTAGCCCGCCTCGGCGGCGTGGCGCACGGCGGCGGCGGCGTCGCGCTCGCGGCACGCCATGCCCACGATCTCCACGCCCTTGCCCTCGTAGTCCCGGTGCAGGTCGATGAGGAGCGGCGCGGCCCGCTTGCAGGGGATGCACCAGGTGCCCCAGAAGTAGAGCACCGTGACCTTGTCGCGCAGCGCGCCCGGCGAGAGGGCCGTGCCGTCGGCCGTCTTGAGCTCCCACTCGGGGCTGATGCGGGCCGGGGGGGGGGCGTTGGGCGCGGGGCGCACGGCGGGCGGCCGACGCTCGGCGGGAGCCGCGGCGACCCTGCGCTCGTAGCCATCGGGGACGGGGATGGTCCAGGTCTGGCCCTCCAGCGCGGCGTCGTCGATGGTGGGCGAAGCGAACTCGGTGATGATGCTGACGCTGATGCCCGCGCCGCCGGCGATGAGTTCGGCGCGGCGGGGCAGCGCATCGTTGAGGGCGAAATGCCAGCGCTGGCGCCCGGACTTGTCCGTGAAGGTCACGACGCCGCACTCGACGCCGTCGGCGACCTCGTGCCCCTCGAAGGCCATGTCGGTCGCGGCGAGGGCGTCGGCGAAGGGCTTCGCGGAGGCGACCTGCGCCGCGGCGAGGCGGAGCGAGTCGCTGACGCGCAGGGGCGTGCTGGAGACGCCGCGGGCCGCGATGGGCTGCTCGTAGTACACGCGAGCCTCGTGGTCGATCCACGCGACGCGCGGGCCGTGCCAGACCGAGTCGAAGCGCACGGGCGCGGCCTGCGCGGTGAGCGAGCCTTCGCCGGAGAGGCGCATGCGCCAGGTGTCGGGCTTCTCGGCGTCGCGCTGGGAGACGAAGTCGCCCTCGGCGCGCCCGAAGTTGTCCGCCAGGCCGGGCGATCCCGTCGCGTAGGTCTTCAGTCTGGCCGCGAAGACGCCGTGCTCGGCGATGGCGTCGCGCGCCCGTTCCAGGAACGCGACGACCTCGGGAGGGCGCGAGACGGCCGGCGCGGCCTCCGGCTCGACGACCTGCCCCGCGGCGGGCCACCCGAGGCACACGCCGGCGATGACGCCAACAGCGGATCGGAATCGCGGCATGACCGTTCTCCCTGAGACTTCCCCGGCATCCGATACCGGCATCGTAGGGGCGGGTTGTGGACGGTCCCTCACTCGCGTCCGAGCAGCGTGGCGAGCGCCCGCCCGGGGTCGTCCTGGCGCATCAGGTGCTCGCCGACGAGGACGATGCGAACGCCGGCGCGGCGCAGGCGGGAGAGGTCGTCGGGCGTGCGGATGCCGGACTCGCTCACGAGCACCTTGGGGTCGTCCACGAGGTCCACCAGCCGCAGCGTGTGGTTCAGGTCCACGGTCATCGTGCCCAGGTCGCGGTTGTTGATGCCCAGCAGGCAGTAGGCCCGGTGCGGGAAGCCGACGTGCGGGCGGACGCGCAGCAGATTCTCCATCGAGTGGACCTCGAGCAGGACGGTCAGTTGGAGTTGCTGGGCGAGGATGAGCATGTCCACGATCTGGGACTCGGTGAGACACTCGGCGATGAGGAGGACGGCGTCCGCGCCGTGGGCGCGGCTCTCCCACAACTGCCACGGATCGATGATGAAGTCCTTGCGGAGAACGGGGAGCGGCACGGCGTCCTTGATGCGCTGGATGAACCCGAGCCGCCCGCCGAAGAACTTTTCGTCGGTCAGGCACGAAATCGCCGATGCGCCGTTGAGGAAGTAGGCTTCTGCGATGGCCTCAGGGCGGAACCCATCTCCCTCGTACTCGGGGCGCAGCAGCCCCGCGCTCGGGCTGCGCCGTTTCACCTCCGCGATCACCGCCGTCGGGCTGAACCGGCCCGGACGGGTGACGGCCGCGAAGAAGTTCCGGGGGGGGTCCGCGGCGGCGACCATGCCCTCGAGTTCGCGCAGCGGCGTCGCGGCCATGGCCCGCTCGACCTCGCCCCGCTTGTGCGCGACGATCTCGCCCAGCACGCCCGAGGGCTGCCCCGGCGGGTCCTGCCCGGGCACCTCCGGACCTTCGGGATGGTTCTCATCGCGGTCGTTCACGGGCGTCATTGTTGCAGGGCTTGGGCTGGCTGTCGCCGCCGGGCCCGCGTTCGGGCAATCGGGGGGACGGAAGCAGAGCGAGGGCGGCGGCGGGCTGGAATCGCTCACGGTCTCGGAACTGGTCCGCGTGATGGCCGACTGGCGCGTGGGGCTGCTGGCGGCCGCCTCCGCGCTGGTCCTGGTGATGCTGTGGGCCGGCGACGCGATCCGGCCCGGCTCGCTCCAACGATCCGGCGAACGCGACCTCAAGCCCTTCCCGTGGCTCATCTGGCTCTTCCCCGGCCTGCTGACCTTCGCCGCGCTGGTGCTGACGGCCAGCGCGGTCGGGGCGTGGCCCTGGCTGGTGGGTCCGGAGCCGGGCACGCTGCGGTACCACGCGGCGGTGCAGGGCGCGACGTACCTCGTCGGGGGCGTGGTGGCGCTCGGGCTGGTGTACATGATGGCGCACGCGGCCCCGAACGCGGGGCTTCGCCCGCTGTGGAGCGACCTGCCCATCGGGGTCGGGCTGTTCGTCCTCGCGCTGCCGCTGGTGCTGCTGAGCGGGGAACTGGCGGTGCGCATGCACGCCGGCATCGGGGGATCGCTGCCGCCCGACGGCGTGGCGCACCCGACCCTCGCGCTCATGCTTCAGGGCATGAAGGGGGGGGGATCGGCGTGGGTCTGGGCGCTGGTCGCCGCGGCGGTGGTCGGCGCGCCGCTGGTCGAAGAGATGATCTACCGCGTGTTCCTGCAGTCGTCGATCTCGCGGGCGACGGGACTGCCGTGGGTGGGGATGCTCGTCGCGGCGACGCTCTTCGCCGTCGTGCACGCCATCGGCCCGGCGGAGCAGCGCGTCCCGTGGTACGCGGCCGTCCCGATCGGCGTGCTGGGGCTGGCGTGCGGGCTGGCGTACGAACGGACGAAGCGGCTGCTGGTGCCGATCACGATGCACGCCTCGTTCAACGCGATGAACATCGCCATGGCGATGTGGGTGACGGGTTCCGCGAGCGCCTAGCGGCGGCACGGCGCCCATGCCGCAGGAGCCTCGACCCGGCGAGAGCCGGTCCCGGAACCGAAGAATCACCACAGAGGCGCAGAGAACACAGAGAAACACCTCCTGCTGTTACGGCTCTGTGACCTCTGTGCCTCTGTGGTGAGGTTGTATGTCGAGGAAATGGGATCGGTTCTACACTCCTCCCCCATGACGCTCCCCCGCATCCTCACCGGCGACACGCCCACCGGGCGGCTCCACCTCGGGCACTGGGTCGGCTCGCTCGAGAACCGCGTCCGGCTCCAGCAGGACCACGAGTGCTACTTCCTGCTCGCCAACATGCACGCCTTCACGACCCGCGCCCACCAGAGCGCGGACATCCGCCGCGACACCCTGGAGATCGTGAAGGACTGGCTCGCGGCCGGGATCGACCCCGACCGGTCCACCATCGTGCTCCAGACCGAGGTCCCCGCCATCGCCGAACTCACGTGGTTCTTCGCGATGCTCCTGCCCTTCAACCGCGTGATGCGCAACCCGACGCTGAAGACCGAGATCGAGACCAAGGAACTCGGCGACACCTACTCGTTCGGCTTCCCCATGTACGCGGTCGGGCAGTGCGCGGACATCCTCGCCTTCCGGCCCGCGTTCGTGCCCGTCGGGGAGGACCAGGTCGCCCACATCGAGATGTGCCGCGAGGTCGCGCGCCGGTTCGACCAGATGTACTGCGGCGTGGACCCGCAGGCGGAGGACGCGGACTACGAGCGGCTCGGCGGGGTCTTCCCCATCCCGGCCGCGCTCGTCGGGCGCATCGGGCGCCTCGTCGGCACCGACGGGAAGAACAAAATGTCCAAGAGCCTGAGCAACGCGATCTTCCTGAGCGACACGCCCAAGCAGATCAAGAAGCGCGTCGGCGAGATCTTCACCGGCCGACAGAGCATGACCGAGCCGGGCGACGTGAGCAACACGCTCTTCCAGTACGTGCGGGCGTTCATCAAGGACGGCGAGCGCGTGAAGGAACTGGAGCGCCGCTACGCCGCCGGCGACAACATCGGCGACGGGCACGTCAAGGCCGAGGTGGCCGACGCCATCAACACGCTGCTCGAGCCGATGCGGGCACGCCGGGCGGAGTACGAGACGCCGGGCGGGGACGACCTCGTGATCGACATCATCCGGCGCGGCACCCGACGCGCCAACGAACTCGCCGAGGAGACCCTCGCCATGGCCAAGCGGGCCATGAGCCTCGACTTCGGCCCGCGCCGCGATCTGCTGCCGATGTAGCGGCGGCGAGGTGCGATGGGAAGTGCGGCAAGGAAGAGAAGCGGCAGAGTGGCAAAGTGGCGGAGTGGCGGAGTAGCGGCTACGGAGGGACTTGTGTGCCTTCGATCGCTTCGCGGTCTTCGCGCCCTTCGCGTTCAAGTCCTCTCCCGTGCGTCGTGCGACGGGGCGTGCTCGTCGGCCGCCGCCAGCAGGCCGCGGCGCCAGTGCCAGCGCTTGAGGAGCAGGTGCTGCTCGTAGGCGAGCCGGACGATCGCGCCGGCGTGGGGGCCTGACGCCGCGTCGGCGGGCAGGTCGGCCAGGGCGCGGAACGAGGCCTCCAGCCGCTCGGCCGTCGCGCGCTCGCGGCGCACGAACTCGCGCGAGTAGGCGGCCTCTTCCCCGCTCGCCACGTCGCGTCCGAACATGTCGCGGGCGCACTCCGGCGCGGCCCGCGCGAAGCCCCACGCCGCGTGCCCAAGCCGGAACTCGCGACGCAGGTAGTCCTCCGGGTCCATGCGGTGGTCGTGGACGGCGACGGCCTCGGGGCGGTAGAGCACGCGCGTCCCGAAGCGTCGGGCCAGGCGCCACGCCAGTTCGTCGTCCTCGTAGCCGTAGGTGTCGGGGAAGACCGCGATGCCGCCCGCCTCACGCACGAGCGCGGCCGGCGCGGAGAGGTTGAGCATCCACGCGTGCCGGAAGCCCCAGTCGTGGTCGCGCCCGGCCTCGCCCGCGCGGAGCATCGCGTCCATGCGGTCGTAGAAGAAGACCATCGAGGTCTCTCGGATCAGGCGATCGAAGAGGCGATCGGGCGTGTGGACGCGCCACGGCGCGGAGCCGACCACGAGCGCGCGTCGCCCCGCCGCGCGCGCCTCTCGCTGGGCCGCGAGGTGCGCGGCGAGCAGGCCCGGCCCGGGGACCACGTCGTCGTTCAGGAAGACGATCGTCTCGCCGCGCGCGCGCGCCAGGAGCGCGTTGCGCACCGCGGCCTGCCCTTGCCGCGGCAGCGGCACGACGCCGAGCCGGTCCGCGCGGTCGTGCGGCCAGGCGGCGCGCAGCGCGGCGCGAACGGCTTCGGCGGCCCTCGGGTCGTCCTCGCCGCCGTCGATGCCCACCAGGACTTCGAACCGGTCGCCCCCGACCGTCTGGGCCGCCAACGCACGGACGCACGCGGCCAGTCTGTCGGGCCGGGCGTGGGTCGGGATGACGACGCTCACATCCATCGGGCACGCTCTCCGGGGCGGTTCGCAAGGTCCGGTTGTGCTTATCGGCGGGAAACCGGTGAAGCCTTGCCGCGTGTGCGGCGAAGTGGCCGTGGATTCTGTCCGATAGGCGAGGAGGGGGCAGCCGCCCCCGGAACGGAGCGACCCATGGCCGAGACCGAGACCCCACGCACCAGCCTCGAACGCGCCGGCCCGCCCGTGGAGGTGAAGGCGAGCGACCGGAGGCGGCACCCGAGGTACGCCGTGACGCGCCCGTGCAAACTGATCCACCGCGACAGCCGCCGCTTCGTGCTGGCGGGGACGTACGACCTCTCGGCCGGCGGCGCGAAGTTGCTCGTCGAGTCGCCGCGCCCCTTCCTGCCCGGCGACAAGGTGGACGTCGCGATCGGGTGGGGCGGCGAGATCGTGCTCGCCCGGCAGCGGATGGTCGGCGCGCGGGTCGTGCGGGCGGAGGCCGGCTTCGACGGCCGCCAGCGCATCGCCCTCGAGTTCGACAGCGCGCAGTCCGTCGGCGCTGCGGCGGCCTGACGAAGGCGTCGCGCGCGGAACGCCTGTGCCGCCGCTGCGGGCACTCCCCCTATAGTTCCTGCGGGAGGCCCACGATGCTCTGGCAGCCGTCGCTGAGCGATCACTATCTTCGCATGTCGCCGGACGAGTTGGGCCGGCAGATCAACGATCGGCGCGCGCGGCTCGGGGAATCGCTGGTGATCCTCGGGCACCACTACCAGACCGACGACGTGATCCGGCACGCGGACTTCACCGGCGACTCGCTCAAACTCAGCCAGATCGCCGCGCGGGTCGCCGGGGAGCGGCCCGTGCGGCACGTCGTGTTCTGCGGCGTCCACTTCATGGCCGAGACGGCGGACATGCTCACGCCCGAGCACGTCGAGGTGATCCTGCCCGACCTCTCGGCGGGCTGCTCGATGGCGGACATGGCGGACTACGACGACGTATGCGAGGCGTGGGACATGATCCACGCCGCCCTGCGCGACCAGGGGTGGCGCGGGCGGATCATCCCGGTGACCTACGTGAACTCGACCGCGGCGATCAAGGCGTTCGTCGGCGAGCGCGGCGGGGCGTGCTGCACCAGTTCCAACGCCGACCGCGTCTTCGAGTGGGCGCTGGCGGGCGGCGACGAGCCGGACGCGGGCGACGACGTGAAGGTGCTCTTCCTGCCCGACCAGCACCTCGGCCGCAACACGGCGGCGAAGTTCGGCGTGGACGTTGCCACCGAATCGTGCCTGTACGACCCGCGGAAGACCCGCCAGGGGCACCCGCTGGGCGGCGCATCGCCGGGCGCGCTGCTGGAGGCACGCGTGATCCTGTGGGCGGGGCACTGCTCGGTCCACAAACTCTTCCGCCCCGAGCACTGCGACGAGATCCACGCCGAGAACGAACGCCGACTCGAGCGCGGCGAGGAGCCGGTGCGCATCCTCGTGCACCCCGAGTGTTGCAAGGAGGTGGTGGACCGCGCGGACCTGGCCGGCTCGACGGAGTTCATCATCGCGACGATCCGGCGTGCGCCGCGCGGCAGCCGATGGGCCGTGGGCACCGAGGTCCACCTGGTCGGGCGTCTGTCGCGCGAGGCCGCGGAGCGGGGCGTGGAGGTGCGCATCCTCTCGGACTGCCAGTGCCTCTGCACCACGATGTACCGCATCGACGAGCCGCACCTGCTGTGGACGCTGGACAATCTGTGCGGCGTGGGCACGCCGCGCGGCGAGGCACGGAGCGTGAACGTGATCCGCGTGCACCCCGAGGTCCGCGCGCACGCCCTGGCCGCGCTGGAGCGGATGCTGAGGCTGGCGAGCGAGAAGCCGGTCGGCAGCTGCGTGGACTAATCGCGGGTCGTGCCCTTCGGCCCGCGCCCGTCGTCCGACGACGCGACGCGGGCGCCGCCGGTGCGGACGTGGACTTCCGCCTTGCGCGCCCGCTTCCCCGTGGGGCGGACCTCGACGATCCGTGCGTCGCCGTTCTCGATGCTGTCGCGCATCTGTCGCCCGGGCTTGAACCGGACGGTGGGCCGGCCGGGGACCTGCACGGGCTGGAGGGTCTTGGGGTTCTGGGCGGTTCGGGGGGCGCGCTGGCGGACCTCGAAGACGCCGAAGTCGCGGAACTCGATGCGGTTGCCGGCGGCGAGATCGCCGCCGATCTGCTCGAGGAACTCCTGGACGATGCGCTTCACCGCGGCGCGTTTCTCGCCCGTCTTCGCGGTGATGCGGTCGATCAGGTCTTTCTTGGTGATGGTCTTCATCGCCGCCCGCTCCCCCTGCACGTTCCGTTCGACCCCGCGGGCCGACGGGAGCGTCCTCACCACCCGTGATCCGGGCCTCGTCCCCCGACGAGTGAGTTACCGTTCACGGGACACCCTGACTCTTCCGGGGCAGAGTGTCGCACATCGGCCGCGTGCGGTCAACACCGGCGTCCGGGACCGCCCCGCCGGGCGTCGGGAAGGGGGTTCGCGGGGGGTTCGCGGCTCAGAATCGGAGGACGACCCCGGCGTACAGCCCCGCCACGCCGCCGCGCCACTCGAACTGCTCCGGGTCGTCCCCGTCCTTCAGGCCGACGACCAACTGCCGGTAGCCGATCTGCACGCCGAGGTTCTCGACGGGACGCCAGGTGAACCCTGCGAGAATGTCGGCCGACCACGACGACTGGTCGCCCCATCCGAACGCACCCGCAGCGCCGACCACGTCGATCGAGAACCGTTCGTGAATGTCCAGTTCCCAGCGCAGACCGACGATCGGCTCGGCGAAGAGGTCTTCGGCGTCGGCGAACGCGCCCCCGGGCGCCTGGAGCGAGGCGTCGAAGTCCACGTCGTGGAAGCGTGCCCCCGCGAACCCGACGAGACGCGACCGCACCTTCACGCCGCCGCCGTCGGTCGAGCCGCGTTCTGCCGTGAGGAACTCGTACCCGCCCGTCGCGGCGAACGTCGTGTAGTCCATCGAGAGGTCGAGCACGTCTCCGGCGTCGTAGGCGATCGAGCCGAGTTGGCCCGGCCCCTCGGCGGCGAAGTCGCGGTCGCCGGTCGAGAACGCGAGCGCGGAGAGCGTGATTCGCCACGGCCCGCGCTTCAGGTGCAGTTCGCCGAAGGGGCTGGCCCGGGGGCTGTCGAGGTTCAGATCGCCGATATCCAGTTTCTGGCCGTTGCCGGAGGCCTCGGTGCCCGGCAGGCGGAGGTCGCCGGACGCCCCCACGAACCAGACGGCCGGCTCGAAGCGGACGGTCCACTCGTCCGTACCGCCGAGCGGCGTCTCGTCCTGGGCGTGGGCGAGCGGGGAGGCCGAGGCGACGGCGGCAAGAAGCAGGATTCGTGCGGGAGTGGCCATGGGGTGGGTCCGGTTCGTGGCAGGAGCCGGGAGCGTAGCGTGGGCGGCAGCCGATGAGAACGTGCGATGCCCGAAATGTCCCCACATGATGCTCCGGGTGATGACGCGCCCGAATCCGGCAACCTGGTGCGTCTCGCGCCGGGGGTGTCGGTTCGGCCGGGCGTGCTGCGGTTCACGTTCGTCTCCAGTTCCGGCCCGGGGGGCCAGAACGTCAACAAGCGGGCGACCCGGGCCGTGCTGCGGGTTCGCCTGGACGACCTGCCGCTGCCGCCGGGGGCGCGGGGCCGACTGCGGCGTCTGGCCTCACGCCATCTCGCGAGCGAGAAGGGCGAACTCGTCATCGCTGCGGACGAATACCGCTCGCAGGGTCGCAACCGGGCGGCGTGCGTGGAGCGTTTGAGCGAACTGGTCGAGCGGTCGCTGCGCGCCCCGAAGCCGCGCCGGGCGACGAAGCCGACGAAGGGATCGGTCGAGCGCCGAATCGCGGCGAAGAAACGGCGGGGAGAGACGAAACGGCGGCGCAGAACTTCTGACGATTGACCCACCCAAGGCAGCATCAATGACCCCTTCCTCATTGGCCCTCGCCATCGAGACCAGCAACCCGTCGGCGTGCCCGGCGGAGGTCGGCGTTGGCGCGATCGGCTCCGACGCGGCGTTCGTCGAGCGCCTCTCGACGGCGCGCCGGCACGACGACGACCTGATGCCAGCGATCGACCGCGTCTGCCGCGCTGCGGGCGTGCGGCCGGCGGACCTGCGGGCGGTCGTGGTGTCGATCGGGCCGGGTGGGTACACCGGGCTTCGCATCGCCGTCACGACGGCCCGGTTCATCGCCGAGGCGACCGGCGCGGCCTGCATCGGCGTGCCGACGGCGGAGGTCGCGGCGTGCGCGGCGGCCCGCGACGGGCGACCCTTCGCGGTCGCGCTCGCCTCCAAGGGCGAGCACGCCGTCGTGACCCCGTTCGACGCGCAGGGCCGCCCCACCGCCGCCGGGCGCGCGCTCGACGCCGACGGCGTGAGCGCGCTGGGCCTGCCACGCCTGATCGGCGACGGCTTCCTCCCCGGGCCGATGCGGGAGATGGCGTCGGCGTCCGGCGTCTCGGTCGAGCCGCTCGTGCTGGGGGCGTCGTGGCTGCTGCGTGCCGCCGCGGGGCGGGAAAGCGTCGATCCTTCGCGGCTGCTCCCTCTCTACGCTCGTGAGCCGGAGGCCGTTCGGCTCTGGCGCGCTCGGGGGGGGGCGGGCGAGTAATCGGACCTTGCGCGGGACCGGGGAGAACCGCTCCCTGACGGTCGCGGCTCGCTGGTGCGCTCGTTGCCGCGGGCACGGTCCTGGGTTGGCGTGAAGTTGGGGGGTCTGCGCGCCGATGCAGCAGGAGCGCAGGGTCGGCGCGCGGGGTTCCGCGCGTCGGCGGCCAGGGACGGCCGACCCGCGCCAAGGGCAGGGACGGCAGCCATGAGCACCGACAACGGCCAGCAGACGTGGGCGGAGAAGAAGATCTTCACCACCGGCGAGGCCGCCGAGGTGTGCAAGGTCAGCCAGCAGACCATCATCCGCTGCTTCGACTCGGGGCGTCTCTCGGGCTTCCGGGTCCCCGGCTCGAAGTTCCGTCGCATCCCGCGCGACGAACTGATCCGCTTCATGCGGGCGAACAACATCCCGACCGACGCGCTCGAGGGCGCGCGCAAGCGGGTGCTCGTCGTGGACGACGACGAGCGCATCCTCGAACTGTTCCGCGACGTCCTGGGCGGCGACGAACGTTTCGAACTGCGGACCGCCGCGACGGGCTACGACGCGGGGATGCTCACCGAGAGTTTCAGGCCGCACGTGCTGATCCTCGACTACATGCTCCCGGACGTGAACGGGAACATCGTGTGCAAGCGGATCCGGGAGAAGCCCGAGTTGGAGGGAACCCGGATCATCTGCGTGAGCGGCGTCGTGAACCAGGACGAGGTGGCCGCGCTGCGCCACGCCGGCGCGGACGAGTTCGTGAAGAAGCCGTTCGACGTCGGCTCGCTCATGGAGCGCGTCGCGTCGCTGCTGGGCCTCGAACACACCGACGTGTAGCCCCGTGATTGAGCAGGCCGCCGATCCATCCCGAGCCCGCCACGCCGAACTGGTCCTCCAGCAGGTGGACGCCCTGCCGACCCTCTCGCCCGTTGCCACGCGGCTGCTCGCGGTCGGGAGCGCGGACGACGCCGACCTCGACGAGATCGTCACACTGCTCGAGTCCGACCCCGCGCTGACGGCCCGCATCCTCGGGCTGTGCCGCAAGGCCGCCCACGGCCTCGGCGATCGCGTCACCACCGTCCGGCGCGCCATCATCATGCTCGGGCTGGAGGCGGTCCAGTCCTCGGTCCTCAGCGTCAGCGTCTACGACCTGATGAGCGGTCGGGACGGCCCGCGCCGCGGAGACGCGGGCGGCTCGGAGGCCTTCGACCGCGAAGGGTTCTGGAAGCACGCGCTGGGCGTCGCCTGCGCCGCCGAACTGTTCGCGCACCGCTACCGCAAACTCGGCGTTCGCCCCGACGAGGCGTTCACCGCCGGCGTGCTGCACGGCGTCGGCAAACTCGCCCTCGACCTGGTGCTGCCCGAGGCGTACCAGCGCGTCGTGCTGGTGGCGCAGAAGCGCGGGTGCGACAGCGCGGCCGTGGAACGCACCGTCATCGGCATCGACCACCACACGGCGGGCCGACGCATCGCCGAGCGGTGGGGCCTGCCCGACGAACTGCGCGACGTGATGTGGCTGCACGCGCAGCCGCTCTCGTCCCTCCCAGCGGATTCGCCCCGCGACCTGATCGCGCTGGTCACGCTCGCCAAGGCACTCTGCCGCGAGATGCACATCGGCTGGTCGGGCGACTTCGGCCCGCCGCCCTCGTCGATCTCGGTCTGCGAGCAGGCCGGCCTCGACGCGGGCGCCATCGACCACGTGGCGACACACCTCCACGACGCGGCGGCGCAGCGGTTCCAGGTGCTCGGGCTGGACGCGCGCCCGACGCCGCAACTCCTCCTGCAGTCGATCGCCAACGCGAACCGCCGCCTCGGCGACCTGTACGCCGCCGCGGACCGGCGGGCGCGGCAGGCGAAGCGCTCGGCGGGCGCGCTCGAATGCATCGAGGCGTTCCTGGGCGATCACGACGCGGCGCGGGGCACGATCGAGACGATGGGCGCGATCGCTCGCTCCGCCGCACGCACGCTCGGCCCGACGCGGTGGAGCGCGCTGCTGCGCCGCCACGAAGGCGAACCCTGGCTCGCCGTCCGCTTCGGCGCGGAGGGGCGCGTCGATCACGCCGTCGCCGTGCCCCGCGAGTCCTCCTCGAGACTGAGCGCGGCCGTCGCCGCGGGCGGACGCACGGTGCCGCCGCTCCCCGCGGCGGCGTTGGACGCGACGGGCCTGCGCGCCCAGCCGAGCACCGCCGTGCGCGTGCAACGCGGCGCGGGGGCGTCGCAGGTCTGCCTGCTGCTCTCGGACGATCCGCCCGCCGCGGGCGATCTGGCGCCCGCCGACGCGCTGCTCGCGACCTGGGCGGCCGCGCTCGACGCCGCCGCCCGCCACGAGCAGGCCCAGCGCATCAGCGAGCAACTCGCCGGGGTGAACCGATCGCTGGTCGAGGCGCGCGACCGGCTCGCCCAGGCCGAGGCCCTGGCCCGACTCGGCGAGGTGACGGCCGGGGCGGCGCACGAGATGAACAACCCGCTCACCGTCATCAGCGGGCGCAGCCAGCTGCTCGCGCGCCGCCTGAAGGACGACGCCGACCGGGCTTCGGCGGAGGCGATCGCCCAGGCGGCCGGCGAACTGAGCGACATGATCACCGCGCTGCACCTGCTCGCCTCGCCGCCGACCCCCGCGATGGAGCGGGTCGCGTTGCGCGCCACGATCGACGCCGCGATCGACGAAGCACACCGCCGGACGGGCGTCCGTCCCGACGTCGAGATCGACGTGGGCGATGCCCCCGTCGAGATCGACGCCGACCGAGAACTGCTGGTGCGGGCGCTCGCGGAGGTCATCTGCAACGCCGTCGAGGCCGCGCCCGGCGGCCCGATCCTGGTTCAGGCTCAAACCGACCGTGTGGATAGCCGACTGTTGGTTCGGATCGTCGATCAGGGGCCAGGCATGTCGGCAAAGGCTGCGCGTCACGCATTCGACCCGTTCTTCAGCGAGAAGCCCGCCGGGCGGCAGGCCGGCCTCGGGCTGACCCGCGCGCGGCGGATCGTCGAGATTCACGGCGGGGAGATCGCCCTGCGGAGCGAGCCGGGCCACGGGACCACCGCCACCATCGCCCTGCCCCTGCCTCGCACTTCAGCCGGGGAAGGGAGCATGGCCGCGTGAGCGCGATCCCGGACCAGCCAGGACGATCGGACGCGCCCGGGCGAGCCCAGCGGGCGCAACGCCTGCCGACGACGCCCATCGGCGCGGGCGCGGAAGCGAGCCTGGCCGACGCCGACGCCCGGCTGCTCATCGTCTCCATCGACGCCGGCGAGCGGCAGCGGCTGGCCGCGGCCCTGGCCTGCGGGACGACCCGCTGCGAGCAGGCGGACTCCATCGCAGACGCCCTCGCCGCCGCATCGACGAGCCGCTTCGATCTCGCCATCATCCCCGCCGACCTTCCCGGCGGCGCGGGGTACGAACTGTCGCGCGCCCTGACCGAGATCGACGAATCGCTCGGGACGGTGATGCTGGCCGGCTCGGCCTCGCTCGACGACGCCGTGCGCGCGATGCGGGCCGGCGCGCTCGACCTGATCGTCGGCACGCTCGGCCCCGCGGAACTGCGCGAGCGGATCGCGGGGTCGCTGCGGCGCGCGCGGGCCGCCCGCGATCGGGCCGACCGCCTCCGTCGCCTCGCCAACGCCTGCCGCGAACTGAACGACGCGCGGGAGGGCATGGCCTCGCAGGTCGGCTCGCTGTGCGACGACCTCGCCGGGGCGTACCAGGAACTGAGCGAGCAGATCACCCACGTGGGCGAGGCCGCCGAGTTCAACAGCCTCGTCCGCCAGGAACTCGACCTCGAAGCGCTGCTGCGCACCGTGCTCGAGTTCATCCTCGCCAAGATCGGACCGACCAACGCGGCCGTCTACCTCCCATCCACGAGCGGAGACTACTCGCTCGGCGCGTACGTCAACTACGACTGCCCCCGCGACTCGACGGAGGTTCTCCTCGAGCACCTCGCGGGCGTGATCGCCCCGCGCTTCGAGCGCAGCGAGACGGTCGAACTGATGGCTGGCGAGGACGACCTCCACGCGCGGCTGGGCGACGACGCGGACTGGATCGCGGGCAACGCCCTCGCCTGCATCTCGTGCCGGCAGGACGGCGAGTGCCTGGCCGTCGTCGCCCTCTTCCGCGAACGCCGGACCGGCTTCAACGCCGACGCCGTGCGCCTGCTGGGCACGATCGCCGAACTCTTCGGCCGCCAACTGGCCCGCGTGATCCACGTCCACCACCGGCACCTGCCGAAGGACAAGTGGGGCCTGCCCGGAACGGCCGACGACGACGACATCGACCTGGCGGCGTAGCCCCCCTCCTACACGGCCCGAAACCGCAAGGCCCCTTCGCCGAATCAAACGACGCGGGGCGGGTTCCATTACACTGGTTCGAGCACGGCCGCGGGGGCCGACCGTCCGCAAGGGGGGTCGCATGATCGACCTGCTGTTCACGGGCAGCGCAGTCTGGTTCACCATCCCGGCCCTGGTGGGCACCGTCGTCTTCGCGCTCCGCCTCGGGCTGATGCTCGTCGGCGGCGGCGGGGCGGACCTGGGCGACGTGGACATCTCCGACGCCCACGGCGACCCGGGCAAGGCGTTCGAAGTCCTGTCGATCCAGTCGGCGACGGCCTTCGCGATGGGCTTCGGGTGGGCCGGGCTGGCGTCGCTCAAGGGCTTCGGGTGGTCGATGCCGACGAGCCTGCTCCTCGCGGCGGTCGGCGGGGCGGCGATGGTGTGGCTGCTCGCGGTGCTGCTCAAGGGCATGTACGACCTCGAGGCGAGCGGCAACGTGGCGATCGGCCATGCGCTCGGGCACGAGGGCGACGTCTACCTCACCGTCCCGGCGCGCGGCGCGGGGCGCGGGCAGGTGCGCGTCGTGCTCGACCAGCGCCAGCGGACCTACACCGCCACCACCGAGGGCGAGGAACTGCCCACGGGCACGCGCGTCCGCGTGACCCGCGTGAACGAGGACAACACGCTGACCGTCGCGCGGGCGGACTGACCGCGCACGACGAAGGGAGTTGCGAACGTGAACGACTCGCTCATGCTCACGCTGGGGCAAGGCTCGGGCGGCTCCAGCCCGATGCTCGCGCTCGGGATCGTCGGCGCGGTGCTGATGATCCTGCTGTTCGTGACGGTGATGATCGTCAAGCAGTACAAGCGCTGCCCGTCCAACCGCATCCTGGTGATCTACGGCAAGGTCGGGGCGCAGCGGGCGGCCAAGTGCCTCCACGGCGGCGGGGCGTTCGTTATCCCGCTCATCCAGGACTACGCCTACCTCTCGCTCGAACCGATCGTGATCGACATCCCGCTCCAGGGCGCGCTGTCGCTGAACAACATCCGCGTGGACGTGCCCTCGACCTTCACGGTCGGCGTCTCCACGGACCCGGTGCTGATGAACAACGCGGCCGAGCGCCTGCTGATGCTGCCGACGCAGGCCGTCCGTGAGCAGGCGCAGGACATCATCCTGGGGCAGTTGCGCCTCGTCATCGCGACCCTGACGATCGAGGAGATCAACAAGGACCGCGAGAAGTTCATGAACCACATCAACGAGAACGTGGGCCAGGAGATCAACAAGATCGGCCTCGAACTCATCAACGTGAACATCCGCGACATCACGGACGAATCCGGCTACATCGTCGCCATCGGCAAGCGCGCCGCCGCCGAGGCCATCAACCGCGCCAAGGTCGAGGTCGCCGAGCAGGACCGCACCGGCGCGATCGGCGAGGCGGCGGCCGTGCGCGAGCGGAACGTGCGCGTGGCCCAGGAGCGCGCGCTGGCGGAGCAGGGCCAGAAGGACGCGGAGCAGAAACAGCGCGTCGCGGTCGCCGCGCTCGAGGCCCAGGCCGTGACGGGCGAGGTCCAGTCCAAGCGCGACCTCGAGATCGCCTCCGCCGAGCGAGAGGCGGAGACCATCGCGGCACGCAAGAAGGCCGAGCAGGAGCAGCGCATCCGCGTCGCCGAGGCCGAGGCCCGGGCGGTCGAGGGCGAGAACACGTCCTCGGCGCAGGTCGCGGAGAGCAACGCGAAACTGGCGGAGATCCGGGCGGAAGCGCGGCGGCGCGCCGAGGTGGCGGCGGCCAAGGCCGCGGAGGCGATTCTCGCCGCCGAACGCGAGCAGGAACTGGCGCGGCTGGCCAAGGACGAACTCGCGCCGCAGGAGATCGAGAAGAAGCGCATCGAGATCGCCGCGGAGGCCGAGGCCGAGAAGCAGCGCCGCGAAGCCCGCGGCGAGGCCGACGCCATCCTCGCACGCTACACGGCCGAGGCGGAGGGCGTGCGCAAGGTGCTCGAGGCGAAGGCCGAAGGCTACCGGCAACTCGTCGAGGCGTGCGCGACGAACCCCCAGGTCGCGCCGACCCTGCTGCTCATCGAGAAACTGCCCGAACTCGTCGCCGAGCAGGTCAAGGCCGTCCAGAACCTGAAGATCGACAAGATCACGGTCTGGGACTCGGGCCGCGGCGTCGAGACGAAAAACGGCGGCGCGCGCGGCGCCACCGCCGACTTCCTCTCCGGCCTCATCGGCTCGCTGCCCCCGGTGCACGAACTCGCGAAGCAGGCGGGCATCGAACTCCCCGGCGCGCTCGGTCGCGTGGCCGACGACGGCGCAGACGGCTCGGCGCCGCAGCCCGCGACGCCGCAGCCCAGGCCGCCCGCACGCGGGTCGTGACGCTCGGCGTCGGCGTGCCGCGTTGTAGACTGGGCGCGGCCCGTCGTGGGCGAGGCCGGGCGTGAGGGCGGGGCATGGTCGACCAGGTGATCCTCGGCGTCGGCCTGGTGGTGGCGCTGGCGCTGTTTGTCTGGGGGCGGTGGCGGTACGACCTGGTCGCGATGGTGACGCTGCTGGCGCTGGTACTCGCCGGCGTCGTCGCCGCCGACCGGACCTTCTCGGGGTTCGGACACCCGGCCGTCATAACGGTCGCGGCCGTGCTTGTCGTGTCGCGGGGCCTGCGCAACTCGGGCGCGGTGAACGTGCTCGGGCGTGCGATGCGTCTGGCCGGAGAGAGCGCGACGGGCCAGGCGGTGACGCTCACGCTCGTCACCGCCGTCTGCTCCGGGTTCATGAACAACGTGGGCGCGCTGGCGATCCTGATGCCCGTGGCGGTGCGGATGGCGCGGTCGGGAGGGCGTTCGCCATCGTTCGTCCTCATGCCGGTCGCGTTCGGTTCGCTCCTCGGCGGGATGACGACGCTGATCGGCACGCCGCCGAACATCATCATCGCCTCCTATCGGGGCGACGTGGCCGGGACGCCGTACGGCATGTTCTCGTTCACGCCGGTCGGGGCGGTCGTCGCGGTCGCGGGGTGCGTCTTCTGCGGCCTGGTCGGCTGGCGTCTGTTGCCGAAGCGGGACCCGGCCTCCTCCGCCGGCGCGCTCTTCGACATCGACGCCTACGTGGTCGAGTTGCGGGTGCCGAAAGGCTCGAAGGCGGAGGGCATGACGATCGGCGAGGCGTCGGAGGCGGCGGCGGGCGACGCCGTCATCGTCGGCATCGCGCACGGCGACCGTCGGCTTGCGATGCCATCGCGGCGTGAACGCATGGCGGCGGGCGACGTGCTGGTCGTCGAGGCGGACGCGGAGACAATCGGGACCCTGACCGATGCGCTCGGGCTGGAGCCGGACGGAGACCGCGAACTTCGTGAGGAGATGCTCGGCGCGGAGGGCGAGATCGTCGTCGTCGAGGCGATCGTCACGCCGGGGGGCAGGATCGAGGGCCGATCGGCGGCGCAGATCGACCTGCGGCGCCGGTCCGGCATCAACATTCTGGGCGTGGCGCGCGAGGGCAGGCGCATCGGTCGGCGCCTGCGCGACATCCGCCTCCGCGGCGGCGATGTGCTGCTCCTCCAGGGCAATCAGAGCGCGCTCCAGCAGGCGTTCGAGACGCTCGGCCTGCTCCCCCTCGCCCAACGAGACCTGGCGGTGGGCAAGCCGCGCCGTGCCGCACTGGCGGTCGCCTGCTTCGCCGCCGGCATCCTGGCGACGGTGTTCGGGCTAGCGCCCGTTGAGGTCGCCTTCGCCGCCAGCGCGTGCGCCATGCTCATTTCGAGGCTGCTCACGCTGCGCGAGGCCTACGAGGCGATCGACTGGCCCGTCATCATCCTCCTCGGCGCGATGATCCCCGTCGGCGAGGCGATGGAGACGACCGGCGCGGCCGGGCTGGTCGCCGAGGGGCTGCTCCGCGTGTCGTCGTCGCTCCCGCCGTGGGGGCTGCTGCTCGGGCTGATGGTCGTGACGATGCTGCTCTCGAATGTGATCAACAACGCCGCCGCCGCGGTGCTGATGGCGCCGATCGCGATCGGGCTGGCGGCGGGCGTCGGGGCGTCGGCCGATCCGTTCCTGATGGGCGTGGCCGTCGGCGCTTCCAGCGCGTTCCTGACGCCGATCGGCCACCAGTCCAACACGCTCGTGATGGGGCCGGGCGGGTACCGCTTCGGGGATTACTGGCGTCTGGGCCTGCCCGTTTCGGCGATCGTGCCGGCCGCGGGCGTGCCCGTCATTCTCCTGGTGTGGCCGATGTAGTCTCGGCCTCCGCCTGCGGCTTCGCGCGGCGCGCCTCCGCCTTGAGGGGGTGATCGGGCGAGCCGGTCTGGTGCTGCAGCGCGGCGGCGAGAAAGCGACGCGTGCGCTCGTACCGACGCCACCCCCACGCCATCACCACGACGCTCCCGACGACGAACGGCACGCCGAGCGCCTGCATCCAGACGGAGTCGAAGAACTTGATGCACGAGCCGCCGATGATGAGCATCGCCAGCGCGGTCCGCCCGTACGCCAGCAGCGTCCGCTCGTTGGAGAGGACGGTGCGGTCGATGGCGAGATGGTCGTTGAGCGTCAACTCCCGACCGCGAAAGTGCTCGTACGGATTGCGGGTCATGCCGCACCCCCACGGGCTGTGGACCGGGCGGCGAATCCGCATCCCGTCGGCCCTGTGCTCGTTACCCTTTGCCCTTTGCCCTTTACCCTTTCCCTTTGCTCTTTGCCCTTTGCCCTTTGCTCTTTGCTATTTGCTCTTTGCCCTTTGCTCTTTGCTATTTGCTCCTTGCTCTTTCCCCTCTGCCTCCCCCCACCCGCATCACCACCCGCCGTATCCCCCCCCCCGCGCGGGCCTGGAGCGCGTCCCGCCCGCCGGAGCGCAGCCAACGGTCGAGGCGGAACCGCGTCGACCCGTCCGTCACCTCGACCGTCACCACGCCCGAGGCGAAGCGGACGACGCGCGATCGCTCGGAGAGTTCCGGCGGGCAGAGGGCGGCCCACGCCCCCGCCAGGCCGCCCGTGAGCCTGTGCTCACGCTCCAGCCCCTCGGCGAGCGCCCGGGCCGCCACCCCCACCGCGATGCCCGGCGGGCGCACGGCGCGAAACTTCTGTAAACGCCCGATCTCGCCGCCCGCGTTGCCTGACCGCCTCATGGCGGCATCCTACCACGCGGTTGTCCGCGCCCGCGCGCGCTCGCGCCGCCCGCCCCCGCCGCGCCCTCCGCCCGCTCCCGCTACCCTCCCATCCCATGACCACCGCCATCCGCATCGCCGGCCTGGTCAAGGAGTTCCCGGCCGTCGCCCGCGCGCCGCGCACCCGGGCCGTGGACGGCGTCTCCCTCGACATCGAGCCGGGAGAACTCTTCTTCCTCCTCGGCCCCTCCGGCTGCGGCAAGACCACGCTCCTGCGCATGATCGCGGGCTTCATCCAGCCGACGGCCGGGACGATCGCGTTCGCGTCATCGCCCGCCCCCGCGCACCCGTCGGCCGCCACCCCCCCACGCTCCTTCCGCGACGTCACGCGGCTGGCGCCGAACAAGCGGAACACCGGGATGGTCTTCCAGTCCTACGCCCTCTGGCCGCACATGACGGTGGAGCAGAACGTGGCGTTCGGGCTGGGCGTGCGGCGCGTGCCGCCCGCCGAGCGTGCGGCGCGCGTGCGCGAGGCGCTCGACGCCGTGCGCATGGGCGACTACGCGAAGCGCAAGCCCGCGCAGTTGTCGGGGGGCCAGCAGCAGCGGGTCGCGCTGGCGCGCGCCCTCGTCGTGCGCCCGGACGTGCTGCTGCTGGACGAGCCGCTCTCGAACCTCGACGCCAAACTGCGCATCGAACTGCGGGCCGAGATCCGGCGGGTCTGCAAGCAGGCGGGCCTGACCACCGTGTACGTCACGCACGACCAGAAGGAGGCCCTGAGCATGGCCGACCGCGTCGCCATCATGGACGCGGGGCGCGTCGTGCAACTCGGCGCGCCGGCGGACCTCTACCGCCGCCCGCGCTCGCGGTTCGTGGCCGAGTTCCTCGGCGAGACCAACTTTCTCGAGGCCGAGGTCGTCGGCGTCGAGGGGGGCCTGGCCCGCCTGCGCACGCCGGCCGGCGACCTCGCCGCCTTCATCGCGCACGACGCCCCGGCGAGCGACCGCCCCGCGCCGACCGCGCGCGTCACGCTCAGCATCCGCCCCGAAGCCATCCGCCTTCTTTCCCCTCCTCAAGACTCAGGACTCAAGCCTCACGACTCAAGCCTCAAGCCTCACGACTCTTCCCTCTCCGCCCGCCGTCTCGACACCGTCTACCTCGGCGAGATCGCGCAGCACACGCTGGAACTCGCCGGCGGCGCGCGCCTGAAGGCCGCCGAACTGAACCCCCCCCCATCGCCCCCCGGCTCGTCGGACGTGCGGCTCACGATCGACGCGGCGGACGTCGTCATCATCCCACCGGGTGCCCGCTCGCACGCCCCGTAGGACCTCTTGGACCCAGAGGACCCCTCGCTCCCGCGGCTCGACTCGCTCATCGAGCCGACGCCCGTTCCGGCTCCCTCGCCACCAGATCCCCCACCGTCGTCCACGCGAACTCCGACAGCAGCGACGCGAACCGCGACTCGCACCGTCCCAGATTGTTGTAGTGCCGGAACGCGTGCGAGCGGCGCAGGCCGGTCATCCGCGGCTGGCCGGGGTCGATCTCCCACGGGTGGATGTAGAACACATACGGCGTCCCCGACCGCAGAATCCGGCGCACGCCGCGCCTGAAGACCGGGTACGGGATGAGCCGGAAGTACCCCCCCCCCGCCCACGGCAGCCCGCGCCGCCCCAGGTGCAGCGTCGAGACGCACACCTCGTGGAACCCCGGCCGGATCTCGGCGATCGGCTCGCCCGCGTCCATGCCGGAGAGCGTCCCGTAGCGGTCGTGCGCCACCGTCGGGAAGGCCGACGAGTCGTACGCGAACCCCTCCTCGCGCAGGATGTCGATGGCCCAGTCGGTGATCGAGAACGACGGCGCGCGGTACCCCCGCACGCTCGCCCCCGTCAGGTCCTCGGTCAGCCGCTTCGCCCGGCGCACGTCCTCGCGGAACTGCTCCGGCGTCAGCGAGTAGATCAGGTCGTGCCCGTAGCCGTGGCTGGCGATCTCGTGCCCCGCTGCGGCGATCCGCCGGATCAGGTCCGGGCACCTGTCGGCGACCCACCCGAGGATGAAGCACGTGCACCGCACGCCGCGCTCCGCCATCAGTTCGAGCATGCGGTCCGTGTTCCGCTCGACGCGCAGTTCCCGCTCGTCCCACGTGTCGCGCGCGACGACCGCCCTCAGGTTCTCGACCTGGAACCAGTCCTCGACGTCGATCGACATGGCGGCGCGGGCGTCAGGCATCGGGCACGGGGCAGCAGGTCCGTCCTTCCCTGGTGCCCGGTGCCTGGTGCCTCATCCCTTCTACAGCATCCTATGGCCCCGCTTCCTGAACGCCCGTACGTCGCTCGGTTTCGGGAACGAGAAGTACTTCTTCCCGGACATGTCGAGCGGCGTCGCCGCGACCGGCCCGGCGTGGAAGCGCTCCAGCACGCGGATCATCAGCCGCGCCCCCTCGCGCTTCGTCCCCGTGATGACGCGGTCCAGCGAGTCGCGCTGGCGCAGCGGGAACTCGAGCGTGTCGATCACGCCGCCCGCGTCGAGTTGCGCGGCCATCTCGTGCACGGTCACCACGGCCGCCCGCTCCCCGTGGAGCAACTGCCAGAAGTTCGGCATCATGCCGCGGTACACCGGCAGCCGCCCCGAGTGGATGTTGATGCACGCCAGCCTCGCCGCGCCCAGGATGTCCCTGCGGAAGATCTCCGGGGCGGCGACCGAGACGATCACGTCCGGCGTCAACTCGTCGCGCACGCGGGCGACGTACGCCGGGTCGTTCACCGACGCCGTCGGCACGATCGGCACGCCCGCCTCGCGGGCCAGGGCCGCGATGTTCCGCCCCCTCACCTTCGCCAGCGCGAACCGGAAGCACAGACGCACGAAGTCCGTCGGGCCGTAGAACCGCCACATGCGCAGCGCGGTCCTGTGCATCGGCTCGTGGAACGCCTCGCTCACCGTGATCCCGACGAGGTCGATCCGGTCGCGCGGGCACTCCGCGAAGAAGACCTCGAAGAACCGGACGACATAGAGCGGATCGTCCTCGGTCACGATCAGCACGCGGAGCGGCGGGCGCGTCTCGGGCGGGGTCATGGCGGGCGTCCGTGGGCCTCAGGCGGCCGTCTCGGCGGCCGTCGGCGACGCGGCGGGCCGCTTCCTCATGTCCAACCCCCAGAGATCGGAGAACGCCTCGATCGCCTGCGCCTGCGTGTACTTCTCCTTGTACGCCCTGAACGCCTTGCGGCCCATCTCGGCCGTGCGCTCGCGGTCGGCCGCCATCTCGCGGATCGCCCGCACCAGGCCCTCGGTGTCGCCCGGCGCGACCGTGACGCCGCAGTCGCACTCAGCGAGCGTGTAGGCGGTCTCGGACTCGAGAGGCGTCTGCGCGAGCACCGCGCGCCCGCTCATCAGGATGCCGTACAGCTTGCTCGGGACGGCGATCCCCTCGAAGCCGGCGCGCAGCGAGATCAGCGCGACGTGGCAACTGGACAGGCTCTCGCGCACCTGCTCCAGCGGCACGAAGTCGTGCCACGTGATGTTCGTGCAGCCGAGGTCCTCGGCCAGGCGCACCGCCGCCGTCCGGCGCGCCCCCTCGCCGATGAACAGGAAGTGGATCGAGGGGTCGTCCTCGATCTGCTTGGCGGCGCGCACGAACGAGTCCATGTCGTGCCACATCCCCATGTTGCCCGAGTACTGCACGATGAACTTGCCGCGCAGCCCCAGCCGGTCCACCATCGCGCTCTTCTCGATGGGCAGCGGGTCGGGCGCCTCGACCGCGCTCCAGTGCGGGATGTACACGATGGACTTCTTCTCGTCGATGCCGTAGCGGTTGACGAGCAGGGTCGTCATGTCCCGCCCGAGCACGATCATCCTGTCGGCGCGGCGATACGCGATCTTGTTCAGCCACGTCCAGACCCGCGCCACGAACGACCGCTCGCTCATCCCCAGCGCGATGAGCGACTCGGGATAGGCGTCCAGCACCATGTACTGGTACTTCAGCCCGCGCAGCAGCGACATCAGGTACAGACCCTGCGCCAGGAAGGGCGGGTTCGTCACGCCGAACACGATGGTGGACCTGGGCACGAACAGCAGGCGCAGCAGCGCGGGGATCATGAACCCCAGGTAGGACATCGCCCGCGAGAAGTGCGATTTCTTGTGGTCGATCCGGAACCCGAGCCGACGGATCTTGATGCCCTTGTAGACCTCGAACCGCGGGAGTTTGCGCCCGCGCCCCTCCCGCCCGCTGGGGAAGGCGCACAGCGCGGTGATGTCGTGCCCCTCCTTCACCATCTCCGCGAACATGCTGGTGAACAACTGGCTCGTCGAGGTGGTGTCCGGGTAGAACACCTGGCAGACGAACAGTATCTTGCGCGGCGTGCTCATGCCTTGGTCTCTCCGTCGCGGGAAGGGGGCGAGTATAGAGGCCCGCCCCGCGCCGCTCACCAATCCGTCGTCGCCTCGTACCCGAACTCGACCAGGAACTCGCCGATCGTCGCCTTGTACGTCCGGCGCAGCGCGTCGTCGAAGTGGTTCCGCCAGTCCCCGGCGACCCCCTTGCGGACGAACGCCTTCGCGTCGTCCTGCCCCCGCTCCCGGCCCCCGCTCATGCGCTCGAACGAGTGCTCCTCCACGATCCGCGCGATCGTCTCCGGCGAATCGTCCAGCCCGAACAGCGCGGCGATCCGCGACACCGAGCCGCGCGCGTCCGCCAGCAGGTCCTCGTAGCGCAGCATCAGGCTCGCGGACCCGTCGCGGTTGTCCCGCCACGAACGCACCCACGCGGAGTAGGCGGGCAGCGTCCGCTCCGAGAACACCCGCAGCCCCTCCCGCAACGGCAGCGGCGCATACAGCGGGTACTCCGGGTGCCACGGCGTGTTCCGGACGTAGAAGTAGTTGCTCACCGCCACGTCACGCAGGTCGCGGTACAGCACCACGTACGGCACGCCCGCCCGCTTCAGCACGCCCGCGTTGTGCGCCGAGCCGTGCGCGTGCATCTTCGTCAGCACGAGCATGCCGCGGAACCGCTCGAACATGCCGTCCGGCAACTCGAAGTCGTGGCTCCCCCCCGTCCGCAACTCGTGCGCCGCCACCTCGGGGATCAGCAGTTCGTGGTACCCCGGGAACGACGAGAGCATCTTCTCCAGCCAGGTCGTCCCGCTCTTGGGCAGGCCCGCCACGAACAGCACCGGATGGGGATACCGCGAGCCGTACTCCCTGTACCCGCGCCGGCAGGCCGCACGCTGCGCCCAGTACCGGGGCCAGACGGCGATGCGCTTGGCCGCCCGGGCCGCCGCGGGAGGCAGGAGCCTCCTCGCCAGATGCTCAAGGGTTTTCGTCGGGTCCATGCCGATCCCACCCGTCTCCTGTCGGCCTCCCGCGAAGGCTGGCACGATAGGCCCGGGCCGCATGGTCTCACCATCGGCAGACCCCTGCCGATACTGTTGTGCCTTGCACGCGATCGGCCCACTCCCGGCCGTCGTAGTGCGGGTGGCGCCCCGCGCCGCCACGCCGCCGAGTCCGGAGACCCGATGACCCCCACCGCGGCCCAAGACCCACCCGACGCCTCGACCGGTCCCACGCCGGCCGTTCCACCCCCGGCACGCAAGTCGGTCTGGACACCGAAGCAGAAACTTGTTCGGGCTGTGTGGGGGACCGTCGGCCGGGTCCTGTGGGAACTCCTCCCGCCGGCCCGAGCCTCGCTCATCCGGCTCTTCGGCGGCCGGGTGGGGCGGGGCTGCTCCTTCGGGTCCGGCGTGGATATCGCCATCCCCTGGAACATCCGCTGCGGCGACCGCGTGCAGGTGGCCGATCGGGTGATCCTGTACGGGCTGGGTCCGATCACCATCGGCGACGACACCGTCATCGACTACCGCGCCCACCTGTGCGCCGGAACGCACGACATGACCGACTCCCGCTTCCCGCTGCTCAAGCCGCCGATCGCTGTCGGGCGCGGGTGTTTCATCGGCCTCGACGCCTACATCGGTCCCGGCGTCGAACTCGGCGACCGATGCCGCGTGGCGCCGCGTGCGAGCGTCTACAAGTCCGCCCCCGCCGACACGTGGCTGCGCGGCAACCCCGCGCGCCCGTTCGACCCCGCCGCCGAAGGAGAGACGCCGTGAGGGCGTTCCTGTGGCGCACCGTCGGGCGATGGGCGTTCCGCCTCTCGCCGCACGTCGCCAACGGGTGGCGGCGCGCCGTGCTGCGCGCGTTCGGCGCACGCCTCGCCCCGAACATGAAGGTCCGGCGCAGCGTCGCCATCGACCGCCCTTGGCTCCTCTCCGTCGGCTCGCTCACGGTCATCGGCGACCGCGCCGCCCTGCGAGGGGGGGGACGGATCACGATCGGCGACCGGTGCGTGGTGAGCCAGCTCGCCATCGTCACCACCGAGGCCCGCGACCCGGCCGCCCCGGGCCACCCCGTCCGTCGCGCCGACATCGTCCTGGAGGACGACTGCTGGCTCGCCGCCGATGCGCTCGCCCTGCCGGGCACGCGGCTCCGCTCGGGCACCGTCGTCGGCGCTCGCTCGGTCGTCGAGGGCGACGCGCTCCCGCCCTGGACGGTCGCCGCCGGCCAGCCCGCGAGGCCCATGAAGAAGCGGGCGTTCGTCAACGTCGATCCCACCTGAAGAGAGTCACCGGGGCACGCGGCATCGAGGCGCCAAGCGGCATGAGCAACGGCATCGATATCTCGAACAAGCCCAGCCCGCACAGCCTGGGCAACCGCCTGCGCCGTGTCGCGTGGGGCGTGGTGCAGGCGACGATCTTCCGCTGGGTGCCCCGCCCGATGCACGGCGTGCGGGCGCGCATCCTGCGTCTCTTCGGCGCGCGAGTCTCGCTCAAGGCGCGGGTCTGCCCGCGGGCGCGCATCTGGGGGCCGTGGAACCTCGTCATGGGCGACTACGCCACGCTCGGCGACGACGTGGACTGCTACTGCGTCGACACGATCGAGATCGGCGCGCACACCACCGTCAGCCAGTACTCGTACCTCTGCGGCGCGACCCACGACCACGAGGACCGCCGCTTCACGCTCCGCCCCATGCCCATCCGCATCGGCGCGTCGTGCTGGATCGCCGCCGACGTCTTCGTCGGCCCGGGCGTCACGATCGGCGAGGGCACGGTCGTCGGCGCGCGCTCGAGCGTCTTCGACGACCTGCCCCCCTGGAAAGTCTGCGTCGGCACGCCGGCCAAGCCCGTCAAGGACCGCGTGATCAAGGGCGCGGAACGCGAAGAGCGCGGAGGAGAAGCGAACCACGCGGAGGACCCTGCGCCCCATGCACCCTGAACCGATGCATCCCGATCCGACTCCGCGCCCTCCGCGCCGCCTCCGCGTCTTCCGCGTTCTCCCCCCCCTCCGCGTTCGGATCGCGCCGTGATCAACCGTGCCTGCCCAATCCGCAAGGTCTCGCCCGACGACGGGTGGCACTACTGGTTCGGCTACTACGACAAGCGCCCGTGGTCGGCCGACGGCTCGAAACTGCTTGCGCATCGCGCCCGATTCTGCGACCGCTTCCCGCGGACGGACGAGCCGGCCGAGGTGGGGTGGATCGACCTTGCCGCCGGCCGCTTCGAGGCCATCGGCCTTTCGCACGCCTGGAACTGGCAGCAGGGCGCGCAGCTCCAATGGCTCCAGGACGGCGCCACCGAACGCATCCTCTTCAACGACATCACCGACAACCGACCCGTCGCGCGCATCGTCGAACGTTCGGGTGCCGAAGTCCGCGTCCTGCCCTGGCCCGTGTACGCCGTCGCGCCCGATGCCCGCAACGCCGCCACGCTCGACTTCGGGCGACTCACGCGCCTCCGACGCGAGTACGGCCTGCCCGCCGTGCACGACGCCAACCCACGCGACCCCGCCCCGGACGGCGACGGCGTCTGGCACCTCGACCTGCGCACCGGCGAGCGAACGCTCATCGCGTCCATCGCGGCCGTGCGCGGCCACCGCCCCAACCCCATGGGCGAGCACGCCCACCACTACGTCAACCACATCATGTTCAACCGCTCAGGCTCGCGCCTCTGCTTCCTGCACCGCTTCGACCGCCCCGACGGCATCCTCCAGTCGCGCCTCTTCACCGTCGGCGGGGACGGCTCCGACCCGCGCCTGCTCATGGAGGGAATGGTCAGCCACTACGACTGGCGCGACGACTCGACGCTGCTCGCCTGGGCCGGACGTCGCTCGCTCCTGGGAGGCGGCACGCGCGGCCTCCGCGGCGCGGCGATGAACGCCGCCCGACGCACGCTCAAACCCGTCTATTACGCCCTCGGCAAGCCCCGCTTCCTCATGAGCCGCATCGTCCGCGATTCCTACCTGCTCATCCCCGACGAGGAGAACGCCCGAACCCAGCCCTTCGCCCGCGGCGAACTCGCCTGCGACGGGCACTGCACCTTCAGCCGCGGCGGACCCGAGCCGGGGCGATGGGTCGTCACGGACGGCTACCCCGACCTCCGCTCGCGCCAGCCGCTGTTCCTGTGGGACTGCCTCGAGAGCGTCGGCTACGAAGTCGGCCGCTTCCCCACGCCCCGCGAACTCGACGGCGAAGTCCGCGTGGACCTCCACCCCCGCTTCAGCCGCGACGCCCGGCAGGTCTGCATCGACTCCGCCATGGACGGGCGGCGGGGGATGTACACACTCGACGTTGCGCAGGTCGTCAGTGGATTTGCCTAGGCAAGAGAGTACATCCTACGATACCTATCTGCCATAGAGTATCGTACTTCGCCCATCAGCGTTACTTCCGGTACCCAATCGTGAACCCAGAGACCTTCAAGCCCGGGCACCCAGGACGGTTGGTCCGCATCGGCGGCGGTCTTGGCTCGTGCTGGGCCTACGTCCCGGACCCGCTGCCCCCTCGAATCGATTGGGGCAGCACACTTCTGACCGTGCTCTCGGCCGCGGATCGGGCGTTGGGGAGGCTTGCGGGGATCGGCCTGAACCTGCCCAATCCTCACCTGCTCATCGGGCCGTTCATGCGGCGCGAGGCAGTGCTCTCGAGCAGAATCGAGGGGACGCAGGCATCCTTGTCAGACCTTGTGCTTTTCGAAGCTGTTCCCGAGGCCGAACCGCGTGTGGCGGACGTCAGGGAAGTCTACAACTACGTCCGGGCGCTCGAGTACGGTCTGTCGCGGCTGTCCACGCTCCCGATGAGCCTTCGGCTCGTGCGCGAGATGCACCGTCTTCTGATGCAGGACGTGCGCGGCAACAGCGCGAACCCCGGAGAGTTCCGCACGGTCCAGAACTGGATCGGGCCGCCAGGCGGGTCGATCTCTCACGCGACCTACGTGCCGCCGCCGCCGAACGAGTTGGTCCCCGCGCTCAACGCCTTCGAGTCCTACCTGCACACGAAGAGCGAACTGCCGCCGCTCGTGAGGCTCGCGATGGTCCACTACCAGTTCGAGGCGATCCACCCCTTCCTCGACGGGAACGGCCGTATCGGGAGGCTGCTCATCACCCTGATGCTGTGCATGGAGGGAATCCTCCCCGGACCGCTGCTTTACCTCTCGGCCTATTTCGAGCGTGAGCGCGAAGCGTACTACAGCCGGCTGCTCGTCGTCAGCCGCGAAGGGAAATGGACTGAATGGTTGGAGTTCTTCCTTCGCGGCGTGGCCGAGCAGTCGATGGACGCCGTCGACAGGACGTCCCGGCTCGTCGAACTCCGCGACGAATACCGTCGCAGGCTCATCGGCGCTCGGGCGTCCGCGCTGCCGCTGCGCCTTGCCGACGAGCTCTTCGCACGTCCCGCAGTAAGCGTATCCCGAGTCTGCGACGTTCTGGGAGTGACGCGCCGATCCGCGCAGATCAACGTGGACAAACTCGTCGCGGCCGGCATCCTCCGCGAGGCGACTGGCAAGCAACGGAACCGGGTGTACGTGGCGGATGACATCATTCGCGCAGTGCAGTAGCGGGGAGGCGGCATGGCGATGCTGAGACTGAAGGACACCCAGAAACAGACGCTGCGTGAACTGTACCGGCTCTCAAGGCGAACGGTCGACGATCTTCCGTACACGCAGGAGTTCGAGTCGCTCCATGTCCAGTTCATTGCCCGGACCGGCTTGACGATGACACGGCATGATGTCTGGCGGGTGTTGTCAAGCCAGCGAAAGGCGAAGCGTCTCGTACGCAAGGAACGATGAACCTTTCAGGGGCCGCCCCCGCTGTTCGGAACAGGAATGCCCGTCTCCATCTTCATCCAGACCCTCAACGAAGAGGCGAACCTGCCCGGCCTGCTCGACTCCGTCGCCTTCGCGGACGACATGGTCGTCCTCGACTCCCTCTCCAGCGACCGCACGAAAGCCATCGCCCTCGAGCGCGGCTGCCGGTGGTTCGAGCGCCCCTACGACGGCCGCGGCCCGCACCAGAACTGGGCCATGGAGAACATCCCCTTCAAGCACCGATGGGTCTTCTACCTCGACGCCGACGAACGCATGACCCCCGAACTCCGCGCCGAGATCGAGGCCATCGCCGACGAGTGGGACCGGGGCGAACGCTCGCGCGAGCGCGGCGACCCGGTCGCCTACTACTGCGGGCGGCGCAACTACTTCATGGGGCGGTGGCTCCGCCGCGCCATGCCCCCCGGCAACATCATGCGCTTCTTCCAGCCGCCGCACATCCGCTTCGAGCGCCTCGCCAACCCCGCGCCGGTGGTCGACGGGGCGGTCGGCTATCTGCGCGAGCGGTTCATCCACTACAACTTCAGCAAGGGGATCGGCGAGTGGCTGGAGCGGCACAACCGCTACTCGACCTACGAGGCCGCGGAGACGATGAAGGCCCTGCGCGAGCGGCCTGTACGCCTCGCGAACCTGCTGAGCCGAGACAGGAACACCCGGCGGCTGGAACTCAAGAACCTCTCGTTCCGGCTGCCGTGCCGCCCGTGGCTGAAGTTCGCGTACATGTACCTCGGGCAGGGAGGGTTCCTGGACGGCGGCCCGGGCCTGACCTACTGCGCCCTCCAGGCCATCTACGAGTACCAGATCGTCCTCAAAGTCCGCGAGATGAAGCGAGCCGAACGGGGCCTGCCGCCGTGAGCGCCGTCCCGCCCGGTCCCTGCCGGGCTTGGGCGGCCGCTACGATTGGCCGATAGAGAGACTCATGGCACGTGTGCGCCGTGCCGAAGGAGACGGAGCGTCATGGGGCAGAGCGACGCGGGACTGAGACCGCCCATCATCCTCTTCGGGAACGCGCGCTCCGGCACCACGATGATGCGCGAGCTGTTCGACCTCCACCCGGATGTATCCAGTTGGTACGAGGAGCGGACGATCTGGAACTTCGCGGATCCGGCCCGCAAGCACGACCGCTTCACGGAGGAGGACGCGACACCCAGGGTCCGCGCGTACATCCGAAAGCGGTTCCTCCAGCGCCAGCGCGAGATGGGCGGGCGCCGGGTGATGGAGAAGACGCCCGCGTGCGTCGTCCGCATTCCGTACGTCCGCGCCATCTTCCCCGAGGCCAGTTTCATCTACATCGTCCGCGAGCCGCTCGCGAATCTCTCCAGCGCGGAACTCCGATGGCACAACGCGATCCACGCCCGCCACATCCGCCGTCGCATCCGCGACACACCCAAGTCGCAACTGCACTACTACCTCGGCAAACTCATCGTCGACCATTTCCGCAAGAAGGTGCTCCGGCAGAAGCACGTCTCCACCTGGGGCGTCCGGTATCCCGGCATCATGGAGGACCGCAAGCGACTCACGACCGAGGAGATCATCGCCCGGCAGTGGGCGTACTGCTCGAAGACCGCCGCGGAGGATCTCGCCCGGCTCGAACCGGGCGCGGTGCACACCGTCCGCTACGAGGACTTCGTCACCGATCCGGGAACGCACTTTGCGCGCATCCTCGCGCACTGCGGCCTCGACATGACGCCCGACATCGAGAAGGCGCTGACCGAGTGGGTCGATCCCGGCCGACAGAACAAGTGGAAGCGCCTTGACCCCGGCGTCCTGCGCACGTGCCTCCCGATCGTCATGGACGAGATGCGCCGACACGGGTACCACCTCCCCGACGACGTGCTCGCTCTGCTCGGCGACGCCGCGACCCCCTCGCCCGTGAGCGCCTGACCGCCGGAGGCGCGCGTGCTGGACTCCCTCAAGCCCCTGCTCCGATCCGCCAAACTCCGCGTCATCCGCGCCAGCGCCGAACGGATGGCGCGCCGACCCGCCCCAAGGGGGGGGGAATGCCTCGCGCCGCCCGCCTTCGTCGTCGGCTGCGGCCGATCCGGCACCTCCATCCTCGGCGTCGCCCTCCGCGAGCACCCCGCCGTCTGCTACCTCCGCGAGCCGTACCACCTCTGGGCCAACGTGGACCGCCGCCTCGACGTGACGAACCTGCACTACCGCGGCGAGGCCCGCCTCTTCATGGACGCCGACGACGCCACGCCGGAGTCGCGCGAGCGGTTCGACCGTCTGATCCTCGGCGCGCGCGTGCGCGCCGGTCGCCCCACCCTGATCGAGAAAACGCCGCACAACGCCTACCGCATCGGCCTGATCGAGGCCTTCACCGGCGGCACTGCACGCTGGGTCCACATCGTCCGGGACGGCGTGGACGTCGCTCGCTCGATCCACCGGCTCGCCACCACCCAGCCCTACCGCATGGCCGGGCACGCCGACTACAACCAGTGGTGGGGACGCGACCACCTCAAGTGGAAGCGCCTCGCGGAGGAAGGACCGGCGCGCGGCTACTTTCCCGAGGACGTCGCGCTGCTCGCGGCGGACGCCCAGAAGGGCGCGTACGAGTGGCTGACCAGCCTCGGCGAGGCCGACCGCTGGCGCTCCGTGCTCGCCGATCGACTGCTCGAGATCACCTACCCCCAACTCACCGCGGACCCCTCGGGCACGCTGCGCCTGATCGCCGCGCACGTCGGCGCGGACGCCCCCGCGTCGTGGCTGGAGGCCGCCGCCGCGATGATCTCCGCTGAACGACGCAACGACGGCGCGCCGCTCGACCTTCCTCCCGCGATGGCCGTGCGCTTCAACGAACTCCAGGCCCGGCACGGCTTTCCCGGGCGTGCCCGGGCGGAGACGCGATCGTGAAGGTCGTCCACGTCGAGCTGAAGATGCGCCTGGCCGACGGAGGCGTCGTCGTCGCGGTGATGGACCTGTGCCGGGAGTTCGCCGCGCGGGGGCACGCGGTGACGCTTCTCGCGTGCGACAGTACCGACGTGCCCGAGGCCTGGCGTGCGGGAGCCACCGGCTCGCCCCGCCTGCTGAAACTCGATCGGCCCGCGCTGCCGCTCGGCCTCTTCACGCGCAGACAACTGCACGCCGCCCGCGAGGCGATCCGCAACGCCGACGTGCTGCACCTCCACGGCGCATGGACGCCCTCGAACGTGCAGTTCGCCGCCATCGCGCGGCGCGAGGGAGTGCCGTACGTCGTGAGCATCCACGGCATGCTCGACGACTGGTGCATGGCGCAGAAGCGGCTCAAGAAATCCCTCCACCTCGCCCTGGCGGGCCGGCGCACGCTCGAACGCGCGGGTGCGGTCCACTGCACGGCCGCCGCCGAGCTCGAACAGTCCCGAACGCGATTCCCCGCCGGTCGCGGCGTCGTCATTCCCATGTTCCTCGACCTCGGGCCTTTCCTCGACCCGCCCGGCCCCGACGAGGCCCGCGCCTCGTTTGACGCGCTCCGAAGCGACGGCGGGCGCGTCCTGTTTCTGAGCCGGTTGCACCCGAAGAAAGGGCTGGAGATCCTGATCGACGCCGCCGACGTGCTCCGTCGGCGCGGGCGCGCGTGCACGGTCATCGTCGCCGGCTCCGGCGACCCCGCGTACGAACGATCCCTTCGGGAACGGGTCCGATCGCTCGGCCTCGACGACCGCGTCCGCTTCGTCGGCTTTGTCGCCGGGCGGCTCAAGGTCAGCCTGCTCCAGGCCTGCGACATCTTCGTCCTCCCCTCCAGCCAGGAGAACTTCGGATACGTCCTTTTCGAGGCCATGGCCGCGGGCACGCCCGTCGTTGCATCGCGTCTCATCGACACCTGGCCCGAACTGCTCGAGAGCGGAGGCGCGGAGGTGGTCGATCGGGACCCCGTCGCCGTGGCCGACGCCATCGACGGACTGCTCGACGACCAGGCCCGACGCGCCGCCATGGGGAACGCGGGCCGCGCATGGGTCACGAAGAACCTCAACCCCCACGCCGTGCTCGCCCGATTCGAAGGCCTGTACGCTGAACTCACCGCTGCGGCACGACGCTCGGAGCCTCGATGAACATCACGCACTACTTTCACCGGTTGAGGCTGGAAGGCGGCGGGCCGGTGCGCGGCGTGCTCGACCTCTCCTCCGCCCTGCACGCCCGGGGGCACCGCGTCGCCATCGTGACTTGCGACGCCGCCGACGCTCCCGACGACTGGAAGCGCGAGGACGCTTCCACGCCGCGGGTGGTCACGCTCCCGCCCGCGGGCCTGCCCGGCGGGCTGTTCACGCCGCCGCAGGCACGGCGTCTCGGGGAGGCGCTCCGAGGGAGCGACGTCGTCCACCTCCACGGCGTCTGGACGCCCTCGAACACGCAGGTGGCCGCCGCCTGCCGTCGCGCGGGCATCCCCTACGTCTGGAGCATCCGCGGCACCCTCGACGACTGGTGCATGGGCGAGCGGGCCATCAAGAAACGTCTGTTCCTCGCCGCAGGCGCGCGCCGCGCCCTCGCCGGGGCGGCCGCCATCCACCTCACAGCCGAAGACGAACTGCGTCAGGCGAGCCGGTGGTTCCCGCGCGACCTCGGCGTCGTCATCCCCAACCTCCTCGACCTTGAGCCCTTCCGCTCGCTCCCCGGTTCCGGCCCGGCGCGCGAGCGTTTCCCGCAGATCGAGCCTTCGCGCCCGACCGTCCTCTTTCTCAGCCGAGTCCACTACAAGAAGGGAGTCCCGCTCCTCATCGACGCCGCGGCGGACCTCATCGCATCCGGCATGGACCTGACGGCGCTCGTCGCGGGCAGCGGCGAGCCGGCGTACCTCGACCGCCTGCGCGCGCACGTCGCGCGCCGCGGCGTCGGCTCGCGTGTCCACCTGATCGGGTTCGTTTCCGGCCCGCTCAAACTCTCGCTCTATCAGGCCGCCGATCTCTTCGTCCTCCCCACCAGCCAGGAGAACTTCGGGTTCGTGCTGTTCGAGTCGCTCGCGTGCGGCACGCCCCTCATCACGACGCGCGGCGTGGACACCTGGCCCGAACTCGAGGAGTCCGGCGGCGGCGTCATCGTCGATGCATCGTCCGGAGAAATCGCGGGCGCAATGCGGGATCTGCTGGCCGACCCCGACCGTCTCCGCTCGATGGGGGAGGCCGGCCGACGATGGGTCTTCGATCGCCTCGAACCGGGCGCGATCCTCGCCCGCTTCGAGGCGATGTACGCTCGTGCGTCCGGCCGCTAGCGCGCCGGGCTTCGCTTGCGTTCGATGTCGAGGATGATCGGCGCGAGCGTCGTCCGCACGTACGACTGCAGTTCCCGGAACCGCTCTTCGCCGTCGAGGTGGTGCCAGATCAGGACGCCGTTCGCCCCCGCCTCGCCCGGGACCTCCAGTTGCTGGCGCATGTTGAGATCGTTCACAAACGTGCGGTGCAGCCCCGGCCCGGCCGCCTGGTCGTAGCACGCCCAGATGTGAACGTAGACCGGCTTGCCGCGCGCCACGCGCAACGCCTCGGCCACGTTCGTGCGGATGAACTCGCGGTTCTCCTCGGGCGTGTTCTCCGACGCGCCTTCGCGCGGCCGCCTGTCCGCCACCGTGTACCGCGGCTGGTACACGTTGGGGGTGACCGCGTCCATCGCGTCCCAGAGCCACCCGAGCGTGTCGTTCACCCTCGACGCTTCGTGCGTCAGATCCCCGTACCCGAACACGCCCGGGGGAGTCTCACGCCGATCGTACATCCGGCTCGGGTAGCCGTAGAACGACCACCTGGCCCGCGGCCGCAGCCGCTTGCACTCGTTGATCGTCGCCAGGAAGAAGGTCCGTGCCGCCTCCTCCCACGTCCGCTTGAAGTAGTCTCGCTGCTCCGGCCTCGACAGACGCTGCATGAGGTCCGGCTCGCGCGACAGCAGGTAGTCGCGCCAGTCGTCGCGGTAGTCCTCGTCGCGGTCGTCCGGACCGAGTTCGCTCGGTATGTTCGCCGTCCGCTCCCAGATCACGTCCCACCGCTCGTAGTCGATGACGGCCAGCCCGTCGTAGTTCGGATCGGGGATCATCCACGCGAGGTCCGACTCGATCTTGGCGACGTGCGCCTCCAGCGCGCCGGGCCGGCCGAAGACCTGGTGCAACCCGCCGACGGGGAAGTCGCCCAGGTGCCTCGCGTACAGGATGACCGCCCTGCCGCGCACGATCGGCGCGCCGTGGAAGTCGACACGGGCCGACCAGTCGCGCCCCTGGCGCGCCTCGCTCGGCTGCGTGGTCACCAGCCAGAGGTACTCGAAGCCGCTCCCCCCGCCCTGCTCCGCGGAGGGAGGCGCGGGTGCGGGCCGCGACGGTTCCGGGGTCGTGACGCAGGCGGACAGCACGCCAACCACCATCGTGGCGATCATGCCGGTTCCGAATCGAGCCTCGCGCATGAAGAACTCCCCGGGGTCGCGTGGCTGCGCCCCCGGGGAGTGATAGGCCGCGCCGTCCCCCCGCGCCGCCTACGGCCGCTCGCTGCGGTCGCGGCCGCTCCGGTTGTCCTTCGGCTTCTGGAGCGTCCCGCGTCCCTCGTTGCCTCCGCCGCGCGGGTTGTTGATGTTGTCGGCGGGCGGAGGAGCCGGCGCATCCGGATCGTCACCCACCGAGCCGTCGCCCTCGCCCTGGTCGCCCTGGTCGTTGCCGTCGCCCTTGGCGTCGCCCGAGCCGTCGGACCCGCCGTCCTGACCCGCGCCGCCGTCGTCGTACAGCCCGTGCGTCAGCATGACGTCCGCGAGCACGGGGATGAACATGCGGTCGTAGTAGGCCTGCTCGTCCAGGTAGTCCGCCTCGTTGAGCAAGTTACCCCACAGCACGACGCCGTTCGCGCCGGCCAGGTACGGCACCTCGAACTGATTGCGGAGGTTGATGTGGTTCAGACGCTCGTGGAACCGGCATCCCTTGTTCGGCGTGTGGTACCGCAGCCAGGACACCGGGAAGACCGGCTTGCCGTTCGCCAGTCGCTGCGCCTCGGCCACGTTCGATCGCAGGAACTCGCGGTCCTCCTCCGTCGTCGCTTCCTGGTTCGGGCACTGGCTCGGCTCGCCGTCCAGCAGCGTGTATCGCGGGGCGTAGTACGACGGGAAGAACGCGTCCACCGCGTCCCACATCCACCCGAGCCGGTCGTTGATCTGAGACGCGCGGTGCGTGTGGTCGCCGTACCCGATCACGTTCTTCGGCGTGTCGGTCTGGTGCTTGAAGATCTTGCTGGGGTAGCCGTAGAACCCCCACTTCGCCCTCGGCCGCATCTCCTGGCAGAGCCTGAGCGTGGCGAGGTAGAAGTCCGCGCACGCCTGCTCGTAGGTGTCGCGCAGGAAGGACTCCTGTTGCGACGGGCTCATGGTCTTGAACTCCGGGTACGTCATGAGGACGTGGTCGCGCCAGTCATCCTTGAAGTCGCGGTCCTCGGCGTCCGGGCCGAGCGGGCTGGGGACGTTCGGCGTGCGGTCCCACTCGCACCGCCAGGTCTCGTAGTCGATGATCGCCACGCCGCTGAAGTCGGGATCGGGCACGAACTTGTCCAACGCCCACGCGACCCGCGCCAGGTGGTCCTGCATGTAGGTCGGCGTCGAGTACACCATGTGCACGCCGGCCTTGGGGAAGTTGCCGAGGATGTGCTGGTAGAGGATCACCGCCTCGCGATCCATGAGCCAGTCGTCGAACTGCAACTGGGAGCCCCAGTCGTTCCCCTGCTGCCGGTCGTCGCCCCCGGTCGTGTAGCAGAGGTAGTACCTGAATCCGTCGTTCTGGGCGAACGCCTGCACGCTCGCCGCAAGCCCGACCGTGAGCGCCGCAGCGACCAATCTCCCGTTCCGTGCCATCGTGTGCCTCCTCAATCGTTCCAGCCGGCAGTGTGGCGCCGTGTGTCGCATCTATCCTCCGTTTCGCCGGGAGCCGCGGCGAGCGATCGGCCCGCGAAAGATGGCGTGCCCGTTCGGCCGATGTGGGATGGGCAAGGTCTCCCGATCATGACGGAAGCACCGCCTGCACCACCGACCGATCCCGCGCCGCGCCGCAGGGGCATCGCGCGGTGCCTCGTCGCGGCCGCGATCCTCGCCGCGGGGGTCGCCGCCGCGTTCCCGGACCTCGCGTGGTGCGCGGGCATGGTCGCCGAGGGGGCGGCCCAGATCCTCATCGTGTCGATCCCCTTCGCCATCGTCTGGACGATCCGGCGAAAATGGACGTGCGCCGTCGCCGCCGCGCTCGCCTGCTCGCTGCACGCCTTCGCTCTCCTCACGCCGCGAACCCCCGGGGACGACGGCGCCGAGGGGAAGGCCGTCCGCATCCTCGTCCTCAACGGCAGCCCCGAGAACCAGCAGCCGGACGAACTGCTCAAACTGCTCACGTTCGTCAAGGCCGAGGTCGTCGCCCTCGTCGAGCCGAACCCGGGCCTCGTGCGCGGCATCCGGCGCCACGGCGCGCTCGACGCGTCCTTCCCGCACGGCGCGGCCCGCGGCCCGGTCTCGCACGTCACCTCCTGGCGCCTCATCCTGAGCGAGTTCCCCGTCCGCGACGCCCCGGAGTCCCTCGCGGGGAACGACCTCCTCTCGGCCGTCGTGCAGCACCCGTCGGGCGACTTCGCCATGGTCGTCGTCCACCCATCGTCGCCGCGCACGCCCGCGCGATGGCGCGACGGCAACGAACTCATCGCCCGTGCCCTGCGCGAGGCGCAGCGACTCGAAGCCGAGGGCGTCCCCACGCTCATCATCGGCGACCTCAACAGCACACCGACCGGCTCGCGGTCGCGAGTGCTCGCCCGCGCCGGCTACCTCAGGTGCAAGCCGCTGCTCGCGCCGACCGGGACCTTCCCCGCGTGGTCCGTCTGGCCGGCGATGGCGGCGATCGACGACGCGTGCGCGTCGCCGGGCTGGCGCGTCCGCTCCTGGCGCACCATCCGCGGCGCCGGATCGGACCACCGCGGCGTGCTCATCGAACTGGTCATTCCGCCCCGCCCGGCTCCTCGCTGATCGACGCGGGCTCCTCCTCGCGCCGACCCACCGCCGGTCGCCCGCCGCGCGCACGCCGAAGCGCCACCCGCACCAGCCGGGCCCGTTCGTCCTTCGCCAGCACGATGAACCACGACAGCCCGGCGTACAGCACGCCGTACGCCGCCATCACGCCGAACAGGTGCACGAGCGTCCACTGCCCGACGAGCCGCAGCGCGAGCAGATAGACCGGCGACGCCAGCGCGGTCGCCAGCGCGGGCCGCAGCAGCGGGCGGAGGATGTTGACCCACCGCGTCTTCAGGCACCGCGCCGCGATGAACGGCAGCACCCCCAGATACGCCGCCGTGATGACGATCGCGTACGAGAGCGCGGGCGAGTCGAAGTCCGAGACCACCCACCCCGAGTCGCGCGCCGGGAGCAGGTACACCAGCGCGACGACGAGGACCGGGTTGAGCAGCCCCGCCGCGAGCAGCAGCGGCGCGTACCGGCGCACGTGCCCCGCCCCGTACAGAATCCGCATCCACCCGTCCGCGATCGCCCGCACCGTGATCCCGATCGCCAGGATCTGTACCAGGTTGACCGCCAGGGGAATGTCCGCCGCCGGGTCCGGGAGCCGCTTGCCGACCCAGAGAGTGATGATCGGCTCGGCGAGCAGCACCACGAGGAGCCCCGCCGGCAGGCCCACGAACGCGTGCAGGCGGGTCGAATGGCGGTTGAGCGCGTTGACCCCCCCACCTTCCTCGCGCGTCGATATCCGCGTTGACACGGCGTCCAGCCCGTCGGTCATGCCGCCCGTGAGCATCCGCACGTACGACGTCAGCCTGATCGCCACCGTGAAGATGCCGTTGGCGAACGAGCCGAAGAACAGGTTCATCAGCAACTGGTCGATCCGGATGTGCAGGTTCGTCGCGACGACGACCACCGCGTTCCAGCCCGCGGTGGAGAGGATCGAGCGCGCCCCCTCGCGCGTCGCCAAGCCGGGCCGCGGCACGATCCGCGGCTCGAACGCCGCCATGATCGCGATCGCGACCACGTGCAGCAGGATCGCCATCCCCGAGGAGATCGTCGCGAAGAGCGTCAGCCCGAGCCCGGGGTCGCGCACCGCGAAGGGGTAGAAGATCACGAGGGCCGCCGCGAGGTGCGTGGCGCGGTCCGCCGCCTGCCACCAGTTCGCCCAGACCATGCGCTCAGTCACCACGAACATGTTGAACTGCGGCGCGGTGAGCACGCACATGATCGAGTACGCGCCCTGCGAGACGACCACCCACCGGGCCGCGGTCGCGAGGTGCGCCGGGATGTTCAGGAATGGCAGGAGGAACCAGACGCCCGTGAACACCAGCGCCGCCAGCAGGGCAAGCAGCACGCTCAGCGCCACCGCGGAGTTGTAGATCACCGGGAACCGCCGCGGGTCCGCGTCGTGGTACGCCGCGCCGAGTTCGCGGATCATGCTCGAACGCACGGTCTCACGGAACAGGTCCGCCAGCCCGATCGTCGCGCCGATCAGACCCCAGAGGCCGAAGGCGTCCACCCCGAGGAATCGGATGAGAATCGGGACGAGGATGATCCCGAGCACGAACGTCGAAAGCAGCCGGGCGTAGTTGGCGACGATCCGAACCGCCCCGCGTCTGACCTCGCCCTTCATGCGCCCTCGGCTCCCGCGTCCCGCCCGCTGACAGTCACGCACCCGCCGCCGGCGCGTACGCTCCCGGCGACTCGGCCTCCGCCTCCGCCAACAACCGCTGCTGCGCCTCCCAGGCCGCGAGGTCGTTGCGGTACAACTCGGGGATGCGGTCGAGCAACGCCAGCCCGATCCCGAGCACGACAGCGCCGAGGTTCGCCCCGGTGAACGAACCGGACTCGAACAGCCCGTGCGCGAACACCGCCCCGATGATCGCCAGCGACAGGTGCGCCATCGGGACCTCGTACCGCGACGACAACGCGAAACGCCACAGCCGCAGGCACCGGAACCCGATGAATGTCAGCGTCAGCAGCAGCGCAAGAATGCCGGCGACGCCCGTCTCGGCGGCGGTCTGGAAGTAGATCGAGTGCATGTTCGCGGTCGAGCCTTCCAGCGAGGCCTCGTACTGGAAGACCCACCCCTTCCCGACCAGGGGCGACTCGATGAAGTGGTTCCACGCCTTGTTCCAGACCTCCTCGCGGGTCTCCAGCGTCACCGTGCCCAGGCGCTCGGTCGTGCCGATGTCGAAGATCTTGAACATCGCGAACCCCGCGATGCTCGCCCCGATCGCCAGCGTCACCAGCAGACCGGGACGCTTCACCACCGGCATCCCGAGGATCGTGCATCCCACGACCGCGTACCCCGCCGCGCCACGGCTGCCGGAGTAGAGGATCAGTACGGCGAGGAAGAAAAGCGTGCCCGCGGAGATCAGCTTCCAGAGCCTCGACCTGTCGTACAGCAGGATGTACGTCGTGAAAATCGACATCGGGGCGACCGTCTGCCCCAGCCGGTTCGGGTTCAGGTCCCACGGCATGAAGCGTCCGATCCTGTTCAACGCACCGGGGTCGGTCACCAGCCGAAGGATCATCAGCGCAGTGAACGCCGCCGTCGCCAGCATGACCACCCGCAGGCACCGGGTGACGAACGTGCGCGAGTCCGTCACGCTGTAGCCCGTCATCAGCCCCGCGAGCACGGTCACCACCCACAGGCCCTTGTACTTCAGGGCGGCCATGGGCAGCTCGCTGTACAGCCCGGCGCACGCGTACATCATCGCGAAGGTCAGGAACACGGCCCCCGCGGGACGCAGCAGGTACACGCGCGCCACGAAGAACCCCAGCACGACCGTGAGCACGGTCAGGTACACCCGCACGTACTTCAGCGGCCCGACCAGCGGCAACTTCGGGGCGGCCGAGAGCGGCGCCACGAAGAAGTACGCCGCAGACAGCAGGAAAAGCAGATTGATCCGACGCGCGATGATGAACATCGCCACGTGCGCGATGATCCCCGCGACCACGATCGCCGCGATGATGCCGAAGTCCATGTTGGCGAACATGCGGGTCTCTCGGGTCTGGTCGTAGGGTGTTCGGTGCCCGCGACGCCGGGGCTTCGATGCTATCGGCCGTCCGCGAGGGCTGACTTGGGATGAACGCCCTACGAGGGCCCGCCTTCGGTGGTTCGCCCCGAGTAACGCGCCACAACCGACCCCTCGTCCCACAGAGGCGGAGCATCACTTCTGCCGTCCTGCTCCGCCACCAGGCGGGCGATGCGAGACAGGTCCTCATCCAACTGGTCCAGCACGAACGCCACCGTCTCCGGCGTCGGGGGCGCGGGCCTCGGCGGCGGCCGACGGTTCAGCAGCCGCCGAACCCGATCCCGCGCCTCCTGCGACAGCAGCGGGCGAACCAACGACCGGTACACCCACAGCCTCGGCACCCACGAGAACGGCCCGCCGTGCCCCGGCTTCGAGTCGGCCGCGTTGAAGACCCGATCCGTCTCCACCAGGTCCGGGCGCGGGTCCAGCCCCAGGAATCGCTCGAGGTCGGCGACGGTCCCCTTCCGGTCCCTGACGTACCGCTCGAAGACCACGATCCGGACGTTCTCGCGCCCGAGCGCGGCGATCCACGGCTCGGCCTGCATCGCGTAGCGGCTGTACGCCACGTACCGCGGAAACCGACGGACCGCGACGTTGATGTCGTCCTCGACCTCCAGGTCCCGGATGATCACCTCGTGGTAGTGCTGGCTCACGATCCGCGACACCGGCTCGCGGACCAGGTAGATCACGCGCAGCCCGGGTCCCAGCAACGCCCGCGCACGCTCCGCAGCGCCCGTGTACACCGGGAGCTTCGTGTACGCCGTCGAGGCTTCGCCACAGATCTGGTCCGCGCGGGCGCGCCGGAAGTGCGCCGCGTACTCGGCCCGCCCCTGCGCCGTGAGCACGCGATCGTCGCAGAGGTTTCCCGGTTCCTTGTCGAGCGGGAAGAACACGCGCGGGTGCGTCATCAGGTCCCGGAAGAGGCTCGTCGTCCCCGCTTTCATCGCGCCGATGATCAGGAAGTCGGGAAGACGCTCCCCCCCCCCATCGCCCACACTCCTCCTCGTCCCGCTCATCGGCCCGCACCCGCCCCGCCCACTCGCCCAGCCCACGACCGATCCGGCTCGTACCCGCACTCGACCAGCGCGTCGCCGAAGGCCAGATCAAAGACCTCCGCCGCCTCGCGCGTGAAGTGGTTCGTCCAGTCCCCGGACGCGCCCTTGCGAAGGAAGTTCGCGCCCTCGCGGCCCGCCCGCCGCCTCGCCTGGCGCGCGAACGAGAACCGTTCCGCCGACGAGCGCGCCTGCTCCTCATCCGCCGGTTCGCCGGTCAGACGCGGCATCGCGGCGACGAGCGCACCGGCCGCGTCCGCCAGCAGGTCCTCGTACCGCAGCATCACGACGCCCGGCCGGTCCTTCCGCGTCAGCCACGAACGCACGTGCGCCGCCCAGTTCACGGGAGACGAGTGGTGCCGCCGCGCCTGCGCCTCGATGAACCGCGGCAGGTTCCCACGAACGTCCGCCTTGTTCGTCAGGCCCGGAAAGTGCGCCCGCAACGACCGCGGCACGGCCGGGCGGTCGCCCTCCGGGATCCGCCGCGCCAAAAAGAAGTAATGCGAGCACATCACGTCGCGACCGTCCCGGAGGGTATAGACGCACCGCCGGTAGTCGTCGCGGACGACCTGGTGCCCGTGCACCACCGCCTCGAAGCCCACCGGCAGCAGGCTGAACCTAGGGTACGGCACCTGCAGGTAGTCCGCGACGAGTTGCGACGCCCACACCGTGCCGCTCTTCGGATATCCCACCACGAACGTCAGCGGGATCGCGTCCGGGAACCGCGTGCCGAGCATCCACGTCACGCGGTGCGACGCGGCCCGCATCCTGACCTGCAGCGGCGTTTCCTGTCGTCCCATGCGCTGGCGTTCCGCCCGGCCCCGTCCGCCGGGGCCGCATCGTAGTCGCCGACCGTCCGTCGCGGGACGCGCCCCCGCTATGCTGCCGCCCCGCAGCCCGCGAACCGGGCGCGCCCGGCGACCGTTGTAGCATCGGTCAAGGACCGGACGGAGACGAACGGATGTGCGGCATCGCGGCCATCGTCACGCACGACGCCACCGAGGCCCGAGAACGCCTGCACGCCATGGTCTGCGCCCAGATCCACCGAGGCCCCGACGACGAAGGCGAGCAACTCTTCCCGTGCGCCGGAAAGACCGTCGGCCTCGGCCAGCGACGCCTCGCCATCATCGATCTCTCGCCCGCCGGCCACCAGCCGATGATCCACCCCCGCACCGGCGACGCCCTGACCTACAACGGCGAACTCTACAACTACCTCGAACTCCGCGAGCAACTCGCCCGCGAACGCGGCGTCGTCTACCGCGGCCATTCCGACACCGAGTTCATCCTCCACGCCCTCGTCGAGTGGGGCCCCGCCGCCGTCGAACGCTTCGAGGGCATGTTCGCGTTCGCCTTCCTGCGGCGCGCGAACGCCACCCTCCTCCTCGCACGCGACCCGATGGGCATCAAGCCGCTCTACTACGCGGCCTCCCCGGGGCGGCTCGCCCTCGCCAGCGAACTGCGCGCTCTCGTCGCGGGCGGCGCGGCCTCCACCGAGATCGATCGCCGTGCGGTCGCGGGCATGCTCGCGTACGGCGCAGTGCCCGAGCCTCTCACCATCTTCAACGGCGCGCGCGCGTTCCCCCCCGGGTGCCTCGCCGAGGTCCCGCTCGACTTTGGTCCGGGCCAAACGCCCAGCGTCCGACCGCGCCCGCACTGGCGGTTCCCTCGCGTCGGCGAGGGGCTTGCGGACCGCGTGACCGAGCGCGAGGCCGCCGAGCGCCTCCGCGCCACGCTCGACCGCGCCGTGAAGAACCACCTCATCAGCGACGTCCCCGTCGGCATCTTCCTCTCCTCGGGCCTGGACTCGACCATCATGGCCGGTCTCGCGGCGCGGCACGCCCCGGACGTACGCACCTTCACCGTCGGCTTCGCCGATCAGCCCGACATGAGTGAGTCCGCCCTCGCGTCGGGCACGGCCCGAGCCTTCGGGCTGCCCCACGCCGACGTCCAGATCACGGGGCGCGACGCAGAAACCGCCGCGACCGCGTGGATGTCCAGCATCGATCAGCCCTCGCTCGACGGCCTCAACTCCTACGTCATATCGAAGGCGGTGCGCGCCGAGGGGATCATCGTCGCCCTCTCCGGCCTCGGCGGCGACGAACTGCTCGGCGGCTACCCCTCGTTCCGCGACGTCCCACGCTTCCGTCGCCTCCTCTCACGACTCGCGTGGCTGCCCCCGGCCGCACGCGCCTCGCTCCTCCGAGTCGCCGCCGCGCGCCAGCCCCGTTCCGCACGCGAGAAGGCCGCCGATCTCGCGGCCACCGACGGCTCCGTCATGCAACTCGCCCTCGGCCGACGCCGCGTCACGCCCAACGCACGCATGCTCGCTCTCGGCCTGGAGCACGGCGCGCTCGGCGTGCATCCCACCTTCCAACCGGACGAAGCCATCGAAGCGATCGACCATGCAGAGGATGCACGCGATCCGATCGCCGCCGTTTCACGATACGAAGCACGCTACTACATGGGCAACATGCTCCTGCGCGACGGCGACATGACCGGCATGGCGCACAGCCTCGAGATCCGCGTCCCCCTCATCGACCGCACGATGCTCGACCTGTGCTTCGCCCTCCCGGGCGCGGTGCGCCTCCCTCCGGGATCGCCCGGGAAGCACCTCCTCCGCGTCGCCTTCCGAGACATGCTCCGCGACGAACTCCTCGCCCAGCGCAAGCGCGGCTTCCAACTCCCGATCCGTCGCTGGATGCTCGGCCCGCTCCGCGACGTCTGCGAGGCCGGCCTCGACCGGGTCAAGCGAACCGGCGCGCTCCGCCCCGAGGGCGTCGACGGCCTGTGGGCGGACTTCCTCCGCGAGCCGGAAAGCCCCGTCTGGTCCAGCGCGTTCAGCGTCTGCGTCCTCGGCGCGTACCTGGAACGCATGAACGCGGGCTGACACGCCGGCGATTCAGCACCCCGCCGCGTAGGCGTTCAGGAACGCCAGCACGTCCAGCGTGTTCACCACGCCGTCGCCGTTGAAGTCCGCGCGCGGGTCGCCCCCCGCGTACGCGTTCAGGAACGCCAGCACGTCCAGCGTGTTCGCCACGCCGTCGCCGTTGAAGTCGGCGGGGCAGAGGTCGCCCAACCGGAAGAGGAGGCCCTGGGCCCGCGCCCCGTTGTAGGGATCGTCGGACCAGTAGGACATGGTCATGAGGGCGAGGCCGTCGGGGCCGGCGGCGAATGAGCGCGAGCCGTAGTGCTCCCAGCGCGGCCCGGTGAAGAGCGTCTCTGGCTCACCGACCGGGGTGCCGGCGCTGTCGATGCGCTGCATGAGCGTGAGCGTGGAGCCTTGAGGGCCGCCGACGCCCGCGCTATAGACCACCAGGAAGGCCGAGCCGTCCACGAGAACCTCCATGGGCACGGTGTCCACCCCAGCGACGATGAACGCCGAGCCCAGAGGAACGCCGGCGGCGGAGACACGCCGGGCGAAGGTCTTCGGGCCCCCATCTTCGTACTTGGCCCAGGCGACGAGGTAGGTCTCGCCGTTGAAGGCGGCGGCCGTGCTGTGGGTGATCCAGTTCCCGGTGTCCTGCACCGTCTGGGATCCAAGGACCGCCCCCGCGCCGCTGACGCGAGTCACGCGGATGCGGTCGATGTCGGCCCATGCGAGGAGGTACTCGTCGCCGTTGGAGGCGATCTCGAACCCGTCAAGCCCCGCCCAGTCGCTGCCCGGGATGTTGACCGGGCCGATCTGCTTGCTCCCGTCGGGGCGCATGATCGCAATCTGAAGCGGCTTCTGGCCGGAGAAGAGGTAACTGTCGTACCACGCGACGGCGTAGTTCTGGCCGTTGAAGGCGATCTTCGGCCGGAACGTGTCCCCCGTCGGCTCGTTGGCGAAGACCAGGATCCCGTTGGGCTGGTCGAGCGCCGCGCCGTCGGGGAGCACGCGCACCATGCGGACCTCGTTCACCGAGCCCGCGTTGTTCTCATAGACGATCGCGTGCTGCCCGGCGCCGAAGACCGCGTCGGGGAAGCCCTGGGCGCGGTTGCCGCTCTTGGCGACGGGGAAGGCGGCCGGGTCGAGGACTTCGCCGCGCGGCGTGACGCGGACGCCGTAGAGATCGGCCCGGTAGTTGGGCTTTCCCTCACGCCAATCCTCGAAGACGCAAAGGAAGTTCTGCCCGTCGAAGGACGTGGAGGAATCGATCTGCCACGACGCGCTCGTGGAGACTTCGATGGGGTTGGGCGAGTCGAGCACATTCCCCGAAGCGCCGACGCGCGCGCCCTCGGTGTCGTAGGTGTAGTACACGCCGCGGACATAGTTCCCTTCCCACACGATGAAGAACTGGTCGGCGACGGACGCGACGCCGAAGGAGACCTGGCTTCGCCCTTCGAGAGTCGAGACGGGGAAGGGAGCGCCGGGGTTCCCGGCCTCGTCCACCATGAGCGCCCACAGGTCGGAGTTGGAGTAGACCGGCTCGCCCGTCGTGATGGTGACGAGGTGGTCGGCGCCGTTGAAGGCGACCTGGCAGTTGCTGACACCGCCGAAGGCGCTCCCGGCGAGCAGGCGGCGGGGATCGGAGACCGGCTGCCCCTCGGGGCTGTAGTGTGCGCCCCAGATATCCCACCAGTCGCCGTTGCGCCGCTGCCAGATGATGTAGAAGTTCTCGCCGTCGAAGTCCGCGTGTGCGTCCACATCGACGCCGCCGCCGGAGACGTTCACGCCGCCGGGATCGAGCACCTGACCCTGCGGGGTCACCCTGGCGGCGCGGATGGCCTGGTTCGGCGCCTGCGCCCACACGACGGTGTACAGGCCCGCTCCGAACGCGACCTTGGGATACCCAAGGCCGGTGGCGCCGGAGGAAATGACGATCGGTGAAACGTCGAGCACCCTGCCGTCCGCGTCGATTCGCTGTGCGTAGACGGCGTTGCCCGCGGCGTGGACCACGAGAAACTGGCCGGCGCCGTTCCCGCACGCGGCCGGCCAGCCCTGGCTGGCGCCCCGAACGTCGACGAGAAAGCCGCCGGGGTCGAGCACCTCGCCGGAGGTCGAGGCCCGTGCGCCGTAGAGCGCCGAGCCTTCGTACCACAGCGTGAGGTACGTCTGCCCGTTCCAGGCGACGGCGGGAATGCCGGTGGTCATTCGCTCGTCGTCGCGGAGGATCCTGAGGCTGCCGGGATGCACCCGCGAGCCGTCCGTTCGGATGCGCTGGGCGTAGACGTCGTAGCCCGCGGGGTTCGCCCCGCCGACGCGAAGGTCAACCCACGCGGCGAAGTACTCACCGTCGCCGGCGCAGACCGAGCCGTAGAACTGGTCGCCGAAGTCGGCGGTGTACGCCGCCTCGGGCTCGATCGCGAACCGGGTGTACTCCTGCGCGAGCGCGCCCGGCACGGACGCCAGCCCTGCGAGCATCAACATCGAGATTCGCACGGGGTTCTCCTTCCGCTCCGGTTGGCCCTCGCGGGGCTGACGCCCCGCCCGCTCAGCAGCCCGCGTTCCATGCGTTCAGGAACGCCAGCACGTCCAGCGTGTTCACCGACCCGTCGCCGTTGAAGTCCGCTCGCGGGTCGCCCCCCGCGTACGCGTTCAGGAACGCCAGCACGTCCAGCGTGTTCGCCACGCCGTCGCCGTTGAAGTCGGCGGGACACGGCGTCGGCGTCAGGCGCTCGGCGAGCGTCCGCTGCACCACGCCGTCCGACCACGCGCCCACCGACCAGGCCTCGCAGGGTCCGACCGCCGCCAGGCCCCAGCCGCGCAGCACGTACTCAGCCCCCGGGATATCCGGCCCTCCCGCCGGCGTCCACGACGAGCCGTCGTAGTGATAGATCGTTGCGTTGATCGCGCAACTGGCCCAGATGTCCGCCGGACCAGTCGCGGCGAACGCGGCGAACGGCCCGGGCAGACCGGCGTCCACCACATCCCACGACGAGCCGTTCCAGTGGATGAGATGGTCGGCCCCGCCGTTGAAGTTGCCCGAGACCCAGACATCGTCGGGGGCGAACGCGACAACGCACTCGGCGTCGCCGCCCGCGTCACCCTCCCCCGGGTTGGGAACATGGTGCCACCGCGAGCCGTCCCACCGCACGACAAGGGCCTTGAAGTTCTGAGCGACGCTCCGCCAGTCGCCGACCGCCCACACATTGTCGGATGCACTCGCGGAGACGCCGTTGAGCTCGTGGTGGCGATTGCCGACCAGCGGCACGTCGACGTCCTCCCAGGCGGAGCCGTCGAAATGCAGCGCAAGACCGACGCTCGTCGCCGACGCGTCCCCGTATCCCGCCGCGCTCCCGACGACCCACAGGTCCTCCCCGGACACCCCGTCAATGTCGTAGGCGAACCCGCCGCGGTCGGCGAACGGGTAGGTGTTCTGCTTCCGCAGGGTCGGGGTCGAGACGCGGTCCCATTGGCCCCCGTGGCGGCGCATCACCAGGGGCATGAAGTTCGTGGGATAGCTCGTGGTCACATACCCCACGACCCACAGGTCGCCGCCGCCCAGGCCCACGCCCTCGACCTGCGGCCTTGCGCCCAGCCCCGAGGTATCGGGCAGCCCGAGACCCGACCAGCCGGCCCCGCGCCACTCGATGACCATCGGCTGCGGCCCCAGCCCGCTGTTCCAACTCCCCACGGCCAGGCCGACCGACGCGCCCGAGAACGCCGTGTCGTACAAGATGTTGCTCGCGGTGCCCGGCGACTCGGTCGGCCATCCGACCCATGCCCCGCACGTCGTCTGGGCGTACGACGCCGAGCCGATGAGCGCCCCCACGCCCGCAAGGAATCCGAGGTACATGGTCGTCCGTGTCCTTTCTGTGCCTGCGCTCAGCACCCCTGCGTGTACGCGTTCAGGAAGCCGAGCACGTCGAGCGTATTGATCGTGGTGTCGCCGTTGAAGTCCGCGCTGGGGTCGCCGGCGGTGAAGGCGTTGAGGAAGGCGAGCACGTCCAGCGTGTTGACGACGGTGTCGCCGTTGAAGTCGGCGGGGCAGCGCGACATCGGGGACAGCAGCACCGCGCCGATCGGACCGTTCGCGCCCTGTCGGGCCGAGCAGACGATCTGCCGCGCGTCGTTGATCCCCGCGGCGCCGCTCCATTGCACGTACCACTCGCCCTGCGACGGGTCGATGAGGGACTGGAGCGAGAAGTACCCCTCGGGGACGAAGTCCACGCCCGAGGCCGTGGTGTAGTAGTAGAGGAGCGCGTCGCCTCGGTTGTTGATGGCGGTCGCGCTGGTGGTGGTCGCGCAGCCGCCGAGGAACTCCCAGCCGATGCCCTGCCGGTATCGCATCGGGAAGGTGCTGCACCCGGAGTAGCCGATGATGTACCCGCACACATCGTCGTGGTCGTTGAGGGCCGCGCCGACGAACCCCTGCCAGTTGCCGGGGGGGAGCGGCAGCGTGGTGACCGTCCCGGTGTCGAGGTCGAGCAGTTGCGAGCCGCCGAGCACGACCCGGTCGTCGCTGATGTCCACGCCCCTGAACCCGCCGGGCAGCTCCACCGGCCCATCCTCGGTGAACCGCACGCCCGTCGAGAGGTTCCAGCCCCAGAAGCCCGAGGCGCCGATGATGTCGCCGAGATTGTTGATCGCGTACGCCGCGCTGTACGGGTCGCCCGGCAGCCCGCCGAGCACCTCGACCGTGTAGCCCGAGCCGTCGGGCCGCCATACGGCCGCGGTGGGCTGGGTGATGACGTACTCGTTGGGACACACCGCGCCGACGATCACGCCCGCGTCGTTGATCGCGTGCGTGCGCGAGGTCTGCATCCCCTCCGGCAGAGGCAGGAGTTCGAACGGCGCGCCGCCGCGCGAGACCCCCCCGAGCACCCTGGTGCCGTCCACGGCGAAGTTCCCGCACGCGTCGCCCCGCTCGTTCAGCCCGGTCGCGCCCCACCCGGCGCCGAGGAACTCGACCCGGTACCCGCCGACGTTGGCGGCGACGCTCATCGAAAGCGCGGACACCACCAATCCCGCAACCATCGTCTGCTTTCGCACGTTCATGCTCCTGGAGCGGGCGCCCGTATCGCGGCGACCCGCACGACTCGGACTCGACCCACAGCCGATCGACGACCGCGGCCTGACCACCGGCCGCACGCGCGCCCTCCGTTCCGCTCTCATGGTCAGCACCCCTGCGTGTACGCGTTCAGGAACGCCAGCACGTCGAGCGTGTTGATGGTGGTGTCGCCGTTGAAGTCCGCGCTCGGATCGCCCGCGGTGAAGGCGTTCAGGAACGCCAGCACGTCGAGCGTGTTGATGGTGGTGTCGCCGTTGAAGTCGGCGGGGCAGCCGTCGCCCGGGAGGACGGCAAACGCCGCCTCGTCCGCCGAGTTCTGGAACCGCAGGTCGTGCGCGACGACCCGCACCCGCACGTCGGCGATGCCCGCGCTGGGCGGGAGTCGCCAGTCGAAGGCCCGCGCCGCGCCGGGCAGGTCGTAGGCCACCGCGTGGAACGTCCGCCCGGCGTCGTAGGACGCCCAGACGTCGAACCCGACCAGCCCCTCATCGTCCGACGCGCTCCACCGCACGGGCACGACCGAGCCGCCCGCGAAGGCCGACCCGTCCGCCGGCGACTGCACCTCGACCGTCGGCGGCTCCAGCCCGAGCCTCGGATCGTGCCGGATCGAGAAATACCCGTCCGCGAGGAACCAGACCACGTCGTTCGAGTTGTTCTTCGCGCGGATCGCAAGCCGGGCGCGATCGGTCGAAATGTGCGGGAAGCCGCCGAAGAACATGCCCACGCCGCTCACATTCAGCCCCTGGATCGCGGTGCCGTCCGATTCGAGGATGATGAACGGGAGGATGGAGGGGAAGTCGTTGACGGAGCCTGTCCAGTGCACGTCGGGGATCGGCTCGCCCGCGCGGAACGTCATGCCGCTCAGGTCGGTCTGGATCTCGACGTCGCCGGCGAGCCGGTTCGAGGGCACGACCACGGGCGTCTGATCCCACGCCTCCTGGCCCGCGTCGTCCACCGCGACGACCCGCAGGAACTGCGGCTGGTTCGTCACGGCGAACCCGGGGTCCGGCACCGTGATCTCCCACGTGCGCGCCTCCGCGGGGATGCCGTCCGCGAGCACGAAGAACCGCGACTGGTAGTGCCCGTCCGGCGAGAACTCGATCCTCTGCGACGCGATCGCGCCGTCGTCGCTCGCCTCCCAGCGCAGCACGAACGTCGAGCCGGTCTCGAGCAGATGGTCCGTCGACGGCCCGGTCGTGCGCCACGTCGGCCCCGGATCGACCAACCGCACCATCGGCGGCGTGTCGGCGAAGTCCGGTTCGGCGGAGAGGAACGGCGTGACCTGCACGCCGCTCGCGCCGGGGCCGACGACCGGGTCGCCCTGCCCGCCCGGGTTGCCCGGGTGCTGCGGCCCGGTGGGGTGGCCCCACCAGGCGTGCCGCGCGTCGGCCTGCACGCCGATCTCGAACGCGTCGATCGCGGCCCCGTTGCCCTCGAACGCGTTCGGCGTCGTGGGGCTGGCGAGCATCGGCGTGCCGAGGTCGGTCGTGCTCACGCCGACCGCGTTCGACAGGAACCGCGTCTTGCGGAAGGCGATCGAGCCGTAGGTGTTGGTGTTCGCCCCGACCTGGTTGGCCCGGAAGACCGTGCTGTCGACGTAGAGGTGGTTGTCGGTGCTGATGACGCCGAACAGGGCGTTCTCGATGATGCAGTGCTCGAGCCGAGGCCCCTCGGTGCTGTTCACGTAGAACGTGATGCCCTGCCACGGCTGCTGCGGCGCGACGGCGCGGAACGTGATCGGGGCGTCCGGCCGCCCCTCCGCCGTCAGGCGCTGTGTGGAACGGACGATCAGCCCACCCCCCCCCACGCTCTCGACCACGACGCCGGGGTCGATGGTCAGGTCGCCCCCAAACGAAGCCGTCGGGTCGGTGATGCGGTAGGGCATGCCGAAGTCCGGCCATCGGCCCGGCCCGCGGAACGCGCCGCTGCCCACGTCGATCACATCGATCGCGTTCCCGGCCGACGGCACCGCGCTGCCCGGCATCAGCCCGCCCGCCAGAGAGACCGGGTAGAGGTTGTTGGTCAGCGAGACGCCCGGCCCGAGCAGGAAGTTCCCGCCGTCGAGGATCAGCCCGCCGGACGAGTTCACCCCGCTCGCCGACACGCCGTCGACGTAGAAGGGCTGGGTCGTCTCGTCGCGGATGATCGACAGCGGCGCGCCGACGAAGGTGTTGCCGTCGCCGAGCACGGCGTAGCCGCGCAGGACCTGGCAGATGGAGTCGGTGAACACATTGCCGCGCAGTTCCACCAGCGCGTCGCTGAGAATCGCCGATGCGCTCTCGAAGACGCACGAGTCGAGCACGACGTGCGGCGCGACCGCCTGCAACTCCTGCGCCCACAGCACCGCACCGGGCGGGAACACGCACGAATCCAGCGCGACCCGCGCGCCCGACTCGACGCGGAACTGCCCGCGGAACTCGGCACAGACGGCCTCCACCGTCCCCTCGCGCGCCACGATCATCGGCGGGAACACCTGCGGGTGGTCGAAGACCGCCGGGCTGTCCGCCGTCGCCTCGACCAGCAGCGTGCCGTTCACGACCAGTTGCGTCCCCTCGTCGAACTCGACGACCACGCCCGGCTCGACGACGACGGTGGAGCCGGGCGGGATGCCGATGTTCTCGCAGACCTCGTACGGCCCGTCGGCCGCGGTCCACGTGACGGTCTCGCCCACGGCCGGCACGGGGGGCATGTTGCAGGGCGGGGGCGGCTCCCCGCCCACGCTCAGCGAGTCGATGCCGGTGTAGGACGAGAAACAGGCCCAGTTGCACGCATCGGCGATGTAGTAGCGCAGCGCCACGCGACCGCCGCCCGGCAGCGCGACCTGGTACTTGTTCCAACCGCCGACGGGGATCGGGTTGATGTCGAGCAGGAGCGTGGTGAAATCGCCCACGCCGTTCACGCCCGAGCCGGTGCCCGTCCCGCCCGAGGGCGAGTAGCGCACCTGGACTGTGCTGACGTTGCTCCCGCCCATGTCGATGAGGTAGAAGGTGAGCACGTCGCCCGCCGTCTGTCCGGGGACCGCGGGAAGGACGGCCCAGGTGCTCACCGAGCCGCCGAAGGAGTCGGTGCTCAGGCTGTCAACGGCGAGGTACCCGGAACCGGACTGCGGGGAAGGCCAGCCGAACCCGGTGTACCCGTCGAACCATCCGTGCGAGCCTTTGGGCTGGCTCTGGTTGCGGAAGATCCACCCCTTGGCGATGAGGTTCGCGGGGCCGTCCTGCCCGTCGGTGGGGCCGTTGTCATCGAACGACTCGTGGAAATCCGCCTGCCCGTGCGCCGCCGCGCCGACGAGCAGCGCTGACACCACGATCGTTCGTGCGAGGCGCGTGCCAACACCCGTTACCGTTCTCATGTTCAGCACCCTTGCGTGAACGCGTTCAGGAACGCCAGCACGTCCAGCGTGTTGACCACGGTGTCGCCGTTGAAGTCCGCGCTCGGATCGCCGGACGTGAAGGCGTTCAGGAACGCCAGCACGTCCAGCGTGTTCACCACGCCATCGCCGTTGAAGTCGGCGGGGCACGGGCCGGCGCAATCGGGGCCGGTGAGCGTGAGCTGGTACTCGATCTCGTTGCCGGCGTAGCCGGTGAGACGGACGAGGTACGTCTGCCCGGCGACCGCCTGGAACGAGACGGTCGGGCAGAAGCCCTCGGCGCACCCGATCTCGTTCATGGTGGTCCCGGGGCACCCCGTATGCACCGAGAGATAGAACCAGTAGGAAGAGCCGCAGCCGTCGACCGTGGCCTGGCCGCTCGCGCCGGGCGTGTACGAGTACCAGACGTCGGGGTTCAGCTCGGGGAAGGGGCTGCAGCTCGCCCCGCCGTCGGGTGTCGCGCCGTGGCTGTTCCCGGCGAAGGTCCCGGGGCAGAGCGGGAGCGCGTCGGCGCAGTCGTCGGGCAGAATGAAGTCGTCGCACGCGTCGCCGATGCCGTCGCCGTCGCGGTCCTCCTGATCGGGGTTGTAAACGCACTCGCAGTTGTCATCGTGATCGGGCACTTCGTCGCCGTCGCAGTCGAGGTCGGTCGCAACATCGACCGCGTAGAGATAGGAGTGCGGGTCGTCATTGTCTCCGGAAAGGACGACCGTGCTCATGTACGCCGTGCTCCCGTCCGGAGTCAGCCGGGCGAAGTGCGTGGGGAGCACCCGCGGGGCGGGGTAGAACTCGCCGGGAAGGTCCACGTTCCACATCTGCTTGCCGGTGGCGGCGTCGTAGGCGCGGATGAACCCGAAGTCGCCGAACGTGATCGCGCCGCCCACGATCAGGAGCGAGCCGTCCGGCGTGATCTCGGGGCGGCCGAGGACGTTCCCGGTGAAGACGTGCCACCGGAGCGACCGGCTCTTCGGGTCGAACGCCTCGAGGTGACCGAGGTCGCGCGCGTAGTAGAGCGTGTCATCCGGGCCGATGGCGAGGTTTGTCACACCACTGATGAAGTCTCCGTCGTAGAACCACTTGCTCCGGCCGTCGCCCGGATCCAGGGCCTGGATCACCCACCCGTGGCCGGCAGCGATGAAGTCGGGCGTGTAGACGGTGCCGTCGGAGCCGATGGTGGGTTCGGCGCCGTACGAGTTCGGCCCGACGGGAGCCGCCCAGCGCTGGTTGCCCAGGAGATCGAACGCGTAGAGGCGGTTGTCGCCTTTGAGGTCCATGCCGATGTAGACCTGATCGACAGGGCCGCCGGGTTCCGAAGGGCCGAAAACGGTCTGGTTCCCCAGGCTGCCGTACTCGAACATGGGCGGGTCGCCCCAGTTGTTCCAGCGATAGTCGCCGTCCGTGGTGAGGCTGAACGCGGCGAGCCCCCAGTCGTACGCGCCGTACAGCCGGCCGTCGGGGCCGACCGTGACGGCATTCTGCAGCCCCTGCGCCGACTGGTCCATGAACGTCCACCGCGTCTGGCCGTCGGGCGCGATCGCGAAGACGGTCTGGATGCTGCCGCAGTAGAGCGTGCCGTCGGGTCCGGCCGTCGGCGGGATGTACGGGAACCACAGCGCGCTCGCCGTCCACTTCAGCCCGCCGTCCGGCGCGAGCGCGTAGACGAACCCACCCGACGTGTGCAGGTAGATCGTGCCGTCGGGGGCGAGGGCGGGGCGGAACCACATGTTGTCGGAGTCCGCCTCGAAGGTCCACTTCACACGCCCAACGGACTGACGGAGCGTGACTTCCAACGGCACGCTGTTGCTCGGTTGCCCGGCCGCCACAACACTGACGGTGGTTGCGCCGGTGCTTGCCTGCTCCGGCACGTACGCCACGATCCGCGAGGCGGTCCAGGTGGTGAACCAGGCGGCCAGCCCGCCGATCTCCACTCGGCTCCCAGGCCCCCCCGCGCCGAACCCCGAGCCTTCGATCACGATCCGCCCGCTGCGCGGCAGCGTCTCGCTGTTGGTGGAAGTGATGACCGGCTGCGCGGCGGCGACGGCCGCGATGGCGACGGCCGCCGCGATCGCAAGAGCAGGAGCGAACATGACGGATCCGGGAGTGCGCATCGTCACTCTCCTTGCCTTGAAGGGCTCGCCTCGTCGCACAAGCGCGCCCCGGGCCTTCCGGCCGGGAGCACGACGCGGTCAGTCGATCAGCACCCCGCCGCGTAGGCGTTCAGGAACGCCAGGACATCGAGCGTGTTGATCGTCGTGTCGCCGTTGAAGTCCGCGCTCGGATCGCCGGACGTGAAGGCGTTCAGGAAGGCCAGCACGTCCAGCGTGTTGACGACGGTGTCGCCGTTGAAGTCGCCGGGGCAGGGGGCGGCGGCCGGGACCAGGGCGAAGGCGACGGCCGGCCCCCAGCCCGGACCCCAGTGCCCGTCGCCGACGATCATGCCCTGCTCGTTGATGGCGACGGCCCGGTCCAGGATGAAGCCGTCGGGGAGTTCGACGAGGTCGTTGAGGTCGCGCATGCCGTTGTCGGCGTCCCAGATGAACGCGCGCCGGTCGGCCCAGCCGTCGATCGCGGCCGAGCCGACGACCGCGCCCGCGCTGTTCAGGTCGTAGGCCGTCACGCGGTCGCGGTCGCCGTTCTTGAGGGCGGGAAGGAAGGTGAACCCTTCCGCTTCGTCCCAGAACCAGGCGGAGACGAAGGAGCCGTTCCAGCCCTCGCCGACCACCTGGCCGAGCGCGTTGACCGCGTACGCCTCGGTGATGCCCGCGCCGCCGCCGGTGAGCATCGCGTGGAGGTCGATCCACTGGTTGGAGTCGGCGCGGTAGAGGAAGGCCTCGAAGTCGCCGCAGGAGCCGGTGTAGGTGGCGACGCCGACGATGTGGTTGGCGTCGTTGATGTCGCGTGCGACTTCGGCGGCGGGCACGAACGCTTCGAGGTTGACGGTGCCGCCGGAGAGGGTCCACATGACGGCGCGGCGCGCGTAGCGGCACCCGCCGTAGTAGCGGAAGGTGGAGGTCCCGGCGACGACGGCGGCGTTGTTGATGGCCGCGCCGCCCACGGAGAGGTCGTTGGGGACGGGTTCCATGGAGCCGATGCCGCCGTCGGCGAAGTAGATGGTGGCCCCCGCGAGGATGTCGCCGATGTCGTTGATGGCGGAGTAGCCCGATGGCGTCGGGTGGACGACGGGTCCCGCGTCGGCGGTCCACGAGAAGCCGTGGTACGTGGTGTGGTAGTTGCCGTTGGCGTCCTGGGTGGTGTAGGTCATCGTGCCGACGGCGACGCCGTGGGCGTTCAGACCCCCCAGGTACGACTCAGGGATGCCGTACTGCGAGAGCGCAGGGATGATGTACGCCTGATAGTCCTGCGCCAGAGCGGCGGAGCAGGCGGCGAGCGTGACGAACGCGGTGAATCGGCGCATGGCGGGTCTCCTTGGACGGCGGGCGCTGTCGCCCCGGAAACCCGCGTCATTGCAAGAACCGTACCAGCGTCGATCGCATCGGATCAACTCGAAACAGCGGTCCTTGCAGAGAATCGGATAAGATTGTCGGCGATTGGTGGCCCCGAGCGGCCAATGGCCGCCCGTGGCCACGGGCGCAGCGCGGTTTGGGAGGAGGCACTCGCCTGCGCGTTGTGCGCTGCTCGCGCCACACGGGCGTTGGGTGCGGGGCGGGAGGTGCTCGGGCCTCAGCCGGTGCTCTGCATCGCCGCGGCAAGCCCGTTGACGCTCAGGAGGATGAGCCCCCGGACTCGTTCGCGGTCGGGTCCCTCGTCGGCCTCGCGGGCGCGGTGCATCAGTTCGACCTGGAGGATGTTGATGAGGTCGGTCTCGGGGTTGCGCTCGCGGATCGAGTCCCGGATGACGGGGTTGTTGTCGAGCAGGCCCGCCTGACCGGTGACGGCGAGGATCGCGTCTCGCGCCCGCGCGAACTCGGCGGCGAGCGCGTCGTGCACCTCGGGCGCGTGGGGGATGCAGTAGGTGCGCGCCATCGGGAGGCGTGCCCGGGCCATCTCCTGCTGCGCGTTATCGATGAAGGTGGTGAAGCAGGAGCCGCCGCGGTACGCCCGTCGGCAGAGTTCGAGACGCTGGGGATCGCCGAGCGCCCGCTGCTCGAAGGCCGTCCCAAGCCCGTACCAGCCCGGGGCGTTGTAGCGCATCTGCGTCCACGAAAAGACCCAGGGGATCGCGCGGATCGTGTCGAAGGTGAGGTCGCCCGATCGCGAGGCGGGGCGCGAGGCGATCGGCAGCGCTCCGATGTGCAGCAGGGGCGAGGAGGCGACGAACCAGGGCCAGAACCCGGGCGAATCGACCAGCGCGCGGTACGCGCGCATCGAGGCCTCGCTCAGTTCCTCCATGAGCGGCCGGATGCCGTCGAGTTCGCCCCCATCGGGCGCGGCCCCAGACGCCGCGATCAGCGCCGCGTTCACGATCTGCTCGAGGTGGCGACGCGCGAGGGCGGTGTGGGCGTAGCGGAAGGTGATCACCTCGCCCTGCTCGGTGAACCGGATTCGTCCGGAGCGGCTCGCGGAGGGGGCGGCGAGGATCGCCCGGTGCGCCCGGCCCCCGCCCCGCGCCACCGTCCCGCCTCGCCCGTGGAAGAACCGCAGTTGCACGCCCGCGTTGGCGCAGGTGCGCGCGAGTTCTCCCTGTGCGACGTGAAGGCGCCAGTTCGCCGTCCAGTACCCGCCGTCCTTGTTGCTGTCGGAGTAGCCGAGCATGATCTCCTGCAGCATGCCCCGCGCGCGCAGGTGCTCGCTGTAGACGGGGTCGTCGAGGAGTTCCCGCAGCAGCGCGGGCGAGCGTTCGAGGTCGTCGATGGTCTCGAAGAGCGGGGCGATGTCCAGGTCGCTCCGCACGCCGCCGGACGTGAAGCGCCACAGCCCGACCTCGCGCATGAGCACGAGCACCTCCAGCAGGTGCGAACGCTCGTGCGTCATGCTGATGATGTAGGAGCCGATCGCCTCGGGGCGTGCCCGCACGGTCTCCGCCAGCAGGCGGAAGAGCGCGAGGAGTTCGCCCGTCGCCGGCGATGGCTCGGCGCGGGGGGAGAGCAGCGGGCGGTCGAAGGCGAGCTCACGATGGAGGAGCGCGAGGCGGTCCGGCTCCGCGAGCGAGTCGTAGTCGGCGCAGGCGCCCGCGAGGCGGAGCATCTCCCCGACGGCCGCGGCGTGGGCACGGCTGTGCTGGCGGATGTCCAGGGCCGCCAGGTGCAGCCCGAACGCGCGGGCCTGCACCAGCATGTCCGCGATCGGCCCCCGCTCGGCCACCTCGGCCAGCCCCGCGTGCAGCAAAGCCCGTCGGAGCAGGTCGAGATCGTGGGCGAGTTCCCGGCCGGTGTAGGCGTCGTCCGCGGCCACGCGCTCGAGCATGTGGAGGACCTTGACGCGGAAAGGTTCGTGCCCGACGTGGCGGAGCGCGCTCGGCGGGAGAGGGCGCTCCGCGGCGAGCCGCTCCAGGTCGGCGCGCAGTTCGTCGCTGACGGGGACGCGGCGGTCGGAGAGGGAGAGTTCCTTCCTGAGCCGGGTGAGCGAGGCGGTCCAGAGCGCTCGGGCCGCGTCGCGCAGCAGGTCGAGGGTCTGGCGTGTGACCTCGGCCGTCACGTTGGGGTTGCCGTCGCGATCGCCGCCGATCCAGGAGCGGTAGCGGAGGAGGGGCGGCGGTTCGGGTCGGGCGCCGTAGGTTTCCTCGATGGCGTCGGCGAGGTCGCGCTGGATGAGGGGCACGGTGCGCCAGATGACGTCCTCCAGGTGCATCAGGCCGATGCGCACCTCGTCGAGGACGGTGAGCCGCCGGGCGCGGATCTCGTCGGTGGCGAGCAGCAGGGCGAGCGTCTGTCTGGCGCGGCTCTCGTTGCGCGCCCGCTCGAATCCGGTGCGGAGGGGCAGGTCGAGTTCCTCCAGGCACTCGCCGACCTGGCGCTGCTTCTGCAGCACGGCGCGCCGGCGCGTCTCCGTTGGGTGGGCGGTGAGCGTCGGCCCGATGTCGAGGCTCGACACGACCGCGAGCACGTCGTCGAGCGACCGGCCCGCGTCGGCGAGCGTCCGCACCGCCTCGCGGATCGACTCGGCCCGCGGCGCTTCGCCGGTCGCTTCGCGGGCGCGGTTGATGCGCGCGATGTGGACCTGCTCGGCCTTGTTGCGCAGGTGGAAGCGGATGGTCAGCCGCTTGAGCATCCGTTCGATCTCCGGCTCGGGGAGGTCGCGCAGCGGGCGTGCGTCCGGCGGCGCGGTCCCCGCGACGACGGCGGCGGCCGCGGCGCGCACGGCCGCCTCGGCGTCCGGCGCGGGCGCCACGCGGTCGAGCGCGCCGTAGAGCCAGGCGATGTCGCGCCGCAGTTCCTCGTGCATCGGCGGGGGACGATATGCCCACGGGCGCGCTGCACCCACACCCCGGAGCGTGGCGCAGCGTCAGCCGGTGTCGTGGGGCATGACGGCGTGGAAGCACCAGGCTCCGGAGGCCGCTCGCGTGAGCGTGACGGCGAAGCGGCGCGGGGGTTGGTCGGATCGCGTGACGGTGTAGACCTTGACGGCGCGTCGATCGTCGAGGGGCGTTGCGGGTTCGGAGGAGACGGCCGCGCCGGGGATGGCGGTGATGAAGTCGGCGAGGCCTTCGAGGATGGCGCGGGCTTCGGCGGGCGTGGGCGGGAGGTGTTCGTCGAGGAGGGGGTCGAGGGCGAGGACGGCCGAGCGGGCGTCGGGCGGGTTGGCGTCGCGCAGGAGCGCGATGGCGAGGTCGGCGGTGGTGTCGGGCGAGGAGAGGGTCTGGGGCGTGGGGCTTGGGGCTTGAGCGGAAGAAGGCATGGAGGGGGGGGGAGAGGAGAGAGGGGCTTGAGGCTTGGGGCTTGGGGCTTGAGGAGGAGGAGAAAGGGAGGATGGGGGAGAGGAGGGAGGGGCTTGGGGCTTGGGACTTGGGGCTTGGGGGGGAGAGGCCGGTGGGGTCGGGGGGTAGGCGGGGAACGGGTCGTCGATGGGGGTGTAGGTGAGTTTGACCGGGCGCGCGGGGCGGGTCGGGGGGGGGCACTCGCTTGCGCTTCGTGCTCCGTTTGTGGGGTCGCGGCGGGGGAGGAGGGTGGCGGTGAAGGCGCGGAGGATGGCCGAGGCGGCGCGGCGTCGCTCGACGGGGGAGTCGGAGACCTTCATCACTTCGTTGAGGGTCTCGATCGCGTCGCGGAGGTGCTGCTCCTGCCAGAGGCGACGCTGCAGGTCGAAGAGTTCGCGGAGGGAGTCGAGGGCGTCCTTGACGGGCGGGAAGCGGAGCCAGCGGGCGAGGTCGGTGAGGGAGAGGCCGCGGGCGGAGGCGAGGGCGGCGAGGTCCGCGCCGGGGCGGGCGAGGGCCTCGAGGAGGGAGAGGTCGTCCGGGGTGAGAGGGGACGGGGCGTGGATGGACGGGCTAGCGAGCATGGGCGGCACCTGTTCGGTATCATCGGTAGGATACGGAACGGGTGCGGGGAGGCAAGGGGGGAGGGGTGGATGGCGGGGTTTTGGCGCGCGCGGGTGGGGGATGGGGCGAGATGCGGGCCGAGTGCCGGACGGGGCGTGGTGCGAGGAGGGGGGTTGTGGTCGGGAGCGTCGGCGGCGAAGAGCCGACGTCGGAGGCACGAGGTCGGTGCCACTCTGCCGGGGCTGTTCGGGTAGGAGGATGGCACGGAACTGCCGCCGGGTAACCTATCGTCAGCCGAGCATGTCCAAGTCCGCATTCTCAACGATTGACCTCGCCGAGAAGTTTGAGCACCTGCCGAACGCGCCCATCATCGAGGCGGTGATCGAGTTCCGGGCCAGAGCGAGAATGCAGTGGGAAGAGACGGACGTTCACCGCCGCCTTGGTGAGAGCGTGGCCGAGTACCCAAACAGACAATCGCTCCATCAAGGCTCGATCTCTGCGCAGTTCCGCGCGACCGCGAGCTCGCCACCAGAAACGCATTTCGAGCACGGCTGGATCGGTGTGCAGGCCGGATCGACCGATGGACGGTACATCGCCAAGTTCACGCGCGACGCTTTTTCGCTCAGCCGGCTCGCGCCCTATGAGGATTGGGGTCGATTCAAGGCGGAGGCGTTCAGACTGTGGGACGTTCACCGATCGCTGGCTGAGCCGGAAGATGTGCAGCGGATCGGGGTGCGCTTCATCAACCGGCTGGAGGCTCCGGCCACGCCGGACTTCAGTTTCGGCGACTACTTTTCGGGGCTTGGCGAGCCGCCCGCGGGCCTGCCGACGGCCGGATTCCTTTATCGGGACTCCCTCGCTGTGCCCGGCCACCCGTACGTCGTGACCCTGATCCGAACGTTCCAGCACCCCGAGCAGGCGAACGCGGCGACCATCGCCCTCCTGCTCGACATCGACGCCTACTGCGCTGAACCATGCCCGGTGGATGCGAGTACCATTGAGGATCGTCTGGCCGGCCTGCACTGGCTGAAGAACAAGGTGTTCTTCGGCGCGTTCACCGAGAAGGGCCTTGGGCTTTGCCGATGAGAACAGCCATGGTAGCGACCATGTTGCCCTCATTGCTCGCCGGCACGGCGTCTGGCGCGGTCAGCCCGGAGGCCCAGTACATCCGGCAGGAGTCGGAAGAGGCATGGAGAGCGTTCCGGGAGTCCGTCACATTCGGCCTCGAGGATCTCTTTGCCGACCTCTGGCGACTGACCAACGAGTGCGCCCGTCCGGGATGGGACGGATACGAAGCGGAGCCGATAAGCCCGGGCTCGATCGACCATGCGGCGAGGCTGCTTCGGGCGCTCCCCCTCGGAACGCCGCGGCCATCGGTCGGCGCGGAGCCTGACGGGCAGGTCACGCTCGAGTGGTATTCGTCGCCCCGACGCGTACTCTCGGTGAGCGTCAGCCCGGACGGGAACCTGCACTACGCCGCGCTCCTCGGGGCGGTGCAGCAGTACGGTACGGAGCCGTTCTTCGGCGACCTGCCCGCGGCCATCCTCGACCTCATCCGGCGAGTGGGCCGCGCATGAGCGGCGGCGTCGCCCGGGCCCTGGTGGCGGATCAGGAAGTCCTCGCGCGGTTCGTGATGCGCGCGTCGTGGGTCCGCCAAGACGGCACGGTGAAACAAGACGCCTTCATGCCACCAAGGAGCCTGGAGCTGTCGGTTTCCCGGCACGTGGGAAGGACGGAAGCGAATCTGTGGGCACGCGGCGCGGCGGTTGCCGCGGCGAGCGAGCGGCCGCTCGTCGGGCGGGCGGACATCGGTACTGGTGCGGTTCGCGCCGTGGTGCCGCTCGTCGCAGTCGAGGCCCCGCTGGCGGAGGACCCGGGCCACGCGCACATCGTCGGCTGGCCCCCGATGGCCCAGAAGCCCGCTCAGAAGGCACTCGCTGCCAGGCTTGCAGCGGCGGCGCGGTTTGTTCAGGTGATGTAACGCACGCCGCCCGGGATGTCCCGCCGGCGCGGTTACCCCGGGCTGCGCCCGGGGCTAGTGACGGCGCCCCCTCCGGGGGCGGGGGGAAGCAAAGGGCCAAAGGGCCAAATAGCAAATGGCAAATGGCAAATAGCAAATCGGCAAATGGGCGGTCAGGCGTTTTGGCCTATGTGGAGGGCTTCGATGGCGCCGAGGATGAGGCCGTGGATGCGGGGGGGGGCGCAGACGATGCCCTTGTTTTTTTCGAGGCCGCGGCCGTGGGAGAAGTCGAGGGCGCGGCCGTGGATGTCGGTGACGAAGCAGCCGGCCTCGGCGGCGACGAGTGAGCCGGCGGCGTGGTCCCAGATGCGTTCGACGTAGTCCTTGCGCGTGGGGAGTCGGAGGTAGGCGTCGGCCTGTCCTCGGGCGGTGACGGCGTACTTGGCCTGGGAGTCGAGGCGGGCGGGTTCGCGCGCGGGCTGTCCCTGGTCGGCGAGGTGGGCGAGGATGCGGGCGGTGTCGTCCTGCTTGGAGTGTGCGGATTCGACGGACTCGCAGATGGAGAGGGGTTCGCCCTCCTGGCGGTCGAGTCGCTTGATGGTGAGGGGGGGGGCGCCGGGGTCGTCGGCGGGGGTTTCGCTGAGGCCCGTGCCCCTGATGGCGGTGTAGATGCAGCCGTGCCGGTCGGGTTCGTCGAGGGGCTTGCGGAAGTCGCGGGGGAGGTTGGGGCAGCCGAGGACGCCGACGACGGGGGTGCCGCGCTCGATGTAGGCGAGTGCGATGGCGTACTGCTGATTGCGGAGGAAGCCCTTGGTGCCGTCGATGGGGTCGAGGGTCCAGAAGGCGGCGTGGTGGGTGTCGCCCGCGCCGGCGTCGATGGCGTCGAGCATGGACTTCTCGTCGGCATGGGGCCAGACGGCGCGGACGGCCGCGAGCGTGGCGGCGCGGTGGGGCGCGTGGTCGTCCTCGCGGAGCCACTTGCTGTCTTCTTCGCCGACGAGGACGACGCCTGGGCCGAGGCGTTCGGTGAGGATGCGGGCGACGATGGCCTGGCTGGCGAAGTCGGCGACGGTGACGGGTGACTTGTCGTCCTTGGTGATGGCCTTGACGCGTTCGAGGGAGGCCTGGACCTCGCGGCAGGCACGGGCGGCGAGGGCGACGGCGTCGCGGGCGGCGTCGGCGAGGGCGGGGTAGTCGGGCATGGGGGGCTCCGGGGGGGAGAAAGGGCAAATGGCAAAGCGATAAAGGGCGAATGGAAAAGGGGCAAATGGCAAAGCGATAAAGGGCGAATGGAAAAGGGGCAAATGGCAAAGCGATGAAGGGCGAATGGAAAAGGGGTAAATGGCAAAGCGATAAAGGGCGAATGGAAAAGGGGTAAATGGCAAAGCGATAAAGGGCAAATGGAAAAGGGGTAAGTGGCAAAGCGATAAAGGGCGAATGGAAAAGGGGCAAGTGGCAAAGCGATAAAGGGCAAATGGCAAAGGGGCAAATGGCAAAGCGATAAAGGGCGAATGGGAAAGAGGCGCGAGCGAAGAGTAGAGCGGGAAGAGCGCGGCGTGTGTCGGGGGACTGTGAGACGATTCAGGGCGTGTTCTGCCGAGTGCGGACGATCATGGTGCCGACGATTCGGCGGAGTTCGTCGGCTTCGGTGAGGAGCGGATCGAGTCGGCCGGGGGCGACCCAGCCGCGGCGTTCGACGAGTCGGAGCCAGAAGCGGGTCTCGTTGAGTTCCTTCATGACGATGGAGAGTGACTTGGTGAAGTCGGCGCGGCTCATGGCCTCGTCGGCTTCGAAGACGTTGGCACCGACCGACGTGCCGGCGGCGGCGATCTGTTCGATGAGGCGACGCGGGCAGCGAGCGAGGGCGGCGGCCTCGGTCACGTCAAGCACACGGTCGCAGAACGCCTCAACGCGGACGAGGAAACCGTCCTGCAATCGTCCCACGGCCGCAGTCCTCCGCATTCGCCATGTCTCGCTTTGCGCTTTGCTATTTGCTATTTGCCATTTGCTACTTGCTCAGCACGCCTCGGGCGACGAGGAGGTCGATGACCTTGGCGACGCTCTGCTCGACGGTGAGTTTGGTGGTGTCGAGGACGAGTTCGGGGCTGGCGGGGGCTTCGTAGGGGTCGTCGATGCCCGTGAAGCCCTTGATCTCGCCGGCGCGGGCTTTTTTGTAGAGGCCCTTGGGGTCGCGGCGTTCGCACTCCTCGATGGGGGTGTCGACGAAGATCTCGATGAAGTCGAGGGGGCCGGGCTTGGCCTCGGCGTGGATCCTGCGGCAGAGGTCGCGGTCGTTGCGGTAGGGGCTGATGAAGGAGGTGAGGGCGACGACGCCGGCGTCGGCGAAGAGTTTGGCGACCTCGCCGATGCGGCGGATGTTCTCGGCGCGGTCCTCGGCGGAGAAGCCGAGGTTTTTGTTGAGGCCGAAGCGGACGTTGTCGCCGTCGAGGCGGTAGCAGAAGACGCCCTGGTTGACGAGGGCCTGCTCGAGGGCGGAGGCGATGGTGGACTTGCCGGAGCCGGAGAGGCCGGTGAACCAGACGGTCGCGCCTTTGGCGCGGAGGGCCTTCCAGCGTTCGTCGCGGGAGATGTCGCCCTCGTGCCAGTGGATGTTGGTGGACTTGACCTGGGTCATCGATCCTGCCTCCGTGGGTTTTGCGTAAGGCCCCGCGGGTGCGGGGGATGCGATCGTAGGCAGGGGCCAAAGAGCCAAAGGGCCAAAGGGCCAAAGGGTCCGAATCGTGTCGAGGTCATGCCGACGATCGTGCGCGGGTGCGGCCCGATCCTCGAACAGGTTCCGACCGTAAAGAGGGGCGGAAGGCAGGGAATCGGGGCGTGTCCGGCCCCGGGCGTGCCGATAGAGGTGCAGGATGGCGCCGCGGATGCACACGACGGACCTGTCGGCGGAACTGCGCGAGCACATGGCCGCGATCAAGGCCAAGGCGCGCGAGTACGGGCTGGACTTTTTCGAGGTCGTGTTCGAGGTTCTCGACTTCGAGACGATGAACCGGATCGCGGCGTACGGGGGGTTCCCGGTGCGGTACCCGCACTGGCGCTGGGGGATGGAGTACGAGCGGCTGAGCAAGCGGGACGCGTACGGGCTTGGTCGCATCTACGAGATGGTGATCAACAACGACCCGTGCTACGCGTACCTGCAGGAGAGCAACAGCGTCACGGACCAGAAACTGGTGATGGCGCACGTCTACGGGCACGCGGACTTCTTCAAGCACAACCTGTGGTTCGGGCGGACGAACCGGAAGATGATGGACGAGATGGCGAACCACGCGACGCGTGTGCGTCGGCACGCGGAGCGGCACGGGCAGGCGGCGGTGGAGCGGTTCATCGACGCGTGCCTGTCGATCGAGCACCTGATCGACCCGCACTCGGCGTTCGTGCGTCGCGAGGAGCCGGTGCGTCGGGGGGGGGACGGCGCGGACGCCGGCGCGTTCCGGCCCGACCGGCTGCCTGCGAAGGACTACATGGACCCGTTCATCAACCCGGCGGGGGAGATCGCGCGGCAGCGTGCGGAGCACGAGCGGAGGCGGGCGGAGGAGAAGCGCCGGTTCCCGGCGGAGCCGACGCGGGACGTGCTGCTCTTCCTGCTCCGGCACGCGCCGCTGGAGGACTGGCAGTCGGACATTCTGGGGATCGTGCGGGACGAGGCGTACTACTACGCGCCGCAGGCGATGACGAAGGTGATGAACGAGGGGTGGGCGACGTACTGGCACTCGAAGCTGATGACGCGGCACTTCCTGGAGGCGTCGGAGATCGTGGACTACGCGGAGCAGCACTCGGGGGTGGTGCACATGCCGCCGGGGGGGTTCAACCCGTACAAGATCGGGGTGGAGTTGTTCAAGGACATCGAGCGGCGGTGGGACCGTGGGCAGCACGGGCCGGCGTGGGAGCGGCTGGAGACCATCGGGGCGCGGGAGCGGTTCGACGACCGCTCGATGAAGGGGCGGGAGAAGATCTTCGAGGTTCGGCGGGTGTACAACGACGTGTCGTTCATCGACGAGTTCCTGACGCCGGAGTTCGTGGAGCGGCACCGGATGTACCAGTACCGGCGCGACCCGCAGACGGGCGAGTTGCGTGTGGTGAGCCGGGACTTCGATCGGGTGAAGCAGGCGCTGCTGCACCACCTGACGAACGCGGGGCAGCCGTTCATCTACGTGGTGGACGCGAACTACCTGAACCGGGGGGAGTTGTACCTGGCGCACAAGTTCACGGGGCTGGAACTGGACGCGGGCAAGGCCGCGGACGCGCTGCGGTCGCTGCGGCTGCTGTGGGGGCGGCCGGTGCACGTGCAGGCGCGGATCAACGAGGAGATGTTCGTGACGTCGCTGCACGATGTGGAAGGCGAGGCGAAGCGGGAGAAGATCTCGGAGGAGACGCCGCCGCCGGCGCACGCGGTGGAGTGAGGGCGGGGCTACGCCTCGTGCCCGTTCCGCGGGACGGGCTTGCTGCTCCGCAGGACGATGTCCCGGCGTGCGTACACGGCGCAGCCTTTGAGCTTCTTCGCGGCGTTGCGCACGCCGAAGGTGTGGGTCCGGCCCCCGCCGGATAGACCCGCGCTGCTCCCCTCGTACTTCCAATCGCTCTTTTCGAGGAAGACCACGTCGACTCGCCAGATCACGACGGGGCGGTTCGGCTCGATGGTTTCGGTCGGATCAACGAGGTAGCGCCACACGATGTACCATCCCGGGTGGTCGTAGTGGGACTGGATCGCCCATGGGCGCTTGCTCGCCTTGCTCTCGAGGCAGTGCTCCGGCCTGGGGCGTGTGCCGCTGCCGCGTCGGCAGAGGTCGGGGAAGCGTTGCTGGGCGGTGTCCGAGTGCTTGTGCTTCTCGTACTCGCTGAAGGCGTCGAGGGCCTTGGCGCCGAAGATGCCGACGAGCGCGCTGAAGACGTTCGCCTGCTCGAAGTAGACATCGACGAAATCGGCCAGTTCCTTCTCGACGTACGCGATCGCGCGCCGGATCGACGCGGCGTCCAGCCCGGGAGGCAGCCTCACGCTCTTATCAAAGCCTTTCGGATCCGGCATGCCTGGTCCCCGCGAGGCGCTGGTCCGGGAGTTCCGCGAGCAGCGGGATGGCGCGCTGCGCCAGCCGGAAGTAGTCGGCGTTCGCTTCGATGCCGACGGCTTGCAGCCCGCACGCGCACGCGGCCGCGATCGTTGATCCCGATCCCATGAACGGGTCGAGGATGACGCCCTCCCCGAGCGGCAGGGAGGCTCGAACGAGCGGCCGCAGCAGGGCCTGCGGTTTGAGCGATGGGTGGGGCGCGATGCGGCGTTCCTCACCGCGCGCGGGCGAGGCCCGGATGAGGTCCCTGAACGGCTCGTGCGTCGAGGGGCGACGAAGCCCGCCTGTTTTCCACGTTCGAAGGTTGTCCTGCACGCGTCCCTCGCAGGGCTTGCGGAACAGCCCCCACGGCTCCCAGCACGATCGGGGCATGACGGTGACTTCCGGGAACTCGTCGTGCGCGTTCTTCGGTCGGTCTCCGCCTCGCAGCGTCTTGACGACCCGGATGATCTCGCCTCGTTTCTCGAACCCCGCAGCGATGAACGGCTCGTACACGAAGTGAGACACGAGGGGATTCGTGGCGATGAAGACGTGTGCGCCGGGCACGAGCACGGGCATGAGCAGCTCGGCGAACCGCGAGAAGAACGCGCGGAGGCGGGCGTGATCGCCGGGCTTAAGCACCGTGAAGCGCGGGAGCGGGCTGCGGCGAGCACCGTCGAACGAAGGCGGCAGGCGCCAGACGCCGCCGCGTCCCGCCTTGAGCTTCGCCAACTCCTTCGGCTGGTACTCGAGGAGGCCGTACGGCGGATCGGTGACGACCGCGTGGATCGATCGCGGATCGGCGTGCGACAGCCATTCGAACGCATCCGCGTGGAACGTCTCGTAGCCGCCCAGTCCCGGGTCGAGCATTCGACGGGGTTGCATCGCGACTGTTCCGGGCCTGGATGAGTTGCGGCGTGGCGGACGGGGCATGGGAGAGAGCATACTTCGCTTGTTCGGGTTCTGCAAGTGCTGTGCACCGCACGCATCTACTCGATCGTCTGGCCAGACAGGATTGCATCGATCCCGACGCTCACTGCGTGCCGCGCGGCGTGTGGGTCGTGTCGGCGGGCGAACTCGATGGTGAGGATGGGCACGCCGAGATCGACGCCGAGGTAGGAGCCGAGGGAGCCGGGCGTGGGGTATCCGATGTTGGGGACGACGCGCCAGCGCGGGTCGAGGCGGGCGGCGGCGTCGGCGAATGCGTGCGCGTCGCGTTCGGCGGGGCCGTCGTAGTTGACGAACGGGCCGCTGGGGGTGGAGTGGAAGACGAGGACGAGGTCGGGCGCGAAGGAGGCGATGAAGGTGTGGAGGGCGGCGGTCTCGGGTTCGGAGAGGGGTTGCGGGCCGCGCGTGCGTGCGGGGGCGAAGTTGCTCGCGGGCCAGTTTCGGTTGAGGTCGATGCGGCGTGCGTTGCCGCGGGAGCCGGCGGCCGTGCCGTCGGGGTTCGCGTCGCGGACGATGCGGACGGTCGCTGCGCGGCGGAGGGCGGGGGAGGCGGCGAAGTGGTCGATGAGGGGGTCGATGGCGGGGAGGCCCTCCGGCTCGTCGCCGTGGATGGCGCCGATGATGAGGATGCGGCGCGGGCCCGCGCCGATGGTGATGGATTCGATGGGTCGGCCTTCGACGGATGCGCCGACGGATGACCAAGATGCGGCTGGGGCGGGGGCTGCGGCGTGGGGCGCGGCGTCGGTGCGCGTGCCGACGGCGGGGGCGGCGCAGCCCGAGGCGAGCAGGGCGAGCGCGATGGAGAGGACTGCGGCGGTTCGGCGCGGCATGGTCGCTTGTATAGCGGTTCGGCGCGGCGCGTGCGGGGGCGCGGGGCGAGTAGACTCGGCCGGATGTCGTACGACGCTGAGCCGGAACTCGACGAGGGGCTGGACCCCGAGGGGCCGTCGGCCGCGGACCTGGACCGGTTCGGGGGGGAGTTCGTCGTGTGCCCGGAGTGCGGATTCGAGGTGTACGACCAGGCGGAGGTGTGCCCGCGGTGCGGTCGTGCGTTGACGACGCTCGGGGGGGGGCGTGCGTCCCGATGGGTGATCGTGGTGGTGGTGGTGGTGCTGGCGGTGTTCGTGCTGGCGTTTGTTCTTTGATGCGGGGGAGGGGAGCGTTCCCGCGCCCCTCCGGGGCTTGGTCGGTTCGATGACCGGCTTCCACGGGTTGCGCGTCGGCTTCGCCGTCGCTTCACCTGTGGCTCCATTCCGGTCGCCCCTTCGGGGCTGCGGCCGCATCTCACTCGAGGACGAAGCGGAGGTCGTTCCAGAGTTTGTCGAGTCGTTGTCGGAAGGAGGCGGAGCCGAGGGCTGCGCCTTCGGGGGAGGCGAGGCGCCGGCCGCAGGCGATGAGGAGATCGACGAGGCCCTCGTAGTCGGCGAGGGCGATGTACTCTCGGGCGATTCGGGGGGGGGCTTCGTTGGTTCCGGCCTGGACGGCGGCGAGGTCGGCCATGTTGTGGTAGTTGCCGAGGGGGAGGCAGACGCAGGTGGAGGCGAGGCCGTGAGCGCAGAAGACGCTGGCCTCGCACGCGCCGCCGGCCATGAGTTTGCGTTGCCATCGCCAGGCGGGGAGGTCGGCCTGCTTCTGGGTGGCGAGGGGCTGGGCGGGGCCGCCGGCGAGTTCCTCGGCGACCTTGGCGACGGCGGCGGTGAGTTCGGGTGTGAAGACGCTGACGCGGTCGCCGACGCGGACGATGGGGCCGGCGCCGATGGGCGAGTCGGGGAATGAGCGGCTGTTCTCGAGGGCGATGAGGCGCGCGTGCGGCTCGATGGTGTCGTGCCGGCAGGCGGCGATCGCGCCGACGAAGCCGATCTCCTCGGCGCGGGTGAGAAGGAGGCGGACGTCGCCGACCTGTTCGCCGGCGGCGAGGGCGGCGCGCAGCGTGTCGAGCGCGGCGAGGGCGGCGGCGAGGGCGGCGAGGTCGTCGCAGGCGTGCGTGAGGACGCAGCGGACGCCGTCGCGCTCGGCGACCTCGGGGGGGGGGAGGGACCAGACGGCGACGTCGCCGGGGCGGAGGGCGTCGGTGGCGGCGTCGGCGTCGTCGAACTCGGCGAGGAAGGTCTTGAAGTTGGGCGATGCGCCGTCGACGCGCTCGGCGAGTCGCGCGCCGAAGGAGCGGGCGTCGGCGGCGTGGGCGGTGACGCGAGCGGAGGGGAAGTAGTCGTCCATGACGCCGCCGCGGAAGGCGAGTTCGGCGAGTCCGGGGGCGACGATGCGCTCGACCACGAAGGCGGGATGGTCGAGGTGGGCGGTGAGGTAGAGGGGGGCTTCGGTGCGGGGGGCGTCGCGCAGGGCGATGGTGATGTTGCCGGAGGGGTCCTGCGCGCGGGTGAGGTCGGGGCGTTCGGCGAGCCAGCGGTCGACCCAGGCGACGACGCGCTGCTCGCGGCCGGCGGCGGTGGGGACCTGCGTGAGGTCGAGGAGCCAGCGGAGGTGGGCGGCGCGGTGGGACTCGGTGAGGGGGGGCATGGGGGATGGTAGAAGTGTGACTCCGCGCCTCATGGGGTCGTTCGCGCGAGAGCCTCCCGCACCCCTTCGGGGTGCGTGGACTCCTCAACACAGCACCACGGGTTGCGCTCGTCCGCTGTGCGGACTCGCTCCACCCGTGGCTACATCCCTGCGCCCCTTCGGGGCGGGGGCTTTGTGGAGCCTTGTGTCGGTTGCGCAGCGCGAAGTTCGGCGGCGCGGGCGTGGGCTTCGAGGCCTTCGAGGCGGGCGAGGCGGGCGGTGTCGCGGCAGAGGTCGGCGGCGAGGGGGGGGGCGTCGATGCGGAGCCAGGTGCGCGTGCGGAGGAAGTGCAGGACGCTCAGGCCGGCGGCGGAGCGGGCCGCGCCGCCGGTGGGAAGGGTGTGGTTGGGGCCTGCGCCGTAGTCGCCGAGGACTTCGGCTGCGGCGGGGCCGATGAAGACCGCGCCGTAGTGGTTGCAGCGGCGGGCGAGGGCGTCGGCGTCGCGGGTCATGATCTCGAGGTGCTCGGGGGCGAAGCGATCGGCGAGGGCGACGGCCTCGTCGAGGTCGCGGGCGACGACGGCGCAGCCGTTGGCGAGGGCGGCGCGGGCGGTGGCGGCGGTGGGGAGCGAGGCGAGTTGCGGGGCGAGTTCGCGCTCGACGGCGTCGATGAGGGGGGGGTGCGTCGTGACGAGGACGGCGCAGGCGTCGGTGTCGTGCTCGGCCTGGGCGAGGAGGTCGGCGGCGACGGTGCGGGGATCGGCGGTGTCGTCGGCGATGATGAGGAGTTCGCTGGGGCCGGCGAGGGTGTCGATGGCGACCTGGCCGGCGACGAGCTGCTTGGCGGCGGTGACCCAGCGGTTGCCGGGGCCGACGACGGCGTCGCAGGGGGCGAGCGCCGCAAGGGGGGGGCACCCGAAGGCGAGGGCGGCGACGGCCTGCGCGCCGCCGACGGCGAGGAGGGCGTCCGCGCCGGCGATGGCGGCGGCGGCGAGCGTGGCGGGCGCGGGTCGCGGCGAGGCGACGACGACCTCGCGCACACCGGCGGCGCGGGCGGTGACGGCGGTCATGAGGACGCTGGACGGGAGCGGGAAGCGGCCGCCGGGGGCGTAGCAGCCGACGCGCTCGACGGGGGCGACCCAGTGGCCGGCCTGGCCGCCGGGGACGGCGAGGGCGAGTTCGTGGAGGGCGGCGCGCTGGGCCAGGGCGAAGGCGCGGATGCGTTCGGCGGCGCGTTCGAGGGCGGCGCGGTCGTCGCGGTCGAGGGCGTCGAGGGCGCGGCGCATGGCGGCAGGCTCGATGACGAGCGGGTCGCCGGGCTTCAGGTCGCCGAGGCGCTCGGCGTGGGATCGCAGGGCCGGCTCGGCACGGGCGCGCACGTCGTTGACGATCTCGGAGGCGGCGGCGAGGGTCGCGGGGTCGATCGCGCTGCGGCGGAGCGCGGGCACTTCGGTCGCGTCGATGATGCGGAGGAGGCGGTCGGAGTTCGCCGCAGAGGCACAGAGGGGGATGAGAGGGGACGGCTCCGGCTTGGCGTCGCCGGGGCGGCGGGAGAGTTTGAGGGCGCGGCGGTCGAGTTCGCGCTCGACGGCCTCGAGCGTGACGCCCGCGGCGGCGAGGCGGGCGAGGGTGAAGTAGAGGACGTCGGCGGCCTCGTGCGTGATCTCGTCGGGGGTGCGGGCGTCGGCGAGTTCGGCGGCCTCTTCGCGGAGTTTGGCGGCGAGGAGGGGGGGGTCGCGGAGGAGGCGCGAGGTGTATGAGGCGGGGTCGCGGGACTCGGGTGGGGCGGCGAGTCGGCGGGCGAGGGCGTGCAGGCCGCGGGCGTCGCCGAAGCAGGTGCGTGTGCCGGTGTGGCAGAATCCGCGGCCGCGCTGGCGGACGGTGAAGCGGAGGGCGTCGCGGTCGCAGTCGGCGTCGATGCGGAGGAGTTCCTGGGTGTCGCCTGAGGATTCGCCTTTGCGCCAGAGGGCGTTTCTGGAGCGGGAGAAGTAGACGCCTCGGCGTTCGGCGACGGCGGCGCGGAGGCTATCGGGGGAGGAGTAGACGAGGCCGAGCGTGGTTCCGGCCTCGTCGCAGACGACGGTGGGCCAGAGGCCGTCGCGGAGGTCGTGGCGCAGGACGGCGGCGAAGGCGTCGGCGGGGTCGAGCGCGCCGGAGTAGATGGCCATGCCGACCTGGGCGTCCGCGCCGAGGCGGTCGAGGGCAGCGATCTCGTCGGCGGTGGTGATGCCGCCGGCAATGGTGACTCGTGCGTCGCCGGCGGCGTGCACGATGGCGCGTGCGCGGTCGAGGTCGGTGCCCTCCATGCGTCCTTCGCGTTCGACGAAGGTGACGAGGAAGCCGCCGGCGTGCGCGCGCAGGGCGGCGATGCGTTCGAGGATGCTCGCGTCGGTGGCGCGCTGCCATCCTTCGACGACGACCTTGTCGTGGCGGGCGTCGAGGGCGGCGATGGTGCGTTCGCGGGGGAGTTGGGAGAGGACCTCGGGGGTAGCGGCGGTGCCGAGGATGACGCGGTGCGCCCCGGCGTCGAGCCATGCGCGGGCGGCGTCGGCGGAGCGGATGCCGCCGCCGACGCGGACGGGGAAGCGGCGGGCGATCTCGCGGATGACTGGGGCGTTCGTGCCGCGGGAGAGTGCGGCGTCGAGGTCGATGACGGCGATCTCGCCGAGGACGGCGAAGCGTTCGGCGACGGCGAGGGGGTCTCCGGCGTCGATCTTGACGGAGGAGGGGTCGCCGCCGACGAGTTGGACGGCGCGGCCGTTGAGGATGTCGATGGAGGGGATGAGCATGGCGGTTGTGGTCTGGCTGGTTTTGTCGGCCGTTAGTGGTCGGTGCTGCCGGGTTCGGGGCGGGCGGTGGGCATGGGGTGAGGGTAGAGGCGGCGGGGGCTGGCCGGGTTTTTTGAGGCCGGGGCGGGATTGTGGGGCTGGGGCTTGATTTCGCGGAAGAGGGGGCTTGATTCTGTCGAAAAGGATGGTAATATCCTTTATCAATCCCCAGCCCCCGGAAGGGCGGCGTAGGCGCAACCGTGCCTCGCCGCCTCTTTTCGTGGGCGGAGGGATCGAGGGATCGAGGGATCGAGGGATCGAGGGATCGAGGGATCGAGGGATCGAGGGATCGAGGGATCGAGGGAACGGGGGGCCGGGGGGACGGGGGTTCGAGGGGTCGGGGGTCTAGGGAGTTTTTGGTGCATTGGTTTCAGAAGATTCAGAAATGAATGGTGGATTTGTGGTGAGCGCTTGGGCATACTGACGGCATGAGCGGCAGCGGGAAGCCCGACACGTTGGCCGAGGCCCAGGACCGGTTCATCGCGGTGTGGGGGCAGATGGGCGGGGCGTGGGGGATCACACGGACGATGGCGGAGGTGCACGCGCTGCTGTACGTGACGGGCGGGCCGCTGTGCACGGACGACGTGATGGACCGGCTGCAGATTTCGCGGGGGAACGCGTCGACGTCGTTGCGGGCGTTGCTGGACTGGGGGGTGGTGTCGCGGACGCACAAGCGTGGCGACCGGAAGGAGTACTTCGTCGCGGAGCAGGACGTGTGGACGATGTTCCGGGCGATCGTGCGCGAGCGGATCAAGCGTGAGGTGGACCCGCTGCTGGCGTCGATGCACGAGATCCGGGAGTTGACGGAGCCGGCGCGGCGCGCGGCGGGGCTTGCGGCGGAGGAGCGGGCGCTCGTCGAGGCGCACAACGAACGGCTGGACCAGTTGCTGGAGTTCCTGACGACGGTGGAGCGGCTGGGGCACCGGTTCGTCAGCCCGGCGGGGCGGGGGTTGCAGGCGGCGGCGACGCTGCTGGCGTCGAAGGTCGCGGGGTGAGGGCGATGGGGCGTGTCGGCGACAGGGCGGAGGTGGTGGTGCTCGCCGGGCGCGGCTCGGACGCGGGCGCCTCGCGGCGGACGCTGCGGCTGCGCTGGCGGATCGCGCAGGCGGGGGGGGGCGAAGCGACGCTGGAGTGCGTGGTCGAGGAGCCGACGGGCGAGGAGCCGCAGGGGTCGCTCGCGTTTGCGCTCGAGGACGGCGCGGGGCGTCGGGGCGTGGCGTGCGGCGGCGCGGGTCGGGTGTCGTGGGTGCGGGACGCGGCGTCGGGTCTGGAGCACGTGGATGCGCCCGGGCTGCTGGCGTGCTCGTTCGAGCGGACGGAGGGGGGGGGTGTGCGCGTGCTCTACGCGCGGACGCCGGTGCTGGGGGGGCTGGGCGCGGGCGGGGGGCGGCACGAGCTGGCGGGGGCGGAGGTGGGGCCGCTGTCCCCCACTGCTGTCAGCGGACGTGAATCGGATCGGGACGGAGATGCCGCCCGGGCGGTCAGGCCCATGTCCGCTCGTGAAGGCTGCTCCACGGGATGAGTTCCGCGTCGCTGCGGCTCTGTGGCTCGTCGCCGCCGTAGACGACGACGGTGTCGGCTCGCCGTCCCGGCTCGGCGATTCGCTCGTGTGCGCGGCGCGCGGTGTCGAAGAGCGACGCTGAAGCCGTCTGCGCGGACTTGGCCTCGACAACGGTGGCGCTCCCGCCGCGCTCGACGACGAGGTCGGCCTCGACGCCGTCGCTGTCGCGATAGAACGAGAGGCCGGTCGTTTCGCCGGCGTTCGTCCGGTGCTTGACGATTTCGGAGACGGTCCAGGTCTCGAAGATCGCGCCGCGCAGGGGGTGGGAGCGGAGTTGTTGGGGCTCGCGGATCCCGAGCAGCCAGCAGACGAGCCCGCTGTCGTAGAAGTGGAGTTTCGGCGCTTTCACGACGCGTTTGCGGGTGTTGGCGTGGAAGGCCGGGAGCCTGAAGGCGATGAAACTGGTCTCGAGGACGCTGAACCAGGCCTTGGCGGTGGGCTGGGAGACCCCGCAGTCGGCGGCGAGGGCGGCGTAGTTGAGGAGTTGGGCGGTGCGTCCTGCGCAGAGTTCGACGAACCGCTGGAAGGCGGTGAGATCGCCGATGTTGCTGATGGTGCGCACGTCGCGCTCGACGTAGGTGCCGACGTATGCCGCGAGCCAGTCGGTCGGGTCGATGCCCTGATCGAAGATGCGGGGATACCCGCCGGCGAGGAGCGTCTCGTCGAGCGTTCGCGGATGCGTGCGGAAACGGATGACCTCGCTGCGGGCGAGGGGCAAGAGGTGCAGCACGGCGGATCGACCGGCAAGGGACTGGCTCACCGTTTCGAGCAGGGCGAGGTTCTGCGAGCCGGTGAGGACCCAGCGGCCGGGCGTGGGGTCGGCGTCGATGATGCCCTGCAAGTACGAGGGCAGCGCCGGCGCTCGCTGCACCTCGTCGATGATCGCGCCGTTAGGGTACTGGGCGAGGAAGGCGCGGGGGTCGTCGGTTGCGAAGGCGCGTGTGTCGGGTGCTTCGAGGTTGGCGTATGGGAGATCTGGAAACAGGGCACGGCAGAGGGTGGACTTGCCGCTTTGGCGCGGGCCGGTGAGCGTGACGGCGGGGAACTGGACGGCGGCCTTTCGGAGGCGTGGCGTGAGGTCGCGGGGAATCATGGAGGAGCCTAGGCCCGATTTCGGATGATTCAAAGTCGAACTTTGAATCGTCTGGATTCGTCGCGCGGGTTTGCGTGGTCACCCTCATTCGGGGGGATGGCGACGTGCGTTGCTCGACCTGGTGTGTTTCGTCGGCAAGTGGATTGGGGGACAGAACGCCCAGACTTCAGCGTCAGGCCTGCGGTTCCTTGTCCGCACCCCCACCGCGGCCGACGAGGATTCGGGCGATGACGTCCTGGACGTGGAGTCCGGTCTGGTCGCGGCCGTGTCCCTGGACCTGCATGGCGGCGGCGACGCCGTAGCCGAGGCCGAGGTAGATGAGGAGCCATCCGAGGATGGTGGCGGTGAATCGCGGGGTGACGCGGCCCTTTTCCTGGGCGCGGACGAGTTCCTCGGCGATGAAGTCGTGGAGGGAACGGATGTGGTGGACGAGGGCCTCGTGGATTTCGGGGTCGTCGACCTCGGTGATGGCCTGGAGGAAGACGCGGTAGGCGGCGCGGCCGCGTTCGGAGACCATGGGGTTGTCGCCGATGAGTCGTCGGAGCCGTTCGGCGGGGTCTTCGGCGTCCTTGAGGTCCTGCTCCCACTGGCGGAGGGTTTCGCGTCCTGAGCGCTCGATGAGGGCGATGAAGAGTTCGCGCTTGGACTTGAAGTGCCGGTAGATGATGGGTTCGGTGACGCCGGCGGCCTTGGCGAGTTCGGAGGTGGTGGCGCGGGCGTAGCCGTGCCGGGCGAAGAGTTCGGCGGCGCAGTCGAGGAGCTGCTCCTTGCGCTTGGCGGCGGGCAGGCGGCTCATCTGGTTCCTTCCTGAGTGGGGTCGGCCTCTTTATACGGCCTTCCGTCGTCGTCTGCACCGGGGGCGTGCGGCGCCGGGTCGTCGGGCGGTGGGACGGGGTCGTAGCCGCCGCGGACGAAGGGGTGGCAGCGGAGGAGTCGGCGGACCGTGAGCGCGGTGCCGCGGACGGGGCCGTGGAGGTGGTAGGCGTCGAGTGCGTAGCGGGAGCAGGTGGGTTCGTAGCGGCAGTGGCCGCCGACGACGGGGGAGAGGGTCCAGCGGTAGAGGTGGATGAGGGCGATGAAGGGTGCGGAGGTGGCGCGGGCGAGGGGGCCTGGGCGCGGGTCGGTGGGCGCGATCACGGCTCGTCTCCCCCACCGTCGGCGCGTCGGGTGCGTCGCTCGGCGTCGCGGTGGGCGCGTTCGGCGAGCGTGGCGAGGATGCGGCGGTATTCGGGCGCGGGGAGAGGGTCGTGGGCGCGCACGCTGATGATGAGGTCGTAGGAGGAGCCGTCGGCGGCGCGGGGGAGGTCGTGCTGGAGGTGGCGGAAGGCTTCGCGCAGGCGGCGCTTGATGGCGTTTCGTCGGACGGCGATGCCGACGCGGCGTGAGACGGAGAGGCCGAGTCGGGGATGGTCAAGCGCGTTGGGGCGCGCGAAGAGGGTGATGGGGCCGAGGGACTTGCGGAGGGCGAAGTCGAAGACGGCCTGATAGTCGCGGTCGCGGGAGAGGCGGCGGCTGGGAGGGAAGGTGAGTCGCGGGCGCTGGGGTCGGCCCGTGGTCATGGGGGAGGATAGGGGCGGGGATCAGCGGCGCGAGGGGGGGAGGAGGCCGACCATGAGGCAGAACGCGCCGCCGGCGATGAGCCAGAGGCGGGAGCGCGGGCCGGCGGCGAGACGGCTGAGCGTCGAGGCGACGGTTCGCTGCTCCGGGAGCCGGATGGGGGCGGGTTCGAGGGTGGGGAAGACGGACGCGTCGGCGTTGAGGTTGACGGGGAGGATGGGGACGCGGCCCTCGGGGACGAGGTGGAGTTGCGTGGCGGCGAGGGACTGGACGACGCCCGGCTCGCGGGCTTCGAGGGCGCGGAGGTAGCGCTCGTGACGGAGGAGGCGTTCGCGGCGCTGGGACTCGATGGCGAGGGCACGGTCGCGCTGCCAGGAGGCCTCGTCGAGGTCGGCCTTGGCGGGGAGGAGGATGGTGGCGGCGAGGATGGCGAGGCCGGCGAGGAGGAAGAGCCAGCCGGGGTCGAAGCGGGTGATGGGGGCGTCGCGAGTGGGTCGGAGCACGGGGGAGAGTATCGGGCAGGAGGGGGCGAATGGCCAAATCGGCAAAGGGCCAAGTGGCCAAGGGCCGAAGGGCGAGGGGATTGTGGGTTCCGGGCGCGTGGGGGGTTCGCGGGGGAGTGGAAGAAGGGAGGCGTAGAATCCGGCTCGCATGCGCAGGCGGGTGGTCATCACGGGCGTGGGCGCGGTTTCGGGCTTCGGCGTGGGGCTGCCCGCGCTGTGGTCCGGGCTGGTGGAGGGGCGGTCGGCGTTGCGGCGGATCGGGCTGTTCGATGCGTCCGGGTTCCCGTGGCGGCTGGGTGCGGAGGCGACGGGGTTCAGCGCGCGCGACCACGTGCCCAAGCACTATCGCAAGGCGGTGAAGGTGATGGCGCGGGACACCGAGTTGGCGGTGGCCGCGGCGGGGTGCGCGGTGGCGGACGCCGGTCTGGTGACGCGGGCGACGGCGGAAGATGGCGCGGCGACGACGTACCCGGGCGAGCGGTTGGGGTGCCAGATCGGGGCGGGGCTGATCGCGGCGGAGGTGGGCGAACTGGCGGCGGCGTTCTCGACGGCGGTGACGGGCGAGGGCGACGGGGCGTGGGGCGGGTTCGACCTGCGGGCGTGGGGGACGGTGAAGGAAGCGGGCGGAGGGGGGGGGATGGAGAACCTGCCTCCGCTGTGGATGCTGAAGTATCTGCCGAACATGCTGGCGTGCCACGTGACGATCCTGCACGGGGCGGAGGGGCCGAGCAACACGATCACGTGCTCGGAGTCGAGCGGGCTGCTGTCGATCGGGGAGAGCGTGCGTGTGATCGAGCGGGACGACGCGGACGCGTGCTTCTCGGGGGGCGCGGAGAGCAAGTTGAACCCGATGGGCGTGCTGCGGATCGGGCTGGCGGGTCGTCTGGCCGAGACGGGCGACGCGGAGGAGGGGGCGTCGATCGTTCGCCCGTTCGACCGCGCGGCGACGGGGACGCTGCTCGGCGAGGGGGGGGGCGTGCTGATCCTGGAGGAGCGGGAGTCGGCGCGTCGTCGCGGGGCGCGGGCGTACGCGGAGGTGGCGGGGTTCGGGGCGTCGCACTCGCCGGAGCGTTGGTGCGGGATGGACGGGCCGCCGGGCGCGCCGATCGACGGCCCGGACGAGGGCGTGCGCGATGCGATCCTCAATGCGCTGGACGACGCGGGGATCGGGGCCGGGGAGGTGGATGCGATCGTGGTGGGCGGGCTGGGGGTGGCGTGGGTGGACTCGGGCGAGGCGGGCGCGCTGCGTGAGGTCTTCGGCGACCGGCTGGGCGGGATCGAACTGGTGACGACGAAGCCGGCAATTGGGGACAGCATGGCGGGCGAGGGGGCGTTGCTGGCGGCGGTCGGGGCGGCGTGCGTGCGCGAGCAGCGTCTGCCGGCGCGGCTGCACGCGGGTCGGCCGGCGGAAGGGCTGCGGGCGGGGCGCGCGGCGTCGCGCGGGGCGGAGCTGCGGCACGTGCTGGTGTGCACGCCGTCGTTGTTCGGGCAGGTGGGCGCGGTGGTGCTGCGGCGGGCGGAGTGGGGTTGACCGGAAGTTCGGCGCACGCGTCCGCGTGGGCGGTGCGGCTACGTGTTTCTTCACCTTTACGGAGAACAACCGTGTACGACGATCGGAACAGGGGCAGGCGGTACGGGAGTCACGAGGGCCAGCGTGAGCGTCGGGGGACGCCGCTGTCGGACCTGGACCCGAACCTGACGGAGATGAGCCGCAAGGTGATCGGCGCGGCGATCGAGGTGCACCGTGCGCTTGGGCCGGGGTACGACGAGAGCGTGTACGCCGGCGCGTTGCAGCAGGAGTTGGACGGGCTGGGGGTGGCGTACAAGGCGGGGCACCGGTTCGACGTGCGGTACAAGGACCGCGTGGTGGGCGCGACGACAGCGGACCTGTGGGTGGGCGATCGGTTCGTGGTGGAGGTGATGGCGCGGACGGGCGAGATCGGCGGGGCGGAGCGGGCCGCGCTGCGGTCGCAGTTGCGGGCCGCGGACGTGGAGTTGGGGCTCATCATCAACTTCGGCGAGCGGCGGCTGAAGGACGGCCTGGTGCGGGTGCTGAACCCGGACAAGCTGAACGCGATGCGGGGTGATGAGGAGGAGGGGGATGATGATGAGTACGAGGATGATGATGAGGAGTGAGGAGTGGCGGAGTGATGGAGTGATGGAGTGATGGAGTGATGGGGTGGCACAGGCGGGACGCCTGTGCCACCGGCTTTCGGGCTTCGGCCTCCGGCCCCAGGACTCAAGACTCAGGACTCAAGACTCAGGACTCAAGACTCAGGACTCAAGACTCAGGACTCAAGACTCAGGACTCAGGACTCAGGACTCAGGACTCAGGACTTTCGCGTGTCTCGTCGTGTCGTCATTACGGGGATGGGGTGGATCACGCCGCTGGGGTGCGGGTTGGACGCGGCGTGGGGTGCGTTGCTGGAGGGCCGGAGCGCGATCGGAGCCGTGACGCGGTACGACACGTCGACGTTCGCGACGAACTTCGCGGCGGAGGTGAAGGGGTTCCGGCTGTCGGACTTCGTGTCGGACCCGGCGCGGCTGGCGTCGTGCCGCGAGGCGGGGCTGCACGCGCAGTACGCGCTGGCGGCGGCGGCGATGGCGTGGGAGGAGTCGGGGCTTGGCACTCGGAACGGTGAGCCGCTGTACGCGGGGCTGAACGCGCGCCGCGTGGGCGTGTACCTCGGCGCGGGCGAGGGGTGCCTGGACTATCCGAACTTCGTGGCGACGAACCTGGCGTCGTGGGAGGCGTGTTCGCGGGCGGTGGATGCGCGACGGTGGGCGGAGGCCGCGCTGGCGCGGATGGCGATGCGGCGGGAGTTGGAGCAGGAGCCGAACGCGGCGTTGACGCACGTGGCGTCGGCGTTCGGGTGCCGCGGCCCGGCGTTCAACTGCATGACGGCGTGCGCGGCGAGCACGCAGGCGGTCGGTGAGGCGTTCGAGATGCTGCGTCGCGGGGACGCGGACGTGATGCTGGCGGGGGGGTCGCACTCGATGATCCACCTGCTGGGGATGACGGGGTTCATCCGGCTGACGGCGATGAGCACGCGGCGGGATGCGCCGCAGACGGCGGCGCGTCCGTTCGACCAGACGCGGGACGGGTTCGTGATGGGGGAAGGTGCGGGCGTGCTGGTGCTCGAGGCGTTGGAGCATTTCGAGCGGAGGATGAGCGGGGGTTCAGGGAGAAGCGGCGGGCGGGACGCCCGCCCCACCGGGCCGCTGGCGGAACTGGTGGGGTACGGGTCGAGCGCGGACGCTTTTCGGATCACGGACATGCACCCGGAGGGGAAGGGTCCTGCGTCGGCGATGTCGCGTGCGTTGCGGCAGGCGGGGATCGACCCGCGCGAGCCGCGCGAGGGGGGGCGCGCGCCGGTGGACTATGTGTCTGCGCACGGGACGGGGACGAGCGAGAACGATTCGATCGAGACGCGGGCGATCCGGCAGGTGTTCGGGGCGCAGGCGCGGCGGCTGTCGGTGAGTTCGATCAAGTCGATGATGGGGCACCTGATCCAGGCTGCGGGGGCGGTGGAGTTGATGACGTGCGTGCAGGCGATCCGGACGGGGTGGGTTCCGCCGACGATGAACCTGCATCGGCCGGACCCGGAGTGCGACCTGGACTATGTGCCGAACCGGGCGCGGGACCTGAACCCGACGGGCGGCGTCGAGGTATGCCTGTCGAACAGTTTCGGGTTCGGCGGGCAGAACGACACGCTGGTGGTGCGGCGGTATCGGCCCTGAGCGCGTCGGGGGTCATGGTGATGCGGACGGCGTGCGTCGGCCGATGAGGCATCGGGAGGGTTGTGCCATGGCGGCGACGGCTTTGGTGCGCGTGGTGACGGGCGGGGCGATGGTCGCGTTGGCGGGGCTGGGGAGCGTGCTGGGGTATCGGTTCCTGCGTTCGCAGGCGGAGGCGGCGGTGTACCGCGACCGGCTGGCGTCGCTGGCGGGGGAGTACGAGGGGCTGCGGGCGACGTACAACGAGGCGGTGCGGCGGACGGCGGTGACGGAACTGGTGGTGCGGGAGGGTCGGCTGAGCGTGCGGGTGCGGCGCGCGGACGGGGTGATCCACGAGACGGCGACGCCGTACGACCCTCGGGGCGAGGTGTACGTTGATTATGTGGTGCGTGACGGGCGGCTATGGATCCGTCGCGTGTTCGACGCCTCGACGCCGCCGAGCCTGGGGGTGGTGATCGACCCTGCGTTCGGCGAGGTGTCGTGGGGCGAGGGTGAGGTGGGCAAGGCGGTGTACCGGAGCCTGGGCGAGGGGCGGTGGGTGGTGAGCGTGACGGGGGGGGGTTCGCTGGGGCTGGTGCGCGCGGGGGGGGCGGACGAGGTGGAGTTGTCGGGCGCCCCGGCGGTGCGGGAGTACGAGCCTGCGCTGCACGAGGCGGACGCGGCGGCGCGGGCGATCGGGCTGCGCGAGGTGCTGTCGTCCGCGATCGGGCGGTAGACGGTCGGGCGCGTTATCGGCTCCTCGGCGGTCGTCATCGGTGACAGGTCTTGCCCGTTCGTGCCAGACGGACGCTCGTTGTGCGCGCGCGGTGGCTCGGGGGGGGCCGCGCGTCGGGATCGGCCGAAACACCGGTGCCGGGACGCCGAGCGTCGGAGGCCCGTGCGACGCTCTGGCGGCGGGGGTCGGCCATGGGGAACGCGATCGCGGCTGTGCGGTTCAGGGGTGACGCCGAGGGCGAGCGGAGGCTCCGCGAGGACGAGTCGCTGCGCGGCTCGCTCGGGTCGGCGTGCTGGAAGGGTTCGACGCGCGACTCTCGTCGGCGGCTGCTGGCGGGGGCGGTCCGGGTGCGGGCGGACCTGGCGCCGGGGGCGTGGCGCGCGGCGGAGCGGGTGCGCGAGCGGTCGGGGGACGGGACGCGGGTCGAGTTGTACGTGCATTCGTCGGCGGAGATCAACGCGGCGGTGACGTGCGGGGGCGATCGGCTGCTGGTGATCCTGACGAGCGCGGCGGTGGAGCGGCTGGACGAGGAGGAGTTGTCGTTCGTGCTGGGGCACGAGTTGGGGCACGGCGTGTACGGGCACCTTGCGATGCCGATCGGGGGCGTGCCGCGGGGGATGTCGGCGCGCGACGCGATGCGGGTGATGGCGTGGCAGCGCGCGGCGGAGGTGTCGGCGGACCGGGCGGGGCTGCTGTGCTGCGGGTCGGTCGGCGCGGCGGCGAGCGCGTTGTTCAAGTCGCTGAGCGGGCTGTCGCTGGCCGGTGGTCGCGTGGAGCCTGGCGCGCTCGCGGAGCAGTGGTCGGAACTGGCGGACGCGGTGGCGATGGGCGAGACTGCGGGTGCGTGGGCGGCGACGCACCCGTTCGTGCCGCTGCGGGCGCGGGCGCTGCTGCACTACTGGGAGAGCGACCAGGCGGGGGGTCTGATCGAGTCGTGCGGGGGGACGCGCGCGCTGGAGGACGTGGACCGGTCGGTGTCGGCGATGCTGGCGATGATGGACCCGCTGGCGGAGGAGCGTCGCGGGCTGTCGGACCCGGTGCTGGAGCCGTTCGTGCTGTGGGGCGGGCTGGCGGTCGCGCTGGCGGACGGGACGGTGCACCGGCGGGAACTGGAGAACCTGCGGTCGGTCGTGGACGAGGGGGCGCTTCGGGGCGCGCTGGCGGACCGGCCGACGGTGGAGTCGTGCTGCGAGCGGTTCGCGGAGGCGCGTGCGCGCCGGGCGAGGCCGCTCTCCGCGCTGGACCTGACGCGCGTGTTCGCGGCGCTGAGCGCGGTGGCGGGCGCGGACGGGATGGTGGCGGCGGAAGAGACGGGCGTGATCGAGCGGCTGGCGTCGGCGTGCGGCGTCAGCGGGGCATTCGTTGAGCGTGCGCTGGCCCGTGCGGCGTGAGCGCGAGGAGACCGACCATGAGCGTGAAGTCGTGCACGGACGTGCTGTCGAAGGTGGAGGAGATCGCGGGGCTTGCGGGGTACAAGGTGTCGCGGCACCCGAGCGGGGGGCTGCTGGTGGTGGCGTTCGACATGGGGCGCGGGCGGACGCAGAACGTGTTCATCGCGCCGTGCGGGACGACGCCGGACGGGAAGAACGTGGTCACGATCTCGTCGCCGTGCATGGCGGTGAAGAAGGGCCTGTTCAAGGGGATCGGGAGGGCGCAGGCGCTGGACCTGCTGCGCCGGAACGCGATGCTCACGTTCGGGCACTTCGCGATCGCGTCGGCGGGCGACTGCGAGGGCGTCATGGTGTGCGCGACGCAGATCGTGGAGACGATGGAGATCGAGGAGTTCGAGGCGCTGGTGAACACGGTCGCGATCGTCGCGGACGAGTACGAGCGCGAGCACGGTCAGGACCGGTTCTGAGCGTCTCGCGGGTTTCGGGGTTCAACGCTCGCCCGCCCTCGCTCTCGCGGGGGCGGGCGTTGTTGTCGCGCCGGGTGGGGTTGGTCGGAGCAGGAGCGTGGGGTGAAGCCCGCGGCTTTGAGTGGGGGTTGCGCTATAGTTGGCCCCGCATCGGAGGGTGTGCATGACGACGGCGAAGAAGTCGATGGACGACATCATGGCGCTGTGCAAGCGGCGCGGGTTCGTGTACCAGGCGAGCGAGATCTACGGGGGGATCAGCGGGTTCTGGGACTACGGGCCGCTGGGCGCGCAGTTGAAGAAGAACCTGCGCGACGCGTGGTGGGAGGACATGGTGATGAACCCGTGCCGGGGCCGGCGCGGGCCGGGGGGGGAACGGGTGCGTTGCGTGCCGGTGGAGACGTGCATCATCCAGCACCCGCGTGTGTGGGAGGCGAGCGGGCACGTGGCGGGGTTTAATGACCCGATGGTGGACTGTCGCGAGTCGAAGAGCCGGTATCGCGCCGATCACCTTCGCGCGGTCAAGGCGACGGGCGAATCGGGGCGGATGTTCGCGTTCATCGAGGGTGACGGGGCGACGTTCGAGCAGGCGTTGAAGAAACTCGGCAAGTACGTGAAGCGCGACCTCGGCGAGCACGACACGGAGATCGTGTCGCTGGTGGGGCTGGACGCGCAGGACCTGGCGCGGGTGGTCGGGCCGCACGCGAAGGAGCCGGGGACGCTGACGGAGCCGCGGCAGTTCAACCTGATGTTCCGGACGTACATCGGCGCGACGGCGACGGCGGACGACGTGGCGTATCTGCGTCCGGAGACGGCGCAGGGCATCTTCGTGCAGTTCAAGAACGTGGTGGACACGACGAGGGTGCGGGTGCCCTTCGGGATCGGGAACACGGGGCGGAGTTTCCGCAACGAGGTGACGCCGCGGAACTTCACGTTCCGGTCGCGGGAGTTCGAGCAGGCGGAGTTGGAGTTCTTCTGCCACCCGGAGGAGGCCGGGGCGTGGTACGCGTTCTGGCGCGACTTCCGGATGGCGTGGTGGCGTTCGGTGGGGCTGGGGGGCGACAATCTTCGGCTTCGGGAGCACGAGCGGGACGAGTTGAGCCACTACTCGACGGCGACGTGCGACATCGAGTACCGGTTCCCGTTCACCGCGCCGGACTTCGGCGAGTTGGAGGGCGTGGCGCACCGGGGGTGCTACGACCTGACGCAGCACACGGAGCACTCGGGGGTGAGACTGGACTACTTCGACACGGAGCGGGGCGAGACGCTGCCGAACGGGTCGAGGAAGGGCGAGCGGTACATCCCGCACGTGATCGAGCCGGCGGCGGGGTTGGACCGTGGCGCGCTGGCGATCATCTGCGAGGCGTACACGCGCGACGAGAGCCGTCCCAGCCCGGAGATCATGCGGTTCCACCCGCGGGTGGCGCCGATCAAGGCGGCGGTGTTCCCGCTGGTGAACAAGGACGGGATGCCGGAGGTGGCGGAGCGGCTGCACGCGGAGTTGTTCGCGCGGTTCGGGCGGGCTGGGTTCGTGGAGATGGACTCGAAGCAGTCGATCGGGAAGCGGTACGCGCGGATGGACGAGGCGGGGTGCCCGTGCTGCTTCACGGTGGACGGGGAGACGCTGAAGGACCAGACGGTGACGGTGCGCGACCGGGACACCGGGGCGCAGGAGCGGATCGGGATCGACCGGGCGGCCGACTACCTGGCGGAGCGGCTGGGATGACTACGGTAGAAATATGGGGGGGGGGACGCCGGTGATTTCGTCGAAGGCAATCTCGTGTGGAGCGCTCTGAATGCGCTCGGACCTGCGAAGTTCGACCCACCCGACCACGTCGATCTCACGGGCTTGAGGCACGCGAGGCCCTACACGGTTGCAACCGTGACCGCGCTCGGTCGGCTGAGCATGGGTCAAGCGAAGCTGACGCTTCCGTCCACTCACAACGCGAGGGACTTCGTCATCCGAAGCGGCATCACGGCACACTTCGTTTGCGATGAGGCGGTTCCGCTTTCGCCATCGCCGCGCAATGTTCCCGTCATGCACCTTGAATCGGTGTCCTCAACCTTCGCGGACGATGTTTCTCGGGTCTGGGAATCGGAGTTCAGAGGGATGCCGGCAGGATTGAGACCGACGCTTGCGGGCCATCTCGACGAACTCATGCTCAACGCGCTTTCTCACGCTGAGTCTCCGATCGGGTGCATCGTGGCTGCGCAGGCGTATCCGAGCTCGCCGAGCGTAGAGCTTGCGGTTCTCGATCTCGGCCAGACTGTTCGTGGGCACTTGAGCAGCAACAGGCTCTATTCGACGATCAGCGAAGATGCCGAAGCGATCATCAAGGCTACCGAAGAGGGGGTCACGGGTACTCCTGCCGGCGCTTTGAATCGTCTCGGAGACCCGAACTCGGGCGTCGGCTTGTTCGAGTTGCGGCAGTACTGTGAAGCGGGAGGTGGGGAACTGGCGATTGTGAGCGGCACGGCGATTGTGAACTTCGGGCGGGAACGCTCCCCGATCTCCACTCGGTTTGCCGGAGGGTTTCCGGGTTGCCTCGTGAGCGTCCGTTTCCGAGTTCCCGGCCCGTGATCGCCGAGCCTACGATTTGTCTTATGATCGATGCACCTCGTGTGTTCAGGCTCCCGGGACCCGCCTTGAACTCCGGCGCTGCGGGGCTGCGGCTCGCCGATGAGGTGCTCGCCGCGCTTGGCGAGTGTGAGGTGGTTCGGGTTGACGTCGCGGAGGTCGAGCGGATGACGGCGTCGTTCGCCAACTCTCTCGTGATGCCGCTCCTTGAGCGTGTCGGCGTCGAAGCGATCGGCACGCGAGTTGTTCTCGTAGGTGCGTCGGACGGGGTGTCGGGCGAGTGGCGGAAGGCCGTCGAACGGTACACGAGAGGGGTCCGTCTCAGCATCCAGCGTCCTGAAAGCGAGTGATTCCGCCTCTCTCGATCGAGCGGTTCCTGTCCGAAGCGGGACGGCTTGGAGAGTGGGAATCGATCGATCGTGCGAGGAGCGTGGCGTGGGCGTGGGGTTCGACGTTCCCGAGGCGACGGCGTTGCTGGCGAGGACGCCGACGACGGTGCGGGCCTTGCTGGCGGGGCTGCCGGACGCGTGGGTGCGCAACGGCTACGGCGCAGGCACGTGGAGCCCGTTCGAGGTGCTCGGGCACCTGATCCACGCTGAGAAGACGGATTGGATCCCGCGTGCCGAGATCATTCTCGGGCACGGCGAATCGCGGGCGTTCGACCCGTTCGACCGCGCGGGACACGAGCGGGACATCCGGGGCAAGACGCTTGAGGACCTGCTGGGGGAGTTCGACCGGTGGCGCGGCGAGAGCCTCCGGCGGCTGGCGGCGTTCGGCGACCTGCGCGGTCGGCTCGACATGCCCGGGCTGCACCCCGCGCTCGGGCGCGTGACGCTGCGGAACCTGCTCGCGACGTGGGTGGTGCACGACCTGAACCACGTGGCGCAGATGTGCAAGGGGATGGCGTTCCTGTACCGCGGCGAGGTCGGGGCGTGGGAGCGATACCTGTCGATCCTCGCGCCGCCCGCGCCGCGGTGATCGGTCGGTGCGTGAGAGGTCGCCCGCGTGCGCGGCTCAGCGCGGCGCGCCGTCGTGCCGCGCGGCGGCGGCGCTGGCGAGTTCGAGGGCGCGGTCGAGCGCTTCGGCGGCGGGGACGTCGAGGTCCGGTTCGACGCCGGCGCCCTCCCAGTTGGTCCCGCTGATCGGGTTCCGCGCCCTGAGGTAGGGGACCCGGATGACGAGCCGGTCGGAGAGTCGCTCGGCGCGGACGGGGTGCGCGCCGCCGCCGGTGCGTTCGCCGACGATGGTGGCCCGGCGCAGGATCTTCAGGTTGTAGGCGAACTCCTCCGCGCCGGAGAAGGTGCGCGCGCTGGTGAGGACGAAGACGGGGACGCCGGGGCGGGGGCGGTGGCCGGGCACGGCCTCGAGCGTCCAGAACTCTTCGACGACCGCGCCGGTTCGATCGACCATGTCGTTGAGGTGGGTCGGGGCTTCGAAGAGGTAACTGGTGAGGAAGCGGATCATCTCGGGGGAGCCGCCGCCGTTGCCGCGCAGGTCGAAGACGATCGCGTCGCAGTTGCGGACGAAGGCCATGGCGGCGGCGGCGGTCGCCTCGGCCTCGGGTCCGGGCACGAAGACATCGAAGCGCACAAGCCCGATGTTGCCGGGAAGGACCTGGACCTCGCGGAAGCCGTAGTTGTTCGCCGCCATCTCGCGCTCGTCGGGCATGACGCGGACCTCGCCCTGCTCCTCGGCTCGGGGACGGACGCGGACGCTCAGGTGGCGGTCGCGGCTGATGGCTTGCAGATCGTCGGTCAGGACGCGGGCGAGTTCGAGGTCATCTTCGATGGGGGCGTAGGCGCCCGACCTGAGGTTCTGGCGGAGGCGCTCGGCCATGGCGTTGCCGACTTCGGGGAAGACGTAGCCGCGCTCGAGGGCTTCGGCGGCCGCGTTGACGGCGCTGGCGGCGTCCTCCGCGTTCAGGGGGATGGGCACGATTCCATCGCCGCCGATCTCCATGCGCACGCCCTCGATCCGTTCGGGCGAGGCGGGATCGGGAAGGAACTCCATGACGATGGTCTGCCCGTCGCGGCCTGCGGCGACGAGCGTGATCCGCCCGTCGGGGCCGGAACGCACTCGTCGGACGGTGACGGGAGCGAGTTCGGCGTGGACACCCGCCAGGCGTGCGGCCCGCTGCGCCGCGGGGGTGTCGCGGCGAGATTCGGCGCGGTATGTCTCCTCGAAGGCGAGGCAGGCTTCGGGCGAGCCGTCGTTGAGCGTCCTGAGGAAGGCGGCGGCGGCGCGGCCGTGGGGTGTGTCCGGCAGGTCGATCGCGGGCGACTGGCGGGGGCGGACCTCCGGTTGGGGGAGGGGCGACGGTGCGGGGAGGAGCGTGGTGGAGAGGGCTGCGATGAGAGCGGTGAGCATGGTGTGGCTCCGTGCGGGGACGATCGAACCGCCGTCGGCCGCCCGATGGTACGATTCGCACTATATACTGGGATACCCCCACGCCGGGTTTCCGTCACCCATCGAGGGCGCCGATGCCGAACCGGAGCGAACTGGAGTGCTTTGTGCTGGGCCTGATCTGGCAGTACGGGCCTGTCTCGGCCTACGGGGTGCGGCGGCAGATGCGGGAGTCGCCCAGCCGGCAGTGGAGCGCGAGCACGGGGGCGATCTACCCGGCGTTGCGGCGGCTGGAGCGGGACGGCCTGATCCTCGGGCGCGAGTTGCACCGCGGGAAGCGCCGTCGGCGTGAGTACGAGATCACGAGGGCCGGCCTCGGGTCGCTGCGCGGGTGGGTCGGGCCGCCGCTGGGCGAGGAGACGCTGACGGTGACGTACGACCCGCTGCGGAGCCGGGCGCGGTTCCTGGGCGCGCTTTCGCCGCGTGCGCGTGTGGAGTGGGTCGATGGCGCGCTTCGCGCCCTTGACGAGGTGGAGGCGAAGGTCCGCGCGTGGTCGTCGGACCATGACGGCGAAGACCCGTTCCTGATCGCCGTGACGATGAACGCGCTGCTGGAGACGGAATCGCGTCGCCGATGGCTCGAACGGCTCCGGCGGATCGCGGCGGGCGAGAGGGGAGCGCGCGGACGGTCCGGGGGGGTGATCATGCCGCGCGCTGGGGGTCGGGGAAGTCGCGGTAGAGGGCGGAGCGGAAGTCGGTGACCATGGAGTAGACGGGTCGGTGGAGGGCCTCGATCTCGCCGTGGCGGGTGGCGACGAGGGAGAAGGCTTCGTCGAGTTGTGCGAGGTCGCGGGTGTGGACGGTGATGCAGAACTCGCCGAGGTCGGGGGGGCCGAAGCCGAGTTTGCGGCGGGTGAGCGACCAGGAGTCGATGAGGCCGCGGGCCTTGAGGTGGTCGAGGTAGGCGGCGGCGTGTCGCGAGAACTCGGCGTCCTTGTGCGAGTCCTTGAGGTTGAACCACATGTGGTAGTGCTGCACGGTTGCGCTCCCGCGGCCCGCGCGGCGCGCCGGCCGCGGGAAGCGTACCGGCCCCGGCGTGCGCGCGAGACGGGTCCGGCGCGGAGGAGCGCCGGACCCGTCAGGTCGGACGAGGGGGGCGTCGATCGTGTCAGCGGCGTCGGCGTGCGGCGGCGAGGGAGCCGAGGCCGAGGATGGCGAGGGTGGCGGGCGTGGGGACGACCTGACCGCGGATCTCGCCGCTGGGGAAGACGGAGGAGTGGACGTTGATGTAGGTGAGGCCGTCGAGGAGTCCCTGGAGGTTGGTGGGGCTGAGCGTTCCTGATCCGAAGAAGGTGCCCGAGGTGCTGCCGGTGGTGGTGAAGCCGATGAGGATGCCGGCGTTCTGGCCGTAGTCGGCCAGGCCGTGGAGGTGCGCGCCGGAGACGGAGCCGAGCAGCCCGTCGAAGACGCCGGTGACGTCGACGAACCCGGTGGCGAGGTTGACTTCGACGTGGGCGGATCCTGTCGCCGGTGAGGCGTTGGGGGGGACTTCTTCGAGGCCGGTGAGGTTGATGTCGTAGGTCTTGATCTGGGCGGAGGCGGAGGCGGCGAGCAAGGCGGAGGTCGCGATGCAGGCGAACTGACGCATGATGATCTCTCCTATTCTCTCTCGCGCGGGCGGCGCCCGGATTCGGGAATCGGCCCGTGCGGTCCCGGAACGTGCTGAAACCCCGCGGGCCTTCGGCCCAAAGAAGGGGCAGCGACCTTGACGGTACCGGTGGTGTCGTTGTCTGCGAAGGGCTTCGTGCCGCGGAAGGCCGGTTTGAGCCGGAGCGAGGCCAAGTGGCGAAAGATTCCGCCGGGTGTGGGGCTGTGTAAGGGGGCCGATCGGTGTGGAAGGCTCTGATCATCGGCGGCGTGCTGGCGGTCGTGGGGCTGCTGGGGGCGGGCGGGTACGTGGTGGCCGCGACGCCGCTGGGCGAGGGGATCCGCAAGTCGTTCAAGCGTGAGGCGCCGGCGGTGGAGGTGCGTGTGCACGAGGCGTCGCGCGGGCGCCTGGTGCGGACGGTGAGCGCGCCTGGGACGATCGAGCCGCGGACGAAGGTGGAGATCAGCGCGCAGGTGTCGTCGCGGGTGGTGGCGCTGCCGTTCCGTGCGGGGCATCGGGTGCGCCAGGGGGACGTGGTGGTGCGGCTGGACGCGCGGGACCTGATGGCTCGGCTGGAGGCGTCCAAGGCCCGTCTGGCGGCGCAGGAGGCGCGGCTTCGCGGTGCGGAGGCGACGCTGGCGGTGGCGCGGTCGGAGTTCAACCGTCGCAAGGAGTTGTTCGAGAGCGGGGACGTGAGCCGGTCGGAGCTGGAGCGGTCGGAGAACGACTACCTGCAGGCGGTGAGCGCGGCGGAGATGGTGCGTGCGGAGATCGACACGGCGCGGGCGCAGATCATCGAGGCGGAGAAGGACCTGGAGAACTCGGTGATCGAGTCGCCGATCGACGGGGTGGTGACGAGACTGAACGCCGAGGTGGGCGAGTTGGTGGTGATCGGGACGCTGAACAACCCCGGGTCGGTGATCATGGAGATCGCGGACCTGTCGGACATGCTGCTGCACGCGCGGGTGGACGAGTCGAACATCGCGGACGTGGCGCCGGGGCAGGGGGCGACGATCCACGTGAACGCGTACCGGGAGACGCCGTTCCGGGGTGTGGTGGAGCGGGTGGACCTGGTGCGGCAGACGTGGCGTGACGGGACGAACTACTTCCTGGTGGAGATCGTTGTTGACGCGGCTGGGGCGGGGCGGGAGTTGCTGTCGGGGATGAACGCGACGTGCGAGGTCGAGGTGCAGGAGTTGACGGACGTGCTGGTGGTGCCGAGCCAGGCGGTGCTGGACCGTCGCGTGGACGAGTTGCCCAAGGCGCTGGTGGAGGGCAGCCCGCAGATCGACGCGCGCAAGACGTTCGCGCGGGTGGTGTTCGTGCTGGAGGATGGGAAGGCGGTCGCGCGGCCGGTGCGGGTGGGGCCGAGCGACCTGACGGACACGGTGATCCTGAGCGGGCTTGGGGAGTCGGACGTGGTGATCACGGGGCCGTACAAGGCGCTGATTAATCTGAAGCACGAGGGGGCGGTGAAGGAGGAGGGAACGGGGACGGCTGGGGGTGAGGTGCAGCGCGAGGGGGCGCCGGCGAAGTGAGGTGATGGGCACAGGCGGGACGCCTGTGCCACCGGGGAAGGCGTGGTCCTGTGACGATCCGGATCAAGAACCTGCACAAGGTGTACAAGCTCGGGGTGGAGCGGGTGCATGCGTTGCGCGGGGTGGACCTGACGATCGACCGCAACGAGTTCGTGGCGATCATGGGCGCGTCGGGATCGGGCAAGAGCACGCTGATGAACGTGCTGGGTTGCCTGGACCGGCCGACGCGGGGGACGTACGAGTTGAACGGGAGGCCGACGCACCGGATGGGCGGGGCGTCGCTGGCGCGTGTGCGCAACGAGGAGATCGGGTTTATTTTCCAGAGTTTCGAGTTGCTGCCTCGGGCGAGCGCGTTGAAGAACGTGATGCTGCCGCTGATTTACTCGCGTCGGCACTGGCGTTCGGCGCGGCGGCGCGCGGTGGAGGCGCTGGGTCGGGTTGGCCTGGCGGACCGCATGCGTCACGGGCCGAACCAGTTGTCGGGTGGCCAGCGTCAGCGGGTGGCGATCGCGCGAGCGCTGGTGAACGGTCCGAGCCTGCTGCTGGCGGACGAGCCGACGGGGAACCTGGACTCGACGACGACGGAGGAGATCATCGGGTTGTTCCGGGCGTTGCACGCGGAGGGGCAGACGATCGTGATCGTGACGCACGAGGAGGAGGTGGCGGGCCACGCGTCGCGGATCATCCGGCTGCGTGACGGTCGGATCGTGAGCGACCACGCGACGGCGGAGGACCCGCTGCACCGGCAGTACCGGGCGTCGATGGCGGCGGCGGCGCGCGAGGCGGGGGTGGGGGCATGATCGTCGTCCGGATCATCGTGCAGACGCTGGGGCTGGCGCTTGGGCAGATCTGGGCGAACAAGGTCCGGTCGATGCTGACGACGCTGGGGGTGATCATCGGTGTGGCGTCGGTGGTGGCGGTGATCGCGGCGTTGCAGGGGCTTCGGCAGTCGGTGCTGACGCAGTTCGAGAAGATCGGGACGAAGCGGGTGTACATCGACGGGACGCTGCCGCGGAGCATGTGGAACCGGATGAGTTGGCGGGACGTGCAGTTGAAGTTGGAGGAGGTGGAGGCGATCGGTGCGTTGTGCCCCTCGCTCGAGTCGATCACGCCGGAATGGTGGGGCGGGTACCGTGCGGAGCACGGGGACTCGCTCCTGGAGAGCGTGGCGGTGGTGGGGATCTGGCCGAGTTGGCACGGGATCGTGGGTCGGCAGGTGCTGATGGGGCGGCCGTTCAGCACGATCGACGAGGAGGAGCGTCGGTTCGTGTGCCTGGTGAACGAGGCGGCGATCGACGACCTTGGGCTGGACCGTGACCCGGTGGGTCAGTACATCCTGCTGGCGGGTCGTCGGTTCCTGATCGTGGGCGTGGTGGAGACGATCCAGTTCGCGGCGATGTTCGGGGGGGGGGACAGTTCGACGGAGATTTTCATCCCGTTCGGGACGGCGCAGATCATGAACCCGAACGGGTGGATCAACCAGGCGTGGGGGCAGTTGGCGGGGCCGGACAAGGTGGACGACGCTCGGGCGGAAGTGGCGAGCGTGCTGCGGCGGATGCGGGAACTGAAGCCGGGCGACGAGGACACCTTCGAGGTGCAGGTGATCCAGCAGTTCATCGACCAGTTCAACGCGATGGCGGCGGCGATCACGGCGGGGGCGAGCGGGATCGTGGGGATCAGCCTGCTGGTGGGCGGGATCGGGATCATGAACATCATGCTTGTGTCGGTGAGCGAGCGGACGCGGGAGATCGGGCTGCGCAAGGCGGTCGGGGCGAGGCCGGGCGTGGTGCTGGTGCAGTTCCTCGTGGAGGCGGTGACGCTGTGCCTGGCGGGGGGGGGGCTGGGCATCCTGATCGGGCAGGGGCTGATCCTCGGGCTGCGGCAGATCCCGGACTCGCCGATGGAGCAGGCGTCGGTGCCGGCGTGGGCGGTGATGCTGGCGGTGGGCTTCTCGGCGGGGGTGGGCGTGGTGTTCGGGATGTTCCCCGCGTTGAAGGCGGCGCGGCTGGACCCGATCGTCGCGCTGCGGCACGAGTGAGGACGAACGCGGAGGACGCGGAGAGAAGAGGGTGTGGTTGTGAAGGCGGATCGGATTGGAGACGGATCTTGAGCCGACCACAGCATCAGACACGCGTGCCGCGGTGTTTCGCGCCCGCCCGGCGTTCTCTGCGTCCGCTCTCGGCGGCCTGCGTGTTCGCGCTGGCCGGGTGCGCGGGGAACCCGCTGTTCCCGCACGGCGGCGACTATGCGCCCGGGGGGCTGCGCGAGCGGCTGCGTGCGGCGGAGCCGATGCGGCTGGAGGAGCATCGGGCGGCGGAGCAGCCGGACCCCGGCGAGCCGGCGGGGCCGCGGTCGCGGTTCGAGGGGGCGGAGCGTGTGGAGTTGTCGCTGGAGGAGTGCCGGGCGGCCGCGCTGGAGCGGAACCTGAACCTGCGGGTGGCGTTGCTGGAGCCTGCGATCGCGAACGAGAGCGTGTCGGAGGAGGAGGGCCGGTTCAACGCGGTGTTCACGACGCGGGCGCTGTGGTCTGACACGGACTCCCCCACCGCTTCGGACCTTGACTCGGCGCAGCGCGAGTTCGGGCTGCTGGAGCCGGGGGTGACGATCCCGCTGCGGACGGGGGGGACGGCGACGGTGGGGCTGCCGATGACGCGGACGGAGACGAACAACATCTTCAGCACGCTGAATCCGGCGTACACGAGCGACCTGGAACTGTCGATCAGCCACAACCTGCTTCGCGGGGCCGGGCGTCGGGCCAACACGCACGGGATCCGCATCGCGTCGTACGGCCGTCAGACGGCGGAGGCGCGCACGAAGGCGGAGGTGATCCGGCAACTGGCGGCGGTCGATCGTGCGTACTGGCGGCTGTACCGGGCGCGGGGGGAACTGGGCGTTCGTCAGCAGCAGTACGAGTTGGCGGTGCGGCAGTTGGAGCGGGCGCGTCGTCGGTTCGGGGCGGGGCTGGCGCCGGAGATCGAGGTGATCCGGGCGGAGGCGGGCGTGGCGGAGCGTCTGGAGTCGATCATCATCGCTGAGAACGCCGCGCTGGCGCAGCAGCGGGAACTGAAGCGGCTGGTGAACCTGCCGGACCTGGGGCCGGAGTCGTCGGCGCAGGTGGTGCCCGCTTCGCCGCCGGACCCGGTGCGGTACGAGTTCGACGCCGGGTCGCTCGCGTCGGCGGCGGTCGAGAACCGGATGGAGATGCTGGAACTGGAGTTGCAGTTGGCGATGGATGCGCTGAACGTGGAGTTCAACCGGAACCAGTCGCTGCCGCTGGTGGCGTTGGACTACACGTACCGGATCAACGGGCTTGGGGACGACGCGGGTTCGTCGTTCCGCACGCTGCGCGAGAACCGGTTCGAGGACTGGCAGTTGGGGCTGCGGGCGGAGATTCCGCTGGGGAACGAGGAGCGTGAGTCGCGGGTGCGGCGGTCGATGATCCAGCGGCTGCAGCGTCTGGCGACGCGGGACGCGCGGGAGCAGGCGATCCGGTCGGAGACGCTGGACGCGATCGACGCGCTGGAGGCGGGGTGGCAGCGGGTGCTGGCGGCGCGGCAGGCGGCGATCCTGGCGGCGCGGACGTACGCGGCGGAAGAGCGGCAGTTCGGGGTCGGGGCGTCGACGACGAACGACGTGCTGGACGCGGCGGCGCGGCTGGCGGACGCGCAGAGCGCGGAGTTGCGGGCGATCGTGGACTACCAGATCGCGCAGGTGGACCTGGCGTTCGCGACGGGGACGCTGCTGGGGGCGAACCGGGTGCGTTTCGAGCCGGCGGACCCGATGGGGCGGGTGGAGCGTCGGGAGCGGCGCTGGGGGGATTGAGGCGTTCCTGCGGCGCACGAAAACGCCCCGCCGAGGGGCGGGGCGTGCGGTCGTGGGTCGGGTGGGATCGTGCCTACTGGCACTGGTTCCATGAGGTGAGGTAGGCGAGGACGTCGAGGGTGTTGAAGACGCCGTCGTTGTTCCAGTCGGCCTTCTTGTCCTTGGCGTTGTAGAGGTTGAGGAACTCGAGGAGGTCGAGGGTGTTGGCGACGCCGTCGCCGTTGAGGTCGGCGGTGCAGGCCATGGACTTGGCCTTCTCGACGGCGGCGTAGATGTCGACGAATCCGTAGCCGTAGGTGTTGTCGGGCCCGGCGGTGCCGCGGTCGATGGCGGTGTCCTTGAGGATCTGCTTGACCTCGTAGTGGTCGAGGTTGGGGTTTGCCCTGAGGATGAGGGCGATGCCGCCGGAGACGTGGGGAGTGGCCATGGAGGTGCCGCTGGCCTGGGTGTAGCCGTTGCAGAAGTTGTGCGAGACGGTGTTGACGCCCGGAGCGGAGATGGTGGGCTTGAGTTTGCCGGGGGGGTAGGGCCAGTCGTTGTAGGGGGCGACGTTCTGCCAGGTGACGGGTCCGCGGCTGGAGAAGGAGGCGATGTTCATGGAGCAGTCGGTGGCGCCGACGGTGATCATGTCGGGGACGTCGCCGGGCGTGCGGACGTTGTCGTAGGGGGGGAAGCTGTTGCCTTCGTTGCCGGCGGCGAAGACGACGACGACGCCGGTGGCGAAGGCGTTCTCGCAGATCTGCCGCCAGGTGGGGCGTTGCGGACCCCAGGCGTGGAGCCACCCGAGGCTCGCGGTGAGGACGTCCGCGCCGTTGGCGAGGCCGTACTGCATGCAGTTCCAGACGCTGGCCTCGCCGGAGAGGTTGTTCCAGAACTTGAGGGTCATGATCTGGGCGTCGGGGGCCATGCCGCACTGCGTGCCCTGTGCGCCGTCGCCGGCGACGGTCCCGGCGACGTGGGAGCCGTGGAAGTTGTTGTCGTTGACGTTGTTGTTGTTGTTCTCGAAGTTCCAGCCGTAGACGTCGTCGATGAATCCGTTGCCGTCGTCGTCGATGCCGTTGCCGGGGATCTCGCCTGGGTTCTTCCAGAGTTGGTTGACGATGTCGGGGTGGTTGAGGCAGGTGCCGGTGTCGATGACGCCGACGACGACGCCCTGCCCGGTGTTGCCGTCGGCCCAGACCTGCGGCGCCTTCATGAGGCTGACGCCGCACTCGATGGCGGCGGCGGCGGGCGTGTCGTCGCCCTTGATGACGGGGAAGACCTCAGGCCCGACGAGGGCTTCGCGGTGGACGAAGGCGACGTCGTCGCGTGCGGCGAGGGCGGCTTCGAGTTCGGGGGTCACGTGGGCCGCGACGGCGTTGGTGATCCAGAGGGGCCAGATGTTGTCGGCCTTGCCGTCGGCGGCGGCGGCCTGGAGTTGGGCGAGCACGTCGCCCTGGGAGTTCTGGGCCACCTGCTGGAGCGTCGAGATGACGATCTGGCGGCGCAACTCCTTGTTGTTCAGGTTCCGGAGCAGTTCCGGGTCGAACGGCGGGGCCTGCTCCTTCATGACGATGACGACCGGCGTCAGGCCGTTGATCTCGACGCGCTCCAACTGCTGGCCGCTCACCAGCGCGGGCGCGCCGACCACGGCGCACAGCCCAACCACTCCCAGCAACGACGTCTTCCTCCGCATGGCGTACTCCTGTCTTTGTGTCGAGCGGCGCGGAACCCGTCGGCCGGGTGTTGCGTCCTCCCCGGAATCCGCCGGGTGAGTCGTCCGCTCCGTCTGGGGCCACTGTACCGGATCGACCCGGGCGAAGGAACGCCTATTTCCACATACGGCGACTTTCCTTTCGCGCGGTTCGGGCACGATCCGTTGGTGGAGCGGTCGCGGCAAGGGGAATCCCCTTCCCTATACTCCCGGCCCCGTGCGGGCACCGGAGTCGATCGGCCATGCTCAAGCGAACCCACTCCTGCGGGCAACTCCGCGAGGAGCACGTCGGACAGACCGCCACGCTCGCCGGATGGGTGAACTCGTACCGGTCCCACGGGCAGGGGCTGGTGTTTGTGGACCTGCGCGACCGTGACGGCGTGACGCAACTGGTTTTCGAGACCGAGGACGCGCCGACGGAGGTGGTGCGGGCGGCCGACAAGGTCCGCAACGAGGACGTGATCGCGGTGCGGGGCGAGGTCCGGCTGCGCAAGGGGGGGCCGAACGCGAAACTGGCGACGGGTCGGGTTGAACTGGTGGTGCAGGAACTGGAGGTCCTGGCGAAGACGGACAACCCGCCCTTTCTGCCGAGCGACGAGGAGAACCTGCCGGCGGAAGAGACGCGGCTGCGTTATCGGTACCTGGACCTGCGCCGGCCGCGGATGCAGCAGGTGCTGCGGCTGCGGCACCGTGTGGCGAAGGTGACGCGGGACTACTTCGACGAGCAGGGCTTCACGGAGGTGGAGACGCCGATCCTGTGCAAGAGCACGCCGGAGGGTGCGCGGGACTTCGTGGTGCCGAGCCGGCTGCAGCCGGGGATGTGGTACGCGTTGCCGCAGAGTCCGCAGTTGTTCAAGCAGATCCTGATGGTGGCGGGGTTCGAGAAGTACCTGCAGGTGTGCCGGTGCTTCCGTGACGAGGACCCGCGCGCGGACCGGCAGGCGGAGTTCACGCAGATCGACCTCGAGATGTCGTTCGTGGAGCGCGAGGACGTGATGGGGGTGATGGAGGGGTTCGCGCGTCGGCTGTGGGGGGAGGTCGCGGGGGTGGACGTGCCGGCGATGGAGCGGATGACGTACCGCGAGGCGATGGACCGGTACGGGATCGACCGGCCGGACACGCGGTTCGGGCTGGAACTGGTGGACGTGTCGGACCTGGCGGGTCGGACGGAGTTCAAGGTGTTCCACGATGCGCTGGCGAAGCGGCGCGGCGTGGTGAAGGCGATCCGCGTGCCGGGGGGGGCGGAGCGACTGACGCGCAAACTGACGGACGGGTACGGAGAGTTCGTGAAGCAGTTCGGCGCGGGTGGCGTGCCGGTGGTGAAACTCACCGGGGCGGGGTTGGAGACGGGGATCGCGCGGTTCCTGGAGCCGGTGAAGGACGAGTTGATCGCGCGGCTGGGGCTGCAACCGGGCGACAGCGCGCTCTTCGGGGCGGACTCGTACGGGGTGTGCGCGAAGGCGATGGGGGAGTTGCGGCTGCGCGTGGGGCGGGACCTGGGGCTGATCCCGGAGGGGGCGTGGAACTTCCTGTGGGTGGTGGACTTCCCGATGTTCGAGTTCGACGAGAAGGAGGGGCGGTTCTTCGCGATGCACCACCCGTTCACCGCGCCGAACCCGGACCAGGTGGAGGCGTTCCTGGCGGCGCGGCCGGACGATCGGGAGACGATCGAGGGGATCGTGTCGGCGGGGTACGACCTGGTGCTGAACGGGTCGGAGATCGGGGGGGGGTCGATCCGTATCCACCGGCGCGAGGTGCAGGAGAAGGTGTTCGGGCTGCTGGGGATCTCGGCGGAGGAGGCGAAGGTGAAGTTCTCGTTCCTGCTCGATGCGCTGCGGTTCGGCGCGCCGCCGCACGGCGGGATCGCGTTCGGGCTGGACCGGCTGGTGATGCACCTGGCGGGGACGGACAACATCCGGGACGTGATCGCGTTCCCGAAGACGCAGATCGGGGCGGACCTGATGACGGGCGCGCCGGGGCCGGTGTCGCCGGAGCAGCTTGTCGAACTCAGCGTCCGCTCCACCTACGAGGGCGATTGAACGCGCCCGGTGGATTCGGCAGAGAGGCCGCAGAGAGAAGAACTTGCCACAGATGGGCACAGATGCGCACAGATGGGGGAGCGGGCTTGGGGTTCGGGGCTTGAGACATGGGGGTCATGGGGGTCCGGGGTCGGACGGCTTTGATTTGAGATCTGATATTTGAGACATCGCCTCGTCCGTGCGAGTCTTCGCCTATGTGCGGCCGATCTGCCGCTCCGCTCTCTGTGCTCGCTTTGCCTTTGTGGTGAACAAGGAGACTGACCATGCGTGTTCGAATGACGACTTCGATGGGCGACATCGTGCTGGAGCTCGACGGCGAGAGCGCGCCCGTGACGACGGAGAACTTTCTCGGCTATCTCGACGACGGGCACTATGACGGGACGATCTTCCACCGCGTGATCGACGGGTTCATGATCCAGGGCGGGGGGTTCACGCCGGACATGAAGCAGAAGCGGACTCGGGCGGGGATCGCCAACGAGTGGCGCAACGGGCTGAAGAACGTGCGCGGCACGATCGCCATGGCGCGGCTCGGCGGCAGCCCGGACTCGGCGACGGCGCAGTTCTTCATCAACGTGAAGGACAACGGGTTCCTCGACCGGCCGCAGGACGACGGGGCGGCCTATGCCGTGTTCGGGAAGGTGGTCGAGGGGATGGACGTGGTGGACCGCATCAAGGGCGTGCGCACCGGGAACAAGGGTGGGCACGGCGACGTGCCGGTGGAGCCGGTCGTGATCGAGAAAGTGGAGAGAGCCTGAACGACAGTGGACATTGGACATTCGAGCCGGATTGTGCTCATCCACTTCGTCACTTCGTCACGTAGCCACTTTGCCACTTCGTCACTTCAGGCCGTACTTCAGGATGCACCAGATGGCGGCGACGCCGTCGCGCCAGGTAATCTTCTTGCCTTCGGCGTAGGTGCGGCCGGCGTAACTCACCGGGACTTCGTAGACGCGGGCGGGGCGTGTCTCGCGTTCGCGGTCCTCGTGCGGCAGGCGGAGTCGGGCGAGTTTGGCGACGAGTTCCGGCTCGACGCCGAAGCGGTCTTCCTCGACGCGGACGCGTTCGAGGGCTTCGCGCCGGAAGGCCTTGAGGCAGCACTCGATGTCGGAGAGGTTGAGGTTGGTGAGCATGTTGCTGAGGGTGGTGATGGCGCGGTTGGCGACGGCGTGCCAGTAGTAGAGGACGCGGTGGGTCTGGCCCTGGAAGCGGGTGCCGATGACGGCGTCGGCGCGGCCGTCGAGGATGGGGCGGAGGAGCGCGGCGTGGTCGGCGGGGTCGTACTCGAGGTCGGCGTCGTGGACGAGGACGATATCCGCGCCGTCGGCGAGTGCGGCGGCGAAGCCGGAGCGGAGGGCCGCGCCCTTGCCCATGTTGCGTTTGTGGATCACGGTGAGGGTGTCGGGTCGCTCGCCGAGGAGGCGGACGATGCGGGGCGTGTCGTCGGTCGAGCCGTCGTCGACGAGAATGAGGCGGCGTTGGAGCGGGGCGTGCGCGCCGGGCACGGTCGGGGGCGCGACGGCGTCGAGGCGCGCGACGGCGTCGGCGAGCGTCGCTTCCTCGTTGAAGACCGGCATGACGACCGCCAGGCGCACAGGGGCAGCGTATCGCCGTGGCGGTCGGCCCGCCCGGAACCCCCGCGCACCCGACCCGTACACTGACGCGGTGCCCGCGCGACCCCGTCCCATCGCCGCCCTGATGCTCACGGCCGCCGCGGTCGTCGTGGGGGCGTGCCCCCCCCCTGCGTGGGCGCAGCGTCTGGACCTGGGCGGTGTGCGCGTGCCGGAGCCGGGGGAGGGGCGGGCCGCGCTGGCGGTCGCCGCGTTGATGGAGGAGCAGGCGAGGGCGGTCGAGGCTCGCGACGCGTCGGCGTCGGCGCGGGTGCGGTCGGGTGCGCGGCGGCTGGCGGCCGCGCTGATCCGCGCGGGTGAAGAGGCGGGCGAGCGTGGGAGCGTGCGGGTGCTGACCGGGCGTACGCTCGCGGGACGGATCGGGGACCTTGACTCTCTGCTGATGGAGCGGGCTGCGCTGGCGGAGCCGACGCTGCACGCGGTGGCGGACGAGTTGGCGCTGCTGGCCGCGGCGGTGCCGCCGGATGACGGCGAGATGGACCGGGCGATCCGGGATGCGTTCGCGCCGCTGACGACGCTGGCGGGCGCGCCGGGTGCGGCGGCCGGTTGGTTCGTCGAGGGCGAACGCGGGCTGCCGGATGGTTCGCGGCTCGGTCGCCTGGCCGAGACGCTCGGTGCCATGGCCGATGGGTCGTCAGTTCCGAATGACACAGCGGAAGCGGTGAGAGGACTCGCCGCCCGCGCGCGGCTCGCCATGGCGTGGCCGGCGTTTGCGCGGTCGGCGGAGTCGGCGGCGGTGGCCGTGCTGGAGGCGCACGCGGCGGTCGAGTCGCTGCCGGCGTGGGCGACGCGGGAGGCGCGGGAGCGCCTGCGGGCGGATCTGCAACGTGCGATGGTCGGGCTGGAGAGCGGCGCGCTCGCGCCCTCGGCGATGGCGACGCTGCGTGACCTTCGGACGCTTGCGTCGATCGCGGGGCGGCTGGAGGCGATCGATGTGGCGCGGCCCGGCTCGCGGCAGGCGCGTGAGGCGTGGGTGCGGCTCGCGCTCGCCGACGCGAACGATGCGCGGCGTGTGGGCGCGTCGCCGGCGCGGATCGGGGCTGCGATGGACCGTGCGTTGTCGCTCGTGGAGGCGCGGGCCGCGCTGCCGGACGAGACGGCGGTGGCGCGGCAGGTTCGGCCCGCACTGCGCGCACTGAGCGACGCGGCGCGCGACGGGGAGCCGCGGGTGCTGGCGGTGCTGGCGAGCGTGCTGGAGCAGCCGGACCCGCTGACGGACCCTGCGGTCGTGGCCGCGCTGAACGCGCAGCAGCGGGCGGTGGACGACGTGCGGATGCTGGTGGCGTTGAACCGGCTGCTGTGCGAGTGGGCCGGGTCGGGCGCGCCCGGCGAGGCGCCCGCGCCGGAGACCGAGCCGCGGACGCGCGAGCCGGCGCCGGTGCGGGCGATGCTGCCGCTGGCGGAGCGGGTGCGGGTGCTGGGCGTGGACCTTTCGCGGCCTGCGTCGCGGGAGAGAGCGCTCGCGGAGTTGCGGACGCTGGGCGAGACCGCCCCACTGCTGTTCGACATCCCGGGCCTGGCGGACCTGGCGGGCGACCCGGACGAGCGCGGGTGGCACGAGGCGACGGGGGGTCGCGGCGAGGCGATCGTGCGCGAGGCGGCGGCGGCGCGGTCGGCGTGGGTCGAGTCGGCGTCGTCGGACCGGCACGCGGATCGGCGCGGCGTGGACACGGAGCGGCTTCGGTCGCTGGCGGCGACGCTGGCGGTGCAGCGGGATGCGGCGTCGTACCTGCGGCTGGTCTCGTCGCCGTCGGGGATGCCGGGCGTGGCGCAGTCGTGGCCGGGGTGGGAGGTTTCGGCGCGCGGGCTTGGCGTGCTGGGGCCTCGGGTGCGTGCGGAGGCGGCTTCGGGTGCGCTCGCGCTGCGTGAGGAAGCGCCGGCCGCGCTGCTGGCGGGTCGGCTGGAGCGGCTGGCCGCGGCGCGGGGGTTGGTCGCGCGGCGCGATCTGTTGCACGAGGTTGGGCTCGGGCCGCCGCGCGCGGGTTCGTGGCTGGCGGATCGGCGGGGTGCGCTGGCGTCGGTCTGCCGGCACGCGGAGGAGGCGGCGCACGCGGCGGCGGCGAACGAGGCCGGGCGGGCGGAGGAGTTGCTGCGTTACGTCAACGACCGTGCGAGGTCGCTGCTGGCCTCGCTGCCGGAGGAGTGACCGTAGAGTCGGTGGACGCGCAGCCCTTGGCGTTCGTAGACGGCGCGGCGTTCCCAGACGGCGTTCTCGTGCAGGTAGGTGCTGATGAGGGCGTCGGTCGCGCCGGTGAGGGCGGCGTCGGTGGGCGCGAGGACGGGCACGCCGTGGATCGCCCCCCCCTGGCGGGCGGGGTCGTCGTCGGTGAAGGCGACGATGCAGGCGGGCGATTCGGCGAGCACGCCGGCGAGCTCGAGCGTGTGGCGGCCCGCGCCGTGGACGATGATGCGGCGGCCGGCGAGGCGCTCGAGCAGGGCGCGCATGCGCTCGGCGGCGTCGGGGGGGACGGTGGTGAAGGCGACGGGCCGGTCCTCCGGCCAGCGGCGGGCGGGCGCGGCGGCGCAGGCGTCGATGACCTGGGCGTAGGCCGCGGCCATGCGCTCGACGCTGAAGGCGGATCGGGCGCGCTTCGCCGCGGCCGCGCCGGCGTCGTGGGGGTCGGCGCGGAGGGCGCGCTGCACGCCGTCGGCCATGGCCTCGCCGATCGCGGCGTCGGGGTCGTCGGGGTCGGCATCGACGAGGAAGCCGGTGACGCCGTCGGTGATCTGCTCGTCCGCGCCGGAGGCGGTGCGGGTGATGACGGGGGCGCAGCCGCGCGCCATGGCCTCGAGGACCGAGACGCTCAGGCCTTCGTAGCGCGAGGCGAGGACGAAGAGGTCGGCGGCGTCGAGCAGGGCGGCGACGCCCGCGGGGGAGCGCGGCGGGAGGCGGCGCAGGCTTGGGCGGCTCGCGCAGGCGGCGTCGATCTCGGCGCAGGCCGGGCCGTCGCCGATGAGGGCGAGTTCGTGGGGGATGGCGCGGGCGTTGAGGGCGTCGGACATGGCGATGAGGGCGCGGACGCGCTTCTGCTCGTGCTCGATGCGCCCGGCGTAGAGGAGGCGGAGGGGGCGGCCCGCCAGGGGGGGTCGTGGCGCGGGCGACGGCGGGGTCTCGACGCCGTAGGCGATGCGGTGGATGTCGGCGGCGCGCGCGGGCTGGCGACGGCGGAGGCGGTCGGCGATGCGCTCGCTCACGCCGACGAAGGCGTGGACGATCGGCTCGAAGTGGAGGCAGAGGGCGTCGTTGTAGGCGAGGTCGGAGTGGTGGACGGCGACGGTGCGGACGGCGTCGGCGTCGGTGCGCGTGAGTTCGGCGGCGACGGCGTAGCACTCGCCGATGAGGTTCGGGCTGAGGACGACGGGTCCCCCCCCCCGCCCCCCGGATCGGGACGCGAGGGCGCGGGCGGCTTGCCGGTAGGCGGGCGCGAAGGCCGGCGCGCCGCCGGGGTGGGCGTCGAGCGGGCCCATCGCCCGCAGGTCGAGGACGGCGACGGCCGGGTGCGGGCGCAGGTCCATCGGCTGCTGGCCGGGCGGCTCGGGGTGGAGGATGAGGCCGCAGGCGCGCCCGGCGGCGGCGAGCGTGGAAGCGAGGCGCACGGCCCAGGTGGTGACGCCGCTGGCGTTGAGGCCGTGGGGGAGGGCGATGAGGAGGGGGGCGGGTCGGGTCATGCGTCGGCCCTGGTGACGAAGTCGTGTTGTGCGCGAGCGGATCCCATGTGCATCCTCCGGGTTGGCATCCTCATCGGCCGGGGAGGGTGCGCGGGTGCAGGGAATGGGGGCGGGAGGCGGCGGGCCGGCACGCGAACTGCCGGGCCGCTCGCGGGCGGCGGGTACCTTGGAGCAACGATGGCGAGACGGCGGATCATTGTGCCGCGGTTCACGGACGACCGGGGGCGGCCTGTGGGCCTTGCGATCGGCTCGTCGTCGGAAGACGTGCTGGATGCGCTGCACGGGCAGAAGTGGGCGCTCCTCGACCAGCGGTTCGACGTCGGGACCGCGATCGTCACGATCGCGGCGATGCTGGTGGCCGCGCCGATGTTCGTGTTCAATCTCGGGCTGCTCGGGTTGATCCTGGGTTTCATCGCGGCGCTGATCGGCGTGCGTCTGGCGTTTCATGCCTTCTTCGAAAGCCCGGTCCTGCTCACGCGCGGGTACGTCTACATCCACCGGGTGGTGCGCGCCGGCTTCTGCCCATCGTGCGACTACCGCATCGACGAGATCGAGGCGTCGGCCGACGGGATGCTGGTGTGTCCCGAGTGCGGGGCGGCGTGGCGGACCGATCGTCGCGTGGTGCGCACCGCGCCGGGGGATGCGGACCGGCGGCGCGCGATCCGGTCGAGGCTGCGGCCGGTGTTGCGGCCGGGACCGCTGCGTCCGCGCCTGGACCACCGCTCGCGGCCGGCGTCGCTCGTGATCTATCGGCCGATGAGTCGGCTTGCCAGTGACTACGGCGCGGCGTGCGACGACGCCGCCCGCGCGATCTTCGGACAGGTGGCGGGGCGCGGGCTGAAGTTGGCGGCGCTGCTGGTGCTTGCCGGGTTCGGGCTGTTCGTTGTGATGCTCCTCATCGGCCGGTCAACCGCGGTCACGCCGAGGTGGGTGTACTTGCTCATCCCGGTCATGGCGGGCCTGCTGTTCTTCGGTTTCCTGTTCCGCAGCGGCGACGTGCTCATCGACGGCGACACCATCGAGCGCGAGACGCTGGCCCGCGGCCTGTGCCCGGGGTGCTGGGAACTTCTGTACGGCATCGAGCCGGATGCGGACGGGGCGACGCCGTGCCCCGAGTGCGGGGCGGCGTGGCGGGTGCCGCGGCCGACCCGTGACCCCCCCCTTGCGTGCCCCCGCTGCCGCTACCCGCTGGCGGGCCTGCCGCAGGAGCCGCCGGGGGTGGTCACGTGCCCTGAGTGCGGGGAGGTGGTCGTGGGGGTTCGGCGGGATGAGGAGCGTGCGTCGGGGAGTGGGTGATGCGGATCGTGGGACGTCCTTGCGTCCCGGGTACCCCGCCACTCCGTGGCGGACCCGTCTCTTCCATCTCGACCACCGCGCACGCGCTTCCCACACGCAGCATGACGGCTTCCTGTACCGGTGCGCTGCGCCAGCCGATGCGCTGCGCAAGTTGCTCAGCCCGAAGGGCTGCATCGTTCGTAGCCGGGGGTGGAGAAGGCTTTGCGACGACACCCCCGGAACGCCCGGCCCACGCACCTCATTCCGTTCGTTTCGGCAGCCCGATGGGCTGCTCGTGGCGCGCGTCGTGACCACGAGGACCCCTACGGGGTCCGATGCCTGGTGTGCCGATGGTCCGGGGGTCTCGCTCGAAGACTCGCTCGACCCCCCGGCTACTGGCGGCGCAGCCCTTCGGGCTGGAGAGATGGCGCGGCACTTCGGGCCGAAGAGGCGGCGCAGCCTTTCTGGCTGAAGTTCTACGAGTTGTCGGGCGTTCTTGCGCCCCGGGCGAGGACAAAGACCGCTCCCTCACGTTCGCGGCTCGTTCAGCGGGTTGAGCGCGGTGCGCGCGGGCTTCATGCCTCGGCGGTGCCGATGACGATTTCGGCGGGGGGGACGTGCCAGACGGCCTGCTGGGCGCGGCCTTCGGCGAGGTACCACTTCACCATGCGGTCGATGCCCTCGCGCAGGGGGACGCGGGCCTTGTAGCCGGCGGCGATGACCTTGTCGGCCTCGAACTTCGTCTGGGTGGAGAAGAGTTTGCGGACGCGCGCGCCGGAGATGGGGAGGTTGCGGCCGGTGAGGGCGATGACGGCGTCGAAGGGGAGGGCGAGGGCGAGGCCGACCCAGAGGGGGAGGCGAGGCGGTCGCTTGCGGTCGAGGGAGTGGCAGACGGCGGCGGTGATCTCCGCGCTGGTGAGGTCGGGCTTGTCGATGTAGTTGAAGGCGTCGAAGGGGGCGCGCTGGGCGTCGGGGCGGTCCCAGAGGAAGAGCGTGGCCTCGACGATGTTCTCGATGTAGGAGAGGCTCTTGATGTTCGTGCCCGCGCCGAACTCGAGATAGCGGCCGGAGGCGGCCTGGCGGATGAGGGAGTACATGTTGGCGAAGTTGCGCGGTCCGAAGGTGACGGTGGGACGGATGACGAGGCAGCGGCGTCCTTCGCCGCGTGCGGCCCAGGCCTCGAAGACGCGCTCGCCGGCGAGTTTGCTCTCGCCGTAGGGGGAGTTCGGGCGTTTCTCGGAGTCCTCGAAGTGCGGCTCGGGGGCGTCGCCGTAGACGGCGACGGTGGAGTAGAAGCAGACATCGCGGAGGCCGGCGCGGTCGAGTTCGTCGCACATGACCTTGGAGCCGATCTCGTTGACGGAGAAGTAGGTGTCGCGTGCGATGCCGAAGTCGTGGTGTGCGGCGGCGAGGTGGAGGACGCGGTCGCAGCCGGCCATCGCCCGTCGGAGGGCGGCGGGGTCCCGGATGTCGCCCTTGACGAACGCGCCGCCGGAGGTGTCGAAGGGCGGATCGACGAGGTCCATGATGACGTAGGGGGTGCCGGTTCGCCGGAAGTGGTCGATGAAGAACGACCCGATGAAGCCGGAACCCCCAGTCACGAGCACCTTCACGCCACCGCTCCCGCGCCGTGCGCCGCTGCCGACCCCGCCCGCGTCGCGGCCCGAGCCTTCCATCGGCCGGGAGGGACGCGGGCGTGAGTGTACTATGCACGGCGTGCCGGGGCCGGTTCGGCGGTATCGAGGGCGGTTTTTTGGGGCGTGCTACCGGACCTTGCCGCGCTCGCCCGAGCCACGGCGGAGCGACCCACCATGCGACCCACGTTTCTCGGCATCGGCGTCCCCCGCGGCGGCTCGACGTGGCTGTACGAGGCGCTGGACGCGCACCCGGACGTGTACGTCTCGCAGCAGCGCAAGGAGGTCCACTTCTTCGACCGCTCGTTCGACAGGGGGTGGGCGTGGTACGAGTCGTTCTTCCCGGCAGAGGAGGAGGCGGGGCGGTATCGGGCGGTGGGCGAGGTGACGCCGCACTACATCTACTCGGAGGAGGCGATGGGGCGCATCCGGGCGACGGCGTCGATCACGCGGCTGATCACGACGCTGCGGGACCCGGTGGAGCGGGCGTTCTCGCACTACACCTGGCGGATGCAGCACGACAACTACCGGAAGGACTTCCGGTCGTTCCTGTCGGACTACCCGGAGGCGGTGGCATGGGGCCGGTACTCGGGGCACCTGGAGCGGTGCTTCGGGCTGTTCCCGCGCGAGATGGTGCTGGTGCTGGTGTGCGAGCACGCGTTCGCGGATGTGCCGACGGCGCTTCGGCGCATCGCGGAGCACCTAGGCGTGGACGCGGGCCGGTTCCCGGCGGGCACGGGGGAGACTCGGGTGAACACGGCGGGGTCGCCGCGGTCGGGGGCGGCGTACAAGGCGGCGTCGCGCGTGGGGGCGTTCATGCGCCGGCACGACCTGTACTGGATCAACGAGCTCGCGGTGAACCGGCTGGGCGTGAAGCGGCTGCTGGGGCGGGGGGGGAAGGGCAAGCCGAAACTGTCGCCCGAGGACCGCGCGTACGCGCGTGGCCTGTTCGAGGGGGAGACGGAGCGCGTGGAATCGCTGCTGGGGGTGAACCTGGACGCGTGGCGGGGGTGAGTCGGGTCAGGCGCGGGCGGTGGCCGCGCGGCTGGTGGGGACGTTGGCGCCGTGCTGCTTGTTGTACTCGCCGACGATCCAGTCGTAGGTCTTGCGCATGCCCTCGCGGAGCCGGATGCCCGGCTCCCATCCGAAGTGCTTCTTGATGAGGGTGTTGTCGGAGTTTCGGCCGTTGACGCCCTTGGGTGCGTTGAGGTTGTACTTGCGGTGGAGTTTGACGCCGGCGATGTCCTCGACGATGTCGACGAGTCCGTTGATGGTGACGAGTTCGTTTGAGCCGAGGTTGAGCGGCTCGACGCAGTCGCCGTCCATGAACATTCGGATGCCCTTGATGCAGTCGTCGATGTACATGAAGGACCGAGTCTGGTGGCCGTCGCCCCAGATCTCGATCTCGTGGTTGCCGGTGGCCTTGGCGTGGATGACCTTGCGGCAGATGGCGGCGGGCGCCTTCTCGCGTCCGCCGTCCCAGGTGCCGTAGGGGCCGTAGACGTTGTGGAATCGGGCGACGCGGGTGTAGGTGCCGAAGTCCTCGCGGAAGTGGCGGCACATGCGTTCGCTGAAGAGTTTCTCCCAGCCGTATCCGTCCTCGGGCATGGCGGGGTAGGCGTCCTCTTCGCGGAGGGGGACGACGTCCTCGGACTTCTGCTTGTCGGCGTTGTAGACGCAGGCGGAGGAGGAGTAGAAGAATCGCTTGACGCCGGCGTCCTTGGCGGCGAGGAGCATGTGGGTGTTGATGAGGACGCTCAACATGCAGAGGGCCTTGTTGTTCTCGATGAAGCCCATGCCGCCCATGTCGGCGGCGAGCTGGTAGACGTCGGCCGCGCCGTCGCAGGCGCGCCGGCAGTTGCCGAGGTCCTTGAGGTCGGCGACGACGTTGTCGACGCCGTCGTGGACCTGGTACCACTCGTCGAGGGGCTTGATGTCGACGGAGCGGACGTTGGTGTGTCCCTGCTCGAGGAAGTGCCGGACGAGCCAGCCGCCGATGAACCCGCCGCCGCCCGTCACCACGATCAGTCCGTTCTTCCCAGCCACGGCTCACTCCTCTCGGGTCAGGTGCACCTTGTTGATGTCGCCTCGGGATGGCGCGGGGAGGAACCTGTCAGGTCCCGTACAACGCCCCGCGACGTCCCGGCCACCGCACTACGCACTGTACGGCGGCCCGGTTCATCGGGGGAGTATCGGCCCCTGGGAGGCGGGGATTGAGGGGGGCTTGGGGCTTGGGGCTTGGGGCTTGAGGCTTGGGGGATTGAGGCCCAAGCGCGTTGGCGGCGTCGGCCATTCTCGGCATCTCTGCTGCTTTGCTGCTTTGGTGATCTGCTGCTCTCTCAGCCCGCGGTGAGGGGGCCGTAGACGAGGGGGGCGAGTGCGACGCAGACGACGCCGCAGAGGATGGTGAGCGGGCCTCCGAAGCGTGTGTAGTCGGTCCACTTGTAGCCGCCGGGCCCCATGACCATGAGGTTGGTCTGGTAGCCGATGGGGGTGGAGAACTCGCAGCTGGCGGCGACGGCGATGACGACGGCGAAGGGGAGGAAGTTGAGGCCGGCCTCCTGTGTGATGCCGAGGGCGATGGGGAACATGAGGACGGCGGCGGCGTTGTTCGTGATGACGCAGGTGAAGAAGGTGGTGACGGCGAAGGTGACGGCGAGGAGGGCCCAGGGGCCGAGGCCGGCGGTGGCGTCGACGACGCCGTGGGCGATCGAGGAGGCGAGTCCGGTCTTGCTCATGGCGCGTTCGATGCCGAATGCGGCGGCGATGACGATGAGGACCTGGAAGTCGACGGAGCGTCGCGCCTGGGGGCCGGTGCAGCATCGGGTGAGGATCATGAGGCCGGCGCCGGCCATCGCGGCGACCATCGGGTCGAGGAGTCCGGTCGAGATGGCGACGACGACGGCGAGGACGATGCCCATGGCGATCCAGGCGCGTTCGTGCCGGAGTGCGGCGGTCTGCGCGGCCTCGCTGACGAGCATGAAGTCGGTGGAGTCGCGGTACTGCCTGGCGAACCCCTGCGGGGCTTCGAGGAGGAGGGTGTCGCCGGGCCGGAGGCGGATGTCGCCCACTTTGCCGCGCAGGCGGTAGCCCTGGCGGTGGACGGCGACGACGACGGCGCCGTAGCGGGTGCGGATGCCTGCGCGTCGGACGGTGCTGCCGACGAGGGGCGAGGCGGGTGAGACGACGGCCTCGACGAGTCGGAGGTTGGGCCTGTACCCCCCCCCTCCGCCGCCGTCGGCGATGGGTTCGAGTCCCTTGAACTGCTGGAGGTCGACGAGGGAGTCGAGTTTGCCGACGAAGACGAGGATGTCGCGGGCGCGGAGGGTCTCCTCGGGTCCGACGGCGATGACGGTGGAGTCGTCGCGGTCGATGCGGGAGAGGAAGAGGCCCGGGAGGGCGCGCAGGCCCGCGCCTTCGACGGTCTTTCCGACGAGGGGCGAGTCGTCCTTGAGCCGCATGGCCGCGACGTACTGGCGGCTCTGCTCGTGCCCGGCCTGCTCGGGGCTTGAGCGGTCCGGGAGGAGCCACTTGCCGAAGAGGAGGATGTAGGCGACGCCGGCGATGGCGATCGGGACGCCGACCCAGGTGATGGTGAACATGCCGAGGCGGACGGGGTTGCCGAGCGCATCGCGGACGTCGGTGTGGGTCATCATGCCGGCGACGACGACGTTGGTGCTTGTGCCGATGAGTGTGCAGACGCCGCCGAGGATGGAGGCGTAGGAGAGCGGGAGCATGAGTTTGCTGGCGGGGATGCGCGAGCGCTTGGAGAAGCCGTCGATGGCGGGCATGAGCATGGCGACGATGGGGGTGTTGTTGATGAAGGCTGAGAGTCCGACGACGGGGATGACCATCCGCGCCTGGGCCGAGACGACGGTCTTCGCCTTCTTGAGCATGGGGCCGGTGATGAGGTTGATCGCGCCGGTCTCGCGCATGCCGGCGGCGACGACGTAGAGCATGGCGACGGTGATGACGCCGCCGTTGCTGAAGCCTCGGACGGCCTCGCCGGCGTCGATGACGCCCGCGAGGAGGAGCGAGACGAGGACGCCCATGAGGATGATGTCCGGCCCCCACCGCCCGGCGACGAGCGCGGCGAGCATGAGGACGAGCAGCCCCCCGGTCAGCCATGCCTCCCAGCCCATGCCGAACACCCTCCACACGCCCCGCGGCCGGGCATCGTAGTGCATTCCCTCGGCGGCGCGGTCCGGGCCTCCCCCACTACTCGGTCGGCTCTAGGCTTGTTCGTGCTGCGCCGGCTCGCGACGATGGTGGCCGCGTGTGTTGTCGTCCATCCGATGGTCCGCGCCCAGCCGGAAGTCGAACTCTCGCTGCTGACGTTCAACATCCGTTATGGCACGGCGGCGGACGGGGTGAACGCGTGGGCGCACCGTGCGGACCTCGTGGCGGAGGTGATCCGGGAGGCGGACGCGGACGTAGTGGGCCTGCAGGAGGCGCTGCGCGGGCAACTGGACGATCTGGCGGCTGGGCTGCCGCGGTACGCCGAGATTGGCGTCGGGCGCGACGACGGGCGGACGCGCGGGGAGCACGCGACGATCCTGTACGACCGGGCGCGGTTCGCCGTCGGCGAGTCGGGGACGTTCTGGCTCTCGGAGACGCCGGGGACGCCCGGCTCGATGCACTGGGGGAACCGGATCACGCGGGTCTGCACGTGGGCGCGTCTGGTGGAGAAGGCGTCGGGGCGCGGGGTGTACGTGTACAACCTGCACCTGGACCACGAGTCGCAGGCGTCGCGCGAACGGAGCGTGCGGCTGGTGGCGGAGCGCATCGGCGCGCGCGCGCACGCGGACCCGGTGGTGGTGATGGGCGATTTCAACGCGGGCGAGGACAACCCTGCGCTGCTGTTCCTGCTGGACGAGGGCTTCAAGGACTCGTTCCGCGCCCTCCACCCCGATGAGGATGAAGTCGGCACGTTCAACGCGTTTCGGCTCGGGAACACGGGCGGGGCGAAGATCGACTACGTCCTGGTTCCGGGCGGGGCGACGGTCCTCGACGCGGCGATCATCCGCACGGAGCGCGAGGGGCGGTACCCGTCGGACCACTTCCCTGTTTCCGCGAGCGTTCGGCTGCCGTGAGCGGGGGGTGATGGCGCGACGCGACCCAGTTATCCTCTCGTCGTGCCTTCCACCCGCCTCACCCGCGAGCAGCGCCTTGAGCGCGTCCGCGACTACCTCGCCACACGGGACGTGCCCTGCCCGAAGTGCAGGTACAACCTGCGCGGCCTGGAAATCCCGACCTGTCCGGAATGCGGCTTCGGGTTCGACGACGTGACGATCCGTCTGCTGGACCCGCTGAATCGGCACGCATCGATCCGGGCGCTGCATTCGGACCTGATGTTTTGGATCGCGGTCGCACTGAACGTGATCGTGGCCGCGGCGATGTTCTGGGGGAGGCACGACACGCTGCCTGCCTGGCTTGTGCCGATGGACTGGACGAATCAGGTGTTCACGGTTATCGGGATTCTCTCCTTCATCGAGACGGTCCTGCCCGGCTCGGTCGCGAGCGCGGAGGGTTCGTGGGAGGTAATCGTTGAATACGGGACGACGCTGTACGTAGCGATCTCGCTGGTCACATGCGCCATACTCGCCGGATACCTGCTCTTCTGAACGCCAGCGTTCGCCGCGCCTCGACGCAAGCCCGCCGCCCAGTGTGTTACACTCCTGCCATGTTCCTGCTCCGCGCCTTGTTCGTTGTGGTTCTCCTCATCGTACCGTCCCCCTGCCGTGCCCAGCACCATGCCGCGCGGTTCCCGCACGGCGCGGTGGCGGCGGACCATCGCGTCGCTTCGGAGGCCGGGGCGGCGATGTTGCGGGCGGGTGGGAACGCGGTGGACGCGGCGGTGGCGGCGTCGTTCGCGCTGTCGGTGGTGCGGCCGCAGTCGTGCGGCGTGGGCGGGGGCGGGTTCATGGTGGTCTACCTGCCCGCGGACCCGGCGCGTGGGCGGGTGGTGACGGCGATCAACTATCGCGAGACCGCGCCGGGCGGCGCGACGCCGGAGATGTTCGTGCGATCGGACGATCCGCGGGCGAGCACGCACACGGGGCTGGCGGTCGGCGTGCCGGGGACGGTGGCGGGGCTGCTGCACGCGCTGGAGCGGTACGGGACGATGGAGCGTGTGGCCGTGCTCGCGCCGGCGATCGCGGCGGCGCGGGACGGGTTCGTCGTCGATGAGGCGTACGCGTCGGCGGCGCGCGAGACGGCGCGGGCGATGACGGAGGAGGAGAAGCGGCGCAGCCCGTTTCTGTGGCGCACGCTGCTGCGCGAGGGCGAGGTCCGGCCGGGCGACCGGATCGTGAACGGGCCGCAGGCGCGGCTGCTGGAGGCGCTCGCGGATCGGGGCGCGTCGGCGTTCTACGACGCGCCGGAGGTGCCCGAGGCCGTGCGGGCGGCGGGCGGGGTGATGACGGCCGGCGACATGCGTGGGTATGCGCCGGCGGAGGTCGAGCCGCTGGCGTTCGAGTTCGCGGGGCGGAGGTTCCTCGCGATGCCCCCCCCTTCGTCGGGCGGGGTGGCGATGGCGCAGGCGCTGCTGATCTTCGAGCGGCTCGCGGGGCCGTTCGACGGGGCGCGGCGGGCGGGCGGCGACGACGCGCACCTGCTCGTCGAATCGTTCAAGCACGCCTTCGCCGACCGGGCGGAATGGCTGGGGGACCCTGGGTTCGTGGACGTGCCCGTGGATCGGCTGCTGTCGGCGGCGTACCTGGACGAGCGGGCGGGGGCGATCGACCGCGGGCGCACGCTGCGACCGGACGCCTACGGCACGCGCGGGGCGGGGGGGGGCGTGCCGGCGACGCCGCCGCCGGACGACGCGGGGACGAGCCACCTGTGCGCGGTGGACCGGTGGGGCGGGGCGGTGGCGTGCACGGAGACGATCAACCTGTCGTTCGGGTCGCGCGTGACGGTCGAGGCGTGGGGCGTGTGCCTGAACAACGAGATGGACGATTTCACGGCCCGGCCGGGCGAGCCGAACGCCTTCGGGCTGCGGCAGTCGGCGCGGAACGCGCCCGGGCCGGGCAAGCGGCCGCTGAGCAGCATGAGCCCGACGGTCGTGCTGGACGCGGAGGGGGGGGTGGTCGCGGTGTGCGGGGCCGCGGGAGGGCCGCGGATCATCACGGCGACGGCGCAGTGCCTGCTGCACGCGCTGGTGCATGGGATGGGGGCGGGCGAGGCGGTGGCCGCGCCGCGTTTGCACCATCAGTGGGCGCCGGACAGGGTGCTGTACGAGGCGGGGAGCGGCGCGGACGCGGAGCGCGATGCGCTGGTGGGCGTGCTGACGGCGCGTGGGCACGAGGTCGAGCGGACGGGGGGCATCGGCGTGGCGCAACTCATCGTGCGCACGCCGACGGGCTGGGACGCGGCGTGCGACCCTCGCCACGGCGGGCGACCGGCGGGGCACTGACGACGCGAGGCCGCGCCATCAGCAGGGCGGCGGGCAGGGCGGGTCCATGAAGAGTGACAGGAAGCAGAGGAAATCGCGCGAGTCGATCACCGTGTCGCCGTTGCAGTCGGCCTCGGGCTTGCCCGCGGCATAGTGGTTCAGAAAGCAGAAGAAATCTCGCGTGTCCACGAGCGTGTCGCCGTTGCAGTCGGCGTAGCAGGATGCTGACCCGCGCGGCCCCCAGAACGCGATCGTGCTTCCGAGGGGATCGGGGCAGAGGCCGAGGTCGTAGAAGTGGCACTCGTCAGGCATCTGGTGTTGGGCGTCGGTCGGGCTGTCGTCGTCGTGCTGCTGCGCTTCCTGCCGCCCGGGTCGGCCCGGAAGTCCGCCGGCGTCAGACGTTCCCCAGAGCAGGAAGTGGCACGGGAACTCCGGCAGGTAGACCCATGAGCCGTCGAAGCGATCGGAGAGGAAGTGCATGTTCGAGCCGGGCGTTGCCCCCGGCATGGACCAGCCGTCCTTACTCGCCTCGCCGAAGTCGAAGTTCGCCCAGTATCCGCCGGCGGGCAGGATGCCGAAGTCGAAAATCCAGCCGTCCGCGGTGCTCACGGCCTCGTCGCACGCCGGGGAGACCCATTCGTCGGACGTGAGGATCCCGACGTAGCACTGTGCGGTGTTCGCCCACCACCACATCCACCCGGCGCGCGTTGCCCAGGTGTTGGCCGCGTCTGCCATGTCGTTCGCCGAGAACGGGTTGAGGTATGACGTGGAGAACTGCCATCGTTGCCCCTCCGCAAGCCCGCATTCAGGGCCACCGATCGGCTCTCCAGTTGTCGAGTCGGGCTGCATGCAGTCCCAGATCAGTTGGCAGGAGACAACGCTCCGCGTGCCCGGCGTGTGCTCGCGCCACTCGCCCATGAGGACGAGCTGCCCGTCCACCAGGGCGGCGGGCGCGTACCTCAGCGCCACGGCCTCCCGTGCCGGGGGCGACGGTTGCAGCCGCTGCCTTTCCTGCGCGCTCGCCGATGCCGCCACGCCGCCGCACGCCACCACGATCGCCGCCACATGCACCTTGCTCATCGCTCGGCTCCTTGCAAGGAACGATCACCCCGATCTTCACGGACAGGGCGGGTGTCTGAACAGGTTGAGGAAGCAGGTGACGTCGAGGGAGTTGATGGTGGTGTCGCCGTTGCAGTCGGCTGCGGCGTCTCCGGCGGCGTAGCGGTTGAGGAAGCAGAAGAGGTCGCGTGTGTCGAGGATGCGGTCGCCGTTGCAATCGACGAAGCAGGGGATGGGGTCGTCGGGGACGCCCCAGAAGGTGATGGCGTGCGTCAATCGGATCGGGCAGACGCCGAGGTCGGTGAAGTAACACCATGCGTCGCTCGGCACGACGCAGCCGAAGGCGTCGGCGTCGAGGCTCCAGCCGGTGGATGCGCCCGGTCGGCCCGGGATGCCGCCGGCGTCGGCGGTGCCCCAGAGGGCGAAGTGGGCGGAGAAGGCATCGACCGTGCAGAACGTGCCGGCGTCGATGCGATCGGCGAGGAAGTGGATGTTCGCGCCGGCGGCGTCGCCGGGCATGTCCCATGCGTCATCGCCGTTGGGGCCGAGGTCGGCGCGGGTCGTCCACATGCCGGGGCCGAGGGAGGGGAACTCGAAGACCCACCCGGCGGCGTCGTCGGGCACGCCGCACTCGGGTCGGAGGGCGGCGTCGGTCGTCAGGACGCCGACGTAGCAGGTCGCGGGCGCGCCCCACCACCACATCCAGCCCGCGGCGGTGGCGGATGAGCCTGCGTACGCGGGGTCCATGACCATCTCGCTTGCCGAGAAGGGATTGAGGTACTGATCGCCGAAGTACCATCGACTGCCTTCGGGCACGCCGCACTCTCCGCCGCCGATCGGCAGGCCGGTGCATGGGTGTGCCTGGAGCGCGTCCCAGAGGCGATCGCAGCCGCGGGTTCCCTCGCGGGTGGCGGTGTCGGGGGGGGCGTAGTCGCGCCATTCGCCGGCGATGCGGGCCTGGCCGTCGACGAGGACGACGGGCGCGTATCGTGTGGGGACGATCATCTCGGGGACGGGGGAGACGTGGAGGGGCGCGGCCGTCCTGAGCGATGGTTGCTCCCGCCGCGCCGGCCAGCGTTGCAACGCAGATCGCCGCACGGGCTTTCGTTTGCATGGCTGGGCTCCTTCGAACGCGACCACCGGGCGCCGCCCCGGAAGCCCACGAGATCGGCGAACGCCGTTCTCTTCGGGGCGGCTCCGCGCCGGATCCGGCGCGACTTCCAGTCTACTGATGGCCCCCCCACTGTCAAGGGTCTTCCGGACGTCGCCGGCGTTTGGGGGCCTCTGCCCCGATCCGCGCCGCGGGGGTTCGGCGCTTGGGTTCCTTGGCCCTGTGGCGCTTTGCTACCCTCCCTCCATGCCGACGATCGTCTTTGTGAACGGCGTGTTTGTCGAGCCGGGCGCGGCCCGGGTGTCGGCGTTCGACGCGGGGATGCAGCACGCGGTGGGCCTGTTCGAGACGCTGACGGCGGGGAACCGGGGCGGGGAGGCGTGGGCGGAGCGCCTGCCCGAGCACGTGGACCGGCTCTGTGCGTCGGCGCGCGAGTTGGGGATGAGCGATGATCTTCGGCGCGATGCGCTGATCGACGCCGTGCTGCTGACGGTGAAACGGAGCGATCTTGCGCGGGCGCGTGTGCGGTTGACGGTGACGGCGGGCGACATGAGCGCGGCGCCGCGGCCCGCGCCGGGGACGACGCCGCCCCCCACGCACTCGCCGACGGTGGTGATTCTCGCCCAGCCGGCGACGGAGTACCCGGGGGCGATGTTCGAGCGCGGGGTGCGGGCGTCGATCGCCGACGCGCGGGCCAATCCGTTCAACCCGACCGAGGGGCACAAGACGCTGAACTACTGGTGGCGCCTGCGGGAACTGCACCGGGCGTCGGCCAAGGGCGCGGCGGAGGCGCTGGTCTTCCAGATCACCAATCACCTGGCGGGGGGGTGCGTCTCGAACGCCTTCGTGGTGAAGGGCGGCGCGCTGTTCACGCCGTTCGCCCGGGGCGAGGAGGGAGCGACGCTGCCCGGCCCGGTGCTGCCCGGCGTGACGCGGGCGGCGGTGCTGGATTCGGCGGCGGAGATGGGGCTCGAGGCCGGGCGGCGCATGATCACGATCGACGACGTGCTCGGGGCGGATGAGGTGTTCCTGACGAACTCGAGTTGGGGCGTGCTGCCGGTGGTGGCGGTTGAGCGGGAAACCATCGCCGATGGAAAGCCCGGACCCGTGGCGGCGCGGCTGCGCGCGGCGATCGATGGGGGGCCGACGGGCTGAGGCGCGTCGGCGTGGGTCGGCAACGTTCGGATGGTTGCATCCGGGCGTGTGCGGCCCGTGTGCGGCCGGAGTGACGCCTGATCCGGACTTCGAGGCGAGCGCGTTGCGATCGAATGAACGACCGGCCCAGCGGGACAATGCATGTGAAGTCGGGATGATGCGCGCCCGGTGTCTGTTCGTGTTTGGTTCGCCATGAAGTTGTTTATCCACCGATGGTTGTATCGAGCGTGTGCGGATCGCTAGCATGAACCGAAGAACGCAACTCGCCGCGTCGCGCGCCCGGCACAACACATGACTTCCTATCTGTGCCACGTGGGCCAGACGACGGGCGCGCGGACGGGGCAAGCGAGGTAGAACACCGATGGCGAAGAAGAGGAAGGTCCGTCGCAAGAGGGTGATGCGCAAGGCGGTCCGGCGAGCGCGCCGTTCGGCGTCCCGCGGCTCGGGCGCGCTGGCGTCGATGAGCACGGCGGCGATCGCGGCCGAACTGGCCCGTCGCCAGAACGAGGCGCCCGCGCTGCGCAACCGCGAGGCGGAACTGATGGCGGAACTCGACGATGTCCGGGCGCAACTGGCGGGCCTGGACGTGTCGCCGGCGCGCGGGCGCCGACGCGCCGGGGGTCGCCCGGGGCGCAAGCCCGGACGCCGCGCGGCCGCCGCGACCGGCCGCAAGCGTCCGCAGAACGACGCGAACCTGGAGACGTATCTCGCCCGTGTGCTCAAGGGCAAGACGATGGGCGTGACCGAGGTCGCCAACGCGGTGAAGCGGGCGGGCTACAAGACGACCTCGCCGAACTTCCGCACGATCGTCAATCAGACGCTCATCAAGAGCGAGAAGATCAAGAAACTGGCGCGCGGGAAGTACACCACGGCGTGAGCCCGCGCTTCGCGGCGGGGGTCCGATGAAGAACGAAGGCCCGGGGAACGGCTCCCCGGGCCTTTTCGTTGGGTTCGTCGATCGAGGGCGATCACCAGGGGATCGGCTCGCGGGTGAGGCGGCTGGGACGGTCGGTGTAGAAGACGCGGCCGAGGTCCTGGAGGAACATCCGCTCGTTCTCGTTGGCCATGACGGCGAGGGTGTTGTCGACGTCGACGTGGCGCTGATAGAGCGTGGCGAGCTCGGGCATGGGGTTGGCCCTGATCTTGGCGGCGTAGCGCGACGAGGGGGTGGACGGGCCGTAGGAGCAGGCTCCCAGGCTGGCGGCGCACAGGCCCGCGGCGGACAGGGCGAGGAATCGGCGGACACGCATGGGAGCCTCCTTCCGGCGGGGAGTGTTCTACCGGCCCCGGGGCGGGTCGTCAAATTCGGGGCGGGGGCGAGGGCGTATTCGAGGCCAGGGCCGCCCGGGTTGCGATCGCTGGCAATCATCGGTACTGCGGGGCATGCCGTACTCAGTGCCCGACCGAACATTTCCCTCTCAAGCGAGTGGCCCGTATACTGGATACTCAACAAGTTGTCCGCCAAGCGTCGGGTCCGGGGACAACTCGCGTACCCAATCACTTGCCTAATCAGCGGCCTGCGGACGAGGGAAGGCAATGTCCAAGACATCTCGCGGAGAACTCTGAACGGGAAGGCCGGATGTGTGCGGGCGGAAGCGGGGTGGTGAGAGAGTGTGCTGCCCCGGAGTATTGGCGTGCGTGGCAACCGTGCGATGCACGTGGCCGACCAGCGCCTCCAACGAGGGAGAACGGTCATGGGTACTCCGCCCTCGCTGCTTTACCATGCGTTTCGGTTTCGCGGGCGCCGCGTACGACTCGCGTACTCGATCGACTACGAATGCGGGAAACGGCGGCTTGTCCTCGACGATGTGCTCGCTCCGACGCAACGTCTCGCCGATGCGGTCCCTGATTGGCGGATCGAGGCTGAGCTTGAGGAGCTGGCGCACGACCTGAACGCACAGTATGGATGATGTACAGCTCAACTCGGGCATCGCCGAGCACCAGCCGGTCTCGCTTCTACGGGACGAGTGGCGGAGCGTGTTCGATCGCCTGGTCTCCTCGGCAACGAGCCGGCTCACGATCTGTTCTCCGTTTTTCTCTGAAGAAGGCGCACGCGCGGTGGAAGCAAGCCGTCGCGGCAAGGCGCGACTTGACGACGAATCCCTCGTCCTCACGGACTTGTCGCCACGCTCGGTTTGTACCGGCGCCACGGATCCAATGGCGGTTCGTCGGGTCGCCCGCTGTCTTCCCGGCAGCCGACTCGTGCATCTACCACGACTCCATGCCAAGGTGTACATCGCCGACCAAAGGGAGGCGGTCGTCACGTCGGCGAACTTGACCGCGGGAGGATTGCGGATCAACAGCGAGTACGGCGTGCTGCTTGGCGACGAAAGCCTGATTCGGGCTATCGACCGCGACGTCCGGGAGTACGCCTCGCTGGGTGCGGAGATGCCCGATGACGCTCTGGTGCGCTTCTGCGCCGTTGCTGCCGAGGCCAAGCGACTGTACGACGCGCAGATGTCCGCGGCATCACGGAAGACCAGCCGCCGTCTCATCGCGTCGCTCGCGGCTGCAAACGAAGAGTTGCTGCGAGCTCGTTTGGGCGGCGGAGCCGTGCATACTGTCTTCGCCAGAACGATCGAGTATCTGCTCCGCGCGCACGGTGCCATGACCACGGCGTCGCTGCACACGCACATCCAACGGGTACATCCCGACCTGTGCGACGACGCCGTGGATCGCGTCATCGACGGCCATTCGTTCGGAAAAAAGTGGAAGCACGCCGTGCGGACGGCGCAGCAGCAACTGAAGAAGCGAGGCGCGGTTCGACTCGCTAACGGCAGGTGGTCGCTCGTAGCGAACGAGGATCGCTGATAGAGCCGGGGTCTCGCGCGCTCGGTCGGCTTACGCGCTTGGGTCGGTTCGTGCGCGACACGTAAAGGGATCGTTCCGCGTCGCGGTACCACGCACGCCTAGGAACCCCGATCATGTAGCGCGGACTCGACACGCCGGCTCATCGCCGATACCTCGTCCTGGAGCCTCCGCGGCGGAGATGCCCGTCAAGTCCGGCGCGGCGAGCCTCCACCCTCGATCCGTGCCCCTGCGCAGGGCGAAGGCCGAGGATTGCTCGCGTCGGCTGCCAGTTCGGCAGCCCGCGGCATCGGAGACGCCCGGAGATTGGCCTCCGCGGCCGCGCCACGGTTCTGTCGCGTGCTGGTGTAGCCCGATGCGCGGCCCAGCGCTTGCTGCACGAATGCCATCGCGCCTGTGTGCGCGATCTGGGAGTCACTGATGCGTCCCGACCGACTCACGAACGCGGCTCAGCAGGCCTTGGCCGACGCGCAGTCTGCGGCGATGGCCGCCTCGCACCCTGAGGTGACCGCGCTGCACGTGTTGCAGGCTCTCGCCGAGGACCGCAACGGGCCCGCGGCGTCGATCGTCCGGCGTGCGGGCGGGGACGCGGGGCGGCTGGCGCAGGTGGCGCGGGCGGAGCTCTCGCGGCTGCCGACGACGAGCGGCGGGGCGGGGACGCCGGGGCGCGAACTGATGGAGGTGCTGGGTCGGGCGGAGAAGGAGCGGGCGTCGCTGGGGGACCAGTACGTGTCGAGCGAGCACCTGCTGCTGGCGTTGGCGGACCTGGGCACGAAGGCGAAGGAGGCGCTGGGCGCGCTGGGGCTAGATCGCGGGCGGCTGCTGGAGGCCGTGAAGGCGATCCGCAAGGCGAGCGGGGTCGAGACGATCACGGACCAGGACGCGGAGAGCGGGTTCGAGGCGCTCAAGAAGTACGGCATCGACCTGACGGAGAAGGCGCAGCAGGGCAGGCTCGACCCGGTGATCGGGCGCGACGAGGAGATCCGGCGGTGCGTGCAGGTGCTGAGCCGGCGCACGAAGAACAACCCGGTGCTGATCGGCGAGCCGGGCGTGGGCAAGACGGCGATCGCGGAGGGGCTTGCGCTGCGGATCGTGAACGGGGACTGCCCGGAGAGCATGCGCGACAAGCGGATCATCGCGCTGGACGTCGGGTCGCTGCTGGCGGGGACGAAGTTCCGCGGCGAGTTCGAGGAGCGGCTCAAGGCGGTGCTGCGCGAGGTGACGTCGAGCGACGGTCGGGTGATCCTGTTCATCGACGAGTTGCACACGATCATCGGCGCGGGCGCGGCGGAGGGGGCGGTGAGCGCGGGGAACATGCTCAAGCCCGCGCTGGCGCGCGGCGAGTTGCGCTGCATCGGCGCGACGACGCTGGACGAGTACCGCAAGCACGTGGAGAAGGACCCGGCGTTCGAGCGTCGGTTCCAGCCGATCTACGTGGACCAGCCGAGCGTGGAGGAGACGGTGGCGATCCTGCGCGGGCTGAAGGAGCGGTACGAGGCGCACCACGGGGTGCGCATCCAGGACGGGGCGCTGCTGGCGGCGGCGCAGCTGAGCCATCGTTACATCGCGGACCGCTTCCTGCCGGACAAGGCGATCGACCTGATCGACGAGGCGGCGAGCCGGCTGCGCATCGAGATCGACAGCGTGCCGACGGAACTGGACGAGCTGCGCCGACGGATGATGCAACTGGAGATCGAGCGCGAGGCGCTGCGGCTGGAGGAAGGCGGGCGAGACGCCCGCCCCACCGGGGGTGCGGGGAAGGAACTGGAGCGCGTGGAGCGGGAACTGGCCGAACTGCGCGAGCGGAACGGGGCGTTGACGGCGCAGTGGGAGGCGGAGAAGAAGGAGTACGACGAGGTCAAGCGGCTGAAGTCGTTGATCGACCACAAGCGCACCGAACTGGAGCAGGCGCAGCGGCGCGGCGACCTCGAGACGGCCGCCCGCATCCAGTACGGCGAGTTGCGGGACCTGAGCGCGGGTCTCGAGGCGGCGGAGCGCGCCATCGACGAGCGTCAGGCCCGCGGCGACGCGCTGATGAAGGAAGAGGTGGACGCGGAGCAGGTCGCGGAGGTCGTGGGCCGCTGGACGGGCATCCCGGTCTCGCGGCTGGTGGAGGGCGAGCGCGAGAAACTGGCGCGCATGGAGGAGCACCTGCGCCGGCGCGTGGTCGGGCAGGACGACGCGCTGCGTGCGGTGAGCGACGCGGTGCGCCGGTCGCGGGCGGGGCTGGGCGACCCGGCGCGTCCGATCGGGAGTTTCCTGTTCCTGGGGCCGACGGGGGTGGGCAAGACGGAGACGTGCAAGGCGCTGGCGGAGTTCCTGTTCGACACGGAGGAGGCGCTGGTGCGGATCGACATGAGCGAGTACATGGAGAAGCACGCGGTCGCGCGGATGATCGGCGCGCCGCCGGGGTACGTGGGGTACGAGGAGGGCGGCGCGCTCACCGAGGCGGTGCGCCGCCGGCCGTACTGCGTGGTGCTGATGGACGAGATCGAGAAGGCGCACCCGGACGTCTTCAACGTGCTGCTGCAGATGCTCGACGACGGTCGGCTGACGGACGGGCAGGGGCGGACGGTCGACTTCCGCAACACGATCGTGGTGATGACGAGCAACCTGGGGAGCCAGAAGATCCAGGAGATGACGGAGCGCGGCGCGGAGGACTGGGAGGTCGAGGCCGCGGTGCGGGACCTGATCCGGCGCGGGCCGGGGGCGGACGTCTCGGCGGAGGGGCTGGGCGCGGAGGAGATCGCGCGGCGCGGTCGGATGGACGCGCGGCTGGACGTCGGGATGCGCGAGCAGTTCTTCCGGCCGGAGTTGCTGAACCGGATCGACGAGATCGTGGTCTTCCACCAGTTGAAGCGCGAGCAGATCGCGTCGATCGTGGAGATCCAGCTGGAACGCCTGCGGGCGCGGCTGCGCGAGCGCGAGATGGACCTCGAACTGACGGCGGAGGCGAAGGCGCTGCTGGCGGCGGAAGGGTGGGACCCGGCGTACGGGGCGCGCCCGCTGAAGCGGACGATCCAGCAGCGGGTCGAGAACGCGCTGGCGAGCCGGATCCTCGCGGGCGAGTTCGCGGCCGGCGACCGCATCCTCGCCGACGCGCGGGGGAAGAGCCTGGTGTTCGAGAGAATGGCGAGTCCTACGCAAGCGACGGCGTGATCAAAGGCGCGCATCACCGCTCGTCGGGAGCGATGGCTACCAACACGAAGTGACCGAGGGGAGAGCCTTCGCGGACGAGTTCTTCGACGATGAGATTTGCAATCCCCTTCATCCGCTCCTTCGACCGCTTGTCCTGATCGTAGCGGATCCTGTTGATCTCTGGAATCCTGGCGTGAGCCCGGTTGTCGGGCAGCGGGTCGGGGACAACGGTCAGATCGAAGCCCTCGCGCTCGCCGAGCCGGCGAAGTTCTCCGACGGAGATCCTCGCCACATGGTACTGCTTGCCCTCCGTTCCTTTTGCTGCTTGCTCGACGGTACGCAACGCGGCCCGATCGACGGATAGGCCGGTGGCGTCGTTCGGACTCGGGATGAACGCAACTATCTGTGGAGTGTGGCCATCGCGAGCTCGGTAGAAGTGGAGGGGAATCCGCCGATACACGAACTCGGCGTCGGAAACCGGTTCCACGGACGGCATGTCGGGATGATAACGGCTAGTTGCCCGACTCGGCGCCCGTATCGAGCAGTCGCTCGAGGCGGCGAGTGACCGGATCACGGACGATCGTCTCCGCAGACACAACTCGACTCCCGCGTATCACGACGTACTCCGCTCGCCCTTCGTCAACGATCTCGATCTCTCTCAGGATCGGCCCGCTCCGCCATTCGAATGAAATGCCTCCATCGGGCGTCGGTGCGCACCCTGTGGGGGCGGGCCAGCCTTCGGCCTCAAAGTCCACCGTCAGGTCGATCGCGCTGTCCACACGACGAGGGTCCAGGCGGTCAAACCCGTCGTAGAGGACACTGCCGGGATCACGCTTCCAGGAGAGCAGCCGATCCTGCACCTCGGTCCAGCGGTTCCGCTGTGCCGATGCGCCGCCCGTGATCAGCGCGTCGTCAGGAGCCGGCATGGTCGTCAGCACCCTCGGCAGCGACATGGCGGTCACGGATTGGAGGCTGGTTGTCGTCATTGCGTCCGTCCCCACTTTCTGTGGGCCTCTCGAGACGTAATCTCCACGAAGGATTGTACGATCACGTCGTGGCCCAGTTTCAATCCCTCCTCGATGGTGGGCTGCCCCTCATTCATCGGACCGCGGGCGGTCAGTTTGAGAATGGCGGCTTCCTCCCCTGATTCGGTCTGCCGAGGCTGGTTTTCCAGCTCGAGGTGAAGTCTTCCCCGCTGCGGCGCGATGACGAACCGCCACGTGCAGGCGGGGACCTCCGGCGCCAGTCCGCCGTGCGCCGGCAAGGGTCCGAGAAGCGAGGGAAGGAGGGTGCCCAAATCTGCCGGGGATCCCCAGTCGCGGCCCCGGACGAACCGATTCACGTACGTGACTTCCCACTGATCGAACTCCGGCTCGCCGATTCGCTCCGCGTTCAAGAACGAGCGGAATCGCTCGAGCTCCTCGAGAAAGACCGGAAGATTCGTCCTGAACCGCGGGTAGCGGGGTTCATCGTCGGTTGCGATCCAGTTGAGGTGGAAGCGGCCGTTCTGCACCTGGATCATGCGACTCGTCGAGGCATCGCGGATCTGGAGACGGGAAGCCGGATCGCTGGAGAGCGTCAGGCGAAGCCGTTGCCCCATGGGCACAACGGGTGCATCGAATCGCTCGTACTGAGGGTCGATCGGCGCGGCATCGGCCACGTTGGGCCACTCTGGTCCGAGGGATTTCCAATACGCGCCCAAGTGGGCGTTCCGTAGCCTGGGCAGGCGCCTGAACTGGACGCCGAGCACCGTCTCGACCAGCGGCGGATTCGTGAACTCGGGCGAACTCTTGGGCATCTGGTCGCTCGCTGCTCTCGCACGCCTTCACGCCTATCGGCACACCAGCATAGCGGAGGTCACCCGCGCTGGGAGGGTTCGACCGACCCCTGGGGCCAGCTCAGCCGTCGGCTTGCACGTGCTGCTCAACGCTTTGAGGATCGGTCGCTACTCCTGCTCCGGCAGCAGCGCGGTCAGTTCATCCGTGATGTCCAGGCCTTCGATGCCGGGTCCCGCCTCGACGACGCGGGCGAGGGCGTGGCGGTCCATCACCTCGCGCAACTCGTCCTCGATGCCGGGGATGAGCGTGTACAGCGGCTCGGCGCCGGCGAGTTGGCGGTGGGCGATGTCCTGCATCATCTCGCCGAAGGCCTCGTAGGCGGCGACGGCCTTCTCGTCGCCCGCGGCCCGGGCGTCGTCCCGTGCCCGGATGAGGGCCTGGAGTTCGGCCTCCTTGTCGGGCGTGCGGTGGAACGCGACGAGCAGGTCGGTGCGGCGGACCACGCCGACGCCGCCGGTGGCGTTCTGGGGTCGGAGCATGAGGGTCGCGCCGGCGTGTCGGTTGCGAGGTTCGCCGCCGTTCCGGCACCCCGTTGCGAGCAGGGCGAACGCCGAGCAGACGAGCACGACGCACAGAAGACAGACCGGTCGGTTCATGGGTGCGCCTTCCTTTCTTCGGGTCCTGCGGGCTGTGGGGTCCTTGGCTAGTGTATGCTAACTTATTGGGGTTGTCCTGGCTGGGGTTGCAGGTCGCCGAGGGAATGTGGCGCTTCCGGCGGGCGGGGGCACGAACCGGGCCGCGGGGCACGGGGTAGACCGCCTGATGCGGGTGATCGACGATGGGGTCCGGGGCCGGTTGGGGCGGTTGGTCTGGGCACTGGCCCTGGCCGGGCTTTCGCTCGGGTATGTCGCGTTCGCGTTCGCCCGGCTGTACCGGGCGGACCCGGCGGACGGGTTCGGGCGTGCGGAGGCCGCGCTGACGTGGCTCTCGCTGATGGCGACGACGTTCCTGCCGCACGCGGGGATCGCGCTGGCGTTCGGGCTTGGCCTGCTGCTTGTGATGCGGCGCTGGCGGACGGCGGCGGCGGGCGTGCCGCTGCTGGCGGTGTCGCTCGGGCCGTGGCTGGCGGCGGGCGTGCTGCCGCGAGGGGGGGGCTTCGTGCCCGACGCGGACGATCGGGCCGACGGTTCGATGCTCGTGCTGAGCGTGAACCTGCTCTCGACCTCGGGCGCCGACCGGACGATCCTCGCGCAGGTCGAGCGGCACCGCCCGGACGTGATTCTCGTGCAGGAGATCACGGCCGCGGCGTACGAGCGGATGCGGGGCGCGCTGGCGGGCGAGTACGCGCACGCGGTCGGCGCGCCGCGCGAGGACCACTTCGGGCAGGCCGTCTTCAGCCGCGTGCCGTTCACGCGGGCGGCGCGGCTCTATCCGCCGCGGCCGAGGTGGGACCTGCCGCAGGTGATGGCGTTCGTGGACCTCGCCGGGCGCGAGGTGTGCCTGTGGAACGTGCACCTGCTGCCGCCGGTGAGTTTCGACGCGGTGGCGTGGCAGGCGACGCGCGGGGCGGAGCTGGGCGCGGTGGCGGCGGCGACGGGGGTGCCGACGCTGGTGTGCGGCGACTTCAACAGCCCGTGGGTGGGCCAGCCGCTCGATTCGCTGCGGAGGGGGGGGTACGTTGAGGCGCACCGCGTCGCGGGTCGCGGGGTGGGGAACACCTGGCCGCGTCGCGGCGTGCTGCGGTTCGCGCCGGGCGTCCGCATCGACCATGTGGCGGTGCCGCCGGAACTGGAGTGCGTGGGGGCGTGGACGGGCGGGGACACCGGCTCGGACCACCGGCCTGTGTTCGCGAGGGTGCGGTGGAGGGAGTGAGGGCGGAGTCGGCCCCCCCGCCTACCCCCATCCCCACCCCCACCCCGTTCTTTGCCGGTTAGAATCCGACCGAATGGCCACGATCAACGACATCACCGCCCGGCTTCGCGCCGCCATGCCAGGACTCCGCCGCGACTTCGGGGTCCGGTCGCTCGCTGTCTTCGGCTCCGCGGCACGCGGCGACAGCACGCCGGGGAGCGACGTGGACATCCTCGTCCAGTTCGAGCCGGATGCGCCGGTCACGCTCTTCACTCTGGCGGACCTGCACGACCGGCTCCGCGATGCCCTCGGGCGTGAAGTTGACGTTGTCGAGGACCACCCGCGCCTGCGCCCCGCCTTCCGGCGCGGCATCGAAGAGGACCTCGTCCGTGTCGCCTGAGGCGTGGACCGACCGCGTCCGGGCAGCGCCCCGGCTCAGACCGCGGCCTGGTCGATCATCGGGCGGTAGCGGGGCTTTGGGATGCGCTTGGCATGGGCCTTGGCCGTGCGGAGCCGGGCGCGGCGCTACGGGGCGGGCTTACCGCGGTTTCGGGACTGGGTGCGCACGCGGTGGAGGCGCTCGGTGAAGCCTCCCTCCTGCTCGAAGGCTCGTGCCTGGGTCGCGAGCTGGCGGTCGAGGAGCGAGACGGCCACGGCGATGAGGGTCAGCGCGGCGTTGGCAGCGATCTCGGGGTAGGTGGGCGGCGGGGATGGTGTGGACTCAGTGGACGGGGTGGACGGGGTGGACGGCGAGGACGTGCGCGCATGTCCACTCCGTCCATGCCGTCCATGAACCTCGGCCACCCACGTCGCCACTTCGTCCGCCGTCGCGCAGCGTCGGGCGATGAGCGATGCTCGCCTGTCGTCGTCCCGCGGCCAGACGCTCAGCCCGCGCTGGCGCAGGTAGTCCTCGTCATCAAGGCGCAGTTCCTCCAGGCTGGCGCGGGCGACGTTGGTCAGTTTCATCTCCATTTTCTTCGAGGTGGCCGACGCCTGGCTCCCCTCGGCGATGTTCTGCACGCCCGAGCGAGCCGCCTGCACCATCTGGTCGTGGGTGCGGCTGCGGCGGTCGATGTAGCGGCCGCAGAACCGGGCGGTGACGTCGTACACGAGCTGCGCGACCTGAAAACTCCTGAGCCTTCGGTAGCCGGCGTGCTTCGGGATCTGGGGCGTGTCGCCGCTCATCGGGCGTTCCTCTGACGCCAGCCTACGGCCGGATGCAATCCTCCGTCACCAGGTCTTCCGGGGTGGGGTAGGTCGGCGGGATGCCGGGGGGCGTGGCGACCCCCACTTCGCCGCGGGCGAGGGTGGCGGCTGTGGCGAGGTTGAGGTCGAGGAGTTGGGTGAGGAGGTCGGCCTTGGGGGCGAAGCCGTAGGCGGCGAGGACGGCGGCGTCGAGGGCGGCGTGGGCGTCCTTCAGTTCGCTGCGGCCGGGGAGTTCGAGGGTGCGGTAGAGGGCGCGCAGGCCGCCCTTGAGCGTGGGGAGGACGGCGGCGCGGATGCGGCGGACCTCGCGGCCGGCCTCGGCGACGGCGCGGACCTGCTCGGGCGTCGGCGATTGGGGCCAGGGGAAGGTGTCCCACACACTCTTGCGCGTGTAGCGATAGTCGCTCTTCAGTTTCGAGCAGTTCGCGCGAAACCACTCCCAGTGCGGCGCGGCGGAAAGAACACCGAACGAGTAGTCATCGGCGAAGGCGAAGACCTGGAGGGTCGCGTCCGGGCAGATATCGCGTGAGATGAACGCGAAGACCGGTCGCTTCGTGACCTGTGAGCACGCGATGTAGCGCGGCAGCCTGCGGAGCCTGGAACGCATCTCCTTGCGGACGTTCCAGAACTGCCACCAGCGTTCGAGGTGCTCGGCGCGTGCCTTGCCCATGTCGCCGCGGCTTGCCTTCGACGCCGTCGCCTTGACGGCGGGAAGCACCTTGGCCTCAAGGTGCTGGAACTGGGCTTCGTGGGCGCGGGCTTTGAGCATGTCCCACGCGTCGAAGTCGATGACAGCGCGAGTCGGCTGGCCCGTTCCGGTCACGAGATCACGCCCGATGAGGAACGGCTTGACAACCTTGCGCGCCTTCGCGTCGCGCTTGATCCAGTCCTCGCGCTGCTTCAGCGGGACGACAAAGCCCTTGTAGCCGAGCTTGACGCCCTGGAAACTCGTTTGAGGCTCCGTGTTGCAGCGGAGCGGCTTCGCGCCGGAGAGTCGAACCTCGTCCGACAGCGCGGAGTTGATGTGTGCGCATTCGCGGTAGGCGAGTTCGTAGGACTTGTCGGCGCGTGGCTTGCCGCGTTTGCCGGGTGTGGAGACGGTCTTTCGCTTGCGGCCGTTGGCGGCGTTGGCGTCGGCGGGGAGGGGCGTGACCTTGTGCCAGAGTTTGCGGGGCGCGGGGATGAGGAGGGCGGGGTCGGTTCGTGCGCCCTCCGGGCGGGAAGTCGCGGCGGTCTTGACCCAGTTGACGATGGAGACGTGGACGTTGGCCTCGCCGGACCAGGGCTGGTTGTCGACGGCTTCGATGATGAGGCCGCCGTTGTTGACGACGTGGTCGAGGCCGCCGACGCGGGACTGGTTGTTGCGGATGTTCTGGGTGCCGACGAGTCCGGCGCGACCGGCGAAGGGGTCTTCGGGCGTGCAGGGGCGGAGGTGGTCGTGGGTTCTGCGGACCCAGTAGACGCATTAGTCGGCCATGCCGGGGACGCCGGGGTAGAGGCGTCGGACGGCGTTGACGTAGTCCGCGCCGCGCTCGGGCTTGAGGCGCTTGGCGCCGAGGAATGGTGGGTTGCCGATGACGGCGTCGGCGTGGGGCCAGGGGGTTTGCGACGGCGATTCGGACGGGAAGCCGGAGATGAGGGCGTCGACGCAGAGGATGTTGTCGTCGAGGTTGTCGAGGGGGAGGGCGGGTTCGTCGGCGTGGAGTTCGTCGATGGCGAGTTTGTGGGCGAGGGTCATGGTGACCTTGGCGAGTTCGACGGCGAAGGGGATGACGTCGAGGCCGAAGAACTGGCGGCTGGTGACGAAGCCGAACTGGCGCTGGCGGGGGTCGGCGCGCGCGGGGGCGACCTCGGCGATGCGGTCGATGAGTTCCTTCTCGATGCGCTTGAGTTCGCGGTAGGCGACGTAGAGGAAGTTGCCGGAGCCGCAGGCGGGGTCGAGGACGCGGAAGGTGTAGAGGCGCTGCCGGAGGGCGCGGAGGCGTTCGAGCGAGCGGGCGTCGGCGATGGCGGTGCGCCAGGGCTGGACGATGGTGGGGCCGACGATCTTCATGATGTCGGCGGGTGAGGTGTAGTGCGCGCCGAAGGCGTGGCGTTCGCCGGCTTCCATGGAGTGCTGGAAGATGGTGCCGAAGATGTCGGGGGAGATGTGGGCCCAGTTGTAGGCGGCGGCCTGCTTGAGTGTGGCGATCTCGTCGAGTGGGTCGAGTTCGACGGCGGCGGACTCGGCGAAGATGCCGCCGTTGAAGTAGGGGACGCCCTTGTATCGTCCGCCCGTGACGCCGGCGGGGGTGTTCATGGCGCGGAAGAGGCCGTCGAGGAGGTCGAAGGCCTTCGGCGGATCGGTGCACTCGTCGAGCAGCTGGGTGACGAAGTACTTGGGGAGGAGGCCGATGTCCTCGGAGAAGAGGGCGATGAGGACCTGGAGGATGAAGCGCTGGGCGATCGCGGGCGATGCGGCGCGGCGCGCGAGGACCTTCTTGTAGACGGCGGCGAGGAGGTCGGCGGCCTCGCGGGTGACCTTCTCGCGATTGACGCGGAAGTGGGGCTGCTCGTTGGTGGGAAAGAGGAAGGCGAGGGGGCCGAAGCGGGAGGGGAGTTCGTCGAGGGTGAGGGTGTCCTGCGGCTCGTTGATGTCGGCGTCGAAGTCGTAGACGCGGAACTCGTCGAAGTTGCAGAGGACGACGTAGCGCGGGCGGCCGGGGACGAGGCGGATCCAGTAGTCGAAGGCCTGCTGGAGGTGGCGTGAGAGGTCCTCGCCGCGCCTCTTCATTTCGATGAGGACGACGGGCTTCTAGACGAGGTCGGCGAAGGCGGTGCCGCCGCGGTCGTTGCGGACGCGCATTTCGAGGGTGGCGCCTGTCTCCATGACGCCGGGTCGTCCGAAGGCCTGGAAGAGGCGGTCGAGGAAGACCTGGGCCTCGCCTTTTTCGTCGCCGCGGAGGTGGGCGCGGCACCAGGCGACGAACTCGGCGAGGCGCTGCGAACGGGCGGCGTCGGTGGCGCTGGGCGATCGGTCGGGCATGGCGGCTCCGGCGGGGAGCGTATCGCGCGACGGGCGGCCGCGGGGCGGGGCGCGACGGGGCGGGGCGGGCGCAATTGGTGTGCGGGGCTTGCGAAGTACACTGCGGCCATGCCCTCGGACGCGCCGTCGCCGCAGTTCGATCCGGACGCCGTGCTGCGGGGGTGGCTGGCGCGGCGCGATGAGCCGTGCCCGGCGTGCGGGTACAACCTTCGCGGCACGGACGGGCGGGCGTGTCCTGAGTGCGGCGTGGTCTTCGGGGCGGCGATCGTGCTCGGGCGGCGCTGCGAGGGCGAGGGCCAGGCGCCGCCGCCGGCCGGGGCGCTGTGGTCGGGTGCGCTGGCGTTCATGCTGGGGAGCGCGGCCGTGAACCTGCTGAGCGCGGGCGCGATGCTGGTGCGCGGGGGGTGGATCGCGCTGTTCGACCCGCCGTTGCGCGGCGATCGCGGGCTGGCGATCGTCCCGCTCGCGGCGTTCGGGCTGGCGCTGCTTGTCGTGCTGAACGGGGCGATGGTGTACGGGTGGCTCGCGTTGCGCCCCCGGTGGGCGGGGCGGTCGCTGGTCGAGAGGCTGGCGGTGTCCACGATGGCGGTGGTGTGCTGCGGCGCGCTGGTTTCGTGGCCGCTGCTCGGAGCGTGAAGCGTTGATGCAACCGCGGGCGTTCCATGTCGGCGTTCGGGGCGAGCGGGTGGCGGCGGCGCGGGCGCCGGAGTCCCGTGCGTGGTTTCTCGCGGGGCTGATCGGGTCGGCGATCGGCGTGGGCGCGGGCGGGCTGACGATCGTGCTGGCGATCTCGGCGTGGTACCCGGCGAGTTTCACCTACACCGGCGGCTCGAGCGCGTTCGCCGAACTCGGCTACTTCGCCTGCCAGGTCGGCTGGTGGCTCCAGTGGTCGCTGTGCTTCGGCTGGATCGTGCTGCGCCATCGCGTGGCGCGGCTGGGGGCCTGGGTGCGGTGGTTGCTGGCCGTGCTGCTCACGCTCGGCTCCTGGGTCGGGGCGGGCGTGATCTGGGAGGCGGGCTTCTGGCTGTGGTAGTCGCGGCGGGTGGCCCGATGCGCGCGCGCACGGTGCGGGGCTTCGGCTCCGAGCGCGCTACTCGGCGGGTGGAGCGTCTTGCCGGTTGATTTCGTCGAGCAACGCGACGGCGCGGCGGAGGTGCGGGATGACGATCGAGCCGCCGACGATGAGGCCGATGCCGAGCACGTCCCAGATCTCGCGGTCGCTCACGCCCTCTTCCTTGCAGCGGATGACGTGGTAGGCGATGCAGTCATCGCAGCGGAGGACGAGCGAGGCCGAGAGTCCCGCGATTTCCTTCGTCCGGGCGTCGAGGGCGCCGGGCTTGTAGGCCTGGGTGTCGAGGGCGAAGAAGCGGTTGATGACGGTGTCCTTCTGCTCGACGATGCGGGCGTTCATCTTCTCGCGGAAGGCGCGGAACTCCGCGAGGCGGCTCTGGTCGGTCATGGCGTGTCCTGTTGGGTTGGCGTGCGACCGCGCGAAGCCTACGGGCGGTCGGCGGGCACGGCGACGCGGAGGGGGCGGTCCGCGCCGAAGACCGAGCCGGGCACGGGGGGCAGGGCGAGCAGGCGGAGCGCGAGGTTCGCGGCGTCGCCATTGCGGATGGGGGGCGGGTCGGCGTCGGCGTCGGGGCGGGAGAGGCCCGGGTCGCGGCGTGCGTCGGCGTTGAGTTCGTAGAGGTCGGCGCGCGGGGCGTCGTCGCCGGTCCAGACGAAGAAGGGGATGACGTAGTTGATCCACATGTGCGCGCGCAGGTGGCTCTTGAATGGCGCGCCCCCGCCGTGGTCGGCGGTGAGGATGATGGCGGTGCGGGCGGCGAGGGCGTCGATCGTGCGGGCGGCGTCGAGGAGGCGTGCGATCTGGGCGTCGGTCTCGCGGACGCTGGTGAGGTAGGGGCTGCCCTCGGTCATGTCCCAGCCGTGGTCGTGCCCGACGGCGTCGGGGAGCGAGAAGTGGACGACGAGGAGCGACCGCTCGTCGGCGTGCCGGGCGAGGAAGTCGAGGGCGTCGTCGCAGACGGCGTCGATGGTCTTTGAGCGGCTGTAGTGTTCGAGCGTCGCGCGGGCGCGGGTGTGGTCCGCGCCGGGCGTGGCGTCCCGGGCGTCGCCCGCGCCCCAACTGCGGGCGTAGAGGATGAACTTGGATTTGTTGGCGACGAGGGCGGTGCGGACGCCGTGCTGCGCGGCGACATCGAAGACGCCGGCGACGTACTGGCCCCTTCGGGTGTGCAGGTTCTCGCCCGGGGGGGGGTCGTCGTTGTCGGTCCAGCCGTGGCCGCGCTCGCCCGAGGTGGGGCGGCCGGTGAGCATGGCGGTGTGGTTGGGGAGGGTGATGGTGTAGTCGGGGTCGGTGCGTGCGTTGAGCGTGCTCGATCCGGCCATGAGGCGGTGGAGCGCGGGCGCCTGCCGCGGCGTGAGCGCGAGGAGAGCGTCGCTGCGCAGGCCGTCCACGGAGATGATGATGACGTGGTCGAAGGCGCGGACGTCGTCCCGGGCGGCGGCGGCGCGCACGCCGACCGCGACGGCGAGAACGAAGGCGAGCGCACGCGCGGCGGTGCGGAGGGCTGTCGGCATGGGCGGTCCTCTCTCGTGCGGCGTGATGGTAGTGTGGCGGGGCGGCCCGGACGCGGGCCGGTCGAGTTGTCGAATCGTGAAGATTCGGGCGTGCCGCGGCTCAGAATCGGAAGGTCATGCCGAGTTTGACGGTGGCCTCGCGCGAGGCGGAGTGGAACTCGCCGTCGGCGGTGTCGAAGCCCTCGTTGTAGACGACGAAGAGTTCCTGCCCGGGCCTGATCTCCCATCGGATGCGCGTGTTGAGGCCGGCCTGGTCGGACTGGTTGTCCCACTGGAGCGTGGCGTCCCAGCTGAGTTCCGGGGTGAACTGGAGCCGGCCTCGGAGGCGCGCGATGCGGACGATGAACGAGCCTTCGACGAGCGATACCTCGCTGTGCTCGTACTCGGCCGACGCGCTGACGACGGCGTTGGGGCGGACCTCGATGCGGGCGAAGGAGTCGTCGCGGTGTCCGGTGTAGAAGCCGCGGTGGGTGTACGACGCCTCGACGGAGACGGGGCGGGCGGTGGATGTCGCGCCGCCGACGCGCAGGCCGGTGGTGTCGTAGGTCTCGGTCGGCACGACGACGCCGGGGACGATCTCGAACGGCTCGTCGAGGGCGTCGCGGCTGACGAGGGCGACGACGCCGATGCTGTCGTCGCTGCGGGTGACGAGGACGATCTCGGGAAGTTCGAGGTCCGCGGTCTGGATGTCGCCCGCGAGTTCGGTGAAGACGGTCGCGCCCGCGCCGAGTTCGACGTGGCGGACGATGTCGCTCGGGGCGAGGCCGTGGTCCTCGGGGCGCCAGCGGTAGGCGAGGTTGGCGACGTGCTCGCGCGTGCCGGGGCGGGCGACGAAGCCGAGGGCGGGTCGGAAGTCGTAGCCGACGTAATCGGCGAAGGTGAAGAAGGACCAGGGGTCGGCGTTCCAGGAGAGTCGCCCGCCGAAGGCGACGGGGTCGCCGTTTTCGGCCTCCGCGCCGGTGGGGTCGTCGTGGGTGGCCATGATCCAGAGGCTGGCCTCGACCGCGCCGCCGAGGGCGTCGGCGTCGCGGAAGTTGAAGTCCGCGCCGACGAGTTGGTTGGAGCCGCGTCGCGTGGGATCGCCGTTCGTCGCGATGACGCCGACGCTGGACTCGTCGAGGACGTCGTAGGTGAAGCGAGCGACGCCGAGGTTCTTCTCGCCGAGGGCGTCGTCCTCCTGCATCTGCACGTCGAGCAGGCCGAAGCGTGCGGGGCCGGAGCGGCCCGTGAGCCGTGCGCCGGCGAGGATGTCCTTCTGCTCGCCGGCGACGATGCCGATGCGGCGCGAGTGGAAGGGGCGCGGCGAGCGGTTGATGCCGCCGAACTCGAAGACGCCGGCGTCTTCGAGGAAGAAGGCGCGCTTCTCGGGGAAGAAGAGGGGGAAGCGCGTGAGATTGACCCGGCGTTCGTCCACCTCGGCCTCGGCGAAGTCGGTGTTGAGCGTGAGGGCGAAGGTCGTGGAGGGGTTGAGTTTGTAGAAGAGGTCGAGGCCCGGCTCGAAGTCCATGTCGTCGTTGTCGATGTTCGCGCGGGCGGTGAGGAAGGGGCGGACGGTGAGGCCGAGGCCCTGGTGCAGCCCTTCAAGGCCGGCGATCTCGCCCGCGCCGCCGGTCTGGGTGACGGGCGTGTCGCGGCGCGGCGATGCCCAGCGGACGACCTCGTTGGTGCGGCGGATGACGCGCTCGGCGTTGAAGCCCCAGGCGGGCGCGGCCGGGTCGAAGGAGAGGGTCCTGGTCGGGATGGCGATCTCGGCGGTCCAGCCGTGCTCGTCGACGGCGGTGCGGGCGTCCCAGAGGCCGTCCCACTCCCAGCGGGTGCGGCCCTTCTCGATCAGGCCGTCGCGCTTGCCGCCCGCCGCGGAGACGACGAAGACGTAGCCCGCGCGCCGATCGGCGAAGGTGTCGATGACGATCGTGACGCGGTCGTCGGAGTCGTGCGCGGCGTCGCGGGTCATGGAGCGTGCGACGATCGCGTCGGCGTTGTCGTCGAGGCATCGGATCGCGATGAAGAGGTGGTCGGCGTCGAAGAGGAGGCGGACTTCGGTCCGCTGGCTCGGCGGCGCGCCCTCGTTCGGCTCGACCTGGGTGAAGGCGTCGATGAGGGGGGCGTCGGCCCAACATGCGTCGTCGAGCAGGGCGTCGATGGTCGGCGGCGCGTCGGTGCGTGCGATCCGGACGGCGGGGCGTGCGTCCTGGGCGGGCGCGTGCGCGGCGACCGCGCCGAGTCCGATCAGTGCGATGGCCGCCGACCTGCTCACCGGGGAACGCCTCCTCGGATGGGGTGGGGCCAAGGGTAGCGTGCGGTGGGGACGGCGATGGGTCAGGCGGGCGGGGCGGCGCGCCCGCCCGCCTCGGCGAGCAGGCGGACGACCTCGTCGTCGGTGGTCTGGGCGAAGTCGTCGTAGAACTGTCCGACGGCGAAGAAGTCGGGCGGGGTCGCGAGCGCGACGACATCGTCGGCTTCGCGGGCGAGGGCGCGGACGGCATCGGGCGAGGCGACGGGGACGGCGAGGACGACACGGGCCGCGCCGGCGCGGCGCGCGGCGCGCAGCGCGACGAGCGCGGTCGAGCCGGTGGCGACGCCGTCGTCGACCACGATGACGGTGCGGCCCGCGATGGGCACGGGCGGGCGTCCGGCGCGGTAGAGGGCCTCGCGTCGTCGCACTTCGTCGAGTTGGCGGCGCGATTCGGCGCGGAGATACTCGTCGGGCGCGCCCGTTTCGCGCACGGTGCGCGGGTCGAGGTGGACCTGCTCGCCGCCCGTCTCGCAGACCGCGCCGAGGGCGAGTTCGGGGGAGCGCGGGGCGGGGATTTTGCGGACGACGACGGCGTCCAGGGGCGCGCGGAGCGCGGCGGCGATCTCCGCGCCGACCACGACGCCCCCGCGCGGGAGGGCGAGGACGACCGGCGCTTCGGCGGCGAAACGGTCGAGTTCGCGGGCGAGCGTGCGGCCGGCGTCGCGTCGGTCCCGGAAGCGCATCAGCCCGCCTCCCCGGCGCGCACGAGGTGGCTTGTGAACCAGTCGCGCGCGAGCGCGGCGACGGTCTCGATCGTGCCCGGCTCGTCGAAGAGGTGCGTCGCGCCGGGGACGATTTCGAGGCGCTTCTCGCAGTGGAGCGCGGCGTGGGCGATCTGGTTGAGCGGGATGCAGGCGTCGTCGAGCGAGCCGACGATGAGGAGCGTGGGGGCGCGGACGCGCGCCAGGGCGTGTCCCGCGAGGTCCGGGCGCCCTCCGCGCGAGACGACCGCGCCGACGCGGCGCTCCTCGGCGGCGGCGATGAGGGCGGCGGCCGCGCCGGTGCTCGCGCCGAAGAGGCCGACGGGGAGCGTGGCGGTGAGGCGCAGCCAGCGCGCCCAGTCGATCGCGCCGCGCAGGCGGAGCGCGAGCAGGCCCACGTCGAAGACGAGGCGGCGGTGCTCGGCCTCGGCGGGGGTGAGCAGGTCGAAGAGCAGCGTGGCGAGGCCGGCGTCGTTGAGCGTGCCCGCGACGGCGGCGTTGCGCGGGCTGAGGCGCGAGCTGCCGCTGCCGTGCGCGAAGATCACGAGCGCGCCCGCGCCGTCGGGGACGGTCAGCAGCCCCGGCAGTTCGGCGTCCGGCGTCCGGACGTAGACGTCCTCGACGGCCATCGCGCGACCTCCGGGCGCATGGTACACCGAGGGTCAGGCGGCCGCGCTCGCGATGCCCGCTCGGGGCAGGACGACCGGCGCGGGCGGGCCGGGGACCAGCCAGGGGGCGATCACGCGCCGCCCGTCCGCGGCGAGCCTGTCGCCGGCGTCGAGCATGGGGCCGGGCGAGAGCGTGCCGATCACCAGAACGTCGGCGTCGCGCTCGACGACGGGCACGCCGATCTCGGCGAGCGCGCGGCGGACGACCCACTCGTTGCGACCCGGCTCGGCGATGCTCGCGGTGCGGAAGGGCCGCGCGGCGTGGGCGGCGTGCAGGGCCTCGCGGGCGTGCGACAGGCCGACGAAGCGGTCCCAGAGCGGCGCGGGCATCGGCGTGCGCCGCTGGAAGGCGATGGAGCGTCGCAGGTCGCGCAGGCCTTCGAGGAAGCCGGCCTGGGCGCGCTCCGCGCGGGCGATGGCTCGGTAGCGGGCGCGGATGCGGCGCAGGTCGGCGCGGCGTTCGCCCTCCGGGGCGTAGCGCTGCGTGACCCACGCGGTGTTGCGCACGAGGCGTGCGAGGATGACGTTCATGTCCCGCCCCTGGTCGGCCTTGTGGTGCTGCACTCGGAAGGCGGGGTCGAACTCGACGCGCGCGCCGGCGAGGATGAAGCGGGCGGCGAGGTCGTACTCCTCGGCGTAGTAGTGGAAGCGGTGGTCGTAGCCGCCGGCGCGGAGGAAGGCGTCGCGCCGGATGGCCACGCCGCAGCCGACGAAGACTTCGGGCAGCCCGCCGGACTCGCGCCGGGCGAGCGCGGGGAGGTGGATGTCGCCCATGACGGCCGCGGTGTCGGCGTCGCGCGCGGCGAGGGAACGGGCGAGGGCGTCGAGGTGCGTGCCGGTGTCGGGGTGCGAGTCGTCGTCGAGCATGACGATCCAGGGCGAGGAGGCGGCGCGGACGCCGGCGTTGCGGGCCGCCGCGCCCTCGTTGCACGGGCGCGTGATGACGGCGACGCTCAGGCCGTTGGCGAGGGTGCGGGGCGCGCGGACGGGCCGATCGGAGTCGTTATCGACGATCACGACCTCGGCGCCGGCGTTCGGGGGGGGGCACGCGCCGAGCGCGTCGAGCGTTGCGAGGAGTCGGGCGTGGCGGTTGCGGGTGGGGAGGACGAAGGAAAGAGAGCGTGACGGAGTGACGGAGTGACGGCGTAACGGAGTGGAGTCAGGGTCGGGCGTCATGGATCGCTCCGAAGTCTCGTGCCACCGACATCGGCTGCTTTGAGCCGATGTCGGTGCGGCGCGTGCCGGTCGTGTGCGGAGCGCACCGAGATCGCCGAGCCGATCTCGGCGGCACGGCACAGGCGGGACGCCTGTGCCACCGGCCCGGCATGGGTTCATCCTTGGTCAGCATCGGTCCTTTCACGACGCCGCGCGGACACGGGCGGTGACGACGCGGACGGCGTCCGTGCCCGCCCAGGCGAGGCGTGCCGCGAGGAGTCTGGTGACGGTTTGGCGCAGGTCGGCGAGAGCGAGGGGGGGGTTCCCGAGGCGCTGGGCGTGGACGGCTGCGGCGGCGGAGCCGAGGAACGCCGCGCCGACGAGCGGCGCGCCGGCGCACAGCGCGAGCGTCGCGGTGGTGAGGAGCGCGTCGCCGCACCCGAGGGCGTCGGTGGCGTGCGGCGTCATGGCGGGGACGTGCTCGCCGCGGACGCGTGGGCGGTAGGGGTCGCCGCCGGGCGTCTCGGCGTCTGGGAGGCGGTCGAAGGCGATCAGGCCTTCCGGCCCCATGGTGACGATGGCGGCGCGGGTGCGCGTTTCCTGGAGCAGCCGCCACGCCGCGACGGGCAGGCCCTCGTCGTGCAGGGCGTAGGCGTCGCGGAGTTCGACCTCGCTCGGGCAGGCGAGGTCGAGGCGGCGCATGGAGCGCAGCGCGTGTCGGCGTCCGCTCACGTCGCCGGCGAGCACGCCCGCGAGCGGCCGGAGGGTGCGGCACAGTTTCCGGACCATCGGGGGCGTGAGCAGGCCGAGGCCGAAGTCGGCGATGATCGCCGCGTCGCAGCCGCCCGATTCGGCGGCGGCTTCGCGGGCGAGGTTGAGCAGCGCGTCGTGGCGCCCGGCGTCGAGCGTGGGCTGCGGCACGAGGTCGAGTTTCATGACCTTCTGCGCGCCGACGAGAAACCGCTGCTTCTCGGCGATGGGCGCGTCGGCGTCGATCGCGCGGACTTCGATGCCTTCCGCTTGCAGGCGGAGGCGCAGTTCTTGCGCGGTCGGGTTGTCTCGCGGCAGGGTGGTGACGAGCGTGGGCCGTGCGCCGAGGGCTGCGGCGTGGCGGGCGATGACGGCCGCACCGCCGTCGTAGGTGCGGCGTTCGACGGGGCGGAGCGTCATCACCGGGCTTTCCCCGGCGACTTCGGGGCGGTCGCAGAAGATGTAGGTATCGATGATCGTCTCGCCCACGACGACGAGGCGTTTGTCGCGCCAGCCGGACATGTGGCCGGTGAGCGCGGCGACCTCGAGTTCGGGTCGTGCGGCGAGTTGGGCGAGGCGTCCCTGGAAGGGGTCGGCCGAGGCCGAGAGCGCCTCGATGAGGGCTGTGGAACTGAAGACCACGTCGCCGGAGGTGAAGACGACGCGTCCGCCGGCGCGCTCGACGGCGTCGCGTTCGGCGCGGAAGCGGGGGTCGTCGTTGAACTCGTACTCGCGTCCCTTGACGTAGACGTCCGGCTGGACGGCGGCGAGGAGGGGTTCGGCGCTGGGGTGCGGGTCGATGTAGACCCAGTCCACGCAGTCGAGTTCGGCGAGGTTCTCGGCGCGGAGTTCCTGCGGGATGAGCGGGCGGGCCGCGCCCTTGGCGACGCCCGAGTCGCCGGTGATGGAGACGAGCAGCACGTCGCCGAGCGCTCGGGCGGAGCGGAGGTGGCGCACGTGCCCGGGGTGCACGATGTCGAAGCAGCCGTGGCAGTGGACGAGTCGGCGTCCGGCGGCGCGGAGCGCCTGGCGGCGCGCGAGCAGGTCGTCGCGGGTGAGGACCTTGTCGGCGGGGCGGGGGGAAAGGCGGGGCGTGGTGTCGCGCATCGGGGCGTGTATCGGGCGGGCGTGGGGATTCGGGCCAGCGGGGGGCGGCGGCGCGGAATCTGCGTTCACCGGGCGGCGCGGGTCGATACACGCCCGATGCCCCCCGAGCCGACCGCGAGCCGCCTGACCCGCAACGACGTGATCGCGCTCGGGCGGAGCGGGCGGCCCTGGGAGTTCCTGCCGATCGGGCTGCGGGCGATCGACGCCGCGCCGATGGACGCCGGGCTTCGGTTCCTTGCGGCGGCGAACTTCGCGCGGCTCGGGCTGGTGACGCCCGCCCGGGAGATGCTCGACGCGCTGCCGGAGGCGGCGCAGGCCGACCCGGACGTGGCGGGGCTGCGCGCGGCGATGGAACGCCTGCCGGACGACCGGGTGCCGCACGCGGAGCGTCTTGAGACCTGCCGCGCGAACGTGGCGGCGGTGCGCGGGACGGACCTGGCCGGCGCGCTGGACGAGTGGGCGCGCTCGCTGCCCCGCTGGGACTGCTTCCGGGCGATCGACGGGAACATCGTGCGTCGGGAGCGTGACGGGCGCGGGGCTTCGGCGTGGGTCGGGCTGAGCGACCAGCGGACGGTGGCGGCGCGCTTCGCGGAGGGGCAGGTGTCGAACCTCGGGGTGTTTCCGCGGCCGATCGCGGTCGAGGGGATGGACCCGCCGTGGGTGTTCATGGCGGTGTGCGACGGGACGCCGGCGAACGTGGTCGGGTATCGGCCGCGTGTGTGCGTGCTGCAGGCCGATGCGCTGGAACTGCTGGACGGGCTGTCGGTGTGCGACCTGCGCGAGCGGCTGGCGGACCCCCGCGTGACGGTCTACGCGGGCGCGGACGGGGTAGCGCGGTTCGAGCGTGAGTCGATGGAGCGGCTGGAGGTGCAGGTCGTGCCGGCGTTCGTGCCGTTGCACGTGGTGCGGACGCGGTTCGCGGAGGCGCCGACGGAGGCGTTCGCGCGGCTGACGCGGGCGCAGGCGGCGGCGTTCGAGCGGGTGCGGGCGGAGGTCGAGGGCGTGTACGCCGGTCGGGACGCGGCGTGGTGGGGGCGGCGGTGGAGCGGGGCGCGAGGGGGGGGGCGTCCGCTGCGCGTGCTGATCCCGACGAGCCGGTACTCGACGTTCGTGCGGCACGCGGCGGAGGGGCTGGCGCGGCGCCTGCGGGACGAGGGGTGCCGCGCCGAGGTGCTGGCGGAGCCGGACCCGTGCGCGATCCTGACGACGGTGGGCGTGCTGCGCGCGGTGCGTGACCTCGAGCCGGACCTGATCGTGCTGATCAACTACACGCGGTCGTCGTCGTACGACGGGCTGCTGCCGTCGAACGTGCCGCTGGTCTGCTGGGTGCAGGACGCGCTGGGGCACCTGTTCGACCGGCGCGTGGGCGAGTCGATGGGGCCGCTGGACTTCACGGCGGGGCACGTGCACGCGAGTTTCGTCGAGAAGTTCGGCTATCCGCGTGAGCGGACGCTGCCCTCGCCGGTGGCGGCGGACGAGTCGAAGTTCCACGGCGGGCCGGTGGAGCCTTCGATGCTGCGCGAGCACGAGTGCGAGATCGCGTACGCGACGCACCAGAGCGAGCCGCCGGACGCGCTGCACGCGCGTCTGGTGGCGGACGCGATGCGCGAGGGCGCGGCGACGCCGCGGCTGTTCGAGGCGGCGTGGCCGATGGTTCGCGCGGCGGTGGCGCACCCGCTGGCGGGGAGCCTGGTGCGGACGCTCCGGCTCGTCGCCGAGCGGTCGGTCCGCGAGGCCTTCGGGCGCGACGACGACCGCCTGGCCGCGCTGGTGCGGCACCAGTACGTGATGCCGATCGCCGAACGGATCGTTCGTCACCAGGCGGCGCACTGGGCGGCGGAGGTGTGCGCGCGGCGCGGCTGGCGTCTGCACCTGTACGGCAAGGGGTGGGAGCGCCACCCGACGCTCGGCGCGTTCGCTCGGGGAGCACTGGAGCACGGCGAGGCGCTGCGGGCGTCGTACCGGGCGGCGGCGGCGCACCTGCACGTCTCGCCCGGCGCGATCGTGCACCAGCGGGTGATGGAGTGCGCGCTCTCCGGCGGCGTCGCGCTCTGCCGCATGACGGCGGACGCCGTCGCCCCGCTGCGGGCGCGGGCGCGGGCGGAACTGGTCGAGCGGGGCGTGCGCCCGGTGGCGGAGCGCGACGACGCGGTCGGGTTCGCGTGGGCGGACAGCCCGGCCGCGCTGGCGGCGTGCGCCCTCATGCAGCGCATCGGGATGGAGCCGGGGCCGTGCCTGTGGGTCGGGCGCGGCGCGCTCGAGCGTGAGCGGCGCGGCGAGATCGAACGGGTCGAGCGCGAGTCGGACCCGGCGTGGCTGCTGGGCGACCCCGCGTCGCTCGGGTTCGCGTCCGCGGACGAACTGGAGCGTCGAGTCGAGATGTTGATCGAGCGGCCGGACCTGCGCGCCGCGTGGTCGGCGCTGGTGGCGGGGCGCGTGCGGTCGCGGTGCACGCAGGCGGCCTTCGCGCGCCGGATGCTGCGGATGGTGGCGGATTCGCTGGGCGCGGCCGGCGGGGCGCGCACGGTCCTCGCGGAGGAGCGGGCGGCATGAGGGTCGATGCGCCGCGGGTCAAGTCGCCGGAGCAGCGTGCGGCCTGGCTCGCGGCGAACATCGCGTCGCACGGTCTGGTGCGGTCCCGCTGGGGCGTCGAACCGGACGAGTCGGGCGTGATGGGCCTGGTGTCGCGGTGTGCGCCGCCCGCGTGGGCGGCGGGGAGCGTGGGCATCGCCGACGCGATGATGCTCTACGACGCGGCGTTCTGCCTGCGCCCGCGGCTTGTGGCCGAGATCGGCACGGCGGCCGGCGTGTCGGCGTGCGCCCTGCTGCTCGGGCTGCACGACGCGGGCGTGCCGTTGCGCCGCGAGGACGGGCTGACGGTCCTGCACACGTTCGACGCGCTCGATCGTTGCTACTTCGACGCGTCGCGCGCCGTGGGCGAGGCGATCGGCGAGATGACGCCCGACCTGGCGCACGGCGCGACCGTGCACGGGGGGCGCACCGCGGCGCACGCGGGCGCGGCGCTGCCGGCGCGGAGCGTGGAACTGGCCTTCATCGACGCGGACCATCGGCACCCGATGCCGACCGGCGACCTGCTCGCGCTCGCGCCGGCGCTCGCGCCGGGGGCGTGGGTCGCGCTGCACGACCTCGCGCTGCACGAGTCGTCGGGCGGGCGCGAGTACGGGCCGATCGCGCTGTTCGAGGCGTGGCCCTTCGAGAAGATGCGCGGGCTGCGTGCGCCGAACGGCAGGCCCGGGTGCGCGAACGTGGGCCTGATCCGCCTGCCCGATCGCCCGGTGGTCGCGTCGGACGTGCGCGGCGCGCTCGAGCGGGCGTGGGAGGTCCGGCCCGGCACCCCGGAGGCGCGCGCGGTCGAGAGGCTGGCTGCATGAGCGCAAGGCCGACCGTCGTCGGGCTGCACCGGGCGCACCGCGTGAGCGGCGTGACGGTGACGGGCGCGCGGCTGGCGCGGCTGGCGGCGTGCCCGGTGAGGCCGATGATGGTCGGCGCGGGCGTGACGGTCGAGAGCGTGGACGCGACGCCGCTGTCGGGCGCGCCGGGCCTGTCGTTGTGCGCGTGGCCGGGGGTCGCGGACCCGGCGGCGCAGGCGGTCTCGGTGCGTGATGCGCTGCTGCACGCCGAGGCGCAGGTCGTGGTGCCGAACGACCTGGTGCAGGGGTTCATCGCGTGCGCGCTGCTGCGGCGCCGGGGGGTGCGGTGCGCGGCGTGGTGCCACGGCGACGATCTGATGGCACGGGACCTCTACGAGCGTTGCCTGCCGCTGGCGGACGCCTGGCGGGCGGTGAGCGGGTCGGTGGCGCGCGCGGTCGGGCGATCGGGGGGGGGCACGCTGCCGTGCCCGATCGACGTGCCCGATGCCCCCGCGCCGGCGAACGGGCCGGGGCCGCTGCGGCTGCTCTACGCGGGGTGGCTGGACGGGATGAACAAGCGTGTGCTCGATCTCGCCGCGCTCGCCGACGGGCTGCACGGGCGAGGGATCGCGTTCGAGTTGACGATCGTGGGCGACGGGCCGTCGCGCGGGGGGCTGGAGCGCGCGCTGCGGGGGCATGTGGCGGCGGGTCGGGCGCGGCTGCTCGGCCCGGCGCCGCTGGGACGCATGGGCGGCCTGCACCGGGCGCACGATGCGCTGGTGCTGGTCAGCCGGAGCGAGGGCTGGCCGCTGGTGGTGATGGAGGCGATGGCGGCGGGTCGCGCGGTGGCGATCACCGGGGGGTGCGGCGGGGCGACGGACCTGGTGCGCGACGGGGTGGAGGGCGTGGTCGTGCCGGTCGGCGCGATGGACGAGATGGCCGGGCGTCTGGGCGCGCTGGCGGGCGACCGCGCTGCGCTGGCGCGCATGGGCGTCGCGGCGCACGCGGCCGCGCTGCGGTCGCTGGACGCCCGCGTGCTCGGGCCTCGGTTCGCCGCGTTCGTCGAGGAGGCCGCGGGCGCGCCGGAGACGCCCGAGGCCCGGGAGCCGGGGGCGATCGCGTCGCGCTGGCGGGTGATGCTGGGCGCGCTCGAACTGCTGGGCGAGTGCCCGGCGCGTTCGCTCGGTGCGCTCGCCCGGTGGTGGCTCGGGGACCTGGGCGTCCGGAGCTGGCGCGAGAGCGAGCGCGGCATCGAGGTGGAGCGCGGCGTGACGCTGCCCGTGCATCTCCCCGACCTGCCGACGGCCGCGGATCGGCTGGTGCTGGAGGCGGTCGCGCGGCTCGTGCGGGGGGGGGTGGAACGGATCGCGCTCTACGGGGCGGGCCGGCACACGCGCCGGGTGCGCCGGGCGGTCGAGCGGACGCCGGCGATCGTGGCGATCGTCGACGATCGGGCGGGTGAGGCGGATGGGCCGCCGGGGATGCTCTTCGGGCGGCCGGTGGTGACGCCGGACGGGGCGTCGCGGCTGGGCGTCGAGGCGGTGGTGATATCGAGCGACGAGCACGAGCCGCTGCTGCTGCGTCGGGCGGGCGAGTGGGCGGGCGATCGGCCGGTCGTGCCGCTGTACGCCCGCGCGGGGTGAGTCGAGGGTGCCGGATCAGGCGGCGTTCGGGACGGGCGCGAGGGGTGCGCTGCGCGATTCGGCTTCGTTCTCGGCGTAGAGCCGCCAGACGACGACGCCGCGCTTCCGGTGCGGGAGCGAGGCGAGCCAGACCTCGTCCTCCGCGCTGTCGGTGGAGATGAGGGCGTGCTCGCCGGGGCGGAGGGCTGAGGGGGGGGCGACGGCGAGGGCGTGGCGAGTCTGCCCCGCGAGGCGGTCGTCGATCAGCCCGGCGATCTCGACGCCGAGGTCGTGGGCGTGGGCGAGCAGCCATGCCGAGTGCGCGCCCGCGCCCCAGAGCCAGACGCGGCGCACGCTCGCGGCCCGGAGCATCGCGCCGACTTCGCGCACGCGGCTGCGTCGGCAGGCGTCGATGGCGGCGCGGTCGGCCGTCGGGAACCGCCAGGCGGTCCAGAGCCAGGCGAGCAGGGCGTCGCGCGTCGGGCCGCGGGCGCGCATGTGGGCGGCGATGGCGTCGCTCGCGCGCCGCGGCCCCTCGGGGCGGGACATCGCGTCCGCGATCGCGGCGGCGACGAACGCCGAGTCGCCGGGCGGCAGCGCGCTCCAGCGCGCGACGAGCAGGTCGGCCGCGGCGCGGGCCTGCTCGGCGGACGACGCGAACGCCGACGACCCGGCGCGCCGGCGGTGGGCGTAGAGCGTCTCGGGCACGGCGGCGATCGGGGCGATCGCGCTCAGGCGCAGCCAGAGGTCGTAGTCCTGGGCGCGCGCGCGGCGCGGGTCGTAGGCGCCCGCGGCGAGCACGGCCGGTCGTCTCATGAGCATCGACCCGTGCGCCAGCGGGTTCTCGACGAGCAGCCGCCATCGCATCTCGGCGGGGTCGGTCGGCGGGCGGACGGTCGCGACGAGGCGGCCTTCGGCGTCGGCGAGGTCCCAGGCGGAGCCGACGGCGGCGAGGGTCGGCTCGGCCTCGAGGCGCGAGACTTGAACCGCGAGGCGGTTGGGCGCGCAGGCGTCGTCGGCGTCCATGCGGGCGATGAGGTCGTGGCGGGCGTGCAGCAGGCCGGCGTTCAGGGCGGCGGCGAGATTGGCGACGGGACCGAGGCGGATCGCCCGCGCCCGTTGGTCGGACGCGGCCAGGTCGAACGCCAGCCGCTCGGTCGGTGCGTCGGAGCCGTTGAGGAGGATGAGGATGTCGAGGTCGGCGAGCGTCTGGCGGGCGATACAGGCGAAGGCCTCGGCGAGCCGGGCGGAATCGGTAGCGACCGGGAGCAGGACGCTGACGGGGGGCATGGGGGAGTCATCGGGTGTCGGGGCGGGCGGGGGCGAGAAACCCAATCGGGCGAGTGTCGGGGGGCGGATCGGCCGATAAGCGTGCGGGACGGGCGTGGCTGCGCGCCCGCCCGGACGGAGGACGCCGTGCAGAGCCGAGTCGCCGATGCCCTGGTCTTCGTGCTCAGCGAGGGGACGCCGCTGTCGGCGTGGCGCGACCTGGGGATGCTCGAGCGCGAGTGGTCGCTGGTCGAGCGGCTGGCGGCGTCGTTCGGGAGAGTGATCGTGGTGAGCGATGGCGGGGCGGAGGACGAGGAGATCGCTCGGTCGCTGGCGTCGCCCTGCCCGCTGGAGTGCGTGTGCAACCGGGACGGGACGGAGCGGGCGGCGTGGCGGGCGGAGGCGGCGCGTCGCGCGGCGGCGGCGGCGCGCGGGTGCGCGACGGCGTATGTCCGCACCAACCAGTTCGCGTCGGGCGAGCAGGCGCTGGCGGTGGCGGCGCGGCTGCGGGAGGGCGGGGTGCGGGTCGGGCTGGCGGCGCGGGGGGGGTATCTCTGGTCGCGGTTCGAGGCCGCGGAGCACGGGCCGGAGTCGCGCGTGGCGGCGGAGGTGGCGTCGCGCGAGGGGGAGATCGTGCGCGGCGCGGACGTGGTGATCGGGACCTCGCCGCTGATGCTGGACGAGGTGTGCTGGCGGTACGGCGTGGCGACGGCGCGGGCCGCGCTGATCCCGAACTTCGTGATCGACGACGAGCCGCCGGCGGGGGCGAGCGAGCGGGAGCGCGGCACGGTGCTGTACGCGGGACAACTGGTGGCGCGCAAGCGTGTGGAGGTGCTGATCGAGGCGGCGGCGCGGGTGGCCGCGCCGCGCGGGCCGCTGTCGCGGCTGGACGTGGTGGGCGAGGGGCCGGAGGAGGGCGCGCTGCGCTCGCTGGCGTCGCGGCTGGGCGCGCCGGTGCGGTTCGGGCCGCGCGTGCCGCACCGCGAGTTGCTCGCGCGGATGCGGCGGTGCGCGGTGTACGCGCAGGCGTCGGCGTACGAGGGGCACCCCAAGACGGTGATCGAGGCGATGTGCGCCGGCGCGCCGGTGGTCGTGGCGGCCGCGCCGGGGCTGGATGCGCCGGTGGAGACGGGCGTGACCGGGCTGTGCGTGCCGGGCGACGCCGACAGTTTCGCCTACGCGATCGGCGAGCTGCTCCGCGACGCGGACTGGAGCGAGTCGCTCGGTTCGGCGGCGGCGGCGAGCGTGCGCCGGCGGTTCGGGCTGGCGGCCACGGTCGAACGCGAGATCGAGGCGGCGCGCAGGGCGATGGCGGCGAACCGCTCGGCGTCGGGCGCGCCGCCCCCCGTGCGCTGGGAGGGCGCGCTGCTGAGCGACGCGTCGTGCGCCGAAGCCTGGACGCGCAGCCTGCGCGGGTTCGCGGGGCGCCTGCCGCCGGAGCGGCGCGCGGCGTTCCTCAACGCCGTCGGACGCGAGGTCCGCGCGCTGTGCGCGGCGCGCGACGGCGCATCGGAGGAAGCGGCATGACGACGGCGACGCGAGCGAAGCCCGTGGTTGTGGAGGCGGGCGCGGCCCCCCGCGATCCGACGGAGTTCGGCCTGCCGCGGGGCTACCGGCAGGGCGTGCGCAACGAGAGCCTCGACCACACCGGCGAGTACCCGGACTACTGGCACCCGGCGCGGCTGGCCATGAGCGGTCGCTACCAGCGGCACGTCTACCGCTGGGCCGCGGGCGTTGTGCTTCGGCGCGGGCTGGGCAGCGTGCTCGACGTGGGGTGTGGGCCGGGCACGAAACTCGCCGAGTGGATCGAGCCGGTGTGCGCGGACGCCGAGGGGATGGACCAGCCGAGCGCGGTCGCGATCGCGCGGACGCGCTGCCGGCACGCGCGGCTGCACGCGGTGGACCTCGAACGCCCCGGCGTCGCGCCGTGGCGGACGTTCGACCTGATCCTGTTCGCGGACGTGGTGGAGCACCTGCTTGACCCGGACCCCGCGCTGGCGATGATCCGCTCGTTCGCGCACGCGCGGACGCTCGTGCTGGTCTCGACGCCGGACCGCGACCGCGTTCGGGGGCGAGGCTGCCGCGAGGCGGTGAAGCGCGAGCACGTGCGCGAGTGGTCGCGGCGTGAGTTCCTGTCGTTCCTTCGCTCGCGTGGGCTGCGGCCGGTGCGCAGCCGGCTGATGCCGCAGGACGATCGCCCGGTGCGGTCGTGCCTGCGCGGCGAGGCGGCGTTCCGGCTCCGGCTGGCGGATCGTTCGGAGTTGCGGTGCCACGCCGTGCTCTGCCGCGTCGATGGCGCGGGGCGCGGCGGAGCGACGAACGGAGGCGGCCATGCGGATCGCCGCGATCTCTGACCTCGCGCCCGGGAGCCACCGGGCGTACGCGATCAACGTGGTGAAGACGTGCGGGGGGTTCGCGCGCCTCGGGCATGAGGTGGCTGTCTTCTGCCGCGTGCCGGAGCGCGGGTGGACCCTCGCGTCGGCGGCGAACGCCTACGCGGAGCCGCGGGTTCGGTTCGAGTGCGCGGACCTGCCCGACCAGCGGGACGAACTGCTGGTGAACGGGGCGTACCTGCGCGAGTTCGCGGGGTGGGCGGCGGAGCGGATCGCGCGCGAGGGGTACGACCTCGTGTACGCGCGACACTGCCGCGGCGCGCTGGCGTGCGCCGAGCGCGGCCTGCCGACCGTGCTGGAGACGCACCTGGACATCGACGGCGACGCGCTCGGGGGCATCTCCGCGCTGCGCGCCGTGGGGCGGTCGGAGCGGCCGATCCTGGCGTGCGTGACGATCTCGCCCGTGCTGGCCGAGAAGTACGTCTCGCTGGGAGCGGCGGCGGATCGCGTGGTCGTCGTGCCGGACGCGGTGGACACGGAGTTGTTCGCGCCGCCGGAGGACGCGGGCGTGTCGCCCTACGACGCGTGGCCCGGGCCGCACGTCGTCTACGCCGGACACCTGTACGCGTACAAGGGCGTGGGGACGCTGTTGCGCGCGGCGTCGCTGCTCGACGGGATGACGGTGCATGTCGTGGGCGGGACGGACGCGGACGTGCTGGCGGCGCGGCGGTCGGCGGCGACGCTGGGGCTGCGGAACGTGGACGTGCGGGGGCGCGTGGCGTTCTGCCGGGTGCCGCCGCACCTGTGGCACGCGGACGTGCTGGCGCTGCCGCCGAGCGCGCGGCACCCGTCCGCGGCGTGGACCAGCCCGGTGAAGTTGGGCGAGTACCTGGCGTCGGGCAGGGCGATCGTGGCGTCGGACGTGCCCGCGCTGCGCGCGCTGGTGCGCGAGCCGGCGGTGCGGTGGTTCGCGCCGGACGACCCGGCGGACCTGGCGCGAGCGGTGCGGTGCGCGGTGGGCGAATCGGAGCGGGAGAGCGCGGCCCGGGCCGAGGCCGCCCGCGCGCTCGCGGAGCGGTACTCCTACGTCAATCGGGCACGCGCGATCCTGCGTGCGGCGGGCGTGAGCGCGGGGGCGATGGCGGCGTAGCCAAAGGGCCAAAGGGCCAAAGGGCCAAAAGGCCAAAGGGCCAAAGGGCCAAATGGCAAATAGCAAATAGCAAATAGCAAATGGCAAATAGCACATAGCAGAGGGCAGAGAGCGGCGGGCGGCGCGCAAATGGCAGCGGGCGGTGGCCAGCAGGCAAAGGCGCACTCCGCCCCCGGAAGGGGCGCTGTCATTTGCCCCGGCGCAGCCCAGGGTTGGGCTGCCTCCCTCATCAGAAAGCCCCGGAGGGGCGCAGGAACCTACCCCTCATCACTCTCCCCAAACATACCTCTCTTCATACTCAATCCCATGCTTCTCCAGCAGCGCGATGAACTCTTCCTTGAACGGCATGTGCCGGTGATGCTCGTCCTGGCGCGCGATGTAAGCCTTGACCGCGTCGATGCCGGAGCGGCTCACGCTGAAACCGCCGTATCCGTTCTGCCAACCCGCCCATTACGCGTCGAGAAACGCCTCTCGCACGAGTGAAGAAGTTCTTGCCTTCACCTCGCGCATCAGGTCGGCGTGGGCCGTCGAGGGATGGAGGGTGGCGAGGAGGTGCACGTGGTCGGCGACGGCGTTCGCCGCGAGGAGGACACAGCGCGATGCGCGGAAGATGCCGCCCGTGTAGTCCAGAAGCCGGGGAATGATGTTCGGGGTGAGGAGCGGTACACGGCCCTTGGTTGAGAAGACGAAATGAGTGCAGAGGAAGGTATAAGAATGGCTCATGCGTGGATCATAACAACATGGGGGAGGCTCCTGCGCCCCTCCGGGGCTTGGGGGTTGAAGGGTGCGCCTTCCCCGGGCTGCGCCCGGGGCAAATGACTGCGCCCCCCTCCGGGGGCGGAGAGGCGGGCGGCGATCGCGGCTTGGGGCTTGGGGCTTGGGGCTTGGGACTTGGGGCTTGGGGCTTGGGGCTTGGGGCTTGGGGCTTGCGCTTGGTATGCCGCGCGGGTCAGGCTAGGACGATGTTCACGAGGCGGCCGGGGACGACGATGACTTTGCGCACGGTGCGGCCTGCGATCGCCTCCTGCACTTTCGCGTCGGCGAGGGCGATCGACTCGATGCGCGCGGCGTCCGCGTCGGCGGGGACGACGATCTTCGCGCGAACCTTGCCCGCGATTTGCACGGCGATCTCGACCTCGTCGTCGCGCAGCATCGCCTCGTCGTAGTCCGGCCAGGGCGCGTGCGAGACGAAGCCGCGCCCGCCGAGCCGCGACCAGAGTTCCTCGGCCATGTGCGGGGCGAAGGGGGCGAGCGTGCGGGCGAAGCGGTCGGCCTGGGCGCGTGTCAGGCCTCCGGCGGCCGTCGCGGCGTTCACGAACTCGATCATGGCGGCGATGGCGGTGTTGAACGCGAGCCGCTCGGCGTCCGCGCCGACCTTAGCGATCGTGCGGTGGAGAAGTTTTTCGACCTGCGCTCCGTCCTCTCGCAGGCGCGGTTCACCCGTCTCCTCGTCGATGATGAGCCGCCAGGCTCGCTGGAGGAAGCGGTACAGCCCCGTGATGTCGCGCGGGTTCCAGGGCTTGGCTGCTTCGAGCGGGCCGAGGTACATCTCGTAGAGGCGGAAGGTGTCCGCGCCGTACTCGGCGATCACGTCGTCGGGGTTGATGACGTTGCGCAGGCTCTTGGACATCTTGGCGACGATCTGCGCGACCGGCCTGCCCGTGGCCCGCTCGATGAACACGCCTTCGCCGCGCTCCTCGACCTCGTCCACCGGCACGAGGGTCCGGTCCTCGCGCTGGTAGGCGTGGCTGAGGATCAGCCCCTGGTGGAAGAGCCTGGCGAACGGCTCGTCGGTCGAGACGTACCCGAGGTCGAAGAGCACCTTGTGCCAGAAGCGGGCGTAGAGCAGGTGCAGCACGGCGTGCTCCGCGCCGCCGATGTAGAGGTCGACGCCGCCGGAGCCTTCGCTTCCGCGAGGGGCTCGTCGCTCCGCGCTCCCCGTCATCCAGTACCGCTCGGCCTCTGCGCCGACGAAGCGTTCGGCGTTGCGCGGGTCGCAGTAGCGCAGGTAGTACCAGCACGAGCCGGCCCAGCCGGGCATGGTGTTGGCCTCGCGCGTCACGGGCGCATCGGGTGGGAGTGCGTGCACGCCCGCCTCGCCGGCCGTCGTGTGCAGCCAGTCCGTCGCCTTGGCGAGCAGGGGCACAGGCTCGTCGCTCTCGATCGGCTGGTAGTCGGCCAGTTCCGGCAGGCGCACGGGGAGGGCGTCGTCGCCGACGGGGTGGTGCCGGCCGCGCTCGTCCCAGACGATGGGGAACGGCTCGCCCCAGTAGCGTTGGCGGCTGAAGAGCCAGTCGCGCAGACGGTAGTTGACGCGGCGGCGTCCGATGCCCTTGTTTTCGAGCCAGTCGATGGTGCGCCGCTTGGCTTCGGCGACGTGCAGGCCGTCGAGGAAGCCGGAGTTGATGGCCGGCCCGTCGCCGAGATACGGCTCGTCGCCGAAGCCGGGGGGGGGCTGGACGGTGCGGACGATGGGCAGCCCGAACGTCCTGGCGAAGTCCCAGTCGCGCTGGTCCTGTCCCGGGACGGCCATGATCGCGCCGGTGCCGTAGCCCATGAGGACGTAGTCGGCGGTCCAGACGGGGATGCGGCGCTCCGTCGCCGGGTTGAGCGCGTAGAGGCCGGTGAAGACGCCGGTCTTCTCCTTGCTCTCCTGGCGTTCGACGTCGGAGCGGTTGCGCGCGGCGAGCGCGTAGGCGCGGAGGGCGGCGGCGTCCGTTCCCGGTCGAGGCTCGGCGAGCGCGGCGTCCACGAGCGGGTGCTCCGGCGCGACGACCATGCAGGTCGCGCCGAAGATGGTGTCGGGTCGGGTGGTGAAGACGCGCAGGGGCAGGGCGCCCTCGACGGGAAAGTCGATCTCCGCGCCTTCGGAGCGGCCGATCCACTCGGACTGTTGCGTGCGGGTGCTCTCGGGCCAATCGACGGTGTCGAGGCCGCGGAGCAGGCGTTCGGCGTAGGCGGTGATGCGGAACATCCACTGGCGGAGGGGCTTGCGGAAGACGGGGAAGCCGCCGCGTTCGCTGCGGGCGTCGATGACCTCCTCGTTGGCGAGCGCGGTGCCGAGTTTCGGGCACCAGTTGACGGTCTGGACGCCGACGTAGGCGAGGCGGTAGGAATCGACGATCATGCGGCGTGTGTCGTCGTGCATCTCGGCCCAGGGCATGACGGGCTTGTCGGAGGCGATGTCGCCCGCGCCGGCGTACTCGGAGGCGGCCGGGTTCAGGCGCGGCGCTCGCTCGCCGGACTCGAACTCGCGCACGAGTTCGGCGATCGGGCGCGCGCGGTCGGCGTCGGGGTCGTACCACGAGTCGTAGATGCGCAGGAAGATCCACTGGGTCCAGCGGTAGTAGTCCTCGTCGATGGTGCCGAACTCGCGGGTCCAGTCGTAGCAGAAGCCGAACCTCTTGAGTTGTCGGCGGAAGGTGTCGATGGCCTTGCGCGTGGTGACGGCGGGGTGGACGCCGGTCTGGATGGCGTACTGCTCGGCGGGCAGGCCGAAGGCGTCCCACCCCATCGGGTGGAGCACGTTGAAGCCGCGCATGCGCCTGTAGCGGCAGACGATGTCCGTCGCCGTGTAGCCCTCGGGGTGGCCGACGTGCAGGCCCGCGCCGGAGGGGTAGGGGAACATGTCGAGGCAGTAGAACTTCGGCCTGGAGGGGTCGAAGCCTTGCTCGCCGGGGTTGGGCTGGCGGAACGCGGCCTCGGCCTCCCACCGCTGCTGCCAGCGCGTCTCGATCGCGTCGGCGAGGGCGGCGGTGTAGCGGTGCGGCGGGGTGGAGGGGTGGGGGTTCGGACTGGCTGGATCGGCGTTCATCGGCATCGCTCGCAGGCGGGAAGGGTACCCCAAAAACAACGAAGGCCCCGACGAGGTCGAGGCCCGGAGGGAGCGCGGCGCGCACGCGACGCTTCAGCCCGCCGGGCGGCGCGGAAGTCGGAGCGGCAGCGTGGTGCGCGGTCGGGTCATCGCGGGCCAGTGTAGGCGCGGCGGCTCGGGCCGGCTCAGGCCTTGGCCTCGACCTGCTGGGCGGGCTTTCGTTTGGCGGCGGCGTCGGCGAGGAGTCGCTTGGCCTCGCCGGCGAGGTAGAACGAGCCGGTGACGAGGATCAGGTCGTCGCGACCGACCGCGCGGTAGGCGGTGTTAATGGCGTCCTTGAGGGTCGGCTCGACCTGCGTCATCTTCGGGCTTCTCTCGGCGAATCGCCGCTGGAGGTCGGCGGGGTCGCAGGCGCGGGGGTTGTCGGCCGATCGGGTGAAGATGATCTTGTCCGCGCCCAGCGCGATCTTGCTCAGCATCCCGTCGACGTTCTTGTCGGCGGCGCACCCGAAGATCATCACCATCGAGTCGTATCGGACGTGCGCGCCGATGGCCTTCACCAGGGCGTGCAAGCTGTCGGGGGTGTGCGCGCCGTCGATGAGGATGCGCGGCGAGGACCAGACCTGCTCGAGCCTGCCGTTCGCGGGCGTCGCCGCCAGGCCGAGCGCGACCTGGCGCTCGGGCGTGTCGAAGCCTCGGTCGCGCAGGTGGTCGAGAGCGGCGAGCGCGAGGCCGCAGTTCAGCGCCTGGTGCTCGCCCTTGAGCGGGACGGCGAGGTGCTCGTAGGTGGTGCGTGGGGAGGTGAGGCAGACGCGGGCGTGGGGGCCGAGTTCGGGCGTGGCCTCGAAGCGGTAGGAGAAGTCGATCTCCTTGCCGAGGACGCGGAGCGGCGCGCCGACGCGGTCGGCCTCCTCGCGGAACACGCCCATCACCTCGTCGCACTGGGGGAAGGTGATGGCGGTGACGCCCGGCTTCATGATGCCGGCCTTCTCGCGGGCGATCTCGGCGAGGGTCGAGCCGAGGAGTTGGGTGTGTTCGAGTTGGATGGCGGTGAGGATGCAGACCTCGGGGGTGACGACGTTGGTGGAGTCGAGCCGACCGCCGAGGCCGACCTCGAGCACGGCGGCGTCCACGGCGCGCTCGGCGAAGAAGCGCAGGGCGAGGGCGGTGAGGAGTTCGAAGTAGGTGGCCTGTCCGTGGCGGGCCTCGACGGCCTCGGCCGCCGCCGCCGCCGCGCCGAGGGCGGCGGTGAACTCGTCCTCGTCGATCCACCGGTTGTTGATGCGGACTCGTTCGCGCACGTCGGTCAGGTGCGGGCTGGTGTAGAGGCCCGTGGTGTAGCCGCAGGAGGAGAGGCACGAGGCGAGCATCTCGGCGGTCGATCCCTTGCCCTTGCTGCCCGCGACGTGAACGCAGCGCACGTCGCGCTCGGGGTTGCCGAGGGCGTCCATCATGGCCCGCATGCGGTCGAGCCGGAAGACGCCGCGGTCCACGTTCGCGGGGCGCATCCGCTCGACGTTCACGCTGTCGTTGAGGTATTTGAGCGCGGTCTGATGGCTCGCGAACCGCTTGGGGCGGCGGATTCGGGCTTTCACGGGCGCGGCGGCCTGGCCGGACGATCGCCCCGGGGCTTTCCCGGCGGCGCTGGTGGATCGGGGCATAGCGGACGATTCTAAGCCGGACGGGGGCGCGATCGAAGCGCGATCTTCACACTTCCTCGGGCGCGATCGCTTGCCGGTGTGCCGCAAGGACTTGCGCGCCGACGCGGGCACGCCCGAGGGCGTCCGTTCAGGCGGAGCGAGCGGCGTGGAGCGTCATGAGGGCCTTCATCTCGCGCACCGCATTGCGCAGGCCGACGAAGATGGCCCGGCTCACGATTGCGTGCCCGATGTGGAGTTCCTCGACGCCGGGAAGGGCGGCGATGGGGCCGACGTTGACGTAGTTGAGCGCATGGCCGGCGTTGAAGCGCATCCCGGCGTGGCGGATGCGCGCGCCAGCGTGGGCGACGCGCTCGAGTTCCGCCCTCAGCGCGCTGCGCCGGAAGTCGCCGCCCGCGTCGGCGAAGGCGTGGGCGTAGGGGCCGGTGTGGACCTCGCAGACGTCGAAGCCCGCGTCGGCGGCGGCGTCCACCTGCCGGTCGTCGGCGTCGATGAAGGCGGAGACGAGCATGCCCGCGTCGCGCAGGCGCGCGACGACATCCTTCATTCGCGCCGCCTGCCCGGCGACGTCCAGCCCGCCCTCGGTCGTGACCTCGGTGCGCCCCTCGGGGACGAGCATGGCGGTGTCGGGGCGGATGCCCCGGGCGATCTCGACCATCTCGTCCGTGGCCGCCATCTCGAGGTTGACCTTCACCGCGACGAGGCGGCGCAGGAGTTCGACGTCGCGGTCCTGGATGTGGCGGCGGTCCTCGCGCAGGTGCATGGTGATGCCGTCGGCCCCGCCGAGTTCGGCCTCGTGGGCCGCACGGACCGGGTCCGGCTCGCCCTGCTCGGGCGGGACGCCGCGGTAGCGCGCCTGGCGGACGGTGGCGACGTGGTCGATGTTGACGCCGAGTTGGATCATGGCGGAGTCCGTGGCGCGGTCAGCGGTGACCTCGCCGCTTGTTGTACACCCATTCCACCGGCCGCTTGACGTACACGCCAACGTCGATCTCGATTGTGTCGGGCATCAGCGCGTCGCGCAGGTGATCACCATTGATCTGAAAGGAATCGTGGCAGGAGTCGGCGACTTCCTGGTTCTTTCGGTTCGGAGGGAACCACGCCATCAGCCTCTTGTTCGGGAAGTGCCTGCGGACCACTTTGATGGCGGGCACGATGTCGGTATCACCCCCTACCAGAACAGCCTGATCGAAGACGCCGAGGAAGGCGTCCGCGACAAGATGCGCCGCGATCGCGCTATCCGTCATCTTCTCCTCGAACGTCGGCCATTCCTCCCCGCACCGGATGCACCTGCGGCTCTTCCTGTAGAACTTTCCCCGGATGATCTCCACCTGCGAAACGGCACGAAGCGCATCGAGGTACGCGGACTGTCGGCGTCGCTTGTCGTCGGGTTGACGGACCCTCGCGGTGAAGTACTTGACAGCCACGACTCGCTGGCCTTCAGCACGCAGACCCTCGATCAGCACGTACGGATCGATCCAGTAGAAGTGCCCCCATCCCTTCGATCTCAACCCGTAATACAGGTTGAACCCGTCCACATAGGCGGCCACGCGATTCTCAGCCATGAGTCTTCGTCCACGAGAGTTGAAGCCGTGCGGCCGATCAGCGTATGATCAAGGAACCACGCCGGGGTTAGCCCCCCGGTCCGACGCCCGCCGAAAGGCGGGCGTTGTCGTACATGCACGGGCCCTTTGCCCTTTGCACAGAGGATACCCCCGAACACGCTGACCGTCGGGGTCTCGTCCCTGCTCGACGACCCGACGCTCAGTATCGGCGAAGGGAAGAGCACCCGACGGGCGGGAGCGAGTGAGCGGACCCTCGGCAGGAGGACCATCCGGCCCCGGCCAGCAGGACGGCGAGGGCGAAGCCGCGCCAGGCCTCGGCGGCGGAGCGGCGCGGCGTCATCGCCTGCGAACCCATGCGTAGATGCCGACGGCGACGAAGACGGCGCCGACGCCGACGATCGGCCAGTGGATCGAGGGCCGCTTCGGCGCCTCGGGGAACGGCGGCGCGGGGGGGCGGGACGCGGCGGCGGCCCCTCCGGAACCGGTGTTCGCCGTTGAGACACTCGACGCATTCGAAGTGGAGGCCACGGACCAGCGGATTCCGTGATCCAAGGCACCGGCGCGCTCCGCTCGATCGACGACCGCGCTCATGCTGAACTCATCGGCCGGGCTCGAGCCAGCGAGGCGGATGTCGGATGGCGTCCAGCCCCAGTTCTTGCCGTACCGCCTGACGACGGCGAAGGGGAGGGAATCATCCTCGACGTACTCGTAGACGTAGGTGTTCTTGCTCTCGGCGAACTCGACGGCCGTCAGGCGTCCCTCACCGTTGATGTGGTAGACCAGTGGTTTCCGGTCGGGAACGAAGTCGCCGCTCGGGGTCCACCCGAACAACTGGCGGTTAGCGAGGGGAAATCGGAACGTGACGCTCCAGCCCCCGTCCGGGGCACGCTCGATCCTCTCGGCATGTTCCGCTTTGTCGGCGATGAAGTGGAGCGTGACGTCGGGGAAGGTTCGCTCTATGAGCGAGTCGTGGACTTCGAGCGGGCTGCCCTCCCAGCGTTGCACGCGCCCGTTTCGCCTCGTGTTCGCAAACATCACGCCGTTGGCATCCACCCCCCAGACACGGCCGTCCGAGGCGTGGTACCACGCGCCCGTCGCCGCGTCGTATCCAGACAGGCGCACCTGATCCGAGCCGTCCGAGTCGGCGATGAAGTGGACGGCGCCACGAGTGGCGATTCGCTCCTTCAGCCACGCCCGCAACTCGTCCGGGGCGGCCTGGGCGAGCGCATCTCGAGCGATCGCCAGCACCATCGTCACGAGCGAGAGGCGAATCACGAACGTCGAGGATCGGGTTGACGACACGTTGCCCATCTGACATCCCCCGAATCGCGTGCGCAGTGTCACGACTCCCCGCCGCCACCACCGCACGGGTTGCCGACCTCGCATCCATCGAACCCGGTGGTATAGAAAGTCTGATCCGAAGCAGAACCGTTGCGCACGATGCAGCACATGCCCCAAGGGTCCGGGCCGCACACGGTCATGCTCCACCCGCTCGGCACCGGGTTGTTCGGGTCGTCGCATGGCCATGTGGCGGAGTCGCCCTCTCCGTAGGTATAGCAGTAGAGCCTATCCCAGAACCTCTCGAAGTAACATGAACGAGCACGCGAAGTGAAGGTAGCCTTGGAACAACACGGTGGACTTCTCCCATCGGATGCAC
>JACTNA010000011.1 GCA_014584315.1 Planctomycetota bacterium | reverse complement strand
GTGCATCCGATGGGAGAAGTCCACCGTGTTGTTCCAAGGCTACCTTCACTTCGCGTGCTCGTTCATGTTACTTCGAGAGGTTCTGGGATAGGCTCTACTCTTCCCAGTCTCATTATCGCCGACGATAATGTTGAATGTTGGGTTGAGGTCTAGGTCAAAGCTGCTGAACCGCCTATGTCCTTCAATGTGGAGTGCCTTGACGTACATGGGGGAGTTGTCCTCCTTGATCGACTACGGCCCCGTATCCAGTTCGGCCCGCTGCTCGCGCACGGCCGCCTCGCGGGAGGCGATCTCTCTGTCGCGCGTGGCCATCCGCTCCTCGTACTCCCGCCGCGTCGCCTCGATCAGCGGAGCCGCGAGGCTCTCCGTCAGCCTGATCTCGCCACCGCACTTCGGACAGACAATCGTCGGCTCGGCCACCGCAGCCTCCCACGTACCGGACACGGCCCCAGTGTACCACGGGCCGGGGCAGGGCGGGTCAATGGCCAAAGGGCCGGGAGAAATGGCAGATAGCACATGAGCAAAGGGCAAATGGCCAAGGAGTAGCCCCCATCCGGGGGGAGGCGGGGGGCATAACCACCGGAACCGCGTTCGCGGCCGTGAGAACGCCGTCGGACCTTCGAGAAGCGGGCGAAACGGTCATCGTCGCTCGACCGACGGTCGCCGTGGATCGATCTACGCCCGCTGTCGCTCGATCGACGGTCGTTGTCGGTCGACCGACGGTCGCTGTCGGTCGATCTACGCTCGTCGTAGGTCGATCTACGCTCGTTGTCGGTCGATCTACGGTCGCCGTCGGCGGACCGGCCGAAGGCGGAACGCGGAGGACGCGGAGAGGGACGCGGAGGGGCACTCGCTTGCGCTTCGTGCTCTGTTGGGCTTCGTGCTCTGGTGGGCTTCGTGCCCTACGCGCGCACGGTCAGGCCGACCGGACGCGCCACGCCCGCGCCCGCGGGCTGCACGGCGATGCCGAGCGGGATGCGTCGCCCGTCGGGGCCGCGGGGGGGGATGCGGTCCTGGTCGACGATCCGCTGGATCGCCATCACGCCCTCGATCAACTGCTCCGGGCGCGGCGGGCAGCCGGGGACGTAGACGTCCACCGGGATGAACTGGTCGCAGCCCTGCACCGTCGCGTAGGTGTCGAAGACGCCGCCCGTCGAGGCGCACGCGCCCATCGAGATCACCCACTTCGGCTCCGTGATCTGCTCGTAGATGCGCTGGAGCACCGGGAGCATCTTGATGCCGATCCGCCCGGCGACGATCAGCAGGTCGCTCTGGCGCGGGCTGAAGCGCATGACCTCCGCGCCGAAGCGGGCCAGGTCGTAGCGGCTGCACGCCGTCGCCATGAGTTCGATGCCGCAGCAGGCCGTCGCGAAGGGCATCGGCCAGAGCGACGACCGGCGCGCCCAGTTGATGACCCGCTGGAGTTGCGTGGTCAGCACCCAGTCGGTCGGCATGGCGGCTTCGATGCCCATCTCGGTTCGCCCTCGCTGCGCCGGACCCGGCCGGCGTCGTTCACATCCTAGACGCCCCGCGACGCCCCGCCCTCAGGCCAGCGACCGCAGCACGCCCTCCGCCGCCGACGGGTCGTCCACGCGGAAGACGCAGCGCGCCGGCGTGCCGTTCATCGACGGCGCCTGGTAGGCGTAGCGGATGTTGATCCGCGAGACGCCGAGGCGCGCGGCGACCTCGGCGAACGCGCCGGGGCGCTCGTCGAGCGCGACGCAGAGGACCTGCGCCTCGGCGACCGGACCCGCCCCCGAGTCGCACAGCGCCTCGCAGACCCGACGCAGCGACTCCTCCGGCGTGCCGATCAGCCGCACCAGCCCGCGGCCGTTGTGCTCCGAGACGGCGACCGCCTCGGCCTGCACCCCCGCGGCCCGGAGCGCCTCGAGCACGCCGGCCAACTCGCCCGGGCGGTCGGCCAGGTAGATCGAGAACTCGGTGAGTCGGGTGATGTGCATCGGGAGTGCGCCCTCGGAACCGCCCCGCCCCCTCTCTAACCCTCCGCCGCGTGCCGGGATGCGGCCGAAGCCCGAAAGCGGGGCCGCCCCACGCCGCCGGAGCAGGGGGCAACGGTAGCCGCCCGCCGGGCCTCACGATGCTTCGCGGGCGGATTCAGGCCGGTTCGGGGGCGCTCGCCGATTGCTGCCCGTTCGCGTCGGACGCCGTCGCCCCCGCCCCCGCCCCCGCCGCCGGGCGATCGATGAGGTCGGCGAGGGTCATGCCGGCGAAGGCCTCGGCCTCGCGTCGGCGGAGTTTGCCGAGCGTGGAGAGGTCGGCCGAGTCGGCGCGGTCGGCGCGCCCGCTCGACGCGCCGATGCCGACCGCGAGGGCCTCCGTCGCCCGGACGCTCTCGGGGGGGCGGGCGAGCGCGAAACGGACCTCGTCGCGCCCCGCGGGGACACGGTGGAGCAGCCCCTCGTCGGCCATCTCTTCGAGGAGCCGCTCGGCGAGGGCGGGTTCGAGGCCGAGCGAGCGGGCGGCCTCGTCCGGGGCGACGGGCTTGCCCCCCTGGAAGCGCGACGCGACGTGCGCCGCCAGCGCGACGACGGTCGCGCCGTCGACGACGGGCGGGCGGTCGAGGGCGTCGACGCGCGCCAGGACGCCGTGGCGGAAGGTCTGCATGATGTAGGACACCTGCAGTCCGAGCAGCACGATGACCCACGTGACGTAGATCCAGAGCATGAAGAGTGGGATGAGCGCGACCGCGCCGTAGAGGCGGGCGTAGTTCTTCGACCACTGGAGGAACGCCGTGAACCCCCACTTGCCGCCCTCCCAGAGGAGCGCGGCGAGCACGGCGCCGGCGAGCGCGGTCTTGATCGAGACGCGGGTGTTGGGCACCGTCGCGTAGAGGAAGAGCAGCAGGCCGGTGCTGATGACGACGGTGACCGCGAACCCTGCGATGGGGACCAGGGCGGACCGGTCCCCCCCCCCGTCGATCCTCGCCACCCAGCCGGTGAACGAGCCGCCGACGTAGAAACTGGCGACCAGGAAGACGGAGCCGAGCGTCAGCATGGTCCAGTACTGCGTCACCCGGCGCGGCCAGGACCGGCCCGTGGGCGCGTGGTAGATTCGGTTGAAGGCCCGCTCGATCTCGACGACGAAGGAGAGCGCGGCGTAGGCCAGCATCGCCAGGCCCGTCAGCCCGATCGCGACGAGTTTCACCTCGCGCACGTTGAGCACGAGTTGCTCGACCCAGGCGTCCAGCCGGGCGGCCGCGCCGGTGGCCTCCGGCCGTGCCTCCACCCCCCCCTCCGAGGGCGCGATGGGCAGGAACCCCGCCCCCACCGCGCCGAAGTCCGTCTCGTCCGCCGGCGGCTCGACCACGATCTCCGTCAGGCCCGCGTAGCGGAGCAGGTCCCGCACGACGTCGGTGACGTGCTCCTTGGTCGCGAACGCGCCGAGCACCACCAGCCCGATCACGAAGACCGGGATCAGGCCGAAGATGGTCCGGTAGGCGAGAGCCGCCGCCATCGCGGGGAGCGGCGTGCGGTAGATCTGCAGCGCCACCTGCTTCGCGACGCGCAGCGTCCGTGTCGCGCTGGGCGCCCGCTCCGTTCGCGCGGGCGTCTGCTCGCTCATGCCGCACCTCCCGCGCCGCCATCGCGTTCGACCGCCGTCGCCGCCTTGCGGAGCGATCGCACTTCCGCGGCGGTCAACTCGCGCCACTGGCCGCGCGCCACGCCCTTGAGTCGGAGCGGCCCCATCGCGACGCGCTCGAGCCGCTTCACCGGGCACCCGACCGCGGCGAGCATCCGCCGCACCTGCCGGTTGCGCCCCTCGCGCAGCGTGACCTCGAGGACCGTCGCGTCGCGGTCGCGCTTGACGAGCCTCAGCCCGACGTGCGAGGCCCGGGCCGCGCCGACGGTGCGCCCCTCGCGCCGCTCGGCGAGGTAGATGCCCTGTTCGAGACGTTCGAGGGCGGCCTCGTCGATCCTGCCCTTGACGACCGCGTGGTAGGTCTTCGCGACGCCGTAGCGCGGGTGGGAGAGGCGGTTCGCCAGTTCGCCGTCGTTGGTGAGCAGCACCAGCCCCATCGTGTGGTAGTCCAGCCTGCCGACCGGGTAGAGCCGCACGCCCGAGGGGTGGTCCACGAAGTCGAGCACGGTGCGGCGCGCCGCGCCCGGCTCATCCGCGACCGCGCTCAGGGCCTTGGCGGGCTTGTTGAGCAGGATGTAGATGTGCCGTTCGGGCGACCTGACCGGCGTGCCGTCGACCTCCACCGTGTCCTCACCGAGCCGAACGAACACGGGCAGTTCGCGCACAACTCGCCCGTTGACGCGGACGCGCCCCTCGGCGATGAGTTCCTCGCACGCCCGTCGCGAGGCGATCCCCGCATGGGCGAGCACCCGCTGGAGCCGCTCGCCCTGCTCGCGCGTGGTGGCCCTGCGCGGCCGCGTCGCCCGCTGACCGGGCGTGGTGATCCTCGCCCGCGACGGCGCGCGGCCCGAACCGGCCCTCGATGCACGGCGCTTGCCCGGCACGCCCAGAGTCTACGCAGACCCCCACCCCGATCCCGGCGCGCGGCGGCATGCGGTACACTGGCGGCAACGCCAGGGAGGGCACGCCATGTCCCGCCACACCGCCGCATCCGCCGTCGAGGACGTCTTCATCACGCCGCGCATCGTGGACGCGACGGCGTTCGAGCACTTCGCCGGGCGGCTGCGATCGGCGGTCGCCGAGGCCGACGCCCAGCGCGCCCGCCTCGACGCCGTCGCCGGGGCTGCCCGCCCGCTCGTTGCAACGCTGGAACGGGCGGGGGCGGAGGTGGCGTCCCGCGTCGAGTCCGCCCGCGCCGCCGCGAGCGCGCTCGCCGAGCGTCTGGCCGCGCTCGACCGTGCCGCGGCGCGGATCGGGGACCTCGAACGGCGCGCCGCGACGCTCGAGCGCACCGCGGCGGAACTGCAATCGCGCGCGATCGCCGCCGTCGAGGCCGCCCAACGCCGCCTGGCCGACATCGAACGGACGGTCGCCGCGCTCTCGCCCCCCGCGCCCCCCGCGCCTCCGGCGCCGGCTTGCGTGCCTCCGGCGTCGGCTCGGAGCAGCCGACGCCGGAGCCCGAGCACGAACATCACCCGCGAACCCAAGCCCCGCAAGCGCCCCACGACAAGGAAGGCCGACAGTTCGGCGCAACCGCCACCCGCTCCCGCTCCGCCATCACCCCCTCTCCGTCGCGTCGATCGTCCTCACCATGCATCGCGCGCGGCGGAGGCCGGAACCCCCGACGAATGAACCTCCCCCGATTCGTTGCGATCGCGCTCGCCTCGCTCGCCGCCGCCCAGCCGACTTCGAGCGACGAGCCGCCGTTCCTCGGCCTCGGCCTGCGCGACACCGCCGACGGCCCGGTCGTCTCCTGGATCTTTCCCGGCCCGCTCGGCGGCGCGGGATACTCGTCCTCCATCGGCATCGCGCGCGGCGACAATGTCGATGCCGTCTATCTTGGCGACGAGCCGACCGCCGACGTGCGCCGCCCGATCGCCGCCGCTGGCGATCTCAACGACGCGCTCGCCTCCTTGCGGCCGGGCCAGTCCATCATTATCGAGGCCCGCCGATCGCCCGAGGCCCAGCCCAGCGCCGCCGTCCCCAAGGGCGGGCAAGGCGGCGAGATCGTGCGCTATCACGTCACGCTCGGCTCGCGATCGCAGTGGACCGGCACGGTCGGACTCGGCCTCGACGGGCGCGACATCCCCCTCATCGAACCCGGCGAGTTCGAGCGGACGCTCCTCGACGCCGCGGACGAGGTCGGCATCCGCGGCGCGGACGCCGGCGTCGACGCGCTGCTCACACACCTCGCCCGCGTGCAGGAGAACGCGCTCGACCCCAACTCCCTTTCCGCCGTCGTCCAATGCTTCCGCAATCCCCTCGGCGTGGACTCGGTCGAGTTATCGCTCGCCCGGCGTGCCCGCGACGCGGCCTCCGGCGAACCGGACGCGATCGACGCCTTCATCCGGGCCGCGCTCGATCTCCCGCACCACGCCCTGAACGCGGAACCACCCCCGATCCCGGAGCGTGACGCCGCCCGGCTGCGCGACGACGCGCGGGCCTTGGTCCGCCGCCTGCGGGACACCGTCTCCATCGGCGGCGACGACGCCGAGGCCCAGGTCCGTGCGATCCGCGAGAGCCGCGGCTTCGTCGCCCCGCACCTGACGCGCACGCTCTCGTTCTGGGGCGTGATGTCGCGCTGGGAGGCCGTCGGACGCGTCAACGCGCGCGGCGAACCGCTCGCCGACGTGCCCCCTCGCGTCCGAGACGCTGTGCGCGGCGACGTGCTCTTCTGGATCGAGTTCCCCAACGGCACGCTCGGCGTCGTCGGCGGACACGGACCCAACGAGTACGACATGCGTCTCATCGCCGACGTGTACGACCCGGGCGGCGACGACGTGTATCGCTTTGGGCCCACGGACGACTCGCCCTCCGGCGGGAATCACCACATCATCGACCTCGGCGGCGACGACGTCTATGTCGCCGAGGGCGACTTCTGCGGCCCCGGCGTCGGCATCATCGGGCTTTCCATCATCGACGACCGCGCCGGCAACGACACCTACCGGTCCTCCGGTCAGTTCTCCATCGGCGCGGGCCTCTTCGGCGTCGGCGTCATCATCGACCACGCCGGCGACGACACATACGAGAACCTCGGACCCGCCAGCGGATGGGCCATCGGCGTCGGCGTTTACGGCGCGGGGCTTGTCATTGACCTCGACGGCGACGACACCTACCACGGTGAGCAGCTCGTTCAGGGCGTCGGCGGACCGCGCGGACTCGGCGCCATCATCGACGCCAGCGGCAACGACTCGTACAAGGCCAACGGCCCCTCGTTCGCGTCCGTCTACGGCACGGCGGGCGTCTTCAAGGCCTTCGGCCAGGGGTTCGGCTACGGCGCACGCTCCTACGCGGCGGGCGGCATCGGCGCGATCTACGACCTCGACGGCGACGACCGCTACGAGGCGGGCGAGTTCGCGCAGGCGTGCGCGTACTACTTCGCCGTCGGCATCCTCCACGATTTCGCGGGCGACGACGAGTACGTCGGCAATCGCTACGGCCAAGGGTCGGCCGCGCACCAGGCCATCGGCATCCTCATCGACGACGCGGGAGACGACTCGTATTGGGCCATGACCGCGGCGTGCCAAGGCTCGTCGTGGGATGAGTCCATCGGCATCCTCATCGACCGTGCCGGCAACGACACCTACAAGGCGGACGGTCTGGCGCAAGGGTCCGCGTCGATGCAGGCGATCGGCATTCTCATCGACCTCAGCGGCGACGACGTGTACGAGGCCGCGGGCAATGCACGTCACGGCCGCTCGGGCGGCAACACCTACCACTACGAGGCGGCGCGGGTGTTTAGTTTCAGCACGCTGCTCGACCTCGGCGGCGGTGCGGATCAGTACAACTCCGACCGCGCCAACGGCTCGACCACGGCGACGGGGTCCTTCAACGACGCCGCTCCCGGCAACTCGGATTTGCACGGCGTGTTCGTGGACAGGTAGCCCGCGGCCATGCTCTCGGAAGACAAGGGAAGGCAGGGCGGGCCGGTGTTGAAACGCGCCGTGCCCTTCTCCCGCACGGCGCATCACGTCGCCCAGGGCGCGACGTGGGAGTCATCGGCCAGCACTACGCGGTCCAGTCGGAGCAGTTCCCCGACGCTCCACGCCTGGAAGGGGCACCCGCCCGCGCGGTGCGGCGCGTCGCCATCGGCCACTTCGGCGATGTGGCCGAGGCCGCCCGCCTCCGCGTTGCGCAGCAGCGGCTCGACGAACCGCTCTCGCGCCTCGCGCTTCGCCTCCGCCGTCCCGCCGCGCACGCGCACCCACGCCTCCACGAACGGGCCGAGCAGCCACGGCCAGGCCGTGCCGTTGTGGTACGCCGTGTCGCGTTCGAGCGGTCCGCCTTCGAACCGCCCGCGGTATCCCGGCTCGCGCGGCCCGAGCGTGCGCAGCCCCATCGGCGTCCACAATTCGCGCTCGACGACCTCGACCACTCGCGCCGCCTGTTCCGGTTCGAGCAGCGACCACCGCAGCCCGCCGACCGCGAACACCTGGTTCGGCCGCAGGGACGAATCGGCCGTGCCCGGCGCGTGGTCCGCGTCTACGGCGTCGTGCAGCATCCCGCGCTCGGGGTCCCAGAACCGTTCGCGGAACGACGAGAGCGCCCGCCGCCATGCCGCGTCGAGTTTCGCATCCTTTGGCTCCATCTCGGACGCGGTGCGCAGCGCGTTGATCCAAAGGGCCTGAACCTCGACGGGCTTGCCGACGCGGGGCGTGATCGCCCGACCGTCCACGCGGGCGTCCATCCACGTCAGGCTCGTGCCGCGTTCGCCCGCGGCGAGCAGGCCGTCCTCGGTCGCGCGCACGCCGTGCCGTGTGCCGCGCAGGTGCCCGGCGACGACGCGTCGCACGGCCGATCGCAACGATGCTTCCTCGCCGGGTTCGAGCCCCAGTCGCGCCCGCCCGGCCGCCTCAAGAAACTCCCACGCCGCCTGCACGAACCACAGCGCGGCGTCCACGCTGTGATACTCCGGCTGGGTGCCGGCGTCCGGGAAGCGGTTGGGGAGCATCCCATCGACGACGAACCGCGACCACTCGCCAAGGATCGACCGCGCCTCCTCCAGCCGCCCGGTCGCGAGGCACAGCCCGCGCAGCGAGATGAACGTGTCGCGCCCCCAGTCCGTGAACCAGGGGTACCCGGCGATGATCGACTTCGACAGCCCGCGCGACACGATGTACGACTGCGCCGACGCGGCCAGCCCCGTCCCCAGCGCGCCGCGCCGCGCCCGCTCGTCGCGGCGCAACTCCTCGAGCGTCGGCTCGCCGTTCGTCCCCGGCTCGCGGGGGGTGTCGGCGGAGAGGATCATCCACGCCTCGCCCGCGGACAGGTCGAACTCGAAGTGGCCCGGCGAGGCGAGGTCCTCGATGGCGTCCAGCCCACGGCGCACCTCTTCCGCATAGAGGAATCGCCGGTACCACTCCAACGCGTCGCGATAGACGCCGTTCGAGCGGGCGGAGATCGAAGGCACGCCGTAGTACGGGCGCCAGACCACGGCATCGCCGCGCCGCTCGGACGAAGCGTTGAAACTCGGGTTCTCGTGGTGGGTCGCGTGGTAGTCGCGCACGGAGAGCAGCGGGCGCACCGACAGGCCCACGCCCTTTCGACCGGTCAGCAGCCGCCAGGAGAGCACGACCATGGGCCTCCCGCGCGGCACGAACACCTCGTGCTGCACGCGCGTGCGGTCCGGCAGCCGGTACGTCCAGGTCGGCCACGGCTCGCGTACGAACGATTCCACCCACCGGTCGCCGCGCGGGTGCAGCACGTCCGGCGCGTAGCGGTGGGCGCAGAGCGGCACGGGGCACTGGCCCCCGGTCAGCCAGGCGTCAAGCCCGTTGACGAGCACGAACCGGTCCGTGGGCGGCGTGCGCGAGGCGAGCAGCAGCGCGTGGTACCGGCGCGTGCGAATCCCGCTGACGGTCCCCGACGCGAAGCCGCCGAGGCCGTCCGTCTCGAGCCACTCCGCCTCCATCGCCGCGACGCGCGCCATGCCGCCCCCAACCCCCGGGCCGCCCGATCAGTACGTGCCCGCCCGTGCCCGCGCGAGCGCGAGGTCGTGCGCCACGTGGTACGGCCGCGATACCCGCGACCAGTCGAAGTTCCACGATCGTTGTTCCACCTGGTTCCGCAGCGCGACCCGCGCTCGCCGGTCCATGCCGCAGAACTCGAGCATCCGGCGGGCCAGCAGGTCGGCCGATTCGTCGTATTCGCGTCCCCGGCGCGGCAGGATCCACAGCCCCCACCGGTCGTGGTCCGCGAAGTTCTCGGCCACGTGCCGACCGAACCCGGCCAGGTCGCTCGTGACGGCGGGCACGCCCATCGTGACGCACTCCAGCGGCGTGTACCCCCACGGCTCGTACGCGCTCGGGAAGACGCCGAGGTGGCACCCGCGCACGAACTGCTCGTACTCCATCCCCCACAGCGGGTTGGTCGGGCTGATGAAGTCCGGGTGGTAGACGACCTTCACCCGGTCCTCGGGGTGGTTGAGCAGCCCGAGCCGACGGATCGTCCTCACGATCTCGTCGCTCTCGGCGTCGTCCATGTGGTGCGTGAACACCGAGGGCAGCCTGTCCGTCTTCAGTGCGGCCTGCGTGCGCCGCATCCGCAGCCGCCAGTACTCGTCCACCAGCGAGTCCAGGATCACGCGCCGGCCCGCGGCCGCCTCGCGGAACATGCGCTCGCCCAGCGCGGCCGAGATGTGCTCGCAGACCTCGCGCAACTCGCTGAGGACGCCGCGGCTCTGGAGCGCCTCGGGCAGCAGCGAGCGGGCCGGGCGCCGGGTGATGATGAAGAACACCACCGTCACGTCGCTGCCGCGTCGGCGCAACTCCGCGTTCAGCCGGGCGCAGGCGTCGAGGCAGAGGTCGAACCCCTTGTTGCGCGGCTCGAACCGCCCGCTGCTGAAGAAGTAGAGCGTCTTGTCCAGGTCGAAGGCGTAACTGGGGAAGAAGTGGCCCATCACGAACTGGTGGATGCGGTCCTTGAACTGCGCGTGCATGGTCTGGAACTCGTGCCCCACGCTGTACTGCTCGACGTTCAGGCCGTTGGGCAGCACCAGGTCCGGCTTGCGTCCCAGGAGCGCGCCGCACTCCTCGGCGGTGATCGGCGAGATAGTGGTGAAGACGTGCGATCCGTGGGCGGCAGCCCGCTCGTAGTGGTGCTGCGCCCGGATGCCGTAGCGGCGTGCCTCCGCCTCGTGGTCGATCGTCGCCAGGCGCCGGTAGAAGTCCGCGTCGCTCGTCGCGATGTACCGGCCGAGCAGCGTCGCGTGGGTGGTGAACACGAGGCTCACCGGCAGTTGCTCGCGGCGGACGAACGGGATCGCCAGCCCCCCCAGCCACTCGTGCATGTGCGCCAGCAGCCGACGTTGCCCCTGCCCCCCGCCGGAGTCCCGCACCCACACGCGGCACATGACGGCCAGGAGCTTCCGCACCGCCTCCGCGAACCCGACGACGCCGTCCACCAACTCGTCGTTCCCGGGCGACTCGATCCCGTGCTCGGCCCACAGCCGGTATTTCACGGCGTCCAGTTTGGTCCCCGTGAGCGCGTGCTCCAGCAGCACGACCCGGGGCCTCCCCGGCACCAGCCACCGACCGTGGTGCGCCTCCAGCCCCTCCGCCCGCAACTCGTCCAGCACGCGCCCCATCCACCCCGTCGCGCGGCGCGGCTCGACCTCCAGCGCGGACCGCGCCCCCATGTACGGCCCGACGACCATGTAGCGGTTCCCCCACCGCTGCGCCATCGTCGGCGCCTTCGACCGCAGCACCTGGTAGATGCCACCGATCGGGTTGCAGACTTCCCAGCCGATCTCCATGAGCAGCGCGCCCGCGGGCGCCCGCTCGGCGTCCACCTCCGGCGCATGGCTCACACGGGACCGCTCCCCCCCGCGCGCCGCCGCCCCGACCTGCTCGTTCACGCTCGCCATCGCTCAACTGTAGAGTACCAGCGGGCGAGCGGCAGACACCGGACCGCTCACGCCGTCACGCCGTCACCCTTCGCTTCCCCGCCGATAGACTCCTCCGCCGTGCCCACCCACTCGCTCCTCACAGACCTCGACCTCCACCTCTTCAACGAGGGCACGCACGCCCGGCTCCACGAGAAACTCGGCGCGCACCTCCTCCATGGCGGCGCGGCCTTCGCCGTCTGGGCGCCGGATGCCGAGCGCGTCTGCGTTGTGGGCGACTTCAACGGGTGGAACCCGGATGCAAGCCCCCTCGCACCTCGCGGCTCATCCGGCATCTGGGAGGCCTTCGTCCCCGGGGCGCAATCGGGGGATCACTACAAGTACCGCATCCGCCCGCGGCACGCCCTGCACGAACTCGAGAAGTCCGACCCGTTCGCCGCCCACGCCGAGCGTCCGCCCGGCTTCGCCTCGCGGGTCTGGCAGCCCGGCTACGAGTGGGGCGACGCCGAGTGGATGGCCGCCCGCCCCGAGCGCCGGTGGCTCCGCCGGCCCGTGTCCATCTATGAAGTCCACCTCGGCTCGTGGCGGCGCGTCCCGGAAGACGGCAACCGCCCGCTGACCTACCGCGAGATCGCGCCCGCACTCGCTGAGTATGTGAACTGGCTCGGCTTCACGCACGTCGAACTGATGCCGGTGATGGAGCACCCCTTCGACGGCTCGTGGGGCTATCAGTGCACGGGCTACTTCGCCCCGACAAGCCGGTTCGGCACGCCGCAGGACTTCATGTACCTCGTGGATACGCTCCACCGCGCGGGGATCGGCGTCATTCTCGACTGGGTGCCCTCGCACTTCCCGCTCGACGCGCACGCGCTGGCCCGCTTCGACGGGACCCACCTCTACGAGCACGAGGACCCGCGCCTCGGTTTCCACCCCGACTGGACAACCGCCATCTTCAACTATGGGCGGCACGAGGTCCGCTCGTTCCTGCTCTCGTCGGCGTCGTGCTGGCTCGACCGCTTCCACGCCGACGCCCTGCGCGTCGATGCCGTCGCCTCCATGCTCTACCTCGACTACTCGCGCAAGGAGGGCGAGTGGCTCCCCAACCGCTTCGGCGGGCGCGAGAACCTCGAGGCCGCCGAGTTCCTGCGCGCCCTGAACGTCGCCGTCTACCGCGACCACCCGGGCGTCGAGACGGTCGCCGAGGAGTCCACCGCATGGCCCGGCGTCTCGCGCCCCGCGCACACCGGCGGCCTTGGGTTCGGGTTCAAGTGGGACATGGGCTGGATGAACGACACGCTCCGCTACTTCTCGCGCGACCCGATCCACCGCCGCTTCCACCACGGCGACCTCACCTTCCGGCCCATCTACGCCTTCAGCGAGAACTACGTCCTCCCGCTCTCGCACGACGAGGTCGTCCACGGCAAAGGCTCGCTCCTGGCGCGCATGCCCGGCGACGACTGGCAGAAGTTCGCCAACCTCCGCCTGCTCTACGCGCTCCAGTGGCTCTCGCCCGGCAAGAAACTCCTCTTCATGGGCTGCGAGTTCGCGCAGTGGGACGAGTGGTCGCACGAGACGAGCCTCGACTGGCGGCTCACGAACTTCGAGCGCCACCGCGGCGTCATGGAACTCGTCCGCGCCCTCAACCGCCTCTACCGCGACGAACCCGCCCTCCACCGGCACGACTGCGAGCCGGTCGGCTTCGAGTGGATCGACTTCCACGACGCCGACCAGAGCGTCATCGCATTTCTCCGGCGCGGCGAGCCGGGCACGCCCCCGATCCTGTGCGCCTTCAACTGCACGCCGGTGCCGCGCCCGAACTACCGCCTCGGCGTCCCCGAAGCCGGCCGATGGGTCAGCATCCTCGACACCGATGCCCCCGAGTTCTGGGGCTCGGGCCACCCGACCCCGCAGGCCGCCGACGCCGAGCCGCACCCCATGCACGGCCGCGCCCACTCGATCGCCGTCACCCTCCCGCCCCTGTCGGCCCTCGCCTTCAAGCCCGCGCGCACGTAGCGGAGCCTGCTGATCGCGTGGAACTCGGGATGGCGCATCACGGGAACAGTCGCGTCGCCTCCCATGCCCCCCCCCCGTGCGGCGGGTCGCCGACCTCGCGTCTCCAGACGGCCCGGTCGTGCAGGCGGCCGTCGCCGCCGACCCACAACTCGACGCTGGTCGCCCACAGGCGGAACCCGCCCCAGTGCGGAGGGCGAGGAATCTCCACGTCCTCCCCCTCGCCGAGCAGGTGCATCGGCGTCACGCCGAACCGCTCCATCACCTCCTGCGTCCGCTCCAGCAACTCCGCACGCGAGGCCATCGGGCGGCTCTGCTCGCTCGCCCACGCGCCGAGGCGTGAGAGCAGCGGCCTGCGCCGGAAGTAGGCGTCGCTCTCCTCCGCCGGCGAGCGCACCGCCACGCCCTCAACCCGGGCCTGGCGCTGCGCGTGGTCCCAGTGGAAGACCGCCGCGGCCCGCCCGCTCGCCTCCAACTCCCGCCCCTTGCGGCTTTGGTAGTTCGTGAAGAAGACGAGGTACCCGTCCTCGACGCTGATGCCGCGGCAGAGCACCACGCGAGAGGAAGGCCCGCCCGCGCCGAGGGTCGCCAGCGCCATCGCGTCGGGGTTCGGCGTCGCCTTTGCTTGCAGTCCCTCGTCGAACCACGCCCGGAACATCGGCATCGGCGAGGTCGGCAGTGCATCCGGCAGCCCGCCCTCCAGCCCATCCAGCGACCATGCATCATCCATCCGGCACCCCGCTTCCTGCCCCGGCCTGATCCATCGTCCACTCGCCGCCCGGCCCCGTCCACAGTAGCCCGAGGCGGGAATAGTCGATATACTTATCCGAAATGCCCGCCCCCGTCCAACCCGATCCTGCCCGCTGGGAACCCCGCCGCATCGCCATTGTCGGCGCGGGCGCGATGGGCACGAGCCTGGCCGCGATCCTCGGGCGGGTGGTGCCCGTGGTGGTCGTGGCGCGGAACCCCGAGCGAGCGGCGCAACTGGTGCGGGACGGCGCGCGCACGACCGGCCTGATCGAGGGCCGGGCCTCGCCGATCGTCGTGCGCCGACTGGACGACCTCGTGTCCATCGGCGGGGCGAGCGCGATCTTCGTCGCCACGAAGACGACCGCGATCCCCGGCGTGGCGGCTGACCTGCGCCCGCTGCTGCCGCGCCTGGCCGACCAGCCCGCGGGCCTGTTCGTGGTGAGTTACCAGAACGGCATCGAGCCTGGGCGGCAACTGATGGACCTGCTCGCCCATCCGGGCGTGCTGCGCATGGTGCTGGGTTTCGGCGCGACGATGCACCCCGCGACGGGCGAAGTGCGCATCACGCTGAACGCCCCGCCGCACGCCATCGGCTCCATCGAGCCGACGCACGAGCCTGTCTGCCGCGCGATCGCCGCCTTGCTGAGCCGGGCGGGCCTCGAGACGGCCTACGAGCCGGCGATCGAGCGTCGGGTCTGGGAGAAGGCGGTGGTGAACGCCGCGATGAACCCCGTCGCCGCGCTCGTGAACGCGGGCATCGGGCCGGTGCTCGACTCGCCGGCATCGGTGATCGTGGAACGCCTCCTCGCCGAGGGGGCGGCCGTCGCCCGCGCCGAGGGACTCCCCCTCGGCGACGAGTACCTCGCGGCGGCCCGCGTGCTTCTCAGGCGGGCCAGCGACCATGTTCCCAGCATGGTCGAGGACGTCCGCCTCGGTCGTGAGAGCGAGGTCGGGCAACTCAATCGGCAGATCATCGAGCACGCGCGGCGTGTGGGGGTGCCGACCCCCACGCACGAGATCATCAACGCCCTCATCGAGACGTTTGATTGGAAGGTGTACCACGACGCCGAGCACGCCCCGCCGACGCTACCCTCCCCACCATGACCGCACCCCATGCCCTTGCCGTCACCCTTGCCCTGTGCGTCTGCGCGTCCGCGCTTGCGGGCGGGGACGCCTACCGCCTGTCCGCCGCACCCGCCCGCGTCGAGTTCCGGCCCGAGGCGGGCGCCTCGGATGCGCCGACCGGGTCATGGTGGCGTGACCCGGGCGAGTTCACCCGCGCCGGCTCGACGTGGTTGACCGTCGGCGGGGGCGTCGCGCCGGACTTCTCCGACAACACCGACTTCAATGCCCACCTCGCCTGGAGCAAGTTCCTCGTCGACGACGTTGAGTTCATGCTGGAGCTCGGCGGTTGGTACCACAACCAGCCGCACGACGACGCGTTCGGTTTGAACCCGAACCTGGTGTTCCGCTGGCACTTCCTGAAGTCCGAGGACCTCGCCTGGACGGTCTACGCCGACGCCGGCATCGGTCTTCTGTTCGCGACCGACGACGTCCCTCAGGGCGGCACCCACGTCAACCTCATGCCGCGTGCCGGCGCGGGCGTCACGCGGCGGATCACCGACGACGGCGCACGGCTCATCCTCGGCGTCCGCTGGCACCACATCTCGAACGCCCGCGTCAACGGCCAGGACGAGAACCCCTCGCGCGATGCGCCCATGTTCTACGCGGGTGTCTCGTTCCCGTTCTGATCGCTGCGGTTGGTCCTCACCCCGCCTGGGCGAGTCTCGCCCTGGGCGTCACGTCCGTCGCCACGACGCGGTTCCGCCCTTCCGCCTTCGCACGGTAGAGGTTCTGGTCTGCTGCCTCGATCCACTCCTCGGCCGAAAGCGTCGCCGACCCGGACGATCCCACAAGCCCGATCGAGGTTGTGACGTGGCGCTCGGGATGTCGCGGCCAGACCTGCTTCTCGAACGCGACGCGGATGCGCTCGCAGAGCACGAGCGCCGCCTCGACGTTGGTGTCCGGCATGACGACGGCGAACTCCTCGCCGCCCATGCGGCAGGCGACGTCGGACTGGCGGCACTCGCGCTGGAGCAGCGTCGACATCCCCTGGATCACCGCGTCCCCGGCCGGGTGGCCGTAGGTGTCGTTCACCGACTTGAAATGGTCCATGTCCAGGATCGCCATGGAGAGCGCGCGCCCGTGGCGCACGCACCCCGAGACCTCGTCGGGCCAGCGCTTGTCGAAGTGCGCCCGGTTCCACAGCCCGGTCAGGCCGTCGATCTGCGCCCGCTGCGAGAGCATCGTGAGCAACTGGCTCAGGCGGAGCGCGGCCCGCACGCGCACGCGGAGTTCCGTGAGGTCGAAGGGCTTGGTCACGTAGTCGACGGCGCCGAGGTCGAAGGCCGTCACCTTGTCCTGCGGGCTTTGCAGGCCCGACAGGACGATCACGGGGACGTGCTGCGTCGCCGGGTTCTCCTTCAGGCTCCGGAGCACCTCGAACCCGTCCATTTCGGGCATGTCCAGGTCCAGCAGCACGACGGACGGCGTCCTCGACACCGCGAGCGTCAGCCCCTCCGGCCCGCTCAGCGCCTGGACCAACTCGAGCCCCTCGGGCTTGAGGCGCGCCCGAAGCAACCGGTGGACGTCCACCGAATCGTCGATCACCAGCGCGACCGGCTGCGCTTCCTCGTGCTTGTTCGCCTCGGGTTCCATCGCTTCGTCGTCCCCCAACCAAGCGCGTTGTGAATGCACCGCGTTCCCGCTCTCAGTCCGAGCCGTTCCTTCCCCCTCGCGATGCCCGCTCGCAGAGCATGATCAGTTCGTCGACCTCCTGCGCCACGGCCGACAGCGCGCCATCGCTTGACAGTGCGCGCAACTGGTCCTCGAGTGCGCCGGCCGCCGACGTCAGCGCGGGATACCCGTACCCGGCCCCCGCGCCGCGCAACTGATGGGCGAGCCGCGTCAGGTCCACCCGGTTCCCGGACTCGAACGCGGCGCGGATGCTCCGCACGCGCTCGGGGATGTCCCCGATGAACTCCTCGACAACGTCTTTCATCGAGGGGTCGTTCGCGTACAGGCTGGGCAACGGGGGCGACGCGCCCCAGGCAGGGTTCGGCTGGGCCATGCGGCACCTCCACCGAACTCATCGACCGCCTCACTCGGGCAGTTCACCCCTCCAATCGGCTCGCCATAACCGCCCCCGCACGACCCACACACGCCCGCCAGCCGATCCCCGGCGCCCGCCTCAACGCCCGATAGCCACGGAATCGCCCGCGGAGCCGGTGGTGCGTGAGCGTGGAAGCGCACCGGGTTCCGTCTCTCCGCCTCAATCCTTCCTCGGACTCATCGCCGGCCCGAGGCCGACGGGCGCGGCCCCCTTCCCCCGCTCCTCCCGCACCCGCGCCATGGCGACCTGCGCGTCCGTCAGCAGGCTGAAGAGCATCGGCACGAGCACCAGCGTGAACACCGTCGAGACGAGCAGCCCGCCCACCACGACGCTCCCCAGCCCTCGGTACAACTCCGACCCCGAGCCCGGCATCAGCACGAGCGGCGCCATCCCGCCGACCGAGGTCAGCGTGCCCATGAAGATCGGGCGCACGCGCGACTTCACCGCCTCGGCGATCGCCCGGCGCGGCTCCATCGCCGGCGCGTCCTCGCTCCCGCGCATGAAGTTCAGCGACTGGTGCACGATGAGGATCGCGTTGTTCACCACGACGCCGATGAGGATGATGAAACCGAGCATCGTCAGCACGTCCATCGACTGCACGGGCAGGTACCGGTCGTTCACGCTCCAGGAGTGCACCAGCGCCAGCGCGGCGAAGCCCCCGAGCGTCGCCAGCGGCACGCTGAACATGATCACCAGCGGGCGGAGGAAGCTCTGGAACAGGATGCACATGAGGAGGTAGACGGTCGCCAGCGCGAGCACCAGGGAACTCTCCAGCGCGCCCAGCAGCGTGCCGTCGCCCAGCAGCGCGCTCTGGACCGCCCGCAGCTTGCTCGCCGACCCGGCGTACCCCGTCGCGACGCCCGGCGCGATGCGCCCGTCGGCGCGCATGTCCGCGAGCAGCGTCTCGATCTCGTCCACGGCCTGCTCGAGCGGCAGGCCGGGGGGCGGGGTGAACTGCAGCGTCACGGAGCGCTGCCGACCGACGTGGTTGATCTGCGGAGGGGCGACCGTGCGCTCGAAGTCCGCCACGCTCGAGAGCGGCACGACGTGCCCCGTCGGCGTCGCCACCGGCACGTCCTCCATGCCTTCGAGCAGTTTCCGATCGACCGCCTCGGCGAGGATCACCTTCAGGTCGATCGTGTCGCTGCCGAGCCGATACTCCCCGACGATCGCCCCGTCCCCTGCCGCCTGGATCGCGAGGGCGAGGTCCGCCGGCGTCATCCCCACGTCCGCCAGTTCGCGCAACCTGGGGCGGACGCGGATCTCCGGCCCGAAGACGTTGAAGTTCGACGGGCTGGGCTGGACGACACCCGGCCCGTACTTCCCGAACAGCGCACCCAGCGCGGCCCCGGCCGAGTCCGACACCGCGCGCAGGTCGTCCCCCGAGAAGTCGATCTTGATCGCCGAACCCGTCGAGCCTCCGAGACGGAAGAGCGGCACCTGGAACGCGAACGCGAAGACGCCGGGCAGGGCCTCCTGCCGCGTCGCGTGCTGGAAGAGCGGGATGAGGTCCACCACGCGACGGTCGTCGTCCGAGATCCCGCCGTGGAACATCGTCCCGTCGATCGAGACAAGGAAGTAGTTGTTCAAGGTCGGGGGCACGATCGGCTCGCCCGGCCCCCCCCGCGCCCAATCGAACACGGGCACCGAAGGCAGCGCTGCCTGCAACGCGCGCGCACGCTCGTCGGTGCCCGACGCCTCCCAGAACGGCCGCACGACCCGTTCGATGCGGTCCGCCAGGCGATCCTGCTGCTCGAGGTTGTACCCCGGCGGCGGGATGAGTAGCCCGAAGACGAGGTTCCGGTTGCCGGTCGGCAGGTAGTCCGCGGGCGGCATCAGGGCGAGGCTCCCGACGATCGAGGCTGCGGTCAGCCCCGCCACGACCGCCACCCGGGCGATCACGCTCCCCAGCAGCGCGTACGTCAGTCGGCCGATCAGGCCCGGGATCGCGTGCAGCGCGGCCCCCGCCCTGTGCACGCCCGCCACGACCGCCCGCCAGGCGCGTCGCACGCGACCCGCGGGGCGCGCCCGTGGCTTCGCCTCGCGCGCCCGCACGGGGCGCAGCGCGCGGGCGGCCGCGGTCGGGATCACGGACACCGACACCAGGAGGCTCAGCCCCACCGCGGCGCAGATCGCCAGGGAGATGTCGCGGAACAACTGGCCCGCCTCCTCGCGGATGAGCAGCACGGGCACGAAGACGAAGATCGTCGTCAGGGTCGCGGCGAGCACCGCACCCCACACCTCCTGGGCGCCGTCCACCGCGGCACGGAGCGGGGACTTGCCCATCTCCAGGTGCCGATAGATGTTCTCGATCACGACGATCGCGTTGTCCACGACCATTCCGGTGGCGAACGCCATGCCCGCGAGGCTCACCACGTTCAGCGATCGGCCCAGCGCGACCATCGCCACCACCGCACCGATCACCGAGATCGGGATCGCCAGCGCGACGATGATCACGGGCCGCGGCGAGCGCAGGAAGAGCAGCAGCACGAGCACGGCGAGCGACCCGCCGAGCCACAGGTTGCTCCGCACGAGCGACAGCGCCTGCTCGATGTAGACCGTCTGGTCGTACACCTGCCGGAGGCGCAGGGTCCCGTCCAGGCCCATGCTGCGCGCCTTGGCGTCGAGCGTGCCTCCCGGGGCGTTGAGCCGGTCGATCGCCCCGCGCACGCCGGCCATCACCTGCATGACGTTCGAGCCGGGCTCGCGTTGCGCGTTGATGGCGATGACCGGCTCGCCGCGCGAGCGCACGAAGCGCCGCGGCTTCTTGTACGTCTCCACGACATCCGCCACGTCGCGCACCCGGACCGGCCCCGCGGGCGTCTGCGCGATGACCGTCTCCTCGACCTCCCGCGCCGTCGTGTACTGGCTGACCGTCCGCACGCGCACGCTCGACTTGGAGTCGTAGACCTCGCCCGCGGAGACGTTCCTGTTCGTCCCCTCCAGAGCGGCGACCAGTTGCGCCGGCGTGACCCCGTGCTGCGCCAGCCGGACCGCGTCGAAGCGCACCTGCGTCTCGCGCTCGCGCCCGCCCAGCACGTTGACTTCCGACACGCCCTCCACGCGCTCCAGCACGGGCTTGATGTTGTCCTCGGCGAAGTCCTGCAGCGTGCGGACGTCGAGCGTCGGGTCGGTGGTCGAGAAGATGATCCACGCGATGTAGTCGCGGTTGTCCGGGTCCGTCGCCTGCACCACCGGCTCGTCGGCGTTCTGCGGGTAGCGCGACACCTCGCGCAACTTGTCGCTCACCTCCCGCAGCGCGACTTCCTTCGGCGTCCCCACCGCGAACTCCAGCCGGATCCGCCCCTGGCTCTGCTGGCTCTCGCTCGTCATGGAGCGCAGGTTGGTCAGGCCCTGGAGTTTCTCCTCCTGCCGCTCGACGATCTCGCGCTCGATCTCGTCCGGGCTGGCCCCCTCCCAGAACGTGGTCACGGCGATCACGGTGTCGTCCACGTTGGGGGTCAACTGCACCGGGATGCGGCGCACGGAGACCACGCCCGCCAGCAGCACCAGCAGCACGCACACCACCACCGTCACGGGCTGAGCGACCGCCTGCCGGATCACCTCGGGCCGCCCCCCCCCGCCCCCGATCCCGCGCCGGAGGCTTCCGCGGCCGGTGCGCTCTCGACGACACGCACCATCGTTCCGGGGAAGAGCCGCTCGTTCCCTTCCACGACAACCACGTCCCCCTCGGCCAGCGCGCCCGCGCCGATCACGTAGCGGTCGCCGATCGGGAAGAGCACCTCCACCGGCGCCGGGAACGCCGGCGACGGCACGCCGCTTCCCCCCGACACCCGGTAGACGAACGCACCCGCGTCATTGCGCAGCACGGCGTCCTTGGGCACGGTCAGTTGCACGCCCTCGACGCCTGTCGGCACCCACCCGACCACCGACATCCCCGGCGCGAGCGCGGCGCCGTTCGGCTCCAGCGTCGCCACCAGCACGAACGTCCGCGAACGCGGGTCCACGTCCGGCACCACGCGCTGCTCCGCCGCCGACAGCGTCCTCCCCGACGATCCGACCTCGACCAGCACGCCACTCCCGCCCGAGGAGACCGCCCCCAGCAACCGCTGAGGCACGCTCAGCCACGCCTCGACTCGGCCTGCGGCGACGACCTCGACGACCGCGTCCCCCGCCGACACCCATTGCCCGATCTCGGTGAGCCGCCCGACGACAACCGCGTCGAACGGCGCGACGATCCGCGTGTCTGCCAACTGCTCGCGCAGCCGGTCGAGCCGCGCCGCGACCATCAGCCGCTGCGCCTCGGCCTGCGCCAGTCGGGCCTGCGCGATGCGGTGCGCCCACTCGGCGTCGCGACGCTCTCGGGCCGTCGCTCCGCCCGCCTCGAACGCGCTGCGCACGCGCTCCCACTCGCGCTCCGCCTGCCCGAGCGATTCGCGCCGTTCCTCGATCGTCGCCTCGGCGAAGACCGCGTCGGCCTCCGCTTCGGCGATCTGCAGCCGCAGCCGGCGCGAGTCCAGTTCCGCGAGCAGCTCGCCGGTTTGCACGGCCTGCCCCTCTCGGACGGGCAGGGCGACGACCAGACCTTCCTCCTGCGCGGCCAGCCGGGCACGCTTCACCGCGCGCAACTCACCCGTGACCAGCCGACGCTCGACGACGGCTTCCGCGCGCACCTCGCCGCCGCGCACCGGCGTGGCGGGCGGGCCGTCGCCACCTTGCCCGTGGGCGAACGAACACACGCTCGCCGCCACCGCCGCGGCCGCCAACAACCCGAACTGCACTCGCATGCCGCTGGACTCCATCCCCGCTCGCACCCGCACCCGGAACGCGCCCCCCGCGACAAGTCAGCCATCCTAGACCCGTCGCTCTCGGAGGCGGGAACATCCGGCCCCACGTCGCCGTCGCCCTCAGAACGGCAGGTCCTCCTCGTATCGAACGTCGTCGCCCGTGCCGAACTCGGCGTCGGGGCCCGCGCTCACGAACACGACCCGCGTGTTGAACCCCGGGCGCTCGACGTAGTCCAGCCGCATCTCTGTCCCCCACTGGTCGTTGAACGCCCCGCGCGTGCCGCCGACCTCCGCCGGCGACGCCGGCAGACGCCCGTTCTCCTCGCGGTACTGCGAAATCAGCATGGCCAGTTGCCTGGTGTTGACGGCCGTGCGCACGTCCCGCGCCATGTCCCGCGACTTGGCCGCCTGCTGCGCCAGCCCCGTGCTCCCCCCCCCGACCCCGAAGTAGACGATCATGCCGATCGCCAGCACGATCAGCAGCACGATCAGCCCGAACCCGACGTTCCCGCGCCGCACGCTCGCACACCGTCCCATGCCGACCTCCTTCCGAACCCCACGCCACGCCGTTCTACGGCGGCCGCCCACCCAGAGCCTACCCCCTCCCGGCCCGCGTGACAGGGCCGCCCGTTTCTGGCACACTGTCTCCTATGACTACCTTCAACAGGCGTGAGTTCCTGGCGGCTGCCGCCGCCGTCGGGGCGTCCGGACTCGCTGGCAGCGCGGCCCCGGCAGGAGGGACCACCATGCCGACCGCCCCACAGCCCGCCGACGACCGCCCGGGTGAGAAGCATCGTGGCCCGTGCGTCATCGCCTCCGGCAACGGGCGCGACTGCGTTGCCCGTGCGTTTGAACTCATGGAGGCCGGCGAACGCCCCGTCGTCGCCGCCGTCCAGGGCGTGAAGATCAACGAGGACGACCCCAACGACATGAGCGTCGGCTACGGCGGACTCCCCAACGAGGAGGGCGTGGTGCAACTCGACGCCGCCGTCATGGACGGCCCGCTCCACCGCGCGGGCGCGGTCGCCTGCCTCGAACGCATCAAGAACCCGGCGATGGTCGCGCTCGAGGTCCTCCGGCGCACCGACCACGTCCTGCTCGTCGGCGAGGGCGCGCTGCGGTTCGCGCGGGCGATGGGCTTCAAGGAGGAGGACCTGCTCACCGAGGAGGCGCGCCAGGCGTGGCTGCGCTGGAAGGCCCAATTGAACAAGGACGACAAGTGGCTCGACCGCGACCAGCAGCCCCTCGGTGACGGGGAGCGGCGCGGCGACTCGCGCACCGGACCCGAGCCGTGGCGCAACGACATTCCCTTCACCTGGGGCACCATCCACTGCTCCGCACGCGACGCCGGCGGCGACCTTGGGTGCACGACAACCACCAGCGGTCTGTCCTGGAAACTCCCCGGTCGCGTGGGCGACTCGCCCCTCATCGGCTGCGGCCTCTACTGCGACAACGCCGTCGGCTCCGCAGGCTCCACTGGACGCGGCGAGGCCGTCATCCAGACGCTCGGCGCCTACGAGATCGTCCGCTCGATGGAAGACGGCCTTTCGCCGACCGAGGCGTGCCTCAAGGCCTGCAAGCGCATCGCCGACCGCACACGCGAGCCGCGGCTCCTCGACGACCGGGGCCGACCCAACTTCAGCGTCTCGTTCTACGCGCTGCGCAAGGACGGCGCGTACGGCGGAGCGTGCATCTGGAAGGGCGGCACATTCGCGGTGCAGGACGGCCAGGGGGCGCGAGTCCTGCCGTGCGAGTGGCTGTTCGAGAAATGAAAGCGGGAGCCGCTGTCAGTCTTTGGCCACCACCAGATCGAACACCGTCGGCAGCAGCATGAATGTGTCGGGGTCCGACGACGCTTCCGCCCACGCGCCTTCGAATCCCGCACGTTCCTCCGCCGTGATGTACCCCATCTTCTCCAGCCGAGGCAGGAAACTCCGCCAGAACGAGTCGGGCCAGTGCCACATGCTCTCGCCGGGACGCGTGAGGACTTTCGTCGGTCGGAGGAGATCCGTGCGGAAGCCGTGCTCGCGGAAGAGTCGAGGCAGCCTCGCCATCACGTCCGGGTCGCCCTTTCGGTCGCGCCAACTGCGCACCACCGCGCGGATCACGCGGTCGAACGCCTCGCGCCGCGGCGCGAGCGTCAGCGACTGGTAGTTGAAGTAGTCCTGCACCGCGACCCGCCCGCCCGGGCGCACGAGCGTTGCCAGCCCGCGCACCACCGCCTCCGGGTCGGGCACGAAGCAGAGCACCCACCGCGCGTACACCAGGTCGAACGTCGCCTCGGGGAGACCGACCGAGGCGAGGTCCGTCGCGTCGCCGACCCGGAAGTCCGTGTGCGACACGCCTAGCAGCGCGGCCCGCGCCCGGGCGAACTCGAGGAACGGCTCCGACTCGTCCACGCCCACCACCGCCCCGCTCGCGCCGACGATCTGCGCCAGTTCCAGCGACGCGTACCCAGGCCCGCACCCGACGTCGAGCACGCGCATCCCCGGGCGGATGCCCGCCGACTGCCAGAGCGCGTGGGCGGTGTCCGACCACAGCCGGTGCTGGAAGCCGAGCCGGGCGAGTTCGGCCTCGTCCGTGCCGAGCACGTATTCGCGTGGTGTCGTGTCGCTCACGCCGAACGATAGGCGAAGGCGGGCGTCGCTCCGCCGGGCTTGCCGCGGGCAGTTCGCGTGCGAACGCTTGGCCGTGACCCGCGACGCTCGCCCGCAGCACGACGCACGACCCGGCGCGTGGCGGGCGTGGGTTGAGCCGTGGCTGCACTCCTGGGGCGGCTTCCACCCCGCCTCCTTGCCCGCCTACGCCCGGGCCAACTACCGACGCGAACTCCTCGCCGCCTTCTTCCTGCCGTTCCTCCTCGCCGTGGTGGACAGCGCGATCGTCGGCGTCGTCGTCAAGAACGCCTACGACGGCGTCGTCGATGCCAAGACACTCAACTTCATCGTCGCCCTGCTGACCGCCTCGACCGCGTTCGCCAACATCGTGAGTTTTGCGTGGGTCCGGCTCAGCCACGGGGTGGACAAGGTCCGGTTCATCAACGGCCTCCAGGTCGCCATGATCGTCCTCGTGGGCCTCATCGCTCTCGCGCCGCGCAGTGCGCCGGGGCTGTGGCTGGTTGTCGCCGCCGTGCTCGCCGCGCGGTTCTGCTGGGCGGGGTTCATCACCATCCGCTCGACGATCTGGCGGCAGAACTATTCGCGGCAGGTCCGCGCCCGCGTGACCGGCAAACTCGCAACCGTGCAGGTGCTCACGCTGGCCGCGCTGGGCGTCGGGCTGGGCATGGCTATGAACACCGACGCGCGCGCCTTTCGGTTCCTGCTGCCGGTCGGGTGTGCGCTGTCGCTGGTGGGCGTCTGGGCGTGGGCACGGATGCGCATCCGGGGGCACCGGGCCTTGCTGGCCGCCGAGCGCGCCAGCGCGAACGACGCCGACGCCCCTTCGCTGAACCCGGTGGCGATGGCGCGGCTGCTCATCGGGGACCGCCTGTTCGCCGGCTACATGACCTGCATGATGCTCCTGGGCCTGGGCAACCTCATGCTCACGCCGCTGCTCGTGATCGCGGTGAAGGAGGAGTTCGGCATGGAGTACCTCGGGGGCATCGCCGTGACCAACTCCGTTCCGCTGGCGATGATGCCGCTGAGCATCCCGCTGTGGGCGAGGCTCCTCGACCGCGTCCACGTGGTTCTGTTCCGCACCGTCCACTCCTGGGTCTTTGTGGCGGCCTCCGCCCTCTTCTTCCTCAGCGTCGTCACCCACACGGTCTGGCTGCTCTACGCGGCGAGCGTCGTGCAGGGCCTGGCCTTCGGGGGGGGCGTGCTCGCGTGGAATCTCGGGCACCTCGACTTCGCCCCCCCCCACCGGGCCTCGCAATACATGGGCGTCCACGTCACGCTCACCGGCGTGCGCGGCCTGCTCGCGCCGTTCGTCGCCGTCGGCATTTACGAGACCGCGCGTGCCATCGACCCCGCCTACGGCGCGGCCGCCTTCGCCGCGTGCACGGCCTGCTGCGTCGCCGGGGCCGTCGGCTTCAAACTCCTCGCCCGCGCCCTCGGCGACGCCCGCGGACGCCGCGAAGAACCGGTCGAGGCCGCGCCGCCGGCCCGGGTGACGGAGTAACCCGGGCTTGCGTGCCACCAGGGTCGGCCTTGCGATCCCGGAGTGCCCGTCCCACACGCACAACGCCCCGCCTCCGCAGGCGAGTCCCCCTTCGAGACCTTCGCGCTCTTCGCGCCCTTCGCGTTGACGTTCGATCGTAAACGCGAAGGGCGCGAGGAATACGAAGGGCGCGATACGGGGCCTGCCCCCCTGCCTCTCTCCGCGCTCTCCGCGTTCGATCCCGCCTTGCGGTCCGGAGCGGTGGCAGCGGGCGTGGGCCTCACGCCGCCACGCCCGACTCCTCCAGCACGCGATTCGCATACTCGTGCATCGCGTCGCGGAGTTGCTCGAAACTCTCCAGCACGTAGAGGATCGGCTGGTAGTGGTCGATCTCGAAGGGGGTGTCGCAGACGCGGTCGAGGTCGAACGGGCGTCGGTCCACGTCCGGGCTGTGCAGAGCGTGCGGGCTTTCCCCCACGCTCGAGATCAGCCCCGAGCCGTACAACTTCACCCTTCCCTGCTCGCGGATCAGCCCGAACTCCACCGTGAACCAGAACAGCCGCGCCAGCCGCTCGACGTGGTACGGGTCCTCGCAGTGCAGGGCGGCCTTGCCGTAGGTCTGCAGGAAGTCCGCGAAGACGGGGTCGGCGTGCAGCGGCACGTGCCCGAAGACGTCGTGGAAGATGTCCGGCTCGGGCAGGTAGTCCAGCAGCTCCCGCGGGCGGATCGTCACCGTCGTCGGGAACTCCCGTCGCGACAGGCAGGCGAAGAACGCCTTGGCGGGCAGGTACCCCGGCACGGGGCGGCTCTGCCACCCCGTCAGGCCCTTCAACTTCGCGTTCACCTCCGCGATGCGCGGCACGAACTCACGGTCGAACCCGAGCAGCCGCATGCCCTCCAGGAACACGTCCGACGCCTGCTGTTCCAGCGTCTCGAGCCGCCGCTTCACCAGCGTCGCCCAGACGGCGTGGTCCTCGGGCGTGTAGCGGTCCCAGAGTTGCGTGCAGTAAAACTGCTCCGGGTCGATCCGCTCGGCCGGCAGGTCCGAGGCCTCGTCCGCCGCCGCCTGCGCCCGCGCGAACTCGTCGCCGTCGATCACCAGGTTGTACCGGATATCCGCCCGCATCGTCGCCTCCTCACCCCGGATTCGACCGAGGGAGTGTATCACGACGACGCGAAGCACGCCCACGCTTCCGCCTCTGTCACGGCCTGCGCGGGCGCGATCGCGGCCTCCGGGGGCTCGCCCGCGCGGCGACGCGCCGTTGCCGCCTGAACGCTGTCCGACGGGTGGGGGCGGACGATCGGCGTGTCGGACCCGAAGAGCAGCAGCCGCCCCGGCTCACACCCGGCGTCGATCAGGTCGCGCAGCGGCAACACCCGGTCCAAGCGGTGCGGCAGCAGGCGCCGCAACGCCTCCACGTCAGCCAGCAGGTGGCACGGCTGCACACTGCACACGACGCCCAGCCGGGCGAACCGCGGCACGTCCGCCCGGTCCACGATCTCCGCGTGCTCGACGCGGACCCGGCAGGCTCGCGGGCGCACCCGCTCGACGGCGTCCAGCACGGCGCGCACGGCCGCGTCGCCGATCGCGTGCGCGGCCAGCCCGAGGCCGAGTCGCTCGCACGCTCCGATGGCGGCTTCGATCTCGTCGGCGGTCATCATGGGCGTCCCGCGCGGGTGGTCGGGGATCGGGTCGGCGAAGGGGTGGAGCATCGCGGCGGTGCGCGAGTTGAGCGTGCCGTCGGTGAAGATCTTGCCGCCGCCCAGCCGCACGCGGTCGGACTCCCAGGCCCGGCGACCGGCGGCGACAGCGGGGAGGTCGTCCACCAGCGGGTAGAGGTGGACGCGCAGGGGCAGGCGTCCCTCGCGTTCGAGGTCGGCGAGCATCGGACCCAGCCACGGCTGCGACTTGAGGTCGTGAGCCTCGACGAACCCGAGCGAGGTCAGGTCCGACAGGGCGCGATCAAGGTGCTCGCGACTCTCGGCGAGCGTCGGCTCGGGCACCGCCGCCCACGCCCGCATCGCGGCCGACTCGAGCAGTTCGCCCTTCGGTCGCCCCGCCGAGTCGCGCACGATCACGCCGCCCGGCGGATCCGGCGTGGCGCCGTCGATCGCCGCAGCCCGCAGCGCGGGCGAGTTCACCATGACGGCGTGGTGATCGAAGCACCATGCGAGGGCGGGACGGCCGGGGACGGCGGCGTCGAGTTCGGCCAGCGTGGGCCAGCCCCGCTCGGGCCATGACTCGGGACGAGCGCCCGTTGCGAGGAGCCACGCGCCGGACGAGTCCGCGTCGGCGGCGGCGCGGAGGCGTTCGAGGGCGTCGGCGGCTGATCTCGCGCCGCCGAGCTGGACCATCGAGGCCGAGCGGCCGTGCGCGACGAGGTGGGCGTGGGCTTCGCGCAGGCCGGTCATCGCACGCCCCCTCCGGCAAGGTCGTCCAGCATCGCGAGCGCGTCGTCGGCGTCCGCGGCGCGCCGCGGAAACGCGACGCGGATCACGCCGAATCGGGCGCGGGCGTCGAGGCCGTCCGGATCGACGCCGAGCGCGACCGGCCGCTCCGGGCGAGTGTGCGTCGAGGCGGCGCAGATGTCGGCCAGTCGCGCGGGGTCCGCGTTCAGTGTGCGGCAGATGCGGGGCTGGTCCGAGGCGAGCGGATTGGGGACGCAAAAGACGGGCGAGTCGTAGACCATCCCCGCCATGCGTGCGCTCTCGACCGTCGCCAGGCACCACCGTGCGTGGGGCGGGTCGCCGTGGTAGGCGCGCCACCGCTCGATCAGGCCGGGATCGTCGGCGTCCGCGAGCGAGAGGAGCGCCTCGAGCGAAGGGGCTCGTTCGTCCGGGAGGTAGAGCACGTGGTCGTGGGCCTGGAGCGCGTCGGCGGGCAGCGGCGTGAGGAGGCGACCGGAGCGGGGATCGATCACGAATCGGCTCGCCAGCGCGCGATCGCCGTAGACCAGGGTGCCGGCGGTGTACGAACGCAGGCAGGCGAGGGCGTCGGGCGGGGCTGGTCCGAGGTCGTGCATGGAGAGGATTGTCCGCGAGCGGCGGCGTGCGTGCCAGCGGGGTGGGCCGGTGCAAAAAAGCACGCGGGACCGGGCGAACCCGATCCCGCGGCGATTGGTGGCGCTCCGTACGGGCCGGGCGAACACTCACCCGGCTGAGAGGGTTCGATCCTCGTGGGGCCCGAACGGCGCGAGCCCCGAGGGATCACATCGCGGCAGCGGCCGCCTTCTTGCGGCGGGCCTTCTTGCGGCGTCCGCCCTTCTTGGCGGCCTTCTTCGAGGCCTTCTTGCGGCGGCCGCCCTTCTTGGCGGCCTTCTTCTTCCCGGCCTTGCGGCGAGTCGCCTTCTTCCGGGTCGCTTTCTTCCGTGCAGCTTTCTTCTTGGCCATGTGGGCCTCCTCGGTACGGGTCGAATCGTGGAGTTGCTTCTGTCTCGTTCGAAGCGCCACACACTCCTGATCGACGTTCGTCCTTGTATCGGGCCGCTCACCCGGCGTGCTTGAGTCGCGGCCCAGCCATTCCACCACGGAGCGCGCACCACACACGCATCCACGCCGAGTCGCGGTAGTGTGACGGGCTGTCAAGCGCTTTGCAAGTCCTCGGGCGCGACTTTCCGCGCTTTGCGGCCGCCGACCGGCGCCGCGTGATCCCCCGCGGGTTCGGACCGATCGTCCGGCGGCGCGCCGAGCGACACGCGGCTTTACGCTTGTTTTCTCGCACAATTCCGCGTGTCGAGAGCGCGCGCAGAGCGCCGCGATCGTGCACCCCGCGCGGGTCGGACCGTCGATCCGAATGGCCGCGAAAATTTTCGCGCGCACCCGTGGACAACTCGCGCCGGACCACGCTTCGTGCCACTCGACGGCGTTTCGGCGTGCAACTCACCGACCGTCATCGACGCATCGTCCGCGAACCATCGACGCACGACCGAGCGCGCGTGCGCACGCTCATGCCGACTCCGAGCACGCGCTGTCAAGCACGTCCCATCACCGACTCGCACGAACCGCCGTCACACGGGCGGATCGCAGCAGGATCGACGCAGTAGGACGCGGGTTCCCCGCACGATCGCGTCAGAACGGCGTCCGCGGCCAGTGCGCTGACCTCTCGCCCCCGCCCGGTTCCGCTAGACTGCCCGCTCATCGCGGCACGCCGACCCGCCAACTCCGGCACGCGCGAATCGAACGAGGACACCTCCATGACGGCTTCCATTACGACCCGGACCCTCGCCTGCGGCATGCCGTTGATCGTGGAGGCCATTCCCGGCGTCCGGTCGGCCGCGCTCTCGTGGCTCGTGCCCGCCGGGTCCGCCACCGATCCGGCCCACCTCGAGGGGCGGTCCACGCTCGTCTCGGAACTGCTCCTCCGCGGTGCGGGCGACCTCGGATCGCGCGAGCAGGCGGACGCCTTCGACCGTCTCGGCGTCAACCGATCCACCTCGGTCGGCACGTACTACCAGACCGTCTCGGCGACGCTTCTGGGCGATCGCCTCGCGGATGCGCTCCCGCTGATCGTCGCGATGGTCCGGAGCCCGCGGTTCGAGGCCGCCGCGCTCGAACCGGTCCGCGACCTCGCCCTCCAGTCGCTCGACAGCCTCCGGGACGATCCCGGCGAGCGTGCGTCGATCCTTGCCAAGTCCCGGCACCTGCCGGTCCCGATCAACCGATCCGGTCTCGGGACGGAGCAAGGGCTGGCCGCCTGCACCATCGAGGACATCGCCGAATCGTGGCGTGCGCTCGCTCGCCCGGGTCGCTCCATTCTCGCGCTCGCCGGGGCGGTCGATGCCGACGCCGCGGCACGCGCCCTCGACGCCCTCCTCGCCGGGTGGACCGGCACGACGCCCGAGCCTGTGCTCGGCGCCACTCCCTCGCGCGGCTACGCCCACGAGCCGGACGAGAGCGCCCAGGTGCAGGTCATTGTCGCCCACGATGCCCCCCCGGAACGCGACGCGAACTCGATCGCGGAGCGCGTCGTGAACGCGGTCCTTTCCGCCGGCATGTCCTCGCGGCTCTTCACCGAGGTGCGCGAGAAGCGGGGCCTCTGCTACTCCGTGAGCGCGGGATACTCGCCCGCCCGCGACCACGGCATCGTCTCGGCCTATGTCGGCACGATGCCCGACCGCGCCCAGCGGTCCCTCGAAGTCCTGCTCGCCGAGATGCAGCGCATCAACACCCCCGATGGCCGCGTCACCCGCGAGGAGTTCGACCGTGCGATCGTGGGCATGAAGTCGCGGCTGATCTTCTCCGGCGAGTCCACGGCCGCGCGGGCGGGCGCGCTGGCCACCGACTATCACAAACTCGGGCGAGCCAGGAGCCTCGCCGAGATGGCCGCCGAGATCGACCGCCTCACGGTCGACACCGTCAACGAGTACCTGTCGCGCCGGTCGCTCGGGCGGCTCACGATCCAGACCCTCGGCCCGGAGGCCCTCGTCTGCCCGGATGCCGCCGCGTGAGGCACGATCGCGGCCGGACGCTCCTCCGTGGGAGGGACCCGGCCCCGCTCACTCCTTCGGGGCGGCGTAGACGTGCAGCCTGTGCCCGCGTGGCTCCAGCCCGTGCTGCCGGCACACGCGGTCCCGGATCGCGATCAGTTCCGGCACGTCGATCCGCACCACCTCGCCCGTATCGACCCGCACCAGCAGGTCGTTCGGACGCGAGCCGTAGACCATCTGGTAGTGCGCCTGGTCGTCTCCGGAGAGCACGCGCTGGATGATCCCGGCCTCCTGGAGCAGTTTCAGCGTGCGGTAGACCGTCGCCTTCGACACCCGGAACCCGCTGCGGCGGACCTCGTCCAGAAGCCGCTCGGCCTCGAACAGCCCGTCGAAGCGGATGATCGTGTCCAGCACCTGCGCCCGCTCCGGCGTGTACTTCAGCCCCTCGGACTTCAGTTTGCGCCGAAAGACCGCGCACAGAGGCTCGACGATGCTCAACTCGTCGTCGTGCAGGGTTGCCGCGGGGCGCAGTTCCACGCCACGATCATAGGGCAACGCCACGCGCCCGCGGGTGCAACGCCCGTGCGCCCGCCTTGCCGTACACTCGCGGCGGATGGACTCCGCCGACGCCAGTCGATCGCCCACCGGCGCACGAGCCTGGACGCTCGCGCTCGGCGCGTGCGGCGGGGTCATGCTCCTCGCCGCGGTCGCGTCGATCGGTTCGCCGGCGGGGGCCTCGGGTGCGCTCGGCGCCGTCATCTTCAAGGCAGGCTCCGCCTGGCCCGCCGCGCTCTACCTGCTGGGCGCGCACGGCCTTGGGCGGCTCGCCGCCCGACTCTGGCACGGCGCGACCTTCGCCGCTCCGCTCCAGTTCGGCGCCGGCCTCGCCATCATGCTCACCATCAGCCACCTGCTCGGCGTCGCGGGCCTGCTTCGAGGCGGGGTCGGCGTCGCCCTCGGCCTGGGCGTGTGCGTCGTCGGGGTCGCGCTCGCCTGCGAGCGGTGGGCGCAAGCCGCTCGGGCGGGCCGGCGAGCCTCGAACCAGACTCGCGGTGGCGCGTGGCTCGCCGCCGCGCCCGCCGCCGCCGTCCTCGTCGTGGCGTCGTGCTTGCCGCCGGGCTGGCTTTGGGCCTCGGAGTTCGGCGGCTACGACGTGCTGAGTTACCACCTCCAGTTGCCGCAGGAGTGGCTCGCACTCGGCGCGCTCCGCCCTCTCGACCACAACGTCTACTCGTACCTCCCGGGGTACGTCGAGGCCGCGTATCTCCACTTGGCCGCGATGACCGGCGCGCCCCCACCGACGGGCGACGGCGCGCCGGGCGGCCTGCTCGCGGCCGACGGCTGGCGCACACTCTCGTGCCAGATGCTCCACGCCGGCCTGGCGGTGTGCGCGGCGTGGCTGGTCGCACGGGCGACGCTCGCTGCCGCCGACCGCTGGATGCACGCGGGGGACGACGCGCACGAGCGGCGCCCCGCGTACGCCGCCTGCGCGGGGCTTGTGGGCGCCATCGTGCTGGCGACCCCCTGGACCGTTGTCGCCGGCTCGCTCGCGTACAACGAGATGGGCGTGGTGGCCCTCACCGCGGCCGCGATGATCGCCGCGCTCGACCGGGGGCTGGCCGCTCCCCGCCGGTGGGTGCTCGCGGGCGCGCTGGTGGGGGCTGCCTGCGGCGTGAAGCCGACGGCTCTGCTGTTCGCCACTCCCGTCGTGGCCCTGGTGCTCCTCGTCACGACGCCTCCGAGCCAGTGGGTGCGCTCCGCGTTGCTCGGCGCGGCGGCGGGGTTGGCGCTGCTCGCACCCTGGCTCGTTCGCAACGCTGTTCACGGCGGCAACCCGGTCTTCCCGTTCCTCACCGCGGTCTTCGGATCGGGACACTGGACCGACGAGCAGGTGACGCGGTACGCCGCCGCCCACGCGTTCGATGGCTCGCTGGCCGACCGCCTTCGGCTGCTCGTGCTCCGCGACGAGTCCGACCCCGCAGGCCCCCGACACCGCGGCATGATGCACGCGCAGTGGGGCGTGTTCTTCCCGCTGCTGGCGGCGGCGGGGGCGGCCGGGCTGGTCGGGCGTGCGCGACTCGGCGCGATCGTCCTTGGCGGAGGGCTGGCCGCCCAACTCCTCGCCTGGATGTTCGCGACCCACCTCCAGTCGCGGTTCCTGATGCCGATGCTGGCCCCCGGCGCGGTTCTCATCGGCCTCGGGCTGTGCGGGCTGGCCGATCGCGGCGCGGGGGTTCGGCGCGCGGCTCTCGCCGTCGGCGCGATCGGAGCGCTGGTTCAGAGCGGACTGACGATCAGCGTCTATGCCGCGCAGCGGTCGTCAAGCCCGGGCCTCCTCCTCCCCGTGGGCACGGACTACTTCGCGGTTCCCCCGCCTTCGCCCGACGACGCCGACGCCGGCTCGCTCGGCTTCCTCAACCGGCGAGCGTCCTCCGGGGCGACCGTGTACCTGCTCGGCGAGGCGACGCCCTTCTACTACACCGGGCGGGTGGTCTACAACACGACCTGGGACCGCTGGCCGCTCGGCGAGGCCATCGACGGCACACCGGAAGATCCTGCCGCGTGGTCCGAGGCGCTGCGGGGCCGAGGCATCGACGCCGTGCTCGTCTGTTTCACCGAACTCGAGCGCCTCAGACGGAGCGGGTACGCGGACCCGCGCGTGACGCCCGAACGCGTCGCCCGGTGGCTCGACGCGGCCGCCGTCCCGGTGCGTGCGTGGCCCGGCGAAGGGCGCGCGCTCTATGCGCTCCCGGAGGCTGCGCCGTGAACCCCGACAGGCCCCGGCACCGACCATACCTGCGGCTCGTGCTGCAGGGCATCGGGTTCGTCGGCGCTCTCGCGCTGCTCGGGTGGTGCGTGCGGGCGGCACTCTCGCCCGAGAACCGCGAGCAGCTCTCGAGGCTGGGCGATGCGCCCGCGTGGTCCGTCGCCGCGCTGCTCGGGCTTTCGGCGGCCTCGGTCGCGCTCAACGGCGTCGCGTTCTGGTGCGCGTTGCTGCCCGCGCGCCGACTGCACGCCTCCGATGTCATCGCGACCAACGCCCTCGCCACCTTCCTGAACTACCTGCCCTTCAAACTGAGCGCGCTCAGTCGCGTCGTCGTTCACAACCGCCGCGACCGCGTTCCCCTGCTGACGATCGGCGGATGGTTCGGCGCGGTCCTCGGCGTGATGGTCGTCGCGCTCGCGCCGCTGGTGGCGGCGAGCCTCTGGCGCCAGAGCGTGGACGGCGTCTGGTGGGCCGTCGCGCTGATCGGACCGGTCGCCGCGGGGGGAGGCCTGGTCGCGCTCGCGCGCCCGTTCGCCAGCGAGCGCGGCCTGGCGCGCCTGCACGCCGTCCTCGACCCGCTCGCCGTCGGCCCGCTCCGTCGCGCTCTGCGCAGCGAACGCTTCGCCCAGTTGCACGCGGGCGTCACCATGCTCGCCGACCCGGGGGCCGTCGCGGTCGGCGTCGGCGTGCGGCTGGCGGACGTCGCCGTGCAGACCGCCCGCTTCGTCCTCGCCGCGTCGATCCTCGGCGTGGGCCTGCCCTGGGACCACGCCGCGCTCGTGGCCTCGTCGTACTTCCTCATCTCGGTCGTGTCCCCGTTCGGGATGCTCGGCACACGCGAGGCCGGGACCGTCTGGCTGGCCGCAGCCCTCGGCCTGGCGGGCGGGAGCGACGCCGCCACCCACCCGCTCGTCGTCGTGACCCTTTTCATCACCGGGACCGAGTCGGTCGTCCTGCTGGGCGGGGCGGCGTGGGCCGTGATCTGGCTGAGGCGGAAAAGCGAGAATCGAGCGGCGTACGAGTGACGGTGGCACAGGCGCCCCGCCTGCGCCGAGTCCCCACACCCCCACGGCTCACCCATACGATTCCTCCACCATGCGCCTCGCCCTTGTCCAGTTCAATCCCACTGTCGGCGACATCGACGCCAACGCCGAGCGCATGGCGGGATTCATCGATCGTGCGCGGCGCGGCGGGGCAGGCCTCGTCGTCTTTCCCGAACTGGCCGTCTGCGGATACCCCCCCCGCGACCTGCTCCTCTGCGAGGGGTTCGTGCCGACGTGCGTCCGCGCGGCCAAGCGCCTCGGCGAACGCCACACCGCGGGCCTGACCGTCGTCTTCGGCTGCCCGCTCCCCGTCGACCAGGAACGCCCCCATCACGGGACCGCGAACAGCCTGCTCGTCTACGCCGACGGCCGCTATCTCGACTACCACGACAAACGCCTCCTGCCCACCTACGACGTCTTCGACGAGGACCGCTACTTCGAGCCGGGCGACCGCGCCGTGGTTGTCCGAGTCGGTCCGTGGCGCGTCGGGCTGAGCGTCTGCGAGGACTTGTGGAAGGGCGAGGACGCGGGCTTCGCGTCGCGCTACGCCAACGACCCCGATCCCGTCGGGGCGCTCGCCCACGCGGGCATGGACCTGCTCGTCAATCCGTCCGCAAGCCCGTTCGTCCTCGGGAAGGGCGCGAAGCACCGCGCGATCCTCCGCAAGCACGCGACGAGGCACGGCGTCTGGCTCGCGGCCGTGAACCAGGTCGGCGGCAACGACGACCTCGTCTTCGACGGGCACGCCGCCGTCTACGACCCGCGCGGCCGCCCCGTCGCCTTCGGCTCGGGCTTCGAGGAGTCGATCGTCTTCGCGGACCTGCCCGCCGCGCCCGGCGACGCGCACTCGGGGGGGGGCGAGCCGGTAGACCCACTCCTGGCCTCGCCGGAGCCAGAGCAGGCGTTCCGCGCCCTCGTCCTCGGGACGCGCGACTACGTCCGCAAGACGGGGCACGCCCGCGCCATCATCGGCCTCTCGGGCGGCATCGACTCGGCCGTCACCGCCTGCATCGCCGTCGCCGCTCTCGGACCGGACAATGCACTCGGCGTCGCCATGCCCGGGAAGTACTCCTCCGAAGGCTCGATCCGCGACGCCCACGACCTGGCCGAACGCCTCGGCATCCGCCTCCTTACTGTGCCCATCGGGCCGGCCTTCGACGGCTTCCGCGCCTCGCTCGACCCCGCCCTGCGCGAACTCGGCGAGCGCGCGCTGGGCGAGCGGCTTCCCGACGTTGCCGAGCAGAACCTCCAGTCGCGCGCCCGCGGCACCACGCTCATGGCCCTCAGCAACCGCACGGGCGCGCTCGTCCTCACCACCGGCAACAAGAGCGAACTCGCCGTCGGCTACTGCACCCTCTACGGCGACATGAACGGCGGCCTCGCGGTGCTGGCGGACGTGACCAAGCGACTCGTCTACGACATCGCACGCTGGATGAACGCCAACCCACGCGCGGCCGGCTTCGCCAGACCGCCCGTGCCCGAGGCGAGCATCGCCAAGGCGCCGAGCGCGGAACTCGCCCCGGACCAGCGCGACCAGGACACCCTGCCCCCCTACGACGTGCTGGACGAGATCGTTGCGCGTTACGTCGAGCGGCACGAGTCGCCGGCCCGCGTCGAGGCCGAGACCGGCTTCGACGCCGAGACCGTCCGCCGCGTCGTCGGCATGATCGACGCCAACGAGTACAAGCGCCGGCAACTCGCCACCGGCATCAAGATCACGTCCGTCGCGTTCGGGACGGGGCGGCGCAGGCCTATCGCCCAGCGCTGGCGACCGGACTGAGCCTGCTCAGCGAGACGACGTGCCCTAACACAAACCTGCTTTCGGCATGGGCGTGGATTTCGGGGAAACCCCGGTGTTCTTCGCCAGGGTTGCTGGTACGCTGGGACCGGAGGTGCCGGGGGTGTTCTCGCGCACCGCGAGTATAGAAGAGAGGTCTCCGTTCAGTTTGGAGGAATGACGTATGAGAATGCTGATGTCGGTGTCGCTGGCCCTCGCGTTGACGGCGGGCGCGGCCAGCGCGCAGTACCTGATGATGCCGGACTCGACCAACAACCGCCTGGTGCTGTTCGATCCGTTCGACGGCTCGCTGGTGAACTCGAACTACTTCGCGCTGCAGGGCGGGACGCCGATCCACGCCATGCAGGTCGGCAACGAGATCTGGGTCTCCGAGCAGGTCGGGGACCGCGTCTCGCGGTGGGACGTCGTCACGGGCGCGCACCTCGGCGACATCTCGGGCGGCCTGGACAACATCCGCGGGATGGGCCTCGTCAACAACACTGTCTACGTGACCAATGCCGGAACGAGCAACGGCGCCCCCGGGGCTGCCGTGGTGATGTTCGACACGAACGGCAACAACCTCGGGTTCTTCTCCACCGCCGCCAACGCGTCAAGTCCCTTCGGCGTTCTCGGGCATCAGGGCGGACTGCTCGTCTCATCGTCCAATGCGAACGACGACATCCACCGCTACTCCCTCACCGGTACGCCCATGGGCACTTTCCACAACAGTGGCGACCTGAACTTCGCCGAGCAGATGAACTACGACGCCAACGGCAACGTGCTCGTCGCCGGATTCTCCTCCCCCGCCGGGACCAAGGTCCTCGACGCCAACACCGGCGCCCTGCTCGACTCGATCGCCGGCTCGGGCAACCGCGGCGTCTGGCAGCTCGGCAACGGCAACATCATGTGGACCAACAGCTCCGGCGCCCACATCTGGGACGGCACCTCCAGCACGCTGATCTACGCCGGCGGCGGACGCTACATCGACTTCGTCCTGATCCCGACCCCCGGCGGCCTTGCGCTGCTCGGTGTCGCCGGTCTCTTCGGCGCCCGTCGCCGCCGCTGACGCCACCAACCCACGCTCTCCCTCTGTTCAAAGCCCCGGCCTCACGGTCGGGGCTTTTTCCGTGCCGCCCGCCGACCGCGGGCCAAGCCCTCGACGACTACGCCCCCCACGCCCCCGCGTAGAGCGTGACGAACCCCTCGGCGTCGCGCCCGGCCAACTCGAACATCCGCTTGGCGATCTGGCGCAGGTGCAGCGCATCGTGCGCCGCCCACGCGCCGAGCAGGTCGCCCGCCCGGATCGGCCCGAACTTCGGGTGCTGGTACGCGACCGACCAGTCCGGCCCCGCCGCGACGACCGGACGCAGCCACGCGATCGACGCCGCACGCTCACGCACGAACCGATCCACGCTCTCGCGCAGCCCGCGCTCGTTGTACCGGCGGTCCCGCGCCCACCCCTCCGGGTCGATCGGCGGCCACGGACCGTCGCGCCGCTCCAGCACGAACCGCACACGCGCACGAAAATCATCCGCTTCCTCGTCGGCCAGGTGGTTCACGACCTCCAGTACCGACCAAGCCCCGTGCGGCGGCTTCCACTTCGCGTCCGCCTCGCTCACGCACGCCACGACGCCCGGGAGCGCACGCCCGAACGACTCCAGCCGATCCGCGATCGCGCCCGCGTTCACGAACTCCCCTCCCGCATCCGCTCCAGCCCCTGCGGGAACGGGTACACCGGGAAGACGCCGACGTGGCCGTAGGACCACATGCGGGGTGAGGGGTAGACGTCGCCGCGGTAGCCGGCCTGGTAGATCGTCCGCAGGACGGCCTCGAAACTCGGCTCTCGCCCGTCGGGGCCGAGCAGCCGGTTCGAGCGGGCGCCGAGGAACGAGACGCTCGCCACGGGACGCCGCTCCATGCGGCCCTGGATCATCTTCGCGACCGTGCGGAACCCGCGCGACAGGTCGTCGAGCGTGAAGTGGTCACGCCCCTTCGGCCGCAGCAGCCCGAGGATCAGCAGGCTGTCGAGGTCGTACTTGAGAATGTACGGCTCGCGGTCGCTCGCGGCGTGCACCGAGACCGCCTCCTGGAACACCCGGGCGTACGACGTCACCGTCTGCACGCTCCACTGGCTCGTCGTCACCAGGTTGACGAGTTGGGCGACGATGCCGTGCGAGTTGTCCTCGTCGTTCACGCCGCAGACGATCGTGCGGTACCGCCCGTCCAGCGCATCGCGGAGCATGTCCTGCCCCCACAGGATGCGCAGCCGCGTGCCGGCCTCGATGCGCGCGTTGTCCGGCGGCAGGAGCGTGACGCGATCGGGGAAGTTCTCGGAGGCGAGCAGGGCCTCCGCGCCCTCGTCGTAAACGCGGGTGTGGTCGTGTGCGGCTTCGGGCATGGCGGGCCTCCTGGATCCGGCGGGAGCGCGTCCCCGCAAGCCATCCTACGCGCTGCCGATCAAAGCAGCACGAGGACACCAGCGACGATCGCGCCGAGGACGATGAGGATGAGCACGACGCCACCGATGATGCACGGGATGCAACGCTGTGGGTTTGAGGCCATGGCACGATCTCCTTGAACCGTTGCGGGCGGCGGGTCGTCACCTTCGGGCCGTTGCGGCGGTCACTCCGGCCAGCGCGGCCCCGGCCCTGCACCCGATCCAGCGAGCTCCGCCGACGAGGTTGCAGACAAGGTGTCCGGCCGCACCGATGAGCCGCCCGCCCAGACTCACCGCTGCCTGGGCGATCCGGCAACCGGCGATGACAGCGACACCGACGAGCGCGACTCCGCCGGCGACGATCAATGCCCCGGCGGCGACGGCGACGTCGGCCACGCCCGCGATCACCTGGCCGGTGGCGCACGCCGTGTCGGTCACGACCGCCGCCGCTCGGCACGTCACGCCCGCGGCTACCGCCATCCCCACGCACGCGGCCCGGGTCGCCTCCGCGGCCACGCGGCACGCCACCCTCGCGGTCGCGGCCGCGGCGACGCACCCGACCCTCGCCGCCTGGCAAGCGTATCGGCGCGGATCCCAGGCCGCGAACTGGCCGTTGCAGTTCGTGAACTGCGTGCAGAAGATGGCGCAAGGCCCAGCGAGTGTCGTGGCGAGCGTCGCGTTGCACGCCGCGATCGCCGTCGCTTCGGTTGCCGCACAGGCATCGATCGCCGCCCCGGTGCCCGCGTAACAATCGGCAACGGCGGCGGGCCTTCCCGCGAGTCGGTTCAACGCCGCACCCGCAACGCCGACGGCCGTCCCTGCCGCTCCGAAGAGGGCGTCCGCCGCACCGCTGCACGCTGTCTCCATGCCCACGACCGTCCGCTGAACCGCGAAGTCCCAGGTATCCCGCCCGGCCTGGCAGTTCCGGCGGCGCGCCGCCGCCGCCTGGTCGCACGGCGACCGGCTCGGGGTGAATACCCCGCCGAACTCCAGCGCATCGATGATCGACTCCGCGTAGTCGCGCGCCCCGGCGACGTTCGGATGGCCCACCGACGCCATGATCGACGTCGCCGCGCGGACCGGATCCGTAAAGCCCGCGGCAGTGACCGCCGCATGCCGCTGCACCGCGACCTCGTCGTGCGGCGTAATCCCCGCGAGGATCATCGCGACGTCCAGCTCGTTGGTCGGCGTCACGTCCGGAACGCCGTCGTAGTCCCACAGCATTGTGAACGGGGCGAACAGGCAGCGCTCGCGTTCAATCCCGGATCGCGCGAAGAACACGTTCCGGCCCGGGAACTCGGCGCGGACCGTGGCGATCGCCTGCCGAAGACGACGGTTCGACGCGACCTGCCACGCCCGCGAGGCGTCCGCGGCGGCGGCGATCGTGAGCGGCGCCACGAAGTTCAGCCCGGGGACGTAGTGGATCGCGACCAGCGCCTGCACCCTGAACAGCGCTGCCGACGAATACATGGAGAACACAGGGAAGTAGCCGTTGACGACGATGGCGGCGTTCGGGAAGTTTGTGAGCGCGAACCGGAGAGTCTCGATCATCTTGTTCCGCACTTGGACGGCGGCCGCGAAGATCCACGCCTCCCACGACGCCAGCGGGCCGCCTTCTTCGATCGCCGCGGTGGGCGCGATGATGTTCCCGATCCCCGTGTCGTTGATCCCGCCGTCGAGCAGGATCAGTCGCACCGACGCCGGATCGCTCGCGTTTGCGGGGTCCGAGAGGATGCCCAACGCCGATTCGAGTTGACGCAGCGTCGTCGGAACCGGACCGGGAATCTCGCGGGTGAAGTTAGAAGCGCTATACCGCGAAGGAACGGCCGGCGAGGTCGCATCCAACAGGCTGTCGCGAACGGCAACGTCATCGCTCTCTGCATCACCTGTCGGGTTGCGAGGGATTTGAATTGACGGCGGCGTACATCTCGCCCCGGAACGCGCCAGCGAGAGTTCCGTGACAGGTTGCCCGAGCTCCGCTTCAAGCCGGAGGCGAACGATCTCGCGGAAGCGGTTCTGGGGGAGCAGCCCCTGCCCCCACATGAGAGAGTCGCCCGCCGAGATCATCACCGGATTGGCGACCGGCGTCGCCACGGTCGCCCCGTCGAACGCGGTCAGTGCCACGGCCATGCTGCCCCCCGATCCGGACCTCGCCGCCCGACGCCGACTCCATCCGCCGACGTGCGGCAGTCTACCCGAATCCCCGGGGCGATCGCGGGTCGTCGGCCGCTCCGGAGGGCGGCAATGAAAAAGGCCCCGCCCGGGTTTACCCGGACGGGGCCAAGTGTCGGCGATGACCTACTTTCCCGCGGTGCAGTATCATCGGCGGCCGGGGCTTAACTGCTGTGTTCGGGATGGGAACAGGTGTGACCCCCGACCTGTGGTCACCGACAAAGCGCGCGTCGCGCGGTGGCGCGGCGCGGGCGATGGATCGGAGGAGAGCGTGGCGAGCGCGTCGTAGAGAGTGCCTGGAACGCCGGGCCGCGCCTCCCCGGTGGGGATGGCGCCGACGCCGCGGCGGCCGGTTGGTGCGACAAAGCCTTCGACCGTTAGTACCGCTCCGCTGAAGGCCTTTCAGCCTGTGCACGCGCGGCCTATCAACCTCGTGGTCTCCGAGGGGTCTTCCGTCTTTCGACCACCAGGCCTCATCTCGAGGGGGGCTTCCCGCTTAGATGCTTTCAGCGGTTATCCCTGCCCGACGTAGCTACCCTGCGGTGCGGCGAGCGCCGCAACAGGATCACCAGGGGTCGGTCCAACCCAGTCCTCTCGTACTAGGGTTGACTCCTCTCAAGCCTGGAACGCCCACAGCAGATAGGGACCGACCTGGCTCACGCCGGTCTGAACCCAGCTCGCGTACCGCTTTAATCGGCGAACAGCCGAACCCTTGGGACCACCTTCAGCCCCAGGATGCGATGAGCCGACATCGAGGTGCCAAACCGCACCGCCGCTATGGACGCTCGGGTGCGATCAGCCTGTTATCCCCGGGGTACCTTTTATCCGATGAGCTACGACCCTTCCACACGGGATCGCAGGATCACTAGAGCCCACTTTCGTGACTGCTCGGCCCGTCGGCCTCGCAGTAGAGCCGGCTTGTGCTCTTGCACTCTGAAACGCGGTTTCCATCCGCGCTGAGCCGACCTTTGCGCTCCTCCGTTACCTTTTTGGAGGAGACCGCCCCAGTCAAACTGCCCGACACGCACGGTCCCCCGCCCGGATTCACGGGATTCGGGGTTAGGCCACAAACGTATTCAGGGTGGTATTTCACCGTTGGCTCCACCCGGGCCGAAACCCGGGCTTCGAAGCCTCCCACCTATCCTACGCAGAACATGCTCGTGACCAATGCGAGCCTGCAGTAAAGGTCCACGGGGTCTTTCCGTCTTGCTGCGGGTAGGCGGCATCTTCACCGCCACTACTATTTCACCGAGTCGGTCGTGGAGACAGTGCTCCAGTGATTACGCTATTCATGCGCGTCGGAACTTACCCGACAAGGAACTTCGCTACCTTAGGACCGTCATAGTTACGGCCGCCGTTTACCGGTGCTTAAGTCGCGAGCTTCGCCGAAGCTGACCCGCTCCCGTGACATTCCGGTACCGGGCAAGCGTCACTCTGTATACATCCTCTTGCGAGTTGGCACAGAGCTGTGTTTTTGATAAACAGTTCCCAGAGCCTTTTCTCTGCGCCCCGAAGGGCCCCCTTCTTGCGAACGTACGGGGTTAGTTTGCCTAGTTCCTTCACGACCGTTCTCTCGAGCGCCTGAGGCTATTCGCCTCGCCCACCTGTGTCAGTTTTGGTACGGGCCTCGCTTCGCCCACGCGGCTTTTCTGGAGACTCCCGCCCCCGGGAACGGCCACAAGGGCCTGGGCACAACTGGTCGCCCACCCGAGCTAAGGAATCTGCACCGCGCTTCGATCTCCGCGAGGGGGCCGGAATATTAGCCGGCTGTCCATCGACTACGCCTTTCGGCCTCGCCTTAGGTCCCGCCTCACCCTGGGCGGATGTACCTTCCCCAGGAACCCTTGGGCTTACGGCGAGCGGGATTCTCACCCGCTTTATCGTTACTCAAGCCCGCATATGCACTTCCTCACGCTCCACGGACCGTTCCCGGACCGCTTCACCGCCGAGAGGAACGCTCTCCTACCACGCTTGCGCGTCCGCGGCTTCGGCTCCCCGCTTATTCCCGATCATTTTCGGCGCCAGATTCCTCGGCCAGTGAGCTATTACGCACTCTTGAAATGGTGGCTGCTTCTAAGCCAACATCCTGGCTGTCACGGCAATCTGACTTCCTTACGAACTCAGCGGAGATTCGGGGCCTTAGCCGGCGGTCTGGATTGTTCTCCTTTTGACGACGGATATTGTCACTCGCCGTCTATCTCCCGGGTCTTGGCCGACGGTATTCGGAGTTTGGTTGAGCGCGGTAGGCTTGTGGCCCCCAACGCTCATCCAGTCGCTCTACCCCCGTCGGTTGCGCTCCCGAGGCTAACCCTAAAGTTATTTCGGAGAGAACGAGCTATCTCCCAGTTTGATTACACTTTAAGTCCTCCCCACAGCTCATCCCATGTCTTTTCAACGACAACGAGTTCGGGCCTCCAGGCGGTCTTACCCGCCCTTCACCCTGGCCATGGGTAGATCACTAGGTTTCGCGTCTAGCCCGTGCGACTGAACGCCCTGTTCAGACTCGCTTTCGCTCCGCCTCCGGCCCGGTGGGCCTTAGGCTCGCCGCACAGACTAACTCGCGGGCTCATTATGCAAAAAGCACGCCGTCACCCCCCTTGCGGGAGGCTCCGACCGCTTGTAGGCACACGGTTTCAGGTACTCTTTCACCCCGCTCATCGCGGTGCTTGTCATCATTCAGTCGCCTTACTGATTCACTATCGGTCGTTGAGGAGTACTTAGCCTTGGGGGGTGGACCCCCCGTGTTCAGTCCGGGTTCCACGGCACCGAACCTACTCAAGGGCTTACGCAGGCTTCCGGGTACAGGGCTTTCACCTTCTCAGGCCGCGCATTCCAACGCGTTCGCTCTTCCGCCTGCGCATCCGCTTTCGCTCGCCGCTACTCACGGAGTCGCTGTTGCTTTCCTTTCCTCCGGGTACTGAGATGTTTCAGTTCCCCGGGTTCGCTTCGCACGCCTATGCATTCAGCGTGCGATGGCCCCGAAGGGCCGGGTTTCCCCATTCGGACATCCCAGGATCGACGCTCGGTTACCAGCTCCTCTGGGCTTATCGCAGGTTCCCACGTCCTTCATCGCCTCTCAACGCCAAGACATCCACCGTGTGCCCTTGGTAGCTTTGTCGCACCAACCCGACGCCGCGGCCGCCTTCGACCGCAACCGCCACCGACGCACGCTCTTGTTCTCGTTGATCCCGTTGGCGCGACCCGGGGAGGCGTCCCCGCGTCGCGATAGATGCGTCGGCCGTTGATGCAAACCCAAACCAGCACTCAGGCACTGCTCTACTTCATGCTTGCCAATCAACCCCGACGAAACCGGCCGGACGCTCCGTAGCGACCGAACCGCCCGCTCGTCGGGGCTGGCTCTCGTCCGTATCCGGTTGTCAAAGAACTCAGGCGACGCCGACGCATCGGCGGGCCTCGTGACCCGTCGCGGTCTCCCGCGTTGGGCTGCACATCCGCCCCGATATGGGGCGAGGGGATACTACGCGGCGCCGAGGGCGGGTCAAGCCGGGAAAGGCCGATGCAGCCGCGGTTTTTCAGCCGCCGCCGCCGCCACCGCCCTGCTTCCCTCCGCCGGAATCGGGCCGATCACGCGGGGTGTCCCGTTCGCGCTGATCGGGCGCGGGTCGGCGCTCGGTCGGCTCGGGTTCGGGGGGAGTCTGCCCTTGCGTCCGCCCCTCCTCCGCCGATGCCGAAAGCCCCCGGAACAGGGCCGTTGCCCGATCGTCGTCGGGGTTGCGGACGAGGATCATCCCGGCGTGGTCCCGGAGAACCGCCTGGAACGCCTGCCGCCGTCCGCCCGTCAAGCCGGCATCGACGCCGCCCGGCAGCCGCGCCACGTCCAGCAGCATCACATCCGCCGATAGTGCCAGCGTCTTGGCGGCCGGACGGGCGTTCTCGGGGATGGGCGGGGGCGCTCCGGGAGTGGTCTCCCCGGGGGGCGGCGCGGCCCGGCGGCCTTCATCGCGTGGCGGCTCGTAGCGTTCCCCCTCGCCCGGACGCCGTGGTTCCATCGGTGGGGCCACTTGGTGCTGCCCCTCTGACGCCAACTTGTCGAGGTCCCAGATGAGAAGGCCGTCGGGGAGTTGGGCCGTGCCGCGGATGCTGTCGCCGGGCTCCATGGTCGTCCGCGCGCGTCGCCAGTAGCCGTAGTAGAACTTGAAGAGGTCGGCCGACGCCCTCGGGCCGCGCCCGAGCGCATCACCCTCGCCCGCGCTGGTGATGAAGAAGTACTGCTCCGCGGGCACTTCGACCGGGGCGCACCACTCGGACCACGGCCCGGGGAGCAGCGGGTCCGCGGCCAGGCTCTTCTGATCCTCGCTCAGCGAGGTCTTGCCGTACACGGGGTTGTTCAGCACCAGCCTCATCCGGTAGCGCACTACCGAGCCCGGACGTGCCGTCACGTCGTGCGCCCACAGGCTCAACTCTGCGTTCTCGAGCAGCGGCGCGACGCCCGCTCGCGTGGCCTCTCGCCTCGCCGGATCTTCGGGGGTCACGCCGAGGTCCTGCAGCCGCTTGACCTGAATCTCGCGTTGCCGGACCACGCCCTCGCGCTGCGCCTGCAGGCGACGCACATTGGCGTCCGTGGCCGCGTTCCGATCGGGCTGCGGCTCACCCCGGCGCCCCGGCTCGCCGCGACGGCCCGGGTCCGGCGCCCGCTGCTCGCCACCCGGCGCTCGCGCGTCCTCGATCGCCCGGTCCAGTCCCGCGATGCGCTCGTCGAGCGCGGCGATCTGGCTCTTGATGCGCGCGATCTCCTGCGCCTCTTCGGTCATGCCGAGCGCGGCGACCGCCTCGCTGGGGCGGACCCACGCCGGGCCGGCGATGGTGCGAAGATAGGCCGGCTGCACGATCTCATGCATCGCGGCGCGTGCATCCTCGACGATGTAGCGCAGTTCGGCCGCGTTGGGCCGATCGGTCCGCACTTCCTTCACGAGGTCCAGCCGCCCTGGGATGGACGTGATCTCCGTCACGTTCGACCACTCCCCGGTCGCCGTGAGTTCCTCGCGTTGGAGTTCGATCCCCAGCACCTCGAAGTTGTCGCGCCACCATCCCGGCGGCAGCGGGCGTTGCGGCCCTTCGGGGCCGTCGGGGTCGCGCAGGAGCGCCTCGCGCAGCGCGCGCCCGCTGAAGGTCGCCTCGACGCTGACCGCGGCCTTATCGAAGGGCTGCTCGGCGGGGAGGAAGGGTCTCAACTCGGGCGAGCCGACCCACTCGAACGGATCGATGGTCGCGATGTAGGGCGCGGCCACAACGCCGTTCAGCGGTGGAACGGCGGGCATCGCCATGATCGTCTCCGCACCCGGCACGTCCTCGACGCCCTGAATCTCCGCTCCGGGCGTGCTCAGCGCGAGGCGTTGGCGGGGCGCGACCGATCCGGCGATCCGTGCGGCGAACCGCTCGCGGAGGGGCTGGTCCGCGACGGCCGGGACGTCGGGCGACGGGTCCGCCATTCTCGCCAGCAGCGCGTTCGCCTCGTTCTCCGCCGGCACAAACCGCTGATGCGGCGGGTACTGGCTCGACCCGATCTTCACGATGTTCGGCTCGACGACGAACTGCGCCGTCAGCGCGCCGAGCAGCACGAGCGAGACCACGCCCAGCACGAGCTTCTCCACGTGCTGCTCAAAGAAGTTCACGCCCTTGATCTTCATGATCGACTCCCGACGCGCCGGCGGCGCGGTTGCAGGCTCAGCCAGGCTCTCCCGTCAACTCGACCCCCAGACGCTGACGCACGGTCGGTGGCATCAGCGGCCCGGTCCACGAACGGAGCCAGAGCGTCTCCAGTTCCAACTCGGCACGAACGACCGGCTCGCGCCCGTAGAAGAAGCCCTTCTGCAGGTCGCCCCACACGTCCACCTCGGACAGGTTCACCGACAGCAAGGAGACCATGTTCGTCTGCGCCAGCGCATCGAGGAACACGGGCAGACGCTCGGACGACACGACGACCGTCATCTTCGCCCGCCGGACGTCGTACAGCTTGTTGGTCTCGCTCGAGGTGCGCCCCGTCACCGAGATCGAGCGGTCCAGGGGCACCGAGCCCTCGGGCGCGCTCAGCCGCGGCAGGCGCGCGTCGCCGTACAGCGGCAACTCCTCCACCGAGATCTTCTCGACGCGCTTGACGACCGCGTTCTCCACGTCCAGGCGGTCGCCGTCGGCCGCGGTGTTCGCCCGCTCCACCGCCGACAGCAGGTCGCGCACCATCCAGTAGTCCCATTGCCATTGGAAGAACTCGGCGACGTGGGGCAGCGCGCCGCCCTGCGCGTCCGCGACACGGGGCGGCGGGAGCAGCGACGAACGCTTGTCGAACCCGGTGCGGTCCAGGCTCGTCAGGTCCGCGTAGACGCTGATCTCGCGCGCCCGTCGCTGGTACTCGCCGATCCGGCGGTTCACCAGTTGCTCCGTCAGTTTCGCCTGCTGCTCGCCCGTCAACTGGCCCGTGGGGCTGTCCGCGAGCAGCCGCTCGCGTTCACGCTCCTCCACGTCCCGGACCCGTTCGAAGACTTCCTCCGCCGGGGGGGGCGAGCCGGCCCCGATCTCGGCCAGCAGCGTCTCGTAAACCGAGGGACGGTCGGCGGACGACGTGCCGGCGAGGAGATTCAGCAGTTCCCCCTTCAGCCGCAACTCCTGCGTCGGATCGCGGGGGGGTTCAGGGAACAGGCCCTGCACGAGCGGGGCGTGGTCGCGCCGATTGAACTCGACGGCCCGGCGCATCACGCCCGACGCCTCGGCCTCGCGCCGGTCACGCTGCTCCTTCACCCACGCCGTGAGCGCGGCGTTGGGCGCCTGCCGCGCCAACTCGACCGACGGCTCGCCCGGCAGCAGCGACGGGATGACGTAGGTCACCCTCGCGTTCTGGATCTGCCGGAGCTGGTCGTTGCCTTCCTTCTCCGCGGACTCCCGGATCTTCGCGTTCATCTTCGAACTGAAGACGAAGCCGAGCGGCAGCGAAACGATCACGACGGCCGTGCAGATCACGACCACGAGATGCGATTTGATCCAGCCGAGCACACCCTTCACCGGTCGCCCTCCTCGGACGCCTTGGCGTCCAGCAGCACCGCCTCGAACGTGATGGTGACGGCCGACTCGACCGCCCCCTCGGCCGCCCGCTTCGCCGGCGCGGAGATGGGCGCGAGCCGCACGAGGCCGGTCTCCGCCTCGAAGGAGTCCCTCGACTGCTGCGGGACCGCGCCTTCACCCATCAGGTTCATGCGCACCGGCGCCTGCTCCGTGACCGCGCTGCGCCCGCCCCCACGACCCTCGTACCCCGGCTCTTCGTACGGCGGCACGTCCCGCCCGCCGCGAGTCGCGCGACCCGTCGTCGCGCGCGCCGTCGTGGCCGACGGCTCCGACTCGACGGACATCTGGACGATCCGGAGCGTCGCGTCCCCGAGCGTCTCGAGTCGGTACGGAACCCCCTCGCGCTCCGCGTTCTGCGACAGCCACCGCATGACCGACTCGGTGGCCAGGATGCGCGCTTCGGCGGCGTTCCGCGGCGTGGTCAGTTCCATCGTCACCCGCACGCGGGGGCGCCCGGCCCCCGGGTCCTGGGGCTGCGACATGTCCTCGCCGCCCCAACCCTCACCTTCCCCCCGGAACGCCTGCCGTCCGCCGTATTCGCTCGGCGGAACGTCGCGCCCGCCCTGGAAACTGCGCTGCGTCGGAGCAGCGCCCGCCGCGACGGGCGTTTCCGCGTAGAGGTACTGTGTGCTCAGGCTGCGCAGCATCACCGCCGGTTCGCCCGGCGATGCCGCGCCGTTCGCGGCCTCGATCATGCGGCTGGCGTCGTCGAGGACCATCGGGATGATCTCGCGCCGATCGAAGACCGAAATCATGTTGGAGGCGTCGAACGCGCCCTGGGCGATCGCGGTCGTGCCGGCGGCGTTTGCTTCGCTCACGAGCGTGCGGGACATGGTGACGGCCCGGTTGATCGACGCCGGCGCGGGCGTGGCCGCCGCCGCGTTCCGGTCCATCATCGGCCGGATGAACATCGCGCCGGTCGCGGCCAGCGACAGCCCCGCCGCCGCGAGGAACCACCGCTTTTTGCGCTCCCACATCGCCTCGCGTGAGACCTGCACCGGCATGAGGTTCGCCTGCAGCGTCCCCATCCCGAGGCCCTGCAGCGCCAGCCCGTACGCCGTGCACATGTTCAGCGACAGCGCCTCGAACTCCGCGGCCCGCGGCCCCTCGGCGGTCAGGCCCTTGAAGGCGTCGATCCGGTAGACATTGATGCCCAACTGCTGCTTGAGGTACTTGCGCAGACCCGGCAACTTGAAGGTGGAACCCATGCCGATGAGGCGCGAGAGGTCCGCGTCCCGGTGCAGCGACTGGTAGTACCCCACCGAGCGCTGCACGTCCTGCACCAGGTCGGTGAACACCGGCCTCATCGCCTGGAAGACGTGGCGGGCGTGCTTGCTCTGCTCCGCCTCGCGCTTGAGTTTCTCGGCCTTCGGGTAACTGAGTTTGAACTGCTCCACCAGCGCCTTGGTGAACTCGTGCCCGCCGATCGGGAACGTCCGGATCCACACCCGCCCGGCGTCCGCGATGATCAGGTCCGTCGATGTCGTTCCGACGTCGAGCAGGATCGTCCCCTGCGTCTTCTCCGTGAACTGGAGGTCGAACGCCATCGCGTTGTATACCGCCACCGGCGACAGCGTGACCAGGTCGGGCACGATCCGCATGTCGCGGAGCAGCATCAGGTCGCCGTTGATGCGCTCCTTCGTGATCGCGAAGATGCCCACTTCGACGTCCGGAGAGTCCGGGCTGACGAACGTCTGGTAGTCCCACTCCACCTGCTCGAGCGGGAACGGGATCTGCTGCACCGCCTCGAACTTCACGATGTCCGGCACCTTCTTCGGGTCCACGGGCGGCAACTTCGCGAACCGCGCAAACGCAGAGTGGCCCGGAACGCTCACCGCGATCGTCGCGTTGCTCAGGTCGAACTCCGTCACCAGGCGTCCCAGCGCGACGCGCTTGGCGTCCTCCTGGTCCAGTTCCGGCGTCGAGAGCACCTTCGCGTGCGGGATGTACGCGAAATCGACCACCCGCGGGCGATCGTCCACGACCTCCAGTTTCAGAGCCTTGACGGCCCCGGCCCCGACCTCGATCCCCCAGCAGGTGTTCGCGGCTGGCATGGCAACCCTCGCTGCGGCGACGCCCGACGGACGCTCGCCGATCGAACCGACGACCCTCGGCTCGTTCCGGACGCGGGGCGCGCACCCCGCCGATCCATCCTACACGAGCCGACCCGCCCGGGACGCCCCGGAACCGCTCCGGCACGCCCCGAGCGACCGTCGATACGCCCCAGTCTCGCGACAGTTCTGCCCGACGCAACCCCCGTGGCGGACGAGTTACACCCCCGTGACACGGCTGTTACCGGCCCTCGCCTCGCTCGAACGCCTCCGCCAGCGCCGCCCCCGCGCACGCCGCCACCACAAGCCCCGCGACGAGCCACCACCGATCCACCGGCACCGCCGGAAGCCCGGCCGCCCCCGGCGACCCGTACACCGCCGCGTGGTACGCCCCGATGAGCAACGCCAGCCCGCCCGTGAGGCACGTGGGAACGCCGACCACGCCCACCACCGGGAGTCGCACGCGGTGGTCCTCGCTCCGTCCGCGCCGCGCCGCCCAGAGCAGGTACACCCCCGCGGCCGCCAGCGCGCCTGACAGCACGAACAGCCCGATCGCCGCGAGATCAGGCCCGGACGAGATGCCGCCGGCGGAGCCCATGACGCTCAGCGCATCACGATCGCCGCGCTCGAGACCATGCCCAGGCCCTGCTGGTCCATGGCGGCCGCGTACCCGAGAATCTCGACCTCGTCCGGCTCCACGGCCTTCATGGCTGCGACCAGATTCCCGGTCGAGCACCAGCGCGTCGGGTTCCCCTGCCACGCCATCGCGGCGATCAGGTCGTCCGGCCTGCGCTCGGCGATCATCTGGAGCATCTCGCGGTCGTGGTTCAGGATGCGCTCACGGAACTGCCGCGGCTCGTCCTCCTCGCCGGCCAGCGCCTGCCGATCACCGAACGCCGGGCCGGCGTGGCTCAGGTCCGCCGAACTCACAACCAGGGTCGTGCCCGGGAGCGTCGCGATGGCCTCGCGCAGGGCGTCGATGAACGGCCCGATTGCCACGCCGCTGCCGTCGTACGACTCGCCGTTGTTCACCGCCGGATCGTGCACCAGTGCGGCGAAGACTCTGCAGTACGCCCCCGAGGCGTCCGGCCCCAGGCAGTGCTGGATCCACGGGATCTGGAGTTCGATCGAGTGCTCGCGCTCGTGGTCGTACCGGTGCGCGAACAGTGTGTCGCCCAGCCGGTCGCGCATGAACGCGATCATCTCCTCATCCGCCGGGCAGTCGCCGAGCGGCGAGCGGAACCCCTTGTCGCACGCCGCGACGCCCGTAGAGAAGCCGAAGTGGTTCGTGCCCAGCACCACCACGCGGTCCGGGCGATCGACCACCCGCATCCGCCCCCAGACCGCGCCGTAGTTCATCCAGCCGCGACCGTAGTCCACGTGGGGCGCGACGATCGCCTTCGGCAGGGCGTCGAAACTCGGCTTCTCGGCGTTCTTCAGCGCCTCGTCGATCCACTTGTCCAGCGCCTCGCGGAGTTTCGCGGGGCCGTGCTCCGCCTTCTGCTCCTCGGTAGCCCCCTCGCCCAACGCCTGCTGCACCAGCGCGTCCGCCATCGCGGCGGTCGGCCCGGGCGGCAGGATCGTGCTGCTGTCGAAGTCCGCACGCATCCTCGCGAGCATCGCGTCGAACTCCGGCCCGAACAGCAGTCCCGCCGCGTCCAGTTGCGCCACCAGCGGCTCGAGCATCTCCCGCGTGAGGCCCCGCCCGACCTCGCTCACGATGTCGTCCACCGAACGCTCGCCGTTCATCAGCGGCAGGATGTTCTGCACCGCCGGCGTCACCACCACCGGCGGGCGGTCGGACACCTGCTTGGCGTCCGCAAGCCCGAGCAGCACCACCTGCTTGCCCGACTGGTCCTGGGCCTGCACCGGGAAGCCCCGAACGGGCCTCAGCCTCGGGCGTTGGTGGTGCTGCGCGTCGGGGTTGAAGGGCGGCGGCGGCGGCGGCGTCTGCTGGGTCATCCGGCAACTGTAGCCGACCCGATCCCCGACACCCGACACCGACGCCCGCTGGAACGCCACGGACCCCCGCCTATGCTTCCCGTCCCGCCCCCGGAAGGGGCGGCCGAGGGTTCTCCCATGGCCGACGCATTCAAGCCCGGGCAGCCCATCCGCTGCACCATCACCGAGCAGCCCCGCGCGCAGGGCCACGTGAAGACGATCGCCCGCCTCATGCGACGCGATCCGGGCGTGCAGCGGACCCTCCGCCGCGCCCAGAAGTTGCGCCGCCAGCGCATGTGGACGTACATCCGCGGCAACCGCACCTGGTACGCCCGCGAGAAGCCCGCCAAGGGGCTGACCGTCCGCAAGGGCGAGTCGTGGTCCATGGTCTTCACGCCGGACATCGCGCCCGACCTTGCCTCCGTCCGGGCGTTCCTCTCCGTCGACAAGGCCTGACATGCCACGCGCACGCCGCCTGCCCGCGGCCATCCTCTGTTGCGCCGCGGTCGCCCTTGCTGCCTGCTCCGAACGCGCACAGCAGCAGCCCGATCCGACTCGACCCGACCAGATCTACCGCGGCGTTCGCGGCGTCGTCGCGGACCTCCCCGATCCTGCGCGCCCCGTCAGCAACTTCGTCGTCCACCACGAGCGCATCGACGATTTCGTGAACGGCGCGGGCGAGGTCGTCGGCATGGCCGAGATGCAGATGCCCTTCCCGCTCGCCGAGGGCGTCTCCATCGAGGGCCTCGCGATCGGCGACAAGATCGAGTTCACCTTCGAGGTCCGCTGGGACCGCTCCCGCACGCCCCCGCTCCCCTCGTGGCACCTCACCGAATGGACGAGACTCCCACCGGAGACCGAACTCCACTTCGCCGGCTCGGACTGAGTCCGCCCTATCACCGCCGCTTCGGGGCGTCGGTCTCGACTCGCGTGCCGATCCAGACCCAGGCCTCGCGGGGAGCGGCGCTGGGATCCGCGAAGCCCGCGGCGTAGATCGTGCGGCCGTCGGTCCAGATCGCCTTCACGACGGAGGCGATGTAGCCGGGGCCGAGCAGCGGGTGCAGGTCCACGACCTCCTCACGGCCCTCGAGCCAGACCGCGGCGTGCGAGAGGCTGTCGAGCCACGCCGCGCCCGCGTGGTTCCTGCCGTCCGTGGCGTTGAGTTCGGACTGGCTGGCGCCGGGGGGGTTGAGGTCCACGAGGCTGGCGACGGTGCCGCGCCAGAGCGCGGCGTGGTTGGGCTTCCCGACCCAGCGCACGTAGCCGACCTGCACGCCGGGAGCCATGTCGCGGATGGCGGAGGCGACGGCGCCGGGCGGGTGGAGGTCGGCGTAACTCGCGGCCGTGCCGTTCCAGATGACGGCGTGGAGGCCGCCCGCGGCGGGAACGAACCAGCCCCCTTGATGCTCGCCGTCCGTGGCGAACGCCTCAGACCACTGCGCGCCGGGAGGATGAAGATCGACGAAGCTCTCGGGCGTGCCGCGCCAGAGCGCGGCGTGTGTCATGCCGTCGCTGGATTGTCGTGCGTAGCCGACCTGCTGATCGGCGCGGATGGCATAGGCGATGGAGGAGTAGTACGGGCCCGCAGGGTGAAGATCGACAGCGCTCTCGGGCGTGCCGCGCCAGAGCGCGGCGTGGTAGGTGTTCGGCTGCGGAGTGACCTGCCCGACCTGTCCCTTGGCGTCCATGCCGTGGATGATGCCCAGCCCCGCCCACGGGGGTGTGAGGTCGAGCCATGTGCCGGCAGCGTGCTTCCAGACGGCGGCACGGCCAGGCTGCCCGGAGTACTTGACGTATCCCCCTTGGTAGGGTCCGAAGCCCGCATAGCACTCAGAGTGCGTGGCTCCTTCGACATGGAGTGGAACTGACCTGCCCCCAGTTTCTGTACCAGTGTCTATGAGAGTCGTGGTTCAAGGATAGTGACCGACGCTGGCCGCCGCGGAGGGAGGGGCGCAGCCCCGACC
>JACTNA010000021.1 GCA_014584315.1 Planctomycetota bacterium | reverse complement strand
CCCCCTCCGCGCCTCCGCGTGAGCCAACGCCAGCCCCCCCCTCGCCCCCACCTCGCAACGCACCCAGCCCCATCCGGCCATCCGAATGTGGCCCTCGGGCCATGTGGCCCGTACCCCGATACTCCGTACCAGACACCAGTTGATCCAGCCGCGCCCCCGCTCACCCCCCCGCCTGCTCGAACAGCATCGTCACCTGCGTCCCGTACAGCGGGTACTCGATCCGGCACCGGTAGCCGCGGAACGACTCGCCCGACCACCGCATCTTCGCGCACACCAGGCGCAGCAGGTCCGCGTACCGCGGCACGTCGCCGGACCTCGCGCCGCCCAGCCCCGCGCCGAGCGGCTCGACCGTCTCGGCGACGTCGAGGGCGTCGATGTCGCGCGCCCGGTCGTTGGCGTCCGCCACGCCCTCGAACGCCGTGTCGTACACGCGGATCGACGGCGTCGCGCCGGGGTAGACGCCCTCGTGCACGAAGGCGTCGAGTTGCATGACGGCCGCGGGGATCGAGACTTCGGCGAAGACGTACCCCTTGCGTCCCGAACCCGGCGGCACGGTCCGGCGCATCTCGGAGAGGTTCACCTCTGCCATGACGAGATCGACCGCCGACCGCGGCCCGTACCCCTCGCCGCCGAGCACGTAGTGCACCGTGTCCCCCGCGCGCACCACCTCGAACGGCGGCAGCGGCGACGAACTGAACTCGCCCAGCACGTGCGACAGCCGCTCGATCGGCTCGCGGTCCAGCGTCAGCGGCTGGCGCTGGCGCGGCTCCGGCCCGAACCGGCGCGTCGCCAGTTTCACCGCCGACGTCGGGCGGAGCCGCAACAGCCCGATCAGCCCGTTCACCCACACCACGTCCAAGCGTTCCGGATCGTCCGCGGACGGCGCGAGGAAGACGGTCGCGGTCAGGGCGTTCACCATCGCGCCGCGCAGGTGGCTCAGCGCCTTGAACGCCGACTGCTTGCGGCGCAACTCAAACTCACGCCGAGCCTCAGGCACCCACGCGCTCACGATCGCCTCGAGGGACTGCCGGTCGCCGATCTCGTCGCGGATGAGGCGCTCGAAGTCGTCCACCGCCCGTTCCGCCCGGAGCACCAGCGACGCATCGACACCCTCGCGTGCGATGGCGCTGACGGTGCGGCGGAGCGGCTCCGGCCCCGGGGCGCGATGCACCACGAACAGCGGGTCCGCGCTGCGGACCGCGGCCAGGATGCGGCTGGCCAGCACCTTGTCGATCCCGAGCCGGTTCGCCAACGCCTGCGGCCCGCGGGGCGAGCCGGGGATCGCGTCCAGCACGCCCCGCAGGGCCGCCAGGAGTTCCTCCCCGGCCCTGTGGATGCGGACCTCCAAAGGCCCAGGCCCGCTCTCGGGGCCTGAGGGCGTGTGAGCAAGGGTTCCGGTAGAGTCCGCCGGGGGCTTCATGGCCCAAGCATACCCGGAGACGGGCTTATGCCCAATGGTACAGGGCAGTTTCCGGGAAACTTTCCCAGTCGTCCGGTTTTTGCTCGTCCACACCCGGATCAGGCCTCGGGGGCGATACGCTCAGGCCATGCGAGTCGCGGTCGTGATTCCGGCGGCGGGGTACTCGAAGCGGTACGCCGAGGCGGACCCGTTGGGTGGGGCGCGGTCGAAACTGGACGAGGACCTCGGCGGTCGGCCGGTGTTGCAGCGAACCGTCGAACTCTTCGCCAACTACGCCTCGCCGGACGTCACCATCGCGGGCATCGTCGTCGCCGGGCCGCACGAGGAGGCGGCGTTCGCGGAGTTCCGGCTGCGTTACGGCGACAAGATGGGCCTGCTCGGGGTGGCGTTGTGCCGCGGGGGCAGGACGCATCGGTACGAGACGGTCAAGGCCGCGCTGGGGCACGTGCCGGAGGACGCGACGCACATCGCGGTGCACGACGCGGCGAGGCCGTGCGCGTCGCAGGCGCTGCTGGACCGCGTGTTCGACGCGGCGTCGCGGCACCCCGCGGTCGTGCCGGCGATCGAGGTCTCCGACACGCTGAAACGGCTGTCGGATGAGGTCGTGGACGATCCGGGCGCGGACCCCCTCGCGGCCATCCTGGGCGCGGGCAAGCGGCATCCTCTCCGGTCGGTCGGGGAGACGGTCGAACGTGACCGGCTGGTGGCGGTGCAGACGCCGCAGGTGTTCGAGGCTGCCCTGCTCAGGGAGGCCTATGCCCAGCCGAACATTGACTGCACGGACGATTCGACGCTGGTGGAGCGTCTGGGTCGGCGCGTGGTGGTTGTCGAGGGTGACCCGCTGAACGTGAAGATCACGCGCCCGGCGGACCTGCGGATCGCGCGGGCGGTGCTCGGCGTCGGCGGGCCGTCGGAGCGTCCGGTCCACAAGCGATTCTGAGACGGCACGAAGTCCGTATGCTGGCGGCGTGTTCCCCGAGATCGACCGAGTGTTGATCGGCCGCGAGACCATCGCCCGGCGCGTGCGAGAACTGGGCACGTCCCTGGCGAACGACCTGCGCCGCGACCTCGGAGCGAGCGGGTCGAACGGGGGCGACGGAGACCGCCTCGTGGGGGTGGTCATCATCCCGATCATGTCCGGGGCGATGGTCTTCGGGGCGGACCTGATCCGCGAGTTGCCGCTGAAGTTGCGGTTGGAACTGGTGGCGGTGAGCAGTTATCCCGGGCGGTCGCTGGAGAGCAAGGGCGCGGCGATCCGGTCGGAACTGCCGCGCACGCTCGGAGGACGGCACGTCGTGATCGTGGATGACATCCTGGACTCCGGCCAGACGATCGCTCTGGTGAGGCGCGCGGTGGAGGAGCAGTCGCCCGCGTCGGTGCGTGCGTGCGTGCTGCTGCGCAAGGACGTGCCGCGTGCGGTGACGGAGGCCGAGGGAGCGCGGGCCGAATACGTCGGGTTCGACATCCCGGACGAGTTCGTGGTCGGGTACGGATTGGATTACGACGGGTACTACCGGAACTACCCGGAGATCGCGACGCTGAAGCGGGAGGCGTTGTGAAGAGGGCAAGGGCGGAAGGGCCGAGTGGGGACGCGACGGAGTGACGGCGTGACGAATCGGGGCGAAGGGGACGGGAGGTCTGCGCCTTCGGGCGAGCGGACGCTCGTGTCGCTCCGTCCGAGCGTCTTGTCGATCGTGCTGCGGTCGGTGGTTCCGGTGGGCGCGCTGGGCGTGCTGGCGTTGGCGCTGGCGTGGCCCGCGGCGCGGGGGGGCGTGCCGGGCGTAGCGGCCGCGGCGGGGTGGACGGTGCTGGCGGTGGGGGCGCTGAAACTGCTCTGGGAAACGGCGGTCTGGGCGAGCCGGAGATACACGCTGACCGATCGGCGCGTGGTGCGCGTGTCGGGCGTGCTGCGGCGCTTCACGGTCGAGGCGAGGCTGGAGCGCGTGCAGCACGTCGTGCTCTACCGGTCGCTCGGCGAGCGATTGCTCGGGCTGGGGACGATCGGGTTCGCGACGGCGGGAACGGATGCGGTCGAGGTCGCGTGGGTGATGATCGCGCGGCCGCACGAGGTGTGGGCGCAGGCGAAGGAAGCGATTGACAGGCGCACAGGCGGGACGCCTGTGCCACCGGCTGTGCCACCGCCAGCGCCACCGGTTGAAGGCAAAGTCCTCGTGCTGGGCCTGGCCGGCGGGATCGGGGCGGGGAAGAGCGCTGTGGCGCGCGAGTTCGCGCGGCGCGGGTGCGTGGTGATCGATTCGGACGCGGAGGCGAAGGCCGCGCTGGATCGCGCGGAGGTGCGCGACGAGTTGCGTCGGTGGTGGGGGGACCGGGTGATCGGCGCGGACGGGCGTGTGGATCGGTCGGCGGTCGCGGCGATCGTGTTCGAGGACGAGTCGCAGCGTCGTCGTCTGGAGGCGTTGGTGCATCCGCTGGTTCGGGCGCGTCGGGCGGTGTTGGTGCGAGAGGCGGCGTCGCGCGGGGCGGGGGTGGTCGTCGTCGATGCGCCGTTGCTCTTCGAGGCGGGCGTGGACGCCGAGTGCGACGCGGTGGTGTTCGTCGATGCGCCGCGCGGGGTCCGGCTGGAGCGGGTGAGGGCATCGCGCGGGTGGGATGAGGGCGAGGTGGAGCGTCGCGAGCGTGCCCAGATGCCGCTCGAGGAGAAGCGGCGTCGGAGCCGGTACGGGATCGATAACGCGGGGAACCTGGCGGACCTCGGGCCTCAGGTTGAGGGTGTGCTCCGGCGGGCACGGGCGGAGTTCGGGGGCGGGGGCGGGGGCGGGGCGGGGTAAGAAGTTTCGGTGTCGGTGGCCACCGGGGCGGGTGGGGGACGTATACTGTGTCGAGAACGGCGGGCGGGTTCACGAAAGCCGTGAGTCTCGCCGGCCGAGGAATCAGAAGCGGAATTGCCCGCACCGGATCACCACTCACAACTGGGCTGAACCCCGTCGCCCTCGTCCTCGAGGGCTGGTGCGTGGCAACGGCTGCGGAACGCAGGCTCTGCGGGGCCGCTCCGTCCCGACTCGTGCGGGACTCGGGCACGCCGCCCCGTTCCACCCTTTCCCCTCCGGACATCGGAAGGAACCTTGGCAGTCATGGCGAAGACAACGAACGTTGCGCAGGAAGAGCGTCCGCAGCAGGCCCGCTCGAACGGCGGAGAATCGAACGGCGGGGGTGAGCCGCGCGAGCGGGTGTCTCCGCGACCGGCTGAGAGCCAGGGCGGCGCGCGCCCCGAGGGCGGCGCGGCTTCGGGTCAGGGCGGGCCGGCGCCCGGCGGCCCGAGGCAGGACTGGCAGGGTGGCGATCAGCAGGGCAAGCACCGGCGCAAGCGGAAGAAGCGCAAGGGCGGGATGGGTGGCGGGATGGGCGGGGGCGGCGGCGGGCCGTCGCACTCGTACCGCTCGTCGTACCCGGACCACGTGCTGCCGAGCGACGAGGAACTGGAGCGCGAGGCCGCGGAACTGGAGCGGATCGCGGCGCACGCGGACCCCGATGCGGTGAAGGACCAGTTGAGCATCGCGCAGTTGCAGCGGATGGAGATGGACGAGTTGTTCGGGGTGGCGACGCGCGAGGGGCTGGAGGACTTCCAGCAGACGCCGAAGCAGGACCTGATCTTCAAGATCCTCAAGGCGCGGGCGGCCAAGCAGGGGCTGATGTTCGGCGAGGGGACGCTGGAGATCATGCCGGACGGGTTCGGGTTCCTGCGCAGCCCGGAGCAGAGCTACCTGCCCGGCCCTGACGACATCTACGTTTCGCCGTCGCAGGTGCGTCGGTTCGGGCTGCGCAAGGGGATGATCGTGCGAGGCGCGATCCGTCCGCCGAAGGAGAGCGAGAAGTACTTCGCTTTGCTGCGCGTGGACCGGGTGAACGGTCGTGAGCCGGCGAAGATTCACGAGCTGGTGAACTTCGAGGACCTGACGCCGCTGCACCCGGAGCAGCGGTTCATCCTCGAGACGACGCCGGACTCGATCGAGATGCGCGTGGTGGACCTGGTGGCGCCGATCGGGAAGGGTCAGCGAGCGTTGATCGTGGCGCCTCCCCGCACGGGCAAGACGGTGCTGCTGCAGAAGATGACGCAGGCGATCACGAAGAACTACCCGGACGTGAAGATCATCGTGCTGCTGGTGGACGAGCGTCCGGAGGAGGTGACGGACTTCCGTCGCAACACCGACCCGTCGGTGGAGGTGGTGGCGAGCACGTTCGACGAGCAGTCGAGCCGGCACGTGGCGGTGGCGGAGGTGGTCATCGAGAAGGCGAAGCGGATGGTCGAGTTCGGGGACGACGTGGTGATCCTGCTGGACTCGATCACGCGGCTGGCGCGGGCCTACAACGCCGAGATGCCGCACTCGGGCAAGATCATGACAGGCGGGCTGGACTCGAACGCGCTGCAGCGGCCGAAGAAGTTCTTCGGCGCTGCCCGGGCGATCGAACGGGGGGGGAGCCTGACGATTATCGGAACCGCGCTGGTGGACACCGGCTCGAAGATGGACGAGGTGATCTTCGAGGAGTTCAAGGGGACGGGCAACAGCGAACTGCACCTGGACCGGAAGCTGGTGGAGAAGCGGATCTGGCCCGCGATCGACATCAGCGCGAGCGGGACCCGGCGCGAGGAACTGCTGCTGGACCCGAAGGAACTGGAGTTGGTGCACCGGCTGCGGAAGGTGCTGAGCGACATGAACGTGGTCGAGGCGATGGAACTCGTGAAGAGCCGCCTGAAGAAGGTGAAGACCAACGCCGAGTTCCTGATGACCATGGCGATGGGGTGAGGCGTTCCCCCCGTCCGGGTCGAAGCGGCGGAAAACCCGTGCAACCGGCGGCGGCGGTCGTGTAGACTCCCGGCGTGGGGCGTCGGCCCCGTGGGAGCGACCGGGTGCATCTCTCGCGCCGCGTGAGCCTGACGCTGGTGGTGCTGACGGCGACGCCGTGGGCGGTGCTGATGGTGGTCGCCGGGGCGTGGCTCGTGCTCGAGGGGGCGGCGCGCTGGCCGCACGCCCGTTGGCCCTGCTATGTGGGCGGGGCGTTCTGGGCGGCGTCGGGGCATCTGACGTTCTCGTGCCTGGTGGCGGACCGGCTCTTCCCGCACGTGAGCCGGCGGGTGTCGTGGCCGGTCGAGATCGCGACGGGCGTGCTGGTGTTCGTGGGCGTACTGTGGTGGCTGGCGGCGTTCGGCCGGGTCTACGCGGGAGGCATCCTTTGAAGATCGGCTCGTGGCGTTCGGTCGTCGTGTCGTCGCTGGCCGCGGTGAGCGTGGGCGTCCTGGGCGCGTTCGCGCCGGCGGACGGGGAGGCGAGGCCGGTCTCGGCGGAGTCGGCCGAGCGGTACGCGCCGGTGATCCCGGACCCGGACGAGTTTCTGGCGCGCTCGATCACGCGGATCGCGCTCATGGACCTGCGTGCGCGGCTCGAACCCGCGTCGTCCGACTTCCGCATCGCTTCGCACCTGCTCGGCATGGCGCAGGAGGTCACGCCGGACGACGAGTCCATCGTCCGTCGCAGGCTGGAGGCGGCGTGGTCGAGCGGGGACCAGTCGCTGTTCATGGAGTTGACGCGCCGGCTGGTGGAACTCGACCCGGGGGACACGGTGGCGCAGTTGCGGCTCATCAGCGACCGCATCAAGCGGCTGCAAACGGCGGAGGAGCGGGTGGCGGCGTACGAGCGGCTGCTGGGCGAGCGAGGCGGATCGCTGGACGCCTCGATCCGCAGCAGGCTCGCGCTGGATCTGGCGTTGCTGCTCCGCGAGCGGGGAGACGAGCAGGGCTTCGTGGCGAGGCTCCTCGAGGCCGTGCAACTGGACCCGACGAACAAGGACGCGGCCGCGCTCGCGTGGGCGTACTTCAGCCCGGGCCTGACGAACCCGGTGGACGCGTTCGAGTTGCAGACGCACCTGCTGTACGCCGATCCGATCGACCCGAACGTGCATCGCACGCTGGCGCTCATGCTCGCGCAGGCGGGGGCGTTCGAGCAGGCGAAGCGGTTCTACCAGAGCGCGGCGAGGCTGTTCACGATCTCGGGGCTGGGGAGCCAGGAGACGGTCGTCATCGAGTCGGTCGTGCTCGAGATGCAGACGTCCGGCCCCGAGAAGGTCGTGGAGAATCTCAACCTGCAACTGGCGATCATGCGTGACCGCGCGGCGCGGGAACTGCGCCAGGCGCAGGAAGCCCGGATGCCGACCGACACGCTCACGCCGCCCGAGGAGGTGCGGCTGGGCCTGGCGATGGATCGGATCCGGATCGCGGCGGCGCGTGCGGCGGGCGACGAGGAGACGGTCCGGGCCGCCGCGGGCGACCTGCGCCGGGCGCTCGAGGAAACCGCGTCCAAGGCGCTGAATCCGCAGACGATGCCGCCGGGCACGGACGCGAATCAGGTGCGCACGCAGTTGATGCGGCTCGCGCTCCAGAGTTGGACGCTGTTGGCGTGGGCGGGCGCGATCGACGAGTACCTCCTGCAGCAGGCGGAGGCCGTGGAGCGCACGCTGGGCCGGAGCGATCCCGAGGCGACCGTGCTCCTCGCGATGGTCGCGCTGCACAAGGGCGAGATCGAGTCGGCGTTCGAGATGCTCGAGGCGTTGCCCAATCAGAACGACGTCTCCGTCATGTCCGCGCTCGCGGCGGCGCAGGAGGCGATGGGCTGGCACGATGAGGCGAGCGAGTTGTACGTTCGCATGGCGCGGGGTGCGCCGCTCTCGCTCGTCGGGGCGTGGGCGCGGGTGCAGGCCAGACGCCTCGGCGCGGCGGACCCGTTCGAGACCCCGCTCCGCGCGGCGATGGCTCGGGCGGCGGAGGCGGTCCCCTCGTGGATCGACCGCATGTCGATCGAACCCCGGTCGTTCATGTCCGTTCGTGCGGAGGTGATCAACCGCGATTCCGGCGCGCTGGAGCGAGCGGGCGTGCGCGTGGTCTTCCAGAACATCGCGCCGATCCCGCTCGGGTTCGGCCCCGATCGGGCGATCAACTCCCGCGTCGTCTTCTCGCCCCGCATCGACGTGGGAACGCGGACGTTCTTCGAGGACTCGGGGCTTGAGGTCATCGACGTGGAGCGTCGGCTGCGCCTGAGGCCGGGCGAGGCGCTGACGATCGACCTCTGGCCCGATCCGGGCTTCCCGGGGTGGATCGCCGAGGCGCGGGCGACGCAGACGCTCCGGTTGAACTGGCGCATGCTGCAGGGGTTCCTGTTCGGCCAGGGCGGCAGTTTCGAGCCAGGGCCGCTCTGCCTGACCGCGCTCACCGGCTACCAGACGCGCCGCCCGCTCGCCGATGCGCGCCTGCCGCTCGACGATCTGCTGCTGTTGGTGGAGGAGGCCCCGCGAACGCGGTTCCCCGAGATGCTGGGGAGCGTCAGGGCGCGCGTGCTCGCCGGGGCGGCGACCGGGGATGCCCTCTCGCCGAGCGAGATGCAGACGATGGCCGAACGGCTCGCCGAGCGGTACGCGCGGAGCGGCCCGCACGAGCGTCGGATGATGCTCGCGGTCGTCCCGAACGCCTCGATGGAGCCGGGGATGCGGGCGTTCGACGAGGCCGCGCTCGCGGAAGAGGACCCGAGGACGCTCTCGCTCGCGCTGGCGACGCGGGCGATCGACCCGGACCATGCGGCGTTCGATCGTGCCGAGGCATCGAGCGACCCGCGGGAGCGTGAGTTCGCGGCGCTGCTGCGCGAGCGGCTCCGGTCGCAGGGGGCGACGTACGCGCGCTGCGGTCCCGCGGGACGCGACCTCGCGCCGCGCCGCATCTTCGGCGGACCTTCGCGGTGAACGGGGCGCCGGCCGGGCGGGGCCGGTGGGACCGCCGGCGGGTGATCGGGTACGCGGCGGGCGTGCTGCTGCTGGCGGCGGCGGTGTGGGCGGTGGCGTCGCAGCGGGGCGCGGTCGCTGGGTCGATGGATGCGGTGCGGGCCGCGCCGGCGTGGATGGTCGCGGTTGCGCTGCTGCTGCCGATCGGGAACTGGCTCGCGACGGCGGCGTCGCTGCGCGCGTTGACGCTGCGACGGGCGCGCGGGAGGCATGTCGGCCGCGGCGAGATGCTCGCGCTCGTCGGCAGCGCGTGGCTGCTGAACTACCTGCCCATGCGGCCGGGGATGATCGGGCGGATCGCGTACCACAAGCGGGTCAACCGGATCGCGGTGCGCGACTCGGTGCTCGTGCTGGTCGAGGCGAACGCGATGACGGCGGGCGCGGTCGGGTTGATGCTCGCCATCGCGCTCGCGCTGCGGGCCGCGCCGGCGGGCGCGTCGTGGTCGTGGCTGGTCCTCGTGCTGCCGGGGGCGGCGTTTGCGGCGGCGTGGGGGGCGGGCGCGGCGCGGGACGCGGCGTGGACGGCGTGGGCGGTCGCGGCAACAGCGCGGTACGCGGACCTCATGGTGTGGCTGGCGCGCTACGCCTGCGCGTTCGCGCTGCTCGGGCGGCCGCTCTCGGTTGAAGGGGCGGCGGTGCTCGCGGCGGTGAGCCAGGCCGCCTTCCTCGTGCCCTTCGTCGGCAACGGGCTGGGCGTGCGTGAATGGGGGATCGGGCTGGTGGCGGCGTCGTGGGCGGGCGCGGACTCGGCGCGCGAGGCGGCGGCGTTCGGGCTTGCGGCGGATCTGCTCAACCGGGCCGTGGAGGTCGCGGTCTCCGTGCCGGTGGGGATCGTCTGCACGGCCTGGCTGGGGCGGCGTCTGGCCCGCGCGGGTCCGGATACAGGATCGGGCTTCGGGGGAGGGGGCGATCCGGCCGATGATGGCGGGCGTACAGAGTGATTGGAGGCGCGTCCGAACGCCAGGGATCGGGCGGGGGCGCGCGGACGCATGGTCAGCAAGATCGAACAGGATCATCAACGGTTCCGCCAGATCGTGCGCGGGCGCATCCGCAAGGACCTGCGCCGGTTCCTCTCGCGCGGCGAGTTGATCGGGCGCGAGGGACGGCGGTACGTCTTGATCCCGCTGCACGACATCGACCTGCCGACCTTCCGCTACGGGGACAACTCGGGCGGCGTGGGGATGGGCGAGGGCGAGGGGGAGGGCGGCTCGGGCAATGACTCGGGCGGCGAGCAGGAAGGCCGGCACATCACCGAGGTGGACGTCACGCTCGAGGAGCTGGCGGACATCCTGGGCGAGGAACTGGAGCTGCCGCGCATCAAGCCGCGCGGGCGGCACCGCATCACGACGGTGAAGGACAAGTACTCGGGCATCCGCCCGATCGGTCCGGCGTCGCTTCGGCACTTCAAGCGGAGTTACCGCGAGGCGCTCAAGCGGCAGATCGCGTCGGGCGAGTACGACCCGGACAACCCGGTGGTGGTGCCGATCCGGGACGACCTGCGCTACCGCTCGTGGAACGAAGTGCGCAAGCCGCAGAGCAACGCCGCGATCGTCTACATGATGGACGTGTCGGGGTCGATGGGGGACGAGCAGAAGGAACTGGTGCGGCTGGAGGCGTTCTGGATCGACACGTGGCTGCGCCGGAACTACGAGGGCGTCGAGTGCCGGTACGTCGTGCACGACGTGCGCGCGGCGGAGGTGGACCGCGAGACGTTCTTCTCGATCCGCGAGGACGGCGGGACGAGGATCAGTTCCGCGCTCGCGCTGTGCAAGGACATCCTGGCCGAGCACTACGACGCCAACGACTGGAACGTGTACCTGTTCCACTTCTCCGACGGGGACAACTCGTCGGAGGCCGACAACCGGGTGTGCGTGAAACTGCTGGAGGAGACCCTGCTGCCGGCGTGCAACCTCTTCGGGTACTGCCAGGTGGCGTCGGCCTACGGGAGCGGGAACTTCCTGAGCGTGCTGCGCGAGGCCTTCCCCGACGGCGCGCCGGACGCGGACGGCCCGCGCCTGCTCACGAGCAAGGTCAACGGGCGGGACGACATCTACGAGTCGCTGCGGGCGTTCTTCCGGGCCGGGCGGTAGCGGCTTAGCATGACATGACCGGCGCGCTCGCCCCCGGGGGATCGGCGGACGAACGCGAGCATGGCCCGCGGAGCGGGCGGAAGGCGCTGGACGTGATCCCGTTCTTTGTCGGATATGCCTTCGTGGTCTGGATGCTGGCGTACCGCTGGCGGCGCGAGCCGTCGGGGTACCTGGCCGCGGCGGGCGGGCTGGCGGGCCTGCTGGGGATCGCGTGGCTGCACTACCGGCTGTCGATCTGGACGGACGGGGCGGTCTACCTGCCGATGCTCCAGACGCTGCTCTACCCGTACACGGCGGTGGTGAGCGTGGTGGCGTTCGTGCTGGCGAGCGTGGTGCGGCCGTTCAGGGCGGGCGGGGGGAGGTTCTGCGGGTACTGCCGGCACGACCTGGTCGGGCTGCCCGATACGCAGCCGGTCTGCCCGGAGTGCGGCGCGCCGCGTTCGTTCGAGGACCACGCGCAGCGGGAGTCGGTGCGAGAGAGCCAGTTGCGCCGGTGGGCGCCGCACGAACTTGAGGCGGAGCCGCATCAGGCGCGCACGAATGTGCGCTGCCGCGACGCGTCGTAGACGGACTCGTCGTTCTCGCCGTCGTCGGTGAGGTGGCCCGCGGCGTCGTAGACAAACGTGAAGTCGTTGCTGGTGTCGTCGTCGATGTCGCGTGCTGTCTGTTCGTTCACCACGTTGAACGTGCCACGGTCGTCGAGCTCGCCGTCATCGGTCAGGCCACTGCTGAGATCGAAGCACATGTCGAGCAGGTTGGCTTTGGGGTTCTCAGCATACGAACGACGAAGGCGTTTGTACGAGCCTGGCGATGTCCCGAAATATGCGACGACGCACACCTACAGTATCGACAAGCGAACTGCGAAAACCAGATGACGCACAGCATGCACTCATCAATGCCATTGAGCCGACCGATTCGACACAGGGCAGATCATCGCGAAATGACCTCAATAGTTTTGCCATCATCCTTTACATCCCACGCCCGCTCCTCCAGCGACATCCGACTGAAGACAATCAAGGAGCGAGACGTTCGCAGCTGGTTCTTCGCCGCGATCATTCGATCCGCGGCACTGGGCCAGCGACTCTTGAGAGGAGACTACAGCCTATCCCGGAACCTCTTCCATTGCAGCGCGTATGAGGTTGCATGGCGATGCGACTCACGGACGAGCAGCTTGACTGGATCTGCGATCGG
>JACTNA010000015.1 GCA_014584315.1 Planctomycetota bacterium | reverse complement strand
GATGACGTAGCGCCCGAAGACCGCGCCCGGCTCGAGTTCGTGCGCCCCGACCTCCGCCGCCCGCAACGCCTCGGGCGGGATCGACCGTGTCAGCGCATCGGGATCAACGGGCGACGGCGTGCGCGGCTTCCTGCGTTCCCCCGAGTCGGTCATGCCCCCAGCATACCACTGGCTGGCCTTGTCCGGGAGTGGCGCCGCGTTCCTCCGCCTCCCGGGGGTTGAGGGCGAATCAGGCGGCGAGGGCGAAGGCCAGGTGGACGATGGCGGCGGCGTAAAGGGCGGCGGCAAGGTCGTCGAGGAGGACGCCCCAGCCGCCGGGGATGCGCTGGAGGGGGTTGGCGGGCCAGGGCTTGAGGATGTCCATGGCGCGGAAGGCGAAGAAGGCGAGGGCGAGGGTGACGACGCCCTGGGCCGGCGTGGCGTAGAAGGGGGGGGGCAGGAGGAGCAGGACGAGCGCCATGCCCGCGGTCTCGTCGGCGACGACCTGCGAGGGGTCCTTGCGGCCGAATCGGGCCTCGGCCTCGTCCGCGCCGGCGATGCACGAGCCGCAGAAGACGAGCAGCAGGGCGAGCATGGCGACGGTGTGCACGGGCGTGGCGGCGAGGCCGAGCGCGAGCAGCAGGAGGCCGAGAGCGACGGGCGGGAGCGAGCCCCAGGTGCCGGGCGCGGGGCGGAGGTGGCCGAGGCCGAGCGTGGTGGCGAGCGCCAGGGCGATGCTGTGCGTGGGTCGTGATGGCATGGCGTGCCGGGTCAGGGTGCTCGACGGAGGAGGTGCAGAAGATAGGGGATGCCGGAGGCGAGCGTGACGACGACGGTCGTCCAGGCGGCGGCGTCGATGATGATGCGGCCCGGCTCTTCCGGCGACCATCGGCCCCGGGCGAGCGTGAGCAGGATGATCGGGACGGCGACGGACTGGACGACCATCTTGGCCTTGCCGGACCACTCGGCGGAGAAGTCGCCGCCCTCGCCTTCGATCAGCGCGCGGAGGGACGTGACGAGGAGTTCGCGGGCGAGGATGACGACGGCCATCCACGGGTAGACGCCGCTGGCCTGGTAGCCGAGGTCGTTGCCCTGCTCGCGGGCGAAGGCGGGGCCGGCGAGCATGACGAACGCGCCGAGGACGAGGACCTTGTCGGCGAACGGGTCCATGACGCGGCCGAAGCGGGAGATGACGTTCCACCGTCGGGCGAGGAAGCCGTCGAGGGTGTCGGTGAGGGCGGCGACGATGAAGATGGCGGCGGCCAGAAGGAGCAGGGAGGTCGATGCGGAGTCGCCGATGGAGAGGATGGCGACAAAGACGGCCGCGAGGGCGAGGCGGAGCCAGACGAGGGCGTTGGGGAGGTTGCGCTGGAAGGGTGTCGGCTGAGCGTTTGAGACAAGGGTGGGCACGGGGGGATGGTATCGGTCGAGCGGTGGAAGGGAGCCGGTGGGAGTGAGGCGGGCTTGTGGCTTGGGGCTTGAGGCTTGAGTCGAAGGACTCGCCCCGGGAGGGTGAAGGGCGCGCGTGCGGATAGGGCGGCCCGTGGGTTGGTTGATGGTCTGGTGGGGGTGCTCTATCCTGTCCGTCCCGTGAGCGGGGGGTGGGCGATGTTCGCCCGTCGCCGCTCGGTGGGGCCGCGGTGCGCCGGCGGCGAGTGTCGAGCGTGCGTTGTCGGGATGGGGCCTTGGACGCGGTGATCAACCCCTACCTGCTGTACGTCGGTCTGGCTCTCGGGGGGCTGGGCGTGTGCATGGCGTTGCCGCGCCGGCGTGTCAGCCCGCAGGCGCTGGGGGCGGTGCTGGCGGGGCTGGGGCTGGGGCTTGCGCTGCTGGGTCTGGGGCTGAAGTCGGAGCGGCTGCCGAACTACAACTTCTACATCTTCTCGGCGATCGCGCTGGGAGCCGCGCTGCGGGTGATCACGCACCCGAGGCCGGTGTACGCCGCGCTGTACTTCATCCTGACGATCCTGGCGTCGTGCGGGCTGTACCTGGTGCTGGCGGCGGAGTTCATGGCGTTCGCGCTGGTGATCATCTACGCGGGGGCGATCCTGATCACGTACCTCTTCGTGATCATGCTGGCGACGCAGGCGCCGAGCGAGGGGGAACTGGAGGCGCTGGCGGAGTACGACGCGGAGGCGCGGTCGCCGGTGGCGGCGACGGTGGCGAGTTTCGTGCTGCTGGCCGCGCTGACCACGATGCTGTTCGGCGGGGCCGGGGATCTGCGGCCGCGCGACGGGGCGGGGCTGGATGCGCCGATCGAGATGATGCCGCAGCGGGCCGAGCGGTCGCTGCGCGAGGAAGGGCTGATCGCGGCCGGGGACGAGGTGGTCGGCGTGGACGCGGCGGCGTGGACCGCGACGCTGCGCAGCGGCGCGGAGGTCCGGCTGCCGGACTCGGCGCGGCTGACGAACGTGGAGCGGATCGGGCACGACCTGCTGGCGGAACATCCCGGCTCGATCGAGATCGCGGGGGTGATCCTGCTGATGGCGATGCTGGGGGCGACGGTGCTGAGCCGAAGGCAGGTGGAACTGGAGGATGAGGCGAAGCGGCGGCAGGCGGAGCGTCTGGCGGCGGCCGGGACGGTGTTCGCGGATCGGGAGGTGTCGCCGTGAGCGGGTCGTGGACGATTGCGCAGGCGTCGCTGCCGGCGCCGATGGACGGCGTAACGCTGGCGCACTACCTGCTGGTGTCGGCGGCGATGTTCACGATCGGCCTGGTCGGGTTCCTGACCCGGCGGAACCTGATCATCATGTTCCTGTGCACGGAGTTGATGTTCCAGGCGGCGGGGATCGCGCTGATCGCGTTCAGCCGGTTCCACCTGCACATGACGGGGCAGACGTTTGTGATCTTCGTGCTGACGGTGGCGGCGGCGGAGGCCGCGCTGGCGCTCGCGCTGGTGGTGCTGCTGTATCGGCGCAAGGACTCGCTGAGCGCTGAGGCGTGGGCGGAGATGAAGGGGTGAGGGACCAAGGGAACAGGGATCCAGGGATGAGGTAGGGAGCATCGCGTGGTTGGTGGGCTGGCGGGGATGACGGGGTTGGCGGGGGCTGCTGCCGCGGCGGGCGGTGATGGCGCGCTCGCGGCGGGGACGGTCGCCGGCCCGTGGTGGGTGGTGCTGATCCCGCTGCTGCCGATGCTGGGCGTCGTGCTGACGCTGGTGTGCGCGATCTTCGACGTGCGGACGAAGGCGCCGGCGTGGATGTCGGTCGCGTGTCTGGCGGCGAGTTTCGGGCTGGCGGTGCTGGCGTATCTCGAACTCGCCGGCGGGCCGACGGCGGTGACGTTCGGGTTCCGGTGGATCGACGTGGCGTGGGGGGACGGGCCGGGGCAGCGGCTCAGCGCGGACTTCGCGTTCGCGTTCGACGGGCTGACGTGCCTCTGGATGCTGTTCGTGACGGGCCTGGCAACGCTGATCGCGCTCTACGCGAGCGAGTACATGAGCCACGACGTCGGGGTCGGCTACTGCCGGTTCTTCGCGGCGTTCAACCTGTTCGTCTTCTCGATGGCGTGCCTCGTGATGGCGGACAACCTCGTGCTGCTCTTCCTCGGGTGGGAGGGCGTGGGGCTGTGCTCGTACCTGCTGATCGGGTACTTCTACAAGAAGCCCTCGGCGGTGGCGGCGGCGAAGAAGGCGTTCATCATGAACCGCATCGGCGACCTCGGGTTGCTGATGGGGATGCTGCTGACGTTCGTGCAGTTCGGGACGCTGAAGTACGCGGAGTTGTGGCCGCTGGTGGAGCCGTACGTGGCGGCGGTGCGGGCGGGGCACGCGGACGAGGTGCCGTTCCTGGTGGGGCTGATCCCGGTGCTGCTCATGGTCGGGGCGTTCGGCAAGAGCGCGCAGTTGCCGCTCTACGTGTGGTTGCCGGACGCGATGGAAGGCCCGACGCCGGTGAGCGCGCTGATCCACGCGGCGACGATGGTGACGGCGGGCGTGTACCTGGTGGCGCGGACGTACCCGCTCTTTCTCGTGAGCGAGTGGGCGCTGCCGGTGGTGGCGTGGGTCGGTGCGCTGACCGCGCTGCTGGCGGCGACCATCGGCATGGCGCAGTTCGACATCAAGCGGATCATGGCGTACTCGACCGTGAGCCAGTTGGGCTACATGTTCTGCGGCATGGCGCTGCTCACGAGCGTGGGCGGGGCGTTCCACGTCTTCACGCACGCGTTCTTCAAGGCGACGCTCTTCCTGTGCTGCGGCGCGGTGATGCACGGGTTCGCGGGGCAGTTGGACCTGCGCCGGCTGAGCGGCGTGGGGCAGATGCCGGGGTGGCGGATTGTCGGGCTGGCGATGCTCGTCGGGTGCCTGAACCTCGCGGGGTTCCCGTTCACGGCGGGGTTCTTCAGCAAGGACATGATCCTGGCGGAGGCCTTCGTGACAGCGGGGCCGGGATACCAGGCGATCGGGTGGATACTGCTGTTGACGGCCGGGCTGACGGCGTACTACACGTTCCGCGTGTTCTTCCGCGTGTTCGTGGGGCCGGTGGAGTACGTGCCGGGTGATGAGCATCACGCCGATGAGCACGGGCATTACCACGAAGAGCACGGAGAGCACGGAGGGGGCCTGCAACGTCCCGCCCCGGAAGCGCACGGCCACGGGTTCCACCCGCACGCGCCGGGGTGGGCGATCAACCTGGTGCTCGCGCTGCTGGCGGCCGGGTCGATCGCGGCGGCGGGGGCGTACTTCGTTCACACGGAGCATCACGGGTGGGTCGGGAACCTGCTGCACGGCTCGCCGGCGGAACCGACGCACTCGGCGGCATTCGTGGAGTCGCACGGGCACGGCGGGGTTGACGCCGCGGCGCACGGGTCGTTCTTCGGGCTGGACCCGCACAAGGCGATGTACTTCGTCTCATCGGCGATCGGACTGGTCGGCATCGGCGTGGCGTTCGTGCTGCACTATCTCGGGCGCACGACGGCCGCGACGAGCCGGGCGGATGCGCTGCTGCCGAAGGTCGGCCCGGTGGCGCGGTGGGCGCAGGGCAAGTGGTTCGTGGACGAGTTGTACGACGCGGCGGTCGTCAAGCCGCTGTGGGTGCTGTCGCACGTGCTGCACATGTTCGACAAACTGGTGGTGGACGGGCTGGTGAACGCGGCCGGGTGGTTGCCGCGGATGGTCGGGCGGGCGGTGCGTCCGTCGCAGGGCGGCGTGCTGCACGGGTACGCGGTGCAGATGGCGGGCGGGATCGCGCTCGCGTTGGTGATCGTGTGGCTGATGACCTTGTGAGGGAAGGGACGGAGTTGCTGATCGCATGATGCTCGCCTTGCTCATCGTCCTGCCGCTGGTGTTCGCGCTGGTCGTGGTCGCGCGGCCGGCGGAGCACGCGCGCTCGATCGCGCTGGTGGGGACGCTGGTCGCGCTGGCGGCGTGCGTGGCGGCGATGCGGGCGTTCGACTGGTCGAGTGGGGCGGACACTGGGCAACTGGGCGGCTCGGTGGCGTGGCTGCCCGCGCTGGGGCTGCACCTGTCGGTGGGCGTGGACTCGGTCGCGCTGCTGCTGATCGCGTTGACCGCGCTGCTCGGGCCGCTGTGCGTGCTCGGGTCGTGGACGGCGATCACGGAGCAGCGCCGGACGTTCTACGCGTGGCTGCTGGTCTTGCAGGCGGCGATGACGGGCGTCTTCGCGGCCCGCGACCTCGTCCTCTTCTACGTCTGCTTCGAGTTCACGCTCATCCCGATGTACGTGCTGATCAGCCTCTTCGGCTCGACCAACCGGCGCGCCGCGGCGACGAAGTTCTTCCTGTACACCTTCACCGGCTCCCTGCTCACGCTCGCCGGGCTGCTGTACGTCGTGTGGTTCGTGGCCCGCCCGGAGCAGCACGGGGCGTGGACGTTCGACATCGGCGTGCTGACGGCGCACGCGCCGCGGATGGGCGCGGCGGCGCAGGGGTGGGTGCTGCTCGCGCTGCTCGCGGGGTTCGCGGTGAAGGTGCCGCTCTTCCCGGTGCACACGTGGCTGCCGCTGGCGCACACGGAGGCGCCGACGGCCGGCAGCGTGATCCTCGCGGGCGTGCTGCTCAAACTGGGCACCTACGGGATCTACCGGTTCGCGCTGCCGATCGCGCCGGCGGCGGTGGTGGAGCACGCGCCGCTCATCGCCGGGCTGAGCGTGGTGGGCATCGTGTACGCCGGGCTGGTCTGCTGGGTGCAGACGGACGTGAAGAAACTGGTGGCGTACTCGTCGGTCTCGCACCTCGGGTTCTGCGTGCTCGGGCTGGTCGCGCTGAACGGGGCGGGGCTGTCCGGCTCGGTGATGTACATGATCAACCACGGGCTGAGCACGGGCGCGCTCTTCCTGCTCGTGGGCATGATGTACGAGCGCTACCACACGCGGTCGATGCGCGAGTTGGGCGGGCTGGCGGCGAAGATGCCGGTGTGGGCGACATTCATGGTCTTCTTCGCGATGGCGTCGGTCGGGCTGCCGGGGTTGAACGGGTTCGTCAGCGAGTTCCTGTGCATCCTGGGCGCGTTCCAGGCGGACGACGGCTGGCGGCGCTTCGGCGACCTGCCCGGGGCGACGCCCGGGCGGCTCGGGCCGTGGTTCGGATTCGCGGCGGGCACGGGCGTCATCATCGCCGCGATGTACCTGCTCTACATGGTCGGTCGGATGTGCTTCGGGCCGCTGATCGAGCCGGGCGGGCACGACCACGCGCACGAGGGCGCGCACGACGGCGGGCTGCCGAAGGACCTGACCGGTCGTGAGATCGGCGCGCTGCTGCCGCTGGCCGCGCTGTGCCTTGCGCTCGGGGTGTACCCGTCGCCGCTGCTGGATTCGATCCGCGCGCCGGTGAACGCGACGGTGGCGCACGTGCTGGGGAACGCGGAGGGCGGTGGGGGCGCGCCCGCCCGTCCGCCCGTGCCGGGGACGGTCCACGCGGAGGGCGGGCGATGATGGAGAAGATCGCCATCCTGTGGCCCGAGATCGCGATGTTCGCGGGCACCTGCGTGGTCATGCTGGTGGGGCTATCGCCGCGTGCGGAGGTTCGCCGGCAGACGGCGCTGCTGGCGGGCGTGACATTGGCGGTCGCGGGGCTGCTGGCGGCGAACTCGCCCGGTGTTGCCGGGCCGCTGCCGGGGATGATGGGCTTCGTGAAGGGGCTGACGGCGGCGGTCGGTCTGATGCTCGTGCTGCTGCTGGCCGGCACGGTCGATCGCGCCGAGGAGCGGGCGATCGCTGAAGGTCGGACGGCGTTCAACCCGCTGCGATCGACGCGGGGCGAGTTCTACTCGTTCTTTCTGTTCAGCCTGACGGGCGTGATGCTGTGCGCATCGGCCGGCGACCTGATCTGGCTCTTCCTCGCGTTGGAACTGACAAGCCTGCCGACGTACGTGATGGTCGCGATGAGCGGCAAGGGCGTGCGGCTGGGCGACCGCGCCGGCGAGGCGGGCGTGAAGTACTTCTTCCTCGGCGCGATGGGGGCGGCGGTCTTCCTGTACGGATTCGCGTTGCTGTACGGCGCGACGGGGACGACGCGGTTCGGCGAGATGGCGGCGTTCTTCGCGGCCGAGGGCGTCGGGCCGATGGCGACCGCGGGGCTGCTGCTCGCGTTGGTGGGCGTGTCGTTCAAGATCGCCGCGGTCCCGATGCACTTCTACACGGCGGACGTCTACCAGGGGGCGGCCGCGCCGGTGTCGGCGTTCCTGGCGTTCGCGCCGAAGACGGCCGGCTTCGTGTCGATCCTGCTGCTGGTGTCGGCGGTGGGCTGGCTGCCGACGGGGGGGCAGGCGCCGGCCTTGCCCGGCTCGATCGACGCGGCGTTGTGGCTGATCGCCGCGCTGACGATGACGGTCGGCAATGTGCTCGCGCTGCTCCAGACGAGCGTGAAGCGGCTGCTGGCGTACTCGTCGATCGCGCACTCGGGGTACATGCTGGTGGGCGTGATCGCGGGGCCGGGCGACGGGTCGTTCACGCAGAACGGGCTTTCGGCGGTGCTGTTCTACCTGCTGGCGTACGGGGTGACGAACCTCGGCGCCTTCGCGGTGCTGGCGTGCCTGGAGCGCGACGCGGAGAGCGGCGAGGTCGATTCGGCGGCGGACCTGAAGGGGCTGTGCCGGACAAGGCCGGTGCTCGGGTGGACGATGGCGATCTGCCTGCTGAGCCTGCTGGGGTTCCCGCCGCTGCTCGGGTTCTTCGCGAAGGTGCCGCTGTTCACGTCGCTGCTCGGGGCGGGGCGGTACTGGCTGCTGGTGATCCTCGCGGTGAACTCCGCGATCGCGGCGTATTACTACCTTGGCCTGGTGCGGGTGGTGATGCTGGACGAGCCGAGCGCGGAGTCGCGTTCGGTGCGGGCGACGCCCTTCGTGTCCAGGCCGGTCGCCGCGGTGGCGTCCGCGTCCGCGGTGGTGCTGCTGGCGGTGTTGGGCAACGGGCTGATGGTGGCGAGCCAGGCGGCGGGCCAATACCAGCGACCCGCCGTGGGGGATGGGCACGCGGCGCGGGCGGAAGCCCGCACGTCGGACGATGCGCGGGCTGAAGCCCGCGGCTCTGACGTGGGGGCGGAGCGTCGGTAGATGCGTCGTTCAGAGTTCGACGGCCGCCCAGGCGCCGTTGGCGTTCGCGAGCGCGTGGATGCGGATCGAGGAGCCGACGAGGGCGCGGGCGGCGCGTGGCGTCGGCGTGAGCAGGTGCAGGGAGGGGGACTCAGCGGAGCGGAGCGATGGCTCGGCCGCGCAGAGCAGCCGGGCGTGGGCCTGCGCCCATGCGTCGGCGGCGGTGAGCGCGGCGGCCGCGGCGGGGCAGGCGTCGGGGGTTTCGGCGCGGGCGAGCAGATGGAGCCGACCCTCGGCGTCCGTGGCGAGTTCGACCCCTTGCGCGATGGGGCTGCGCGCGGAGAGCGGCCGGAGACCCGGCAGGAGAGGAGCGAGCGCGTCGGTGGGCGTGGGCCGAGGCGTCACGGGAATCGGGGGGGGAGAAGCGGATTGAGGGGGGGGAGCCGCCACGGAGTTGCGGGGTACCCGGGGCTGTTCGCGCACGAGCGCGAGGAGCGAGCCCGGGGACCGGTCCGTCGGGCCGCGGAACAGGTTGATCGCGCGGGCGGGGACCATGCGGGGGACGGGCTGGGCGAGTTCGGGGGGCAGGCCGAGGAAGGTCGCGGCGGCCTGCCGGATCTTGCGTCCGGCGTGTGCGGCCGCGTCGGCGTTCGCGCCCATGACGACGACGCGGAGCGTGGGCAGGTCATCCGACGCGCCGACGATCGCCTCGGCGAGCGCCTTGAGCGTGCGGTAGCAGGCGGCGACGGCGGTGTCGTCCGCGCCGGTCAGCAGCGTGAGCGTGGCGGGCGTGTCGGCCGCGATCGCCTCGGCGAGCGCGATCTCGTTGGTCTCGTCCACGCGAATGAGCCAGCGGCGGGAGATGGACTTCGCGCGGTCGATCGCTTCGTCGATGGTGTTGGTCGGCGTCTCGGTCGGCAGGTCCGCGCCGACGATCTCGACGCTGGCGGTGCCGGAGTTCAGGCGCAGGAGCGAGACCGGCTCGCCGACCTCGGCGGCGCGGTGGCGCGCGTACTGCAGCACCCACGGCGAGGCGAGCACGGGGAGGTGGCCGAGGATCAGGGCTTCGATGTCTCCGGGAGTTGGACTCTCCGGGCCAGGACACAGGCGGGACGCCTGTGCCACCGGTGCCGGGCGCATGGGTTCGGGGGCGAGTGCGCCGTCGCCGAGGAAGAGGTCGGCGAGGGAGTCGTAGGCGTGGTCGGTGGGCGTCGAGATGAACGGCACGGTGAAGGGGTCGAGCGGTGCGTCGCGTGAACCGTTGCGGGAGTCCATGGTGTCGAGCCTCGGTTCGTCTCAGAGGACGGCGGCGGCGCCTGGGAGCGGCGCGGCCGCGGGGCGGACGTCGACGACGCTGTTCGGCTCGCCGAACGCGTTGAGTTCCCACTCGCTGTTGTACGGGTCGGCGATCCAGTGCCCGTCCACGACGAGGCGGTAGAGCCGGCGTCCGGGCTGGAGAGGAACGCACGCCTCGTAGACCCCGACAGTCTCGTTGCGACGAAGATGGTGCTCGTCGGGGGACCAGCGGTTGAAGTCGCCGGCGACGGCGACGGTTCGGCCGAGCGTGATGGGCTGGATGAAGAGGACGCCGGCGGGCGTCTGTCGCGCGCCGTAGAGGCGTCGGAGGGCCGTATCGCCGGGGGGCGCGGCATCGAGTTGGCGGATGAGGTCGTCGCTCAGACCTCGCTCGGCGGCCCAGGCCGCGAGGGCGGCTCTGCGCTGGCGGGTCTGCGTTCGCTGGGCAAGGTCCGCGGCGCGCGACGGCGCCGGCGGGCTGGTCGCGGAAAACGAAGGGGCGACGGTCTGCTCACGCGGCCCGACGAACACGCCCGGCCCAATGACGCGCTGTGCGAGCGCGGCGGGGGCATCGGCATCAAGGGTGGTGACGACGGTGGGGAGGATGGTCGGGTCGCCTTCGCGTTGCGGGCCGGGCGGCTCGTCATCGTGCTCGAGCGTGGGGTCGTCGGCTTCGGTGGCGGGCTTCACCGGGCGGGCCTCGCCTCCGCGGACATGGGGGATGCCCGCCTGGGCGATGAGCGTCTCCGCGAGGGAGCGATAGTCGGCGGCTCCGCCGGACTCGGGGGCGTACTCGATGACGGGCTGGCCGAAGGAGGCGGCCTCCTTCAGGGCCGGATCGCGGCGGATCGTGCAGGGGAGGACGCGGTCGCCGTAGCGACGGTGGAGTTCGGCGAGCAGGTCGCGTGCGAGCGGGGCGTCATCCTCGTGCAGGGTCGGCAGGAGCCAGGCCGGGATGCGACGGCCGAGCCGGCGCCCGAGGGACTGGACCGTGCCGAGTTGCTTGGCCGCGCCCTGGAGCGAGAAGTAACTCGTCTCGACGGGGATGAGGACGGCGTCCGCGGCGGTGAGGGCGTTGAAGGTGAGCAGGCCGATGGAGGGAGAGCAGTCGATGAAGCAGGCGTCGTAGTGGTGGGCAAGCCCCTCGAGCACCCAGGCGAGCCGGCGTTCCTTGTCCGCGCGGTCGGCGAGGCCGCCGCGCGGGGACTCGAGGCCGGCGAGCCTCATGCGGCTCGGGATCAGGTCGAGGTTGCGGTACGGTCGCCAGACGAGGCGGGCCGGGTCGGTGCGGCGGGCGGGAGCGGCGACGATCGCGTCGGTGACGTCGAGGTCGAAGCGGTGCTCGGGGACCGCGAGGCCGGCGGCGCAGTGCGATTGGGGATCGACATCGACCAGGAGCGTGCGGAGGTCGTGCGCCGAGGCGAGGACCGCCGCGAGGTTGATGGCGGTGGTGGTCTTGCCGCAGCCGCCCTTCTGGTTGATGATCGCGATCGTCCGCACGATGGGCCTCGCGGGCGGCGTGAGTGAACGCCCGGCTCGGCGAGCCGGGTACAAACCGGCAGCGGCGACCGCGCGGGTGGTGCGCGGCGTACGGAGTCGTCCGGGGGGTTATCGGGTCGGCCTGAAATTGCGCTTGAAGATTGCGCGCGCCGCCCGGCAATCAGGTGGAGTCCGTGGGGCGGTCGGAGCGCACCGCGCCGATGCCCGCGAGGACGGCGTGCGCGGGCGGGTCGTCGACGACGCGCGCCCGGCCCCGTTCGGTCGGGAGGATGAGTCGCAGACGCCCGCCGTGCACTTTCTTGTCGCCGCCCATGAGCGAGGCGAGTGTGGCGTCGTCCGGCAGGCCGGCGAGGCGCGTGGGCAGGCCGATCCGGCGGAGGACGGCCTCGGCCTCGTCGCCGAGCGAGGGGTGGCAGAGGGAGAGTCGCTCCGCACATCGGCAGGCGGCGATCAGGCCGACCGCGACGGCTTCGCCGTGCTGGAGCGGCGCGTGGGCCGGGTCGCCGTCGGGCGTGAGCCAGGGGAGCGTTTCGATCGCGTGGGCGAAGGTGTGGCCGAGGTTCAGCAGGGCGCGCCCGTGGCGGGCTTCCTCGCGCTCGTCGTCGGCCACGATGCGGGCCTTGATCTGGACGGAGCGGCGCACGAGTTCGGTGATCGCGTCCGGGTCGAGGGCGAGGATGGCGTCGATGGAGGCGGCGATCCAGTCCAGGTAGGTGTCGTCGCCGAAGTCGGCCGAGATGAGGGCGTGCTTGACGCACTCGGCCAGGCCGGCACGGAGGTGGCGTTGGGGCAGGGTGGCCAGCGTATCGATGTCGGCGATGACGGCGAGGGGCTGATGGAACGCGCCGGCCATGTTCTTGGCCAGGCCGCCCGCCTCGCCGAGGTCGAGGTTGACCCCCGTCTTGCCGCCGACGGAGGCATCGACCATGGCGAGGAGGGTGGTCGGGCACTGGAGAACGGGCACGCCGCGGCGGTAGGCGGCGGCCGCAAAGCCCGCGAGGTCGCCGACGATGCCCCCGCCGACGGCGACGACAGGCTCGCCGCGCTCGAGGCGGGCGCGTGCGAGAGCGACGAGAACGGTCTCGAGCGTGGCGAGCGACTTGGTGCGCTCGCTCGGCTCGATCTCGACACGGACAGGCTCGATGCCCGCGGAGGCGAGGGCGCGTTCGGCGCGTGCGGCGTGGTCGGCCGCGCCCGAATCGACGACGAGGCCGGCGCGGAGGGGGAGTTCACCGAGGGCGCGCCCGAGCGCATCCGGCACGGAGGCGAGGATGGCGGGTCCGATGAGGACGGGGTAGGCGCGGTCGCCCAGTTCGACGCGGACGGTGACGGGGGGAGGGGGGGGCATGGCGTGGGTCGGTCAGCGGGCCTTGCCGGGCTTCGGCGCGTCGGCGGGTCTGCGCCAGTCGATCCTGGGCGCGTCGCCCCAGAGCATCTCGAGGTCGTAGTGGGCGCGGGTGTTCGGCTCGAAGACGTGGACGACGACATCGACGAAGTCGGCCAGCAGCCAGGTGCCGCCCTGGTCGGTGTTCGTGCGGAAGGAGGGGTGGCCGGTCGAGTCGCCGAGTTCCTTGACGTGCTCGAGGACGGCCCGCATCTGGCGGTCGGAGGTGCCCGAGGCGATGACGAAGTAGTCCGTGATCTGGCTCAGGCCGCGCACGTCGAGGAGCAGGACATCCTCGCACTTGTCGTCGTGGGCCAGGCGCGCGACGCTGACGGCAAAGGTGCGCGTGGCTTCGTCGGCGTGGGGCTGGGCGGCGTCTGCCCGGGGCGTCGCGGGTCGTGTCATCGGGCAAGGGTAGGGGGGAGAGTGTTCGGGCGTGACGAGTCCCTCCAAGCCCCTGCGAGCCGCTCGGAGCCACTCGGAGCCACTCGGAGCCGCGGGCTTGAGCCCGCGCACGTCTGCCCCTCCAAGCACAACCCTCCGAGGCGAGTGGCACGACTTCCCGCCGCCGGCTCCCAAACCGCGGGTGCCACGACTCGCCGCAACTCCTCTCTCGACTCCTCCTACCCATCCTCCGCGGCGCAGTCGTGCCCTCCCGACCGTCCCCACTTCGGCATCACTGCGCGGCGAAGGGCGCGGAGAACGAGGAAGGAGACGGAGATCGCGAGTGATGGCACCCTCGGGTAGTCTTGCCACCCGCCTCCCTCACGGTTGCGGCTCGTTCGTCGCCGCGCGGTTCGATTGAGTTCTGAGCGTGTCAATCCGCGCTGGGGGAGTCGGGGAGCGCCTTGAAGGCCCATGCTCCCGCACGGCCCGCGCCCAGGCCGGGGGCGGGGAGAGCGCGTTCGAGGTCCGGCAGATCGCGGACCAGGGCGAGCAGGGCGGGTTCGTCGAGGGGGGCCGGCCGGCCGGGTTCGTCGTCGTCGCGGGCGGTGCGCTCCACGGTGGGGGCGACGAGCAGGAGCCAGCCGCCGGGGGCGATGACGCGCCAGAGTTCGGCCGCGTCGGCGGCGTGGTCCGCGCCCGCGCGGAGCGCGCCGACGGCGATCACGGCGTCGAATGCGCAGTCGAGTTCGCCGTGCAAGGAGGCGTGGTCGTCGAGTTCGAAGGCGATGGTGGGGGCGGGGTAGCGGCGGCGGGCGTATCGGATGGACTCGCCGTCGGTCTCGAGGGCGACGACCGCGCCGGAGGGGCCGACGGCCTCGGCGAGCAGGGCCGCGCCGCAGCCCGTGCCGCAGCGGGCGTCGAGGATGCGTGCGCCGGGTCGGATGCGCGTGGCGGCGACGCGGTAGGGGATGAGGGGCCAGTCGCCCACGAGGTCGGCGTACTGGCGGCGGGGCGTGCAGCGGATGCGGGCGCGCGAGCCGTCCGGGAAGCGAACGTCGTACTCACGCACGCGGGCGCGGCCGGGGCGGAGGGGGGGGAGCGAGCCGGGGCGGAATCGCTCGACGTAGCGCACGCCGTCGATGACGATGCCGGGACGGCGGGGGATGAGGCGGGCGAGCGCGGCGAGGAGGCCGGGGCGGGCGTCGGCGGCTTGAGAGTCGGGGGGGGGCATCAGGGGAGAGAGACACATGATGGGGAAGGAAGGGAGGAGGTGTGGGAGTTGGGGGCTTGAAAGCCCCCGCTCTGAGCGGAGAGCGAGACCCACGGCGTCGGGTGTTCGTGCGAGGCGATGGTGAGTTCGTAGGGCGCGCGGCGGTGGTGCTCGGCGGCGACATCGGGGCGGTTGCAGTCGCGGGAGAGGTGCAGCAGGACGACGTGGCGCGTGGGGGCGATGCGGGCGACGGCGTCGGCGCACTGCTCGTTGCTGAGGTGGCCCGAGCCGCCCATGATGCGCTGCTTGAGCCACCAGGGGCGGTCGGACGCGGCCTGCATGCGCGGGCAGTAGTTGCTCTCGATGGCGAGGACGGCGACGCCGGCGAGGCGCTCGACGAGCGAGGGCGAGACGTGCCCGACGTCGGTGGCGAAGCCGAGCGAGTCTCCGCCCGGCAACTCGAAGCGGAGCGTGGTGACGCCGAGGGAGTCGTGCGAGAGGAGCGTGGGGAGCGCTGTGACGCCGCCGGGGAGTTCGAGGGCGTCGTCGAGCGGCTCGGCGCGGCGTGGGAGCGCGCCCCAGCGCGTGCCGTACTCGACGTGGCGGCGGTGGGCGAGGATGCGCGTGCGCGACGGCAGCCAGCGGGCCCAGCCGGGATTCCAGTGGTCGGTGTCGAGGTGGGTCAGGATGATGGCGAAGGCGTCGTCGAGGGCGAGGCCGAGGCGGGCGAGTTCGGCGTGGGTGCGGCGGAGGCCGAGGCCCATGTCGATGAGGAGGAATGAGGGGGGAGGCCGGAGTGCGGAAGGGGTGGAAGCGGCGGATGGCAGGGTGAGGACGGAGCAGTTGCCTGAGGAACTGCTGGCGAGGACGCAGAGGGCGGGTTCGGCGGGCTGGAGTGGGGGTCGGAGTGGGGGTAGGAGTGGGGGCCTGCTGCTCGGCATGGGTGCAGGTTACTCGTCTTCGTCGAAGTCCGGGAGGGTGACGCCGCGACGCTTCATCTGGAGCCAGGTGGTGAGCAGGCGGGGCGGCCTGCCCATGCCGGGGCAGATGCCGCGCTTCGTTCCGGCGACGAAGTCGGCGAGTTCGGCGACGGCCGGGGAGCTGGTGGCACGCTCGCGCAGGATGTCGAGGGCCTCGTCGTGGGGGACGGGGGCGCGGAAGACGTCGCGGAAGGCGCGGCGGACTTCGGTGATCTCGTGGCGGGGGATGCCGGCGCGGCGCATGCCGACGAGGTTCAGGCCGCCGATGCGGTTGCGTTCGGGGGCCATGCAGAAGGGGGGGACGTCCTTTGAGACGGCGACGCCGCCGGAGATGAAGGCGAGGCGGCCGACGCGGACGAACTGGTGGATGCCGACGTGGCCGGAGAGGGTGGCGTTGTCGGCGATGTCGGCGTGCCCCGAGACGCCGGCGTAGTTGACCATGACGACGCCGTTGCCGACGCGGGCGTCGTGGCCGACGTGCGAGGCGACCATCATGAAGACGCGGTCGCCGATGGTGGTGGGGGCGGTCTCGTTGCTGGCGGCGTGGACGGTCGCGTGCTCGCGGATCAGGCAGTCCGCGCCGACGACCACACCCGCCGTGGGGGCGCCCGGCTTGAACTTGTAGTCCTGCGGCTCGAAGCCGAGGCAGGCGAAGGGGTAGAGGATGGTGCGCGGGCCGATGGTGACCGGGCCGCGGAGGTGGACGTTGGCGAGGAGGCGAACGCCCTCGGCGAGCCGGACGGGTCCGGCGAGGACGCAGCCGGGCCCGATCTCGACCGAATCGGCGAGGTCGCAATCGCCCGAGAGAACGGCGGAGGGGTGGACGGTGGGCATCGGGGGGGATGGTAGGTGGGCGATACCATCGAGCGTGAACGAGCGCCTGCGCGTCATTGACCTTGGCAGGATGGGCTACCGCGGGGCGTACGACCTGCAACGGGCGCACGTGGAGGAGGTGCTGGCCTCGCGCGAGGCGGGGGAGCCGGAGGTCGGTCGGCTGCTGCTGGTCGAGCACGACCCCGTCATCACGGTCTCCGGGCGGCGTGGGGCGGAGGGTCACGTGCTGGCGTCGGAGGCGGCGCTGCGGGCGGCGGGCGTGGCGGTGGAGGCGACGGATCGGGGGGGGGACGTGACCTACCACGGGCCGGGGCAACTGGTCGCGTACCCGATCCTGGACCTGAACGCCCAGCGGCTGCGCCTGCACGAGTACGTGCGGCTGCTGGAGTCGGCGGCGATCGGGGTGTGCGCGCGGTTCGGCGTGCGGGCGCACCGCGAACCGGGGGCGACAGGGGTGTGGGTGGCGAGGGCGGAGGCCGAAGGGGGAAGGCCGGAGTCGGCAAAGGTGTGCGCGATCGGCGTGCGCGTGCGGCGGTGGGTGTCGATGCACGGGCTGGCGATCAACGTGACGACGGACCTGTCGCACTTCGACCTGATCGTGCCGTGCGGGTTGGCGGGGCGCGCGGTGACGAGCCTGGAGCAGTTGCTTGGCGGGGCGTGCCCGTCGATGGAGGCCGTGAAGGGCGCGCTGGTGGACGAGATGGCGTCAGCGTTGGCGGGTAGGGGCGCGGCGGCCGACGGCGACGGATGGACTTTACCGGGGCGGTAAGGCGGGCGGCGGGGCGTTGTGTGCGAGGCCGAGCGACGCCAGCAACGCCTCGTCCAGCGTGCGCGCGTCCGGGCCGCCGGTTGCGATGCGGAACCCCCCGACGTAGTCCCACAGCGACCAGCCGATCCGGTGCTCGGCGAGGGCGTCGGCGACGGCACGATGCCAGGCGAGGCGGCCGGCGCGCGGCGCGGCTTTGGCGTAGACGCCGAACTCGCCGCAGTAGACGGGGCGCTCATGGCGGCGCGACCAGTCGGCCGCGCGGCGGAGGTTGTTGCGGAGCGCGTCCGCGTTCCACGGGTCCTCCGTGCCCGTGCGCGCGGACCAGCGCAGGGCGTTGCGGGACTCCTGCGGGAATGTGTCGGCGATGCGCTCGAGTTCGGCCCGTTCGGCGGGCCACGGCACACCGTGCATGTCCTTCCACGGCGGGAAACCCCACTCGGCGGCCTGGTGGGTGAAGTTGTGCGGGCCGTAGAAGTGGAACGAGTAGACGACGTTCGGATCGTCGAGCGGTTCGAGGCGCAGCAGGCCATCGACGCCGCCCCAGTCCGCGCCGGTGGCGACGATGGTGTGGCGGGGGGCGGCCTCGCGGATGCTCGCGGCGATGCGACGCTGGGCGTCGTGCCAGTGCTCGGGGTCGCGCAGGTCGTGCGGCTCGTTGACGAGTTCGAGGAAGACGCGGTCGGGGTCGCTGTCGGTCAGCCGGGCCGCGAGCGACGCCCACATGCGGTCGAGTTCGCCGAAGCGTTCGTCGAAGTCCGCGCCGCGCGGCCTGATCCACGGGGTCCGGCTCCAATGGGCATCGACGACGACGCCCAGGTCGGACGCGAGGCACAGGCGCACCGCGTCGTGATACTCGGCGAACTCGGCGGGCCTGAGCGACCGCGCGGCGTCGTCCCACAGCCACGAGGGCTCGAAGGGGAGTCGGACGTGCGTGAAGCCGGCGGCCCTGAGGCCGTCGAGATCGGCGCGCGTGATGAACGCTCTGCGGGCGCGCTCGCCCTGCGCATGCGGGTACCACATCCAGTGCGAGAGGTTCACGCCGCGCGCGAGGCGGGCGATGCGAGCCGGGTCGGGTGTCGATGGCGACAGCCCGGCCGTGAGCGGTCGTGCGGTGCCCGTGGCGGCGCACGCTGCGGTCGCCGCGCCGAGCGTTGCGAGGAAGGTGCGTCTGTCCATCGCGCCAGCGTATCAGGGCGATCGTGGCTGCGGGCCGACGGGCGGCCCCGCGGGGCGGTCGGGCGTGCCGAGCAAACCCGGAGGTCCCGGGCGTTGCAGTCGGAAGAAGTCGAAGGCGACGTCCATACGCCTGCCCGAGCCGGGGGTTGACGCGCCGAATCCGACGCGGACCTCGGAGAAGTCGGCGAGGTAGGAGCCGCCGACGGCGTACCAGCGCTGGCCGTCGAGGCTCGCGTAGCAGGAGATGGACCTTCCGCGGCGGACCATCTTCATCCAGCAGACGTCGCCGAGCGTGTTGGGCGTGACGAAGTCGCGGAACTCACCGTCCACCTGGTGGGCGACCTGCCACCGGCGGGTGTCGATCCAGCCGTTGCTGAAGCGGACGTAGTTGTTGTGGTCCTGGTAGATGATGAGGAATGCCTGGTCAAAGTTGCGCTGAGGACGGAACTCGGGGCGGATGATGATCTCGAAGTCGTCGTGCGGCGCCCACTGGAGGAACATGTTGCGGACGTCGCCCCGGGCCTTCCAGAGGTCGCCGTCCTGCGTGGAGACGACGAGTTTGCCGCTGGCGAGGCGCCAACGCGACGGGTCCTCGTTGACGATCTGCCAGCGGGCGCGGTCGAGTTGGTTGGCGTTGAACTCGTCCGACGCCGCGACGGGGAAGGGGCGCACGCCGGATGGAAGTGGCTGCGCGGCGGTCGTCGGCCCGTCGGCCTCGATGCGCAGCGCGCCGTCCGGGCCGGTCGTGAGGCGGAGGCGGTCGACGGCCAGTTGCCGCGCCCCGCCGCCCGCGAGTTGCATGTGCGTGTGGTAGACGATGAAGAGCTCGCGGTCGTCGGGTGAGGCGATCACGCTCGGGTGCCCGGGGCCGGAGACGCGCGGCGTGCGCGTCATCAGCGGGTTGAACGGGTCCTTCGTCCAAGGACCGAGCGGCGAGTTTGCGGTCGCGAGGCCGACCGAGTAGGTCGGGTAGGCGTAGCCCGGGCCTGAGTAGAGCATGACGTAGCGGTTGCCGGAGCGGAAGACATAGGGCGCCTCGTTCCACTTGCCCTCCCACTCCGCGTCGGGCGTGACGCAGAGCGTGGGCTGCCCGGTGACGGAGAGCAGGTCGCGCGAGAGCGGCACGACCCAGGTCTCGCTGACGGGGAACTGCGAGATGTCGCGCGAGTAGTAGAGGTACGCCGAGCCGTCGCGGTCGATGAAGCAGTGCGCGTCGATCATGGCGAAGCCGGGGTCCCAGAGCGGCGCGCGGTGCTCGCGGAACGGGCCGATCGGCGTGTCGGCGATGGCGAGGCAGATGCGGTGCCCGACGGCGGGGTTGTTGCGGGCGTTGAAGAACATGTAGAACCGGCCGGCGTGCTCGACGACGCAGGGCGCCCAGATCTCGTCCTGCGCCCAGGTGTTCGCGCTCTTCTCGAACGACCAGCCGCGCCACTGCCAGTTGACCAGATCGGGCGACGACCAGACGCCGAAGCCGCGCGAGCCGTCGGTGGTCGCGTAGACGTAGTACGTCCCCTGGTGCCGGATGACGTGCGGGTCGGCGAGTTGGGGGTCGAGGGGGTTGCTGAAGGTCGAGACGCCCTGGCCGCGCGAGGCGCCGGCGAGCGCAACCGAGGCGAGCAACAGGCCGAGGAAACACCGCAGGATGGGGTAGTGCCGCGTCATGGCGGGAGTGTACCGCTCGGGCGGGGACCGGCGCCGGATGCGCAGATTCTGCCGAGAGGCGGCCCTCCGAGAACGGGATTCCGAGGGGTCTGCCCCCGGCAAACTGGCGGGCCTGTGGGCGGCGAGCCGAAGGGACTGGCAGCCCCGCCATGCCGGCGGGCTGCGGAGATCATCGCGATGAACACGAATCGAACCGGGGGCATGACGGCCGTCGCCGTGCTCAACTTCATCTTCGGCGGGTGGGGGGTGCTCGGGAGCCTGCTGCTCGTGCTCGGGGGGGGGGTGCTGGCAGCCGTCGGCGGCGCAGCGGCGGCTTCCGGCGAGTCGGGGGGCGCGACGGCCGCCGGCGCGGGCATCGGCTTCACGCTCGTCGGGCTGCTGGGCCTGTGCGCCGGGCTGCTGCTCGTCGTCGGCGGGATCGGCATCCTGAAGATGAAGCCGTGGGCGCGGCAGGCGTGCCTCGCGTACGCGGGCATCGCCGTGATCGTGAATCTCGCCGGCATCGCGCTGCTCGGCACGGGCTTCGGCATCGGGCAGATCATCGGGCTCGCGTACCCGGCGCTCCTCGCGTACCTCTTCCTCGCCAACCCGCAGTGGAAGCAGGCGTTCTCCGCTTCGTCCGGCTCGTCCTCGCACTCCCACCGCGATCAGGACAACTACCGCGCCGCGGCCTGAACGCATCGCCATCCCGAAACTTGATGCAACCCCTCCGGTCGAATCCTCGGCCGGAGGGGTCTTTGGTGATGGGTCGGCGCGCCGCGTGAGCGGCGCGTATGCTCAGGGGTCCGCAAGAACCCTACCGGAGACAACGGATGACTACGTCGGACCCGCGGGCGATCGCCCGCCTCAACGAGTTGCGGCACGCGCACATCGGCAGCACGTACGGCGACGAGTCCGAGGCGATCGGCGGCGGGCGGGTCTCGTTCTGCGCCGGGTCGCCGTGGTTCTGTCGGGCGGCCGGGCTGGGGCAGCAAGGCCCGGTGACAGACGAGGACCTCGACCGGATCGTCGAGTACTTCCGCTCCCGCGGCGTCGAGCCGAAGGTGGAGATCCCGGTCTTCGCGCCCAAGGAACTGCTCGACGGTCTCGCGGAGCGCGGTTTCGGCGTGCGCCAGTTCGAGAACGTCTACGCCCGTGCGATCGGCGCGGACGAGGACGTTCGGCGCGCGCTGCCGCGCGGCTGGCCGGAGGGACTGGTCGTCGAGACGATGGACGCGAGCGACGAGGAGGCCGTGCGGGAGTACGTCCTGACGGTGCTGCACGGGTTCATGCCGCCCGAGGCCGTCACGGGCGAGATGATCGCCTCGACCGTGCGCACCATGACGCGCGAGAGCATCGTCGGGTTCGTCGGCCGCATCGGCGGGCGCATCGCGGCGGTCGGCGCGGTGGAGTGGACGGAGATCGAGGGGACGCGGCTGTGCGCGCTGGCGGGCGCGGTCACCGTCGAGGAGTTCCGCGGACGCGGCGTGCAACTCGCCCTGATCGCGCACAGGCTGAACGCCGCCCGTGATCTCGGGTGCACGATCGCGCTGATCGAGAGTTTTCCGGGCATCCCGACGGAGCGCAACGCGGCGCGGCTCGGGTTCGGTCTCGCGTACGCGAGAGCGGTGCTGACCGCGCCTGTCAGGCCGGAAGCCGCTACCCCCGCGCCGGTGTGAGCAGTTGCTCGGGCTCCTGCAGCAGGCGGACGATCTCGGCGAGGGCGAGCGCGCCGGTCGCGCCGTCAACGACACGGTGATCGCAGGCGAGGCTCAGCGGCAGGAGTTTGCCGACGCGGAACCAGCCGTCGCGCGTGACCATGCCCTCGTGGACCCGGCCGGCGGCAAGAATGCCGACCTCGGGATAGTTGATGACGGGCGTGGCGAAGCGGCCCGCGTGGCTGCCGACATTGCTGATGGTGAACGTCGAGCCGAGCAACTGTTCGCGCGGGATCGAGCGGTCGCGCGCGGCGCGGGCGATGGCGTCGATCTGGCGGCCGATCTCGAGGACGCCGAGCTTGTCCGCGTCGCGGATGACCGGCACCATCAGCCCGGTGTCGGTGTCGGTCGCGATGCCGAGGTGGACAGCCCGGTGCTGGACGATCTGCTCCGCCTTGTCGTCCACGGTCGCGTTGAGCGCGCCGAACCGGCCCGCGAGGGCACGGCAGACGGCCGAGCACACGAAGGGCAGGAACGAGACCTTCTCTCCGCTGGCGGCCGCGAGCCGGCGGCGCAGCGAGTCGAGTTCGGTGACGTCCGCCTCGTCCATGACGGTGAAGTGGACGGCCGTGGAGACGCTCTCGCGCAGTCGGTTGGCGATGGTGCGGCGGACGCCGCGGAAGGGGATGACGGCGGTGTCCGCGCCGGGCGGGATCGCGGCCTGCTGCGCGGGCTCGGGCGGGTGCGAGGGCGCGCGCACAGGGCCGGGCGATGAGGGCTCCGGAGCGGCACGGGCCGGCGCGGAGGTAGCGGGGCGTCGGCCGCCCGATGCGAACTCTCGCACGTCCTTTTCGGTGACGCGGCCTCCGATGCCGGAGCCGGGTACCAGGTTGATGTCGATGCCGAGTTCTCGTGCGATGCGTCGCACGGCGGGGGTGGCGAGGGCCTTGCCGTCGCGTGCGGTCATGCCGGCGAGGTCGCCGCCGACCTGCCCGACGACGGTTCCCGCGTCCTCTCGCTCGGCCTCCGGCTCCGGTTCGGTCTGCGCGGCTGGCGCGGCTTTCGGCGCGGCGGGCCGGGCAGGGGCCGCGCCGGACGGGGCGCCTTCGCCCTTGTATTCCACCAGCACGGAGCCGACCTTCAGGACTTCGCCCTCTTTGCCGTGGAGGGCCGCGATCACGCCGGCGCGGGGGCTGGGCACCTCGACCAGCGCCTTGTCGGTCTCCATCTCGGCGAGGATGTCGTGCTCTTCGACCGTCTGGCCGACCTGCACGCGCCACTTGATGAGTTCGGCTTCGTGCACGCCCTCGCCGAGGTCGGGGAGGATGAACTGGTCGGGATTCGCGGACTTCGTGTGGGCCATGGTCAGTCCTTGTCCTTCTTCATCTTTACCAGGAGCACGAGAACCGCGATCAGAAGTGCACCACCAACGATCCAAACCAGCGCGAGCTTCTCAGGGCTGTCGATCCACTCGGCGATGCCCGATCCTGTGCGAGCGCCGAACTCAGCCTCGGGGATGCCGATCTGGGCAAGCGGGTGTGGGTTCAGTACGCCAGGCATTCCTCGATCGCCTTCTGAATGCGGGGGCTTTCCGGCAGGTAGTCGAGTTCCAGTTTGTAGTACGGCATCACGGTGTCGAAGCCGGTGCAGCGCTGCACGGGGGCTTCGAGGTGCAGGAAGCAGTGCTCCTGGATGAGCGTGGCGATCTCCGCGCCGAGGCCGGCGGTCTTGGGCGCCTCGTGGACGACCACGCACCGCCCGGTCTTGCGGACGCTCTCGACGATCGTCTCCACGTCGATCGGGTAGATCGTGCGCAGGTCGATCAGTTCGATGCTGGCGTCCTCGGGGAGTTCGTCCATCGCGGCCAGGCACTGGAAGACGGGCGCACCCCACGTGACGACGGTCACGTCCGTCCCCTCGGCGACGACCTTCGCCTGCCCGATCGGGATGGTGTAGTCGTCCTCGGGCACGTCCTCGCGGAAACTGCGGTAGACGCGCTTCGGCTCGAAGAAGACGACCGGGTCCGGGTCGCGGATCGCGCTGAGCAGCAATCCCTTGGCGTCGTAGGGCGTGCTGGGCATGACGACCTTCAGGCCCGGGTGGTGGGCGTAGATCGCTTCGGGCGAGTCGGAGTGCAGTTCGGGGGCGTGGATGCCGCCGCCGACGGGGACGCGCACCGTGAGCGGGATCGTGACCGCGCCGCGGCTGCGGGTTCGGTATCGGGCGGCGTGGTTGACGAGCTGGTCGTAGGCGGGGCCGAGGAAGCCTTCGAACTGGATCTCCGGGACGGGCCGCATGCCCGCCATGGCGAGGCCGATGGCCGTGCCCATGATGCCGGACTCGGCGAGGGGCGTGTCGGCGACGCGTTCGGGGCCGAAGCGTTTCTGGAGGCCTTCTGTGACGCGGAAGACGCCGCCGTTGAGGCCGACGTCTTCGCCCAGCACGACGACGCGGTCGTCGCGCTCCATCTCATGGGCGAGCGCGTGGTTGATGGCCTGCACGAGTGTCATCTGCGCCATGTGTTTGTTCTCGTTCGTCTGAACTCGGTTGGTGGGTTCGGGGGGAGTACGGTTCAACGGGTCGAGGCGCCCGTCCGGGACGCGACATCGGGGTGCGTCCGGTCCTGCCCGATCGAACTCGTCCGCAGCGTGTCGCGCTGGCGAACGATCTCGGCGGGGAGTTCGGCGAAGGTGAAGTTGAAGATGTCGTCGGTTGTGGGTTTCTCGATTCCCTCCGCGGCCCGCACGACCTCCTGGACGATCGCCTTGGCGCGTTCCTCGGCGGCGCGCTGGCGGTCGTCGTCCCAGAGGCCCTTGTTCTCGAGGTAGCGGCGCGTGCGGATCATCGGGTCCTTCTGCTGCCACGCGGCGACCTCCTCCGGGTCGCGGTAGCGTCGGGCGTCGTCGGCCGTCGTGTGGTCGCCGAGCCGGTAGGTGACGGCCTCGATGAAACTGGGGCCGCCGCCGCTGCGAGCGCGTTCGAGGGCGTCTCGCGTTTCCTTGTAGACGGCGAAGAGGTCGTTGCCGTCCACCTGCACGGTGGGCATGCCGTAGGCGAGCGCCTTCTGGGCGATGGTCTCGGACGCGGTCTGTGTCTCGCGCGGGACGCTGATGGCCCACTGGTTGTTCTGGCAGAAGAAGATGCAGGGCACCTGGAGGGTCGAGGCGAAGTTGGCGGCTTCGTGGAAGTCGCCCTCGCTGGTGGCGCCGTCGCCGAAATAGGTGATGACGCAGCGCGGCTCGCGGCGAATCTTGTAGGCCCACGCGATGCCGGTCGCGTGCAGCATCTGCGTGCCGATCGGGATGCTGATGGGCGTGACGTTGACGCCCTCGGGGATCTGGTTGCCTCGTTCGTCGCCCATCCAGTGGAGGAGGATGTGCTCCATCGGCAGGCCGTGCAGGAAGAGCGCGGCGTTCTCGCGGTAGCAGGGGACGAGAAAGTCCGCGCCCTTCTTCGCGGCGAAGCCGGACCCGAGCGCGGCGGCCTCCTGCCCCTTGTTCTGCGGGTAGGTGCCCATGCGTCCGGAGCGTTGGAGTTTGAACGCGACCTCGTCGTACTGGCGGCAGATGACCATCTGCTCGTAGAGGAACGCGACCTGCTCGTCGGTGAGGGTGCCAGCGGCGAGTTTGGCGTCGAGACGGCCTTCCTCGTCGAGGATCTGCACGTACTCGACGCGTGCTTCGTAGACAACCTTCCTCGGCATCGGCGTCCTCCCGCCCGCCCCGGCTCCGGGACGGGCTGCTCTCTGGCGACAGCGTAGCGGGCCGGGGGGCCGGCGACGCGCCGGTGCGGCTCAGCGTTGCGCGGCGTCCGCGGTTGGGGCGTGCGCATCGCCCGGGAATGTCTTGATCGACGACTGGTCCGTTCGGCGGCCCTTGCCGCGCTGCGGCGTGGGGCTGCGTTCCGGGATGATGAAGTCCTCGGTGGGCAGGGTGTCGTTGTGGCGCAGGGCCGCGCTCGCCGCGGCGAGCATCGTGTCGTCCGCGTTGAAGTAGAGTTCGCGGTAGTAGCGGTTGATCTCGAGCTCGGCGAGGTCGAAGAAGTGCAGGGCGGCGGCGCGGTCGCGCTCAAACTCCAACCCCCCGTTGCCCTCGTGCCGGCGCACGTCGCGGTCGAGTTTGCTGAGCGTGCAGGCCCAGGCGTGCAGGTAGATGGCGGCGAGGGCGAGCCGGGCCTGGACGGCCTGGCGTGAGACCACGGCGGCGTCGTAGCGCTTGCTGGTCTGCTTGAACTGGTAGGTGTGCTCCGAGATCAGGCGGGCCAGGCGCTGCGCGTGCGGGCGGAGGGACGCGTGCACGCCCTCGATCGCCGGGGCGCGGCGGCGCACGCCGAGGAAGACCTCGGCCGCCAGCGGGACGGCCGCGCGGAGCAGCGAGGGACTCAGTTTCTTCGAGAGCGGCGCCTCGCGGATGCCGAGCATCCACTCGCCGAGCTGCTTGCCGCCGTAGGCGAAGATGAAGGACCACATGAGGTCGTTCGAGCCTTCAACGATGAGGTTGATCCGCGAGTCGCGGAAGGTGCGTTCGACCTCGTTCTCGGTCATGTAGGACTCGCCGCCCATGATCTGCAGGGCGTCGTTCACGACGCGCCAGCCCATCTCGGAGCAGAAGACCTTGCACGCCGCGGTCTCGACCATGATGTCCTCGTCGCCGCGGTCGAGCATGCCCGTGGTCATGTAGAGGACGGCGTCGGAGGCGTACACCATCGCCGCCATGTGCGCGATGCGCTGCCGGACGAGTTCCTTCTCGGCGAGCGGCTCGCCGAACTGGTAGCGGGTCTGCGCCCAGCGGATCGCCTGGTTCATCGCGCTGAACGCCCCGCCGAGCATCCCCGCGCTCAGTGTGCACCGCCCGTAGTTCAGGCAACTGAGGGCGACGTTCAGGCCGCGCCCCTCCTTGTGCAGCAGGTTGAACTTCGGGACCCGGACGTTGGTGAACCGGATGCGGGCCTGCCACGTGCCGCGGATGCCGCACTTGCTGCGGTTCTTCTCGAAGATGTCGATCCCGTCCATGCCGGGCGTGCAGACGAGCGCGGTGACCCGGTCGGAGCCGTCGGGCATCTTCTGGCGCGCCATGACCGTGAACAGGCCGCTGATCGCCCCGCTGGTCGCCCACTTCTTCTCGCCGTTGAGGACATAGTGACTCCCGTCGGGGGAGAGTTCGCAGGTGGTCTCCTGCCCGCCCGCGTCGCACCCGACGTTTGGTTCGCTCAGGCAGAACGCGCTGACCGTGTCCTTCGCCAGGCTGGGCAGCCAGAGGCGCTTCTGCTCTTCGGTGCCGAAGAGCATGATCGCCTTGCACCCGATCGACTGGTGGGCGCTCACGAGCACGGCCGTTGAGCCGCAGTACCGCCCGATCATCTCCAGCGCCCGGTTGTAACTCGTGATGCCCATGCCCAGCCCGCCGTACTCCCTGGGGATGGTCATGCCGAGCACGCCCATCGAGAAGAGGCGGTCGATGACCCAGCGCGGGATTTCCTGCTCCTGGTCGATCTGGATCGCGGGGTGCTCGTGCTTCAGATAGCGTTCGAGTTCCGCGAGCAGTTGATCGCATCGGGCGGCTTCCTCCGGGCTGACCTCCGGGTAGGGGAGCACGAGGTCGCCGCGGAAGCGCCCCCAGAAGAGGTTCTTCATGAAGCCCATCGACGTAGGTTCAGGGCCGAGCAGGGCCTCCGCCTCCGCGATGAGTCTGCGGTCCTTCTCCGAGACGCCCTTCATCGACTTCAGGTCTGCCATCGGACACCTCTGCAACACGCGGGTCAGGCCGCGCGGTTCCTCCCCCGGGTGGCGTGGAAACTCGAACTCCGTCCCCCGGGCGTCATCCTTTCTTCGCCGTGCGTTCGAAGAACGCACGGATCGCATCAACCGCGGCGGGCGTGCGGCGCAACGCAACGAGGCGTTGTCGCTCGGTGTCCAGCGCGGCCGGCCATCCGCGCGCCGTTCCGGCGTCAACCGCGTCCAGCACCGCCGCGCCGGTCCCGCTCGTACCGACCTCGCCGCGAACCTCGTCCGCGGCCTTCACGACCGCGGCCGCGCAGTCGCCGCGCCCGATCCAGCGCGATGGCGCACCGTCGCGCTTCGGAGTCCTTTGCGCGCACACCCACGACTTGGCCGCGTCGAGCAGTTCATCCCGCGTCGCGGCGACGTCGTCAAACAGCCCGGCCTCGGCGGCCTCATCGAAGGCCATGGTCCGGCCGGTCGCGGTTCGCCGGATCGCATCCGCCGGGTCCATCCGCGCGGGGAGCAGGTTCGTCCCGCCCCATCCCGGGCACAGGCCGAGCGACGCCTCGGGCAGACCCACCTGGTAGGGCTTGCCGCTCGGCGATGGGGACGCGACCAGGCCGTCGCAATGCATCGCGAGTTCAAGCCCGCCGCCCAGTGCCGCGCCGTTGACGGCCGCGACGGTGGGGCAGGGCAACTGGGAGAGGATGCCGAAGACGCGCTGGCCGTAGGCGAGATACCGATCCAGGTGCTCATCGCTGAGTTCGCTGATGGCCTTGAGGTCCGCGCCGGCGACGAACGCGCGTTCGCTCGCGGACGCGAGGACGACAGCACGGGCGTCGCCCGGGATCGTCGCGAGCGTCGCTTCGAGCCGTTGGACGAGCGGGAGGTCGAGCACGACGACGGGCCGGTCCGCCTGTTCGAGCCGGATCGTGAGCACGCCCTTGTGCTCTCGGTGGTCATCGCGCTCGACTGGCAGCGGCAGGGCCGTCATTCGTCTGCTCCGACCGCCCGGCGGCGGGCCGAAGCCGACACCGGACATTCTCCGATCACGTCCCGAAACAGCGGGAGTATAGCGCGCGGAGGCCGCTTCGTGCTTCCGCTCGGCGTCGTCAGGCCCTCGGGGCGAAGCGTTCGCGGAGGCGGGATTGCGCGTCGGGCGTGGCGAGGACGGACGCCGAGATTCCTGCTCCGCGGCGCACGATGTCCGCATCGTCCGAGCCGTCGAGGGCGTTGAGCAGCCGCTTGGTCTCGCGGAGGGCGAGGGGACCGGCCTTGGACAGGCGGGCGGCGAGTTCCGCCACGGTAGGTTCAAGGTCGGCGAAGGTCGGGACGCTCATGGTGGCCAGCCCGATCTGCGCGGCTTCTCGCCCCGTCATTACGCCCCCGCCGAGGAGTACCTGCCTCGCCCGCCCAGCGCCAAGCCGCCGGACGACCCAGGGAGCGACGACGGCGGGGCAGACACCGAGGTCGACCTCGGGGAAGCCGAGTTTGGCGTCGTCGTGGGTGAGGACGAAGTCGCAGACGCAGGCGAGGCCGCACCCGCCGCCGATGGCCGCGCCGTTGACGGCCGCGACGAGCGCCGCGGGCAGGCCGCGCATGCGGAGCGTGAGGTCGGCGAGGAGGCCGAGCAGCGTCGATCCGGCGGCGGGATCGCCGAGGACGGCCCGGAGGTCCATGCCGGCGCAGAACGCCGGGCCGGCGCCGGTGAGCACGAGCACGGTGGGAGGCGTCGCGGCCGTTTCGATCTCGTCGACGCGAGCGAGGAGGCTCTCGAGGAGCGCGATGGACAGCGCGTTTCGTGCGTCGGGCCTGTTCAACGTCAGGCGGGCGACGGCCCGGTCGATCGTCAGATTGGTCAGTGGTTCGCTCATGGTGGAGGACCGCACGAACAGCGTTGAGCGTAGGCCGAGTGCGCACAAGAAACGCCCGTGCCTGCCGGCGTCGGGCGTTGAGGAGAGACGTGGGTTTGGCGGTCAGATCGTGCCGGTGATGCCGAGGGGGACGCCGAGTGTGCCGAACGCGCCGGGGAAGAAGGCGTCGTAGTGCCCCATGTAGGCGACGATGCCGGCGGGGCTCTTGATCGTGAGGCCGTAGAAGACGTCCTGCATCCGCCTGTCGCCCGTGACGAACTCGTGGACGTCGAACTCGGCGAGTCGGCGGGCGGGGAGGACCCGGCGGAAGACCTCCTGGCCGAGCGGCGTGCTGGTTCCCGTGAAGTTGCCGTCGAAGCGGATCGTGATCTCGACGACCTGGTCCTGCTGGGTGGGGTTGAAGAGACGGAGGTACTCGACGACGTTGGTGCTGAAGGGGTCCTGCGGCCTGAAGCCCTCGCCGAAGGCCCAGTAGGTGTGCGATTGCGTGGCGAAGGCCGTGCCGTTGCCGTCGTCGAAGACGGCGGTGGGCAGCGACAGCGAGACGGGCAGGTCGGACTCGAAGAGGATGGAGTACGCCCGTCCCTGCGGGAAGCCGGGGAGCGAGCCGACGTCGATCTCGCCGCGTGAGAGCGCGGGCACGGTGAGGGAGGTGCGGTACGCGCTGCCGTTCTCGAAGAGGAAGGAGAACACGACGGTGGTCTGTGCGTCGTTGGGATTGGCGATGCCGACGCGCTCGCTCTCGGCGTTGATGCCCAGTTGCCCTTCCGGCGTGACGCCGGACGTGGCGCCGAGGCCCGGGGTCGCGGCGAAGCCCTTCGCGCCGGGCGCATCGGTTGTGACGCCGTTGTCGTAGCTGCTGACGGCCGCGACGATCGGGGCCTGGGCCTGGATCAGCGCGCCGTAGCGGCCGTCGGGGACGTTGGGGAGGGAGGACAGGTTCCACCCGCCGCGGCGGAAGGGAGCGAGTTCCTGCGTCAGCACGATGGGGTTGCCGCCGCCGGTGGGGAGCAGCGTGGTCTCGACCTTGATGGTGATGTCGGAGATGCTCTGGAAGATGATGATGTCGAAGATGCCGTCGGCCTTCTCGACTTCGCCGATGGTCCACGTCTGGCTGACATCGGAGACGAATGACTCGCCGACCGCCGAACGGAGGCCGTCGAGGAGGAACGTGTCGTAGTGGCTGAAGGTCGCGGCGATCGGGCGCTCGGATCGGATCTCGACGGCGTAGGGCTCGAGCGGCCGGACGAGCGAGCCACCGGGGTTGCCGAAGCCGACGTCGTACATCTCGGGGGTGTTGAGGGTGATGCCGCCGCGTGACTGCGGGGCGATGACAAAATCGGCGAGCACCTGGTCGCGCTGTCCGGTCTCGTAGCGGGCGACGGCGAAGACGCGCGTGGGCTGATCGTGCGGGTTGAGCATGGGGACAAAGGTGTAGATGAAGGGGCTGGCGAAGCCCTCGGGGTAGTACGAGCGGTAGGGGAGCGTCGGCGCGGCCGATCCGTCCGAGAGGGTCTCCGTCGCGGGGTTGGCGGTGTCGGCGGTGAGGTGGCCCGCGCCGGTTCCGGCGTTGACGGCGTCGTAGAGGCTCTGCGCGGCGGTGGGGGACTCGCCGAAGAAGATGAAGTAGCGCATCGTCGCGCTCTGGCCCGCGCCGATGGCGCCGAGGTCGTAGGCGAGGATCATGACGAGATTGCCGGACGCCCCGTCCGGGTCGTTGACGCCGAAGGCGAGCACCTGGTTGGGGTCGCGGATGACGAGGGCGTTCGGGTCCACGAACGTCGCCATGGCCCGCGTGTCGGAGGCCGGCGCACCCACCGCCATCGTGATGCCCTGGCCGAAGGCGTTGGTGACGACGCTGGATCGCATGTAGGGCACGCCGTCGAGGACGTCGTTCTGCGTGTTGGGGCCTCGGTTGTCGAGGTTGAACCCCTGGTTGGCGTCGATCGCCTCCATCCACGAGACCTCATTGACGGCGGACGAGCCGTTGTTGGTGAGGCGGACGTCGATGGCGAGGAAGGCGTCGTTGGGGCCGAAGGAGATGGTGCGCTCGACGGAGAGCGACTGGCGGAAAAGCCCCTGGGCGGTGGTGCGCCGGTTGAAGGCGTCGCTCTGGCTGACCATGGTCATGGGGAGCGAGGTTGGGGACGACGACCCGCTGTTGAGGAACTCGTAGCCCCCGGCGGACATGCCGTAGAAGGACCGGAGGCCCTGCCCGGTGTCTGCGTCGCGGAGGAACTCCAGCCCGTCGAAGCGGATGCCGAGGGGCGAGCCGGCGTCGTTGATGCCGAAGGTGCCGTCGTTGTCGATGCCGGCGCGGACGCGCTGCCCGGCGAGGACGTGCGAAGCATCGCTCACGCCTCCTGTCACCGAGATCGCCAGCGTGTAGTTGCCGGTGGTCTCGGCGGGGGCGCCGCTGGTGACGTTGAACGGGTCGTAATCGAGATTCGTCGCCTCGCTGACGGCGATGTAGTAGGTGCCGCCGGCGGCGAAGACGAACCCGCCGATGCTGCTGTTGAGCGTGCCGTCGGGCGTGGACCGCTTGATCTCCGAGCCGCTCGCGTCCAGCAGTCGGAGTCCGGTGGCGAGGGTGAGTTCGCCGGTGTTCGGGTCGGCGACAGAGACGGCGAGGGCGTTGAGGGTGGTGCCGGCGTCGACGCGGAAGCGGAAGAGGTCGCGGTCGAGGAGGCCGAACCCGCCGTCGCCGATGTAGGCGTTGCGCGTCGCCGCGCCGGTGCCGTTGATCTCGTTGAGATCACGGGCGGTGGCGAGCGTGTCGTTGAGTTCGAACGGTCCGAAGATGTCGTTCTCGAGGGTGAGTTCGATCGCCCAGGAGCGGAGCACGCCCGAGTTGAGGGCGGTTGTGTCGTTGATGACGATCGTCCAGAGGCCGGCGGCGGACTCGCCGTCGAACTTATTGAGGGCGTTCGTCGGGCGGTAGGAGCCGGAGTAGGGCGTGGCCGCGGTGACGATGGACCGGGCGGCCTCGTCGTCGAAGAGGACGTTGTTGAAGTCCTGGCCGTTGGTGCCGTGCCGGTCGAAGACGACCACCTCGGTCCCGCGCGGGCTGATGAGCGAGATGCGCAGGTCGGAGACGAAAGTGTGGTCGAGGTCGAGGCTCAGGTTGACGTCGCGGATCGCGCGGGCGTCGTTGACGGTGATCGAATCCGACGTGGTGCCCTGGGTGCCGGTCGGCGGCACGGCGACCGGGGCGTCGAGCGTGTCCGAGACGGTGATGCGGTCCTCGCCGACAAGCTCGATGCCGAGGGCGAGGTTGTAGTTGCCGGTGGACTGGGTCACGCCGCTGCCGGCGATGGTGGGGTCGTAGTCGTCGTTGGGGAAGCCGGAGACGGCGGCGTAGTAGGTGCCGCCGGTGGAGACGAAGTAGTCGAGATAGGCGTCCGGCCCGTTGAACTGGTCGTTGAAGGCCAGTTCATTGCCGAGGGCGTCGAAGAGTCGGAGGTAGGAGTCGAACTGCGAGGGGATCTGGAGACTCTTGGCATCGACGCGGGCGGTGATGAGTCCGCCGCGAGGCATCGTGATGCGGAAGATGTCGACGTCCAGCCCGGCGTGCAGGCCGTCGCCGAGGAACAGCCCGTTGAAGTTCGCCTTGCCGCTGGCGTTGAAGGAGACCGGGGTTGCTGTTGCGAGGGTGTCGTTCGGTTCGAGGCTGCCCCCGACGCCGACGACCTCGAACTCGTAGACCTCGTCGGTGCCGCCGGTCGAGTCGCCCTTGAGCAGGTTGCCGAGCAGGTCTCGGATCTTGGGGTCTCCGGCGGTTCCGGCGTGCAGCGTGAGGCGGTACTTGCCGAGCAGCAGGCGCTGCTGAGGGACGTTGGTCAGGTCGAGTGAGATGTGGATGACCTTGTCGTCGCCGGGGTCGATGTCGACGGAAGCGATGGTGATGACGGTCGAGTCGTCGCCGGTGCCGAAAAGCCCGTCCGGGCCTGCGTAGAGGAACGAGGCGGAGTCGAGCGCGAGCACGGAGGCGTCGATGGACTTGTTGAACTCGACGGTGATGGTGTCGATGGGCAGGCCGGTCGATGGGTCGTTGCGTCCGGTGACGGGTCCGGGGTCGATCCGCTTCACGACGGGGCCGTCGATGCCGATGATGTTGAGCGCGCGGACGAGGTTCAGGCGGCCGCCGGAGACGACACGGTTCTGGAGCGTCGGGAGGATGTCCACGCTGTCGATGAGTGTCTGGCGGACTTCCTGCGCCGAGGCCTCTGGCCGGTGGGTCTTGAGCAGGGCGACCGCACCGACGACCATGGGCGCGGCGAACGAGGTCCCGGAACCGAAGCCGTAGCCCCCGCCCACGGTGGTCGAGTACACCTGCACGCCGGGCGCGCCGAGGTCCACCGTCTTGGCGCCGTAGTTGGAGAACCCGGCGAGGGCGTCGTTGTTGTCGGTCGCGGCGACGGCGATCAGGCCGGGGATGTTGTACGACGTCGGGAAGAACGTGACGTCCGGGTCGTCGTTGTCGAACGCGTTGTTGCCCGCCGCGGCGACGAAGGTGCCGCCGGCGGCGATGAACCGCTCGATCGCGTCTCTCTCCGCGTCGAACCCCGTGGGCACGTCGGCGTAGAACGCCTGGTCGAACGCGCCGTAACTGTTGTTGCTGGCGACGATGTTGTGGCCCTCGCCGATCATCATCGTCAGGTAGTCGTGCGCGCCGACGATGGCGGAGAGGAGCGCGTTGCCGTTGCTGTTGGGGATCTTCATCGGGATGATCGAGACGTCCCACGCGACGCCCGCGATGCCGACCCCGTTGTTGCCCACCGCGCCGATGATGCCCGACACGAACGTTCCGTGCCCGTACCACGAGGCGGTGTTGATGTCCTCGCTCGGGTCGTTGTCAAGATCGCCGAAGTCCCAGCCGTTGAGGTCGTCGACGAACCCGTTCCCATCGCTGTCCGTTCCGTTCCCGGTCTCGTTCGGGTTGCGCCAGATATTCGCTGCGAGGTCGGGGTGGCTGAAGTCGATGCCGGAGTCGATCACCGCGACGATCACGTCGCGCGAGCCGAACGTGAGGTCCCACGCCGCGGCGCCGCCCACGTCCGCGCCGATGGTCCCGAAGCCGCTGCCCGGGATGAACTGGCCGGTGTTGTCCAGTTGCCACTGGTTCGTGAAGAGCGGATCGTTCGGGAGCGCCTGCTTCTCGTAGACCGCGTTCGGCTCGATCGCCCTCACGCCATCGACCGAGCGCAGCGCGGACTCGATCGCCCACTGGTTCGGCCTCTCGTGCGAGTCGATCGTCGCGTACCGCCCGCGCCCCACGGATCGGATGGTCGCCTCGTCGATCCCCATCGCGTCCGCCACTCGCCGGGCGGTCAGGATCGCGCCTTCTTCACCGAGGGCATCCTCGAACGTCACCATCCATGAGCCGGCCTTGGCCTCGATCGACCCGCCGCGCCACGCCACGTGCTCGACCACGCCGACGCGACCGTTCGCCGACGCCGGGAGCGGTCCCATGAACTGGTCGGCCGCGGAGAGCAGCACGCGCTGTTCGAGCGCGTCGATCAACGCGGGCTCGAACGGCGCGCCCGAGGCTCGGGCGACGGAGGCTGCGGAACGGCGGGCGTGCGCGCCCGGAACGCGGAAGATGCTCGACATCTCAGGACTCCCGAGCCTTGGGGTCAGGCCTCGCTCATGCGATTCGTTTGTCTCGGCGCTCCGCTCGAGGTGGGTCGGCGAGCGGTGGAGGCCCCGCGCACCGCGTGGGCGCAGGCCCCCGGCCGAATGCACTGTCGTGCTACAGCATATCCGCAATCACGCTGCCGTGGTTCCTCCCACCATTATCCACACAGTTGATCGTACTTTGTTCGGGATTCACGACTTCCCCCCGCCGGTCCACGCCGCGGGCAGCATCGACCGTTCTTCCTCTCCCCCGGCCAGCCCGAGCGACGCGCCGAGGGCCATACCGGGCCAGTACGACCCACCTGTTCCGTCGATTTCGTTGAGCCATGCCTTCGTCGCGGCGAGCGCAGCCGCGGACTTGAGCGTGAGGCTCTCGGCGAGTTCCATCGCCGTGGGCAGCACGGCCTCGGGGTCGGTCGTGCTGTGGTGGGCCAGGCCGATCCGTTCGGCCTCGCGTCCCGAGATCAGGGCGGAGTCCAAGAGCCTCTCGCGGCAGGCTGCATCGCCGACGGTCGCTCGAAGGAACGGCGCGGACACCGCCGGCGAAACACCGAGGAGCAGCACGGGGTAGCCAAGCCGGGCATGGTCGTTGGTGATGACGAAGTCCGCCCCGCCGAGCAGGGCGCACCCGCCGGCGATCGCCGCGCCGTGTGCGGCGGCGACGACGGGAACGCGGCAGCCTCGGAGCGACCGGACGGCCGTCGAGAGGCCGCGGAGCAGCGATCGCATGGTCTCGCCCGCGGGGTCATCCCGGCAGAGCGAGAGATCGAAGCCGGCGCAGAAGACCCGGCCCTCTCCGCGAAGCACGATGGCGCGGGCGTCTCTCGCGGCTCGGTCCACCAACGCCGGAATCGCGTCGAGCATCTCCGGCGTGAGCGCATTGCGGCGGTCGGGCCGGTCGAGCGTGATGGACGCGACGGCCCCGGGGATGTCGAGTCGCACCATCAGACGCCCCCCCGTCCGGCCTGGGCGACGAGCCGCTCGGCGAACGCCGAGGCCGCCGCGAGTCGCTCGCGGTCCACGCCCGTCTCGAATCCCGCCCGCTCGACGACGTGCACGAGCAGGGAGGTGGCGATGTTGCCCGGCGCGCGCCCGTCGTCGGTCGACGCGAACGGGCATCCGCCCAGCCCGCCCGCGGAGGCATCGAACGATCGCACGCCCTCGGCGAGGGCCGCGGTGACGCACGCCCCGGCAAGCCCGGCCGTGTCGTGCAGGTGGAGCGTGAGCGGGGCCTCGGCGTCGTCGCGGAGGGCGAAGCCGCCGACGATCGGGCGCACGGCGTCGAGCACCGGGGTGAGCGAATCTGGCGTCGCCGCGCCGATCGTGTCGCCGAGGTCGATCTCATCCACGCCCGCGTCGAGGAGCATCGCGGCGACCTCGGCGACCCTGGCGGGGTCGATGTCCCCCTCGAACGGGCACCGCACGATGCACGAGACATAGCCGCGGACGCGCAGGCCCGCGCCGTGCGCGAGCGCGACGACGGGTCGGAAGCGCTCAACGCTCTCGGCGATCGTGGCGTTCACGTTCTTGCGTGTGAAACTCTCGCTCGCCGCCGTGAAGACCGAGACCTTGTCGATCACGCGGCGGCCGGCGTGCTCGTTGACGCGCAGGGCGGCCTGCGCGCCTCGGTCGTTGGGCACGAGGGCGGAGAAGACCAGTTCGGGGGGCTTGAGGTCCGCAACGGCCTCGAAGACCTGGGACGCATCGCCGAGTTGAGGCACCCACTTTGGGCTGACGAAACTCGTAACTTCGACCTCGTCGACGCCCGTGAGCGTGAGGAGTTCGACGAGGCGGGCCTTGTCGTCCGTGGGGATGGCGTGCGGCTCGTTCTGGAGGCCGTCGCGGGGGGAGACGTCGGTGATCCGCACACGCTCGCTCACGCCAGGCATTGTAAAGGCGGACGGGGCGTCGCGGGTTTATCGGCCGGTGGCGGGGGAGACGGCGCGGGTCGTGCGGGCGTGCTCCCCCGCCGGGGCCTCGGACGGGGCGAATCCCGCCGATCATCCTGTGCGCTCCCGCCGATGGTGTCGCCATGCACCCCGGAGGCTCCACCATGCGCTGCCCGTGCTGCGGATTCGGCATGTCCGAGGTCGTCTACGAGGGTGTCCACATTCACTCGTGCGGCGGGTGCGGCGGCGAGTTCCTGGGCGGCGAGGAACTGGCCCACATCGTCCGCGTCCGCGAGATGACGTTCTGCCAGGCCATCATCGACGAGATGGCCGAGCGCGAGCCGGCTTTCGGCCTCCCCGAAGAAGAGGCCGACAACGGCGTGGAATGCCCGGCGTGCGGCGAGTGCATGGACGTGATCAACTACTGCGTGGACACCGGCATCGTGGTGGACCGCTGCACCGAGTGCCAGGGCTTGTGGCTCGACAACGAGGAACTTGAGAAGGTGCAGGCCCTCATGGAGCGTTGGCAGGACGAGGCGCCCGCGAAGATCCGCGGCGTGGCCGACGAACTGGCCGCCGTGCGGAAGCGATCCGAGGCCGGCGTGCAGGTCTCGCGCTTCGCGTTCGTCAACGCGCTGATCGACCGCATCGCCCGGGCGGCGTGACGACGACCGCGGCGCTCACTCGGCCCGCTTGAACAGGTCGAGAAACCTGTCCTCGTATTCCTTGAACACGCCGAGCCGGTCGAGTTCCGCCTTCAGGTCCATCGCCAGGCGCCGGTCCGTCTGCGCATCCTCGAAGAGTTGCTCGATCCGTTTGCGGGCGGCCGCGTCGAGGCGTTTCCTGGTGGGCGGCTCGGCAGGCTCCTCCGCGGCATCGGCGACGGCGAACTCCGGCTCCTCGTCGTCCTCGCCCTCGGTCATCTTCTGCATGCGGTCCAGCATCTTGAGGAGCGCGCCCTCCACGATGCGGCCGTGCTCCGTCAGTTCCGCCATGTCGACCGACAGCCCGGCGAGTTCGGCGAACGACTCGAGCACGACGCGGGCGGCCTTCGGGTTCGGCACGTTGGCGGCGTAGAACGGGATCTCGCCGAGCAGGCACAGGCCGGGCAGGTTGCGCTCCATCGCGGCGGCGAGCAGCACGCCGTTCAGGCCGCCGATCTGGCCGCCCTCGACCGGCTGGGCGCCGCTGCGGACCAGTTCGTCGAGCAGTTGGGGCGAGGTCGCGGCGGCGTGCACGGCCGGCTCGTCGGTCGGATGGACCTGCGAGGCCATCGACGCGAAGGTGATGACGCGCTCGATCTCGAAGGCCGCGGCCCGTTCGAGGAGCCGCTGGGCGAACATGTAGCCGCCGTGCGTCGGCTGGGCCTCGCCGAGGAAGACGATCAGCGGGCGACCGGGCGCCCCCTCCGGCGTGCGGTAGAAGACGCTCCGAGGCAGCCGCGTCTGCTCGATGATCCCCGACAGCACGTCCACCTGCCCGATGTCGAACTGCTCCGGGGCGTGGACCTCGGCGAACGGCCGGAGGGCGAGTTGCTTGATGAGATACCCGGCCGCGATGACGGCCACATTGCCCATGCCGGGCCATGCGGCGAGCAGCCAGGGGCGCAGAGGAGTGGGCGGGGTCTCGGGCATGGCGGCGGTCCGCGTCGGTGTGCAGCGCCGCGGTGCGGCGCCCGCGTCGCGTGTTCGCAATATCTGAGGCCGGGGCTTGCGACCACGGGCCACGAGTCAGTAGGCTAGGCGCCGATGAGCGACTGCATGGGCGTCCGCGCGGCGAACGAGAGCGAACGGCGGGAGGCACCCGCCGGCCTCCCGGGTCGCGGCGGGTTCACGCTCATCGAGTTGCTGGTCGTGATCGCCATCATCGCCCTGCTGGTGGGCCTGCTGCTGCCCGCGCTGGCGCACGCGCGCGAGGCGGGCAGGGCGACGGTCTGCCTCGCGAACCAGAAGAGCCTCGCGACCGCGTTCGTGATGTACGCCGATGACAACGACGACGGGATCGTCTCGGCGTGGACGGATCGTCGCGACCACGATCACAGTTGGGCCGACTGGCCGATGCTCCCCGACGGCGGGTACATGAGCACCTACGCCCTCCAACAGGCGAAGGACACCGAGAGCCACAAGCGGGGCATCCGCAACGGCAGGCTCTTCCCCTATCTCGAGAACGTCGAGGCGTACCACTGTCCGTCCGACGTTCGTTGGCGCGGGCGCGGCGTGGCCGGCGCGATCGCCTTCCGGACGTACTCGATGCCGAACTGGGTGAGCGGGGACGAGAAGTGGGAGGCGTACATCGGCGGGCACACCGTGACGCGCCGCATGAGCGCGGTGCAGTTCCCGACATCGAAGTTCGTGTTCGTCGAGGAGTCCGACCCGCGGGGCGTGAACATGGACTCGTGGGTGATGCACCTGGATCAGGAGAAGTGGATCGACCCGCTCACCGTCTGGCACAAGGACACGAGCACGATCGGCTACGCGGACGGCCACGCCGAGATCCACGCCTGGCAGGACCGCCGGACCATCACCATGAGCCGCGGCCAGAAGTTCGACGTGCCCTGCCCGGAAAGCCCCGACTGGGCGTACCTGGCCGGGGCGTGGATGAACACGAAGCGCAACTGAACCGCCGGCATCCGCTCATCGATGGTGCGATGATCGGTCTGGCCTGCTCACGGGTTCCCGTCGGCCGACGGCGCCAGGGGGCGCGCACGCACGCCCTCGTGAGTGATCCTGACGGGTCGGATCGTCCCGTCGGCCTCGAAGTGCATCTCGTCGATGCACACGACGCGGTGGTGCGGGCTGGTCCTGTCCAGCGGCCGCCGGTGATACACGATGTACCAGGTGTCGGACCCCGGCACGGGGATCACGGAATGGTGGCCCGCACCGGTGGCGACATCCGGGTCCTGCTCCAGGATCTTGCCGATGCGCCGGAACGGCCCGACGGGCGAATCGGCGATGGCGTACGCCACCGAATAGTGAGGCCCGCCCCAGCCGCCCTCGGACCACATCAGGTAGTAGCGGTCGCGCCCGTCGATGGGGCGCTTGAAGACGAACGGCCCCTCGACGTACTGCTCGGGCGTGATCTCCCTGAAGGTCTCGCCGTCCTCGAAAGGGACGAGGCTCAGGAGGTCGGGTGCGAGCCTGACGACGTTGCACCGCCGCCAGCCGCCGTAGTACATGTAGTGCTGCCCGTCGTCGTCGCGGAAGACGAACTGGTCGATCGGCTGCGCGCCGTTGTGGAACGTGCCGATGAGCGGCCTGCCGAGCGCGTCCTTGAAGGGTCCCGCGGGGGAGTCCGCGACGGCGACGCCGATCCCGCCGACTTCGTCGTCGTTCTGGATGTCGTTGGCGGCGAAGAAGAGGTAGTACCGTCCGTTGGCGTGGACGGCGGCCGGCGCCCACAGGGCGTACTCGCCCCACGAGATGTCGGCGAGATCGAGCACGCGGGGGTGCTTCGTCCAGCGCACCAAGTCGGGCGAACTGAACGCGTCGAGGAACGTCTGCTTGTCGTACTGGGGGTTGATGGGGCGCTGCGCGCGCTCGCCCGAGTCCGCCCGCCCGTCCGCGACGCTGTCGCCCCAGTCGTCGCTCCACGTCGGGTAGATCCAGTACCGGTCGTCGTAGACGACGGCCTCGGGGTCGGCGTACCAGCCCTCAATGACCGGATTGCCCGACAGCCCCCGCGCCTTGAGCGTGGCGTCCGTGGTCTGGGCGAGCAGCGGCGTCACGGAGCACAAGACGAGGGTGAGCGCGGACACTCGCATGCACAGACAGTACGCCCCTACTCCCCGCCGCACGATCGAGCCATCGACCCTTCCAACCCTCGGCCGGGCGTCGGGCTACGTCTGCAGCACCCCCGTCCGGAACTCGCGCGAGAAGTCCCAGTTCGTGGCCGCGTTGAGGGCTGCGATCAGTTCGTCGCGGGTGCGGTGCGGCTCGATGATGCGGTCAACCCAGCCCCGGGCCGCGCCGTGGCGGATGTCCTGCTGCTCGTTGTAGGAGGCCCGCACGGCGTCGAGGATGGCCTTGTGGGTCTCGGGGTCGATGGTTTCGCCCTTGCGCTCGCGGCTCTTTTCTTCGATCATCGCGAGCGTGCCCGTGGCCTGGGCCGCGCCCATGACGGCGCACTTGGCGCTGGGCCAGGCGAAGGCGAGGAACTGGTCGAACGCGCGGCCGCACATGGCGTAGTTTCCTGCCCCGTAGCTGCCGCCGATGATGACGACGATCTTCGGCACGACGCAGTTGCTCATGGCGTTCACGAGTTTCGCGCCGGCCCGGATGATGCCCGCCTGCTCGCTGTCGCGCCCGACCATGAAGCCGGTCGTGTCGTGCAGGAAGACGATCGGGATCTTCCGCTGGTTGCAGTCCATGATGAACCGCGCGGCCTTGTCCGCAGAGTCGTCGTAGATCACCCGCGGCATGTTGGTCGATTTCGACGGACCCGCCTTGCCGCCGGGCATGGTGCGCGTGGTCAGTTTGCACTGGTTGGCGACGATGCCCGCGGCGTACCCGCCGATGCGGGCGTAGCCGCAGACGAGCGATTGGCCGTACTCGGCTTTGTACTCGTCGAAGTCGGGCGCGAGGGACTCGTGGCCGTCGGCGTTCGGCACGGTGCGGGCGTCGGCGATGCAGGCGATGATGTCCGCCACGTCGTACTGCTGGCCCGGCTTGTCGGTGAAGATCGCGTGCATGTCGCCGGGATCGCGGTAGGCGGGGGAAACGGTGGGCGGGACGCCCGCCCCACCGGGTTTGGCGGAGGCGGAGGCGCCGTACTTGGCGACGAGTTCTCGCACGCGCCGAAGGCACGCCTCGTCGTCCGGCTCGCGGAAGTCGATCGTTCCGCTGATGCTCGCGTGCATCTCCGCGCCGCCGAGTTCTTCGTCCGAGACCTGCTGCCCGATCGCGGCCTTCACCAGCGCGGGGCCGGCGAGGTACAGCCCGGACCCCTCCGTCATCAGCAGCGTGTCGCAGAGCACGGGGAGATAGCCGCCGCCGGCGACGCAGTAGCCCATGATGGCCGCGATCTGCGGGATGCCTTCGGCGGAGATCACGGCGTTGTTGCGGAAGATGCGCCCGAAGTCGTCGGTGTCCGGGAAGACGTCCTCCTGCATCGGCAGGTAGACGCCGGCCGAATCGACGAGGTAGATCAGCGGGAGGCGGGCCGTGTGGGCGATCGTCTGCGCCCGGATGATCTTCTTGCACGTCATCGGGAAGAACGCGCCGGCCTTCACGGTCGCGTCGTTGGCGATGATCATGTGCGGTCGGCCGTGGACGATGCCGATGCCCGTGACGACGCCGGCCGCAGGCGCGCCGCCGTGCTCGGCGTACATGCCGTGGGCGCACCAGAGTCCGAGTTCGGTGAAGTTGTGGATCTCGTCGCGGTGGGGGTCGAAGTCGCGGGGCTTCCGCTCGGGGCTTGCCTCGGCATCGACGAGCCTGACGATGCGCTCGCGGGCCGTGAGCCGCCCCTTGGCGTGCTGGCGTTCGATGGCCTTCGCCCCGCCGCCCTGGCGGATCTCGCGCTCGGTGCGCATGAACTCCTCGGTCAGTCGGCGCAGGTCGTTGGCGGTCGCGGTCAAGTCGCGGCTCCTGATCGGCTGGTTCGTAGCGTAGCGGCGTCGTCGGTCGGCCTGACTTCGTGGGCAGACCGGTGGGTTCTCGCGTGCGCACGCCGGTTATCCACGACGGGATGGGCATTGCAACGGCTTGTCGGCGCAAGATTTACAGCAATTTGCGAACAAGACAGAACCCGTACATTGACAGCCCGTTCGGTCTTTGGTACAGTCCGCCTGCCGGGCTCGCGGCCAGCACCGCCCCCGGCCGGGTGGAGCGCGACGGGCGTGACCCCGACCCGTGCTGGGACCGGCACGAACGGGCACCGGCTGACTCCCGGGGCGCGGCGTGCGGCGAAAGGACGGCGGACCATGGCATCGGCGAAGGACAACGGCGCGGTCGAGATCAAGCTCGAGGACAAGAGCAAGCGGCAGGCGCTCGCCAACGCGCTCGCGCAGATCGACAAGGCCTTCGGGCGCGGCTCGATCATGCGGCTGGACGAGGAGGCGTACCTGGCCGTGCCCGGCATCTCGACCGGCGCGCTCTCGCTCGACCTCGCGCTCGGCGGGCGCGGCATCCCGCGCGGGCGCATCGTCGAGATCTTCGGCCCCGAGTCCAGCGGCAAGACGACGCTTGCCCTCTCGGTCGCCGCGCACGCGCAGCGCAACGGCGGGGTGGCGGCGTTCATCGATGCCGAGCACGCGCTGGACCCCTCGTGGGCCAAGCGCATCGGCGTGAACATCGACGAGTTGCTCGTCAGCCAGCCCGACACCGGCGAGCAGGCCCTCGAGATCTGCGAACTGCTCGTGCGCTCGAACGCCGTGGACGTGATCGTCGTGGACTCGGTGGCCGCCCTCATCCCGAAGGCCGAGATCGAGGGCGAGATGGGCGATGCGCACGTGGGCCTCCAGGCCCGCCTGATGAGCCAGGCCATGCGCAAACTCACCGGCGTCATCGCCCGCTCGAACTGCACCGTCATCTTCATCAACCAGATCCGCGAGAAGATCGGCGTGATGTTCGGCAGCCCGGAGACGACGCCCGGCGGGCGCGCCCTGAAGTTCTACGCCTCCGTCCGCATCGACATCCGGCGCACCAGCGCGATCAAGGAGGGCGAGACCAACGTCGGCAACCGCGTGCGGGCGAAGGTCGTCAAGAACAAGGTCGCCCCCCCCTTCCGTGCCGCCGAGTTCGACATCATGTTCAACGAGGGCATCTCCATGGCCGGCGACCTGCTCGACCTCGCCGTCGAGGAGAAGGTCGTCCAGAAGAGCGGGGCGTGGTTCGCCCGCGGCGACGTGCGGTTGGGTCAGGGGCGCGAGAACGCCAAGCAGTTCATCAAGGAGAACCCCGACCTGGCCGCCGAGATCCGCGAGGCCGTCCTCAAGGCACGACTGCCGGGGCGAACGAGCGCCGGCTCGGCCGCTGCGTCGATCGCGCCGGAACTGGAGGAGGTCGAGGCCTGACCGCGCTGGCGCGGCCGGGCGGGCCGGTTCGGTTGTCCCCGTTGCGGGTCCGGGGCTACCCTTCCGGCCCACCGTTGCGGACGTGGCGGAACTGGCAGACGCGCTAGGTTCAGGTCCTAGTGGGAGTAAAATCCCGTGGAGGTTCGACTCCTCTCGTCCGCATGTTGACCCAGCCGGCCCGGGACCGTCCCGGGCCGGTTCGTTTTCCGGCTCGCCCGCCCGCGCCCGGACGGGTATGTTGCCGGGCCATGGCCCTGGTCTACTGCGGCATCGACGAGGCTGGGTACGGGCCGATGCTCGGGCCGCTCTGCGTCGGGTTCGCCGCGTTCCGCGTCGAGGGGTGGGCCGAGGGCGAGCCGGCCCCCGACCTCTGGGCCGCGCTCTCGGCGGGCGTCTGCCGCGAGCCGGGCGACAAGCGAGGCCGCGTCGCCGTCGCGGACTCGAAGCGCCTGAAACTCTCGAATCAATCGAAGACCCGCCACCCGCTGACGCACCTGGAGCGCGGCGTGCTCGCGTTCGGCGGGGTCGCGGAGGACGCGCCCCGCGACGACGCCGCGCTCTTCGCCGCCCTCGGGACGCGGCTCGAAGACCGCCCGTGGTACCGCGGCGAGGCCGCGCCGCTGCCGGTGTCCTGCTCGGCGGAGTCGCTGGCGTTCGCGCGCAACGCGGTCGCGCTCGCGTGCGCGTCCGGCGCGATCGAGCCGATCGCGCTCGCGTGCATCGCGGTGGGCGAGGGCGAGTTCAACGAGGAGATCCGGCGCGGCGGGAGCAAGGCGGGCGTGACGGCGGCGGTCTTCGCCCGGTATCTCCGGCGCGTCGTCGATCGCTGGGCCGACGGGCCGGACTCCGTGCGCGTCGTGTGCGATCGCCATTGCGGACGCCGCAGTTACGCGGGCATGATCCGCGCCGCCGCGCCGGGGCGCGCCGTCGAGACGCTCGAAGAGAGCGAGCGGTGCAGCCGGTATTCGGTCGGCGGCGAGCGGTTTGTCGTGCAGTTCCGCCCCGAGGCCGAGGACGCGCACCTGCCCGTCGCCCTCGCGTCGATGACGGCCAAGTTCATCCGCGAACTGGCGATGGCCCGCTTCAACCGCTACTGGTGCGCTCGCGTGCCGGAACTGAAGCCGACCGCCGGCTACGTGCAGGACGCCCGCCGATGGCTCGATGACCTCAACGGCGTGCTGACCGAGTCCGAGCGGGAGTCGCTGGTGCGGACGGCGTAGCGTTTGCACTCGACGCCTTGATGCCGCGTGCCTCGATCCCTTCTTCCCAGTCAGATGGCCGACGCCAAGGACATGCTGGATCTCGCGGCCCGCCTGGCCCTGCGGGCGATGGGCGACGCCGAGCCGAACCCGATGGTCGGGGCGGTGATCGTCCGCGACGGCGTGGTGATCGGGCTGGGGCACCACCGCCGCTTCGGCGGTCTGCACGCGGAGCGTGAGGCGCTGGCGGACTGCCGCCGGCGCGGGCACGACCCGCGCGGAACGACGGTCTTCGTCACGCTCGAACCGTGCTGCCACCACGGCAAGCAGCCGCCCTGCACCGAAGCGCTGATCGAGGCCGGCGTGGCGCGCGTCGTGTTCGCCCGTCCGGACCCGCACGAGACGAGCCGAGGCGGAGCGGACGTGCTGCGCCGCGCCGGCATCGAGTGCGAGGCGTGCGAGGAGAGCGCGCTCGCGGTGCGCGTGAGCGACCCGTTCGTCAAGCGAGTGACGACCGGCCTGCCGTGGGTGCTCGCCAAGTGGGCGCAGACCGCCGACGGCCGGATGGTCTCGCGCGAGGGCGAGCCGCGGTGGATCTCGTGCAAAGCCTCACGCCGGCGCGTGCACCGCATTCGTGCGCGCGTGGACGCCGTCGTGACGGGCATCGGCACAGTGCTGAGCGACGACCCGATGCTGACGGCCCGCGGTGTGCGTGTCCATCGCGTGGCACGCCGGGTGGTGATCGACGCGCGCCTGGAGACGCCGCCCGGGTGCGCGCTCGTGCGGACCGCGCGGGACGTGCCCACGACGATCGTGACGGCGGGTGAACCGCCGGCGGAGGCCCGGCGCGTCATGGAGTCTGCGGGCGTGAGCGTTGTCGCGGTCGGCGGGTCGGGGCGCGTCGACCCGCACGCCGCCCTGCGACTGCTCGTCGATCGATACGGGACGGCGACTGTGCTGCTCGAAGCCGGGCCGCGGCTGCTGGGGTCGATGTTCGAGGCGGGACTTGTGGATGCCGCGCTGGTACATGCCGCCCCATCAGGCCCGCGCGACGCATCGCCGCTCTCGCCGGACGAGGAACGACTGCGCCGGACGGTCGGCGACCCGGGCCGCCTCACCCTCGTGCGCACAAGGCGCACCGGCGTGGACGTGGAGCGCTGGTGCTGCGCTGTCAGGCCTTGACCGTCCGGTGGAAGGCCAGCCCGTCCTGCACGGCCGCGCCGACACGAAGACCGCCTGCTTCGACGTTCAGTCGCGTGCCGGGCGTGATGTGCGCCGAGCGCACCATCGCGAAGCAGACCGGGACGCCGCCGAGCATGGGCGAGATCGTCGAACTCGTCACCGCGCCGATCGGCTTGTCGCCCCCGTCCTCCGCGAAGACGGCGTCGCCCGTCACCGGCTGGGGCGTCTCGTGCCCGATGGGGGCGGCGTCGATCCGGAGCGCGACCAGCCGCTGCTTCGGCTGGCCGAGCGACTCCATGCGTGCGACAACCTCCTGCCCGAGGTAGCAGCCCTTGCGGAAGGAGACGCGGTCGTGCAGCACACCGGTCTCGTGCGGGAGCGAGTCCGGGCCGAAATCCAGGTAGTAGAGCGGCGTGCCGGCCTCGATGCGTGCGACGTTGTACGCGAGCCAGCCGATCGGTCGCACGCGGGCGCGCGCCGCGCCGGGGTCGAAGGCCTCGGGCGCGTCCCACCGCCAGCCACCGGCTTCGAGCAGCCCGTCGAACACCCGCGCCGCCGCGTCGGTCGGCACGATGAGTTCCAGCCCGGTCTCGCCGGCCGAATCGTCGCGCACGACGATGATCTCCGCGCCGGCGATGCTGGCGGTGGTCGCCTCGCCCTGGCCGAGCGACGCCGCGGGTCGGTCGCCGGTCGGCGAGGCCGCGGCGTCGAGCAGCGCGCCGCCACCGGGCCCGTGCAGCGCGAGACGGTGCAACTCCTGCGTCGCGTCGCGGAACGTCACGTCCTCGGAGAAGACGAACGCGGGGAGCGTCTCCAGGGTGCGTTTCAGGGCGTGCGCGTCGAGTTCCAGCAGCGTGCGGCCGCCGAGTTCGATCACGCGCAGGTCGGCGTCGATCCGCCCCTTGCGGTTGAGCCAGAACGCCCGGCGCGTGTGAAGGGGGGCCAGGTCGCGGAGTTCCTGCGTGATCATCCGATTCAGGAAGTCGAGGCGGTCCGCGCCCGTCGCTTCGATCACCGCGCGCTGCGGCAGGTCGAGCAGGCCGCACGAGCGGCGGATCGCGGCGTACTCGAGCGGCATCGGACCGAACGCCTGGACCACTTCGATCGCCAGCGTCGGATCGCCCGGCGCGGCGTAGGGCGACGTGAGCGGCTCGGCCTCGGCGGCGTGCGCGATGACTGGGCTGGGGTGCGACATGCCGCCAGACGGTAGCCCGCGACGGATCGCGGCGTCTGCGCGTCGGCGGTCAGAAGTCGCGCCGGGCGAAGATGAAGCACGACATCGCGAGCACGACGGCCTCGAAGGCGAAGGAGGTGCCGAGCACCCACAGCACGGAGCGCTCGCGCAGGATCGCGGCCGATCGCATCGAGACGTCGCGCTCGCTCAACTCCACGGAAGCCGTCTGCTCGTCGACGGTCGTCTGCTTCTGCGCGTTCTGTCCGCCCATGAGCGAGTCGAGTTCCGCCATCGAGATGAGGGTGCGTTCGAGCAGCGCGATCGTCTCGCCTGTCTTTGGAACGACGGTCTTCGCCGCGAAGATGATGCCGGACCACTTCGCGGCCTGAGCGGCGGTCTTCTCCGACGAGTTTCGCTTGTCGCGCAGGCCTTTGAGGAACGGGTTGACGCGAGCGATCTCGTCTTCTGTCGGGTGATAGTCCTCGGGGAGTTCCTCGCCGAGCGATCGTCGCTCCGCGATGAGGAGTTGCCTTGTGTTGTCCTCGGCCTGCGCGACCTGCCTGACGAGCGCGTCGCGCTGGGCCTCCGCCATCGACCGCCACTGGACCAGAGCGGCGTCGGTCGCGTTGAGGATGAAGATGAAGAACCAGAACAGAAGCGTGAGCAGCAGCGACGCGATGGTCGATCGGGTGAGCAGGCCGAACAGGACGCACATGCAGAAAAGGAAGCTGAAGAACGCGACGACGAGCGGGATGGCCAGGAGCAGGGCCGGCTCCCACTCTCCGCCGCGGATTCCGATGACGCCAAACGACGCCACGCTGAACACGCCGACCTGGAGTGAGACGAAGAGCAACCCGGCGGCGTACTTGGTGAGGAAGAGCCGCACACGCGAAATCGGCTTGGAGAGCATCATCTCGATCGAGCCGCCGGCGATGAGGTCGGGGATCATCCCCGCCGTCGTGATGAGCGCGAGGATCGCGGCGATCCAGGCGAGCCAGAGATTCAGCCCCAGGTTGAGGAACATGGTCTTGTAGAGCAGCGCGGGCGACAGGGCGTCGCTGTTGAGCGGGATGAAGTCCAGCCTGAACCAGAGGATGGTGATTCCCTGCCTGTCGATGCCGACGGCCGCGAACGCCGCCACGACCAGCCCCGACAGCACGAGCGTGATCCAGAACAGTTTGCGCGAGTTGAGTTCGCGGTAGGCGTCGGCGAACAGGGCCGCGGTCTGGCGCATCATCATGGCGTGCGCCCCTTGCGTGCCCGGTCCGCGCCGGGCTTGAGTGTCGCGCCCGTGTTCGGGTCTGTCACGGCCTGCATGAAGAGGTCCTCCAGCGACGGGCGGTGCTGGCGGATCGACCGGATCACGGCGCCCCGCTCGCGCAGGGCGTCGATGATCGGCTGGATCGTCGCGGGCTCCGTGCTCCCGATGCGCAGCGTCGCGTGGTCGATCTCCAGCCATTCGCCCGTGGCCAGTTGCCCGTGGTAGCCAACGCGGCGCGCCATCGGCGAATGCGTCGGCGGCGCGGCCGTCGCGTCCGCGTCGCCCGCGGGCGGCGGCAGTACCGCGTGCTCGCCGTGGCGGATCGCTTCGGGCAGTGCGCGTTGGAAGTACGTCGCCGCCACCTCCGGCTCCGCGGCCAGTTCGATCTCATAGCGACGCTTGTCCGCCGTCAGTTCGTCGATCGTTCCCTGCTGCACCACGCGCCCCTGCACGAGGATCGCCACGCGGTCGCAGACCATCTCCAGTTCGGAGAGCAGATGGGAGTTGACGAAGACCGTCCGTCCCTCCGAGCGCAGCCGCTGCACGATCTCGCGGATGTCGCGCCGGCCGACGGGGTCCACGCCGTCCGTCGGCTCGTCGAGCAGGACGACGTCGGGCGAGTTGACGAGCGCCTGCGCGATGCCGACGCGCTGGCGCATGCCCTTGGAGTACGATCCGACCTTTTTCCTGGCCCAGTCCTTCATGCCGACGAGTTCGAGCAGTTCGCCGGTGCGGCGCCGCCGGTCGGCCCGCGGCGTGCCCGCGAGCGCGCCGTAGAAGTCCACGACCTGCGCGCCGGTGAGGTACGGCGGGAAGCGGTGGTGCTCGGGCAGGTAGCCGACCTTGGCGAGCGTCGGCTTGTGCCCGATCGGCTCGCCGAGCATCGTGCCGCGGCACTCGGTCGGGCGGATCACGGTCATCAGGATCTTGACGAGCGTGGACTTGCCCGCGCCGTTCGGCCCGAGCAGGCCGAAGACCTCGCCGCGACGGACCTGCATGTCGATCCCGCACAGGGCGCGGATGCGCCCCCGGTAGGTCTTGGCCACGTGGTGCAGATCGATGACGAGGCCATCGCTCCGCGTGGCGGCGGTCGCGAGTTCTGCGGTCGGAGCGGTCGTCATGCGGGTCGGCTCCCCCGGCGGGTGGTTGGGCGTCCAAGGCTACCGCTTTCGCGCCACAATGTGGAATACGTGCCAGTGCTTGGGCGTGCCGAAGGCGTCCGAGCCGGGTTTCTCGTCCTCGTCGAACCGTTCGAGATCGAAGGGGTCGAGCATCGCGAGGGCCTGCTCGCGCGTCTGATGCGAGCGATCCGGGAGTGACGCCCAGGTGTCGCGGTCGCCGAACAACTGCCCCGCGAACCGCCCGCCGGGCCGGATCGCGTCCACGACGGAGGACCACAGGGCGCCGCAGGCGTGCGGCGGGCAGAACGGGAGCGAGAAACTCGCGTTCACCAGGTCGCAGGCGGGCACGTCCAGCCCCTCGAACGGCGCGAGCAGCGTGCGGAGCCGATCGCGGTGGGGGAGGTCGGGGCGTTCGAGCAGCCGGCGGAGCGCGTCCGGGTGCCCGTCGATGGCGAGCACGTGCCACCCGCGCCGCAGCAGTTCCGCCGTGTCGCGTCCTTCGCCGCACCCGAGATCGACGGCGAGCCGACCGCCGCGCGACGCAGGCTCGCGATCGAATCGTTCGAGGGCGAGCAGGAGCGTCTCGCGTGCCGGCTTGCCCGCGACGGCGTCGAAGTACCCCGGCCAGTCGCGCTGCGCCGCGTACGCCTGCGCCGGAAGACCGGGCGGCAGCGTCGGGCCGGCGGACATAGGCTGGGGCGGTGTACCGGACACTCGGCGAGTTTACGGCGGCACTCGAGCGCGCGGGCGAACTGGCCCGCGTCCGTGCGCCGGTCTCGCCCGTGCTCGAGATCGCCGAGATCGCCGATCGAGAGAGCAAGTCTCACGCGCCGAACCCGCCCAGCGCAGCGGCGCGGCGGACCGACCCAGCCCACGCGAACCTCGGCGGTCGCGCGCTGCTCTTCGAGAACGTCGAGGGTTCGGAGTTCCCGGTCCTCATCAACGCCTTCGGCTCGTACCGTCGCATGGAGATGGCGCTCGGGTGCGCGGGCGACGGCGGGTTCGAGTCCATCGCGGCGCGCATCGCGTCGCTCGTCCGCCCGCAGCCGCCGAAGGGTCTGGGCGAGGCGTTGGCGAAGGCTCGCGAGTTGCTCCCGCTCCTGCGTGTCGGGCCGCGGCGCGTGGCGAGGGCGGCGTGCCAGGAGGTCGTGCTCACCGCCGACGCCATCGACCTGCGACGCCTGCCGCTGATCCGCTGCTGGCCCCTCGACGGCGACCCCGCGGCCGTCGGGTACCCGCCGGGCGTGAACGGCGGCGTGCGGGGGGTCGAGCGCGGGGAGGCGTGGGACCGGCTGTATCGGGGCCGATACGTCACGCTCGCGGGGGTCCACACCATCCACGCCGACGACGCGGGCAAGCCGAAGCCCGCGAGCCACAACGTCGGCATGTACCGGATGCAACTGATGGGTCCCCGCCTGCTGGCGATGCACTGGCACATGCACCACGACGGGGCGCGGCACTGGCGGTCGTGGAAGGAGCGGGGCGAGCGCATGCCCGTGGCCCTCGCGCTCGGCGGGGAGAGCGTGCTGCCCTACGCCGCGACCTGCCCGCTGCCGCCGGGCATCAGCGAACTGCTGATGGCCGGGTTCCTCAACGGGGGGGGGGTCCCGATGGTACGGGCGCGCACGGTTCCCCTGCGCGTTCCGGCGAACTCCGAGATCGTCATCGAGGGCTGGGTCTCGACCGAGGCGGGCTATCCCGGCTGGGACCCTCGGGACCCCTCGTGCGGGCCGCTCGGCCCGGGCGCGCTCTTCGAAGGCCCCTTCGGCGACCACACGGGGTTCTACTCGCTGCCGGACCGATACCCGATCATGGAGGTGACGGCCGTCACGCACCGGCGCGGGGCGGTCTACCCGACGACGATCGTGGGCCTGCCGCCGCAGGAGGACTACTACCTCGGCAAGGCGACCGAGCGAATCATGCTGCCGCTGCTGCGCACGATCATCCCCGACATCGACGACTACGACCTGCCGATGTTCGGCGCGTTCCATAACTGCGTCTTCATCCGCATCCGCAAGCACTACCCCCTGCACGCGCGGCGCGTGATGCACGCGGTCTGGGGCGCGGGGCAGATGTCGTGGACGAAGACGGTCTTCGTGGTGGACGCGGATGTGGACGTCCACGACCGGCGCGCCGTCATGGAGGCCGCGGCGCGCTGGTGCGACCCCGCCCGCGACGTCGAGATCGTGCACGGGCCGCTGGACATCCTCGACCATGCCGCGCCGCACCTCGGGGCGGGGACGAAGATGGGCTTCGACTGCACGCGCAAGCGGTCCGGCGAGGAGATCGACGGGATCGGGGTCGCCGATGGGTCGCTGCCGATCGCGGAGGGCGCGAAGGCAGCTTCGATCGTCGAGCGCGTTCGCGGGGTTGAGGGTGTGCTCGACGCTCGCCTCGACGGCGATTGTCCGGGTTGGCTGCTCGTCCGCGCGGACAAGTCGGCGGATGCCACAGGGCGAGCCGGGCTGGCCCGTCGCGTGGTCGAGGGGGCATTCGCGGCCGGCGCGGGGCTGGTTCGTTTCGTCGTCGTGTTCGGGCGGGGTGTCGCGCTCGAGGATGCCGATGCCGCGCTCTTCCACTGGCCCGCCAACTGGGACCCGGGGCGCGACACCATCATCCTGCGCGATGAACGCGGCTCGATGGCCGGCTTCGACGCGACCCCCAAGGGCGCGGACGACGCGGAGGCCGGGCGAGCCGTCCGCGACTGGCCGCCGCTGCTCGCGATGGCGCAGGACATCCGGGACCGCGTGTCCGCTCGTTGGACCGAGTACGGCCTGTGAGCGCGATTCCGGCGCGGATCAGGTCTCGCCCCTGAGCCGGCGCAGTTCGCCGAGCGTCTGTTCGAGCTGCCGTTTCAGCCGGCGCACGCGAAGGAGCGAGCGGACGCGGGTCAGCAACTCGACGCGATTGACGGGTTTGGTCAGGAAGTCGTCCGCGCCGGCCTCGACCGCCCGCTCGACGTCGCCGACCTCATTCAGCGCGGTCACCATGATCACCGGGATGTCGCGGGTCGCGGGGTTGGACTTGATCCGCTCGCAGACCTGGAACCCGCTCATGCGAGGCATCATGACGTCGAGGAGCACGATATCCGGCGCGGCCTGCTCGACCGCCGACATCGCCTCGACGCCGTCGCGGGCGGTGCGCACCGGGCACTCGAGTTCCTCGAGATAGGCCTGGAGCAGTTCGAGATTCTGCTCGTTGTCGTCCACCACGAGGACCGACGACTGCGAGGCGTCAAAGTCGGCCGCGTCGACCGGGTCGCCGATCCCGTCCGGTGTCTGGGGCATGGTCGGGTCTCCGCGCCCGGGACGCCCGCCCCGGACGCCAGGATGGTAATGCCTGTCGCCGCTCGGAGTCGGCGGTAGGTCCGGTGAATCGGCGGAGCGCGGGTCGGCATGGGTGATTCCCGGGGTCGGCTTGATTCAGGGGGGGGCGAGGGGAAGAATCCCGCGGCGCGGGTCCGGGCACGCGCCTGCTTGCAAGATCCTCCGGGACAGTCTGTTGCGCGAACCGGGCCCACGGAACGGAGCCTGTCGATGCCCCCCACACGCACGCCTGCCCGCCCGGTCTGGGAAGACCGGTTCGCCAAGCCGACCTGCGACGCCCTCAGGGCCGCGATCGATCCGGCCCAGACCGACCTGTTCGACTTGGCCAGGACCCGTCTCTCCGCCCTTCCCGACGCACTGGAGGACCTCGTCTGGCACGGTATCCCGTGGCGCTGGACGCTCGTGTATCGCCAGAAGCAGGACGCGACCGCCTCCGCTCTGGCGTACCTGGTCCCGAAGCCCGATCGTCCCCTCGTCGCCCTGCCGATTCCTCACGAGGTACTCTCGACGGTGCGGCTCAAGAAGTCCTCGCGCCTGATCCGGGAGGGGCTGACGCAGGCGAAGGTCGTGGCCGGGGTCTACTGGCCGCAGTGGGAACTGACCTCGAAGTCGCTGCTCGATGAGATCGTCACGCTGATCGAGCACCGGCTCGTCGGTGCGGCTCAATCCGCCTGACCACCCCGTCCGCGGCAAGCCGGCGTTCTGAGTCGGTCCTCCGTTGCAGACGGACGCCCGGGCGAGCCGATCCGTGGGCTGGCCGCGGGCAATGATGGTGCGGCCGCCGGAGGATCGGACGTGATCGGGATCACCCTTGGTACGCGGCGTGTCGCTCTCTCGCGGCTGACGGCGGTTTTGCTCGCCGTCGTCTCGGCGTTCGTGTTGGCCGGCGGGCCCGCGCTCGCGCAGCCGCTCAACGGTCGGATCGAGAGCGTGCTCGCTCATGCGGGCCTCGGCGAGCGCGCTCGGGTCAGCGTCAGTGTCGTGGACCTCGGAACAGGGCGGACGCTCGCGGCGATCAATCCAGACGCCGCGCTCATTCCCGCCTCCAACATGAAGGTGCTCACGAGCGGCACCGCGCTGGTGATCCTGGGGCCGGACTACGTCTTCCGCACCGAACTCGCCCGGGACGGCGACCGCTTGATCATCCGCGGCTCGGGCGACCCCGCGCTCGCGGACCCGGACCTGCTCGAACAGACCCAGGCGGGCATGACCATCGAGGACCTGCTGCGGATGCTGGCCGAGGCGGTGGCGAAAGGGTTCGAGGGTCGGATCGCCGAGATCATCGTGGACGACCGCGTCTTCGACCGGGTGTACGTCCACCCGGCCTGGGAGCCATCCGACCTGAACCGGCGCTATGCGCCCGAGGTCTCGGGCCTGAACTTCCACGGCAACCTGCTCTGGCTGTACCCGCGCCCCGCGCCCGAAGGGCCGGGACACGCGCCGCGCGTCGCCATCCAGCCCCGTGCGGACTGGATCGAAGTCGTGGTCGCGGGCCGGACGATCGCGGAGGGCGCGGACACGGTGTGGTTCGCACGCGACGCCGGCTCGAACCGCTTCCGGCTGCACGGCGACGTTCGCACGGCGCGTCGCTATCCGGAGCAGGTGCCGACGCACAACAACCCGCTGCTCTTCGGGCAGTTGCTGGCCGATCGGCTGCTGGCGATGGGCGTGCGTGTCGGCGATGAGACGAGGCCGGGGAACCGGCCCCCGCGTGCGGTGCGCCTGGCGGGCGACAACGAATCGCTCCCCGAGGGTGTGGTGCTCGCGGCCGTCACGACACCGATCGCGGACGTGCTCCGTCGCTGCAACACGGACTCGAACAACATGTACGCCGAGGCGCTGCTGAAACTTTCCGGCAAGCGTGTGACGGGGGAGCCTGGTTCGTGGGCGAACGGGTCGGCGGTGGTGCGGATGGTGATGCAGGATCGCATCGGCGAGGTTCACGCCGCGCGCACCGTCGTCGCGGACGGGTCCGGGCTGTGCGACCTCAACCGGGTCTCGGCGTCGACGCTGACGGCGTGGCTCGTCTCGTTCGAGCGCGACGAGCGGCTGCGCAGCGCGTTCATGGACTCGCTCGCCGTGCCGGGCGAAGGGACGTTCACGCGACGATTCCAGGGGGCGGCGTTGAAGAACCTCGTCGCCGGCAAGAGCGGCACGCTCATGCGCACCGGCGTGCGCACGCTCTCGGGCTACGTCGTGCATCCGGTCACCGGCCGACGCATCGCCTACGCGGTGCTGGTGAACGGCGTGACGGGCGAGTCAGGCCCTGCGGCGTCGCGCTTCGCCGAGAGGGTTGTCGGCGCGCTCGACGAGTGGCTCGCCGAGCAGGAAGCCTCGGCGGGCGCCTTCGGCGGCTGACGGACGGCCGCGGCCGGCGCACATCGCTCAGACGTTGAAGTACCGCGCCTCCGGGTGATGCACCACGATCGCGCTCGTGGACTGCTCCGGCTCAATCTGCCAGTTCTCCGTCAGCGTGCAGCCGATCCGCTCGGGGCGCAGCAGGCGGAACAGCTTGTCCTGGTCGGCCAGTTCCGGGCACGCGGGGTAGCCGAACGAGTAGCGGCTGCCGCGGTAGTGCTGCGTGAAGAGTTCGCGGATTCGCGGCGAGTCGTCGGACGCGATCCCGAGTTCCTGGCGCATCCGCTTGTGCCAGAGTTCGGCCAGCGCCTCGGCGGTCTCGACGGACAGGCCGTGCAGGTAGAGATACTCGGTGTAGTCGTTGCGAGCGAAGAGTTCGCGCGAGAGGTCCGATGCCCGCTGCCCGACCGTCACGCACGAGAAGCCGACGGTGTCGGTGCGTCCTGAGTCCGCCGCGGCGAAGAAGTCCGAGATGCACAGCCGTCGCCCGCCGGCCTGGCGCGGGAAGGTGAAGCGGAGCAGTTCCGACCGCGAGCGCTCCCCTCCTTGCTCGGGGTCGTAGACGATCAGGTCGTCCCCGTCCGCCTGGCACGGGAAGTAGCCGTACACGACGCGCGGCTCGAGGATGCGCTCGTCGCGGCACCGCGCCTTCCACCGTTCGAAAACGGGCACGATGTGCTCCGCCAGCGCGGCCTCGTACTCCGCGTCGCTCATGCGCCCCTTGCGGAACTGCCACTGCCCGCGGAAGAGCGCGACGGTGTTGATGAACGGGTACACCTCGTCCACGTCGATGCCCGCGACGACGCGCGTGCCCCAGAACGGCGGGCGCGGAATGGCCACGTCGGTCGAAACGTCCGAACGGATGCGCTCGCGAACCGCGACCGCGCCGCTTCCATTCGCTTCAGCCTGCTTCGCACGCTCGATTCGGGCCGCGGCGACGACCTTCTCCGCCTCGGACCGCTTGGCGAGCCTGGCCTCGATCTCGGCGTCGAGTTCGTCGGTCCGGCACGACGAGAGCAGGTCCATGATCCGCAGGCCCTCGAACGCGTCCTTGCCGTAGTAGAGCGGCCCCCTGTAGATCGAGCGCAGGCGGTCCTCGGCGTAGTGCCTCGTCAGGGCGGCCCCGCCGAGGATCACGGGCACGCTCACGCCGAGATCGTTCAACTCCCGCAGGTTCTCCTCCATCACGTTCACGCTCTTGACGAGCAGGCCCGAGAGGCCGATCGCGTCCGCGCGCCTCTCGCGCCACGCTTCGAGGATGTTCGAGAGCGGTTGCTTGATGCCGAGATTGTGGACGGTGTACCCGTTGTTCGTGAGGATCACGTCCACGAGGTTCTTGCCGATGTCGTGGACGTCGCCCTTCACCGTCGCCAGCACGATCGAGCCCCGAGACTGCCCCTCGACCCGCTCCATGTGCGGTTCGAGGTGGGCGACGGCCATTTTCATCACCTCGGCCGATTGGAGCACGAACGGCAACTGCATCCGCCCGGACCCGAAGAGTTCGCCGACGGTCTTCATCCCGTCGAGCAGGTGGTCGTTGATGATGTCGAGCGCGGAGTAGCGGGCGAGCGCGTCGTCGAGCGTCGCCGCGAGACCCTCCTTCTCGCCGTCCACGATGTGCGCGCGCAGGCGTTCCTCGAGCGTGAGAGACGCCTGCTCCCGCCTGGCGGGCGCGGCCGCCGACGCGCCCTTGAACAACTCGATGAACGCCTGGAGCGGGTCGAAGGCCGGATCGGACACGCCCTCGGGCAGGCCCGTCCCGCCGCGAGACTCGTGGCGGCGGTCGTGGATCAGGTCCAGCGCGGCCCGCTGCTGGTCCTCGGGGATCTTGTTCAGCGGCAGAATCTTCGAGGCGTGGACGATCGCGCTGACCATCCCCGCCTCGACCAGCTCGTGCAGGAAGACGGAGTTCAGGACGACGCGAGCGGGCGGCGCGAGGCCGAACGACACGTTCGACACGCCGCAGGTCATCTGGCAGCGCGGCAGGGCGGCGGCGATGCGGCGCGTGCCCTCGATCGTCTCCAGCGCGCTGCGCCTGTCCGCCTCCATCCCGGTCGAGATCGGCAGCACGAGCGGGTCGAAGAAGAGGTCCTCCTCCGCGAGGCCGTGCAGGCGCGTTGCCCGCTCGTGCGCCCGCAGCGCGATCGCGAGTTTGCGGTCCGCCGTGCGGGCCATCGCGGCCTCTCGGTCCTCGTCGATCGCGCCGATCACGAGCGCCGCGCCGTAGGTCTTCGCCAGCCGGCAGATCGCGTCGAACTTCTCCTCGCCGTCCTCGAAGTTCGCCGAGTTGATGATGCACGCCCCCGGCGCCCGCTTCAGCCCCGCCTCGACCGTCGCGATCTGCGTCGAGTCCAGCATCAGCGGCGCATCCACCTGCCGCACGACGCGTCCGACGATCTCGCCCATGTCGGCGGCGTTGTCGCGCCCGGCGTAGTCCACGTTCAGGTCGAGCACGTGGCTGCCCTCGCGCAACTGCGAGCGTGCGAGCGACACGATGCCGTCCCAGTCCTCCGCCTCGAGCAACTCCTTGAACCTGCGGCTCCCCGAGGCGTTCATCCGCTCGCCGACGATCAGGAACGACGTGTCCTGACGGTGCTCGACGGGCGCGTACAGGCTCGTCGTCGCCGCTCGCAGCGGGACGACCTCGCGCTCGGGCCGCGGCCCGTCGCGCAGGCCGCGCTCGTCGAGCGCGCGCACCAGCGCGGCGATGTGCTCGGGCGTCGTGCCGCAGCACCCCCCGACCAGCCGCACGCCGTCGCGCTCGACGAACCGCACCAGTTCCGCCGCGAACGGCTCCGGGCCGAGCGGGAAAACCGCCTGCCCGTCGTGCAGCACCGGCAGCCCGGCGTTCGGCACCACCGAAACGTGCCTCGGCCAGTGGCGCGAGAGGTACTGCACGTGCTCGGTCATCTCCGTCGGCCCGGTCGCGCAGTTCAGCCCCAGCGACGCGATCGGGAACCGCGACAGCGCGGACGCCGCCGCCTCGATCGACGTCCCCAGCAGCATCGTGCCGGTCGTCTCGATCGTCACCGACACGAGAATCGGCACGTCGTCGGTCGTGCGCCCGGCGTCGGCCAGCGCGCCCAGGCACGCATTGATCGCGCACTTGATCTGCAGCAGGTCCTGGCAGGTCTCGATGAGCAGGGCATCGACGCCGCCGGCGACCAGGCCGCGCGCCTGCTCGCGGTAACTGGCGAGCATGGCGTCCCACCCGATCTGGCCGAGCGTGATCAGCTTCGTTCCCGGCCCGAGCGAGCCGACGACGAACCGGGGGCGGTCGGGCGTGGCGAACCGCTCGCACGCCTCGCGAGCAACCGCACCCGCGAGCCGGTTCAACTCGAACGTCTCCGGGTCCAGCCCGAACTCGCCCAGCACGTGCCGCGCCCCGCCGAACGAGTCCGTCTCGACCGCGTCGCACCCCACGGCGAGGAACGACTCATGGATCGAACGGACGAGTTCCGGCCGAGACCGAAGCAGCACCTCGGGGCAGTTCTCGCACCCGCAGTAGTCGCGCTCGACGTCGAGGTCGTGGGCGTGGATGGACGTGCCCATCGCCCCGTCCAGCACGAGGACCCGATCGGCCAGGGCTTGGAGCAACCGGCTGGGCATGGTCGCGGCGTCCTCCGGAACAGACTTCGGGCGGCCGCCGTCGCCCGGCGGGCCGGGCAGTATATCCATTCATGCGGATGGACGGATGAAGCGGCCGGACGGGGCAAAGAACAGGCCGGGCGCGGTGCCCGGCCGGGGGTGACTGACGCGGCGGTGGGGGGCCGACGGCCCGGCGGCCCGACGGTTCGGCGGCAATGACCGGGGGCCTACTTGCCCTTCTTCTTGTCCGAGCGGAAGTAGTTCCCCTGGAACTTCTTCTGGAACTTCTCGAGCCGCCCGGTCGCGTCCACGAACGTCTGCTTGCCCGTGAAGAACGGGTGCGAGCCGGACCACACGTCCGCGTGGATCTCCGGCACCGTCGCCCCGACCTCCATCACGACTTCGCCGTTGTGGTAGACCTTGCAGTTGTAGAAACCGGGGTGGATGTCCTTCTTCATCGCGACGCTCCGAGGCTGCTCCCCGCGGCCCGCCCGGCCCGGCCCGGCGACCCTCCGCCAGACCGCCGCACAGCCGCAGGGGCCAACTGTAGGCCGCCCGAACCCGGCCGTAGGCCACCCGAACCCGGTCTCAATCTCAATCTCCACTGGGGGCGGGGCCGTTCCACGCCCCGGCTCAAGTCACGTCCTGACGCAGGGAGTCCCGAGCCGGTAGACCGCCAGTGCGGCTCCGCCTGTGGATCGTCCCCGTTTCTTGACCGATGTGGAGGGTGTGCTAGCCTTGCCTGCCCTCGGATCGGGGCGGCCCGGGCACGCCACACCGGAGCCGAACAACCCCCGGCCCAACGGCCGAAGTCCGCGATCCCCGATAGCTCAATGGTAGAGCGAGCGGCTGTTAACCGCTAGGTTCCTGGTTCGAGTCCAGGTCGGGGAGCTTTCGACGCCGCCGCGGAATCGCGGCGGCGTTTTGGTTGACGGGTCGGGCCGACTCAGGCGGTTCCGGCGGGATGCGGCGCGAATCGCCGCAAGTCCCGTCCAGGCGGCGGTTTAGGGCATTCCTTTCCGCCGATCGCCGCGGCCCGCCGCGCTCTCGGTCTTGAAGCCGAATCTCGGGGTCCGAGGGCAACCCCGACGGTTGCTCTCGCCCCACCGGCGGCAACCCTCTCGGACTCTCGCGCTCTCTGGTTGACGGGTGTCGTGGGCTTAACAGGAGGGTTGCTCT
>JACTNA010000026.1 GCA_014584315.1 Planctomycetota bacterium | reverse complement strand
AGGCCGAGGCGGTTCTTGGCGACGTGCGCCGGGCGCTCCGTGGTGCGGATGATCCGCTCGCCGGTCCCGATGCCCTGGTGCTTGGCCTTGTTGAAGGCCTCGTCTATCTTGCGGGTGTGGACCTTGTAGGTGGCGAAGAGGACCTCGTCGCACCACTCCTGTATCAGCGCGGAGGCCAGCTTGTGCAGGCGCGGCGAGTAGCGGTCGTACGGCTCGGTCTCGGGATTGTCGAACTTCTCGATCTTGGCGTGCGCGATGAGGACCACCGTCATGCCCCGGTCGTTGCGGAGCGCGTCGAGGCCCGCGAGCACATCGCGCCAGGGGTCGAGCATGTACTTGTACCCCTTGGCGTACCCGATCTTCTCGATGTTGGGTACGTCCTCCTTCTCGCAGATCTCGGTCTCGATCAGGCGCTCGAGCCAGTCGAGGCTGTCGATGACGACAGTGCCGTAGTCGTGCTCGCCCGTGTAGAGCTCCGAGAGCGCGCTCAGCACGTGGCCGAAGCGCGTCGACAGCGGGAAGCGGTCGCACTCGATGTTGGCCAGGCCGTCCTCGGTCTGGATGAACACGGGCCGCTCGGCCATCGCGCCGAACGTGCTCTTGCCGATGCCGTGGACGCCGTACAGCATCACGCGGCGCGGCAGTTGGACTCGGCCTCGCTGGATCTGCTTCATCAGAGTTGTGGTCATGGGATCTCCGTGGTGGATGGACGGGTGGACGAGGCCCCCGCGCCAAAGGTGCCGCGGGTTACGCGGCCGACGTTGCGGGTTGACCAGCGGGGCTTCGGCGGACGGTGAAGGCGTCGCGGCCGAACTCGTGCGAGAGGAGCGAGGTGTAGATCTGCGCGACCGCGTCGGTGATCGGCGCATCGCCCTCGATCCGGATCGCAGCGCGGAGCGGCTCAACCGAGTACGACACATCCGTGCGGATTCGGGCCTCGCCGTACAGACCCTCGGCGGCGAGAAGCGACAGACGCAGGGTCGCTTCGGCCTCCTGCAGGTCGACCTCCGGATTGAACTGGAATCGGTGCTCGTTCTGAGTCACGGCCTCACGCCTCCGTCCGGTGGGATACCGATCAGCGGCGGAGCGCCCGGGTGATCCGGGCGCTCCTCGCCGCCGTCTCCGCAGCTGGCCCCACACGGGGCCTCTGCTGGTCCTCTATGCGAGGGGCATCCGACCTGCTCGCGCATCGGTCAGCCGCGCGCGGATGCGGTCCACCGCGCGGGCGACCTGGTGGCGCGACAAGTGCCGCAGGCGCGCCGCCCCGACAAGGCCGTGGTCGATCACATCGCGGAGCAGGGCGCGCTCACGCGGCGAAAGCTGGGCGTCCACAGCGCGGAACGCCTCGAGGGTCTCGACGTGGTCGAGGACCGACGAAGTCCGGCCGCCGGTGCGGCGCGCCCCGTCACTTTCGCCCAAGACAGTGGCGAGCGAGTCGGCCTCGCCGTCGCACTCGACGAACGTGCCCTCCAGGGAGATGGCGTTGAACCCGCCGCGCCGCTTCTCGCACTTCCTGTGGCGCACCTCCATCCGGACCCAGCTGGTCAGGGCGGCGGAGACGAACGCCTCGATCGTGCCCCGGCCGGCGTCGAAGAGCCGGGCCTTGGTCCAGAGGTACAGCGTCATCTCCTGACGAATGTCCTCCTCGTCGGAGCGCGAGAACCCCGGGCTGCGGCACAGGAACGCGGCCTTGCGGCGGATGAGATCGGCGGTGAACGGGTGGGAGACGACCTCGCTGCGGATGGACATGGGACCTCCGAGGCCGGAGGTCTTGCTCGTCCGCCAGTCGCGTCCGCGGCGACGTGCCGCAGTCGAAGTGCGCCCGCGACTGGCCGGTTATGAGCCGACCGGCCTCGGACGCAGGCCCGGGCGTCGCGGTTTGGAGCGGTTGGGCGGCGCCACGACAGGGGCGGGGCCGCTTGCAACCCGTTGCAGAGCGGTCACTTACGGTACTGGTCGATTTTCTTGGGTCTGTCGCGGCGCTGCGACGCGACGCTGCGCGCGACCGAGCCGGAGTCATCATTACGGAGGACTGCCTTGGGGCCGCCGGCGCGCTTGACGGCACGCGAGACTTTGTCGCGGGAGACCTTGGTCCCGCGTTCCTTGCTGAGCGCCTCGGCCGCCTTGGTGTATGACAGATGCACCCGGTACGCGGCGATCAGATCGTCGTCCTTGAAGAGGCCCTTGATCTCGGCCTTGACCTGGGTTCGGACGAGCCGCTTGCCGCGAGCATCGAGGGGAACGCCTCCGGCCTGTTCGGCCTGACGATCCGCCTCAACCACATGCTCGAGGATCGCAGATGCATCGAGCGCGAGCGCAGTCCCTGTCCACACGGCGATCGACGACAGCGATATGACCGCGGGAGCCCTGCCAGGCCAGATCCGGACATCCGGGACGCCATGAGGTGTGAAGACGACGGTTCTGCCCCCCGTGCCAATATGGCACACGATGACGGATGCGTCGTCCTCGGCGAGCCGAGCCGCCAGCACAACCTCGCGCGTCCCGTCGCGCCATCGACCTCGTCCCAGCCGCCAGAGCCGGTCCGCCACGACTTCGCGGGGCGCGGTGGTCAGGCCCAGCGCCGAGGACACCAAGCATGCCAGCCCCTCTCGGTCAACCTCCCACCCACGGCACATCTCGGCTGTCACCTCGACGCGGAGCGACTCCGGGCACCAGATAAAGTACCGGGCATCCGGAGGATTGCCTACGGGCGTCACCGCTTCGATGTGGCGATCGGCGCAGTTCGGGCACGGCGCGGTCAAAGCCGTCTGCATCGCGCGAATCAGGCCCGCGTGCGCGAACTCGTGCAGTGCTCCGGGAGGCCACGATTCGCTCTCCGCGTGATCGAACACGCGGCCTGTATCATCCGCGCACGCGAGAAGCAGACGCAGCACGTCATCCGTGGTCATCGGTCACCTCCCACATTCGCAGGCAGCGCTCGCCGATGATTCGCATCTCGTCCGGTTTGCTCTTGAGGTTGCTGGAGTGGGGCACCGAGACGTCGAATGTCAGAGTGGGCTGTCGCCCGGTCCCGTTGTGGATGAACCGGAGTGAAAAGGTCGCCTGTCCCACGCGCAAGCTCTCGACGGGGAGGTTCTCGCGTCGGAGCCAGCGGTCGATCTTGCGGTAGATGTCGTTCCTGTCGCTCCTGGGGTCGGCCTTGATCTCGACGTACCCGCCGCTACCGAGAGGCAAGATCCGCAGCCGCGTCACCCTGGCGTCCTCAATCCGATCGGCCGGGTCCGTGGCCAGGGAGAAGTTGTGCTGGAGGAGATGGTCGAGGCGGTAGGAGGGGCGGAGAGGATCCACCGGCGGAACGTCAACCCCCAGCACCGCCTTGCAGAAGGCGACCTGCAGCGGCTCCCACACCTTCCCGGGCGCGTAGATCTCGAGCGAGCCTTCGTCGCCGTTGTAAACGAAGACGTTCTCGAACGCGTATCGGTCCCACCGCACCACAGGCTGGTTGCCGGCGCCGTCGAAGACGAGGTGCTTGTCGGGATAGTCATCGAGGTAGGCGAAGAAGTAGTCCGCGCTGTCTGCGCGGCGGTAGTGCTCTACTGTGCAGTGCTTGCCTCGGAGCTGGACTGGGCCGTAGAAGCCGGATAGCCCGCTGGCCAGCGGCGCGCACACGGCCGTCGGATCGTCGAGCGCCCGCTTCGGCAGAGCGTTGCGCCGCCGCCAGTAGCGCCCGCTCGCGAGCGCGTCGGCGCGAGCAAACATTGCGGCGCCCTCGAATACCTCAGGCGCGTGCAGGTGCACCCACATCGCCTTGTCCGCCTTGCTCACCTGTGCCTGGAACTCGTCGGCCCGCTCCCGGCACCGCTGCAGAACCCCCTCCGCGAGCACGGCGACGCCGCGATGGTCCGCCAACTCGCTCACGTCCCGGAGGATCATCTGCACCTCGCGTTGCTTCTCGTCCTCCAGTGCCTGCCAGCCCTGGAATACCGGTTCGACCTTGTGCTCGGTGAGCGTGTCCCACGGCACATCCGTGAGTTCTCCGCGGCGCGTGAAGAACTCGCGCAGCAGGGCGTTGGCGATCTGCTTGAGAATCCGTCGGGGGTCAAAGGGCTTGGCCATTCGATCATTCCTTGTGTGCGGTTTGGTAAACCGTTGACAGCGAGGGCGTGACGAAGCCCCCGCCACGGATCAAAACAGCGTGCTCGGTGCTTCGCGCAGCAGAAACCCGAGCCTCTCGAGGCGGATGCGCATCGCCTCGGCGGACACCTCGAACTTCTCGGCCAGGGGTTTGCAGAACTGTTCCATGCGGGCGTGGTCCGGGTCGCGCACATTGTTGGCCGGTGCGGGCGGGAGTGTCGCCAGCACCACCGGGTCCAGCCCGCCGCGCCATTCTCGCCAGGCCTCGACGAGGAGTTTCCTGGGCATCAGCAGGTACCCGGCGTAGGTGTCCGCCTGCCACTCGACGGGAGGCTTGTCGCTCGACCGGCACACGAAAGCCGGCGCGCCGCGCCCGCCGAAAAGGTGCGCCTGGGATGGGTCCTCCTGGTAGTACTTCCGATGCAGGCGCCAGTGCGCCGCCTCGTGCGCGAGCGTGAATCGGAAGCGCCCGAGCATTGCCGGACGATTGTGCGGGTCCAGGCTCTGGTCAACCTTGACCAGCCCGTCCTTGAACCAGATCGCGCCCAGAACATCATCGTTCTCGAATGTGGCCCGGAGATCGTCGATCTCGACGGTTAGATGGAGCTGGGCCTCGATCATCTCTTCAATCGGTACCGGCGGGGCTGCGATCGGCTGATGGTCGCGTGAGTACTCGGCGATGAGCAGTTCGGCATCATCCTCGATGTGCTTCTCGGGAAGGAACGGGACCGTGCTGTTCGTGTTTGTCCACGCCATCAGTCATCGCTCCCTTCCTTCAGCTTCTTGGCCTCTTCGACGAGTTTCTTGAGCTTGTCAGAAGTAAGCCCCTTTGCGGCCCGGAGCAAAGCGGGCATGTTCTCCGGCTGGTCCTGGATGATCTTGGGCAGGTCCTCGGGCACACGCCCTGCCATCGTGACCAGCTCATCCGGGCTCTCGCCGAGCAGTTCGGCGGCGCGATGAGCAAGTCTCGCCGTCAACGGCGAATCGATCTTCCCTTGCTCGACGTGGGACAGGTAGGTCGGACTGACACCGAGGAGCTCCGCAAACCGCCGGAGGCTGTACCCCTTGGCGACACGCTTCTCGCGGAGGTATTTCCCGAATGGCTTGTGCGAACCGGTCATCGGTCATGCTCCGTCCGAAACGTCGATCCGGATCGCACCGGCCAGCCCGAGGTCGTCGAGCACTTGGCGCAGGTCGGATCGCATCTCTCCCACGGACTTGGTGTCCACATCAATCGAGAACGACACGTCGATGCGGAGGTCCTTGCCGGCGCGCAGCTTCGGGAGGATCTTCGTCCCCATCCGGTTCCACTGCTCCGCGGGCACCGTGCCGCTGATCCGCAGCCGGGTCAACGAGGGCATGGGCGGGCGCTCCGGAGGCGGAGCCGGCGGCGGCCCCTTGCCATCGGGGCCCGCTGGCCGGGGCGGTGGGGTGATCGTCGTCTCGCCCGGCCCCGGCGCGCCGGGTGCCTTCTTGAGCGCCGCGGCTCTTTGCTTCTTGAGCAGCAGCACGCCCGCCTCAAAAGCGACCTCGTCCGACGTGATCGGCTCCTGGAACCACAGCCGCTCGAACGTGCCGTCGCCCTTGGGGCCGGACGCCAACCCGAAGTCGCCATTGCGCACGAACTCGACGATCTTCTCCTTGAGCACGCGGTCCGGATCGACCAGGCGCGTCAGCGCGCCGTTCAGGAAGCTCTGACGAAGGCTCTGCAGCGGCCAAGCGCCAGAGTCCTTGAACGCCGGCGGCCAGTTCCGATCGATGTAGCCCGCGCCGACGGACTCGTTCAGCAGCGCCTCGGCCTTGAGGGCCGCGATGATGCGGCCGCACAGGCTCTCGGCTCCGCTGGAGTGGCCGGCCCCTAGGTCGATGACCTTTAACCCGCCCGACGCCTGGGCATCCGCCAGCACCGCGAAGCGATACCCAGCCCACACCTCGTCTTTCGCGGCTTCTTCGGCATCGCGCACCTTCGTGGCGATCTCCTGGTGATCCGCCTTTTCGAAGTCCGGTCCCAGCACGCCGTCGCGCACATCGCGCTGCACGCGCCGCCACGCCTGCAGCATCTCGACCTTGTCCCTGAAGTCGCGCCCGGGCTTGCGCACGCACCAAACCAGCGAGCCCGGATACAGCCGCGACGACTTCCCGCGGTTCTTCGTGCTCTCGGCAATCCGATCACGCAGGTCGCCGCCGTTCCATTCGTGCACCGGATCAACGAGCACCAGTGTCAGCCGCGGCGAGTCCTGGATCGGGTCGTCCTCGGGGTACCGCACCAGCGGTAGCGTCGCGCCGCGGCGGAACTCTTCGTCAGTCAGTTGCCGCATCACCGGCTTGACATCTGTCTCGTCGTCGAGCGAGGCCCTGCGGTCGTGCACCGCCTTGTCGATCTTGGCCTTGTGGTAGACCTTGAACCCATCCGCGCCGACCTTCTGGATGAAGAAGGCCCGCCGCTCCAGCGCGATCGCGGCGTTGTCTACGGACGTCGTCTCGATGTCCGGCTCGCCCAGCGCGAACCGCAACTCCGGAAGGTGGGCCACCTTGTCGCGCTGTCCACCCGACGACTCGAACAGGATCGCCGTCCCTACGCGCCGGTGGACCTCCCGCAGCGGCCCCTTCGCGTCGATGTCGAGCACCTTCGCGTGTGCCTGGTCTCCGGCGATGTCCGTCTCAATTGCCGACTTGAGCCGCACCTCGCCCAACTGCCCCAAAACCACCGCCCGGAACCCCGGCTCGTGCAGCGGTGCCGAGCCAATCGTGATCAACGGCTCGCTCCGCGCTTGACGGTGATGCTCGCCGAACACCCACGCGATCCACTGCGCCAGCATCGCCAGCGTGCCGCGGGTCTGCTGGAACTGAGGCAGAGCCTGCCACTTCCTCTGGAACACCGAGAGCGTGGCCGGATGGAACGGGTAGCACGCCTCGAACCGACCCTGGAGGTATTCGCGGGCCTTCTTCTCGGTGGTCGAGGTATCGACCGCCATCCACTCCGGCGGCAGCTGGGCCCGGCGATCGAAGCACCAGTCCGCGTAGGCCTTCGCCACGGCGCGCCGGGCCTTCTCCGGCCCGATGTCGTCGAAGAGCCGTCGACGGATCACCTCGCTGATCTCGCCCTCGTCGTTGGCGATCAGGTCCTTCGCCACGCGCCGCACGACCTTGGTGATCTTGTCCTGCCACTGGAGGTCCCAGTCGGTCATCTCCACCTGGCTTCGCGGCAGGCTGATCACCGCCGACCCGCGGGCCGTGCCGGTCATAGAGACGGTGAGGTTCTGGATGAACGCGTGGAACGGCTCGGCCATCGCGCGATGCCGGTTCGTGAAGTTGAGGACCTCGTCACACAGGATCAGCACCGGCTTGCCCGCGGCCGCAAAGAGCCTCCCCAGTGACTCCGTGCCGGGCGGCGTCGTCTTCGCCGCGGGACCAAGCGCCTCGATCCCAGCCTTGCCGGCGATCTGCCACGCCAGGTCGAGCCACGGCGTCTCGCGCCCCTCGACCGGGTCCCACGCGTTGCCGACGAACACGCCGACCGCCGCCTCCGGGGCCTCGGTCAACTGCGCCGCGGTCCATAGGTCATGGACGCCGGTCATCGGCTTGGCCTTCGGCCCCAGCTTCGCAAGGTGGTACAGCGTCGTCAGCGTGTGCGTCTTGCCCCCGCCGAACTGCGTGATCAGCGTCATCACCGGCGACGTGTTCTGCGTCTGCCCTGACAGGCGGCGGAGCACCATGCCTACGTGCTCGGTGAGCGCCCGCGTCCAGCATGTCCGGGAGAAGAACAGTTCCGGCTTGCGGTAGTCCTCGGGAGCCGTGCCCGCGACGACCTGCTCGAGGGCGATGGCGAACTCGCTGGGGTCGAAGGAGCGGCCCTCGCGGACCTCCTTCCGAGGCGTGACGACTTTGTACCAGGAGTCCATGATCAGCCTCCGAGAAGGGACTCCCAGGTCAACGACGACCACGAGAGGGAATCAACGGGTGCGACCGGAGCCACGGGAGGAACCGGCGAAACAGGAGCAACGGGGAACACGGGAGCGACGGGAGGGACATGGGGCACCGGCGGAACTGGTCCGCCGGAGGCCCCCGCGACAAACGCAACAGCGTGACCCCCACGATCTCGGAAGAACCCGTTGTGGAAGCGCCCCAAGTGTCGTCCGCCGTAGCTGTAGACACCCGATCCGCTGAGGAAGGCAACGTGCCGTCCATTGCGCATGCGAATCACGCCGTCGTCCAGCCACCCGACCACCGCGCCAGATCTATCGTGGATTGCAGTACTCATAGTCACATTCCAGTTCTATCTCGGCACCGCCAGCAGCATCGCGTCCACCAGCCGCTTCTCGTCGCTGGCCTGCGGGTACAGCGCCGACAACGCGTTGGCCAGCCGCAGGAAGTCCGGCCCGCGATCGATCTCCGCCTGCAACAGCGCCCGCAGGGCGTTGGCCCGCCCGCTGGCCTGGAGGAGCATCGCCGCGTGTACGCGATCCAGCGTGGTCGCTTCGCGGCGGGCCCGCAGCGCCTCATCAGAAACGTCCGCGCGCCCGCGACGCCCGCCACGCACGCGCGGAGCTTCCTCAGGCTGCGGGAACAGCAGGCCCTGCGCGGCATTGGCTGCGTCCTTTGACTTCTCAAGACGGTCTGCCACAGCCGAGGCCCCGTCCTCCCCGAACAACTGCTCAGCCCGCTCAAGCACCGGGATCAGACGGACGACGCCTTTCTCTGTCTCGATGATCCGCTTCTCCCACGTTTCCATGTGGATGCCGAGGGGCTGAGCGAAGCGCCGGGCGACGTCGTACACCATCGAGAAGCCCTTCTTGGCCTTGCCACCGCTCGGGGCGTCATCGTCATCGGCGTCCTCCTCTTCGGCGTGTTCCTGGGTCATGTCATCCCCGTTCGCGGTGGCTGCCGTCGCCTGAAGCGTCCACAGGAACAGTGCCGTCAACCGAGCATCCTCCTCGAGTGCGCCGGCGGCGCCGTTTCGGGCCGTCGCCTCCGCCGTACCTAGGACTTGGTTCAGCGCCGCACGGCCCACGACCTCCCAGACGTAGGCCAGGAATCCCCGCTGGTGCGCCTCTTTGGCCTCTGGGTCGCCGCCAAGCGGGATGGGACGCTCCTGCGGATCGACGACCTTGCTGTAGCGGCTGTAGACCTCCAGCGCCGGGCCGATGCACGCGAACACCAAGTCGGCGCCGCGCACGCCCTCGGCCTGCAAGCGATCCATCCATTCGGTGACGCGCCGCGGAAGTTCCGCCCGCACATCGCCCCAGTCGCCGATCGGTGCATCTTCGGGTCGCGGACGGCAGACCAGGTGGATGCTCGCAGCCAGCGCTGCCGATTCCCGCGCTCGCAATCGTGAGGACATCTCGGTGGTGATGGGCCAGGAGCCGGTGATGGTCCATCCGGCGTCGATCATGCCGCCCAGGAGCGCCTCCCACCCTTCGGTCGTCTTGTGGGCGAAGACCACGCACCCGATGCCGTCGGGCTTCAAGACGCGCCGACCCTCGGCCATCGCCTCGCCCATGGTCTTTTCGAAGTAGGCACGATCCTTGCCTTTGATTTCATCGACGATGCACTCGTCGTCTTTCGGGGCAAGTTGATCGGCGAATGCCTTGAGGCGCGATGCAGGCAGCGCGCGCTTGAGCCAGACATAGAAGTAGTCTGACAGGTCTGCGTAGGGAACAGCGTCGTAGTAAGGAGGATCGGTGAAGAATGCAGCGGTGGAATCGCTCGGCAGCGGGTGTACCGTGGCGCTCGCCTGAACGACGGAACCTCGTTGGGTAATGGCGCTCTGCAACGAGCAGACCTCGGCTACCCAATCGATGGAACCTGGAAAGCCACCCGTCATCTCTGACAGGACGTACACCTCGGAGAAGTCCCACACAATCGGCAGCGCCTGACGCCCGAATGTGGACGTGTGCTTTTCGCCGCTGGTATGCCAACGGCACAAGGAACTAGATGCGTCAGTCTGCCTGCCTAATGCGAGTGCCAGCGCCGTCTGCACAGCCTCGGCCAGCGTTGGCGTCATCTCGCCCTTGGCCGCACCCCCGCCGAGCATGCTCAGCGGGCGGTCCGCGGGTGCCGTAGACCGAGCAACGGTCCCCGCAGACCCCTTCACGACGCCCGTAGACCGATGAACGGAAGGCGCAGACGCCTCGACGGCGGCCGTTGACCCTTTGACGAGAGGCGTAGACCGAGCGACGGAAGCCGTGGACCGATCGACGGTCCTTGTCGCAGTGGCTATCGCGACGCTCTCGCCCGGGCTTCCCGCCCGCAGCCGCTCCCCCGCTTGGCGCACGAGTTGCGCCAGCGTCGTCATGGCCAGCAACTGCCGGGGGGTGAACAGGTCCGCGAACGCATCCATGCCGTAGTTGCGCTGCGAGAAGGCACGCCCGGCGCCGGACCCGCCCCCGCGCGGCGTCGGCTCATTCGGCACCATGCTCAGGCCGCTGAGGATCTCGGGCGTCGCCGTGACCCGCCGTGCGAGTTCCTTCTCGGCCGCCCTGGTCGCGCGCAGGTCTGCATCGGTCGGCGTGCGATAGAACCGCCCACCCTCGCCCATGCCCCCGCCTCCAACATCCCGCCGCGTCGTCACCACCGCGAGCAGTCGTGCATCCCTTGCACCGCCCTTCCGCTCGCGCAACTGCGCCCGCACCCGCTCGGGCGCGAGCACGCCCCCGCACGCCGGGCACGCTGCCTTGGCCCGATTCACGGTCCCCGGCTGGATGTCCTTCTCGTTCCTGGGCTCGTAGACCTCGAACTCCACGTACGGGGGCTTACCGCGCGGCCTTCTGACCTCATACCGCAGCGCCCGACGGCGCGACGCCTTGGAGCAGAGCCAGAAGGATCGAGCCAACGGGATCTCGCACCCGCACCCGGGCTGCTCGCACAGTACCGTGCGCGCCCACAGGTACGCGATGGGCCGCGCCCCGTCAGAGTCGGCGGGATAGAACGCGGCCAGTTGGGCCTCGGCGGCCTCCTGGACCTCAGCGCCCACACGCCGGAGTTCTTCGGCCAAGCGCTCCCCGTGCCGCGGGATGTCCTCCAGCAGGACCTTGTTGATGAGGCACGCCACGGGGTTGAGGTCGCTGCCGAAGGAGTCGCACCCCAAGCGCAGCGCCTCAAGCGGGATCGACCCTCCGCCGACGAAGGGATCGACGACCAGTGGCGTGTCGCCCGGGTGGGCGGCATTGACGAGTTCGCGTGCCGCCCTCAGGTACGCCGCGTTTGCCGCGTGGTCCCAGTCGGCGAAGTCCCCAATGAACTGGAGCAGCACGTGCCGCAGGCCCTCGTCGGTCTTGATCTCTGTTTCCCATCGCCCCGGGCGCATGGGATGCTGCAGGAGGACGCGCCGCGCCGCCTGCTTGAAGTCGGCCGGGCAGTGCGGGTCGGCTGGGTTGGGCAGCAGCAGCGCCATAAGCATCGCCCGGCAGGCCGCCAGGGGACGCCGTGCCCACCAGAGGTGCAGCGTCGAGGGATGCCCGTGCCGGATCGACTTCTCCCGCGCCGAGTGCTTCGACACGACGGCGATGGGGAAGTCCACTTCGGCGAGGCGTTTGCACTCCTTTGGAATCACGCCGCTGCTCCAGTCCTTCGTTGTCGATGTCGCCGGCACCGCCGCGCCCACTGCTACTGCTTGGGTGGATGCTGATGTGGGCTTGGGCGCCCGCGTCTCATCCTCGCGCGCACTGGCGAGAAGGGGATGCCGGAGCATGTCCGCGTCGCGATCGCGTACACCGTAACCCGCGATCACGCCAATACGCTGGCCGTACAACTGGAAATCCGGGATGCCCGGCGGTTCAACGCGCCGAAGCCGTTCCCCAGATGCTGACGTCAATTCCTCGCGCAGCTCCATCAGCAGGCGCCCAAGCACGTTCTTTCCCAGAAGTGTGTTTGGGTCGACGACCTTCGCGCCCCAGAAGTCGTCCTTCCGCGATTCTTCAACAATCGGGCGGTCACCGGTAGACCGGAGCAGATCGCCAAACCCTTGCCAGTGTTGGGCGAGCTTCACTCGAAGGCACCACCGCATGATGGTCACGCGGACGGCGTCCCAGTCCGGTCTGGTGTCGTGCCGGTGCGGCTTGCTCTTCATCTTCGCTGTCATCGGGCTGCGCTCGGCGATGATCAATTGCTGCACGTCGGGACGATGCGGGAACCGGCACGCTTGGTAGAGCGCCTCCGATGTGCGAATGTCGACCCCATTGACTACGACGGGGTAACCCGACGCCATATTCGAGAGCCCGCCGAAGGCCTCCTGCGTCTTGCAGAACACGACGCTCGTGCGCCGGTCGTAGGTCCGCGTCTGGTCCCGAGAGCGTTGATCAGAAGACGTCATCGAATCCGGCCTCCGATCCATACGTCTTGCGCTGAACAAGCGGATACCACTTCGAGAAGGGATGGTGCTTCGGCGCCGCCGGGTCGCCCCACCACAGCGCAAGCGGCGCGTTGTTCGGGCAGTTGCGGTACGTGACGATCGTCGAGCCGAAGCCCAGGCCAAATGGGCTGAACCCCAGGGGGCGGAGCGCCCGGCTTGGGTTCTGTGAGAACGACCTGATGCGCATGCCGGCGATCAGGAATTCCCGCTCGAGCAGCTGACGCCCTTCTTCTGACGAGAAGAGCGGATGCTCGAGCTTACCGCCCGGCGTTCGCGGCTTGAACGGGAACTTCTGCTCCTCGCCCAGGTATGCCTTCAGCGCGGCGTCATCGGGAACAGTCGCAGGCCAGAGAACCTCGGACTGCTTCTGATGGCTCACGCGGTTTTCTAGGCGGAGCGCGGCCCAGACCTGAAACGAGAGCTTCTTCTTCGCGTCCGCAGCTACCTTCTTCAGGCGCTCGGAGCACTTCCACTCTCCAAAGCGATACGCGGCCATTACGAGGATGTGCACGGTGCCTCGGGCCGGCGCGTCCGTCTTGATCCACTCCTCCAGGTCGTTTCCGATGCGGCTCCCGCTGAAGAGAACGTCGTCGAGGTAGACGAAGACCTCGTCAGCCGCACCGCAATCGGCCAGCGACTTGATGCCGCATTCCTTCTTCAGCGCGTCGCCGAAAAGCGCACGAATGTCCGACTGGCTGTGGCCCTGTTGCTGAATGTCCAGGAGGTTGGCATTGCGCCAGAATCCGCACGGGTCGGTGCCGGCGAGCTCCTTGTGACGGATTTGATGGCGGAAGAAGCCGGACATCGTCTCCTTCGACAGATATGTGGCGCCCAGCATGTGGGCGAACTCCCGCAAGAGCGGCACCTGCACTCCCGGATCGAACTGGCGAACCCAGTGATCAACGTGGTCGGGTGTAGGCGCGTCGATCTCGCCGTCGCGGTAGTCGGCGATCGCGTCGGCAACGGATGCAAGCAGGCTCTTCCGATCGCTCATGTGCCAAGCTCCGGGTCGTCAGCGCGCATGCAGGCCTCGATTGTCAACGCTCAACCTCCTCCGGCCAGGAACCCACCAATCACCTGACTGACTTTCTCGACCGCACCGACGACGCCGCCGGCCGTGGCGATGGCCTTGAGGGAACTCCACGCGGTGCCGATGATCGTGCGGTCGGGGTTCTTCTTGGCGATCTGCGTGCGGATGGTGGACAGGTCTCCGGCGGCGTCCAGTCTCTGCTCGTCCGTGAGAGTCTGGCTCTGGGAGATGGCATCGTCGAGTTCGTCGAGGGCGCGAGAGACATCGGTGAACTGCGCGTTGACCACGTTGCCATCGCCTAGGACAGTGACGCCCTTGATGTTCGTGATGTTGATCTGGCTGGCCGCCTGAGGCTTCTTGAACACGGTGGCCTTCTCCATATGGTTGATGCCGATGTCAGAGATCTTGTACTTGGACTGGGACGCGCTGACCTCTGCCCCGCCTGGCGTTGTGAAGGATCGCTCTTTGACCACCTCACGGACCCAACCGACCTGGAGCAGGTAATCCAGGTTTGATGACACCTCGGCCTGAGACATCTGGTGCTGTGTTTTCATCTCCGACTGAAGGTCTCGGATGCCGATCGGGATCTTGTTGATGCCACGCGTGGTCTTGTGGCGCTGGTAGAGGAACCGCAGAATCTTGTCGCGTCTGTCGTCGTCCGGAGTCATGGCTCAATCCTCGCGGGGCCGGGAGAGGTCCTTCAGCGTGATCGCGTAGTGCTGCACCTTCACGACTTCGCCCCAGGGCAGCTGTGCGGGATCCTTGAAGGGGACGACCTCTGGCCGCGCGTCACAGTTCTTGACGATGTACAGCCAGTAGCAGTCGCGCCGGTCCTGGGCTACGCGGTGCTCGTTGGGTGTGAGCAGAATGCTCCCGGACTCGCCGCCAATCCCCTTCACCTCGATGAGCCGGAGTTCGCCCGAGGCAAGGTCGAGGCTGGTGATGTCGTAGCCGAGGTTCTTCTCGCTGACGTCATAGGCCTGGCGGCCCTGCGCCGCCTCGTACTCCACGACCACCCGCATGGCCGTCGCCTCGGTCTCCGGGTTGGATCGCAGGTTGCGGACGTCCGGGGCCTCGCGGGCTGGGTGGGGCAACACGAGCACGCTCGTGAACCGCTCCACACCCTGGAGGGTGACGGAGCGCTGCTGTTCCAGTTCCCGCCGCCGGCGCTCCCGACGGGCCATCAACTCGGAGTGCCGGTCCTCGGCCTGCTTGAGCCGGCCCTCCGCGCCCTGGACGCCCTTCTCCACCTCCGCCGCGGCCTTCCCGATCTCCTGGTCCACCTTGTGCAGCAGTTCGGTGAGCGAGAGTTCGATGTGCTGCTCGACGCGGATGACCTCCTCGAGCCGGTCCGCGCGGACCTCTTCGAGGAACAGGCCGAAGGCGTTGTCCTGAAGCCACTGCGTCGCCTCGGGCGCGGCGGTCACTGCGGGCAGGCTGACCGGCGGATGGTTCGCTGGGATCAGGTCGCCGAGAACCGACGGCTCGCGGAGGCGGGGTTCGCCCTCCGCGCCGATCTCGACGGCGAACAGCCGCTCGTGGATGATGTGGCCGAGCCCATCGACGACGCGCGCCCGGTAGAAGTCGATCCGCGCTGGGGCCTCGTGGGCGAGGGAGTGGAAGCAGGCGCCCTTCTTAAAGGCATCGTCGGCCAGATGCAGGGTGTGTCGGCGGACGGCCTCAAACAACGGATGCCCCGGCGTGACCCACTCCAGGGCATTCCTCTCCGCCGTATCGCGGTCAGTGGAGAGACGCGGGTACCTCGTCGTCAGCGCCGACATGCGCCAGTCGCTCTCGCGCTCGTATCGCTTCAGGCTCACGGGCGTTCGGCCCGGGTCGAACGCGTGTGGCAGGTTGCCCACTGGCTTGAGTTCCAGGCTGGCGTGCGGAGCGGACTCCGCCAGGAATCGGGCGATGGTCTCCGGCACCACGCGGCGCTCCTGGGCGCGGGCGCGACGCTCGATCAGCATGGCGAGGTTCAGCTTCTTCGACGCCAGCCCCTCCAGCGCGTTGTGGCAGATGGCGCGGAAACGCCCCTCGTCCACGTTCCGCAGCAGCCGATCTTCGAGGTCCTCCTCCCCCATGCGCCCGGCGTAATAGTCGCGGAGGACGCGCTCGACGTGCGCGGCCGGGAGGATCTCACCGACCACGTTGAAGACCGCGTCATCGTCCAGGGCGTTGCGTATCTCCTGGAGTTTCTCGTGCAGGCGCTGAAGCACCCGCCCCTCGATCGTGTTGGTGGCGACGAAGTTGAAGATGAGGCAGTTCTTCCGCTGGCCGTAGCGGTGGATGCGGCCCATCCGCTGTTCCAGGCGATTGGGATTCCACGGGATGTCGTAGTTGAAGAGGATGTTGCAGACCTGGAGGTTGATGCCCTCGCCCGCTGCCTCGGTGGCGACCAGCACCTGGATCGCACCCTCCCGGAACTGTTGCTCCGCGTAGAGGCGCGAGCCGGGCTCGTCGCGGGAGCCGGGCTTCATGCCGCCGTGGATGAACCCGACGCGGAAGCCCCATGCGGTCAGCTTCTCCACCAGGTAGTCCAGCGTGTCCTTGAACTCGGTGAAGATCAGCAGCCGCTTGTCCGGGTGATCGAAGAAGCCCTGCTCGTGCATCACCGTCTTCAACTTGGACAGCTTCGCCTCCGCGCCGCTCTCCTCGATCGCCAGCGCGTTGGCCGCGTGGTCACGCAGTTCGCGGATCTCCTCCTGAATCTGGTCGGCGTTGGCCGATAGGGAGATCGCCTCGATCAGTTCCTCGAGGCGCTCGCGCTCACCTTCCTCCATCTCCTCCAGTTCCTCGGGGTCGGGCAAGTCTGGCGGCGCGACGCGGGCCAGCTCGGCGGCGCGTTTCAGACCCGCCTCGAGGCGGCGGGCCCGGTTTTCCAGGGAGCAGCGCATCGCACGGGCGCTCGACGCCAGCCGGCGCTGGTAAAGGGCCATCAGGAAGGCGACGGCCCGGGCACGGGGGTCGTCCTCGTTCTGCGCGGCCCCGGCGCTCTGCCGCTTTACGAAGCGGGTCACATCACGGTACAACTCGAACTCCGCACCGTCGATCGTGAAGTCGGCCGTGTGCGGGATGCGCTTGGTGAAGATCGGCTTGGCCACCCACGACCCGTCCGCCTGGCGCTCCGGGAAGTGGATCATCGCCTCCTTGGTTCGCCGGAGGTAGAACGGAGCGCGCCGGCGGTCCATCGCTTCGTGAATCGACTTCACGTCGGCGTACACGTCCGCGTCGAGCAACTGCAGGAACAGACTGAAGTTCGTGGGGTCGCCCTTGTGCGGCGTCGCCGTCAGCAGGAGGACGTGGTCTGTCGTGTCCCGCAGCATCTCGCCAAGGGCATAGCGAGCGGTCTTTCGCGCCGGCGGAGACCACGACATCCGGTGCGCCTCGTCAACGATCACCAGGTCCCAGTTCACCTGGCGCAGGCCCGGGAGGATCTCGGTTCGCTTGGCGAGGTCCAGCGACGTGATGATCTGCTTCTGCTCAAGCCACTGGTTCACACCGAACTGGTCGCGGATGTCCCCGCCCTTGAGGACGAGGAACTTCTCGTCGAACTTCTCCTTGAGTTCGCGCTGCCACTGAAAGGCGAGGTTCGCGGGCACGACGATCAGGACGCGTTCGGCCAACCCTCGCAGTTTGAGTTCCCGGAGCAGAAGGCCCGCCATCACGGTCTTGCCCGCACCGGCATCGTCCGCAAGCAGGAACCGCACCCGCGGCAACTTGAGCAGGTAGTCGTACACCGCCTCCAGCTGGTGCGGCAGCGGGTCGACGCGCGAGATGGAGAGGCCGAAATACGGATCGAACTCGTGCGCGATCCCGAGGGAGTACGCCTGCACGCCAAGGCGCAAGAGGGCCCCGTCGCCATCAAGGCCGCGACGGTCCTCGACGATTCGGATCGACGACACGTCGGCCGTAGTCAGAGTGACCCGCCGGAACCGCTCGGTCTGGGTGCCGACGACGCCGACCGCCCACGCGTCGGCGCCCGCGTGCCCTACAGTTTCCACGCGGACGGGCTCGCTAAAGAGCGGGCCGATGAGGGTCTGGCCGGGCTGGAACGGGGCGTTTGGCATGACGGGCGACCCACGATACCGGGGCAACGCTCCGGACCCCGCCTGAGACCCGACCACCGGGCAGCAAGATCGTCCGCGTTTGCCAAACAGTTGACGTGATGATAACCTGTGGGTCGCCGGACCGCAAGCCGGCCGATTCCGGGCCAATCGATTCCGTCGCGGACGGGGTCGGTTCGGTATCGCGGATACCTACGGAGAGACCTGCAATGTCGAAGGCGAAGGGTTTCAAGATCGGGCGCGACGATGACACCGGCCGGCTCAAGTCAGTCGCCGCGGCCAAGGCCGACCGCAGGAATTCATCGGTCGAGATCATGCCCAAGAAGGGGCACGGCGACTCTGGCCGCTACGACAAGAAGAAGTAGTAGGTCACCGACCGCGCAGGGCCGTCCACCGTCGCCGCTGTTCCCGCCAGGACACGGCGCCGGTCACGTCGCGCAGCATGTGCTCGTGGATCGGGTCCCGGCCCTCCGTCGTCAGCGGGAGGAACAGGATCTCCTCCTGGATGTCCGGCGCCAGGTGTAGGAGGTTCATGATCTGCGTCATCCGCGGCTGCGTGACGTGGACCAGCCGTGCCAACTCCGACAGGTTCGGCACCGCACCCTCCCGCAGGAGTTCGTCGAACCGGATCGCCAGCGCCATCAGCCGTGCAACGCGGGGCACGCGCCCCGGCGGGACGACTGGCTCGGGGGCGGGCGCGACCATCGCCCGCTTTCGCCGACCCTGGATGGCGAAGTGGATCGGGCGGGTGACGGTGGTCATGCCACGTCCTCCAACCGGCGCCTACAGAGCGCCGCGATCCCTGTGGGCCGGAACGTCACCGCGACGGTGCCAGCGGCCGCGTCGTACTCGACGGAGGAGAGCAGCAGCCGCAGGAGCCGCGCCTGCTCGCGCGGGATTAGATTGCTCCAGACGGCATCGAAGTCGCGGAGCGCGGCCTCGGCCTCTGTGCGCGTGACCATCCCGGCATCGATCTCCGCGACGCGGGCGTCCAGCTCAGGCAGCCTCAACCGCGCGGCGGTGATCCGCTCGTGCAAGTGGGCCAGGAGACCCGTGACGCCGGTTGTGGGCGCCTCGTCGGCGACGAAGGATCGAAGGTCGCGGTCAAGGCGTGCCAGCTCGACCTTCAGCTCGTTGCGCTCGCGGCGCAGTGTCGCGCCCTCGGCTTCGACCACCGCCTGCGCCTCGGCCAGGACGCGCTCCAGAAGGCCACGGTCCTGCCCGAGCGCTCGTATCTCGTCGACGACGACGCGCTCGATCTCCAGCGCGGGGAGTGTCTTCGCCGGGCAGACGTGGCTGCCGTTCTTGATCGCCGCGACGCAGCGGTAGTACCGGTAGAACCGCCCGTGCCGCCCGGTGAACGTGTGCGTCATCGCCCCGCCGCAGGCCTTGCATCGGAGCAAGCCTCGCAGCAGCGCGCCGTACTTGTTCCGGACTTCGACGCCGCCCGTGCGCCCGTTGAGCCTGAGCTGGGCTTGGACGCGGTCGAAGACCGCGGGATCAACGATAGCCTCGTGCTCGCCGTCGTAGATCTGGTCCTTGTGGACGATCTTGCCGGAGACGATTGGGTTGGTCAAGAAGGCGTGCAAGGTCGCCTTGTCGAACCGCCGGCCGCCCAGCGCCCGGCCCTTGCCAGTCACGCGGCGCTTGTTCGTCCACGCGCGCCGGGCCAGCTCGTTCACCACCGGTTGGAGCGACCCCTTGTCCAGGTACAGCTGGAATATCTCCCGCACGCGGGCGGCCTCTTGGGCGTTGACGACGAGCCGCGGGCTCCCGCCCGAGCGGTCCACGTCGTAGCCGAGGACGGGCACGCCGCCCGCCCACTTGCCACGGCGCTTCTGGGCCGCGATCTTGTCCCTGATGCGCTCGCCGATGATCTCTCGCTCGAACTGGGCGAAGGAGAGCAGGATGTTGAGCGTCAACCGTCCCATCGAACTCGTGGTGTTGAACTGCTGCGTCACCGACACGAACGAGACGCCGCGGCGGTCGAACGCCTCCATGATCCTGGCGAAGTCCAGGAGCGACCGGCTCAGGCGGTCCACCTTGTAGACGAGGACGCAGTCGATCTTCCCGGCCTCGACGTCCCGGAGCAGCCGCTCGAGCGACGGGCGTTCCATGCTCCCGCCGGAGAAGCCGCCATCGTCGTAGCGGTCGGGCAGGCAGGTCCACCCCTCGTTCTTCTGGCTCGAGATGTACGCCTCGCCCGCCTCGCGCTGGGCGTCGAGGGAGTTGAACTCCTGGTCCAGGCCCTCTTCGCTGCTCTTGCGCGTGTAGATGGCGCAGCGGACGCGGCGCTGGGCCGTCGCGGCGCTGCCGTTGGGCGACACCGTCGCCGGCACTCGGGATCGCTTGCTCATCGGACCTCCCGGAGCCGGAAGAACCGGAAGCCGTTGATGTGGCTCCCGGTGACCTTCTTGGCGACGGCCGTCAAGGTCGCGTACCGCTCGCCGTCGAGTTCGAACCCCTGGCCGTCGGGCAGAACGACGACGCGGAGCGTGCGACCCTTGTACTGCCGCACGATCGCGGAACCCGCGGGCGGCAGGCGGGGATCGACGGCGATGGTCGAAACGGCCCGCATGGTCGTCACCGTCCCACCGGGTTGCGGCGGGCAGACCAGGGCCTTCGGGGCCATCACCCGGGCCTCGGCGCCGTTGGCCAGTTCGGCGGCGCGCTTCCTGGCGCGCTCACTCAGGTCGCCCTCCGCGTTCGCCTGGATGCGCCAGGCGATCTTCCGGATGAGATACGCCCGGTGCCTGGTGCGGCACTGCTGGCCGTGCAGTTCCTCGTAGCGCCGGACGAGGTCGCCCGTCGTCATTCGGCCAAGGCCCTCGAGTTCGCGCTGGATCGTGTCCGACATGGCGGCTCCTCAGTGCATCGGCCCGGAGCCCTAACCCCCGGGCCGCGCGGCGACACTGAGGCCGGCATCGGGCGACAGTTCAAGTCGGTCGGTCGAAGATTCTGCGGCCGGCGCGATGTCCCGGGCGGAACGCGAACGCGCGATGCGAACGGCGCGGATCACGCCGCGGGCGAGGATGTTCGCCACCTCTGCGGCTCGCTCCGAAGCGGTCATCGTCTCAGGGTCGATGGTGTCCAAGGATGCGACTCCATTCGCTGGGCAGCCCGTGCCCGGCCGTTACAGGTCCTCTATGCCGTTTCACCGAAGGCCGCGCATGGCGGACCGCGGTCGCGGCGATGGGCTGCCTGGCAGGCCCGCTACCATTGACCCATGACGTGGCGCACAGACGAACCCTGGGTGCAGGTGTATGTGGACAACTCGAACATCTTCCACGAAGGGCAACGGTTCGCTGATCAAAAAGCTCGCGAGGATCGCGGCGCGTTTCGCCTGCACTTCGAGAACTTCCTGAAGCTGGCGATCCGAAGGCGCCGGGTTCGAGAGGTGGTCTGGGGCGGAAGCACGCCGCCTCCGACCGATTCGGTTTGGAAGTACCTCCGAGAGGAACTGAACGTGCCGACCGAGCTGATCCCTCGGTCAGAGACCGGTGAGAACGGAACCGTGGACAGCGCGATCCAGCTGCGCATGCACCGTCACGTCCGGAAGCACCGTGACGATCCGGGCACGATCGTGCTTTGCACCGGAGATGGCGCGGGGTACTACAAGGGAGAGGGGTTCCTCTACGACATTGAGGGCTTCGTCGAAGATGGCTGGAGCCTGGAGTTGATCACTTGGACCCACTGCTGCCACCGCAAGCTCAAGGCATTCGCTGAGCGACGGGGTAAGCTCATTCCGATCGAGCAGTTCTATTCGTCGGTCACGTTCATCAAGGGAGGCCGCCGTGTCTCCAGCCTCTCAGTTGATGATGTCGAGGATTTTCTGATTGGGAGATGACCGTCCGGCTGGCGATCAAGGCCGAGATGGTCGGTCCCCATCGGACACGGTCGCGCCCGCCTAGCCAGCGCAACGGCGGGGTTGTGGTGTCTCCGCAGGCGCGACTACCTCGTAACCCGGGCGCGCGAGAGACAGAGACCCCACGAGACTTCCCCCCGAATCCGGCCTGTCGGCGGCCAGTCGCGGGGTCCACGCGTTATCGCAAGCCGAAGACCAGAGACCGATCCCGCTTCGCGCCGCCGCGCCAACCCTGGCGGAACGTGGGTCAGAACGCGAAAACGCCGCCGAGGTCTCTCGGCGGCGTCCCCTGAAAACCAGCGGGCCGGCTGCTTTCGCAACCGAATAGCGGGGGTGGGATTTGAACCCACGACCTCCGGGTTATGAGCCCGACGAGCTACCAGGCTGCTCTACCCCGCAATCTGGCCAACCGTATGGCTGTTCGCAACGGGGGTCAACCTGCGGCAGGTCCGGGACGCGATCGGCGGCGGGTCTCGTCAGCGATCGGTGGGCGCGGCCGGGAGGGGCCGTGCGGCGTGCGAGTCCGGCCGTATGATCGCTCCGATGTCTTTCGACGCCCATCCGGGGCCAACCGCTGAGCCGACCAACGTGCTGCTGGTGGGCGGCGGCGGCCGTGAGCACGCGCTGGCGACCGCCCTGACCCGCTCGTCGTCCATGGGCGATCTCTGGCTCGCCACGCCGGGCAACGCGGGGCTGGCGTCGCTCGGACGCCCGATCGACTTCGTGGCGAGCAAGCGCGAGATCTACCGCCTCGTCCAGTTCTGCGACCACAAGCGCATCGGACTGGTCGTCATCGGGCCGGAGGACCCGCTCGCCGAGGGCTGGGCGGACGCGCTTCGCGCCCCCCACCGCCGGGTGTTCGGCCCGGGCGCGGACGGCGCGCGGCTCGAGGCCGACAAGGCGTGGGCGAAGCAGTTGATGCGGGGTGCGGCCATCCCGACCGCGGAAGGGCGGGCGTTCAGCGACCCCGAGGCGGCCGTCGCGTTCCTGGAATCGCGCGACGAGCCGCAGGTCATCAAGGCGGCGGGGCTGGCGAAGGGCAAGGGCGTCGTCGTGCCCGAGTCCCTTGACGAGGCCCGCGTGGCCATCGACCGGATCATGCGGCGGCGGGTCTTCGGCGAGGCCGGCCGCACGGTCGTCATCGAGGAGCGGCTGAAGGGGCGGGAGGTCTCGGTGCTCGCGCTGGTGGACGGGCGGAGCATCCACGTCCTGCCGCCGTGCCAGGACCACAAGCGGCTCCTCGACGGCGACGTCGGCCCGAACACGGGCGGGATGGGGGCGTTCTGCCCGGCCGAGGAGATCGACGACGACCTGATGTCGCGGGTCGAACGGCAGATCCTGGTTCCGACGGTCGATGCGCTGCGGCGCGAAGGGATCGAGTTCTGCGGCGTGCTCTACGCGGGCCTGATGCTCACGCCCGGCGGGCCGAAGGTGCTGGAGTTCAACACGCGGTTCGGCGATCCGGAGTGCCAGCCGCTGATGTCGCGGTTCCGAGGCGACCTGCTGCGGACGTTGATCGCCGCGTGCGATCGACGGCTGGACGAGGTGGACCTGGATTGGGACCCGCGCCCGTCGGTGTGCGTCGTGCTGGCGAGCGAGGGGTACCCTGAGTCGCCGCGCACCGGCGTGCCCATTGAGGGACTGGGCGAGGCGGGCGAGGTCGAGGGCGTGACCGTCTACCACGCGGGGACGAAACTCGATGAGCGGGGACGTGTCGTGACGGCCGGCGGACGCGTGCTCGGCGTGACCGCGCTGGGCGAGTCGCTGGCGGAAGCGCGCGAGCGGGCCTACGAGGCGTGCGGGCGTATCCGCTTCGAGGGCATGGTCTATCGGCGTGACATCGCGCTGCGGGCGACACCTGCCGAGCGGCACGTCTCGCAAGCGTAACCGTCACGGATTCAGTCAGGCCGATGCTGTGCGAGCCACGCGATCGCATCGCGGGAGCGTGCGGCGCGGTAGAAGCGCATCGCCACGCGATCGAACACCACGGCGGCAGCCTCGGGCTGCGATGCGCCGGCGTCGAGCGGGGCGACGCCGAGCGTGAACGAGCCAAGGTCTGCGCCGTCCAGCCCGCGCAGCGAAACGACGGCGACCTGCTCGAACCCGGTCGGTGGCTCCGCACCCCCTCGGCGGACGACATCCGCGGGAACATCGGCGAGGAGCGTCAGCAGGGCCTCCAGGCCGGCCGCGTGCTCGTCGGCGACCGGAACCGGGCGATCGCCGTCGATCCGCACCCACCCCTGGTGGGTGCGTTCGAGCACGAGAAGTCCGAGTTCGACGCGGCCGACGTCCGCCGGTGGGACGGCGACCGCGCGCCTCGCGATGAACACCTCCGGGTCGAGGGGCAGGGCGGAGAGCGCGTCGGCGGCGACCTCGACGAACGCCGGCCCGGCGATCGCCTCGATCGCCCGCGTCTGGGGCGCGAGGGCGAACGCCTCGCTGCGCGCAACGTAACGCACTCCTGAGGCGTCGGCAGGCTCCAGCACCGAGAGCCGCCGCACGATCACCCTCCGGTCGCGCTCATCGCCGGTCGGCGAGGGGAGGTCGGTCTCGACCTCGATGATGAGCAGCGGGCGGCCTGTCACCGCGGCGTCCTGTCCGTCCCGGAAGCGGATCACTGCCAAGGCCTCGACCGAGCGCAACAACTCCTGAACGATCCTCGGTTCGGCCGGAGCGACAAACGGGGATTGCATCCCCCAGCGTCCGCGCACCGACGCGAGCCTCAACTCGCTCTCGCCCGTGACGGCCCGGAACCGTGAGGCGGCGCCATCCAGCCCCGGCAGCGCGCGCGAGTCTCGCCACTGCATAACGTGCTGCCATGCCAACATCGCGTGAACGTCGTCGTCCACGAGAGCGTGCACGATCTCACCGGTTGGGGCCGCGACGTGGATGCGTCCGCGGCCAGCGAGCGTCTGGGCCGCGAGCCGCAGCCGCCACTCGGAACCGTCCGTGCCCGTGATGGTCACGACCGAACCGACCTCGGCGTCGGAGAGCGGGTGGGCGGCCTCACCCGAGAGCGCGGACAGGACTCGGAGCGCGGCGCGAACGCGCGCTTCCGAGGCGGGCCAGCGCGAATCCACACCCTCGGACCCGACCACGATCATCCATTCTCGCCGATGGCCCTCCTGTCGGACGATGATCGGGGGCTGACCCGCCGCGTCGAGGCGGATCGACTCGACCTGCGACGGCACGAGACTGAGCAGGGTGATCGTCCCACCGGGCGCGGGTCGAGAGAGCAGCACGAGCGCCGCCGCCCCGAGCAGGGCGAGACTCAGCAGCACGAACACGAGCCTCAGGCGTCGCACGGGGGAACTCTACCGCACAACTCCCGTGCGCGCGATAGAGTGGCGTTGATGGCCGGCAAGCAGGGCGAAGGACGGGCGGCACGAGGCACGACCTGGCGCATGGCGGAACCCCCGCTGGTGGGCATCACCACGGACCTCTGCGAATCCCCCGGCGGCGAGCGCGCCTTCGCGTACCTGCGCTACGTGAGGGCGGTCGCCGCGGCGGGCGGCGTGCCCGTGCTTCTGCCCCCCGCCCGTGCCGCCGCGGCCGAGCACGCTCGGCGGCTCTCCGCGTTCGTGCTCACAGGGGGCGACGATCCCCGCATGGAGCCTTTCGGCGGCACGACGCACCCTCGCGCCACGCCCGTCCACGCCGACAGGCAGGAGTACGAGACGGCACTCCTCGACGCTCTCGCCCAGCGGTGCCGGGATAAGCCCGTTCTCGGCGTCTGCCTGGGCATGCAGATGATGGCGCTGCACGCGGGCGGCTCGCTCGATCAACGCATGGAGGAATCGTCGCCCGCGATCGCGGAAGCGCACTGGGACCGGACGCATGAGATCCTGCCGGCGGTGAACGGGTCACCTCCCCCGCTGTTCGACGCCGTGCCGCTCCACGTCTTCAGCCGGCACCGGCAGGCCATCTCCGACTCCGGAGGGCTGCGCGTGCTGGCGCGTTCGGCGGATGGGGTGATCGAGGCCGTGTGGGATCCCGAGCGCACATTCTACGTCGGCGTGCAGTGGCACCCCGAGCGCACGGAGCAGGAGAGCGCGGGGCTGGGCGTGTTCCGTCGGCTGGTGGCCGCGTGCGGCGGTTGATCGAGGACCATGCGGCGCGAGACTCACGTGCGTTCGGCGACCTCCGTCAGGTTCTCCGGCGTCCACACGTCGGTGCCCGGATCCCAGTGGTAGCGGATGATCGCGCGATCCTCGCTCTGCCCGAAGACATTGAGCCTTCCGTCCGACGCGGCGTAGCCGCTCAGCCCGCCCCCGTCCGGGCGGGGCGAGCCGCCGGGGAGCACCTCGTCGAAGGAACTGACGACCCATTCGCCCTCGAACTGCGGCACCCACCAGTAGATGACGAGGTCGCCGTCCGGCCCAACGCCGGCGACGTTCAGCCCGCCCCACGGGGTAACGTAACTCGTCAGCGAGCCGACGGCGAGTTGGGGGCCATCGAACAGGTCGGTGAGGTCGCTGACCTCCCAGTCGCCGCCGAACTGCGGCACCCACCACGTGACGAGCACCGAGCCGGACTCGTCCGTGCCGGCGATGTTGATGCCGTCCCACGAGGTGAGGTAGATGGTCAGGCCGCCGGTGATGGTCGGCGCGCCGGTGATCGCGGAGAGATCGTCCGTGCGCCAGAGCGTGAAGCCCTCGGCGTCCGCGATCCAGACCGTGTGCAATCGGCCCGAGGCGTCCACACCGACGATGTTTCGGGCGTTCCAGCTGGTCACGTAACTCGTGATGCGACCGACGAAGCCCGGGGTGGACATGGCCTGCGGCGCGAGGTGGTCCGTGCTGAGGTTCGCGAGCGTCCACACGAACCCGCCGTCAGGATTCACCGCCCCCGTCTGCACGAAGAGCAGGAGACTCCCGGATTCGGCGATGACGGCGATGTGCGCGATGTCCGCCGTGTCCACGAACACCGTCATCTGGCCCGTGAGCGCTTCGCCCAGCACGGCCTCGGCCGAGAGGTTGCGGAAACTCCAGGCCCCGTTGCGCAGCACGAAGAGCAGCAGGCCGTCCGCCGACACCGCCGCCGCGTAGAGCAAATCGTCCTTCGCGTCCACGAAGAAAGCCACGTCGCCGATGAGCGTCGGCGATCCGGTCGCCGCCTGGAGGTCGCGGGCGTCCCACGATTCGCTGCCGGCGTCGATCTGCCGGTAGAGCAGCGGGCGGTTGTCCGAGTTCCTGGCGCCGACGTAATAGCGGCCGTCCTCGCCCTGCACGCCGGAGACAACCGCGCCGTCGGCGGCGAGCAGTGAGTAGATGACCGTAAGGTCGAGCGTGAGTTGGTTTGTTTCGACGCCCGCGAAGTCAACGCCGCGTGCGAGGATCGTCAGTCCAGGGCCGAGCGGTGCGCCGCTGCCGAGCACGGCGAGGATCGACCAACCGTCTTCGCCGTTCTCGTCCGTGCCGAGCGTTTCGCCTTCGTCCGGGTCGCCGTTGCCGTTGAAGTCGGCCCAGAACACGACGCGGCGGATCGAGGCCGGGTTGTCGCGCGCCTGCACCGAGAGCGTGAACGGCTCATCGCGCGTGAGCGTCAGGAGGGTGGACTGCAACCCGTCGATGCTCGACGGCGTTCGGGTGTTGTCGTACGCGCTGATGGCGCCGTCTGTCGCGCTGAGCGTCGCGACGCCGAGGTAGGCGCTCCCCGCGAACCTTCCGACGGCCAGTCCGGCGGGGCTTGCGCCGACAGCGTGGGAGACGATCGGCAACAGGAACCCGAGGCCGCCATCGCCCTCGAGCACGGCCACGCGGTCCGAGCCTTGCACCGCGACGATCGCGTCCGGCCGACCGTCCACGTTCACATCGGCGAACTCGATGGCGCCGGCGCCGTCGCCCACCTCCACGGAGATGCCGGCGGGCGAGTAGAAGCCCAACCCGTTGTTGCGCCAGACCACGACCTTCCCTTCGGTGGTCGTCGCGACCGCATCCACATCGCCGTCGCCGTCGAGGTCCGCGAGCGCGAGGCGAACACCCAGGCCTCCAAGGTCCGCGGCGATCGACGGCCCGATGAAGTTCAGGCCGCCGTTGTTGCGGAGCCATTGCAGCGCAGCGCCGCCCGTCGAGGTCACCATGGCGATGTCGAGATCGCCGTCTTCATCGAGGTCGGCGAGCCTGGTCGAGACCGGATTCCCCGGCACGGCGATCGAGACGGGCGCAGCGAACGATCCGCTCCCGTCGTTGACGAGCACGTCGATCACCGACGCGGTCGAGCACGCGACGACCAGGTCCGGCAGCCCGTCGCCGTCCATGTCGCCGATGCGGACTTCCTGCGGGCCGTCGGACGTTGCGAGGACGCCGCCCGCGGCGAACCCGCCCGCGCCGTCGCCGTTGAAGATCGCCACCGCGTTGTCCTGGTGGAGACTGACCGCGAGATCGGCATGGCCGTCGCCGTTCAGGTCGCCGATCGCCACGAAAACGGGCCTGCCGCCGGTCGCGAAGGTCGGGCCGGCCAGGAAGATGCCCAGCCCATCGGAGAAGTAGACGCGGACCGTGCCGTCCTCGGGGAACGCCGCGACCAGATCGTCGCGACCGTCGCCGTCGAGGTCCGCGGCGGCCATCGCTGCGCCCACCGGCGCGCCCGTCGCGGAGTCCCTCCGGGCGGCGAACTCGCCGTCTCCGGTGCCGAAGAGCACGGTGAGGGTGTCGCTCTCCTCATTGACGACCACGACGTCGAGCGTTCCATCCTCGTCCATGTCCTTTAGCGTCACTCCACGCGGCCCCTGTCCGACGAGGAACGCCGGGGCGGGCGTGAAGTTGCCGTTGCCTTGCCCGAAGCCGACCTGCACGTTGTTGGCGTCCGCGTTCCCCGTGATGAAGTCGAGGCGGCCGTCGCCGTCCAGATCGGCCAGCGCGACGGATCGCGGCCTGGCCCCCACGGACACCAGGAACCCCGGGTTCGTCAGAGCGCCGGCGCCGTCGTTGAGCCTGGCCGTGACCACGTTGTCATCGGCGCAGGCGACGACGACGTCGAGGTGGCCGTCGCCGTTCACGTCGCCCAGCGCCACATCCTCGGGGTTCTGGCCGACGAGGTACAGGACGGGCGCGGCGAACGTGCCCGTGCCGTCGTTGATGAAGACGCGGATGGCGTCGTCGCCCGAAGCCGCGACGACGAGGTCCGGGGCGCCGTTGCCCGACAGGTCGCCGACCGCGACGGCGCGCGGCGACGTCCCGCCCGCCAGCAGCGTCACCGGCCCGAAGCCACCGGCGCCGTCCCCGAAGTACACGCCGACGAAGTTGAGCAGGAAGTTCGTCGTCACAAGGTCGAGGTCGCCGTCGCCGTTCAGGTCCGCGAGCGCCAGCCCGACCGGCCCTCCGTTGCCGGCGACGCGCGTCGCGTCGGCGAACGTCCCGTCGCCGTTGCCGAGGAAGATGGCGATCGAGTTGTTGCCGAACTCGCTGGCGACAAGGTCGAGGTTGCCGTCGCCGTTCACGTCGCCCGACACGATGCGCGACACCGAGCCGAGCGCTTCCAGCGTCTGCGCGTGCGTGAACGAGCCGTCGCCCCGACCGAGCAGGACCGTCACGGTATTCGAGTCGAAGTCCGCCGTGGCCGCGTCGAGGATGCCGTCGTCGTCGAAGTCCGCGACGACAAGCCCGGTCGGCGCTTCGCCCACGGGCGTGGTCGGCGCGTCGTACACGATGGCGAGCAGCACCCGAGACTCGAGCGGCTCGTGCCGGCACGGGTCGGCGACGGGGCTTTCGGGGCGGGAGCGGAGACCGATGCTGGGCTTGTTCATCGCGGAATCCTGCCTGTGCGCGCGGCCACCCGGCCGGACCAAGTCTATCGGCAGGGCGGGGCACGATCGTCCACAGACACGAACCCGCTACGAACGAAGCCCCGCGAGCAGGGCCTCGACGACCTTCTTCGCGTCGCCGAAGAGCATCCGCGTGTTCTCACGATAGAACAGCGGGTTGTCCACGCCCGCGTAGCCGGTCGCCATCCCGCGCTTCATCACGATCACGGTGCGGGCCTTCCAGACTTCGAGCACGGGCATCCCGGCGATCGGGCTTCCGGGGTCGTCCTGGGCCGCGGGGTTCACGATGTCATTCGCCCCGATCACCAGCGCGACGTCCGTCTCGGGAAAGTCCGGGTTGATCTCCTCCATCTCGAGCACGCCGTCGTACGGCACGCCCGCCTCGGCGAGCAGGACGTTCATGTGCCCGGGCAGCCTCCCCGCGACCGGGTGGATCGCGAAGCGCACGCGGACGCCCGAGGACTCCAGCACGCGAACGCACTCCGCCAAGGCGTGCTGCGCCTGCGCGACCGCCATGCCGTAGCCGGGCACGATCACCACGCTCCGGGCGGATCGCAGCAGCGAAACGGCGGTCGGGGCGTCGATCGAGGTGACGTCCCCGGCCGGGGCCGTGCCGGGGGGCGCGGCGCCACCCTCCGTCCCGAAGCCGCCGAGGATGACGCTGATGAACGATCGGTTCATGCCGCGGCACATGATGTAACTCAGGATCGCGCCGCTGCTGCCGACCAGTGCGCCGGTCACGATGAGCAGGTCGTTCTCCAGCATGAACCCCGCCGCCGACGCCGCCCAGCCCGAGTAACTGTTGAGCATCGAGACCACGACGGGCATGTCCGCCCCGCCGATCGCCGCAACCAGGTGCATGCCCAGCACGCCGGTGATGGCGGTGGCGACGAGCAACTCGACCATGCCCGCTTCGCCGGTGGCCATGCCGTAGCGGACGCCCAGCACGATCGTCGCCAGCAGCATGGCGGCGTTGGCGGCGTGGCGTGCGGGCAGGATCAAGGGCTTGCCGCTCACGAGGCCCTGCAACTTCAGGAACGCCACGACGGAGCCGGTGAACGTGATCGACCCGATGCAGGCCCCGAGATACACCTCGACGCGGTGCACGACCTCGCCAGAGCCCGCGAGCGCGGCGTGCGGCTCGACGTGCCCCGCGACAGCCACCAGCACGGCCGCAAGCCCGACGAAACTGTGCAGGATCGCGACGAGTTGCGGCATGGCGGTCATGCGGACCCGCGCCGCGACCACCGCGCCGACGATCACCGCCGGGACCATCGCGCCCGCGAGCAAGGCGTAGTCGCCCACTCGCTCGCCGAGCGTCGTGGCGATCAGGGCCAGCGCCATGCCCGCGATGCCGCACGCCACGCCGCGCCGGGCCGTCTCCGGGCGAGACAGCCCGCCCAGCGCGAGGATGAAGAGTGCGCTGGCCGCGATGTAGGACGCCGTCACCATGCTCTGCGGCATCACGCGCGGGTCCCTCCGGCCGGGGCGTGCTTCCTGAACATCGCGAGCATCCGGCGCGTGACCAGGAACCCGCCGGCGACGTTCACCGTGGCCACCAGCACCGCGACCATCCCCAGCACCGCCGGCAACCCGCGGTCGTGCCCGGTCAGGTGGAGCATCCCGCCGATGACGATGATGCCGCTGATCGCGTTCGTGATGCTCATCAGCGGCGTGTGCAGCGCGGGCGTGACGTTCCACACGACCAGCCACCCGACGAAGCACGCCAGCACGAACACCGTCATGTGCGAGAGCAACGCGGGCGGCGCGGTCAGTCCCACCACCAGCAACACCACGCCCGCGAGCCCGAGCCAGAACGCCCTCTGCCACGAGCGGGGCCTCTTCGCCTCCGCCGCGGGCGTGGCGGCGTGCCGCGTCGACTCAGTCCGCTCGCGCCCCGTGGCGACGACCGGCTCCGCTTCGGGCTTCGGCGGAGGCCAGGTGATTTCGCCCCGGTGCGTAACCAGCGCGCCCCGCACGACCTCGTCGCCCACGTCCGGCTCCAGGCCCGCCCCCAGCGCCTCGACGAGGTGCATCACCGTCGTGGCGTACAACTGGCTCGACTGGCTTGCCATGCGGCTGGGCAGGTCCGTGAACCCGATGATCGTCACGCCCTTGTGCTCGACCACCTCGTCCGGCCGCGTGAGCGCGCAGTTTCCGCCCTGCTCCGCCGCCAGGTCCACAACGACCGAGCCGGGCCTCATGCTCTCGACCATGCCCGCGGTGACGAGCACGGGCGCACGCTTGCCCGGGATGAGCGCGGTCGTGACGATCACGTCCACGTCCATCGCCTGGGCCGCGAACAGGGCCATCTCCGCCTCGATGTAGGCCTTCGACATCTCCTTGCCGTAGCCCCCGCCCCCCTCGCCCTCCTCCTCGACGCGCAGTTCGAGGAACTCCGCGCCCATGCTGCGGACCTGATCGCGCGTCGCGGCGCGGGTGTCGAACGCGCGCACGATCGCCCCGAGGCTTCGGGCCGCCCCGATGGCGGACAACCCCGCCACGCCGGCCCCGATGACGAGCACCTTGGCCGGATCGACCCGCCCGGCAGCCGTCATCTGCCCCGCAAAGAACCGCGGCAGGTGGTGGGCGGCCTCGACGACCGCCCTGTACCCCGCCACGTTGGCCATGGCACTGAGCGCGTCCATCTTCTGCGCCCGCGTGATGCGCGGCACGCAGTCCATGGCCAGGACGGTCGCCCGCCGCGCCGCCAGCCGCTCGAGCAACTCCTGATGCTGCCCCGGCCAGACGAAGCAGATCAGCCGTCCGCCCTCGCGGATCAGGTCCGCCTCGTGGACGCCCAGCGCGGGGTGCTCCTCGGGCGCGCGCACCTTCGCGACCAGGTCGGCACGCAGCCAGAGGTCGCGGGCGTCTTCGACGATCTCCGCGCCGGCCTCAACGTACGCCGCGTCGGAGCAACCCGCGGACTCGCCCGCGCCACGCTCGACCAGCACGCCCAACCCGGCCTTGCGGTACCGCATCACCGTCTGCGGCGTGGCGGCGACCCGACGCTCGCCTCGATGCACTTCCTTCGGGATGCCGACATGCACGGTCCGCTTCTCCGATCACGTGGCCCGCCCGGGGCGGGAGGCGGAAGGATACTGTGCCCGCCGCGCCGCGTCTCACCCGGCCATCGCGGCCTGCACACGCCCCCACTGCTCGGCGATCCGCCTTGCGGAAACCGGCTGCGCCGTGCCAAGCCCCTGCGCGAACACAGAGACCCGGAGTTCCTCGACCATCCACCTGTATGTGTCGAGTTCATCCCGCGCCGCCGGCGGGCACGAGTCGAGCCGCTCTCCGGCGTCGAGGTACCGCCACCACGCCGGCGCGACCGTGTCGAGCGCGGCCCGCTCGCCGCCGGCACGCCCCTCCGCGAGGCGGCGCAGCCGAGCCTCCAGCGCCCCGAGGTAGCGCGGATAGTGCCGCAGACGGTCGCCCGGCGTCGACGCGAGAAACCCGGCGGGCAGCAGGTGCCCCAACTGGGAGGTGATGTCCTCGCCCGACTCGCCGTGCAGCAGGTCCGGATTGGCTTCGATCAGCAGACGCACGCGCTGCACGGCCTCGAGCGTCCTCTCCGCGACACCCGACGCCTCCACGAGCGCGGGCGAAAGCCGACCCCACGTGTCCGCCGCGGCACGCTCGAACGCCGCGGACGTGCGGATCGACGAGAGCGCTTCGGGGCAGGCTCGCTCGACGGCCATCAAGGCCAGGTCGTCGTGCAGCGCGTCCGCCTTCCCCAGCGGGGCGTACAGCAGCCTCAGCCGTTCGATGCCCGGCAGGTGCGTGATGAGTGCACGCAACTCGCCGTCGAGCCGAACGCGGAGGAGCCGCCGAACGCCGATCGGCCACGCCGCTTCCGCCTCGTCGCGCGTGGCGAACAGCCGAATCGCCGCGGTGTGTCCTTCCTCGGTCAGTGCCGGCCATCCGCGCACGCTCGCGCCCCCGAGCGAAATCATCACGCTTTCCGGCGGGTTTCCGACCGTCCAGTCCGCGATCGGAGCACGGTTGAAGTCGCTGTGGACGGTGCGGAGCGCACACGCCAGGTCGCCGCGGATCGACGCGCGCACGAGAGCGACGCCGCGACCCGAGGTCACCGCACGCCCCGCTTCGTCAACCACCACAACGCGCGCTCGAAGGTGATCCGGCACGGCATCGGGCGCGAAATCGCCGGGACGCACGGTCACGCCTCGCGTGCGGCTGATGAACGCGGCAAGCCCCTCGACCAGCGGGCGGGAACGATCGGGCGACGACGCCAGGAACGAATCCGCGATGTCGGGCGCGGGGCCGAGCGAACGCCGTGCCGCCCGCGGGAGCGTCCGCACGAGTGCGACGGCCGCGTCGCGCACGTGCCCCGGTACGGCCCAGTCCACGACCGCCTGCGTCAGCGACCACGCCGCGCCGAGCGGCACGGTCAAGGTCACGCCGTCCGTATCCGCCCCGGGATCGTGCGAGTACGCGATGGGCAGGTCCACGCCGTCGACGCGCACCGTGTCGGGAAACGACGCCGCAGACGCCGCGTCCGCGAGCGGTCCGGCGAGTTCACGCTCGTCGAGGAAAAGCAGGCGCGGGTTGTCGCGCTCGGCCCGCAGGCGCCATGCCTCGAACGCGCGCCCGGTCCAGACGCCCGCCGGGAGCCTGCGATCGAAGAACTCGAATCGGCGTTGGACCTGCGCCACGCTCTCATCCCGGCGGAGTTTCGCGCCCAGCGTGCGCACCCGCTCGACCACGCCCCGGTTGTGCCGCTCGAACCCGGCGTCGCTCGCGTGCCCGCCCTCGACCAGCGCGTGGTGGATGAAGAGCGCCCGGGCCTCCGCCGGATTCACGCCACCGAAATCAACGCGACGCCGATCGACCACCGGCAATCCCAGCAGCGAGACCGTCTCGAACGCGATCGCACGCTCTCGTCGCGCGTCCCACCGCGGCTCGGAAAACGCCCTCGACAGCAGGTGCGACCCGAGCCGCTCCAGCCACGACGCCCGCACGGGCGCGACCATCCGCGCGTAGAGGCGCGTGGTCTGCACCAGTTCGGCCCCGACGACCCAGGGCGGATCGCGCCCGTGCAGCACCGAGCCGGGGTGGATCCTGAACCTCGCCCCGCTCGGTCCCTCGTACTCGTGCCGCTCGCGCAGCCGGCCCGCGTGCACCAGCAGCCCCGTGAGCAGCGCGCGATGCACGCGGTCCTCGTGCGGCGGCGAGGCGTTGACCCTCATCCCGAGTTCGGTCGCCATCGCGTGCAACTGGTGATGGACGTCCTGCCACTCGCGCATCCTCGCGTGCGACAGGAACCGCTCCCGGCACCACCCCTGCAGGCCCCGGCGCGACATCTCCCGCGCGGCCTTGTGGAACTCCTCCCACACGCGCACGAGCGTGAGGAAGTCCGACCGCGGATCGGCGATCGCCCGGTGGGCCGCGTCCGCTTCGTCGCGCTTGTCGATCGGCCTGTCGCGCGGATCGCGCACCGTCAGGCCCGCGACGATGATCAACGCCTCGCGAAGCGAACCCTCCCGCTCCGCCGCCAGGAGCATCCGCCCGAGCCGCGGATCGACAGGCAGCCTCGCGAGCCGACGGCCGATCTCGGTCAGCCCGCCGTCCGGCCCCATCGCGCCCAGTTCGACCAGCGTGTCGCGTCCGTCGCGGATCATGCGCGCCGAAGGCGCCTCGACGAACGGGAAGCGCTCGACCTCGCCCAGCCGCAGCGCGGCCATCTGCAGGATGACCCCCGCGAGGTTTGTCCGCAGGATCTCGGGATCGGTGAACCGGGGGCGCGACTCGTAGTCGCTCTCGCTGTACAGGCGAACGCAGATGCCCTCGCGCACGCGTCCGCACCGCCCGGCACGCTGGTCCGCGGACGCCCGCGAAATCGGCTCGACCTCCAGCCGCTGGATGCGTGAGCGTGGGCTGTAGCGGTTGATCCGCGCGACGCCCGTATCGATCACGAACCGGACTCCCGGCACTGTGAGCGACGTCTCGGCCACGTTCGTCGCCAGGATGACGCGCCGCCCGTCGTGCGCCCGGAACACGCGATCCTGCTCCTCCGCCGAGAGCCTCGCGTAGAGCGGGAGCACCTCCCGCCCGTCCGCGCCCGGCGCGGCACGCAACGCCTCGGCCGCCTCGCGGATCTCGCGCTCACCCGGCAGGAACACGAGCACGTCGCCGGGGCCTTCGGCCTCGAGGCCGAGCAGCGCGGCAACGATCGCGTCGCCCATCGACGAGTCCGCGGCATCCGGCGGCGCGTGCCGGACCTCGACCGGGAACGTCCGCCCCGAGACTTCGACGATCGGACACCCGCCGAAGTGGCGGCTGAAGCGCTCGGGATCGATCGTCGCCGACGTCACGATCACCTTCAGGTCGTGCCGCCTGGGCAGCAGTTGACGCAGGTACCCGAGCAGGAAGTCGACGTTCAGGCTGCGCTCATGGGCCTCGTCGATGATGATCGTGTCGTAGGCGAGCAGCCTGCGGTCGCTCTGCGTTTCGGCGAGCAGCACGCCGTCCGTCATCACCTTGACCAGCGTGTCCGGCGAGGTGCGGTCGTTGAACCGGACCTTGTGGCCGACCGCCTTCCCCAGCGGCACGCGCAGTTCCGTCGCCACCCTCGCCGCGATGCTCCGGGCGGCGACGCGGCGCGGCTGCGTGTGCCCGATCATGCCCGTCGCGCCGCGCCCCAGTTCCAGGCAGAACTTGGGCAGTTGCGTGCTCTTGCCCGAGCCTGTCTCGCCGCACACGACCACCGCCTGGTGCTCGCGGATCGCGGCGAGGATCCGCTCCCGCTCGGCGACGATCGGCAGTTCCGGCGGGTAGTCGATGTCGCGGATGCGGCCCGTCCGCGCCGCGGCCCGCCGGGAGGACCGCTCCGCCTGCTCGCGCAACAAACGGATTTCATCTCCCCGACCCGCGTGGTCCGCCGCCCGCAGCCGGCGCGCGATCCGATCTCGATCCGTCGCCATGCACGACGGGAGCAGCCGCCTCACGTTGTCGACAGCCTCGGACACGGGCAATCGTTGGCCGCCCGGGAGCGGGTGTCAGGCCAGGCCGACGCGTTCCAGCAGCGGCCCGATCTCAACCGGACCGCCGCTCTCGGCCGACCGGCGGATCGCCTCCATGACGCACACGGTCTCGACCCCCTCCTCCAGGCCCGGCGATCGAGGCTCGCCCGCGATCAGCCCCGAAGCGAGGTGGTCGGCGTAGTTGGCGAACTCGCCGTAGTGCATCCCGTGCACCTCGCTGTTGAAGTAGTAGTGCCGCCCGGCGTAGAGATAGTCCTCGACGATCTCGGCGTGCGTCCCCGGCCGGAACGCCGCCCCGCCCTCGCTCGGTGCGGCACCACCCGTGTGGAGGTACCGCATGTCGTGGTACTGGGCGAGGCTCGTCCCGCCCGAGGCGAAGACAAGACACTCGATGCAGTTGCGCGCCGTCGGCAACTCGTGGCAGCCGTAGTGGCCCATGACGCGCGCGATCCGCCCGTCCTCGGCGAGCATGTTGACGATGTACGCATCGCGCCCTTGCACGCCGAAGGAACGCCCCATGGCCGACACGATGCCGAGCGCGTGCACGGTGCGGATGCGCCCGAGATACCAGCGCACGAGATCGACCGGGTGGCTCAGCCCCAGGAACACCCAGTCGGTCTCCGTCGCTGCCCACGGGCTTTTGCGGTAATACCAGTCCATGCGGTGGATGTAGTGCGCGTCCACCATCTCGACGCCGTCGAGTCCGCCGAACTCGCCGCGTTCGAGCGCGGCACGCTGGCGCCGGAACGGCTCGAAGAACCGTGTGCTCTGCCCGACCAGCAGCCGCCGGCCCGTCCGCCGCCCCGACTCGAGGATGCGCCGCGCTCCCTCGAGCGAGTTCGTCAGCGGTTTGGTGCAGAGCACGTCCTTGCCCGCCTCGAACGCCCGCTCGACGTGATCGGCGTGCAGGTGGTCCGGCGTGTAGACCGCCACGATCTCCACGTCGGGACGCGCGAGCATGGCCTCGTAGTCATCGGTGTAGAACAACCCGGGAAGTTCGCGGCGCGAGGATTCGATCTTGGCGGTGTTCGTGTCGCACCCGGCGACCGCACGAGCGAACGCGCACCGCGACTCGAGCGCGATCAGCAGCGTCCGCCCCTCGTGCAGCCCGAGCACGCCCACGCCCTTCGCCCGCGGGTGCCGCTCCGGTCGAACGACCGGCGCAGCGCCCGGGATGTGCTCGATGAATCCCGCGCCCGGCGCGCGCTCGCTCGTCACGGTCGCGCCTCCCCGTCCGCGGCCTGCGCAACGCACAGCCGCTCCTCCACCTCGGCGCGCGTGGGCAGCGACGGTATCGCGCCCGCCCGCGTGGCCGCGAGCGCGCCGGCCACGCACCCGGCTCGGACCGCCTCCTCCGTCGGTCGCCCCGCGGCCATCCACGCCGCGACCGCTCCGCAGAACGCATCCCCCGCCGCGGTCGAGTCCACAGCGCGCACCGGGATCGAAGGCACGCGCAGCGATGCCTCACTCGTGGCCAGGCACGCGCCGTCCGGACCGGCCGTGACCACCACGGCCGCCGATCCGAGGCGCAACGCCTCGCGTGCCAGGGCCTGAGGATCGTCATCTTCCGCGCCGTCCGTCAGCAGCGCTGCCTCGCCGCGATTCGCGATGAGCAGGTCGGCCTGTCGGAGCATCTCCTCGGGCACGGCCGCCGCGGGCGCAGCGTTCAGCACCACGCGCCGCCCCGCACTGCGCGCGATGCGGATCGCCGTCGCCACGGTCCCGAACGGTGTCTCGAGTTGCACGAGCAGCACGGCCGCGGAACGCACCAGCCCCGCGACGGTCTCGACGTCGTCGGGGGTCAGCCTCGCGTTCGCCCCCGGCGCGACGACGATCGTGTTCTCGCCGGTGCGCTCGTCCACGAGAATGACGCCGACGCCGGTCGCTGTGCCGGCCGTGGCGCGGATCGCCGTGGCGTCCACACCCTCGCGAACGAGCAAGGCCCGGAGTGTCTGGCCGTAGTCGTCCGCGCCGATGCGCCCGACCATCGACACCCTCGCCCCCATGCGCGCCGCGGCGACGGCCTGATTCGCCCCCTTGCCGCCGGGGAAGGTCTCGAACGGCCCGCCCAGGATCGTCTCTCCGGGCGCGGGCAGTCGAGGCGTGCGCACCACAAGATCCATGTTGATCGAGCCGACGACGCAGACGGTCCCGCTCACTGTCGCGCTCCTTCGGTGTCGTGCGTGCCGGAAGTCCGATGCACCGTCGCCCAGACCTCCCGCTTCGCGTCGAGATCGCGCCACTCCTTGCGCCCCATGACCAGGTCCGCCATGACGGTCGCGATCTCGCGCGGACGCATGACGAAGCGCACGCGCGACCACTCGATCGGCCGGCCTCTGAAGGCGGCCCCTCGCGCCCACTCGGGCGGATCCGCCGACTCGGCTGAGAGCCAACCGGTGTCGCGAAGATGCGGCGGAGCATCGGCCGGCGCACCCCCGGCGGGCCAATCGCCGCATTCGCCCATGAGATTGGTCTTGGCCGCGAGGGCGACCGGGCCGGGAAGTTTGAGCGTGACGTCCGCTCGCTCGCCGTCCCACTCGACGAGGCGAATGACGAACGGGTGCGTGCAGGCCCCGCCCGACTCGCGCGCCATCCGATGCCCGGCCCAGTCGGGCAGGTGCTCGCCGGACTTCGTGGAATCGCGGTGGAAGGCCTCGGCGTGCACCGACGGCGCCCCACACACCTCGAACGGTCCGAACACGTCTGGAAGATCGCCGCGAACGCCGTGATGCACGCCGACCAGCCACGACCGCGCCGTCTGACGCGCTCGATCTGCGTCGGACATCGGCCCGTGGGGCGCGATCGTGACGGCCGCCTCGATGTCCCGGGAGTACCGCTGCTCGTCCCACGGGTCACGAGCCGTCAGCAGGCACCGTACGCCATCGTCTGTGCGGAACCACTGCTGCGAGCCTGAGTGTGTGCAGAGCAGCCCGCACCCGCGATCGTCGAGCAGGTCCACGAAGTGCAGGGCGGTGAACGGCCTGCGAATCTCCTCGAAGACCTGCGGCGATGTCATCCAATCGCCCGTCGGATACTTGCGCACGCGCGTCGCCGAAGCCTCCGCACGCCCGATCCCGTACGGATAGTCGTGAACGACCTGCGCGATGCGGAACCGGGGCGCGAAGTCGGTCGCGAGTCCGGCGTGCATCCCCGGGGCAAGTTCGGGCACCTGATCGGAGACAAACTCGACATCCACCGCGTCGCGCAGCGGCGCGAGCGAGATCCGCATCCCCACGCCGCCGTCGCCGCGACGGCTCGCGCACGCGATGAAGGCCGTGGAACGCCCCGCAAAATCGTCGAGTTCGACCCTGATGTCGTCGAGCGCTTCAACGCCGCCCTCGCGCCCCGTCACGAACGCGCACAGCGGGCGATCGGGCGCGAGGACTCCATCCGGGAAGTGCTGCGACCGAATCTGCGCGATCACACCGCGCTTGGAGTCGATCTCGACGCGGAAGCCGCCCCGCTCGAAGACGATCGCACCTTTCTCCCGATAGACCCTGACCTTCGGATTCCCCCCGGTCGCCCGGGGGACGAGCCGGTATCCGAACGCCGGCACGTTCTCTACCACCTCCCCGCGCGAGTCGAGCGACGTGGTGACGAGCAGGTCACGCGGAACGCCCGATCCGTTGAACACCACCGTCGAGCCCTCGATCGCGTCCATCCGCGATGCGAGGGTCTCGATCGAACGGTCCCCGACGCCCCGCGCCAGATCGGCCGCTCGTTTGAACGAGGCAACGCCGATGGACCCACAGAGGCCCTCGCACTCGTGGTTGTCGTGGTGCTGCGCGGCGAGCGTTTCGCGCCAGGCCTCCTCCAGTTCCCACGTGGGGTAGAAGTCCCAACTCGGGTACGGTCGGCCGAACAGCCCCATCAGCGCGGCGATCGCTTCCGCCGCGACCAGACTCTGTTCACAGAACCCGCCCGAACGCGGGTGCCGATCCCCGTTCTTCCCCAGCGTCATCCCGTGCCAGACGTCGTCCATCGTGTACGCGCGCACGGGCGGATCGACGCCGGGCGAGTCGCGCAACTCCGCGATCAGTTCGCCGCACGTCCGCGGGCGCAGTTCGAAGCGCGGATCCGCGAACAACTCCTTCAGCCGAGGCAGCAGCACCTCGCTGCGGCACATCCAGTCCCGGCTCGGCATCAACTCCAGCCACTGCACGATCGCCGGTGAGTCCAACTCCCGGATCAGGCCCTGCTCCAGCAGCCCGTTGAAGTCCTCCGGCCACTGGTGCACGTTCAACTCGTTGCGCGGCAGCGTCGGCAGGCGCGTGCCGTCCACGCCCTCCCACAGGATCAGGCTCGCTCGCTCGCGCGGCACCTCTGGCGTGTGCCACGTCCACTGGAAGAACAGGTTCGCCCCCGTGAACCCGCACGACGCCAACACCTGCGGCAACTGCGGGAAGAAGTAGAACTCCTCTTCCCAGAACGTCCGCGGGCGCACGCCCAGCAGCCGCAGCACGCTCCGCACCCCGAACGTGAACTGCCGCACGTTGCTCTCACCGCCCTGGAACAGGCCGTAGGGCTGCCCGTAGGAGCACCCGACGGGCTCGATCGTCCCGGCCCGCACCGCCTCGCGCAGGTCGGCCAGCGCTTCCGGGCACTCGGCCGCCATTTTCTCGTACCCGACGCCGTCGAAGTTCACGCACCCGCGCGCCCCCGTCTCGCGGCACAGGCGCAGCATGTCCCGGACAGACCCCGGCAGCACGTCGTACCCCCACAGCCACTGCATGTCCACCCAGTGCATGTGGTTGCCGAAGGTGTAGTAGAGCGGCTTGCGCGGCATGGAATCGTCCTTGAGCGGTCGTGAGGCGGAGACTATCAGGCGGCAGAGCCTCGTACAGGGTGCCTTGGGCTTGGATGCCGGGGCCGGACCCGCCCCTGACACCCCGGGGGGCGTTCGGCTCGACCCCTAGACCTGTCTCTGACGCTTTGTGCGGTATCGCCTACACTCGGTTCCTGCCAGACCGCAGCCCTTCCGGTCCGCCCGAAATACCGCGGCCTCGCTCACCCGCCACAACCGACGGAGTCGCCCGTTGAGCCGATCCACACCCATCCCCGCCGCGGACCTGAGCGAACTCGCTTCCGTCCGCGGTCTGCGGGCCATCGTCGAGACGACCAAGCCGCGCATCACCCGGCTCGTGACCATCACGTCGCTCGTCGGCTTCGGCATGGGCGCCCTGGAGCGCTACGCCGCCGGGCACCGCTGGGCCTTCGGCGAACTCGCCGTGCTCGTGCTGGGAACGACGCTCGGCACGGCGCTCTCAGCCGCGGGCGCGAACGCGCTGAACCAGTGGATGGAGCGCGACCGCGACGCCCTGATGCAGCGCACTTCTACCCGCCCGCTGCCCGAAGGGCGCCTCACGCCCTCCTCGGTTCGCACGGCCGGACTTGCACTCTCGCTGCTCGGCGTGCTCACGCTGCTGGTGCTCGCGGGTGTCGTGCCCGCGCTCGTCTCGCTCGCGTGTGTTGTCCTCTACGTCTGGGTGTACACGCCCTCGAAGCCCGTGACGGCGACATCGACGCTCATCGGCGCGGTCCCCGGCGCGCTCCCCCCGCTGATCGGCTGGTCGGCCGTCTCGGCCGCGCCGGGCCTCGCCCCTCTCGTCGAGCCGGGTGCGCTGGTTCTCTTCGCCATCATGTTCGTCTGGCAACTCCCCCACTTCCTCGCCATCGGCTGGATGTACCGTGAGGACTACGCCCGCGGCGGGTACCGCGTGCTCCCGGCCCTCGAACGCGGCGAGCACCGCACCGCGATCGCCATCGGCCTGACCGCGCCGCTCCTCGTCGCCCTGACGCTCGCGCCCGCCTGGGCGATGCCGGGCCTGCTCGGACCGGGCTACACGGCCGCCGCGCTCGTCACCGGCGGCGCGTTCCTCATGCTCTGCGCCCGTCTGGCCGCCGCGCGCCGGCGCGACCTCGCTCGGCCGGTGTTCATCGCCTCGATCGTGCATCTGCCGATCCTGCTGTGCGCGATGGTCGCGGACGGCATGGCCCACGCCCTCCTCTGATGTCACACGACGCCGACGCGAGGACGGATTCACGCATCGCCATCCGGGCTGCCGACCTGCGCCGTGTGTTCCCAGGCTCACGGCGTCGCGAACCGCGTGTCGCCCTCGATCGACTGTCGCTCGCCGTGCCGACGGGTGAGTGGGTCGCCCTGCTCGGCCCCAACGGCTCCGGCAAGTCCACGCTGATGCGCCTCGTCGGCACGGCCGATCGCCCGGACGACGGCACGCTTGAGTCGCTCGGCCGGACCGTCGCGGGCGGGCGAGCGGACCCACGCGAGATCCGCCGCTACCGTGCCCAACTCGGCGTCGTCTTCCAAGCCCCGGGCCTCGACCGCTTGCTCACCGTACGCGAGAACCTGCTCGCGCAGGCTTCGCTCTTCGGCCTTTCCGGGCGGGATGCGGTCGAGCGAATCGCGATCACCACCCGACGCCTTGACCTCACCGATCGCCTCGACGATCGCGTCGCCTCGCTCTCCGGCGGCCTGGCCCGACGCGCCGACCTCGCCCGCGCCCTGCTGCACAGGCCGACAATCCTGCTGCTCGACGAGCCGACGGCCGGGCTTGACCACGACGCTCGCACCCGGTTTCTCGACGCCATCGCCGAGTTGCGCCGCGAGGCCGCCGATGCGGGCACGCCCCTGACGGTGCTGATGTCCACGCACCTGATGGACGAGGCGGAACGCGCCGACCGCGTCGTGATGATGCACCAGGGCCGCATCGTGGCGGACGGCTCGCCCGCACGCCTGCGCGGCGCGCTCGGCACCTCGACGATCCGATCGACCGATCCCGACGCCGTGACCCGCATGGAACGGCTCGGCCTCCGCGTCGTCGCGACACCCGGCGGCGGGGGCGTGGGGCACGCGGAGGATCGAGACGCGCTGGCCGGCGCGGCGGCGGAACTCGCCAGGCTCGGCCTGCCGTTCGAGTTCTCTCCGCCGACGCTCGGCGACGCCTTCCTCGCCGCCACCGGCAGCCCGCTCGGCGAAGGGAACTCGTCGTGAGCGCGGCCGGTTTCCATCCCTTCGTCCGCCTGACCGCGCGCGAACTCGTGCGCTTCGTCCGGCAGCCCTCGCGGATCGTCGCGACGGTCGGCACGCCCGTCCTGCTGTGGCTCCTGCTCGGCAGCGGGTTCGCCAGATCGTTCGCCCCCCCCTCGGGGCACGCGGCGACGACCTACGCCGCGTTCCTGCTGCCCGGCGTGCTCACGGTCTCCGTGATGTTCACCGCGATCCTCGGCGCGATCTCGCTGATCGACGATCGGCACGCGGGGTTCCTCCAGTCCGTGTTGGTCAGCCCCGCGCCGCGATGGGTCGCCTGGGGGTCGAAACTTGCGGGGTCGGCGGCCGTCGCGACAGCGCAGGCCGCTCTTCTCCTGCCCGCGGCCGCGATCCTCGGGCTGCCCGCCGGCGCGACCGGCCATCTGGGCGCGCTCGCCGCGCTCGCGTGCATCGCGGCGGGGGTGGCGGGTCTCGGCCTGGCGCTCGCCTGGCGCGTGGACTCGGTGCAGGGTTTCCACGGCGTGATGAACCTGTTGCTCATGCCGATGTGGCTGCTCTCCGGCTCGATCTTCCCGCTCGAGGGCGCGAGCGGCTGGCTGCGCGTTGTGATGCTCGCCAACCCGATGACATGGCCCACGCGGGCCTTGCACGCCTCGCTCGCCGGTGTCTTCGATCCGATCGCCTGGGTGGCTACGATCCTCTTTGCCGCCGCCGGAATCGCTCTCGCCGCGTCGACGATCGGCTCGCGGCGCTGACTCGGGAGGCCGACATGCCCAGGTGGTTCGCCCCGTTGCTGATCGTCGCGGTTGTCGGGCTGGCGTTGTCCGTGTCGGCCGCGCTCATGCTCCGGGCCAAGCAGGCCGAGAAGGCCGCCGAGGCACGCCGCCTCGCGCAGGAGCAGGCCCAACTCACCTCGCCCACCCAACTGGACGCGCGGCGCGCATCGCTCGAGCAACTCCTCAAGCCCATCCCCGAGCCGCTGGGCGATCTCCGCGTGCCGGAGTTCAGCCTGGTCGATCAGGACGGCAACCCTGTGGACCAGTCGATTTTCGACGGACGGATCACGGTGCTGAGCTTCGTGTTCACGCACTGCGTGCTCGTCTGCCCGATGCTCACCGGGCGCATGTTCGAGCAGTACGAGAATCTCGCGGGCACGAACGTCCAGTTTGTCTCGATCAGCGTCGATCCGGCGAACGACACGCCGCAGCGCCTGCGCGAGTACGCGGCCGCATTCGGGGTGGATCACGCGCGCTGGCGTTTCCTCACCGGCGACGCCGGAACGATCAGGCGCATCGCCTCCGAGAGCCTCAAGTTCGACATATCCGACGACCCGGAGGAATCGAACCGCATCACGCTCCCCGACGGCCAGACCATGGCCAACATCCGCCACCCGGACCGGATGATCCTCGTCGGGCCGGACCGACGCCTGATCGGCCTGTACTCGCCGAACTTCGAGGACGACCGGGCCGCGCTCACCGCGAGGCTGAGGGCCATCGCCGGCAAGGACCGCGGCTGACCGCGTTCACCGCCCGCGCACCATCGCCTCGACGTCCCTCGGCTCGATCGGGATGTGCGCCGACAGGTTCCGGCTGCCGCGCGGCGTGACCAGCACGTCGTCTTCGAGCCGAATCCCGAGCCGCCGCTCCTCGACGTAGATGCCCGGCTCGATCGTGACGACCATGCCCGCCCGCAGCGCGCCATCCGACGCCACGTCGTGAACCTCCAGCCCGAGCGGGTGCCCGATGCCGTGGTAGAACGCGTCGGCGAAGCCGGCCCTGTCGATGATCTCCCGGGCCGCCTCGTCCGCCTGCCACAGGTGGTTGCCGGGCTTGACCGCCGCGATCGCCGCACGCTGGGCGCGCAGCACCGTGCGATAGACGTCCAGTTGTTCGCCCGAGAACTTCCCGGACGCCGGGTACGTGCGGGTGATATCGGCCGCGTAGCCGTCCACCGTCGCCGCCGCGTCGATGAGCACGAGGTCGCCAGGCTCGATCGGGGCGTTGTTGCGCATGTAGTGCAGAACCGCGGCGTTCGGCCCCGCGCCGACGATCGAGTTGTACGCTGTCCCGTCCCCCCCCGCGTCGCGCATCGCCCGTTCGAGCGCTTCCTGCACGTCGCGCTCATTCACGCCGGGCTTCATCGCGGCGGCGGCCGCCGTGTGCCCCGCGAGCGTCGCGTCGATCGCCCGCGAGATCGCCGCGAGTTCCACCGGGGACTTGACCGCCCGCATGGACGGGATCAGGCCGGACCTATCCTCGACCGCCACCCCCGCCGTGCGTTCGCACAGCTGGCGGAACAGCGCCAGGTCCGGCTGGACCGCCGCGGTGTGCAGGGTCGGCGGGTGCAGGGCCGCGAGGCGCTTTCGTTGCCGTGTGATGGTGGCCAGGACGTTCGGCAGGGCGCGCGTGCGCAGCACGGTGTCGAAGCCCGTGCGGGCCTTCAGCGCGCTCCCGATCGCGTCGCGGTGGCCGTCCCACATCTCCATTTCGGGGTCGCGCGGCTTGAGGAACAGGATGCACCGCCGGCGCGGGTCGGGATTGGCGGGGTCGAACAGCACGGCCGCCCCCGCCTCGTCGCCGATGCCGGTGAGGTAGTAGAAGGATCGATCGGCCTCCCACTGCCCGCGCAGGTGCCCGCCGCCCTCGCCGGCGAAGACCACGCCGATCGCCCCTTTCAACTCGCGCAGCAACGCCGCCCGGCGCGCCGTGTAGTCCTTCACACCGGGCTTCTTCGCCGCCGCACTCGACGCGCCACGCTTCGCCATTGCACGCTCCAGCCGCTACGCCGACACGCCGAGCGCCCGACGCAGGCGCTCTTTCGCGGCGTCATCGTACATCGACAACTTGCCGAACCCGGGCGTCGCGCCCGCCTCAACCGCCCGCGCCTGCGCATCCTCGAAGTTGCTCACCAGCATCAGCGCCGGCCCGCCGCCGGAGCGGTCGGCGGCGAGTCGCCCGATCAACTCGACCCCGTCCGACGCCGAGAACGCGCCCTCCAACGCCCGGTTCACCAAGGCGAGGTCCGCCCCGTGCATCGCCCGCGACAAGGACTCCTCGTCATTCGCCGATTCGAACGACACGTCCGTCACCGCGCCACGCACCGCCGACCGCAGCATCGCGGCGTCCGGCCCGCAGTGGCCCACCAGCACGATCTTCTTAGCCATCCTCCGAGTCCTCCAGCCGGACCTCGACACGATCTCGGCCCACCCGCACGCGAGCGCCCTGCCACTGAAACTCCGGCGCGTCGTCGGCGTGGCGGACGGCCATCGCTGCGGCGCGAACGGACCTCGCACGCAAGCGGTCCAGCCCCCGACCGTCACGCAGCCGAGCATAGGCCGATCGCAGCAGAGAACCGACCACGATCCATCGCAGGCCGCGGAGCCGCTCGCGATCGAACGAGTACGCGACGACACGCCCGTCGCGCTCCACCACGGTCGCGCTTGGCCACTCGTGCGCCACGGCATCCTCGACGAGCGCGGCCGCCTCGCGCACGAACTCGGCCACGTTCACCGCGTGGTCGCACGTCGCCGGGCGGATGCGCAGCAGTTCCCTGACCGGCCCGGCCCGCAATGCCGCACGCAAACGCGTCACGTCACGATTCGTCGGATCCTCCGCCCACGCCCACTTGCACTCGCGGCAGATGCGCTCGCTCTCCACGCGCGCCAGCCGCAGCATCGGACGGACGACCTGGATGCCCCGCTCGCCCACGGGCCGTCGCGGCCGAACGCCCGCCAGCCCGGACAACCCCGTCCCTCGCACCAGCCCCATCAGCATCGTCTCGAGCTGGTCCTCGGCGTGGTGGGCGGTCGCGATGTAGGGACAACCCTGCTCGAACGCCAGCCGTTCCAGCGCTTCGTAGCGCAGGCGACGCGCGTTCGCCTCGTCGTTGCCGGGCAGTTCCGCCACGCGCACGTGGGCTTCGGCGAAGGGTAGCCCAAGCCCTGCCGCCAGGTCCCGCGCCCTGGCTCGATCCGCGAGCGACTCCGCCCGCGGCCGCAGGTCGTGCACGACGTGCGCCACGACAAGCCGATCCGTCGCCGAGGCCAGGCAAAGGGTCAGGGCGGAGGAGTCCGCACCCCCGGAGCAGGCGATCAGCGTTCGCCGATCCTGATCGCGCCGCTCGGGGCCGCCCGTCAGGCGACGCCAGTGGCGGACCACCATGCCGACGGCGGAGTCGTGGCGGGACGGTCTCACCACTCCGTTCGAGTCCGGCATCGCGAGGATCATACGGCGACACGGGCGGTCGGCCCGTGGTATCGTGGGAGCGCATGGACGCGACATCGCTCCTGACGCTCGCGGCCTCCACGCCGACCCGCCCCCCGGTCGGCCCGCTGCCCGGCCTGCTCATCGCCGCCGGGCTGATGATCATCCTGTTCATCGCCATGCGCAAGGTGCAGCAGCGCATCGCCGCCCGGACACAGCAGGAGATGTCGCCGCGGGAGCGGATCGAGGCGATCAGGACCCAGGCCGCGGAGCGGGATTCCGCCGAGGCGGTGATGGCCGAGATGCACGACCTCGCCCGCGAGCTCGCCGCCCAACTCGAGGCACGGGCCGCCAGGCTGGAGCGACTCATCCGCGACGCGGACGAACGATTGGTCCGACTGGAGGCGACCGACGCCGCGCCGCGAACTCCGCAACGATCGCCCGCGGCCCCACTCGCCGATCCCCTCCACACGCGGGTCTACGAACTCGCCGATCGCGGCCTGCCGACCGTGGAGATCGCGCGCGAGATCGACCGCCCGACGGGCCAGGTCGAACTCATCCTCGCGCTGCGCCGCACCGGCTGAGCCTGCCGTTCAGACGAGCACGGCCTGCTGCGTCACATTCTCGGCCCGCCAATCGCCGCCCGGCTGCCACCAGTAGCGGAGCAGATCGTGGTCCTCGGACGCGCCGACGAGGCTGATCGTCCCCGCGGGCGAGGCGATGCCCGCGACGCGTCCGGCGAACAGCGGCGCGCCGTCGATGAACTCGCTGATGGACGTGATCGCCCAGGCATCGCCCTCGATCCCCGGGGCCCACCAGTAGACGATCGTGTGCCCGTCGCTTCGCCGACCGACCACGTTCAGCCCGCCCCAGGACGTGACGTAACTGGCCAGCGAACCGGGCTCGAGGCCCGGGCCGCCGAACAGATCGCTCAGGTTGTCCTGCCGCCATTCGCCCCCGAACTCGGGCACCCACCACGTCGTCGTCACGTCCCCGTCCGCGTTGATCCCGGCGAGGTTGATGCCGCCCCATGAGGTCAGGTACGGCGTGAGGCCGCCGAACAGGGCCGGCGCGCCCGTGATGTCGCTCAGGTTGCTCGTCGTCCACTGCGCAAGCCCCGGCGCCCACCAGACGGCGTGGATCGCGCCGTCCGCGTCGAGGCCCGCGATGTTCAGCCCGTTCCACGTGGTGACGTAACTCACGAGGTCGCTGGTGAACGCCGGCGTCGTCAGCTCCTGATCGGCAAGGTCCGCGGTCGAGATGTTGCTGAAACTCCACGCCTGGTTCCCAAGCCCGTCGTTGCCGCCGGTCTGCGAGAAGAGCAGGAGTTCGCCCGACGCGCTCAGGCCGGCGAGCATCACCAGCCCTTCGCGTGTGATGAACGCCGTCAGGCTCTTCGCGATCTGGCCCGCGCCCGCGATCTCCGCGTTCAGGTTGCGGGCGGTCCACTGCCCTTCGCCCGTGTTCGTGTAGAGCTTCAGCCCCGCGGCCGACGGCGCGGCCGCGTACGTCCGCCCGTCCTTCGGGTCGACCCACATCACCGGCTGTCCGGTCGTGCCCGTGCTCTGTGTCTTGAGGCCGAGGTCGGTGACGGTCCATCCCGTGCCGTCCGAGGACTGGCGGTAGACGGTTGCCCCGCCGAACCGGTTGAGGATGCCGACCGTCGCCCGGTCGAAGTCATCCGCCGATCCGCCCGGCAGCACGCCGTCGCCGACGGCGAGGCTGGTTGCGGGGTCGTAGACCTTGCGGGCGGTGATGATGGTGACGAAGTCCTCTGGGTTGGCGTCCTCGCGCGAGATCGGCATTCGGAGCAGCGGCACCGACCCCTGCGCCCCGCCGAAGTTGCCGACCTGCAACTGTGTGATGGACGTGATGATCTCCTGCCCCGCCACCACGCCGCCGAAGACCGTGAACCCGCCGTTCTGGCTGTCGAGGTTCGCCGAGTTGTCCGCGAGGTTGAAGAAGAACTGGTTGGTCGCGGAGTCCGGCCCGCCGCCCTCGATCGGGTCGCCGTTGTCGTCGGTCGCCGGGATCTTGGCGAACGCGACGGTCCACTGCACGTTCGACCGGTTGAACTCGTTGACGACCGGGTCCTGCTTCTCGATCTGGTCGAAGTCGCTGTCCGCCTCGTTCCAGACGAACCCGCCGCCCTGGAGCACGAACCCCTTGACGAGCCGGTGGAAAACCGTGTTGTCGTAGTCCTCACGCTCCACGTAGCCGAGGAAGTTCGCCACGTTCTGCGGCGCGGTGTCCGTGTACAACTCGATGAACACGCTCCCGACGTTCGTGTTCAGTTCGACCACGGGATAGAGCGCGTTTGTCGGCGTCGCGTCCAGCACCACCCGCGCCTCGAGCGGCTCGAGCCCCGCCCAGCGCCCCGCAGCATCCGACACCAGGTCCCCGAAGTTCCGATCGAGCATCACTGACTCTCCATTATGCCGATGGTCCGCCGACGGCCTTCCACTCCGAGCGTTGCCGCTCTTCCCCGGCTTCGCCAGGCGAACAAACCCCTGTACGCACGCCCCGCGGGATCGGATCGTCGCCCGGACCCTGCACGAATCCTATCCGTCCGCCCCGTGCGGCACTCCCTCACGTGTCCGCATCCAGCGGCACGAAGTCGAACCGGTCCACGTCCACCAGCCCCCGATCGCTCAACTTCAGGTGCGGGATCACAACGAGCGGCAGGAAACTCAGCGGCATGAACGGGTCGTGGATCGGGCATCCCAGCGAGTGTGCCGCGTCCAACAACCCCCGCTGCCGCGCGATCACTTCCGCGGCGGGCCGATCCGACATCAGCCCCGCGACGGGCAGCCGCAGCACCGCCAGCACGCGCCCGCCGTCGGCCACGCACTGGCCGCCGCCCGCATCCGCCAGCGCACGGGCCGCGACCACCATGTCGCCGTCGTTCGTTCCCACGACCGCCAGGTTGTGCGAGTCGTGCCCCACGGTGCTCGCCAACGCACCGTGCCGAAGTCCGAATCCCCGCACGAACCCGACTCCGACGTTCCCCGTGCCCCGGTGCCGCTCGATGACGGCCAGTTTCAGCACGTCGTTGCCGACATCCGCAACGCACACGCCACCCTCGATCCTCGCGGGGAGCACGAGCGACTCCGTCACCAACTGGTGCGGGTCCATGCCGATGACGCGGATGCGACCGCCGCGCGGCGCGGGCGCGCGAAGCGACGCATCGCCGAAGCCGTCAGGCAGACGGACAACCGACGCGGGCATCGCCCCACGAGCGGGCGGCTCCGGCCCGGTGTACCGCCCGTCGCGCGCGACCACGCGCCCGCGGAACAGCACCAGCCGTGGGCGGAACTCACGCAGGTCGTCGAGCACGAGCAGGTCCGCCGCACAGCCGGGCGCAACCGCGCCCAGGTCGCGCTTGCCGTAGTGGCGGGCGGTGTGCAGCGTCGCCATCGCGACCGCCGACGCGGGGTCAAGCCCGAGCGCGACGGCCCGGCGCACGACGTGGTCGACGTGGCCCTCGTCCGCCAGGTCCGCGGGGTGGCGGTCGTCGGTGCAGAAGCAGAACCGATGCCGGTTCGTCGGCGTGACCGCCGGCAGCAGCGCCTCCAGATTCCGGGCCGCGCTCCCCTCGCGGATGTACACCATCATCCCGAGCCGGACCTTCTCGATCGCCTCGGCCGCGGTGGTGCACTCGTGGTCGGACGTGATCCCCGCGGCGGCGTAGGCCTGCAAGCCGGCCCCGCGCAGGCCCGGCGCGTGCCCGTCCACGATGCGTCGCCGCAGGCCGAGCGCGACCTTGGCGAGCACGTCCGGCACGCCCCGCACGACGCCGGGGAAGTTCATCATCTCCGCGAGCGCGACGACGCGCGGATCGTCGAAGAGCGGCTCGAGATCGCGCACGCCCAGGCTCGCCCCGCTCGTCTCCAAGTGCGACGCGGGCACGCACGACGACACGCCCCACATGAGTTCCATCGGCATCGTGGCGGCGTCGTCCATCAGCAGGCGGATGCCCGCCACCCCCAGCACGTTCGCGATTTCGTGCGGGTCCAGCACCGCCCCCGTCGTCCCGTGCGGCAGCGCGACCCGCACGAACTCGCGCGGCATGAGCATCGTCGACTCGACGTGCATGTGCGCGTCAAGCAAGCCCGGCGTCACGAACGCCCCGGGCGCGTCGATGATCTCCATCGCCTCGCGCGGCTCCCCCACCGCCGCCACCCGCCCGCCGAAGACCGCGACGTCGGCCCGCCCGATCTCGCACGTGAACGTGTTGATGACGGACGCGCCGCGGATGAGCAGGTCCGCGGGGGCGTCGCCGCGCGCGACCGCCAGCAGCCTCGGGTCCGTCCGCTCGACCATCGAATGCCCGACTTCCATCACGCCGGCAGTCTACCGGGTTCCGCGCCCGCCGCCGGCTTTCCACCGCTCGACGAACGCCGCGTACTGCTCGGGCGTGTCAACGCCCGCGCTCGTCCCTTCCGCGACCGCCACCGCGATCCGCCGCCCGTGCTCCAGGATCCGCAGTTGCTCGAGTTTCTCCGTCAGTTCGAGCGGCGTCGCGGGCAGGAGCAGGTACTCCTCGAGGAACGCCCGTCGATAGACGTACACCCCGACGTGGCGCAGCGGTCGGGCGCAGGGCGCGCCCTCGTCGTCGCGCCTGCACGGGATCGGCGCGCGCGAGAAGTACATCGCCATCCCCCGCCCGTCGAGCACGACCTTCACGACGTTCGGGTCTTCGTGCCGATCGTGCGGGCCGAACGGGCACGCGGCCGTCGCCGCCTCGGCCCCGGTCTCGACCAGGGCCTGCACGCTCAGATCGATGAGCCTCGGCTCGATCTCCGGCTCGTCGCCCTGCACGTTGACGATGATGCGACCGGGCTCCAAGCCGAGGATCGCGGCGGCCTCCGCCAGCCGGCTCGTGCCGTTCGGATGCTCGCCGGTCATCACCGCCTCGCCGCCGAACCGTTCGACCGCGGCACGCACCCGTTCGTCGTCCGTTGCCACGACCACTCGATCGACGCTCGCGGCGGAGCGTGCCGCCTCGCAGACGTGCTGGATGAGCGGCATGCCGGTCGCGTCCGCGAGCACCTTGCCGGGGAATCGCACCGAACCCAGCCTGGCGGGAATGACGGCGACCGCGCCGCCGACCGACGACGACGATCCGGGCGGTCGCTGTGCCATCGCTCGCTACGCCCCCGCGCCCTGCCGCAGATCGACCACCAGTTTCTTCAACTGCTCGCGCCGCTGGCGGACGTCGCGGTACCCGAACTGCTCGATCGCGATCGCGGAGGCGAGTTTCTCCGCCTCCTCGGCCGACGCGAGATCGCGCTCGTGCTCCGCCTTCGCCTGCAGCGCGGCCATCAGCCCGTACCGAAGTTCCATCCCCGTCTCGTCCGAGGTCGAGCGGTGGGCCTCGATCGCCTGCCGGAAGGTCGTGATCGCCTCGTCCACGAAGTCGATCGCCTGGAACGCGTGCCCGAGTTGCCCCAGCGCGTGGGCCCGGAACCGCGGATCGCCCTTCGCCTCCTGGAGGAGTGGGATCGCCTTCTCGTAGTCCTTGAGCGCGAAGTGCCGCTTGCCCAGTTCGAACTTGAGCGACAGGTCCGTCGGGTAGGCCTCGACGGCCGCGAGAAGTTCCGCGACTTCCATCTCCAGGAACTTCCGTTCGGCCTCCGCGTACCGGGCCTGGGCCTGGGCGTCGCCTGGGTTCGCCTCCGCGGCATCGCGGTACTTCACGAGCGCGCGGCGCGCACGCCGGACCTGAATCCTCCCCGCCTCCTGCCGGAACCGGAAACTCTTGGTCTCCTCGTACGCTTTCGTCAGCAGCCGAAGCGCCCGCTGCTCGTCCTCGTCCCGCCCGCGTTCGAGCAGCCGCTTCGTGAGCGTCTGCACGGCGTACATGTCCTCAGGCCGCCTCGCATAATCCGCTTCCGCCGCATCGATGAGCCGGTCGATGGTCTCCTCGGTCTTCGAGACGCGGTCGGCGTCCTCCATGAGCCGCTGCTTCTCGAGGTCCTTGACGTTCTTGCGGAATCCGCCCGCCTGCCCGGTCTCGTCGAACCCGCCGCGGGTCATCGTCTCCGCGGCCGACATGTTCCGGACGCGTGCCGCCAGTTCGCCGTCGCTCGGGTCGAGTTGCTTGGCCGCCTCGCCCGCTTTCACCGCAAGCGGGTAGGCCTGCACCGCCGCGAGCGATTCCATGAGTTTGACGAACAGGTCCTTTCGCGGCTTGCGGTCGCGCTGCGCGATCGCCAGTGCCCGCTCGCCCATCCAGTACGCCTGCTCGCCGAGGCCGAGTTTGCCCGCGGCGTCCACGGCCCGTACCGCCGCGGTCGCGTCGAGCGGGTTGAGGCCCCATGCGAGCAACGCCTGGAGGTACCGCTCGACGGGTCCCTTGCCGTCGACCACCTTGGCCGCTTCCTTGGCCGCCTTGGCAGGCTTCTCCTCGCTGGCGACGACGCCCGCGCTGCGGAAGAACGCCTCCATCGCCTCCATGCTCGTCGGGTCCTGCCGAAGCCCGCTGAGCCACAACTGCATCGCGTACTCGTGGTTCCCCGTCTCGGAGACGGTTTTGGCGTGCTCGAAAAACCGCGCCGCCCTTTCGGGCGAGTAGACGGGCGCCTCGCCGTTGCCCTCGGTCGCGGGAGGTGCACCGCCTTCCGCCGCCGGTTCACCGGCATCCTCACGGCCCTTCTTGCGGAACAACGCCACGCTTCTATCCCCGATCGTGCTGTTCTTCGTCCCGAACCGACGCCGACCACCCGCCGGCCTGTCCCGGGCGGAGCGATTGTAGCGAACCGCCCGGCCCCCGCCAGCCAGCGCCCTCGGCACATACGATGACCCGATGACGGTCGATCCCGCCTCCCTGAACATCCTGCACTACCCCCACCCCGCGCTCCGCGCCAAGGCCGAACCGGTCGCCGAGGTGAACCACGAAGTCCGCCGGGTTGCCCTGCGCATGATCGAACTCATGACGCTTGCCGAAGGCATCGGCCTCGCCGCCCCGCAGGTCGGGCTGCCCTGGAGGTTGTTCGTCTGCCACGTGCCCCCAATGGAGGGGCGAAGCCCGGACTCGGACCCGGCGGGCGCCACGCACCAGCCGACCGTGTACGTGAATCCCGTCCTGTCCGGACCCGCTGGCCCCGTCGAGCCTGGCGACGAGGGCTGCCTCAGCATCCCGGACGTGGTCGGCCGGGTGCTGCGCCCGCCCATCATCACCGTCTCCGCGATCGACCTCGAGGGCCAACCCTTCACCGTGACCGCCCACGGACTCCTCGCCCGATGCTGGCAGCACGAGTGCGACCACCTCGACGGCGTTCTGATTCTCGACCGCATGGCCCAGATGGACCGCCTCCGCAACCGCCGGCTCCTCCGCGAGCTCGAACGCGCCTGAACCGCGGCACTATCCTGCACGCGGATGGACCTCGTCTTCTTCGGCTCCGGCGCGTTCGGCCTGCCCACGCTCGAACGCCTCGCCTCACGCCATCGCGTGCGCGGCATCGTGACGCAGCCCGATCGCCCGGCCGGACGCGGCGGCCGCCTGACGCCCACGCCCATCGGCGCTTGGGCGGCGACGCACGCCCCCGCTGAGCCGCTGCTCAAGCCGGGCAGCGTGAACGAGCCGTCGGCGCGCGACGAGATCCGCGCCTTGCCCGCCGATGCGTGGGTTGTCATCGCTTTCGGGCAGAAACTCGGGCGCGCGCTGCTCGATGAGCGCTTTGCGATCAACCTCCACGCCTCGCTCCTGCCCCGCTGGAGGGGCGCGGCTCCGATCAACGCTGCGGTCCTTGCGGGCGACACTGAGACCGGCAACTCGATCATCACCCTGGCCGACCGCATGGACGCCGGTGCCGTCCTGGGCCAATCGCGCCGACCGCTCGACCCGGCCCTGACCGCCGGCGAACTGCACGACCTGCTCGCCCACGACGGCCCGGACCTGGTGGAGGCCGTCCTGCGCGCGCACGCCGAGGGCACCCTCACACCTCGCCCGCAGGACGAGAACCTCGTCACGCTCGCGCCGAAACTCACGAAGGCCGACGGCTGGGTGGATTTCTCGCAGCCCGCCGACGCCTGCCGACGGCGCATCCACGGGCTTACGCCCTGGCCCGGCATCGCAGCAACGCTGAGTGATCGGCCGCTCAGGCTGCTCCGCGTTGAACCCGTATCGGCCGGTTCCGAACAATCCGCCGTGGGCACGATCGTCGATCCCGTACACGGCGTCGTGGCGTGCGGCGGCGGGACCGCCCTGCGCCTGCTCACCGTTCAGCCCGCCGGCGGACGCGCCATGCCGTGGGCGGATTTCGCGCGTGGTCACCGCGTCGAGTCGGGCGCGAAGCTGATCTCCGGGCCGGGAGCCTCGCCGTGCTGACGCTCTGGGACCTCATCTCGCCGCGCCGCGCTCGTCGGCCCGCGGAGCCGCGCCGAGCGGCACCGGCGGTACGGGTCGGGCGGGGCAGGCAGCGGCCCGGCGCCTCCATGCAGGACCGCTACGACGCCGTGACTCGCGAGATGCTCGACCGCTACGGCGTGCGCGTCCGACGCTGGCGCAACGACATGACCGGCCTCGCATGGGAGGTCTCCTACGCCAACGGCGAGACCCGCCGGCTCATCGAAGCCCCACGCCCGCGCGGCCCGGTCTCGGCCGCCATCTTCCTGCACGAGATCGGCCACCACGCCATCGGCTTCCACCGCTACAAGCCGCGCTGCCTCGAGGAATACCACGCCTGGGCGTTCTCGCTCGCGCAGATGGAGGCGCTCGGCCTGAACGTCACCGACCGCGTCCGGCACCGCGTCCACGACTCGCTGCACTACGCCGTCATGAAGGCCAGGCGGCGGGGCCTGCGCGCCCTGCCCGCCGAACTGCTGCCCTACGCCGAGCCGCGCCCGAAGACGCCGCGCGTGGCCCCTACGTCCGACGGCGGACCGCGTCGAGGCAAAGCACCTCGAAGATCACCGTCCCGGCCAGGAGGGCGGTGATCCCCGCCACATCGCGGTCGGGGAGGACCTCGACCACGTCCGCCCCGACCACGTTCAGACCCCGCAGCGAGCGGATCGCCGCCAGCGCCTCGTGCGACGCCGCGCCACCGACGGCGTGCGTCCCGGTGCCCGGCGCGAACGCCGGATCGACGCAGTCCACGTCGAAACTCAGGTATGCCTCGGCTCCCGCGAGTTCGGCGACGAACGCCTCGAGCACACCATTCCCGCCGCGCCGCCACTCGTCGCAGGTCACGATCCGAACGCCGTGCTTCGGCGCGTACTCGGCGTCCTCCCGCGTGTTCAGCGGCCCGCGGATGCCGATCGAGATCATCCGCCTGGGGTCGATCATGCCCTCCTCGATGGCCCGGATGAACGGCGAGGCGTGCCCCCAACGCTCGCCCCAGACCTGGTCCACCGTGTCGAAATGGGCATCGAAGTGGACCAGCGCCAGCCCCCCCTTCGGCGAGCCGCGCCGCTCCCACGTCGCACGCACGTTCGCGTACGCGATCGAATGGTCGCCCCCCACGGCGAAGAGTCGGGTGTGCGAGGGTTCGCCCAGCCCGCGCGCAAAGGCCGTCGCCGCCTCGGCCGTCTCGCGGCAGGAATACGGCCGCACCGGCGCATCGCCCGCGTCGGCGAGGCTCAGCGCATCGCACAGGTCCAGCCCGTGCTCCATCGAGTACCGCTTGACGTACTGGGACGCATCCCGCACCGCCCGCGGCCCGAACCGTGCGCCCGGCCGATAGGTCACGCCGCCGTCGAACGGCACGCCGTAGATCGCCCAATCGACCGGCCGATGCTCCGGCGCAACCTGCTCGATGAGCGGATACCGGCAGAAGGTCGCCACGCCGGCGAACCGGGGGAACTGACGCGGATCGGGCAGGATCGTCGGCATATCGAACTCCTCACCGTTCCATCACCGTCGGGCTATCCGATCCTTCGATCCTTCCCGACTCGCTTCCCGAGCGTGCTGCCGCCGGTCCATCAGGAAAGCCACGAATCCTCGACGCGCATCCCCGGGTGCACCGTCGCCCCGTCGCCGGTCTCGAGCATCCCCGCGACCGGGTACGCGCAGTAGTCGAGGCTGAACGAGCCGGCCGGGCGGTGGTTGCCGGAGATGCCCAGTCCGCCGAACGGCAGACGGCTGCTCGCACCCGCCGTGCCCGCGTTCTGGTTCACGCACCCGGCCCGAACCATGCTGAAGAACCGCCGCGCGATGGTCTCGCTCCGCGTGAAGATCGCCGCCGCGAGTCCGAACCGGGTCGCGTTGGCCTGCCCGATCGCGTCGTCCAGCGAATCCGTCACGGCGATGCGAAGCATCGGACCGAACACCTCCTCATCGCACCCTGCGCCGCCGCTCTCATCATCCGTGAACCGCTCCACCCGGACGACGCCGGGCGAAATGAAGAACCCACCCTCGGGCGTCTCGACCGCGCGGCTCTCGATCAGCACCTCACCTCCGGCACGCGCAAACCGGGCCTGCGCGTCGAGCGCGGCACGCCGGGCCTGCTCCGAGATGATCGGGCCCATGAAGACCGGGTGCGGCGCGGCGGGATCGCCGATGATCAGGTTGCTCGCCGTCTTGCACACGGCGGCGATGAAGCGGTCGGCGACCGCCCGATGCACGACCACGCGGCGAGTGCAGGTGCACCGCTGCCCGGTCGTGACGAACGCCGAGCGGACGCACTCGACCACCGCCTGCCGCAGGTCGCAGTCGTCCATGACGACGGCGGGGTTGTTGCCGCCCATCTCCAGCGCGACGATGCGCCCCGGCCGGTCGAGATTCGCCTCCAGAATCCGCCGCCCCACGGGCCACGACCCCGTGAAGAGCACGCCGTCGATCCCATCGTGCGTGACCAGCCGCGACGCCGCCTCCGCCCCCCCCTGCACGAGGTTCACGACGCCCGGTGGCGCGCCCGCGCCCCGCAGCGCAGCATCGAGCAGTTCGGCCAGCATCTGCCCGCACGCGGGGGTCTTGTCGCTCGGCTTGATGACGACGGTGTTCCCCATCGCCAGCGCGGGCACGGCGTGCCCGTTCGGCAGGTGCATCGGAAAGTTGAACGGCGCGATCACGGCCATCACACCGTGCGGCCTGAACCAGCACCGCCCGCGCTTCGTCCCGCCGAGATCGATCTCGAACCCCGCCACGCGGCGCAGACCGCCGTGCTCGGACGATTCCAGCGTGACGTCCACCTTCGCGGCCAGGGCGGCGGCCTCGCCCTTCGCGTCCCAGCCGACCTTGCCGGTTTCGTCGCGGATGAGGGCCGCGATCCGATCCTCGTTGGCCTTGCAAAGGTCGCGGTAGGCGCGAAGCGCGTCGAAGCGCCGCTCCGCCGACCACGCCGCCCATTCCGGCTGCGCCGATCTCGCCGCCGCGACGGCACGGTCAACGTGCTCGAGCCGCGGCGCTCCTTCCCACAGCCCGTCGCCCGGTCGCGCCGGATTAGCAGAGCGAATCCCCTTCCCCGCCAGCGGGATCCACTCACCCGCGATCAGGTCGGCCGGATCGCGCGCCAGCGATGGGTGGCGCCCGCTCACGCCCGCGCCCCCGCCCTGGACTTGCGCTTGTTCACCCCCCCCGCAGGCGGCGCATCATCCTGCGCGATAGACGCCATGTCGGTGAACCCCGCCGACATGCCCGGCTCGCCGTGCAACGCCTCCATCGCCTCGCGCGGCAGGCAGACCCGGCCCTTCGGATCGATGAAGCAGTCCTCCTGCACGGCGTAAAACTCGCCGTCCGGGTGCAGCGTGCTCACCATCGCCGGGTGTCGGCACTTGCCCTTCGCCGCCGGCTCGCCGAGTTCGGCCTCGCGCGTCGCGCGGATGATCGGCACGTCGTCCGTTCGCGTCTCGAGCAGCGGCCCGCCGTCGAACGGGTCCACGAAGCCCGTGTACTGGAAGCCGAGGCGTTCGAGCATCCGTCGCGCGGGCACCGTCTCCCGCCCGACCTCCCCCACCACGTCGCGCGCCTCGGGGGGCAGCAGCGACAGGTAGATGTCCCCCGGCGGCAGCAGCGCGGGGATGAACTTGCGCGAACGCTGGCATTGCTTGTCCGCTTCGGTGTAACTGAGCGGGATGAACCGGCGGCCCAGGTACTCCCACAGGAGACTGCGCCCGTCCTCGGTGATCGGCGCCATCATCTCCGCCAGGATGCGGTCCGCGAAGAGGTGCCGGTGCAGCGCGATGAAGTGGAACCGCACGAAACTCAGGAACCGCCCGACGCGGTGCCCGCGCGACGCAGGCTGCAGGATCAGCCCCCCGATCTCCGTCGGCCCGGTCTCGTCGCCGTGAAGCCTCGCGACAACGTGTGTCGTGCCCGTCTTCAGGTCCGGCGCGAACGTCGCTCGCTGTTCCAGTTTGAACGAGTAGTTCGGGTTGCCCGGCCCGCCCATCCGCGCCAACACCTGCGAGGTGCCCAGCGCGGTCCCGTCGTCGCGGGCCTCGGCAACGAACATGAAAATGTCGCGCGTGAAGTCGGCGGACGACAACCCCGTCACGTCGGCCGCCTTCTTCGCCTTGCGGGGAGAGCCGTTGTCGCCAGGCGGCTTTTCGCCCGCCGCCGCGCGCAGGAACGAGAGCCGGCTCTGCGTGATCTTGAGGTCGATCAGTTCCTTGTCGGCGGGCAGGTTGATGAAGTGGACCATCCGCGCCAGTTTCAGCAGCGTTCCAGCGTCCTCGACCCTCGCCCGACGGATGACGATCACACGAGCCTCCCTGCACGCCGACTGCCGACGATTACGACGCCGCCTTCGCCAACCCACGCTCCACGCACTCGAACACGCGCGGCCAGTCCTCGAGCCGCATCACGCCCAGCGGCGGCAGCATCCGCAGGTGGTACGGCCCGTGCCCGCAGTAGAACAGGATCACGCCCTCATCGAAGCAGGTGCGGCACGCCTTCGTCACACGCTCCTTGATCCCGCCGAACGGGCTGAACCGCATCATGCCGCCGATCCCGCCCACGATCCCCTTCGGCGCGGGCGTCAGCACGCCGTCGGCCACCGGAGGGAACCAGTCCGGGCGCTTCGCGGCGAGCGCGCGCACGTGCTCGCGGAAGGCCGCGTGATGCTGCGCGATGCGCCCGCCCGCGCCGTAGTAGTCCCCGTCGCGCAGCCGCTCGATGATCCTGCGCCCGACGGTGAACGCCGGCCCCGCGCCCGTGAACGTCGCCGAGAGCAGCCCCGGTCCGGGGTTGTACTCGGGCGTGTAGAGCGTCGCGCACACTTGCGACATCTTGCCGACGGTCATCACGTCCACGTGCTCGCCGATGCCCAGCGCCTCGGCGGCGAACATCGCCGTCGTGCGCCCGAACGTCTGCACCTCGTCCGCCCAGACGGCGATGCCGTTCGCCCGACAAACCTCGATCAACGCGAGGAAGAACTCGGGCGGCGCGGTGTTGAACCCGCCCTCGCCCTGCACCAGTTCCATGATGAAGCACGCGTGCTGGCGCGGATACCGCTCCGCGTACGACCGGACATGATCCACGATCATCGCGATGTGCTTCGCCTGCCCGACGCGCTCCGCGACCGCCTCGCTGTAGAACGGGACGTAGTCCACGAGCGTGTTCAGCGGCAGGCCGACGCGGTTGGCCGCTGCATCGCCGATCTGCGAGAGCGTCACCGTCCGCCCCATGAAGCAGTCCTTGAACGCCAGCACCCGACTCGCGGGCGCGTGCTTCTGGTAGCAGACTTTCAGCGCGTTCTCGTTCGCCAGCGCGCCGGTCGGCGAGGCATAGCAGTGCGCCAGCCTCGTGCAGCGAGACGCCTCCGCCAGCAGCGTCTCGCCGAAGCGGTACGCCTCGAAGTTCGTCTGGAGGTTCCCGTTCTGGAGCGTGTCCTCGAGCGCGCCCTCGACGCCCGCCGCGATCAACTCCTCGTCCGAGTGCCCGAAGAAGTGGACCCCGATCCCGCAGATCATGTCCCACTTCACCGACCCGTCGGCGAGTTCGACCAGCGCGCCGTTCCCCACGCCCGAGCCGACGTAGGGGTACAGCAGGTCGCGCCCGCGCACCCGCTTCGCCCGCTTCAGCAGGTCCGCGTACGCCTCGCGCAACTCCTCGCGCCCCGCTCGCGGGCCGGTGATCGTCGCGCTGCGCCGCCGAACCTCCTCGCGCAGCACACCGATCGCCTCCCGAACCGCCGGGCTGGCGTGCAACTGGCTCCCCTGCGTCGTCGGCGTCTGCACGGTCTGCGACATATCGGTCCTTTCCCCGCGGGGCATCCTTGGCCGCACGGCTCCACGCCGTCCAGCGGGCGCGCTCACACCTTCAATCGGCCCTCGGACAGCCGCGAAACAACCACACCCAGCAACTGGCACCGTTCCACGAGGCTCGCCAGTTCGATCCACTCCTCCGGCGTGTGCAGCCCGCCGCCGCGAACGCCCAGCGTGTCGATCGTCGGCAGCCCGCACGCCTGCAACTGGTTGCCGTCGCAGACGCCGCCGGTCTTCGCGAACGGCAGCGACTGCCCCAGCCCCTCCGCGGCCGCACGCGCCAGGTCCGCCAGCGCGCTCGTTCCGGGCGTCAGGGGCTTGGCGGGCCGGTTGAAACTGCTCAGCACCTCGACGCGCGGCATGGCGTCCGCGCCCGTTGCCAGCGCATCGAGCTTCGTGGCCAGCGTCGCGGCGGCCTCTTGCGTTGCGAACCGCACGTTGCCCCACGCCCGCGCCCGATCCGGCACCGCGTTCGTCACCGTGCCGCCCTCGAGCGGCCCGACGCTCGCGATCATCCCCCGACCCGGGTCGGCCATCTCCGCGATCGAGATCAGGCACCGGGCGAGCGCGGTCACGGCCGACACGCCTGAGGTGAAGTCGCGTCCGACGTGCGCCGATCGCCCGAACGTCCGCAGGCAGAACTGACCCGACCCCATCCGCTCGACCGCCAGCGCACCGCCCGGCAGCGCAGGCTCGACCACCAGCCCCGCGTCGTGCTTCGCCGCCTCCGCCGCCAGCACCGCGTCCGAGTGGTACGACCCCGTCTCCTCGTCGCTGTTGAAGACGACCGTCCACTCGGCGTCGATGCCGGCCTCGACCAGCGACTCGAGCGCGGCCACCAGGATCACCAGCCCGCCCTTCATGTCCACGCACCCGGGACCTGTCGCGGTCTTGCCGTCCGCGCTGATCGTCAACTCGCGGAAGGGTCCGGCCGGATCATGCACCGTGTCCAGGTGTCCCACCAGCAGAACGCGCGGCGCGCCGGCCCGCTTCGACCGCTTGCGGCAGACGGCCGTCGGCGGGATCGAACCGGATGCCGACTGCCCGTAGAGCCAGTCGGGCCTCGGATCACCGGGGATCAACTCGACCGTCGCGCCGATCGCCCGCAGGCGGTCCGTGAGCCGCTCGCGCGTCTCGTCGAGCGCGGGCGCGTTGTTCCCGCCGGTCGGCAGCCCGACGTGCAGCCGCAGGTCCGCGAGCAGGTCATCGCGCCGGCGCTCGACGGCGCGGCAGAGGGCGTGCTCGCGTTCCGACAATCCCACCGCGCCGTTTGTTGGCATGGAGCAACCGTAGGCCCTTTGCTCCCCGACGCCCGCCCGCTACCCTGCCATCCGTCATGCCTCCGAGACCCGCGCCCGCTCGACCCTCGCCGCAGTTGCACGAGGCCCTCCGGCTCTACCTGAGCGGCGACCCGCTCGGCGCGGAGGGCGTCTGCCGCGACGCGCTCCGACGCGAGAAGACGAATCCGAGGGCCTGGCACCTCATGGGGCTGTGCCTCAACGCGCTCGGCCGCTACGCCGACGCCAGGCAGCACGCGCGGCGCGGCGTCGAGATCGCGCCCGACGACCCGGAACTCCTCCAACTCCTCGCGATGACCTACAACCGCGAAGGGCGGTACGACGAGGCCCTGGGCGTGCTGGACGCCGCCGTCGCACGCCGGCCCGACCACCTCGGCCTGGCCGCCGCCCGATCCGAAGTCCTCTTCCAGGCTCGGCGCTACGACGAGGCCGCCGCCGCCGTCGAGCCCTTCCTCGGCGACGACCCGCCGCACATCGCGGTCGCCATCGCCTTCGGCCAGTCGGCTCGGCGTGTCGGCCGCGAGGAGCAGGCCGTCGATGTCCTTCGCCGGGCGGGCGCCGCGTCGGACGTGCCGAAACCGCAGCGCATCTCCTCGCTCTTCATTCTCGGCAATCTGCTCGACCATCTCAAGCGGTACGACGAGGCCTTCGCCGCCTTCGACGAAGCCAACCGCATCAAGGGCGAACGCCCCGACATCGACGAGTACTCCGCCTCCGTCCGCCGCATGATCGAAGCCTGGACCCCCGAGCGCATCCGCTCCCTCCCGCGGAGCCTCGAGACGAGCGATCTGCCCGTCTTCATCGTCGGCATGCCCCGTTCGGGCACCACGCTCACCGAGCAGGTGCTCTCGGCGCACCCGCGCTTCCACGGCGCGGGCGAGTTGCGCGACGTCCACACGCTCGTCGGCGAACTCCAGCACGGCGTCGAAGACGGGCGGTGGCACCTCTTCGCGCTCGACCGCCTCGCCGAGCGGCCTCTCACGCGGTTCGCTCGCCGGTGGATCGAACGCGTGCGCCGCGCGGCCCCCGACGCGCTGCGCGCCAGCGACAAGAACCCGCAGAACTACCTCCATCTCGGCCTGATCTGGGCCGCGTTCCCCAGCGCGAGAGTCGTCCACTGCGTCCGAGACCCGCTCGACACCTGTCTCTCGTGCTACTTCCACGACCTCGGCGGCCCGCACGTCTCCATCGGCTCACTCCGCGCCGTCGGACGCTGGTACGCCGAGTATCGCGAGGTGATGCGCCACTGGACGGCGGTCCTCGACCTGCCCATCCTCGAACTCCGCTACGAGACCATGGTCGAGCGGCCCGACGAGACCAAGCGCCGCCTGATCGAGTTCGTCGGTCTGGAGTGGCACGACGCCGTTACCGAGCACCACGCCGTCGATCGGCCCGTCCTCACGCCGAGCGTCGACCAGGTCCGCCGCCCGATCTACAAGACCGCCGTCGCCCGGCACACGCACTACGAGGCCCACATCGGCCCGCTGCGCGAAGCGCTGGCGGAGTGACCGGGCGACCTGCGCGATCACGACGCGAGCCAGACCTCGACAACCAGCAGCCCCACCGCCGTCGCTCCGACGACCGCGCTCGCGAGTTTGACGCGGCGGGCGACCGCGTCGATCGGCAGGCGGTCGAACCGCGCCCCGACCAGCGCACGCAGCCGTCGCCGGCGCAGCCCGATCGACCCGTGCCGCCACGAGAACCGCTCCGGCTCCGACCCGTTGAGCATCGCCACCCGCCCCAACGCGCTCGCCATCGCCTTCGCCGCCTCGTGGGAAACCGTTCCCGGCCGGTCCGGCGGAGGGTGCGTGCTCTCGCTCAGGCTACGGGCCGCGAATGCGTCCGCCTGCCATTCGAAGCGACGGCTGACGAACCCGAACACCGCAAGCCCGACCGCGAGCGAGACCATGACGACGCCGATGGCCGGCCACCCGTCCGCGGCATCGACGCCCAGCACCCGCCCCGCCGCGCTCGCGCCCGCGCCCGCAACGGTCGCGCTCCCGAGAAACGCGGCGGCGAGCCACGGCGCGTGCCGATGCCGCACGTGCCCGACCTCGTGCGCCATCACCGCCTCGACCTCCTCCGCGGGCAGGCTCTCCAGCAGGGCGTCCGTCAGCAGCACGTACCGCGCCGGCCCGAGAAAGCCCACGACCGCGCCGTTGAGCATCGTTCCGTCGGTCCGCCACACCAGCAGCCCGCGCACGCGAACTCCGTTCGCCCGCAGCACCGATTCGAGTCGGTCGCGCAACTCACCGGGTCCGAGCGGGACCGTGTCCCACAACCATCGCAGCGCGAGCGGCAGCAACGCGATCACCACGACGACGCCGGCCAGTTGCAGCACGCCCTGTGCCGGTGCAACGAACCCCGGCCTCACCGCCCACGCCGGCAGCGCGGACGCCCACCCCGGGGCCTCCGGCAGCCCGGGCGACGACGCCCTCACGCCCTCATCGGCCAGCACCGCCGATTCCGCGATCCACAGCACCGCCTCCGCCCATCCAAGGATCAGCGCGACCGGCACCGCCGCGAACAGTACGTGATGCCGCACCGCCTGCGCCACAAACGCCCGCCTCGTCGGGAGCGTCAGCACGTGCATCCCCTCGTCGAAGCGTCGCATCAGCATCGCTTCGCGCAGCCGCCGCTCGACCGGGTAGATGGCCCACCACCCCGCGACGAACACCACGAGCGGCGGGGCGGCCGCCAGCAACTCATCCACCAGCAGCAGGTCGCCCACGCCCGCGCGCACCGCGTCCAGCCACCCGACGCACAGCACGTTCCACGCGTGCAACCCCACCGCCGCGGGCCTCGACCACGCGACGACACGCTCCGCCCGACGCGCGTCGCGCACGTGCCGCGTCGCGTCCAGCCGCCGGCGGCACGCCCACGCCCACACCCAGACGAGCGCCGCCAGCGCGGCCATCGGGGCGAGCGACACTACCGCCGCCGCCGGCGGGCTCAGCCCGCTCGGAGCATCCACCTCGAGCGCATCGCGGAGGTTGCCCACGATGAAGACCGCGATGACGAGCAGGTGCATCATGCCCGGCGCCGCGCCTCACTCCCCCCGCGGCCGCCGGACCTCGCCCAGGTCGATCAGCACGCCGTCCGGCTGGTACAGGTCTGCGTTCAACAGATCGCTGTCGATGCTCGTGAAGACGAGGCTCGTGCGCCCGAGCCGCGCCGCCGTCACCAGGTCCGGCACGCTCGGCCCCGCGAACTCACGGTTCCGCGCCTTCTGGGCGTGGAAGTGATAGTGAGCCAGCGCACGATCGCTCGCGTCGATCATGTCCTGCGACGCCACGAACTCGCGGTCGTGGCGGCGCTGGCTCGCCCGCGGGACGAACAGCACCGCCCGCACCCGCCCCGCATCCGACTCGATGATCCCGCCGTACTCCGTCGTCCCGTCGTCGCGGTCGAGGTCCGCCTGACGGAACAACTCGCGGCGCACACGCTCGTCCGCCAGCGCATCGTCGATCAACAGGATGGTCAGCAGGTCCGCCCACGTCAGCCGTTCCTCCCAGTCCGAGAGCCGGTCCGGATGCGGCCTCGTGAAGTCCGTGTCGTCCTTGACGCGTCGGTAGTTCCGACGATCGGCCAGGCGCGACCGCACCTCCGACAGCAGCTCGCCCCGCCCGGCCGCGATCCACTCGGGCCGGTTCGCCGTCGCCCACCGGATCGGCTCCGCATGGCGCAGCCCCAGGCCGCGCCGCCGCTCCCCATCGAGCGACGCGATCGCCCGCGTCGCCTCCCCCCACCACGCCGAGTTCTCGCGCTTCGACCCGTCGCGAAGCGCCCGGAGCCACTTGAGTTCCTCGCCCGTCACAGGGGCGGCCGCCAGATCGCGGAACGCCGCGCGGATGTCCTCGACGGCCGCCCGGGACTCCCCCGACACGCCGGACGTGTCCATCGTGGTCAGCATCTCGGCGCGGCGCACGCCCGTCGGGTCGAGCCGGCCGAGCAGGTCCCATGCGCTCGCCCTCACGCGCTCGTCGTACCGTGCGTCGCCCGGCCCGGGATCGGTTTTCGGGTCGAGGAAGACCCCGAGCACGACCTCCTCGACCGGCCTTCCCGGGTGCAGCGCCTCGATCGCGCGCCACTCCGCCCGCTCGTGGTCCGCCACCGACAGCATCGGCCGCGACAGGCTCCGCACGAGCGCGCTCGTCGCTTCCGTCCAGCCGTTCCGGGCGGCGACGGTCCCGAGCAGCGCGACCACCTCCCGGTCAGGCTCGTGCGGGAGCATCAGCGAGACCAGTTGCCGGGAGTCCGCCTCGTGCTCCTGGTCCGAAAGCACGGCCCGCAACGAAGCCAGGCGCAGATCGCGCGGCTCGCTCCGGCTCCACGCGATCGCTTTGAGTGCCTCGCGCGTGACGTTGCGGTCGGCGGCGTTCCCCGCCGAGGCCTCCCACGCCGGCCCGACCGCCTCGACGCGTGCCTTCGTCGAGAGTTTGGGGTTGCGGGCGTCTCCAAGTGGATCGGCGGATCGGGCCGTCCCTCCCGTCCCGCCGCACCCTGCCCCCACGCACGCCGCCAGCACGACCGCCGCACACCATCCGCCCTGTCGCCTCACGCTCATGGTGCCCGAGTCTACACCCGCCCCCCGACCCCTCCCGGACTACCATCCGTCGTCGCACGATGCGACCGGACAGCAGCATGGCCAAGACCGCCGCACAATCTGACAGCCCCACGCTCCGCGACCGCGTCGCTCGCGTCATCGAACTGATTCGCCCCGCCGTCCAGGCCGATGGGGGCGACCTCGAACTCGTCGGCGTCACGCAGTCCGGCCTCGTCCGGATCCGCTTCCACGGTGCCTGCGTCGGCTGCCCATCGGCATCCATGACCCTCCAGATGGGCATCGAGCGGAACCTGAAAGCCCATGTCCCCGAGGTTTCGGGGGTCGAGGCGGTTGAGTGACCGGGCCGGCAGGCCCCCATGCCTTACGAAACCCGTCCCGAAGTCCTCGTGAATCGCAGGAGCCAATCCAACCATCTGGGCACAAAGTGTTTGTGTCGAACCCCCGATCCGGTATGCTCCGTGCGGTGGACCGTGGCTGGACGCCGCGGGTATTCGGAGGCGGCAACATGCTTGTCATCACCCGGCGCGAGGGCGAGGAGGTCGTCATTGGCGACCCGCGACACCCTCTCGGAGTCGTTCGCATCGCGTCGATCAAGGGCGAGCGCGTGAGAGTCGCGTTCGACTTCCCGCGCGACGTGGACATCCACCGGCGAGAGATCGCCGACCAGATCGTCAGCGAGGAGCCGGCCGTCGCGGACGCGGCCGTCGCCGCCCGCTGAACCACGCCGATCGCTCGACAGCACGGCGAGCGTCGCCCGCCCGCGCCGCTGTCACTCCGGCTTGCCGCCCGAGAGGTCGTAGACCCACCCCTCCACAGCCCGCTCGTACGTCAGCACCTCGCCCGGTGCGAAGAACAGGCCCAGTTCACGCTCCGCCGCTTCCGGGCTGTCCGAGCCGTGGATCAGGTTGAAACTGTTGGAGACGCCGAAGTCGCCGCGGATCGTCCCCGGCTCGGCCTTCGACCCGAACGTCGCCCCCATCATTTTGCGGCAGACGCCGATCGCCCCGTTGCCGCGGACGGCCAGCACCAGCACGGGCTGGCTGGTCATGAACTTGACCAGCCCCGGGTAGAACGGCCTCTCGCGGTGGGCCTCGTAGTGGCGGGCCGCCAGTTCCGGCGAGATCCGCATCATCTTGCACCCGACGATCTGGAGGCCCTTGTCCTCGAACCGCCCCAGAATCCGCCCCATCAGCCCCCGCTGCACCGCGTCGGGCTTCAGGATGATCAGCGTCGTCTCCATCTCAGGTCGCCTCCTGTCTCGTGTGGGCCGAACCATAGCCAGGGGACCCGCACGCGGTCCGCACGCCGATCACTCCAAGAGGTGCGAGGCAACCCCGCCGGCGGCCATCACGCCACCCCCGAACCCGAGGAGAATGGATGCGCCCAGCAAGGCGAGCATGCCCGCCACGAGCGCGATCCCGCCCAGCCCGCGGACCCGAAGGTCCAGCGGCCTGGTATGCCCCCACCACCAATCCGCCCAAACGAACGGGCACGCGAGGCAGCCGAGCACCCACAGAACGAGACCAATGAGCGAAACGCTCACGAGCAGCACCCCCCCCGTGTCCGCGCCTCGATCGACGAGCGCGGCCACCAGCGCCACCGCTGTGCAGAGGGGCGCGACCAGCCACGGGCCGTGCAGCACCGGAAGACACCGGACCCAGATGGAGAACAGCGCCGTGCGCTGCGGCGGCCGAGCCGATCGCGTCGCCAGCCAGCCCACGAACCAACTGCCGGCGACCAGTGCGCTCATCATCGAGAACGCCGCGACCATCGCTCCCCAGTGCTGGCCCAGCACGCCGGCGCCGACCGCGTACACCGGCACGACCACGGCGTAGAGCCGGAATCGCGCCGTTCTGACGGTGGGCCATGCACGCTCGACGTCGCGCACACGCTCGCTCAACGCGATCTCGCGCGCCCCGACATCGCCCCCACACTCCGGACACCGCCCCATCGGCAGACCGCCGACGCAGTAGCCGCACTCGCGGCAGGTCATCCCTTCGGGCAGGCGTTCGGATTCGGTCAAGTCCGCCCCCTTCGGTCGATCGCGCCGTCGCCGATCGATACGCGAGCCGTCTGGCGCACGTTCGAGCGTCCCGAAACCGCCGCGGTCCACTTTGGAGACCAACCCCACCGCGCTGCCATTTTACCCAGATTCACAAGTCGGAGAATCTCGGCTGCTCACTTAGGAATGTCGGGTTGCACGGCCCGCCGACTCCCTGTATCTTCCTGTCGTGCGCTCACGATGGCGCACCGCGGCGCGTGCGTTCCCCGCATCGCCTCGTGGGCACCCCCAGGCAGGAAGCCCGATCCGTTCGAACGCCGGCGGCACAAGGCGCCGGTTCAACCTCGCCCCACCCCCCGGCCGCCGGGATGTGAGACGAGAGCGCCCGGAGGAAGCGCTCCGTTTCGCGCCCGGCGGCCGGTCCTTTGTGCGCCGCTCACTCCACGTCCATCTGCAGCGCGCGCACCAGGAAGCCGTAGATGTCCGCCGCCTCCTCGATGCGCTTGCTCGTCGGCTTGCCGGCCCCGTGCCCTGCCCGAGGCTCGATGCGGATCAGCGTCGGGTTGTCGCACGACTGCACCCGTTGCAACTCCGCCGCGAACTTGTAACTGTGCCACGGCGAGACGCGGTCGTCGCCCTCGGCGGTCGTCACGAGCGTCGGCGGGTAGCAGACGCCTTCACGCAGATTGTGCAACGGCGAGTACGCGTAGAGCGCGGCGAACTCGTCGGCGTTGTCGGCGATCCCGAAGTCTGTCTGCCAGTTGCGCGCGTTCGCGCTCTGCAGGTGGTACCGCAGCATGTCCATCACGCCCACCGCCGGCAGGCACGCCCCGAACAGGTCCGGCCGCTGCGTCATGCAGGCCCCGACCAGCAGCCCGCCGTTGCTCCCACCCTGGATGGCGAGGCGGGGCGTCGAGGTGTAGCGGTTCTCGATGAGCCACTCGGCGGCCGCGATGAAGTCGTCGAAGACGTTCTGCTTGTTGGCCTTCGTTCCCGCGACGTGCCAGTCCTTGCCGTACTCGCCCCCGCCGCGCAGGTTCGGCATCGCCCAGATGCCACCCATCTCCAGCCACACGACCCGGGTGACGCTGAACGAGGGCGTCATGGAGACATTGAACCCGCCGTAGCCGTAGAGCAGCAGCGGCGCGCTCCCGTCCAGGCTCACGCCCTTGCGGTGGACGATGAACATCGGGACGCGCGTGCCGTCCTTGCTCTCGTAGAAGACCTGCTTGGTCTCGTAGTCGTCCGGGTTGAATCGCACGTCCGAGCGCCTGAACTCGCGGGCCGCGCCCGTGCGAACGTCGAGGCGGTAGATCGTGGAGGGCGAGGTGAAGCCGGTGAACGAGAAGAACGTCTCGGGGTCGTCGCCGCGCCCGCCGAAGCCGCCCGACGATCCCATGCCGGGCAGGTCCACGTCGTAGGCGTGCGTGCCGTCGCGTTCGAAGACCCTCACCAGCGAGTGCGCGTCGCGCAGGTACGAGGCCACGATCCGCCCGCCGACGTACGACACGCTCCCGAGCGTCTCCGCCGCCTGCGGCACGACCTCACGCACCGCTTCCGGCGCGGCGGCGTTGATGGCGATCACGCGCCGCAGCGGGGCGTCCTTCGTCGTCACGAAGATCAGCTCGTCCCCCTCGTTGCCCACGAAGTTGTACCGCGCATCCCACTTGTCGAAGAGCGGACGCACCTCCGCTCGTTCCTCCCCCGGCGCGGCGATGAAGACCGCGTTCGTCAGGTACCCGTCGAAGATCGACACGATCAGGTGCCGACCGTCCTCCGTCACACCGGCGTACGGGTTCCACGTCGGATGGTCCGGCGCCTCGTAGATCAGCGGGTCGGCGTCCTGCGGCGTGCCGAGCCGGTGCCGATAGACCTTCACGGCCTGCTGGTCGTCCGCTTTGCCGTTCGTGCCGATCGGGTACCGGCTGTAGTAGAACGCCGTGCTGTCGCGCTCCCACGAGACGCCGGTGAACTTAACGTGCCTGATCTCGTCGGGCAGGTGGTTGCCCGTGTCGATCTCCATGACGCGCCAGATCTTCCAGTCCGAGCCGCCGTCCGAGACCGCGTACGCGATGAGCCGCCCGTCCGGCGAGACCGAGTACGACGCGAGCGCGACCGTGCCGTCGCCCGAGAACGTGTTGGGGTCGATGAGCACCCGCGGCTCGGCGTCCGGCGAGGGCGCCCAGTACAGCACGTTCTGGTTCTGCAGGCCGTCGTTGCGCTCCCAGAAGTACCGACCGCCCTCCTTGAATGGCGTCGTGTACCGCTCGTAGTCCCACAGCTCGCGGATGCGGGCCGCGATGCGGTCCCGCTCCGGCACGTCCGCGAGCCAGGTGAACGTCAACTCGTTCTGCGCCGCGATCCAGGCCTGCGTCTCCGCGGACGACTCGTCCTCCAGCCATCGGTACGGATCGGCGACCCGAACGCCGTGGAACTCCTCGACCACGTCGGCGCGACGGGCTTCGGGGTACGAGATGGACTGGGCCATCGCCGGCGCGGCCGTCGCAGCCAGCACGAGAACGATCCGCGATCGCATGGTGTGTCTCCGTTGCCTGTCGGGGGGTGCTACTGCACCAGCCCCTTCGTCAGCCGCATGAACGCCGTTTCGAGGTTCACCGGCTCTTCGGTGAACTGGGTGAGCCGGAACCCGCCGTTGATGAGGAGGTTCGGCAGGTCGGTGTACGTCCGCCCGCCCGCCTCCTCGAACGTGACGTGGAAGAGCGTGCCCGCCTGGCCGTTGACGCTCCCGGCGCCGTCGGCGATCGCGACCTTCTTCACGCCCGGGAAGGTCTGGAGGACCTGCTCGGCCCGCTGCGCGTCGCCGACGACGCCGACGTGGATGACGTGCCCGACGCGCGCCCGGCGCAGGATGTCCGCCACGGGGCCGCTGTAGAGCAGTTTGCCCCGCTCGATGATGCCCACCACGTTGCACAACTCCGCCAGTTCGTGCAGGATGTGCGAACTGATCAGGATGGTCTTGCCCATCCGCTTCAGTTCCTTGAGCAACTCGCGGATCTCGATCCTCGCTCGCGGGTCCAGCCCCGACGCCGGCTCGTCCATCAGCAGCACCTTCGGGTCGTGCAGCAGCACCCGCGCGATGCTCAGCCGCTGCTGCATCCCGCGGCTCAGGCTGTTGACTTCGGCGGTCGCCTTGTACGTCAGGTCGGTCAGTTCGAGCACGTCGTTGACGACGCGCCGGCGCTCCTGCCCGTGGATGTTGTACGCCGCGGCGAAGAACTCCAGGTACTCGGTGACGACCATGTCCTCGTACGCGCCCATGAAGTCCGGCACGTACCCGATCATCGGACGGATCTGGCGGTTCTGATAGCCGATGGTCAGCCCGCACACCTGCGCCTGCCCGCTCGAAGGCTTGAGCAGTGTGGCGAGAATCTTGATGGTGGTGGTCTTGCCCGCGCCGTTGGGGCCGATGAACCCGAAGCAATCGCCCTCGTCGATCGTGAGATTGAGGTTGTCGAGCGCGACGAGTTCGCCGTAGCGCTTGGTCAGGTTGATCGTCTCGATCATCCGCACGCCCGGTCTCCCTCGCCGCTCAGCCGCCGCCTTGCGTTGCACCGTCTCCCGACGGCTCGTCCGCGCGCCCGGGACGCATCACCGCCGGCGGATCGTCGGGCAGAGGATAGATCCAGCGGACGACCGTCGTCCCCTCGAAGTGCACTGCCCGGTCCTGCCCCCCGATCGACACCCGCATCGGCGTCGGGCACGAGTCCTTCCCCGACGCCTTCAGGTGCCCGATCACGATCACGCACGGCTGCGTGAACCACCGGCCCAGGTCCCAACGCTGAGCGCCCGCGCGACGGGCGAGCACCGGCGCGTTCGTGTCCGTCAGCCCCCGGCTGAAATCCGGCGGCGCAAGATGGCTGAACAACGCCAGGGCGGTCATCCGGTCCGGGGCGCGGCGCGGATCGGCCGCCTGTTCGCCGAACCCGCCCGGCACGCTCGACGCCATCCGCGTCAGGTCGCCCAGATAGTTCTGCGCCAGCACGTCCGTGCCCGAGAGCACCGTCGCCAACTCGAGGTTCAACGGTTCGCCCGGCTGCCACACGCCCGTCCGCTTGAACGCGTACGCCGCGCAGATCAACTGGTCGCTCGGCGGCGCCCACATCGGCTGCTGCCGCCGCACGACCACGATCACCACGTTCTCCAGCCCGCCCGGCAGTTCGTGCGTCAGCACGCCCTCGAGCAGGTGGTTGCCGAGGTCGCCGCGCCGGAACCGCACCGCCGTGTCGAGATTCCCCGTCGCGTCCACGACGGGCCGGATCGAACGCCACGCCATCCCGCCCGACCAATCCGTCATCAGTTGCTTCACGGTCGCCCGTGTCGGGAACGTCATCGAGTTCGGCGACTGCCCGTCCACGGTGTACCCGCGCGCATCCGGAAACCCGCCCCGCCCCGAGACGCCCAGCGTCCGCGGCGGATCCCACGGCGCGATCCCGTGATGCACGCGCTGCCCGCCGACGGCCACCGGCTCGTCCCCCACCGCCACCGTCGCCTCGCCGTAACTCGGCACGAGCAGGCTCATCCACGTCCGCGTGCGCTGCTTGCGCTCGCCGTAGACGTGGTCCAGAAACGTCAGGTGCGTCGCCTCCAGCCGCTTGGGCCGCAGCAGCAGCGCGCCGCCCCACGCAAGCCCGGTGAACACCAGGCTCGTCGCCAGGAACGCCACCCACGCGTGCTTCACGGCCTGCCGGCGCTTCAGCAGCCCGAACCCGCCCGGCCCGGCCGCGATCCAGTACACCGCGAACACCACGAACCCGAGGAAGACGCCCGCCACCGCGCGCCCCGACTTGGCGATCGACGACGGCAGGTCCTGGTCGTAGTCCACCGTCGACCGGAACCCAAGCGGTCGGCTGCTCCGCGTCTCCAACTGCGCCAGTTCGGCCTGCGACATCACCTGCCCGCGCCGCCCGAGCACGCGGTGCCAGAAGACCGCCGCCTCGGGCAGCCCCGCCTGCATCAGCCCCGGATGCCCGAGATCGATCCCGATCAGCGTTACCGCTCCAGCCCCCACCAGCCGGCGCGCCACCACGCACTCACCATCCGGCCCGTTCAGGATGCGCATCGCCTGCCCCGGATCCGCGTCCGCACGCGGCGAGAGCGAGTGCACCGTCCCGCTCTGCGGCAGCGCCGCATCCGTGCGCGAGGTCAGCAGCGTCGCATACGCGCCGAGGTCCACCCCCGTGCGCCGCGAGATGCTCACCGCCGGCATCATCTCCGCCAACTCCCGGTTGGCGATCGTGATCCAGTCCTGCCCCACCGGCGGCAGGCACACGATCAGGTGCCCCCCCCGCTCAACCCACTCCCGCAGCGCGCGCACCTGCTCGATCGTCAGGTCCCCCGGCGAGCCGCGCGTCCACGCCACGGCCTCCACCGGCGCCAGCCCGAGCCACCGATCCGGCACGTCGTCCGGCAGATTCCCCGTCCGCGCGTCGAGCAGTTCGTGCCCCAGCGGCGCATACGACGAGTTCTGGTACCGCGTGCCGTACTGCCCAAGCCCGTGCGAGCGATCCCCGATCACAGCCGCAACCGACTCGGACGCATCCAGCAGTCGCGGCGGGCTGACCCGCGTCTGCCCGATCACGCGCCCCTCGCGCACGACGCCGTCGCCCCCCTCCTCCGCCTCGAACACCGTCACGCTCAGCAGGTCCGCCGACTCGAACCGACCCGGCAAACGCAGGTACACCCACACCGGCTGCGACAGCCCCGGGTTCGTCGTCATCGCCACGCGATACTGCGTCGGATCCCCGTCCGGGTCCGGCACGGAGATTCGGATCAGCACGTCGCGCTGCCGCTCCGCCCGATCCAAGAGCCGGAGCCGAATCCCGGTCCACTCGCCCGCCCTCGCCGCCCCGGAGAACCCGAAGCGGTCCATATCGATCTGGACCTCGCCCACCGGCACGGCCGGGATGGCATCTCCTCCCTCGGGCGCGAGCAGGTCGCGCTGGGCCGCCGCCGGGACCGCCGCCAGCAGCACGGCCAGCGACCACACGACCGCCCGCACCAGGTTCAGGAGCGAATCCGCCATCGTCAGGATTCTAATAGGCTCAAGCCCCCCGCGGTTGCGGCCGATTGCCCTTTCGTGGCAGCCATTCCCACCGAGAGCCTGATCCTCATCGCCCTGATCATCGGGGTGTGTGTGCTTGGGGTGCTCAGCGCGATCGCCGGACAGGTCCGCGACACCCGGGCCGAGATCACCCTCCGCAAGCGCGTCGCCGAACTCAAACGCCGCGCCGAGGACCACCTCAACGCCTCGATCATGATCGTGGACGACGACGAGCCTGGAGACGTGATCATTCTCGACGACGAGCCGGAAACCTCCCAGCGCCTCGCCGCCTGAACGCGCCTCCTCCCCCGCCTTCTCGGGGCGGGGCCTTTCAGGCCCTATCTCCCTCCCTCCCCATCTTCCCCAACTCATCCAACAACGCCACATGCGCGCGCGCTCCCAGCCGGAAGCACTCCAACTCGAACTTCTCGTTCGGCGAGTGAACCCGGTCGTCGTCCAGCCCGAACCCCATGAACACCGTGTCCAGCCCGAGCCGCTGTTTCAGCAGGCCCGCCACGGGGATCGACCCGCCGGACTTGATCAGGTCCGGGGCGCGCCCGGCCGCACGCTCCAGCGCGCGACGAGCCGCCCGCAGCGTCGGCGAGTCCGTCGGCACGGTGGCCGGGAAGCCCCCGCCGTGCTCGATGAACTCCCACCGACACCCTTGCGGCGTGCGCTCGCGCAGCCACGCGAAGAACGACGCTGTCACCTTCGCCGGGTCCTGGTCCGCCACCAGCCGGAAACTCACCTTCGCCGAGGCCCGCGACGCGATCACCGTCTTCGCCCCCTCGCCCGTATACCCGCCCACGATCCCGTTGATGTCGCACGTCGGCCGCGCCCACTCGCGCTCCATCGCCGTGAACCCCGCCTCGCCCACGTCCCCTCCCGGCGGCAGCCCGATCTTCCGCAGCGCATCCGCCGCGTCGAACCCCAGCCGACGCCACGCCTCGCGCTCCTCCGCCGTCAGGTCACGCACGTCGTCGTAGAAGCCGGGGATGGTGACGCGCCTGTCCTTGTCCCACAGGCCGGCCAGCACCTTGACCAGTTCGTTGATCGGGTTCGGGCACCGCCCCCCCCACAGCCCCGAGTGCAGGTCCTGGTTCGGCCCGTGCAGCACGACCTCCGTGTACGTCAACCCGCGCACGCCGTAGGTGATCGCCGGCCGCCCGCGACCGAGCATCCCCGTGTCGCTGATCACACACACGTCGCACCGCCCGAGCCGCTCGGCGTGCTGCTCGACGAACCGCTCGAGGTTCACCGATCCAGACTCCTCCTCGCCCTCGAGCAACACCGTCAGCCTCACACCTGCCGCAACATCCTCTCCGGATGTGCCATTTGCTCCTTTGCCATTTGCCATTTCCCTCCAAGCCCGCAGCGCTTCCAGGAACGCTGCCACTTGCCCCTTGTCGTCCACAGCCCCGCGGGCCACGATCCGCTCGCCGACCTCGCCCGACGCGGGCCGGATCACAGGCTCGAACGGGGGGCTTTCCCACAACTCCAGCGGCTCCCGCGGCTGCACGTCGTAGTGCCCGTAGAACAGCACGTGCGGCCCGCGATACCCGGCCGCCCCCGGCGCCTCCGCCAGCACCACCGGGTGCCCCGACCCCGGCGGATCGCCCGTCGCCAGCACCTCCACGCTCAGCCCGCACTCGCGCAGCCGCTCCGCCGCCCACGCGGCCGCACGCTCGCAGTCCCCCTTGTGCTTCGGCTGCGTCGAAACGCTCGGAATCCGCAGCCACTCCACGAGCCGGGCGATCGATTCCTTCTCGTGCGTAGCCAACCACCTCAGGGCATCTTCTGCTGACATTGATCCCTCCCAACAAAGATCGCCGCCTCCGCTGCTTGTTGTCCTCAGCCCGAAGGGCCGTCCGCAAAATATCAACTCGAAGGACCGTCGGCAAAATATCAGCCCGAAGGGCTGCTCGTAAATAGCCGGGGGGGTCGCGCCAGCGACACCCCCGGAAGAGATCATGCTCCTTCAACAACCCGGAGGGCTGCTCGTAAATAGCCGGGGGTGTCGCGCCAGCGACACCCCCGGGAAGAAACCCACGTTCCCTCGGCAGCCCGAAGGGCTGCACGTCAGCAGGGGTTGTTGTAGTAGTTCAGGTAGATCACGAAATCGATGGAGTTGACCTGCCCGTCGCCGTTCATGTCGGCCGCGGGGTCCTGGGCGTTGTAGAGGTTCAGGTACTGCACGAAATCCAAGCTGTTAACCTCGCCGTCACGGTTGATGTCCGCAGGCTGGAGCAGACCGTAGATGACGTACCAGTCGTCCGCGTCGTTGTCGCCGTCGAGATCGGCATCGAGTTCGATCCGATACTCCGCATCGCCGATCACGTAGTCGTCGAAGGGGTCTTCCTCGTTGTCGATCGCATCGAGAATCGCTGCCAGGTCATCGCAGTCGGCGACATTGTCGAGGTTGAAGTCACCGATGATGCCGCTGCCACACCCGGCATCGATGAAGGACTGCATGATCTCGACATCGTTGCTGGTAATCTCTCCATCGCGGTCAAAGTCCCACCAGTCAGTGTACTCGGGGTTCGTCGCATCCTGAGTGCCCACGACGTCAGAGAGCGCGTCCACATCGGACTGAGAGAACCTGCCGTCGCCGTCCACATCCACATCGCCGTCAGAAAAAGATGCCATGAACGTGGATGCGACAAAATCCCCAGCCCCGCCGGAGAGATTCATCTCGCCGATGTACTCACCCGGCGAATCCTCCGTGACTCCGATGCCGTTCGAGCCAGCGTCCGTCTCGATCAGGACGAGCGCGATCGGCTGCGTCGATCCAACCGTACCAATCCGTCCGAACATTCCCGACACCCGGCGGGGTCTGCTGAGCGGTGCGCTCATCCCACCGCCGAGCGTGATTGTCACGGTTGCGTCCCAGGGCCCGTCAACCGAAAAAGCGATCGCTGGATCTGCGTGCGCCACCAATCCCGCCAGTGTCCAACACCACGGAGGTCCATACTCACACTTCTCGATCCAACCTTCAAGATGGAGCCCAGCGAACCACGACCCGAACCATGTGGCGGATTCTGAAGCCACCCTGTGAGCGAATCCCCTGTCGATTCCGCCAAGCGTGATTCCGGCTGTCGCGCTTGTGAAGCCATCATGGTCGGGATCGAAGTCGGAGTCCACGTCGGCCTCAGAGATCGCACAGGGACAGTTGCAGTCTTCACCGAACGTGGCCGCGACACCAGCAGCGAAGGCGATCGAGTACGCCTCGTCCAGCACGAAGGTCGTCCCTGTGTGAGCAGTGACGTCGATGTCTGCGAACGTCCACCCGTAGATGCAATCCTGGGCTCTGCAGGCTGTCGAGAACGTCATAGCAAGTGTGGCCGCAACCAGAAGAACCAACACGCGTGCGGTCGACATGCTTGTCTCCTCTCTTATCGCAGTTTGTTCCGCCTCGCTGAATCAGGGAATGAAATCCCCTGCCTTGAAGTACGCCCTCGACTCCGGCGTTGCGGAGTTCCCGATGTACTGCGTACGACCGGGGTACCACGGGACGGGGTCCGTCCACGCCTCTTGAATTGTCATGCTACCCACATGACCATCCCAGTATGTCGCGTTGATGCTCGACCGGGAGTGGCGCGCGCTGAGCTTGATGTTGTACCCGGTTCCATCGTGACCAAGCGGTTCCCGGCCGTAGACTCTTGAGCCGTGGTAGATGGGGCCACCGTCGGAGAAGAAACTGAAGTTCTCGGCCATCGGAGACACATCGAAGTTGAGTACTCTGCGCGGGAAATCGTAGTATCTCGTTCCGTCCGCGACGAGCACCTTGTTGCTCACCTGCACACCGAGGAAGTCCTCTCTCGGACGGTAGTTTCGGTCACGAATGACCTGGAACTGCGGTCCGTCACCTTGCATCTTCGGGTAGATCGTCGTCGTGAGGAATATCTGCTCTGACTTGAGATAAAAGTCGAATGTCGCCTTCCATCGCTCGTGCGAGTCGAGCAGGAAGCCGGCTGGCGCAATGAAACTCACTTGGCGGTAGCCGGTGCTCAGCGCCACGTCGTCGAACTGGTCGAAGTCGTCCGCGGCGGAAGGCCCCGGCCACACTTCGTCATTCAGTACTTTCGCGGAGGCGCAGCCGTACATGTTGAGCAACTGAAGCGTTCGCTGCGAACGATTGGACGAGAACACCCCCCCCTGTCCGATGGTTGGGCTGACCCAGTCCCAGTTGGTTGTCGGCGTATCCGACGAGGTCTCGAAGTTGAATACCGACTTCAGCGTCGCCTGCTTCCTGGCGACCACGAGCGCATACTTGAACGACGAAGTGTGCGGCCCGGCGAGGTACCCCTGATTGTCGTTGATGTAGTACTGCTGGCCCTGTCCCAAGGACCGCTGCGTTCCAGAACACACCATGGATTGGGCCGCCTCTCGCGCCTTGCCGAGCGACGGAAGCAGGAGGCCGATGAGCAGCGCGATGATCGCGATCACAACGAGCAGTTCAATCAAGGTGAACGCTCTGGGAAGCCCTGCCTGAACACGAGTGATTGCCATCGTTCAGCCTCCGATCACCCCTGACTGTTCTTGGACATCAAGTCTCTGGGAGAGAGACTCCGAACCCTGCTGGTTGCTCCGATCACTTTCCCAGAGTTCGGGTCTACCACGTCCGGCGCTGCCACCCCAGCGCTCACAAGAGCGCCGAGCGCTCTCGGTTCGATGACCCACTCACCGCCATTCTCTCGTCTGATCGGGTACAGAGTCCGTTCGCCGGTCTCTGGGTGACGGGCAGGAATGCCGATGGTGCGCTTCGAGGTGTCGACGGAAAACACCTGACCGGTCTTCACGTCAACGAGCATCACTTTGTCGGCGAACTCGACACCAGACCCCCGAAACGTGTACGCGATGGAAGCCGCCAGCACGGCCGCCGCCGCCACGAACAGGGCGATGTGCCACGCTTTGAGGTTCTGCCCCATCGGCTCTCGTTCCCGTTCCGAATCGCCCCCTGACGCGGGGGCCGCAGACCCGCGATCCGCCACCCGCGGCCGCGTGGGTCCGAGTATACCGGGAGTCAAGTGCCCCCGCCCGGCCGCCGCAAGCCCCCTTGCGCAGTCTTCATGGCGGGGGTATCCGTGGGTCGTTCCCTGTGAGCCAAGGCAGGGAGAGAGGGGTTCGAGCCATCCGGGGGGTGCCTGGGTTCCAACCGCCCCCTGTCGGTCGCGGCTCGCTCAGGCCCGAACTACCCTTCCCCCAACGACATGCGCCTCCTCCTCGTCAACCCCCGCGGCTTCTGTGCCGGCGTCCGCATGGCGATCGACGTCGTGGACCGCGTCCTCGACCTCTTCCCCGGCGAAACCATCTATGTCTACCACGAGATCGTCCACAACCGCCACGTCGTCGGCCGGTTCCGCGGCCGCGGCGTGGTCTTCGTCGAGTCGGTCGAGGCGCCGCCCACCGGCTCGATCCTCGTCTTCTCCGCCCACGGCATCCCGCCCGCCGTCCGCCGCCGGGCCGCCGAGCGGGGGCTGCACGCCATCGACGCCACCTGCCCGCTCGTCACCAAGGTCCACTCCGAAGCGATCCGCTACGCGCGGCAGGGGTACCAGATTCTGCTGATCGGCCACCGCAACCACCAGGAGGTCATCGGCACCACGGGCGAGGCCCCCGACGCCACCCAGGTCGTCGAGACCCCGGACGACATCCCGCACCTGACCATCCGCGATCCCGACCGGCTGGTGTACCTGACGCAGACGACGCTCTCGACCGACGACGCGGGCGTCATCATCGATGCCCTCAAGCGCGCGTTTCCGAACATCAAGGCCCCGCCCAGCGAGGACATCTGCTACGCGACGACGAACCGACAGCACGCCGTGCGCATGCTCGCGCCCGAGTGCGACCTCGTGCTCGTCGTCGGCAGCCGCAACTCGTCGAACTCCGTCCGCCTGACGGAGATCGCCGAAAACGCCGGCACGCCCGCCCGCCTGATCGACGACGCGACCGGCCTGCACGAAGAGTGGTTTGCGACAGGCGATGCAACCGTCCTCGTGACCGCCGGCGCCTCCGCGCCCGAGGACCTCGTCGCGGGCGTCTGCCGCGAACTCGTCACCCGCTTCGGCGCGACCATCGAGACCCGCGACGTCTTCGACGAGGACGTCGAGTTCGCCCTCCCCGGCAATCTCCGCCGCATCATGAAGGACCGCGGCCACCCCGACGCCGACCGGCGCATCCGCGTCCAGAAGCCCGTCGTCACCGAGTCGCTCTACGGGGCGGTCCCGCTCACGATCGAAGGGCGATAGCACACCTTCCGCTCGCGCCTCACGGTCTACGCGTCGTCGGCAAGCACGTCCTCTCCCCTGGCGCCGTGGATGACGCGGACAATCTCAAGCGGATGCGTCTCTGCGTTGTAGATCACGAGGTAATCGAATACGTTCCAGATGCGGCACGAGCCGAATGGAAGCCGTTCGCTTCGGTGCCCGATGTGCGGGAAGGCCGCCAATCGCTCGAACGCAGCGCGGAACTGCACAACGAGCGATCGAGCCGCGTTCGGTCCACGCTCAATGAATGCCTATTCGATGATCGCGTCAAGATCGCGCCGCGCTGGCGCAGAGAGGATGTATCCGCGGCTCATGCCGACTTCCGGTCCCGTTCGGCATCGTCGAGAGCGCGCAGGCGACGCTCCCAGCGTTCCAGAACCTCCTCGCCCGCAACGCCCTCGCCCCTTCTCAGTGACTCCTGCCCGTCCTCGACCCGCCAACTGAGCGCTCGACGCATCCTCCCTCGAACGTCCTCGGGCAATCGAGTCGCCTCCTCCGCTGTCAACTCACCCTTCAGAAGCCACTTCTGAAACAGCCGATCGCGCTCGTCTCGCTCCAGCAGCCGCAGCGCGGCACGCACCACCTCGCTCGCCGAGCGGTACTGGCCGCCCCGCACCTGCGAATCCACGAAGCCGGCGAGTTCCGGCGTGAGCGAGACGTTGAGCGTGTCCTTGGCGGGCATGACTTGATTGTCGCACGAACGTGCCTGGGTGTCAAGGTTTGACACCCAACTCTGCGGCGAAATACGATCCGGACATTACCCCAACTCACGTACCCTATCCTCATGCGCCACCCCGCCAACCACATCTTCGACCACACCCCGGACACACTCCGGGCCTGGTGCGTCGAGCGCGGCCTGCCCGCGTTCCGGGCGGCCCAGGCGCTCGATTGGGTCTACGCCAAGGGCGTCGCCGACCCCTTGGCGATGACGAATCTCGCCAAGCGCGACCGCGACCTGCTCGCCGCCGAGATGACGTTTCTGTCCGGCGAAGCGGTCCGCCACCAGTCCGCCTCCGACGGCACCGAGAAACTGCTGGTCGAGTGGGCGGACTACCGCGAGATAGCGAAACAGCGAGACAGCGAGGCAGGGGATGGAGCCCGTGGCGCAAGCCAGGGCCACGGAGCCCAACGCGCAAGCGAGGGTCTCTCCCTCCCCCTCCAACTCTCTTCCTCCCCCCTCAAGCCTCAAGCCTCAGGCCTCAAGCCTTCCACCGACCGCCAGACCGAGTGCGTGATGATCCCGGCCGATGCCCGCGACACCCGCTCGGCCCCACGGCGCACCGCCTGCATCTCCTCCCAGGTCGGATGCCCCGTGGGTTGCCGGTTCTGCGCCTCGGGCCTCGGCGGCCTCGACGGCAACCTCTCCGCGGGCCGGATCGTCGAGCAGGTCTGGCGACTCAACTCCCTCCTCTCCTCGCCTTCGACCTCCCCCGCTTCGTCACTCCGTCACTCAGTCACTCCCCCACTCCGAATCACCCACGTCGTCTTCATGGGCATGGGCGAGCCGCTCGCCAACCTCCCCAACGTCGTCCACGCCGTGCGCACCATCGCCGCCCCGTGGGGGATGGGCATCTCGGCCCGCCGTATCACCATCTCCACCGTCGGCCTGCCCCGCGCGATCGAGAAACTCGCCGAGCAACTCGACCTCCCCGTCACGCTCGCCCTCAGCCTGCACGCCCCGAACGACGACCTGCGGCGAACGCTCATCCCCTGGGCCGAGTACACCACCATCGCCGACCTCCTCGCCGCCTGCCGCGTCTGGTTCGAGAAGACCGGGCGCGAGATCACGCTCGAGTACATCCTGCTCGGCGGCGTGAACGACCGCCCCGAGCACGCCGCCCAACTCGCCGGCGTCGCACGCTCGCTCCGCGCCAACGTCAACCTCATCCGCTACAACGAGGTCGCCGGCCTCGACTTCCGCCGCCCGAGCACGGCCGACGTCCGCGAGTTCCAGCGCATCCTCCGCGCCCGCGGCGTGAACACCCACATCCGCCGCTCCCGAGGCCGAGACATCGCCGCCGCCTGCGGCCAACTGCGGCACGAAGCCCGAGTGTAAGCACAGACTTACCGCAGCAAACGGGCCTTCTGTTGGGCAAACTCCTCGTCGCTGATGAGTCCGCGGGTGCGGAGATTAGAGCCTATCCCAGAACCTCTCGAAGTAACATGAACGAGCACGCGAAGTGAAGGTAGCCTTGGAACAACACGGTGGACTTCTCCCATCGGATGC